>NZ_BAOG01000093.1 GCF_000400365.1 Vibrio jasicida CAIM 1864 = LMG 25398 | reverse complement strand
TTAGCAATGACACATTTTAGCTCGCGGCTATATTTGGACATAAAAAGACCCCCAATAATTAGTGTCCAACTATTGGGGGTCAGTTCATGATGTCCGGCTTTTTGCTATTTAACGTTAGGCTGCAGCCTATGCCGTTAACACTGGAACGCCACTGTGGAATTTGAAATCTTCATCTGGTGTTGAAATCAGTGCTGCTTCGATGCGACCAAATTCCGCCACACGCTCGCTGATGTCTTTACCCGCTATTTGCTCTGCCAGAATCAAGTAATCTTGATAGTGACGCGCTTCTGAGCGCAATAGAGAAACATAGAACTTCGCGATATCGTCATCCATGTGCGGAGCCAGTTTGGCGAAACGTTCACACGAGCGAGCTTCGATGTAGGCACCGATGATGAGCTTATCAATCAACGTTTCTGGCTCGTATGTCTTCATGTGCGAAATCAGCGTTTTGGCATAGCGGCTTGCCGGAATATTTTTGTATTCCACACCACGGCTTTCCATGATCTCTAGAACTTGGTAGAAGTGGTGTAACTCTTCTTTGATCAGCAGCACCATCTTATCAATAAGATCTTGGCTGTATGGTGAATCCGACTTAGCAATGATCGCTTTAGAAATGTTGCTCTTACCTTTTAAAGTCTCGAGTGAGCCAGTTTTGCGGTAAGCGAAGTCCTCATAAGGTTTAAACCAATCAAGTAGGGCAAGTGAGCTTGCGTCGTCTACTGCGTATTTACGGATTAAAAGCATAGCAGACTGACCTGCTTTGAGTTCACACAGTAGGTGATCTACTAAAATCGTTGGCAGGTTTTCGGGTTTCTTTGCTTCCTCAACCCATTCATCTGGGGTGCTGCATTGCAAGAATTGGTTAATGGGAGCAAGAAGGTCCTGATAGGCGTCGAGATTAATCATTTTAGTTCTTAGTACGTTGTATTCTATTTTGGTGTAACCATCGGCATCTTGAGCAAATACAAGATACAAAAAAGGCCGCAAACGCAGCCTTTAATCGAGTAGTGCGAAAAGCTTGTGGAGAGTTTACCACTTTTTCTTTTCACCGAAGAGCGCATCCATATCACTGTCGCGTTCTTTATCGGCAAGCTGCTGCATTTCTGCTTCATTCTTGTCTTGGCGTTTCTTGTCTAGGTCATCAAGCATTTCTTCCAGCTTTTGTTTTGCTTGAATCGAGTACGCATCGTTCTTTGTACTTAGGGCATCAATGCCTTTACGAAGCAGTTGCAATGCGGTGCCAGGTTGGCCACGAGCAATAGAATCGTTCGCTCGCTTGATAACGTTTTCGATGTTAATACGAATCTGCATAGTTTCCAGACGCGCGTTCTCTGTTACGTAAGTTTGCGTATCTAAACGGCCTTTGTTGTGCTCATTCCGAACTGCATCACGAAGACGTTTGACGAGCTTTAACATTACAATGGCTTGTTTATCGCTGCTCGGCATTTTGAATGTGGTGCTTTCACCGTTTGCGCTGCTCTCATTCAATTGAGAAATTTGCTGCTTCATGTTTTCGATGCGCTGAACGAGCTGCTTGTTCTTTGGATCAAGGTCGCGCATGCTTTCGAGTGCATCAAGAATACGGTTGTTAAGACACAGCAGTAAGTCCTTGCTGAAAGGAATATGATGAGCGTGCCCTATGAGCTCTTCAGTACCGTCAATCAGCGCCACATAGCGAGCAGACTCCTGTCTTTTCGCGGTCTCTACTTTTACCTTGTACTGCAACATGATGTTATAGCCAAGGATCAATACCAGTAGGATGGCAACCAAAGCGATTATTAAAGTCAAATTCATATCTTTGCTTCTACTACTTGTTACTTTTCTGTGTCCAGCGTTCAAGAATACATGAATCTTATCTTTCTCGGCACCCTATTTATCTGATTATTTTGCTCCAAACACGTTTTCCTGTGGAAATCAGCAGGGAATGCGGTGAGCTCCTGAAAAAACTATTTTTAATGATTCAACCCTTTGCATATTGGCAGCGTTGAACGACCTTGCTATGAGCTTCGGGTATAAGTTAGAAATTACTGTTCATTTAGTTGCTAACACGTTATAACTAAACATTATATCGTGTGCATTCATATGCTCGGGAGGGCGGCCACGATGGGTATGACGTTATTATCTCGATAAATGAGTAAGGGATTACGATGAAGCTGCAACAACTGAAGTACATTGTTGAGGTTGTGAACCATAATCTGAATGTTTCTGCGACGGCAGAGAGCCTATACACATCCCAACCGGGTATCAGTAAACAGGTACGTTTGTTGGAAGATGAATTGGGTATTCAGATCTTCGAACGAAGTGGTAAGCACTTAACGCAGGTGACACCCGCTGGTGAAGAAATCGTGCGAATTTCTCAAGAGATCCTCGCTCGCGTTGAAAGCATTAAAGCGGTCGCAGGGGAGCACACCCACCCTGAAATGGGTACGCTTAACATTTCTACTACACATACCCAAGCACGTTATGCGTTGCCTGATGTGATTAAAGGCTTTACAGCGCGTTACCCGAAAGTGTCACTTCACATGCACCAAGGCACACCATCCCAAATGTCTGAGGCTATCGCGAAAGGCACGGCGAATTTTGCGATTGCAACGGAAGCGCTTCACCTTTATCAAGATGCGATCATGCTGCCTTGTTACCACTGGAATCGCTCTATCGTGGTACCAAAAGACCACCCACTAGCGAAGAAAGATAAAGTAACGATCCACGATTTGGCGGCGTATCCGCTGGTGACTTACGTGTTTGGCTTTACGGGTCGCTCGGAGCTTGATACCGCATTCAACCGCGAAGGTCTAACTCCACGAGTAGTATTTACCGCTACGGACGCAGATGTCATTAAGACTTACGTTCGTATGGGGGTTGGTGTTGGTGTGATTGCGAGCATGGCAGTCGATCACGACCAAGATGGCGATTTGGTGGCGATTGATGCGAGCCACTTGTTTGGTGCGAGTACGACCAGCATTGGCTTCCGTCGCGGTACGTTCTTACGCTCTTACATGTTCGACTTTATGGAGCGCTTTGCGCCGCACTTGACTCGTCCGGTTGTGGAACAGGCGATCTCGCTTAAATCCAATACGGAAATCGAAGAGATGTTTAAAGACATCGAGCTTCCGGTCAGATAACACTTCATTCAAGTTTCGATTCCCTCTACAATGCGCTCGTTGTAGGGGGAGCTATGAAAACGCAATTTCAATTTATTAATGACTGCTTAATCGAGAATCAATCGTTGTGGCGATTTGAGCCCTTTAAAAGCAGCATTCACGCATCATTACCTTGGCAAGAGCAACACCCTCAGTTGTGTCATTGGTTAGCGTCTCTTACTCCTTCTCAGATCGAAGAATACAAATCAGAACCTGAGCTTTTATTTAAAGCGATCGGAACTTGTTTACCTGATCTTGAACCGCTTGTCGCTCTTACTCGCTTAGAAACACTTTCATTAAATGGGTTGGAGCTTGCTCGCAGTTTAGACAGTGGTATTCCTGGCCGCAAGTTAGAGCAAATAAGTTCGATGGGCGAAGCGGCTATTCAACATCATCACGGCAAAGAATGGTTAGAGTGGTGTTCAGGAAAAGGCTATTTAGGGCGAATTCTTACCACGCAAACGAACCAGCCAGTGACGAGCTTCGAATTCCAACAAGCGCTGTGTGATTCAGGGCAACAAGCGGCGAATGAACATCATTGGAACATGACGTTTATTCAAGGTGACGCGTTTGATTCTGCGGCAAAAGCCGTGTTCAAGCCGACACAACATGCGGTGGCGTTACACGCATGTGGTGATCTCCATGTTCGATTAATGCAGTACGGCAGCGAAAACGGCATCGCCGCGATGACAATCTCGCCTTGCTGTTACCATTTGATTCAGTCTGAGCAATATCAGCCAATGTCGGAGCAGGGCAGAGCTTCTTCTCTTTCTTTGTCTAAGCAAGAGCTTCGTATTCCTTTACAACAGACTGTGACTGGAGGTGAGCGTGTGCGCCGTCATCGTCAGCAAGAAATGGTGTTTCGCTTAGGGTTTGATTTGATCACGCGACAAGCGTTAGGGTTGACCGAATATCAACCAGTGCCGAGTATTCGTAAGTCGCAATTAAGTGATGGTTTTGAATCTTTGTGCCATTGGGCCGCAGAGCGAAAGGATATCGAGTTGACTCAAGATATTGACTTCTCGAAGTTCGAATACTTGGCTGAGCAGCGTTTTTGGCAGATGGAGCGTTTGAGTTTGGTTCAGTTGGTATTTCAACGACCATTGGAGATTTGGCTTGCTTTAGACAAAGCACTTTATCTTGAAGAACGTGGTTATCGTGTTAGATTGGCAGAATTTTGCGCTAAATCAGTTACACCTCGAAACATTTTAATTTGTGCTTATAAGTTTTAGATCTTTTTTATAATTAAATGCTCTATACAAAAAAGCCCACTTCTCCGTGGGCTTTTGTAAACAAAACGTGACAATTTGTGCGTTATTTTGTCATTAGTTGAACATTGCGATAGCTTTCTCTGGTTCAACGTATTCTAGGTCAAAGCTCTCAGCAACCTCTTTACAAGTCACTTTACCGTGGATAACGTTCAAGCCTTCTAGGAAACCGTTATCTGCTAGAAGCGCTTCACGGTAGCCTTTATTCGCGAGTTTTACGATGTAAGGTAGTGTTGCGTTGTTCAGTGCAAATGTTGATGTGCGAGCAACGGCACCCGGCATGTTAGCCACACAGTAGTGAACAACTTCGTCAACGATGTAAGTTGGCTCTGCGTGTGTCGTTGCGTGAGAAGTTTCAAAACAGCCACCTTGGTCGATTGCTACGTCAACGACCGCTGCGCCTGGCTTCATCTTAGCGATGTGCTCTTTTGTTACCAGTTTGGGAGCGGCAGCACCAGGGATTAGAACTGCACCAATCACTAGGTCAGCTTCTAGAACATGCTTCTCAATCGCGTCTTCTGTAGAATAAACTACTTTCGCGCGGCCTTGGAATTCTTCGTCTAGTTTACGCAGTGTATCTACGTTGCGGTCTAGGATTGTTACGTCAGCACGAAGACCAACAGCCATACGAGCTGCGTTCGCACCAACGACACCACCGCCAACAACAACGACTTTCGCAGGCTCAACACCAGGTACACCACCTAGTAGTAAACCACGGCCACCGTGTGATTTTTCCAGCGTTTGTGCACCAGCTTGGATAGACATCCGACCTGCTACTTCTGACATTGGTGCTAACAGTGGCAAACGACCCATATTATCTGTTACAGTCTCATACGCTATACAGACAGCTTTGCTCTTGATTAGCTCATCAGTTTGTGGAAAATCTGGTGCTAGGTGTAAATAAGTAAATAAAATCTGCCCTTCGCGGAGCATTGCTCTCTCGACGGCTTGTGGTTCTTTTACTTTTACAATCATGTCTGCTTTCGCAAAGACGTCTGCAGCAGTAGGAAGAATGGATGCGCCTACAGCGATGTAATCATCGTCTGAAAAACCAATGCCGGCACCTGCATTGGTCTCAACTAAAACTTGGTGACCATGTGAGATAAGTTCTCTCACGCTAGCTGGGATCATTCCCACACGGTATTCGTGGTTTTTGATTTCCTTAGGTACGCCAATGATCATCCTGTGTCCTCTTTCTAAAATGGTTGTATTAACTGTTTGTAGGGTGTTATTGTCGAATTAATATCTAGTATAGATGTTGATTTGTAATATTTGGCACCAAATATTAAAAAGTTGTAGTATATTTTTTTGCAAGGAAGTAATAAGGTGGAATAAAAAATGGCAGAGAACTATAAGAAGCCGTCCAAGGAACTAGACCGTATCGACCGCAACATTCTTAATGAACTGCAGAAAGACGGTCGTATTTCGAACGTTGAACTTTCAAAACGTGTAGGACTTTCTCCAACGCCGTGTTTGGAGCGTGTGCGTCGCTTAGAGCGTCAAGGTTACATCACAGGTTACACTGCGCTATTAAACCCGCAGTTCCTAGATGCATCACTATTGGTATTCGTAGAAATTACGCTTAACCGTGGTGCGCCAGATGTATTCGAACAGTTTAACGCAGCTGTTCAAAAGCTAGACGACATTCAAGAGTGTCATCTAGTATCAGGTGATTTCGACTATCTTCTAAAAACCCGTGTATCTGATATGGGTGCTTACCGTCGACTACTTGGCGATACGTTACTACGTCTACCTGGCGTAAATGACACTCGCACCTACGTAGTTATGGAAGAAGTGAAGCAAAGTAACCAGCTTGTGATTAAAACTCGTTAAATTCTTGCAAAGAAAGCGGTAAATGCTTCCGCTTTCTCGATAGAGTAATTGGGTTTTTCTCTTTGATATGGTTAAATCAATTTACCGAGCGGCTTTTGCCGCTCGGAATGTTTTGCTTATTCCTAATTCATTTCCATATTCAAGTTGATTTATGTTCAAAGAGAACGCAAAGAAAGTCGAAACCATCATCAAAACCAGTGAAGAGCCTCAGTCTTCGCGTCTTAATGGCTTCCAACGCTTAAAAGAGTGCTGCTTTATCGTTGGCGTTCTTAGTTCGGTATTGTTGGCCGTTGCACTATTTACGTTTAGCCCAGCCGATCCGTCTTGGTCCCAAACTGCTTGGGGCGGAGAGATCGATAACGCTGGTGGTTTGTTCGGCGCTTGGCTTGCCGACACGCTATTTTTCACATTTGGTTCCCTCGCGTACCCACTGCCATTCTTGCTTACTGCAGGAGCATGGGTGATCTGTCGTAAACGCTCAGAGGACGATCCAATTGACCTAATGCTGTGGGGAACCCGTCTATTAGGTTTAGTTATCCTTATTCTTACCAGCTGTGGTCTTGCAGACATTAACTTTGACGACATTTGGTATTTCTCTTCTGGTGGTGTTGTTGGTGATGTGCTGACGAGTCTCGCGTTACCAACGTTGAATGTGCTTGGCACAACCTTGGTATTACTGTTCTTGTGGGGCGCAGGCTTTACGCTATTTAGTGGTATCTCTTGGTTAAAAATTGTCGAGTGGCTTGGCGATCGCGCTTTGGGTCTGATTGCTGCAGTCACTAATAAGGCACGTGGCTCAGAGCAAGAAACACTAGAACCACAATTGGATGAGTTTGTTGACGATCGTGTTATGACGAAACGTCGTGGTGACGATCTGGAAGATGAGCCGCTACCGCACTTAACCGCGTACGAAGTGGATGAACCAAAAGAGTCGGTTCCTGTGCATGAGTACCCAATCTACATGCCTCAATCTGCGGCGGCAGAACAAGCTACATCTCAGTCTGTTTCACCGAAACCGGCCGAGCCTGCTCCGCAGTCAGTTGTTATCCCTGCCTCTATTGCTCAAACGGCACCTGTTCAAGCACAGCCTGTTGAGCCCGTTCAAGCAGTAAACACTGACAACGTGGACCCAACGGTTGAACGCACTAAGCAACTTAATGTCACGATTGAAGAGTTAGAAGCCGCGGCACAACAAGCGGATGACTGGGCGGATGAAGTTCAACCAGTGCCAGTTGCACAAGAAAATGTCGCAGCGCCGATACCGCAACCTATTGAGCCGACACCTGTTCAGCCTGCTTATGCTGCGCAATCAGAACAAGCTTCATACCAAGCGCCAGTTCAACCTCAAGTTGACGTTCAGGCAGAACCGTATGTGCAACCTGAGCAGACCGCTCAAACTGAACCGTTTGTTTCTGAGCCTGTTGAGCATGAATCAATGTACTCTGAATACGAGCAGTTCGAAGCGGAGCAAATTCAGCAGTCTTATGTTGCTCAAGACACAGTACATCAGCAAGATGAGCCAATGATTGATTCGGCTTCTCTTGATAACATCACTGAACAAACAGAGCCGAACCAACACATCGAACCAACGATTTCTAACTTTGATGTATTGGATGAAGAAGATGAATTCGTAGCACCGCAAACTGTTCATCAAGCTCAACCGGTTCACGCTGAACCACAGCAATCAACGGTAGCACCAACTCAGAATGTCCAACCGCAAGTTGCCGTTCAACCTCAACCGCAGGCACCTTCGGCAACGTTTGAACCTGCTCCTCAAGAAGTTGAGGTAGAAGAGGTTCAAGAAGGTGATCAAGACGTAGCAGCGTTCCAAAATTTGGTTTCGAGTGCTCAAGCGAAGGTCGCGGCGAAGCAAAACCCGTTCTTGGTACAGCAAGATCAAAACTTGCCAGTACCAGAAGAGCCACTGCCTACTCTTGAATTGTTGTACCACCCTGAGAAACGTGAAAACTTTATTGATCGTGATGCGCTAGAACAAGTGGCTCGTTTGGTTGAAACCAAGCTTGCAGACTACAAAATCAAAGCGGACGTTGTTGGGATTTACCCAGGTCCGGTTATCACTCGTTTTGAGCTAGATTTGGCTCCGGGTGTGAAAGTAAGTCGAATCTCTGGTCTATCAATGGACTTAGCGCGTGCACTTTCTGCTATGGCCGTGCGTGTTGTTGAAGTAATTCCGGGTAAACCATACATCGGTCTAGAGCTTCCTAACATGAGTCGTCAGACGGTATTTCTATCTGATGTAATCAGTAGCCCTCAGTTTGAACAAGCCACGTCACCAACAACGGTCGTTCTTGGTCAAGACATAGCGGGTGAAGCGGTGATTGCCGACATTGCGAAGATGCCTCACGTGCTGGTTGCTGGTACCACTGGTTCTGGTAAATCAGTCGGTGTAAACGTGATGATCTTGAGTATGCTTTACAAAGCGTCTCCAGAAGATCTGCGTTTCATCATGATCGACCCTAAAATGTTGGAGCTTTCAATCTACGAAGGGATTCCTCATCTTCTTTCTGAAGTTGTAACTGATATGAAAGATGCGTCTAACGCACTACGATGGTGTGTAGGCGAGATGGAGCGTCGTTACAAACTGATGTCTGCATTGGGCGTGCGTAACGTGAAAGGCTTTAACGAGAAGTTGAAGATGGCAGCAGATGCTGGCCACCCAATTCACGACCCATTCTGGCAAGAAGGCGACAGTATGGATACTGAGCCGCCGTTGCTAGAAAAACTGCCTTACATCGTTGTGGTTGTCGATGAATTTGCCGACCTTATGATGGTTGTGGGTAAGAAAGTTGAAGAACTGATTGCGCGTCTTGCTCAGAAAGCTCGTGCAGCAGGTATTCACTTAATCCTTGCGACTCAGCGCCCATCGGTTGATGTAATTACTGGTCTCATTAAAGCAAACATCCCAACTCGTGTTGCGTTTACGGTATCGACGAAGACCGACTCACGTACCATTCTTGACCAAGGTGGCGCAGAGTCGCTACTTGGTATGGGTGATATGCTTTACTTACCGCCTGGTTCTAGCCATACGACACGTGTTCACGGTGCTTTTGCATCGGATGATGATGTTCACGCGGTTGTAAATAACTGGAAAGCGCGCGGTAAGCCAAACTACATTGATGAAATCATCAGTGGTGACCAAGGTCCTGAAGCTTTACTACCGGGTGAACAAATGGAATCTGACGAAGAAGTCGATCCTCTGTTCGATCAAGTTGTGGAACACGTCGTTCAGTCTCGTCGCGGTTCTGTATCGGGCGTTCAACGTCGATTCAAGATTGGTTACAACCGAGCTGCGCGTATCGTAGAGCAACTGGAAGCACAAGGCATCGTGAGTGCGCCTGGCCATAACGGAAACCGCGAAGTCCTTGCTCCTGCGCCACCAAAAGATTAATGAACTTGTCTTACTCACCTCAGTCCAACTGAGGTGAGCAACTCTAGGTCTTTGACCCTCTGATAGGTATCTGAATGAAAAAACTATTTTCAGCGAAACTATTCTCTGCGCTTGTTTTAAGCTTCTCTCTCTTTTCAACTGCACATGCAGCGTCTCCAAAAGAGGAACTAAGCAAACGCCTAGCGATGAACGAAGGCTTCAGTGCGGATTTTTCTCAACAGGTCATCAGTCCTGAAGGTGAAACCGTCATGGAAGGGGAAGGAACGGTTGAAATTTCTCGTCCAAGTCTGTTCCGTTGGAGCACCACATTCCCGGATGAGAACTTGCTTGTCTCTGACGGTAAAACGTTGTGGTACTACAGCCCATTTATCGAGCAAGTGAGTATTTACTGGCAAGAACAAGCTACTGAGCAAACGCCATTTGTTTTGTTAACTCGTAATCGTGCAAGTGATTGGGATAACTACAAGATTTCGCAAAAAGGTGACGAATTCACCCTCATTCCTACGGCGGTAGACTCCACACAAGGTCAATTCCAGATTAATATTGATGCCAAAGGTGTGGTAAAAGGCTTCAATGTAGTGGAACAAGATGGGCAAAAAGGCTTGTTCACGTTCAACAATGTGAAGCTTGGTAAACCCAAAGCAGACAGATTTACGTTCACAATTCCAGATGGTGTGGAAGTGGATGACCAAAGGAATTAATAGGTAGTGAGCAATTACACATTAGATTTCTCGGGGGACGAAGATTTTCGTCCCCTTGCTGCACGTATGAGACCGGAAACGATTGAACAGTACATCGGTCAGCAGCACATTTTAGGTCCTGGTAAGCCGCTACGCCGTGCGTTAGAGGCTGGGCATATTCACTCCATGATTCTGTGGGGGCCTCCGGGCACAGGTAAGACGACGCTAGCGGAAGTGGCGGCAAACTACGCCAACGCAGAAGTAGAGCGTGTATCAGCTGTGACCTCAGGCGTAAAAGAGATTCGTGCTGCTATCGAGAAAGCACGTGAGAACAAAATGGCGGGCCGTCGTACCATCCTATTCGTGGATGAGGTGCATCGCTTTAACAAATCTCAACAAGACGCGTTTTTGCCGCATATTGAAGATGGCACGGTTACCTTTATTGGAGCGACGACAGAAAACCCATCGTTTGAGCTGAATAACGCATTGTTGTCTCGTGCTCGCGTGTACAAGCTGACGTCTCTCGACAAAGATGAAATCTCACTGGCGCTGAACCAAGCGATCAGTGACAAAGAGCGCGGCTTGGGAAATACGCCCGCACACTTTGCTGATAACGTATTAGACCGCCTAGCAGAATTGGTAAACGGTGATGCTCGCATGTCTCTCAACTATCTTGAGCTGCTTTACGATATGGCAGAGGACAACGAGCAAGGCGAAAAAGAGATAACCTTGAGGCTGCTTGCTGAAGTGGCGGGAGAGAAGGTCTCTCGCTTCGATAACAAAGGCGATATCTGGTACGACTTAATATCTGCGGTCCACAAGTCGATTCGTGGCTCAAACCCGGATGCAGCGCTGTATTGGTCTGCGCGTATGATTGCTGCTGGTTGTGACCCTTTGTATATTGCTCGACGCTTATTGGCGATCGCTTCTGAAGATGTCGGTAATGCTGACCCTCGCGCAATGCAAGTGGCACTGTCTGCTTGGGATTGCTTTACCCGTGTTGGTCCAGCAGAAGGTGAACGTGCGATTGCACAGGCGATCGTGTACTTAGCGTGTGCGCCAAAAAGTAATGCGGTATACGTGGCGTGGAAACAAGCGCTCACAGACGCTCATAACTTACCTGAATATGAAGTGCCGCATCACCTTCGAAATGCACCAACCAGTTTGATGAAAGACATGGGTTATGGGGCAGAGTATCGTTATGCTCACGATGAGCCTGGCGCTTACGCTGCTGGTGAGCAATATTTGCCACCTGAAATGGGCGATCGTAGGTACTATCAGCCGACAAATCGTGGTCTAGAGACCAAAATCGGCGAAAAGTTAGATTACTTGGCTACTTTAGACGCAAATAGCCCACAAAAGCGCTATGAAAAGTAGACGTTTTTGGATACATTTGTTCAGTAAATTTTTTTAACGCGTACGCTTGGAAAGTGCGCGTGATTTCACAACAAAAAGCATAGGATTAACAATGCTGGATTCTAAATTACTTCGTACAGAGCTGGATGAAACAGCTGCTAAACTGGCGCGTCGTGGCTTTAAGCTAGACGTAGATACTATTCGTAAACTTGAAGAACAACGTAAGTCCATTCAAGTAGAAGTAGAAAATTTACAATCCACGCGTAACTCCATCTCCAAGCAAATCGGCCAAAAAATGGCGGCTGGCGACAAAGAAGGCGCAGAAGAGATCAAGAAACAAATCGGTACGCTAGGTAGCGATCTTGATGCGAAGAAAGTTGAACTTGAGCAAGTAATGGCTCAACTAGACGAATTCACGCTTTCTGTACCAAACATCCCAGCAGACGAAGTGCCAGATGGCAAAGATGAAAACGACAACGTTGAAATCTCTCGTTGGGGTGAGCCAAAGTCTTACGACTTCGAACTAAAAGATCACGTTGACCTAGGCGAAATGGGTGACGGTCTAGACTTCGCAAGCGCAGTTAAGATCACTGGCGCACGTTTCATCGTGATGAAAGGCCAATTTGCTCGTCTACACCGTGCGATCGCTCAGTTCATGTTGGATCTTCACACAGAAGAGCACGGCTACACTGAAATGTACGTACCTTACCTAGTTAACTCTGACAGCCTATTCGGTACTGGTCAGCTTCCTAAGTTTGGTAAAGACCTTTTCCACACTGAGCCGCTAGTAGAAAAAGTAAACGACGAAGAACCACGTAAACTGTCTCTAATCCCGACAGCAGAAGTACCTGTAACGAACCTAGTTCGTGACACGATTTCTGATGAAGCGGATCTACCACTTAAGATGACAGCTCACACGCCATGTTTCCGTTCAGAAGCCGGTTCTTACGGTCGTGATACACGTGGTTTGATTCGTATGCACCAGTTCGACAAAGTTGAGCTAGTACAAATTACTAAGCCAGAAGATTCAATGAACGCGCTAGAAGAACTGACAGGTCACGCTGAGAAAGTTCTACAACTTCTAGAGCTTCCTTACCGTAAAGTGGTTCTATGTACAGGTGACATGGGCTTCGGCGCTCGTAAAACTTACGACCTAGAAGTGTGGGTTCCTGCTCAAGAAACTTACCGTGAAATCTCTTCATGTTCTAACATGTGGGACTTCCAAGCTCGTCGTATGCAAGCGCGTTTCCGTCGTAAAGGCGAGAAGAAACCTGAGCTTGTACACACGCTAAACGGTTCTGGTCTAGCTGTAGGTCGTACAATGGTTGCTATTCTAGAAAACAACCAAGAAGCAGACGGTCGTATTGCAATCCCTACAGTACTTCAGAAGTACATGGCGGGCGCAACGCACATCGGTTAATTCATTAACCACTAGAACAACAAAACCCAGCCTTAGTGCTGGGTTTTTTGTTATCTGCGTCGAGTGAAAACGTACTGTTTTGTATATTAATGCACCGTTTAATGATGAGTTCGCCCAGAATCTGATAGTGCGTAATAAATGATATTTTTCTAAGCGGTTTTCGACGTGACAAGGTAATGGCTTCATTTGCCCTTATTGTTAAACGTTATGCCAGTAAATCATCTTTCATTTCTCGTAACTTTTGCGCTTACCTTACTCGTTAGTGAGAGAACCGAACGCTTTTTCGCGCGCGAAATAGTGCAACCTTCAAAAGAAAATATGCAGCTTCGTAATTCACTCGACTGGGGATACGAGCTTGAGTTGGCAAGTGCGGCTGGTGACACTGAATCGGTGTCTAATTGCAAAGACTTAGCTACTGCAAACTCTGCGGGCTTTACTGCGGCTAAAGCTTATGAATACGGCGCGTTTAAAGCGTATTTAACTCAGTGTCAAACATGGAGTGAGATGGCAAAGTTAGCTGCCTCTAAGCGCTCATATATATCGAAATTTAAGTTAGATGATAGCTTTCCTAGTTTAGCTCCAAGTGCGCTTGCTTTTGTTATTTCTAACGAAAGAGTTGAGAAAGCAAAGACACTATCAACGTGGGATGAAGCAGACCATATCCAAAGAACTCATGTCTACAGTGAAGTGAGAGCAGAGTACTTCGACGCGACCGATGGCTTTCAAGTCGTTACGATTGTAGCAAAAGGTGATTACAACGCTGACGGCATCGAGGATGTCGTTATTGAGAAAGAGAATAGTGTACTCAGTGGCTCGTATTCTTCTTCACACGGCTATGTATTAACTCGCATGTCTGAGCAAGCGCGATTTACTGTGTTGGCTGAATGGTAATGACACGATTGGTGGCCATTTGGGGTTTTAGTGTTGCTATGATGAGCACATTTGCTGTTGCTAGCGCCTTGCCCAGAAAAGTCTTTGAATGTTCAGTAAACCAAACTATGAACTTTAGTATTTCGATAAAACAAGGCAAAGGCGAGGTTATCGTTAATAAGTCCATTGTGAATCAAAGCCCAGTTATACTGCGCATTAAACCTAAAGATTATCATGTCAAACATTACCATCGAGCGTTGGTAGATGAGAAGTCACTGGAATTTAGTGTTGGTGAGCGCGTCATATTAGTCAGTGAGTACTTTAGCGAGGAGTTTGATGAGGTAGAGAAGATACTCAGTGTTACTTTGAGAGAACCTGAGCAAACGCAGTACTTTGAATGTGAGGAAGGGAGTATGAGTCACCTTGCATTGCTTTTCCAAGAGATTACAGAATGATTATTACCAGAGTGTAATAGTGTTTTCGAATTTACCCTAATTATCTTGTTATTTGTAATCGATATAATCATCCACCTTACCACGGTAAGTAGATTTTCTCATTCAAGTAACGAGGAGGGCTTATGGCCGTAGGGTGGGCAAACGACGATAGCGTCAGCCAACAAATTCAAAACACAATAGACGACGAGATTACCCGCGTTCGTGGCAGTATCACAAAGGGTGAGAGCGCCCATTATTGCGATGAGTGTGGTGATGAGATTCCGGAAGCGCGTCGTCTTGCGATGAAAGGTGTTCGTTTGTGTATCGAATGTCAGTCAACAATCGAATTGGTGTCTCAACGCCAAGCATTATTTAATCGACGAGCGAGTAAAGACAGCCAACTGCGTTAACTTTACTTTTTATCACGTGAATAGAGAAAACGGTTTGAGTTGTATACTCAAACCGTTTTAGCATTTATTCACTGAACTTGTTCTTTGTATTAGTCGAGAACGTATCAAGCGAAGCAATCTTGATGTTGAAGCGCCGCATCAATCGCGCTAACTAATTTCTCAATATCTTCCGGCTTGCTGATAAATGGCGGCATCATATAAATCAGCTTGCCAAATGGGCGAATCCAAACACCGTGTTCGACAAAGAGAGCCTGGATGGTTTCCATATTCACTGGGCGATGTGTTTCTACAACACCAATGGCACCTAACCAACGGGTGTTCTTCACCAACTCGTATTCTTCAAGGTTTGGTAGTAACTCAGAAAACAGCGTTTCTATTTGTTGAGTTTGTTGTTGCCAGTTACCTTGTTCAATCAATTCCAAACTTGCAGTGGCAACAGCACAGGCGAGTGGGTTACCCATAAAGGTTGGACCATGCATAAAACACCCTGCATCACCACCACAAACGGTATCCGCAACGTGTTTGCTCGCTAGAGTCGCAGAGAGGGTCATGTAGCCGCCGGTGAGTGCTTTTCCTACACACAGAATGTCTGGTTGAATATCTGCGTGTTCACAAGCAAACAGTTTACCGGTACGCCCAAATCCGGTTGCGATTTCATCTGCAATCAATAACAAACCGTGTTTATCACAAAGCCTACGCACGCCTTTGAGAAATTCTGGATGGTAGATACGCATACCGCCGGCGCCTTGAACGATAGGCTCTAGAATCACCGCCGCGAGTTCTTGATGATGCGTTTCAATCTTGTGCTCAAAGTCAGCAAGATCTTCTGGATCCCATTCATCCCAATAACCACAAGTTGGTGACTCCGCAAAGATATGCTCAGGTAAAAAGCCTTTATAGAGGGAGTGCATCGAGTTATCTGGGTCGGTAACCGACATTGCCGCGAAAGTGTCGCCGTGATAACCGTGTCGCAAAGTCAGAAACTTTGGTCTGCGTTCGCCCTTCGCATGCCAATATTGCAGCGCCATTTTCAAGCTGACTTCTACAGCAACAGAGCCTGAGTCGGCAAGGAATACATGTTCAAGATTAATTGGTGCAAGAGATAGCAACTTCTGACACAAACTGATTGCTGGCTGATGGGTAATACCACCAAACATAACGTGGGAGACCTGATCGATTTGCTGGTGAGCGGCCTGATTTAAGTGCGGGTGGTTGTAGCCGTGGATCGTCGACCACCAAGAAGACATGCCATCGACAAGCTCTGTACCGTCTTCCAATTTAATGTGAACACCGTTTGCGGATTCTACTGGGTAGCAGGTCAGAGGTGTCAATGTCGAAGTGTAAGGATGCCAGATATGCTGGCGGTCGAAGGCGAGATCCATGTGCGATTCCAATAATAATTAAGATTAAAAAATAAACAGATGTAAACTTTGTTCTTTTGTGTTGTGTTGACAGTTTATCGAGACTCAGTAGACTGTCAACACAACAACAAAAGTGACTAAAGGAATACACGTGGAAGTTCGTCATAACTGGACGCATGCTGAAGTGCGCGATCTCATGGAAAAACCATTCATGGATCTCCTATTCGAAGCGCAGCTTGTACATCGTCAATATCAACAAACCAACCATGTTCAAGTAAGCACGCTTCTGTCGATTAAGACAGGTGCTTGTCCAGAAGATTGTAAGTACTGTCCTCAGAGTGCTCGTTACACCACAGACATCGAAAAAGAGCGTCTGATGGAAGTTGAACGTGTACTCGATGCTGCACAAAAAGCGAAAAACGCTGGCTCAACCCGATTTTGTATGGGCGCAGCATGGAAAAACCCGAAAGAGCGTGACATGCCGCATTTGACCGACATGATCAAAGGTGTGAAGGGCATGGGTCTAGAAACGTGTATGACGCTTGGAATGTTAACGCCAGATCAAGCTAAGCAACTGGCAACCGCTGGTCTGGATTACTACAACCACAACCTTGATACCTCACCTGAGTTTTACGGCAACATCATTACCACACGTACTTACCAAGACCGTTTAGATACCCTGTCTCACGTACGTGATGCCGGAATGAAGATCTGTTCTGGTGGCATTATCGGCATGGGCGAAAGTGCCAATGACCGAGCAGGTTTGTTTGTGGAACTGGCTAACTTACCAACACATCCGGAAAGCGTGCCAATCAACATGCTCGTGAAGGTGAAGGGCACACCACTGGAAGAAGTGGATGACGTTGAGCCCTTTGACTTTATTCGTTTGATAGCAATTGCCCGCATTATGATGCCTATGTCTGCGGTTCGTTTATCGGCTGGCCGTGAAGATATGAACGAGCAGATGCAAGCGCTGTGCTTTATGGCTGGTGCAAACTCCGTCTTCTATGGCTGCAAACTTCTGACCACGCCAAACCCTTCTGAAGACAAGGACATGATGCTGTTTAACAAGCTCGGCATCAACAGCCAAGAGGTGTCTCAAAAACCTGATGAAATCGAAGAAAACGAGTTGCTGGATCGCGTCGTAGAGCGCGTTGCTGCACGTCCGACTAAAGGCGATCTTTTCTACGATGCCAGCGTTTAAATCTCGTATCGAATCCGCCCTTGTTGAGCGTAAAACGCAAGGGTTAAATCGTTCTATGAATGTGGTGTTTGCCGGTAACCAGTCCGTTTTGGAACACGAAGGCAGACGCTACATTAATTTCTCAAGTAATGATTATTTGGGCTTGGCAAACGACCAAGCGCTCGTTCGTGCATGGCAGCAAGGTTTAAGCGTATACGGCAGTGGCAGTGGAGCATCACCAATGGTGACTGGCTTTAGTGCAGCACACAGCAATTTAGAAGCCGCACTGACCGAATGGTTGGGTTACGACAGAGCAATTCTGTTTGGCTCTGGATTCAGTGCTAATCAAGCCTTGTTGTTCACCTTGTTAGAAAAATCAGACGTATTGATCCAAGACCGTTTGAACCATGCCTCACTGATGGAAGCGGGGACGTTGTCACCAGCTAAGATGAAGCGTTTCAAGCACAATGACATCGAGCATCTAAAATCGCTGTTGAATAGCGAAGACAACCATCTAGTTGTGACTGAAGGGGTATTCAGCATGGACGGTGACTGTGCGCCGCTCAGCGATATAACTGAAGTCACTCGCAGTCATGATGCTTGGTTTGCTGTCGATGACGCTCATGGCATTGGTGTTCTTGGTGAATCTGGTGGTGGCTCTTGTGAATTAGCGATGGTTAAGCCCGATATATTGATCGTTACCTTCGGCAAGGCATTTGGAATGTCTGGCGCTGCCATTCTATGTGATCACGCAACGGGAGACTTTTTAACTCAGTTTGCTCGTCACCATGTGTATTCCACAGCAATGCCTCCGGCACAAGCCTACGCGCTGACACATGCTGTCTCGATGGTTCAAGAGCAGTCTTGGCGACGTGAAAAGCTTATAGAACTTAGCGAAGTTTATCGAGATAGCCTCAACGATCTCGACGGTTTTGTCGAAACGCAAACTTCGATTAAGCCATTTATGATTGGTGAATCGGAACTGGCCTTACAGGTTGCAAGCGCTTGTCGTCAAAACGGTATTTGGGTGAGCGCGATTCGCCCACCAACGGTTCCAAAAGGGACCTCACGACTCCGAATTACACTGACGGCCAATCACACTAAAGAACAAATACAAACGCTTTCAATGGCACTGAAGCAAGCATTAGGAGCGCAGTAATGGATAATGCAGAGCACTTTGCGTTAGACAATTTCCTTCAAGATAAAGAGGCAATAGCGTCGTCTTTTGGCAAAGCAGCAGATACCTACGACCGGCATGCCGCGTTTCAACGTGATGTGGGACAAAGACTATTACAAAAACTGCCTGACGACTTAACCAATAAACGAGTCTTAGACTTGGGGTGTGGTACGGGCTACTTCTCTCAAGTGCTCCAACAACGTGGCGCCGAAGTGGTTTGTGGTGATATCTCACAAGCTATGTTAGATAAAGCGAAGCAGCGTTGTGGTGCACATCGAATGCAGTACCAGTTAGCTGATGCTGAAAATTTGCCTTTTGAGGACGATAGTTTTGATTATGTTTTCTCCAGCTTGGCATTGCAGTGGTGTGCGGATCTCAGTTACCCACTTAGAGAAATTCGTCGTGTGTTAAAAAAGGGAGGCACTGGCTGCTTTTCGACACTAATGGATGGCTCTCTGTATGAGTTGCGCGAATCGTGGTCAAAAATTGATGCATATCAACACGTGAATAACTTTATTACCCACAATCAGGTAAAAATTGCGTTAGCGCAATCTTGGTGCCACAACCATCATCTAGACTTGACCCCCATCACAGTTTGGTACGATTCAGCGTTTTCTGTCATGCGTGATCTCAAAGGCATTGGTGCAAATCACGTAAGCGGGCGCTCACATGGCCTAACGAGCCGTCGCACTTTGTTGCAAGTTGAGGGCGCGTACCAAGCATTTAGAAATGATCAAGGTCTTCTACCTGCAAGTTATCAGGTTTGTTTTGGAGTAATACATCTATGATTGATGCTTTTTTTATTGCTGGTACGGATACTGATGTAGGCAAAACCGTAGCGTCTAAAGCCATTCTGCAAGCATTAGCGGCAAAAGGGCTAAATACTATTGGTTATAAACCAGTGGCAGCAGGAAGCGATAAAACTGAGCAAGGTTGGCGTAATTCTGATGCGTTGCATTTGCAAAAAGCGGCAACGCTAGATATCGCGTACGATGATGTAAACCCATACGCTTTGGAATTACCTGCTTCTCCTCACATCGCCGCAAAGCATGAACATGTAGAAATTAAGTACGAAGTATTGAGTGATAAATTGGCTCAACACAAAGAGCAATCAGACATTGTTCTTGTGGAAGGGGCTGGTGGTTGGCGTGTTCCTGTGTCTGATACAGATAGCTTGTCGACTTGGGTACAGCAAGAGCAGTTACCCGTTGTATTGGTTGTCGGTATTAAATTGGGCTGTTTGAGCCATGCTTTGCTCACTGCTGAGATCATCAAAGCGGATGGTTTGAATCTCGTAGGTTGGGTAGCAAACCGAGTAAATCCGGGCACTGAGCACTACGCAGAAATCATTGATATGCTTGAAGAACGCCTAGATGCACCAAAACTCGGTGAGATCCCTTATATCCCGAGTGCAAAACGTAAAGAGTTGGGCAAATACATCAACGTGGACCCGCTACTGAACGTTTAGCTGCTGACTTTTTATCAGAAATCAAAAGGGCTGCATCATGCAGCCCTTTTTTCATGTAAATTTTTGTGTCTGAATAACAAATAACGATTCTGGTTATTTTTCTTGGCTCAGACCCATCAAAGCCGACTGTGTTTCAGAAACACGTTTTGCCATTTGAGCTTCTGTTGAAATACCCAGTTGCTGTTTTGCCTCATCCTCTGAGATACCTAGGTGACAGCAAAGTAAATCGATAGCCATTTGATAGTCGTTAGTTTCTACCATGATTTTTCCCTCAAGACATGGAAGTTTAGAGCTGCTTTATTGTCCTTTAGAGCATGCTCCGTTTCGTTCATCTGACCCGAATTTAGCATGTACAGAAAGTCGCACAATAAGACCAAAGTCTATACCGACGATAAAGTACTGATTTAAGAGTGTAAAAAGGTGTGTATTATTTCAGTCTCGAAAACAAATGTTGCAATTTATTGCTTAACCTTGTTTTTATCGCGGATAGACTATATCTATAACGCAACGGAACACAAAACCAAGCAGAAATGCCTTTTGTAGCGTTCTGTTTCTTATAACAAGGTGTTCTTATAATAATCCGTTTTAAAAATAGGTGTCTTGAAAAACAACCTGTTCTAAAAAACGATAAGCTTCCTCGGAGAAAAGTAATGAAGCGAATTATGTTATTCCTAGCAACTAACCTAGCCGTTGTGCTGGTTCTTAGTGTTGTTCTGAATATTGTTTACGCTGTAACTGGAATGCAACCAGGCAGTCTGTCTGGTCTACTTGTCATGGCCGCAGTGTTCGGCTTTGGTGGTGCGTTTATCTCATTAATGATGTCGAAGGGCATGGCGCTACGTTCTGTTGGCGGTATGGTCATCGAGAGCCCACGTAATGAGACTGAGCATTGGTTGTTGGAAACTGTTGGTCGTCAAGCTCAACAAGCGGGCATTGGTATGCCAACGGTGGCAATTTACGATGCTGCAGATATCAACGCATTTGCGACAGGCGCAAAGCGTGATGACTCTCTGGTTGCGGTTTCTACTGGTCTGTTACACAACATGACGCGTGATGAAGCTGAAGCAGTATTGGCACACGAAGTGAGTCACATTGCTAATGGCGACATGGTAACCATGACATTGATGCAAGGCGTGGTGAATACATTCGTTATCTTCCTGTCTCGCTTTATCGCAAACATCGTGGCATCTAATGATGATGAAGAAGGCCAAGGCACTAACATGATGGTGTACTTTGGTATTTCAATGGTGCTAGAACTGGTATTCGGTTTCCTAGCAAGCTTCCTAACCATGTGGTACAGCCGTCACCGTGAATTCCACGCTGATGCGGGTGCTGCTCAATTGGTCGGTAAAGAGAAGATGATTGCTGCGCTTGAGCGCTTGAAGATGAGCCATGAATCTCAACTAGATGGCACAATGATGGCGTTTGGTATCAATGGTAAGCAATCTATCACAGAGCTTCTTATGAGCCACCCACCACTAGACAAGCGCATTGCTGCACTTCGTAGCCAACAATACTAACTGCTCGTAATTATTCAGCAGATAAATAGTTAATCCTATGAAAAGGCTTGGTTTTTTAACCAAGCCTTTTTTTGTGTCTGTTGATCGCTACCGTACTTCATCACGTATCACTCTACAGAAACAAAGTTATACAAAAATATTTTTGTACAACTTTTCTTGTTTGGTCTATCTTGTACATATAATAATTTTGTACAACTGTTGAAGTAGCGTAGGAGTATAGAAATGGACATTCAGTCAGTTGGCAACATATATCAGAAGTTGAGCAAAGCGAATTTGCACTTGCTTGAAGGGGTATACCACCAGGATGTGGTGTTTGAAGATGCTGCTCATCGCCTAGAGGGATGGCCTGCGCTTTCTGATTATTTTCAGTCGCTATATTCTAATGTAATACGCTGCGACTTTGTTATTCATGATCACCAACAAGTTGGAGAAACTGGGTTCTTGACATGGACGATGGATCTTCAGCATCCAAAGTTGCAGAAAGGCGCCCCGATCCTTGTTAACGGCGTATCGCATCTTAAATTTTGCGAGGGACAGGTTATTTATCACCGAGACTATTTCGATTTGGGTGAGATGCTTTATGAAAACTTACCTTTGCTAGGGTCAGTAGTGAGAACCATTAAGCAGAGGTTAGGGCAATGACAGAGTCGGTTTTGATAACTGGAGCAACGTCGGGTATCGGCAAACAACTCGTACTCGATTACGCCCTAGCTGGATGGAAGGTGATCGCTTGTGGTCGGAATCAAGCGGTTCTGTCAGAGCTAGAAGCTTCATCTCAAAATATCGCTACATTGCGATTTGATATAACTGACTATGAACAAACTCAGACCGCACTCAATGCGTTGCCGTTTACCCCTGAGACATGGATGTTTAATGCGGGTGACTGTGAATATATGGATGACGGTTTGGTAGATGCACAACTTATGGCGCGTGTTATGAACGTCAATGTCGTTGGTGTCGCGAATTGTGTCGAAGCGTGCCAGTCGCAATTCGAACGTGGCCACCGTGTTGTGATCGTCGGCTCTATTGCCTCTGAAATCGCGCTGCCTCGCGCTGAAGCCTACGGAGCATCGAAAGCTGCTGTCAGTTATTTCGCACGCACACTTGCCGTAGATTTGAAAGCGAAAGGCATCAAAGTCGTAACCGTATTTCCTGGCTTTGTAGAAACCCCTTTAACAGACAAAAACACGTTTGATATGCCGATGATTATCTCGGTCAATCAGGCTTCTGAAGCCATCAGAAAACAATTGGATGCAGGCAAAAGCTATATTTATTTCCCAGCGAGGTTCACCGGAATACTACGTTTTATCTCGTTGCTTCCATACAGCTGGCAAGCTCGGCTCACCGCAAAACTCGTATCATAAGAAGGAAGAAGCATGAACACGGTAGGAAGAAAAAAAGTCGCGATTATTGGAACGGGTATTTCTGGCCTGACTTGCGGTTACTACTTACACAAAGAACATGACGTGACGTTATTTGAGGCCAACGACTACATTGGTGGACACACCGCCACTGTCGATGTGAACGTTGCTGGCAAAGACTACGCTATTGATACTGGGTTTATCGTTTACAACGACCGTACTTACCCTAATTTCATCCAAATGATGAACGAGATAGGTGTGGAAGGGTTACCAACACAAATGAGTTTCAGCGTACGAAATGACAGCAACGGGTTAGAGTATAACGGCCATACGGTTTCAACGCTGTTTGCGCAAAAGCGTAACTGGGCAAACCCCAAATTTTATCGTTTCATTTTCGAAATTCTTCGCTTCAACAAGCTGGCAAAACGTTTTGCCAATGAGCAATCAACAGATTCACAGACGCTGGGCGAGTTTCTTGACGAGCACAAATTCAGTCCTTTCTTTTCTGACAATTATATATTGCCGATGGGTGCTGCGATTTGGTCGTCGACGTTAGCGGACATGCGTGCGTTTCCACTCATGTTCTTCTTACGTTTCTTCTTAAACCACGGTTTGTTAGATGTGACGAACCGACCGCAATGGTATGTAATAAAAGGGGGTTCGCGCGCTTACATCCCACCACTGACCAAAGGCTTTGCAGATAAAATTCGACTCAATAGCCCGGTTGAGAAAGTCGTTAGAAGTGACAACGGTGTGGGTGTTCATGTACATGGCGAGACGTATTGGTTTGATGACGTTATCTTCGCCTGTCACAGTGATCAAGCGATGAAAATGCTCAATGAAATCTCGCCTCTAGAACAAGATATTTTGGGCAATATGACTTATCAAGCGAATGAAGTGGTTTTACACACGGACACTAGTTTGTTGCCAAAACGCAAAGCGGCGTGGGCGGCATGGAACTATTTGTTGGATGGCAGTGACGGCGAGCAGCAACGTCTACCTTCGCTGACTTATAACATGAACATTCTTCAGCACGTTCAATCAGAGCATACGTTTTGCGTAACGTTGAACAGTAGCAATCAAATCAACCCAAACAAGATTCTACGCTCATTCACTTATCATCACCCTGTGTTTACCACGGAGTCGATAGCAGCGCAGCAGCGCAAAGATGAGATACAAGGAAAGCAAAGCTCTTGGTTCTGTGGCGCTTATTGGTACAACGGATTCCATGAAGATGGTGTACGTAGTGCACTTGACGTAGTGAAAGGCTTGGAAGAAAAGTACCGCGCTCAAAATGTGGTTCCTTTTGAAAAAGGCGCGGCATGATATGGGGAGCGAGATGAACAGCAGACTATTTATTGGCAATGTTCGTCATCGCCGATTTACCCCAGTTAAGCATGAACTGAACTACTCTCTGTTCATGCCTGCGATTGATGTCGATGAGCTTGTCGAGTTAGAGAAGAATGTATGGGGCTTTGGTTCACGTTGGTGGCACTGGGCTCGTTTCAAGCGCAGCGATTACATTGGTGAAGGTTGCATTAAATCAGCAGTACAAAACAAAGTTGAAACATTAACCGGTGTTCGTTGTTCGGGGAAAGTTATTGCTGTTTGCCACTTGCGCTATCTCGGTCTTTATTTTAGCCCTGTGAACTTTTACTACGTTTACGATGATAAAGGCGAATGGCAGTACCTTCTCGCAGAAGTGAGCAATACCCCTTGGAATGAATGCCATTATTACGCGGTTGCTGCGGATAAGGATGATGAACACTTTGGTTGGGAACAAGACAAAGCATTTCACGTCTCGCCATTTAACCCTATCGACCAGCGTTACCATTGGAAGATAAAACCGTTGACCGACAAACTTAATATCCATCTCGAGTGTCACAAAGGCGAAAAACACTTTGACGCGACGATGGCGATGAAAGGGCAACCTTTTTTGAGTAAAAGCTTACTTAAGTGCTTGATCGTTACACCGATTCAAACGGTAAAAGTAATGGTTGGCATTTATTGGCACGCACTAAAACTCTGGATTAAAGGCGCGCCTTTTTACTCACACCCTAAGTATGCTCAACCAGACACAGCTGTACCTGAGCAAGTGAGTGAAGACGAGAAAAATAATAAGCATAAGGAGAACTCTGCATGTTAAATACGACTTCTATGGCGATGCCGCGAGAATTGACGACGACACAAAAAGCGGCTCGTGGGGTTCTTTTTCAGTGTCTACAGAAAATGGAAATCGGCTGCTTAACTGTGATTGAAAGCTTTAAGACAGAAACAACCGAGCGCAGTGAGAGATTTTCTACACCAAATGGTGATTACAAAGGTTCGCCCGTCGTCGCAACGATAGAGGTGAAGCATCCTGGTTTTTACTCCCGCATTTTGCAAGGCGGGAGCATTGCAGCGGGTGAAGCTTACATGGACGGCTGGTGGGATAGCCCAGATTTGACTGCACTGATGAAGCTAATGGCGCTCAACATGCGAGCCCTCGATAGACTTGAAGAGCAAGGCAGTTGGTTGACTAAGATATTGTATAAATTTAGTCACTGGACAAACCGAAACTCTCAAGAGAATTCGCGCAAGAATATACACGCACATTACGATTTGGGTAATAACCTCTATGAAGCGTTTCTTGACACCAACATGCTGTATTCATCAGCACTGTATAACCAAGAGAGCGACTCATTGGAACAGGCACAAATCAATAAGATGGATCGTTTGTGCCAACAGCTCGAACTCAAACCTAGCGATCATGTTATCGAGATTGGCACAGGGTGGGGCGCTATGGCGATCTACATGGCTGAGCAATACGGTTGTAAAGTCACGACGACAACCATCTCTGAAGAGCAACACGCTTACGCTGAGCAGAAAATCAAAGAGCGTGGCTTAACAGACAAAGTAACGCTGCTGAAAGAAGATTATAGAAACTTAACCGGAACGTACGATAAGCTGGTTTCTATTGAAATGATCGAAGCGGTCGGTAAACAGTTCTTGCCGTCGTACATTAAGAAATGTGAATCTTTGCTGAAGTCAGGTGGTTTGATGGCCATTCAAGCGATAACTATTGCTGACCAGCGTTACGATTACTACAGCAACAACGTCGATTTTATTCAAAAGTACATTTTCCCTGGGGGCTTTCTACCTTCGGTAACATCGTTAACACAAGCGACAACCAAGCACAGTGACTTGGTGACTCGAGATTTGTTCGATATCGGTCTAGATTATGCGAAAACGCTTAATGAATGGCATTTCCGATTCAATCAAGCAGAGCATGAAGTCAGAAGCTTTGGCTACGATGACCGATTTGTACGAATGTGGCGCTACTACTTGAGCTATTGTGAAGGGGGCTTTTTAGCTCGAACCATCAGTGCTGTGCATATGACCTTTCAACGTCCGTAACCCTTTATGAGACTGTTTATTACATCAACATGGTTCCAACTCTGCTGGTTCGCCGCCGTGCTTGGAACCTATCAATGGCAATGGCTGACGTTAGTGCTTACGTTACTAACGTTGGTGTATTGTTGGAGAGTCGAGCCCTTCGCTCTCAAAAGTGTTGCCATAGTCGTGTTCATGGGCTTGGTACTTGACACTCTCAACAAGCAACTGTCTGTCCTACTATTCCCAACTGTTTGGTTGCCCATGTGGCTTGTCTGCTTGTGGGTTTTATTTTCTTGGTATGCCTACCAACTCAAGTCAATTTTGTACCGTTTCCCAAAAAACTACGTATCAGTAGTAGGCGGTATCGGAGGAACAGCGAGCTACTTTGCTGGTTACAAGCTCCAAGCCGTTGAATTTGGATTCAACACAAGCATTACCCTCGCAATTTTATTTGTCGAATGGTGTTTAGTAATGCTTTTGATACTCAGGGTATACGGAAATGAAAAGCTTGAAGAGAAATTGGAAACAGAACCTGACTAACAATTGGTTGATGACGGCTTTACTTTTTGTGATGCCTTCACAAGCTCAGACGATTACAGGAACAAGCGCTTTACCTATGTGGCAGCAGTGGCAAACGGTTGGAGAAGCACAACTTACTTGGTTCGTTTTTGATGTTTATAAGTCAACCTTGAAAGCGCCAGACGGACAGTACCTCGTCTCTAATGACGTTTCTCCTCACCCATTTGCGCTTGAAATTAATTATCAAAGAGACATTAGCAAGCAGCAACTTCTTGATGTGACGGATGAACAATGGCAAAAGCTTGGTTTCACGCAAGCTTACCGTCAGGCTTGGATCTCTAAATTTGACACCATGTTCCCTAACATCAAAAAAGGCGATGAGCTTACCTACCTCACTGATGGAAAAACAGGGCGACTTATCTATCGACAAGCGGGCAGCAAGCCTTATCAGATAGTTGGTTATGTTAAGGATGAGCGACTCAATGATGCGTTTCTATCCATTTGGTTATCACCAAAAACTGAATTTCCTAAACTTCGTAAACAACTTATTGGGCAGGTAAGGTAGTGAAAGTACTAAAGCGTATCTTAAAAACTTCGATTGTCGCAGCGGTAACACTGCTTGGCGCGTGTTCTGCTGATATCGACAATTACCAACCCGCTACTCCAGCCTTCGATTTGTTCGGCTATTTCGAAGGTGATGTCAAAGCATGGGGAATGGTGCAGGATTACACCGATAAGCAAACGCGTCGCTTCGAGGTTGACATCGTCGGTACAGTGAAAGGCAATGAGCTAACACTGGTGGAAGATTTTGTCTTTGATGATGGCGAGCTTGACCAGCGTATATGGGTTATTACCAGACTCGAAGATGGTACTTATCAAGGGAAAGCGGACGACATTATTGGTGTAGCGACCGGTAAAGAGATGGGTAATGCGCTGCAATGGCAATATGACTTCGAGTTGAAAATGGATGATTCAACTATCACGGTATCGTTCGATGACTGGCTTTACCGCCAAGATGAAATGCACGTGTTTAATCTCACCAAGATTAAGAAGTTCGGGGTCGAGGTAGGGACGATTACTCTTTTCTTCCAGAGGCAATAAAACAGTTAGGAACGCTGCGCTTCGAGATTTGGGATCGCTTCGTTCTGGGAGTCGAGAGTAGGGCGCTATTATTCCAGTAAATGGAAGTTAAGTTTGGGATGTGTTGGCAAAGATGCCTTTTGAATGGATATAATCGAGTCTTATCCCTTATCCCTTATCCCTAAGCGTAGCGTTCTGTAGGGCGAAGCCTGTTACCCCTAAAATAAAGAAAGGGTTGACGCTTTCACGTCAACCCTCACGATTTTTGGAATTCCGAATCTTACAGCTTGTCTGTCAGCTCGATTGCTTGACCGATATAGTTCGCTGGTGTCATCTCTTTCAGGCGTGCTTTCTCGTGCTCAGGAAGCTCAAGACCGTCAATGAAGTTACGCATTGCTTCGCCGTCTACACGTTTACCTCGAGTCAGCTCTTTTAGCTTCTCGTATGGCTTCTCGATGCCGTAACGACGCATTACTGTTTGCACTGGCTCTGCTAGTACTTCCCAGTTCTTGTCGAGTTCAGCAAGAAGCGCTTCACGGTTTACTTCTAGCTTGCTGATGCCTTTTAGCGTTGAAGTGTAAGCGATGATTGCGTAGCCAACACCAACGCCAAGGTTACGTAGAACCGTAGAGTCAGTAAGGTCACGTTGCCAACGAGAGATAGGCAGTTTCTGTGCTAGGTGACCGAACACTGCGTTCGCAAGGCCTAGGTTACCTTCAGAGTTTTCAAAGTCGATTGGGTTAACTTTGTGAGGCATTGTTGAAGAACCGATCTCACCAGCAATGGTTTTTTGCTTGAAGTGGCCTAGTGCAATGTAACCCCAAACGTCACGATCGAAATCAATCAGGATTGTATTGAAACGTGCAACCGCATCGAATAGTTCTGCGATGTAATCGTGAGGCTCGATCTGAGTTGTGTAAGGGTTCCAAGTTACGCCTAGAGATTCAGTGATGAACTCTTCAGAGAACTGGTGCCAATCTAGCTCTGGGTAAGCAGAAAGGTGTGCGTTGTAGTTACCTACTGCACCGTTGATTTTTGCTAGGATCTCAACGTTTTCGATTTGCTTGAATTGACGCTCCATACGGTACGCCACGTTTGCCATTTCTTTACCCATTGTAGATGGAGAAGCTGGCTGGCCGTGTGTACGAGACAGAAGTGGGATGTCGCGGTATTCAACAGCAAGCGCTTTGATTGCGTCGATTAGGTTGCGAATTTCTGGAAGAATCACAGTTTCACGCGCTTCTTTAAGCATTAGAGCGTGTGATGTGTTGTTGATGTCTTCAGAAGTACATGCAAAGTGGAAGAACTCGTTTACTGCGTGCAGTTCAGGAACGTCTGCTACTTTCTCTTTGAGGAAGTACTCAACCGCTTTAACGTCGTGGTTAGTTGTACGCTCGATCTCTTTGATACGGCGTGCATCTTCTTCAGAGAAGTTTGCAGCAAGGTCGTCTAGGAATTGGTTTGCTTCTGTGCTAAACGCTGGCACTTCTGCAATTTCAGCAGTAGCAGCAAGCTTTTGTAGCCAGCGGATTTCAACGATAGTACGGTACTTAAGTAGACCGTACTCACTGAAAATTTCGCGTAACGCAATTGTCTTGCTTCCGTAACGACCGTCTACTGGTGAAACAGCAGTCAATGCTGACAGTTCCATGATGTTCTCCTGAATTGGGTTTCTAAATTTCGTGAGCTTTATACCAATAACTGTGGCAATTGTCACGAATATTGCGCAAACGTTTGCGCGGGATTTGTTTTGGTAGAAAAAAATGAGCTCGCGATAAACGCGAGCTGCTTATTTATTACCTTATTACATACGAGCAAGAAGAATTTGTGCTTGCTCGACCATCTTTTTGCGTCCAAAGATTAAGTGGCGACGTTTACCGCCAACTTGGCGCCAGAGTACTGCACTACGGATACCTGATAACAACAACGCGCGAACTTTGTGTTGGTTAGAGGTTTGTTGCAGCACGGATGGGGTACCGGTAACTTGAATGCGAGGGCCGATAGGGCTAACAACATCCAAGTAAATGCTTGCTAGGTTGCTGATCATTTGATCGTCCAGCAATTCAAAATGTTCCGTTTGACGCTGAGCCATTTGGATACGGTCACCAAGTTGTGACATTGCATCGTTGCGGCCTGTTAGCTTGCGCTCTAATGCCATTAGGCTAATGATGTAGCGAGTAACTTCACTCCCTGACGGGGTGCTATCAATCCCTTTCACTAAGCACTCAAGACCCAGCTTTAAGTCGGATTCACGACCAAAGACACCAATAGTGTTCGCTGGGTTTGTATTGATAATGGCGTTAATTGACGTTTCAAAGGCATCTTGATCACAATGTCCGTCTTTCGCTGCCTGTTGAACCAATGCAACAGCTTGGCAAATGCCTGCGAAAGCGATAGTACGGTCATAAAGTGTATTCGCCACGTAACGACTCCTAAGCTTGAGAATATTTAATGCGTTGCTCGATGATGCCGCCACCTAGGCACACGTCATCTTTGTAGAACACGGCCGATTGACCTGGCGTCACGGCAATTTGTGGTTCGTCAAAGATCACCTTAATGTTCTCATCATCGATAGGGATGATTGTACAAGGAATATCTTCCTGACGGTAACGTGTTTTCACTGTGCACTTCATAACATCGCGAATTGGCTCACGATCTACCCAGTGAAGTTGTGATGCAAGTAGACCTTCTGATTTTAGCATCGGGTGGTCTTTACCTTGTACCGCAATCAAAACATTACGCTTTAGATCTTTCTCGCCAACGAACCATGGGTCTTCGTTACCGCCGCCGCCTTTACGTCCACCGATGTGAAGACCTTTACGCTGACCAAGCGTGTGGTACATCAGGCCTTGGTGTTGACCAATCACTTCGCCTTCTGGTGTTTCAATGTTGCCAGGTTGCGCAGGTAGGTATTTACCGAGGAACTCAGTGAACTTGCGCTCACCGATGAAACAAATACCCGTCGAGTCTTTCTTCTTCGCGGTGATTAGATCTTGCTCTTCCGCAATGCGGCGAACTTCTGGCTTCTCTAGGTCACCAACAGGGAATAGGCTACGTGCAATTTGCTCGTTGCTTAATGTGTACAGGAAGTAGCTTTGATCTTTGTTGCCATCGAGACCACGTAGCATCTGTGGTTTTTCCTGTTCTTCACCAGATAAAGCGTTCTCTGGGAATGAACGACGTACGTAGTGACCCATTGCAATGTAGTCTGCATCAAGCACTTCATCAGCGAACTCTAGGAATGCTTTGAACTTGATTTCTTTGTTACAAAGAATGTCTGGATTTGGTGTACGACCAGCTTTGTATTCTGCAAGGAAGTACTCAAATACGTTATCCCAGTACTCAGCAGCAAAGTTGATGGTGTGTAGGTGAATGCCCAGCTTGTCACATACTGCTTGAGCATCAGCAAGGTCTTCTGCTGCTGTACAATATTCTTCGTTGTCATCTTCTTCCCAGTTCTTCATGAACAGGCCTTCTACTTGGTAGCCTTGTTGCTTTAGAAGATACGCAGAAACAGATGAATCAACGCCGCCGGACATACCGACGATGACTTTCTTTTGGCTGTTATCAGACATTACTAAACACCACTTAAATAAACGGGACGCAGATTCTAACAGAATCCACAGACCGGTGACAGATCCGAGATCGAAATCACACTTCGATTTTGGCTTAAATTTATCCAAATACGAACGTGAGCGTTAAATTCGATAAGTATAGAAGGGTTATATATGGCATAGTTGGCAAAAATCCAAGAGGAAAAATCAAATGACTGAAGAAAACCAATTTATGCAAGAAGCTGAGTTGATTGAAATTGTAGAGAATCAACTTGAAGATGGTAACCCTATTAAAGTCAAAGAGACGTTAATGCGTTTGATGATGACTGGCACACCACGTGAAGATGCGGTTGCGATGATGGCGTGTGCTATGTCTATCGAGATTTTCGATGTGATGAAAAATGAAGGTGAATTCAATCTAAAGCGCTATACCGAACACCTCGAACAGCTGCCTGATTTGGGTTTCATGGAAGGCGAATAGAGCATTAGAAAATAAAAAGCAGGGTGCAAACGTTTGCTATAATCGCTTTTATTGCTGCTTTATTGTCAGCGGTATAGAATCCGTTCTCCTTTTCATCCCTTACTCAGACTAACAATATGAAATTTCCTGGACAACGCAAATCGAAGCACTATTTTCCTGTTCATGCTCGTGACCCATTGGTGAGCCAAGCACAAGAAAGCAAAAAGATGACGCGCACTCACATCATTGGTATTGATCAGACTCTGGTTGATATTGAGGCGAAAGTTACAACGGATGTGATTGAAAAGTACGGTTTGAGTAAAGGACACTCGTTGGTAATTGATGACGCAACAGCAGAAGCGCTTTATCAACAATTAAAAGAAGAATGCCTAATTACCAATGAGTATGCAGGTGGCACGATTGGTAATACGCTACACAATTATTCTGTGTTGGCAGATGACCGCTCAACGCTTCTGGGTGTAATGAGCCAAGATATCAAAATCGGCAGCTACGGTTACCGTTACTTATGTAACACATCAAGCCGCATGGATCTGAACTACCTACAAGGTGTTGAGGGTGCAATTGGTCGTTGTTTTGCTCTTATTACTGAAGACGGTGAACGTACTTTCGCTATCAGCGAAGGTCAAATGAACCAACTTCACCCAGACAATATCCCTGAAAAGATTTTCAAGAGTGCGTCGGCTTTAGTACTGACTGCATACCTTGTTCGTTGTAAAGAAGGCGACCCAATGCCGGAAGCAACGATGCGTGCGATTGAATACGCGAAGAAACACGATGTACCTGTTGTATTAACGCTAGGTACCAAATTCGTTATTCAAGATGACCCTACATTCTGGCAAGAGTTTATTCGCGATAACGTTTCTGTTGTTGCAATGAATGAAGATGAAGCGGAAGCATTAACGGGCGAATCTGATCCTCTAGCAGCATCGGATAAAACGTTAGATTGGGCTGATCTAGTGCTTTGTACTTCTGGCCCTGTTGGCCTATTTATGGCTGGTTACACTGAAGATAGCGCGAAACGTGAAACTTCTTTGCCATTACTTCCTGGTTCTATTGCTGAATTTAACCGTTTCGAATTTAGTCGCCCAGCGAAGAAAGATACGTGCGAGAATGCAATTAAAGTATATTCACATATCTCTCCATACATGGGTGGCCCAGAAAAAATTAAGAACACCAATGGCGCAGGTGATGCAGCATTGTCTGCAGTTCTTCACGATATGGCGGCAAATAAATACCACAAAGAAAATGTGCCTAACTCAAGCAAGCACAGCAATGAGTATTTAACTTACTCTTCATTCTCTCAAGTTTGTAAATACGCAAACCGTGCAAGTTATGAAGTGTTAGTTCAACACTCTCCACGTCTTTCTCGCGGCCTGCCGGAGCGTGAAGATAGTTTGGAAGAAGCATACTGGGAACGTTAATTAATCACGTTGAATTAGGTAATTCCTAGCATACGAAAAATGGCGCATTCCAAATGCGCCATTTTTGTATCTATTTACAGATAAATAAAAAGGTTCCCATTTGGGAACCTTTTTTAATTTCATAAATCTTTTATTAGATTAGGAAATCGTCTAGAGATTTACCTGCATCAAGTTGCTCTTGGATTGATGAAGGTGTACGACCTTGACCCGTCCAAGTTTTTTCTTCGCCGTTAGTGTCAGTGTACTTGTACTTAGCTGGACGAGGAGCGCGTTTAGCTTTCGCTTTAGTCTTCGTTTCGCCAGATAGTGCACTGATTAGTGCTTCAACGTCGATACCGTCTTGAGCGATTTGCTCAGCGATAGCTGCAAGTTTTGCTTCTTGCTCAGCAAGTGCTGCGCGGTCAGCTTCTTCAGCTTCTTTACGCTCTTCAACAACGATAGTTAATTTATCTAGAGCTTCTTCCAATTGTTCTAGAGTCAGCTCACGAGAGAATGCACGAAGGCTACGGATATTTAGAAGTGTTTTAGTCAGCTCTGACATAACGATTCCTATTAATAGGTTAAAAGGTTCAACACTAGTTATCGATACGATTAATTAAATGCTAAACGAGAAATAAAACATAGAGTCCTTATATTTAACTTTATCTTTCTCATATGTGCAAATGCTAATTCATGATTTAGATTAAATTTCTTGGGTTTTTTCGTAATAAAGCAATATTAATTTACAGATATGAATTCTTAATTGAGTTTAACCTCAGTTTTTTCATTATAGATACTGCGTTTTTCTCGATTAGTGGTTTCTTTATTTATATGTTGAATTCTATTTCTCTCAATCTGACAGAAAAGTAGGAAAAGAGGGAAAACCGAATGTCATATTTCTTTCATTTATTGTTAGAACACAAAACATGAAGAATTGATGGTAGTAATAAAGTTTCATAAAAGACAGCATTGTCGTGATTGCAGTTGCTCAATCTATAGGTGGCTCACATTCTATTTATAAATCAAAATTGCGATTATTTATTCATTTAATTTAGTTTGATGTGTTGCATTGGAGGTCTTCATGAGTACAATGGCTGTCACCTGATGCAATATTGCAGATAATTTGTTGTTAATTTGTACAATTAATGGTTAATTATTTGTTGTTGCCGTAGAGGTGCAGTCTCGAAGAGTAGCTATTATTGGGGTGATGCCAATGAATAATAGTGGAAGGCGAAGATTGCCGAAGTAAGTGGCCTATCAAAACCACTTGCTGGGGTTGTCTCTGAAAGGAACAACACTGCCATAGTATATTTACATTAAACTATGGAGCGCTACTGTAGGGTTGGGTGGAGTGTTCGCTTCCCTGTCGCTAAGTTCAACATGAGCACGTACCGTATGCTACGTGACTTGTCTGCAGTAGATCTCTAGCCAAACTTTGGTTTTTGAAGATCATGAATTTAATAGATTTTGCACATTCTCCTGTTTCGTTACTACCGCCGATTGTCGCTTTGACACTGGCGATTTTAACTCGACGCGTATTAGTTTCTCTTGGTGTAGGTATCGTACTTGGTGCGATTCTGCTTAATGATTGGTCTATCGGTAACACGATAGGTTATGTGAGTTCTCAAGTTTCTTCTGTCTTTATTGAAGACGGCGGTCTTAACACTTGGAACATGAGTATTGTCGGTTTCCTAATTCTTTTAGGTATGACAACGGCGCTATTGACGCTATCTGGTGGTACTCGCGCTTTCGCTGAATGGGCGCAAACACGAGTTAAAAGTAAACGTGGCTCTAAACTTCTTGCTGCCTTCCTAGGCGTGTTCATTTTTGTCGACGATTACTTTAACAGTCTTGCTGTTGGTGCGATTTCTCGTCCAGTAACAGACCGTTTCTATGTGTCTCGCGCTAAACTGGCGTACATTCTAGACTCCACCGCAGCTCCTATGTGTGTGATTATGCCTGCTTCAAGCTGGGGTGCTTACATCATTACGATCATCGGCGGTATCTTGGTGTCACACGGAATCACTGAATACTCAGCACTCGGTGCGTATGTTCGTCTTATTCCAATGAACTTCTATGCTGTATTTGCTCTACTTATGGTATTTGCAGTAGCGTGGTTCGGTCTTGATATCGGTAAAATGCGTGAGCACGAAATTGCAGCCTCTCAGGGCCGTGGTTTTGAAAAAGACAAAGAAAACGACACGCAAGAAGCACATGAACTAAACGAAGAGCTAGATATTCGTGAAAGCGAGAAGGGTAAAGTTTCTGACCTAGTTCTCCCTATCGTTACGCTTATCATTGCTACGATCGCTTCTATGCTTTACACCGGTGGGCAGGCCCTAGCCGCTGACGGTAAAGAGTTTGCGCTCCTTGGTGCGTTCGAGAACACTGATGTAGGTACTTCTTTAGTTTACGGTAGCTTGCTGGGCCTTGCGGTTGCACTATTTACTGTACTTAAGCAAGGCATCCCAATGGCGGAAATTGGCCGCACACTTTGGATTGGTGCGAAGTCAATGTTTGGTGCGATCCTTATCCTTGTGTTTGCTTGGACTATCGGCTCTGTTATCGGTGACATGAAGACAGGTTCTTACCTATCGACTATGGCTCAGGGCAATATTAATCCGCATTGGCTACCAGTCATCCTATTCTTGCTATCTGGCCTAATGGCGTTTTCGACAGGTACGTCGTGGGGCACGTTTGGTATCATGCTCCCTATCGCGGGCGACATGGCAGGTGCAACAGACGTAGCGCTTATGCTGCCAATGTTGAGTGCAGTACTGGCAGGTGCGGTATTCGGTGACCACTGTTCACCAATCTCTGATACGACCATTCTGTCGTCGACAGGTGCCCGTTGTAATCACATTGATCACGTATCGACTCAGTTGCCTTATGCATTATCAGTCGCGCTTGTTTCATGCGTGGGCTTTATCGCTCTTGGTATGACTGCGTCTATCGTATTCTCTTTCATTGCTGCGTCGATTACTTTTGTTATCGTTTGCGCAATTTTGTCATGGCTTTCTAAGTCAAAAATGGCATCATGTCAGAACGCTTAATTGCTTGATAATTAAAATAAAATAAAAGGGGGCTTCGGCCTCCTTTTTTATTTGTATTATACAATTCGATTTTTTTTAAAATTAAGGGTTGAAAAAAAGAATCAGCTTGGTTAGTGTGGTTACTAACAAAGCAACTAAGACGAGCCTTGAAATAAGTATGCGCAATTTTGTAATGAACATTCATCACCATCATCACCCAATTTAGTCTTTCGGGAGATGCGCGCATACCCGGGAGACAGGATACTCCCGGAGGTGAAAATCAAAGTGTAAACAGATTTCAAACCCTCGGGAGACCAAAATCTCTCGAGGGTTTTTTAGTTTTACTGGTTTATAAAATATTTAGATTATCGAATCTGGCACAGGGATAAAGCAATGCAAACACAACGCTTAAGAATCGCAATTCAGAAAAAAGGCCGCCTAAGTAAAGAGAGCCAAGCTCTATTGAAAAAGTGTGGTGTGAAATTCAATGTAATGGGTGAGCGTCTGGTCGTTCATTCTGAAAATATGCCCATTGATTTGTTATTAGTTCGCGATGATGACATCCCAGGTTTAATTATGGATGGTGTTGTTGACCTAGGTTTTATTGGTGAGAATGAATTAGAAGAAGTTCGTTTAGACCGTAAAGCTTTGGGCGAACCTTACGATTTTGTTCAGCTTCGTCGTCTTGATTTTGGCGGCTGCCGTTTGTCTATCGCAATCGACAAAGACGAAGAATATAACGGTCCTCAAGATCTAGCAGGCAAACGCATCGCAACCACGTACCCGCAACTGCTAAAAGCTTACATGGATGAAGCGGGTGTACCGTTCTCAACTTGTATGCTGACTGGCTCTGTAGAAGTTGCGCCTCGAGCTGGTCTAGCAGATGCTATCGCTGACTTGGTTTCTACTGGCGCTACGCTAGAAGCCAATGGTCTAAAAGAAGCCGAAGTTATCTTTAAGTCGAAGGCAACGTTAATTCAACGCAAAGGTGAGTTTGACGCCGATAAAGTTGCGCTTATCGATAAGCTATTGACTCGTATGCAAGGCGTGCAGCAAGCAAAAGAATCAAAATACATCATGCTACATGCGCCTGCTGAGAAGCTTGAGCAAATTAAGTCTCTATTACCGGGTGCAGAAGACCCAACGGTATTGCCTCTATCTGCTGACAAGCAAAAAGTTGCGGTTCATTTGGTAAGTACTGAAAACCTGTTCTGGGAAACCATGGAACAGCTAAAGGAACTGGGTGCGAGCTCAATTCTGGTACTACCAATTGAAAAAATGATGGAGTAATCGCAATGAGAACAGTTGTATGGCAATCGCTGAGTGAAACTCAACAAGACTCGATTCTAGAACGTCCGGCAATCGCAGAAGGCGCAAACATCACTGCTGCGGTTTCTGAAGTAATCGCAAAAGTTCGTAAAGAGGGTGATGCTGCATTATTGGAGCTGACTGAGAAGTTTGACCGTGTGAAGCCGGAATCCATTCGTGTATCAGCTCAAGAAATCGATGAGGCGTCTGCTCGCCTTTCTGAAAAGATGAAAGGCGCGCTTGAGCAAGCTTATGCAAACATCTCGAAGTTTCATAAAGCACAAAAGCCACAACCAATTAAAGTAGAAACTCAGCCGGGTGTCCTTTGTGAGCAGGTAACGCGCCCAATTCAAAAAGTGGGTTTGTACATTCCTGGCGGTAGTGCGCCATTGCCTTCGACTGTTCTAATGCTCGGTGTTCCTGCAAAAATTGCAGGTTGTCGTAAAGTGGTGCTTTGCTCTCCACCGCCAATCGCTGACGAGATTCTGTACGTAGCTAAACTGTGCGGCATTGATGAAGTGTACAACGTTGGTGGTGGCCAAGCCGTCGCTGCAATGGCTTATGGCACAGAGACTGTATCTAAAGTTGATAAGATCTTTGGTCCAGGTAACGCTTATGTGACGGAAGCAAAACGTCAGGTTAGCAATGATTTCCGCGGTGCTGCGATTGATATGCCTGCTGGCCCATCTGAAGTGCTTGTGATTGCCGATGAAACCGCAGATGCAGACTTTATCGCTGCGGATCTTTTGAGCCAAGCAGAGCACGGTCCTGACTCTCAAGTGGTACTTGTTACGCCTTCTCCTGTTATTGCGGATCAAGTGACGGATGCGGTTCAACGTCAGCTTAAGGAGCTATCTCGTGCGGAGATCGCCGAGCAAGCATTGGCGTCAAGCTTGATTATTATTGCTGAGTCTCTCACTCAATCTATTTCGATTTCAAATTACTACGGTCCTGAGCACTTAATTGTTCAGACTAAGAACCCTCGTGAGCTTCTACCTCTATTAGATAACGCAGGTTCTATCTTCCTAGGTGATTGGTCGCCTGAATCAGCAGGTGATTACGCATCGGGCACGAACCACGTTCTTCCTACTTACGGTTACACACGCACGTATTCAAGCTTAGGTTTGGCTGATTTCTCCAAGCGCATGACGGTTCAAGAACTGTCTGCTGATGGTCTAAAGAACCTTGCGCCAACAGTGGTAACGATGGCGGAAGCAGAAGGTCTGGATGCGCACAAACGTGCAGTAACAATCCGTACTGAGAAACTAACCCGCACAGAAAAACTGGCAGCTAAGTAAGAGGATATTGAGATGGAAAAGCTAGCGCGCAAACAAGTCCAACAACTTACCCCTTATATGTCGGCTCGTCGAATTGGTGGTACAGGTGACGTATGGCTGAACGCCAACGAATCGCCATTTAACAATGAATACAAAACAGACTTCGCTCGCCTTAATCGTTACAGCGAATGTCAGCCTAAAGAACTGATTTCTGCTTACGCAGCCTATGCGGGTGTAAAACCAGAACAAACGCTGACTTCTCGTGGTGCAGATGAAGGTATTGAATTACTGATTCGTGCATTCTGTGAGCCGGGTGAAGATGCGATTTTATACTGTCCACCGACTTACGGTATGTACGCTATCAGCGCAGAAACCATTGGTGTCGAGCGTAAAACCGTGCCGCTAACGTCAGATTGGCAACTAGACCTTGCAGGCATCGAAGCCAATCTGGATAACGTCAAATTGGTTTTCGTATGTTCACCAAACAACCCAACAGGTAACTTGGTCAAGCGTGAAGACATCGTCTCTCTACTAGAAATGACAAAAGACCGTGCAATCGTGGTGATGGACGAAGCGTACATTGATTTTTGCCCTGAAGCTTCAACGGTAGACTTACTGGCGCAATACCCGAACCTTGCGATTTTGCGTACTCTGTCGAAAGCTTTCGCGCTTGCTGGTCTGCGTTGTGGATTTACGCTTGCGAACGAAGAGCTGATTAATGTACTTCTTAAAGTTATCGCACCGTATCCAGTACCAGTACCAGTGGCAGAAATTGCGACTCAGGCGCTTTCGGAAGCTGGTTTAGCGCGAGCGAAGTTCCAAGTGCTCGATTTGAACGCGAACCGTGCTTACTTGCAAGTTGGCCTTTCAATGATTCCGGGTTTGGAAGTTTTTGAAGGATGGGGTAACTACCTATTGGTGAAATTCCCAGATGGCGATGATGTTTTCAAAGCAGCTTGGGATACGGGGATTATCCTGCGTAACTCGCCAATCGAAGACTGTGTGCGTATCAGCGTGGGTAACCGCGACGAGTGCGAAAAAACGCTTGGATTTATTAGAAACTACTACGCATAAGTAGAGATAAAGTTAATCGCTCTCGCTCAATAGCGGGAGCGCCAAAAGAATAGCAATAAGGAAGTTCTCGAGTGAGCAAACAACAAAAAATCCTTTTTATTGATCGTGATGGCACCTTAATTGTTGAGCCGCCGATTGATTTTCAAGTAGACCGTTTAGACAAACTAAAGCTAGAGCCATTTGTTATCCCAAGCCTGTTGTCGTTGCAGGACGCTGGATACCGTCTAGTGATGGTAACGAACCAAGATGGTTTAGGTACTGACAGCTACCCACAAGAAGATTTTGATGCTCCACACAATATGATGATGGAGATTTTTGAATCTCAGGGTGTGAAGTTTGATGACGTGCTGATTTGTCCTCACTTCGATGAAGATAACTGCTCTTGCCGTAAGCCTAAATTAGGCTTGGTAAAAGATTACCTTCAAGGTGGCAAAGTTGATTTCCAAAACTCCGTTGTGATTGGCGATCGTCAAACCGATCTTCAACTTGCAGAAAACATGGCAATTCGTGGCATTCAATACAACCCAGAAACCATGGGTTGGAAACAGATCCTCAAAGATCTCACAGTGAAGGCTCGCGTTGCTGAAGTGGTTCGCACCACAAAAGAAACAGACATCAAAGTATTCGTTAATCTTGATGAGCAAGGCGGTAACGATATTTCTACAGGTCTTGGCTTCTTTGACCACATGCTGGATCAAATCGCGACGCACGGTGGATTCCAAATGGTGTGCAAAGTGGAAGGTGACCTGCACATTGATGATCACCACACAGTAGAAGATACCGCTCTTGCGTTGGGTCAAGCGTTGAAAGAAGCACTGGGTGACAAACGTGGTATTGGTCGCTTTGGCTTTAGTCTTCCAATGGATGAGTGTTTAGCACAATGTGCACTAGACCTATCTGGTCGTCCTTACCTCAAGTTCGACGCGCAGTTTAGCCGTGAGCAAGTAGGTGATCTTTCAACAGAGATGGTGGTTCACTTCTTCCGCTCTTTGACTGACACATTAGCGTGTACGCTGCACCTGTCTTCTGCGGGCAACAATGATCACCACATCATTGAAAGCTTGTTTAAAGCGTTTGGTCGTACTTTGCGCCAAGCAATCAAAGTAGAAGGCACTGAGCTACCAAGTAGTAAAGGCGTGCTTTAAGGCTAACCTTAGCAAGGAGAAAAACAGTGACAGAACAGAAAGTTGTCATTATCGATACTGGCTGTGCCAACGTCTCTTCGGTGAAGTTTGCTATTGAACGCCTAGGCTATGACGTAACAATTTCAAAAGATCCGCAAGTTGTATTGTCGGCAGATAAGCTATTCCTACCGGGCGTGGGAACCGCTAGCGAAGCGATGAAAAACCTAGAAGAGCGCGATCTGATCAGCTTGGTAAAACAGGTAGAAAAGCCGCTGTTAGGTATCTGTTTAGGCATGCAACTGTTGGGCAAAGTGTCTCAAGAGAAAGGGCAGAAAGCCGATGAGTTGGTTGAGTGTCTTGGACTTTGTGATGGCGAAGTGAAGCTACTACAAACTGGCGATTTGCCACTGCCGCATATGGGTTGGAATACAGTGTCTGCAAAAGCAGGTAATCCACTTTTCAAAGGTATTGAAGAAGGAGAGTATTTCTACTTCGTGCACAGCTTTGCAATGCCTGTTGGAGATTACACGATTGCTCAATGTGAATACGGTAACCCGTTCACAGCAGCAGTACAAAGCGGTAACTACTACGGCGTACAATTCCACCCTGAGCGTTCTTCAAAAGCGGGCGCGAAGCTTATTCAAAACTTCTTAGAATTATAAAAGGGATTTAGTGTGATTATTCCAGCTCTTGATTTAATTGAAGGACAGGTGGTTCGCCTTTATCAAGGTGATTACGGCCAAGTAACCGAGTACAAAGTCGACCCAGCAGAGCAGTTCAACTTGTACCACCAAGCGGGTGCTAACTGGCTGCACTTGGTGGATTTAACTGGCGCGAAAGACACGACAGCACGCCAACTTGATTTGATTGCAAAGCTACTAGCAAGCACACCAGCGAACATCCAAATCGGTGGTGGTGTGCGTACAGAGCAAGACGTGATTGATCTGTTAGAAGCCGGTGCGCAGCGTGTTGTCGTTGGCTCAACAGCAGTAAAACAGCAAGAGCTTGTGAAAGGTTGGATGGAAAAATACGGCGCAGAGAAAATCGTTCTCGCGCTAGACATCAACATCGATCAAGATGGCACGCGTAAAGTGGCGATCTCTGGTTGGCAAGAAGACTCAGGCGTGACCATCGAAGCTCTGATCAACGATTACTTAACGGTAGGTTTGCAGCACGTGCTTTGTACTGACATTTCTCGTGACGGTACGCTAGAAGGCTCAAACGTAGAGCTTTATATCGACCTATGTAAACAGTACCCACAAGTGCAGTTCCAATCTTCAGGCGGCATCGGTTCATTAGCGGATATCGAAGCACTAAAAGGCAGCGGTGTGGCTGGCGTGATTGTTGGTCGTGCATTGTTAGATGGTAAGTTCACAGCAGAGGAGGCGTTTGCATGTTGGCAAAGCGAATAATTCCATGTCTTGATGTTCGTGATGGACAAGTGGTAAAGGGCGTTCAGTTCCGTAATCACGAAATCATTGGCGACATCGTTCCTCTGGCACAGCGTTATGCTGAAGAGGGCGCTGACGAGCTTGTGTTCTACGATATTACCGCTTCAAGTGATGGTCGTGTCGTAGATAAAAGTTGGGTCGCTCGCGTTGCTGAAGTGATTGATATTCCTTTCTGTGTGGCTGGTGGTATTAAATCAGCGGAAGATGCAGCGCGCATTCTTGAGTTTGGTGCAGACAAGGTGTCTATCAACTCACCTGCATTGGCAAATCCGCAGCTGATTACTGACCTAGCTGATAAATTTGGCGTTCAATGTATCGTTGTTGGCATCGATTCATACTACGACAAAGAGACGGGCAAGTATCAGGTTTACCAGTTTACTGGTGATGAAGAACGCACCAAAGCAACTCAATGGGAAACACGTGATTGGGTGCAAGAAGTACAAAAGCGTGGCGCTGGTGAAATCGTATTGAACATGATGAACCAAGACGGCGTGCGTAACGGCTACGATATTGAACAACTTAATATGGTGCGTGAAGTGTGTAACGTACCATTGATTGCATCGGGCGGTGCAGGTGCCATGGAGCATTTCGCAGAAGCCTACCAAAAAGCAAATGTGGATGGTGCGCTTGCCGCATCGGTATTCCACAAGCAAGTCATCAATATTGGTGAACTAAAGCAGTATTTGAAACAACAAGGCATTGAGGTACGACTATGAGTGTGAAAGCCGCCGAAGTAAGTTCGCTAGCTGAGCGAATCAACTGGGAAAAGGTGGATGGTCTGGTACCTGCCATCGTACAAGATTTCCAATCAAGCCAAGTGCTGATGATGGGTTACATGAACCAAGATGCGTTGGCAAGAACGGGCGAAACGGGTCAAGTGACGTTTTTCTCTCGTACCAAGCAACGTCTTTGGACGAAAGGTGAAACCTCTGGCAACGTATTGCAATTGGTGAACATTCAGCTCGATTGTGACAACGATACGCTACTGGTGAAAGTGAATCCCATTGGTCCTACGTGTCACTTGGGTAACACAACTTGCTGGGATGTGGACCCTCAAGAGGAGTCACAAATGGTGTGGCTTCATCAACTTGAGCAGCTATTGGCTGCCCGCAAGAGTGCCGACCCAGATTCCTCTTATACTGCCAGTCTTTATGCCCGTGGCACCAAGCGTATTTCGCAAAAAGTGGGCGAAGAAGGCGTTGAAGTCGCGCTTGCGGCGACGTCGGGCGATAAGGCGGAGTTAGTGTGTGAATCAGCAGATTTGATTTACCACTTAATGGTATTGCTTCAAGACCAAGGCTTATCGATGAATGACGTAGTGAACAAACTGAAAGAGCGTCATAAATAAGCTGCGATAGCTAAATGAAAGCCCCTATGACCCAAGAGTCTAGGGGCTTTTTTAATGTAATATTGTTGATTCGGTGGGGAAACCTGACAGCAGAACCCACGGTGATTAGGTTCTGAGTCATGCTCGTGCTTCGCTGTTGAGAATGACGATATACTTTGTAATGGTACTTGAGACCGCGTTACTTATTTCAAATCGAAGAACACTTTACGTCATTCCGACGAGCCTAGGCGAGATCAGGAATCTCATTAAAGCAGGCTTAATAAGCTAGGCGTGGGTGCGATTACCCACAACACTTCTTAAATTTCTTACCGCTTCCACAGATACACGGATCGTTACGACCGACCTTTAGGCTGCTTACCGGTTGGCTTAAGCGAGGATCTTGTTCAGGCTCTTTCTCGTCTTCTGGAAATGTGCCGTCAATGTAGTACCAAAGCCCATCTTCTTTCACGAAACGAGAACGCTCGGTCATGCAGTAGCGTTTGCCGTCTTCGTCAAAGTAAGCGTTGAATTCAACAAAACCTTCATTCTCGTTGCTACTCGCTTCGGCTTTTACTACCTCAAGCTTGCACCAATCGCTGTCGATGGATTGGGCAATGCATTCACGTTGCTCTTCTGCATTACAGCTTGGGTGGTACGTGTTCACCACGTAATCCACTAGACCTAACACATGCGCACTGTAACGAGAGCGCATTAACTGCTCTGGAGTGGTGACGTCAGCATGGTTATTGTGGGCAATTTCACAACACTGTTGGTAGGTGCGGTTAGAGCCGCAAGGACAAGAAGAAGCCATAAAATGAAATCTCGATTAATTAAGCGGTAAAAACAAACAACCTCACATAAGTGAGGTTGCAGGTATTCTTTGGGGCATTATAGCCGTTTAGGGCGTTTGAGACAGCAGTTCTTGAGCCCAAGCCGTGGATTGGCTAAACGCTTTGGCTAATTGTGGCTCAGTGAGTTTTAGGGCGGTACAGTATTTCTCTGTCATTTCCCAATCTGCTTTCTCGTAAGCGATGATCATTGAGAGAAGGTAACCCAAAACACCTTTGTGCCCAGTTAAGGCATGTTTAATTTCTTCATCGACAGGTATATCACTGATGACATCTTCAAGAGGTTGGTCGAGGAGAGAGCCTAACAGTGAAAACATCCCAGTAAGAAATGCCTGACCTGGGTCATATTTGGTTTTCATTTGGCTCAACAAAATCTCACACATACGTGCACGTTGAATCGCTAATGAGTATAGAGAGTCAGGCTTGTCTTCATGTACCGAAGCAATTGCAACAAGAGAAATAAAGCGTCTTAAACGTTCTTCGCCTAGATAAACCAATGCTTGACGGAAAGATTTGATCTTAGTGGTGAGCGTGTAGCCAGAATTGACATAAGTCAGAAGCTTGTACGACAGCGTGACGTCGATAGAGAATAAACGCTCGACTTCGTTAAAGTTAATCGGCTTGTCGGCAATTTCTTTACACAACTGAATCACCGTTAGAAACGCTGGATTGAGGCGTTTCTTCTGAATCATTTCTGGTTTGCTAAAAAAGTACCCTTGAAAATAGTTAAAACCCGCGTCCATTGCTTGCTCGAATTCTTCATAGGTTTCAACTTTCTCGGCCAAGAAATCAATATCAAAATGAGACAGGGCTTGAATATAAATGGCGGCCTTGTCTATCGGCACTAAGCGAATGTCGAATTTGATGATAGCGACGTAAGGTAAGAAGCGTTTCCAAGCTTTGGTTGGAACAAAGTCATCTAACGCTACGCGATAGCCAGAAGCATGAAGGTGTTTAATGGCATTCAACAACTCATCGGTCGGTTCACAGTCTTCGAGAACTTCAACCACTAAGGATTCATTTGGGAATAAAGTTGGTACAAGGTTAACTAAGCTTTGGTAGGGAAAGTTAACAAAGCCAAGTTTATCGCCCAGCGTGCTGTAGTGCGTTGATAGGAAATGATCAGATAGAAGTCGACTAGTAGCCAGCTCAGGTTCTACTTCTGGGAAGGTATTTTTCGGACCGTCACGAAAGAGAAGCTCGTACCCAATGGTACGTTTTTCTCTATCCAGAATCGGTTGGCGAGCTACGTATGAATACTTCAATGCGGTATTATGTTCTGTTTAACTTAGTATTACGATGATAGCGATTTTCTGCAAAATTTCTATGCTTTGAGCGTCAATCTTTTACATGCTTGGCAGGCTTTACTTCATTTCTGTGTGAAACGGCCGTGTTTGAAGGTCAAAACCACCAGAATTTACTTGTAAAACTGAGCCTTGTGTATACCAATCACCTAAGACAATGCGAGTGGTTTTAACACCATTTAGCTCGAAAAAATGTGTATTTGGGCGATGAGTGTGTCCATGAATCATCAGGTTGACGCAATTCTGAGACAGCACGTGTTCAACTTCACCTTGGTTCACATCCATGATATCGAGAGACTTAGTCTTTTTGTCATCGCGAATATTCGATTGAACTTTAGAGACAATTCTTTTTTTAACAAACCATGGAATACGATTAAAAAGCCATTGTAACCAAGGTTTGTGAACCGTCTTGCGAAACTCTTGGTATTTGATGTCGTCAATGCAAAGGGTGTCGCCGTGCAAAATGACGGCTTTTTGGCCGTAAAGATCAATCGTGCACACGTCGTCGAGTAATGTGATGCCCGTTTCCTTACAAAAGCGTTTGCCCAATAAGAAGTCTCGGTTGCCTTGGATAAAATAAACAGGGACGCCCATATCCGTTAGTGTTTTAAATTCCGCACGGATTTGGTCTGCAAAAGGGGTGTTATCATCATCGCCAACCCAGAATTCGAATAAGTCACCAAGTACGTACAGGGCTTCAGCCTTGATGGCTTCTGTTCGCATAAAAGTCTCGAAGCATTCGGTAATGTCCGGACGGGAAGGGGCGAGGTGAAGATCAGATATAAATAATGTCGTCATAGAAATAAGGGGAGGCGATGCCTCCCCACTAACTTATCTCTTTGGTAATTCGTATGAATTACTCTTCGATTGTTGTACCAGTGATCGTTACGTCTTCTAGAGGTACGTCTTGGTGCATACCGTAAGAACCAGTGCTAACGCCTTTGATCTTGTTTACGATGTCCATGCCTTCGATTACTTCACCGAATACACAGTAACCCCAACCATCTAGGCTTTCGCTACGGAAGTCTAGGAACGTGTTGTTGTTTACGTTGATGAAGAACTGAGAGCTTGCTGAATGCGGCTCCATAGTACGTGCCATAGCAAGTGTACCCACTTTGTTGCTAAGACCGTTGTTTGCTTCGTTCTTGATAGGTGCACGTGACGCTTTTTCACGTAGACCAGACTCCATACCGCCACCTTGGATCATGAAGCCATCAATAACACGGTGGAAAAGTGTGTTGTCGTAGAAACCGTCGCGGCAGTACTGAAGGAAGTTTGCGCTTGTTTCTGGCGCTTTCTCTTCGTTTAGTTGAATCTTGATGTCACCAAAATTAGTGTGAAGGGTGATCATGCTACTTTCCTTTACTATGTTGTATTCAAAGAGGGATTCTAGCCTAAGTTAATACGCATGGAAAACTCAGGATCATCAAAATATACGCTTTGTGCTTGAAGTTTAGCCGATTATCGTTTTATCCGTTAATTGCTATTACCTAATAAGGTCGGAGTTGATATACTCCTTGTTCTCGTAATTCATTCACAAGCATAGATAGAGATCATGTTAAAGATATATAACACACTGACAAGACAGAAAGAGGAATTCAAACCAATTACAGCCGGCAAAGTTGGCATGTATGTCTGTGGAGTTACCATTTACGATCTCTGTCACATTGGTCACGGTCGTACGTTTGTTTCTTTTGACGTTGTGTCTCGCTACCTTCGTTACCTAGGTTACGATCTAACATTTGTACGTAATATCACTGATATTGATGACAAAATCATCAAGCGTGCGGCAGAAAATGGTGAGTCTTGTGATTCTCTGACTGAACGTTTAATCGGCGAAATGCATGCGGACTTTGATGCACTAAACATGAAGCGTCCGGACGTTGAGCCTCGTGCAACTGAATTTATCGCAGAAATCATCGAGCTGGTTGAAAAACTAATCGAGCGTGGTTTTGCTTACGTTGCAGACAATGGCGACGTAATGTTTGAAGTAGGTAAGTTCAACGAATACGGCAAGCTGTCTAAGCAAGACCTTGATCAGCTTCAAGCTGGTGCTCGTGTTGATATCGAAACTGCAAAACGCAGCCCGTTAGACTTCGTACTTTGGAAGATGTCTAAACCAGGTGAACCAACATGGGAATCGCCATGGGGCGCGGGTCGTCCAGGTTGGCACATCGAATGTTCTGCAATGAACTCGTCAATCCTAGGCAACCATTTCGATATTCATGGCGGCGGTTCTGACCTTCAGTTCCCACACCACGAGAACGAAATCGCGCAATCATGCTGCGCTCATGACACGCAATACGTGAACACATGGATGCACAGCGGCATGGTAATGGTCGATCGTGAGAAGATGTCTAAGTCTCTAGGTAACTTCTTTACTATTCGTGACGTTCTAGGTCATTACGATGCTGAGACAGTTCGTTACTTCCTAATGTCTGGTCACTACCGTAGCCAGCTAAACTACAGCGAAGACAACCTAAACCAAGCACGCGCGTCTCTTGAGCGTCTATACACATCTCTACGTGGTCTGGATCTAAATGCTGCGCCAGCCGGTGGTGAAGAGTACGTAACTCGCTATACAGCAGCGATGAACGATGACTTCAACACACCAGAAGCTTACTCGGTACTGTTTGACATGGCGCGTGAAGTAAACCGTCTGAAGACAGAAAATCTAGAGAAAGCGAGCGAACTAGGTGCGCTAATGCGTGAGCTGGCTGACGTGATCGGTATTCTTCACCAAGATCCAGAAGCGTTCCTAAAAGGTGATGCAGGTGACGACGATGAAGTGGCTGAAATCGAAGCACTAATTAAGCTACGTAACGATTCTCGTGCAGCAAAAGACTGGGCTAACGCAGATATGGCTCGTGACAAGCTGACTGAAATGGGTATCGTTCTAGAAGACGGGCCGGAAGGCACAACGTGGCGTCGTAAATAACGATTGAATCTTAAAAAGGGGCTGATGATTCAGCCCTTTTCTTTACAAGCTTTTATAAATTCTAAACTTTAACGAAGGTAGTGCTCTGTGGCTCAGATGTATTTCTATTACTCGGCGATGAACGCGGGTAAATCAACGACTCTTCTTCAATCTTCTTTCAACTACCAAGAGCGCGGTATGACGCCAGTGATTTTCACTGCGGCACTTGATGATCGCTACGGTGTTGGCAAGGTAAGTTCACGTATTGGTTTGCAATCAGACGCACAGCTGTTCCGTCATGATTCCAACTTATATCAAGAAATCGCTGCACTGAATGAAGTGGAAAAACGCCACTGTATTTTGGTTGATGAATGTCAGTTCTTGTCAAAAGAACAGGTTTACCAACTAACTGAGGTGGTTGATAAGCTTCATATTCCAGTACTTTGTTATGGCCTTCGTACCGATTTTCTTGGCGAACTTTTTGAAGGCAGCAAGTACCTATTGTCTTGGGCTGACAAATTGGTCGAATTAAAAACTATCTGTCACTGTGGCCGTAAAGCAAATATGGTGATTCGTACTGACGAAAGCGGCGTTGCTATCAAAGAAGGCGATCAAGTTGCTATTGGTGGGAATGACAGCTATGTCTCGGTTTGTCGCCAACACTACAAAGAAGCACTTGGCAAGTAAACGGCTCTTGATAAGAGAAAGCCACCAGATTTGGTGGCTTTTTTATTGTTTGTTAGCAGGTGGTTGAGTGAAGGATTACACTAGACCAAATTCAAACTTTTCTTGCAGTGCTTGATAAGAGGATTCAACGTGAGCAGGAATTTCTTGCTCGGTTTGAAAGCCTTTTTCTGGGTAGGTTTTAATCCTAGAGAAATCTTCCATTAACGCGGCTAAAACCATCATCAACGGCATGTCTTCATTGATGTATTCAAAGAAAGGATGTGCGGTTGAGGTCACTAGTAGTTGTGAATATGAAGATTGCCACTGTTTTTCGAAAGTGGCGATGGCGCGTCTTTCCATAAATGGCTTCTGAACTAGAATCAGAGAATCACAGCTGATCCCTTTTTCTATCAACAACTGTTCAGTGAATCGAACATTCTCGCCGCTGTTGCTCGATTTTGTCTCTACTACAATGGACTCACTTGGGACGCCAGCGATTCTCGCAATTTCAGCAAAGGTTTCGGCTTCGCTTTTCTCAAACAAGCCATCTGTAAATCGCCCTTCACCTCCAGAAAACACAATCAAGGGCGCAAGTTTTTGGTGGTAAAGCTTAGCGGCGTATTCAGCAACACGCAGGTCATTACTGCACATAACAAACAAGCAGTCAGCCGATTTTAAGTCATGTTTAAGCTGCATGTAGTCCCACAAGGTTTCGATGTGTTGATAGAGTTTCATAGTGCATCCAGCGTTGAGTTGAATTGGAACTGGTAGCCAAGCGCAATAAGCTTGTCAGCAAGGATTCGTTTATCGGCAGTTTCAGTGACTGGTGGGAGGGCAATATCTAAATCACTTCTTGTAATGGCCGCTTGGTAAAATTCGGCTTTGCTGACGGTATTCGGCGTTGTGGCGTTCACAACTTCATTGCTGATTTGATTGAGAGCGAAAGCCGTTGCCGCCACAGCATCGTTTTGATGCACCATATTCGCAGGGGCTTTACGGCTCACTTGTTTCAATCGCAGTGCAAAGCGAGAAGGGTGGCGGTCAGAGCCGATTAAACCACTACAACGGACGATTGCGTAATCGATACCGGAATCAATCACGTATTGCTCAGCTTGTAGCATAATGCGGGCGTTGTCAGAGAAGTGTTCTTTCGTCTGGGCCAATGCCAATGTGGCGTCTTCTTCTTTCATATCGACGGCTAGGTTTGGGTATACCGTCGTTGAGCTGACCATCAAAATCTTTTCAACGCTACTCACTTTTACCGCTTTACTTAAGCGATGCCATTGCTGTGCGTACTCTTGCCCATTTCCTTTACGAAAGCCAGGAGGGAAAGCGCCGACAATACGTTCGATATGGTGCTGTTTGATGATATCAATGAGTCGCTGCTCAGAGTTCGGTTCATTGAGATCGAGCAGAGCAGTTTGAACGGAAGGTATTGGAAACTCATCCAATCGAGTTTGGCTGCGTCGAGTGACGATAACTTGATGTCCTTGGTCAATAAGCGTTTGTGCAAGTGGTGTGCCTAACCAGCCTGCGCCGACGATCAATGTATTTGCCATCTGTAAGTTCCTACTTCTTCATCCCTGATTAAGATTCAAACAGGGTTTGTAATTCTAATCTGGCTTGTTGGTGTAGAGGATCGGAGTGCCATTTCTGATGTTGTATCAGATCGATGTTGACTTGCCATGCCAGTTTTGTGAATTCTTCGCCAATTTTGATCAGCGTATTGGGTGCATGTGACACCAAATGGTTTGGAAGAAAACACCAACCAAATCCCTTATTTGCCAGTTCTAATAAGATGTAATAATTATCAGCGTACCAGATATCTGGGCTAACCGCCTGATTGAGTCCGCTCGTATCGGTATTTTTTGAACGTATAACCAGTTGTCTATGTTGCTTTAACTCATCGATATGACGCACTTTTTGTTTCGCTAAAGGATGCTGGGAAGAAACAAAAACGTCAAAACCGATATTACCTAGGTTTGAGTAATCGATATTCTGTGGCATTTGTAAGTCGCTGAGAATAATACCTGTGGTTGCTCGACCTGATTTAACGAGTTCGATGATATCTGGGCTGGAGCCTGTTAAACATTCAACTTGGATATATGGGAATTGTTGCTCTAGATTTTTGAGTGCTTGGGGTAGGTTAGTCAGAGGGATACCTTCGTCAACCGCAAGAATAAACTGCGTCGCGTGTGGTGAAAACAATTGAGATGCTTTGTTATTCAGTCGGTCGAGTTGACTGATGGTGGCTAACGCGTAGGGCAAAAGTTCATGGCCTTTTTCGGTGAGTTTTGGGTAGCGTCCTGTTCTATCAAACAGGTCGACGCCACAATCGAGCTCCATGTTCATCACGTGTTGGCTTACCACGGACTGAGCTCGTCCAAGTTTTCGTGCAGCTGCAGAGAAAGATCCTGCTTCAGAAGTTGCGACAAAGGCCTGTAGTTGTTCAATAGTAAACATATCGTTTTTACCGATGGTATCTAACTTTTACTTATCTAGATGATAGATAAAATGTCAGCCATTGAGTAGAACAATTTAGGTAAAAACACATGGCACGTAACGAACGTATCTTTCACGCTATCCTATTTGAGCTGTTTGCATTGGCGATGATTATCCCAGCGGCTTCACTTGTCACAGGGAAAGGTTCAAGCGATTTGGCTGTCGTTGGTATTGGGTTGAGCTTGTATACGGTAGTCTGGAATTACATTTACAATTTGTATTTTGACAAATGGTTTGGGTCAAACCGAGAAGAAAGAAGTTTAATGGTGCGTATTGGTCACACGGTTGGATTTGAAGGTGGGTTGATATTTATCACCATTCCGGTCATTGCGTGGTTCTTACAAATTACATTGCTGCAAGCACTCGCATTAGAAGCTGGATTCTTAATCTTCTTTTTGTTTTATGCAACTGGCTTTAATTGGGTTTATGACAAGGTCAAACCTTACGGCAAAATGAAAAAGCTGATCGCCCAATAAGAATTCAGAACGAATGACAAAAACAGAAAAGCCACCGAAAAGGGTGGCTTTTTACTAAGAAGATTGGAACAAACTTGTGAGATTACTCTGCTGAAAGAACTCGAAGGATCTTGTCGGCATGTTCTGCAACTTCGATTCCTTCGTCGGTTAAATAACCACCATCAGGCTGAGTGCATAGTTGTTTTTCGTATAGGCGGGCAACCGCTGCCTGCATGTCTTCTGAAGCTTCTTTATGGACTTTAATGCCCGTAGCTGCACTGGTTAAGTCGAATTGAAGAAGTAGGTTCAGTTCGGCGATGTGGTCAGCTGAATATTTCATAGGTAATTCCTTTGTGCTTTTTTATCCAAGCTAGTCTGAAAACTTAGGTTGAGCAATAGAAAACCGTGAGAAGTGTTAAGTGTGGCGCTATCGGCCTGATATAACGCGGAATTTTTATTCGATGGTAAACATCGCTCCCAAATATTAATGATGGTTAAGACAAGAACTCATAGTTGAGTTTTATCGATCACTCTCTCGGCAACAACAAATTTAGTAAACATGAAAAATAGCCCTTGAAAAACTCTGGAAATGGAGCGATTATCCGCGCCTCGTTAATTGTTTCTAAATGTTACACTTCCATGAACTTCAATCAGTTTGACTCACTCTTACCACCTCAGGCTGCTGAACGTGCCGCCGAAGTAGGTGTTGGCAAAGCGACTAAAGCCCCAATGAAGTCTTTTCTGCTCGCTATTTCAGCAGGTCTTCATATCGGTATCGCTTTCATTTTCTATACAACCGTTACCACTGGTGGGGGTGATATGCCTTGGGGTATTACTCGCTTAATCGGTGGTTTGGCTTTTAGTCTTGGTCTTATTCTAGTCGTGGTGACAGGTGGTGAGTTGTTTACCAGTTCTGTACTCACACTGGTTGCACGCGCCAGCGGCAAGATTTCATGGAAAGCCTTAATGAAGAACTGGCTGGTTGTGTACTTCGGTAACATGGTTGGCGCAATATTGCTGGTGGTATGTATGTTGATCACTAAGCAATATATGTTCGATGGTGGCCAAGTAGGTCTGAATGCGATGGCTATTTCTCAGCACAAACTGCATCATGGCTTCTTCCAAGCGATTGCGCTGGGCATCATGTGTAACGTTTTAGTTTGTATCGCGGTTTGGATGACCTTCAGTGGTCGTACGCTAACAGACAAAATTGCCGTTATGATTCTGCCTGTAGCGATGTTTGTATCAGCAGGTTTTGAACACTGTATTGCAAATATGTTCCAAGTGCCGATGGCGATTGGTATTAAATACTTCGCTCCAGAATCGTTCTGGCAAATGACAGGCGCGAATATCGCAGATTATGCAGATTTGAATATGGTTGGCTTTATCATGAACAATCTTATTCCTGTAACGATTGGCAATATCATTGGTGGCGGTGTCTTCGTAGGCATGTGGTATTGGATGATTTATCTACGCGATGAAGATAAGCACCTTAAATAGAATTGAAAAAGGCAAGTCAACTTGGGCTTGCCTTTCTTTTATCTGCCGTTTGAAAGGGTTAGATTAACTCTTCGTTAATACCAAACTCCTTCGGATTCCAGTGAGACGTTATTTCTCCTGGCTCTTGTACCAACCAGTCCACTGGTGAATCTGACAGCAATTCGTCTGCGTTTTCCTGCATGATTAACTTATCCATAGTGACTCCTCCCTTTGTGGTTAACTGCACTCTAGAGTCTCCATATGTCAGTTGAATGACTGCTTTATGACCATTTGGGGGCGTGGGAGATAATGGCCTCTAATTGATGTTATGTTTCTGGTTGCTTATGGGTTTTAGTGGTTTATCCACATTTTCTGTGGATAACCTGTCTTAAAGATCGTGTGTATCTTTTTGGAACAAGAAAAATTCATAAAATGAGACGCTTATGTGGTCATGTATTCGCCATTCGACTAGTTAATCCTTGTTGATAAACTTAACTTTCACGCGACCTTCTCTTGTTTGTACACAGCTCAATGTCATTTCCAATGTAATCGCAACAGACACACTTAGCATGACGAAAATCGCCAACATGATTATCAATTGATACTTAATTGCCACCATTGGGCTAGCTCCACCAAGGATTTGGCCTGTCATCATCCCTGGAAGGGTCACTAACCCCGTTGTTGCCATAGAGGCGAGGATTGGGGCAAGCGACTTACGTAGTGCTTCTTGAAGGAAAGGGAATGACGCGTATTTTGGTGAAGCGCCAAGTGAGATAGCGGCTTCGTACTCGGATTTTCGTTGTTCAAACGCAGTGAATAGGTTTTGCAAAGCAACAATATTACTACTCAAACTGTTCCCTAACAGCATGCCAGCTAAAGGAATTAAGTACTGGGCGTTGTAGAAGGGGACCGGTTTTACCAAGCCTAAGATTATGCCCGCGAGTAGGGGAAAAAGGCTGCACGTTAAGCCTGTGATGAGAGGGAGCATTAGCGGTCTTTTGGGAAGGTTCGCTTTGCCTACAATCGAACTCGCCCCAACGACAATCATGACCAACAACCAGACAAGATTCACAGTTAAGCTATTCAGTTTAAATAGGTACTCAAGATATACACCCACTAAGAGCAGTTGTACGGTCATACGGGCAATACTGATGGCAGTGTCTTTGGCTATGCCTAATTTGTATCGAGTATTAATGGCAAAGGGAACAATAAGGATCAAACTAAAAAGTGCGAGCTCAAACCAATTAATATCTACAACTTGATTCATAAATGTTCCCCCAAAAACAACGCTTTGATTCTAACGAAGTAGTATGGGTTTATGAATTGCTAAGCTCTGTTTTTTTGCAAACTTATCGACAAAAAAGTCAGTCGGATTCTGTGAATTTTTCTTAACATAACGTTCACAAGGTATTGTCTTTAGTCGAAAAAATAGCGGTTTAGTAGCACGAAAAAATCCATTTAAATGTAAACAAAGTTATCTTTATGTTGTATCTTTAACAAGGTTGCAAAAGACTTATTTTTTCACATCTGTTAATAATTTTAAATAAAGAATATCAATCAAACACATCTCTGGATGAGCTCAAAAAAGTGTTGGATAACAAGGTATGAAGCGTCAGATTTGATTGAACCTTACTGATAGTATGGTCTAACATTTTCCAATAGAGATTGTAAAAAACTTAAGCTTGGTAAGACAGGCTTTCCAATAACACTAGATACAAAATAGGCAAATGTATGAGTGATGTTAACAAAATTGAGAGTGGTGAAAAACGCTCACTGGAGTGGAAGTCTTTCCTCTTCATTGCAGTTGTTCTCTTCCCAATTCTGAGTGTGGCTTTCGTAGGTGGCTACGGATTTATTGTTTGGGCACTTCAAGTGTTCTTCTTTGGTCCCCCAGGTGCGCACGGCATGTAAGCCAGTGAGCTCATAACCACATTTTAGAAAAGATTTTAAGAGAGCAAATAATGAAATCATTAATCATTAAACTGTGGCGTACTATGACGCGCCCGGCAGTTCATATCAGCCTTGGTGTGCTGACTATGGGCGGTTTCATCGCTGGTGTTATTTTCTGGGGTGGCTTTAACACAGCCCTAGAAGCAACCAACACAGAAGAATTCTGTATCAGCTGTCACACAATGCGTGACAACGTATACGTTGAACTACAAGACACTGTTCACTGGAAAAACCACTCTGGTGTTCGTGCAACTTGTCCTGACTGTCACGTTCCTCATAACTGGACAGATAAGATCGCTCGTAAAATGCAAGCGTCTAAAGAAGTATTTGCACAAGTATTTGGTAACTACGATGAACCAGGTGTTTTTGAAGAGCGCCGTATCGAACTTGCTAAACACGAATGGGATCGTTTCTCTGCAAACAAATCTCTAGAGTGTAAAAACTGTCACAACTACGACTCTATGGATTTCGAGCAAATGTCTCCAACAGCTCGTATCCAAATGAAACAAGCTGCTGAAAAAGATCAGAGCTGTGTTGACTGTCACAAAGGCATCGCGCACAAACTTCCAGCTGGTATGGACAGCATCGGTGGTATTGTTGGTGACCTAGAAGGTATGGCATCTAACACAGATTACGGTGTAGGTCAGGAGCTAGTAAGTGTTCGTCACTTACCAATCTACTTCGACGATAAAGGTGCGAAAGAAGCAGGTCTTCTAAACCCAGCATCAACAGTGAAAGTTCTTGAAGAAAAAGGCGACTACGTTGAAATCGAAATCGACGGCTGGCGTAAAGCGAAAGGCTTTGGTCGTGTAATCCAAGAAGACTTCGGTAAAAACATCGCAGTAGCTTCTCTACTTAAAGACGCTGCAACAGACGCTGACGTTGTAACGGCTGGTGAGAAGAAAGTGGATGAGCTAACAGGTCTTCCTTGGGAAAAAGTGGCTGCGAAAGTATGGATCAAGAAAGAATCTATGCTGAACGACATCACGCCTGTATGGGAAAAATCAGCAGAAGCATACAAAACAAACTGTTCAGTATGTCACACACAACCAGCTGAAGCGCACTTCGATGCGAATACATGGCCAGGTATGTTTGACGGTATGCTAGCGTTCGTTAACCTAGATACAGACAGTGAAGCACTGATCTTGAAGTACCTACAGAAGCACTCTTCAGATTATGCTGAAGGCCACCACTAATAAGCGTCGGATTGGAGTAAATTAAATGGCTATTACACGAAGAAGTTTTCTTAAAGGTGTAGCAACCACAAGTGCAGCGTCAGTTATCGGTCCAAGCTTATTGGCTTCAGCATCTGCAAATGCAGCTGAGACTACGGGTACTTGGAAAGTAACAGGTTCACACTGGGGCGCGTTCCGCGCCCACATCTACGCGGGTAAAGTTCAAGAGATCAAACCGCTAGAACTAGATAAGAACCCAACAGAAATGTTGAACGGCATCAAGGGCATCATTTACAGCCCATCACGTGTTCGTTACCCAATGGTTCGTCTAGATTGGCTTAAAAAGCACAAATACAGCGCGGAAACGCGTGGTAACAACCGTTTCATCCGTGTTACATGGGATGAAGCTCTAGACCTGTTCTACCGTGAGCTAGAGCGTGTTCAAAAAGAATACGGTCCATGGGCTCTACACGCAGGTCAAACAGGTTGGAACCAAACTGGTGCGTTCAACAACTGTACTGCACACATGCAACGTGCGGTAGGTATGCACGGTAACTTCATCACTAAAGTAGGTGACTACTCTACTGGTGCGGGTCAAACCATCATGCCTTACGTACTTGGTTCTACAGAAGTATACGCACAAGGTACGTCTTGGTCTGAAATCCTAGAGAACTCAGACAACATCGTTCTTTGGGCAAACGACCCAGTGAAAAACCTACAGGTAGGTTGGAACTGTGAAACGCACGAGTCATTTAAGTACCTAGCGCAACTGAAAGAAAAAGTAGCGAAAGGTGAGATCAACGTTCTATCTGTAGACCCAGTGAAGAACAAGACTCAGCGTTACCTTGAAAATGACCACTTGTACATCAACCCGCTAACAGACGTAGCATTTATGCTTGCTGTTGCGCACGTGTTGTACAATGAAGACCTATACGACAAGAAGTTCATCGAGACTTACTGCCTAGGTTTTGAAGACTTCATCAAGTACGTTCAAGGTGAAACGAAAGATAAAGTTGTTAAGACGCCTGAGTGGGCTGCACCTATCTGTGGTGTGAAAGCGGACAAGATTCGTGAATTCGCACGCATGTTAGTAAACGGCCGTACACAAATCCTGATGGGTTGGTGTATCCAGCGTCAAGAGCACGGTGAACAACCATACTGGGCAGCTGCAGTTGTGGCAGCAATGGTTGGCCAAATCGGTCTACCAGGTGGCGGTATCTCTTACGGTCACCACTACTCAAGTATCGGTGTTCCTTCAACTGGTTTCGCGGGCCCTGGTGGCTTCCCTCGTAACCTAGACACAGGTATGAAACCGAAGTGGGATAACAACGACTTTAACGGTTACAGCCGTACTATCCCTGTTGCACGTTGGATCGACTGTCTTCTAGAGCCAGGTAAAGAAATCAACTACAACGGTGGTAAAGTTAAGCTTCCAGACTTCAAGATGATGGTGATCTCAGGTAATAACCCATGGCACCACCACCAAGATCGTAACCGCATGAAGCAAGCATTCCAAAAGCTTCAGACTGTGGTAACTATTGAGTTTGCTTGGACGGCGACTTGTCGTTTCTCTGACATCGTTCTACCAGCATGTACTCAGTGGGAACGTAACGATATTGACGTATACGGTTCATACTCGAATAAAGGTTTGGTTGCTATGCACCGCCTAGTGGATCCATTGTTCCAATCTAAGCCAGATTTCCAAATCATGAGCGAGTTGACTCAACGCTTTGGTCGTCGCGACGAGTACACTCGTGGTATGAGCGAAATGGAATGGATCCGTAGCCTGTACAACGATTGTAAGAAAGCGAACGACGGTAAGTTCGAGATGCCAGAATTTGAAGAGTTCTGGGAACAAAGCGTACTAGACTTCGGTGAAGGTAAGCCTTGGGTTCGTCACGCTGACTTCCGTAAAGATCCAGAAATCAACCCACTGGGTACGCCTTCTGGCTTCATCGAGATCACTTCTCGTAAGATCGGTCGTTACGGTTACGAACATTGTCAAGAACACCCAATGTGGTTCGAGAAATCAGAACGTTCACACGGTGGTCCTGGCTCTGACAAACACCCGTACTGGCTACAATCTTGCCACCCGGACAAGCGTCTGCACTCTCAGATGTGTGAATCTGAAGATTTCCGTGCTACTTACGCTGTTCAAGGTCGCGAGCCTGTATACATCAACCCAGCTGATGCGAAAGCAAAAGGCATTAAAGACGGTGACTTGGTACGTGTATTTAACGACCGTGGTCAACTTCTTGCTGGTGCGGTTCTAACAGACAGCTACCCACGTGGTGTTGTGCGTATCGAAGAAGGTGCATGGTACGGTCCTCTAAACGAGAAAGTAGGTGCAATCTGTACTTACGGTGACCCTAACACACTAACTCAAGATATCGGTTCTTCTGAGCTAGCACAGGCGACTTCTGCGAACACATGTATCGTAGACTTCGAGAAATTCACTGGTAAAGTTCCACCAGTGACTTCATTCGGTGGTCCAATCGAAGTTGCTTAATAACAGCACTAAGCTTTAAATGAAATACCAGCCTTCGGGCTGGTATTTTTTTAACCAAAATTTCAGTGAGCATTCTCTCAATACTTATTTGATATAATTAGGAACGATGTCGATTCGTGACGTTGATAACGATTTGGGGGAGAGAAGCAAAGGATAATGAAGGAAACAACACAATAATAATCAAGTGAGTAGATTTTCTATGGCTCAAACCATTCAATTGGCCAATCACACTGAAATAACGGTGATGGATAACGATCTTCAGTTCGAAGTCGTTGGTAACCAACTGCACTTTTCGTTTGCGGGGATTCACAACAAAACCTACAGCGAACGAGAAGTACTATTTGAAATGCCTTTCTTGTATGAGCAAGGAGCGACCGTTATTGGTGACGGCTTCCAGATGCTCGCTCAAACTTCGGGCACCATTTCTCACCCCGTCGATATTGGCCGCTGTCCTGATAACAATGCGTCGTATCGAATCTATCCGGAACATGCGCCAAAACGTTACTACAACTATCTCGTTGTAGAAGATGCTGCAGGCTATACCTTGTTTGGTTTCACCTCATGTCATCGTTTTGCGGGTTATTTTGATGTTGTTCAACATGGTGATCATTGGATTCTATCTGCTGCTCTCGATGGTGAAATGACACAAGTGGCCGATTGGGCGCACAATACCCTTGAATCTGTTGCCGTTTTACGTGGTGATTCTCTGTCTGAACTCTACGCTGAATACAGTGAGATGATTGCAGAACATCACTCCGTGCGTAATGGTGTTTTACAAGATGCGCCAATTGGGTGGTGTTCTTGGTATGCGTATTATGCGGAAGTGACAGAAAATAACGTCCTAGAAAACGTTGAATGCATGCAAGATAAGCTGTCTGAGCTTGAATGGGTATTGTTGGATGATGGCTACCAAGCTTTCATGGGCGATTGGTTAACGCCTTCTGATAAGTTCTCTGGTGGTGTAAAAGAGCTTATTCATAACATTCGCGCGAAGGGCAAGAAGCCCGCGATCTGGATGGCACCATTCATTGCCCAACCAGAATCAGAAATCTTCAAAAAGCATCCTGAATGGTTTGTGCGTCACGAAGACGGAGACCTCCTGAAAGCTGAAGATGTCACCTATGGTGGTTGGCGCTGTACACCTTGGTACATTCTCGATACTTCAAACCCTGAAGTTCAAGATCACTTAACTTACGTCGTATCTGTCATGCGAGAAGAGTGGGGTGTTGAGCTATTCAAATTAGACGCAAACTACTGGGGCACTTTAAAAGGTAAGCGCAGTCAATCGGGCGTAACCGGTGTAGAAGCCTACCGCATGGGGATGGAAGCGATCGCCAAAGGGGCAGGGGATGCATGGCTATTAGGCTGTAACGCGCCAATGTGGCCTTCTTTGGGCTTAGTCGATGCAATGCGTGTGTCTGACGATGTCGAGCGCCATAGTCATCGCTTTGAGCAAATCGCTAAAGAGACTTTCTTCCGCAGTTGGCAACATCGTAAGTTGTGGCAAATCGACCCTGATTGTGCGACGTTTACTTCACTTCCAAACCAAGCCGCTTCCCGAGAAGACTACCAATTTCATCGCAATGCTCTATTAGCTTGTGGTGGCTTACTGCTTTCTGGTGATCCTTTGCCAGAGATTACGTCATTTGCGAGTAAGACACTCTCTAAACTAATGCTGCGCCAGTGTCGAAATCAAGAGGCTGCCAAGTTTACTGCGTTAGGCTTAAATCACGCATTTTTGCCGCTGACCTCTAAGAATGACCTACATTGCTTGTTTAACTACACCAATGATGAACCTATGGAATTTACCCTCACAGCTGACCAACCTACCGATTGGTACGATTTTTGGACCGGAGAAAAAATCAACCAAGAGCCGTGCCAATTATTGTTGATCAACTTAGATAAAGGATTGAATGCGAAAGCAATTGTAACGGCTGTGTAAAGGGCTGTTCAAAACGATCTCACACTTTTCATAAGATAAGAGTTAAAAACACTGTAAATGATAACCATTATCATTTACAGTGTTGCTATTGGAATGTAGAATCATTCTAACTTTCAAAGTAACTTTGCCTTCTGGAGAAAACAAGGATGAGATTGAAACTTGGTGCTTTAGCCAAACCTGCAGCTGTACTTCTGTCATTATTATCATTGGGATTGAGTGCGTCAGCGGTGGCTGATGAGAAATTTAAAGTCGTGACTACCTTCACCATTATCGCTGACATGGCGAAAAATGTTGCTGGTGATGCTGCTGTTGTCGAATCCATTACGAAGCCCGACGCTGAAATCCACAATTATCAAGCTACGCCAGGAGACATTCGTCGTGCTCAAGGCGCTGACCTTATTCTTTACAATGGACTGAACCTAGAACTGTGGTTCAAGAAATTTTTCAAAAATCTGCACGATGTTCCAAGTGTGATTGTCACGGAAGGCATCAAACCAATGAGCATCGCGCAAGGCCCATACAGTGGTAAGCCCAACCCACATGCTTGGATGTCTCCAAGTGACGCGTTAATTTATGTCGACAATATTCGAGATGCTCTCGTGAAATATGACAGCGTTAATGCGGAGACTTACCAGAAGAATGCAGAAGTCTACAAAAAGCAGATCATGGACATGGTGCAGCCAATCCGTGAAAAAGTCGCTCAAATCCCAGAAGACCAACGTTGGTTAGTGACCAGTGAGGGGGCGTTCAGCTACTTAGCTCGCGATTTTGGTTTAAAAGAGCTGTACCTATGGCCAATCAATGCAGATTCACAAGGCACACCACAACAAGTTAAACGTGTCATTGATGAAGTTCGTTCCAATAAAATTCGAGCGGTCTTTAGCGAAAGTACGGTTTCTGCTAAGCCAGCGCAACAAGTTGCTCGCGAGACGGGGGCGACATACGCAGGTGTCCTTTATGTTGACTCGCTAAGTAGCCAAGATGGCCCGGTCCCTACGTTTTTGGATTTATTACAAGTGACGTCTAACACAATTGCAGAGGGTCTAGAGCAGTAATGACAGGTATTAAAGTATCGGACATCAGCGTCACTTATCGTAACGGACATACCGCACTGTATGATGCGAGTTTTACACTTCCAAAAGGGTCGATTACGGCCCTTGTTGGAGTGAATGGAAGTGGTAAGTCTACGCTATTCAAATCGATCATGGGTTTTGTTCCGGTGAGCCAAGGATCGGTCGAGATCCTTGGTCTCCCTGCTAAAAAAGCACTTAAGCAAAATGTGGTGGCTTACGTTCCACAGAGTGAAGAAATCGACTGGAATTTTCCCGTATTGGTCGAAGACGTTGTCATGATGGGACGTTACGGTCATATGGGGTTGTTGCGAATTCCAAAGCAAAAAGATCATGACATGGTGACGGCCGCGCTGGATCGCGTGAACATGACGCCTTTTAGAAAACGCCAAATTGGGGAACTTTCCGGCGGTCAGAAAAAGCGAGTATTTCTGGCAAGGGCACTGGCTCAAGAGAGCAACGTTATTTTACTCGATGAACCTTTTACGGGGGTCGATGTTCAAACCGAAGATCAAATCATGGCATTGCTTCGTGACCTACGTGACGAAGGCAAAGTGATGCTGGTTTCTACCCATAACCTCGGCAGTGTTCCAGACTTTTGTGACCGTACCGTATTGATCAATCGAACGGTATTGGCATCTGGTATGACTCGTGATGTTTTCACACCTGAAAACCTTGAACTTGCTTTTGGTGGGGTCCTTCGTCATTTCATCCTTGGCGGTAAAGACCTTCATGACGACGATGATGAACGTAAGCTGACAGTCCTTTCAGATCACGAGCGTCCGGTCGTGATGTATGGCGAGCAGCAAGCGGTACCTGTTTCTAGAGTTGAGAAGTAAGGAGTTCATTTAATGGATTATTTACTTGAACCATTTCACTACGGCTACATGGTAAATGCGATGTGGGTGAGTGCGCTTATCGGTGGTGTTTGTGGCTTTTTATCGACATACCTGATGCTCAAGGGCTGGTCATTGATTGGTGATGCATTGTCTCACTCGATTGTTCCCGGTGTTGCTGGAGCTTACATGCTTGGTCTGCCATTTGCCTTTGGTGCGTTTCTATCTGGCGGTCTTGCAGCCGCAGGAATGTTGTTTTTAAGCCAAAGAAGTAAATTAAAAGAAGATGCTATTATAGGCCTGATTTTTACCTCCTTCTTTGGGTTGGGTTTATTTCTTGTCTCTTTGTTTCCTGCCGCGGTTAACATTCAAACCATCGTCTTAGGCAACGTATTGGCCATCACACCAACGGATACGTTTCAGCTAGTCATAATCGGGGGTATATCGCTGGCAATATTACTTGTCAAATGGAAGGATCTAATGGTGGTTTTCTTCGATGAAAATCACGCACAGAGTGTTGGCCTGAATCCAACCAAGCTTAAAGTACTATTCTTTACACTTCTTAGTGCCTGTACGGTTGCAGCGCTACAAACGGTAGGGGCGTTTTTGGTGATTGCCATGGTAGTGATTCCTGGGGCTACGGCTTACCTAATGACCGACCGATTCTCTAGGGTGATCGTTTATGCCGTTATCATTGGTGCATTGAGCTCGTTTTTAGGCGCTTATATTAGCTACTACATCGATGGTGCGACAGGAGGAATCATTGTGCTACTGCAAACTGCTTGCTTCTTAACTGCGTTTGTCTTTGCTCCTAAACATGGACAAATCGCCATTAGGCGTAAAAGTAAGCAACAATTGACACGAAAACAGCGTGATGGATCTTCAACCATTCCAATGATGAGTAAGGAGCAAAAAAATGCTTGATACTCTCGTTATGCCATTTACGTTCACCTTCATGCAGCAGGCTTTCTTAATCGTCCTGTTGGTTGCTATTCCCACGGCTTTGCTCTCGTGCTTTCTTGTATTGAAAGGATGGTCATTGATGGGGGACGCTATTGCGCACTCGATTCTTCCGGGCGTGGTGATTGCTTATATTCTTGCTATTCCTTACACCCTTGGCGCGTTTGCAGCGGGTATATTTTGTGCGCTCTCGACTGGTTACTTAAAAGAAAATAGCCGCATCAAAGAAGACACCATTATGGGCGTAGTTTTTTCTGCCATGTTTGCGCTTGGTCTTGTATTGATGACTAAAATCGAAGTGGGCGTTCATCTAGATCATATCTTGTTTGGTGATGCATTAGGCGTTAGCTGGGCGGATATCATTGAAGCCGCAATCGTCGCTTTGCTTGTTGTACTGTTCGCGGTGTTCAAAGGAAAAGACTTGTTAGTTTTCGTATTTGATTATCAGCATGCGCAAGCAATCGGTCTTCCTGTGAAGTTTCTCCACTATGGTTTGCTTTCGTTACTATCGTTGGCGATTGTCGCTGCGCTCAAGGCTGTCGGGATGATCTTGGTTATCGCGATGCTGATTGCTCCTGGTGCTACCGCATTCTTACTAACGCGCCGTTTCCACAGCATGGTATTGCTTGCCTTGTGTATGTCACTGCTGAGTGCTTTCCTTGGTGTGTACTTGAGCTTTTTCATTGACAGTGCACCAGCGCCAACCATTATCCTCATCATGACGTTCAAGTTTATTGCTGTCTTCTGTTACACCAGTTATAAAAACAGGAAAGTGGAGTTCAAATCTGGTGACACGATAGAACAGTTTTAAACCAGACTTTTCATTTAAAGCCCAAGTATTGAATTACTTGGGCTTTTTCGTTGTGTCTATTGAGGGGCCTATGTTGAGTTAACCCTGTGTGTTGTGCTTGTTAGACGAACTTGTTGAGTCTTTTTTACGTTTTGAAATTAGGACAAAAGCAAAATTTCAGGTAAAGTATCGGCCTTTGTGAGCAAACCCGCTTCCAAGGTGTAATTCGTCATGCAATTCACCCTTTTAGGAAGCGCATCAAACTGACTTGAATAGGAAGAAACATGATTCTAGTTGTAGGTCATAAGAACCCAGACAGTGACAGCATCTGTAGTGCACTAGTTGCAACTGAACTTCTAAAGGCACGTGGTACTGAAGCGATGCCAATCCGCCAAGGCGAAATTAACCGTGAAACTCAGCACATCCTTGAAGTGGCTGGCGCAGAAGTTCCTGAACTTCGTACTTCAGTCGCGGGTGAAACTGTTTGGCTAGTAGATTACTCAGATCTAGCGCAAGCACCAGACGATATTGCTGAAGCAGAAGTTGCAGGTATTGTTGACCACCACCGTCTAGGTGACGTGATGACAGTAAACCCAATGGAAGCATGGATCTGGCCTGTTGGTTGTACTAACACAGTACTGTTCAACATGTTCAAGATTGAAGGTCACGAGATCAAGCCTCAAATCGCTAAACTAATGATGTCAGCTATTCTTTCTGACACTGTAGGTTTCGCTTCTCCAACTTGTACTCAAAAAGACAAAGATGCTGTAGCTGAGCTAGCGGCTATTGCGGACGTACAAGATGTTGATGCATTCACTAAAGATCTTCTAATCGCTAAGACAAACATCGAAGGTCTATCTGCGGCTGAACTTGTTGAAAAAGACCTGAAAGGTTACCCATTCAACGGTCGTGATGTAGTAGTAGGTCAGGTTGAACTTGCGACTCTAGACCAAGTTGACGGCATGATCGAAGCACTAGAAGCGGACCTAGAAGCACGTTGTGCAAACGACAACCTAGCATTTGCTGCTGTTATGCTAACAGACATCACTACTGCCCAAACTCGTCTTCTTTACAAAGGTGAGTGGGCTGAGAAGCTTGTTAAGCACGAGAAAGACGGCATGCTAATGATGGAAAACACTCTAAGCCGTAAGAAGCAAGGCTGGCCTTGGCTTCAAACTGAGCTTGTGTAATTTCATTATTACCAACGTATACTTTAAATGCCCGCCTATAGGTGGGCATTTTTCTATGGGAAAATAGGAGACGAGAAATGTCCGAAGCATTAACCCAAGAGCAGATGGATACCATCAACCGCTACAATGAAGAGCAGCGTTTGAAATACTGTGTGAAAGAGATTGTCGCAAACCGTAAAGTGTGGATTCTAAAGGATGAACACGGCTGTGTGATGCTGAACACCGAAGACGACGATTGTGTTCCAGTATGGCCAAATGAAGAATTCGCACAGCAATGGGCAACGGGTGATTGGGAAGAGTGCGAGCCAGAAGCGATCTCGCTGAACAAATGGCACAGTCGCTGGACATCGGGTCTAGAAGATGACGAACTGTCTGTTGTGGTGTTCCCAAACCAAAATGAAGAAGGCGTCGTGCTGTTTCCTGATGAGTTTGATTTTGAGCTTCGTAAACAAGAGAGCCGTCGTTAATTGACGCGTTTATGTTCAACTGTATAGATACGTTAAAGCCTGCTGTGATAGCAGGCTTTTTTGTTTTTTGATCACTGTCAGTGTTTGTCGACTTTTAGTGAGTTGGAGCTTTATAGAAGTGGCTTTCCACCAGACGCTGGGTAATCGCATGCTCTGGGTTGGTGAGTACTTGATTGGTTTCACCAAATTCTACTACTTCACCTTCGTGCATAACCATGACCTTATCAGTAATGTGCTTCACTATGCCAATATGCTGTGATACGTAAACGAAAGACAAGCCCATCTCTTCTTGTAATTCTAGGAAGAGATTAATGATTTGCGAGCGCATCGCCATGTCTAAACCGTTTAATGCCTCATCGGCAACAATGATGGAAGGTTGTAGAATCAAAGCACGAGCAAGACACACACGCTGTTTCTGACCTGCTGCTAGCATTTGAGGATAGAAGTAAGCATGCTCCGGAAGCAAACCCACACGAAGTAAGGTTTCTTTTACACGTTTCATGCGTGCGTCTGGTGGCATGTTCGTGTTTCGCTTTAACGGACCTTCCAAGATTCGACCAATCTGAATGCGCGGATTCAATGAGGTATTTGGATCTTGAAAAATCATGCGGATCAGCTTACAACGCGTCGAATAGTCTTTGTGTTCTAAGCGCTCACCATTAACGCGAATCTCCCCAGAGCTTGGTTCGACAACGCCAGCAAGCATGCGCGCTAACGTTGACTTGCCAGAGCCATTTTGACCAATAAAGCCGATAGTTTGTCCAGGCTCTAAGGAAAAGCTCACCGGCTTAACTGCTTCTTTGACTGTGCGTTTAAACAGACCAGAGCGCGTGACGAACTGTTTCGATAGGTTATCGACTTCAAGCAACGCACTCATGAATGTTTCTCCGTATTCAGTGGGAAGTGACAGCTAAATTTATGGTTTTTGATACGTTTAGTATGTGGAATTTCGACGCATTGCCTCTGAGCATAAGGGCAACGAGGTCCTAAGCGACAACCGATCGGCAGATGCTGAAGTGGAGGGATAGAACCCGGTAGAGATTGCAGCTTTTGCTTGTGCGGAATCCAGTCGTTAAAGTCAGGCATGGCTTTAAGCAGTGCCGCAGTATAAGGGTGCTTGGGAGCGGCGACCAACTTTTCTGTATCAGCCGATTCAACGGACTGCCCACAGTACATTACCGTAATGCGATTTGCCCACTGAGTAATAGTGGTTAAGTCGTGACCAATCAGCACAATCGTTGTGTTGTTGAGTTGGTTCATGCGACTCAGCAAACGCAGAATTTGAGATTGAGTAATCGGGTCTAGATCGTTGGTTGGCTCATCAGCAATCAAGATTTTTGGCTTGGTTGCAATCGCCATCGCAATCATGACTTTTTGACATTCACCATCGGTCAACTCATAAGGATAACTGCCCATCAAACGACGGTGATCTTTGATACCCACTTTATGGAGTAGGGCAACTGCTTGTTTCCTGCGCCACTTGAAGCGCTCCCACCATTTACCTTCAAACGATCGAGAAGGGATGGATTCAATTAACTGTCTTCCGACTTCTTCCGACGGATCCAAACAAGTCGATGGCTCTTGGAAAATCATCGCAATGTCACGTGCAATCACACGACGGCGCTCTTTTGGCGTTAGCTGAAGCAGATCAATATTGCCAAGACGCATTCGGTCTGCGGTCACTTTCCAGTTGTCTTTACAAACACCCACGATAGCCTTTGCAACCAAACTCTTACCGGAACCAGATTCACCAACCAGACCACGAATTTCACCTTCATTCAAGGTAATGCTCATGCGATCAACGGCTTTGACTAAGCCCGATGGTGTTTCAATTTCAATGGTTAAATGTCGAATATCTAATAATGGCATTATTCGATCCCCGCATTGAGGGCTTGGCGTACACCTTCACCCACTAAGTTTAGAACAACAACGGTAAACATAATGGTCAGACCCGGTAAGGTAACGGTCCAAGGTGCGATGTATATCAGTTCAACAGAGTCACCCAAGATCGCACCCCATTCCGTACTTGGTGCTTGTGCGCCTAAACCTAGGAAACCAAGCGCAGTGATATCTAGAATGGCGACCGAGAGTGCCAGGGTTATTTCTGCAGCGATGACTGTTAATACGTTCGGTAGAATCGAGTTCCAAAGCAAGTAGAAGTCGTTAGCGCCATCCAAACGGGCAGCCATGATGTAGTCTTTTTCGACTTCGGTGTGCACGGCGATGTAAACCGAGCGGATAAAGCGTGGAATTAAAGCCAGACAGATCGCCAAAAGGATATTGAACTCACCAAAGCCCAAAAACGCCACAAAGATAATCGCCAGCAGTAATGATGGAATGGACATGACTGTGTCGAGCAAGTGGTTAAGCGTACTGGATAACAGACCTTTGGTCATACCCGCTAACACACCAATAATACAGCCGATGAATGCGGCAATAGCAGTAATTGCTACGGCAGCACCAAAGGTGAGCTGAGAGCCCATAATTAAACGAGATAAGATATCGCGACCTAGGTCGTCAGTTCCTAAAAAGTAATCGACGGTTCCGGCTGGCGCCCACGAAGGCGGCACTAACAATTCGCCAGATTGAGCTTGTGGATCGTAAGGCGCTAAAATAGGGGCCAATATGGTGATTAAGACAATAAAGCCAAGGCACCAAAGACCAAACATTGCCAAACTGTTTGCGCGGTAACTGCGCCAGAATCGTTCAAACTGGGTTGGAATGCGCTCTTCCTGATAAACGTTATTTGTTAGCATACCATTCCTTTCTCACCAGAGGGTTAATCATGGCACCAATCAGATCCGATAGGATATTGGCGGTTAAAACAAGCGTCGCTAACACCATGACACCTGCTTGGATGGAAGCGTAATCTTGATTTGCAAGTGCATCCAATAACCAACGTCCAATGCCCGGCCAGTTAAAGATGGATTCTGTGATGATCGCCAAGGTAATCATGCTCGAAAGCTGAACACCAACTTTTGGGATGATAGGCGGAATCGCATTCCGAAGAACGTGTTGAGTGACGATCTCACGGTTGGATAAACCTTTGATTCGTGCGGCGCGAATGTAGTTTTGACTCATCACTTCTGCCACTGATGCACGCATCAAACCAATGACTTGTGTTGTTGGTGTCAATGCGAGAACCAAACAAGGCAGGATCATATGCTCAATCACGCTTTGTAACGCGTGAGCACGGTATTCACCTTTGGCCATAAAGGCATCAATAATTGCAAAGCCTGTTACGTGGTCAATTTCGTAAAGTAAGTCATAACGACCCGCCACAGGGAATACGTGGTATTGCAGGGAGAAGACCATAATCAGCATCAGGGCAACCCAGAAGATTGGCGCCGAATACCCTGACATAGAGACAAATGAGATGCTGGTGTCTAGCCACTTGCCTTGTTTCATGCCTGCTACGGTCCCCAAAGGAATACCAATTAATAGTGAAACAACGAAGGCGAAGAAACACAACTCTAACGTCGCAGGGAATACGACCGCGAGCTCAGCATAGATTGGGTTCCCATTCTTACTGATACCAAAATTAAGATGTGAAAGCTCAACAAGGTAGCTTTGCCAGCCTGACCAAAACTCCACGTTTGCCCAGTGTGATGTCGGATCAAGACGTAGCAAAGAGAAGCCCACTAAAGTGAGGATCATCAAAGTGATGACAAAGAGATTAAGACGTCTTACGGCGTACCAAAACATTAATGAACTCTCTCAACTTTATCAAAAGGTTGTGCATTGAAAGGGCTCGATTTAAAGCCTTTCAACGATTTATCGTGCACACGGAATTGAACGCCGTGAGCTAATGGAATGACAGGAAACTCTTCATTGAGAATATTCTGCGCTTGGCGATACAAGTTTAAACGATAACGTTGTTGCTCGGTTTCTAATGCCAGATCCAACAAGAAATCGAAGTCGTCGTTACACCACATGGAAACGTTAAGGCCAACACGTTCAGATTCACAAGAAAGCAGAGGGCGGAAGAAGTTATCAGGATCGCCCGTATCACCAATCCAACCTGTTAGCAGTAAGTCAACATTATTGATGTTTTCGAGCTGAGTCCGTTCAAAGCGATCATCGGTTAGTAGTCGTACTTCGACGCCGATATCAGCAAAGTTCGCCTGAATCAACTCCGCGGTTTTACGTGGACTTGGATTGAAGGCTCTAGGTTCTAGCGGCACCCACATGGTTAATTGCAGACCTTTCTCATACCCAGCTTCTCGCAGCAACGCCAATGCGTAATTACGATCATAACGGATCTTCACGCTGTCTTTCTGGTATGCCCATGAGTTCGGCGGCAGTAGTGTATAAGCTTGAGTACCCGTGCCGTAATATACGGAATCAAGGATATTTTGGCGGTTGATAGCAAGGTTGAGAGCTTGACGAACTCGTGCATCTTTCAGTGCCGGATGACCAGTATTAATCGCGATAAAAGAGACGTTATTAGCAGGCGTTGCGGTTAATTCAAGGTGCTCGGTTTCTTGTATGATTGGAATTTGGCTAGAGATTGGCGAAGCAAGTACATCACATTCATTGCGTAATAGTTTTGCCAACGTGCCAGTACCACGATGTGAAATATCAAACACGACCTGTTCCATTTTCGCCGGCGTTTTCCAGTATTTAGGGTGACGCTCTAAACGAATCAAATCATTCACTTGGTATTCTTTTAACTGGTAAGGACCGGTACCGATAGGTAACAAGTCAATTTGTTCTTTTTCGTCTTTGGCCGCAAGTTGTTGCCCATATTCTGCTGACAGCAGCACGGCGTGACTGGTGGCAATATTGGCTAAAAAGGCAAAGTTAGGTTGAGAGAGAACAAACTTAACGGTGTGGTCATCAAGAGCAATCACATCTTGCACGAGATTTTGGAAGTCTAAACCTGCAAACCATGGATAAAAACCACCACCGACGTCGTGAAACGGATGGTCTACATCAATGATTCGCTTAAAGCTGAATACCACATCTTGTGCATTAAATGGACGAGAAGGGGAGAACCAAGGAGTTTTTTGAAATTGCACGTCCTGCTTTAAGTTAAAGGTGTATTCCGTACCTTCCTCATTTACAGACCACTTTTCTGCAAGGTTTGCAACTGGTTGGTGAGATTTAGGATCGAGTGTAAGCAGCGTATCGTATAGCTGAGGGCTAAGTGCTTCGGCAGTGATGCCGCTGTCAATGAGCTGAGGGTTAAACGTGGTTGGCTTACCCTGCCCACAAAACACAAATCCATTCTCACGAATATCATTGTGATCGATTTCGTCACCACAAGCGGTGAGTAAGCTAATCCCGATAAGGCTCAGCGATAGTTTGATAAAAGCTTTCATAATATGAAATGGTCATTGGATCTTGCTTGTTTCTATGCGGTTGAAGGCGAAGAGTGACAAGCGAAAATGATCCCGCTAATTTATCACCTTTGCTAACTCGCTCCAAATACAAAATCGTTGAGTCGCAGGGTGTTAGATCAAATTACCGCATCATTTACTGATAATGACCAAATTTGCCTCTTGAGTGCTCGCTACTATGTATTATTCCAGTCGTCATGAAGTTCCGCTCAAATCCCCTACTTCGATAAAGGGGGCTGTGTTTTAGTATAGTGAGCGATTTAAGGATGATGCCATTCACGTCAAAGACTTAGCTTTGTCCAACCAATCCGTATTTTCTTACCATCCCCCTAAGTTGATGGTAACTGAGTCCAAGTAAGTCCGCTGCTTGTCGTTGATTAAATTTGGCCTCTTCTAATGCGCGGTTAAGAAGAGTGATGTCTTGTTCTTCTTGCCACTGCTTATAATCCAGCGGGAAGTTAATTGTTGGACCAACATGAGGTTGCTCCGTTTCCTGCTCTCCTTGCTCTGCAGAATGACCAAGTGCGTTTTCCCAACCGGTTTCAAATGGATTAAACACCAAGTACTCGATTGGATCGGCATTGAGTCCGTGGCGATAAATAGCTCGCTCTATTACGTTCTTGAGTTCACGCACATTACCAGGCCAAGCGTAATCTAATAGAGACTGTTGTGCTTCTTCTGTAAAGCCAACAAAGTACTCCAGTTGCAATTCACGACACATTTTTATGGCGTAGTGCTCGGCGAGAGAAAGAATGTCTTCTTTGCGTTCTCGCAAGGGTGGCAACATGATCACATCAAAGGCCAGTCGGTCGAGCAAGTCCGCGCGAAAATCACCGCGCTCTGCCAATTGTGGAAGGTCAGCGTTGGTAGCACAAACCAAACGAACGTCTGCAGTTAATGCGGTATGGCCGCCTACACGCTCATACTCGCCGTATTCGATTACTCGCAATAGTTTTTCTTGTACCAAAAGCGGGGCTGTCGCGAGTTCATCGAGGAAAAGCGTGCCCCCTTCAGCCCGCTCAAAGCGTCCCTTGTGTTTCCCTTTCGAACCAGTAAATGAACCAGATTCATGGCCAAAAAGTTCAGAATCAATCAAGCCTTCGCTTAATGTCGCACAGTTTAGAGAAAGCAGTGGCTTATCCCAACGTCTTGATAAATAGTGTAAACGTTGTGCTATGAGTTCTTTACCTGTGCCTCGTTCTCCGATTATGAGGACCGGTCGTTCAATCGGCGCGATTTGTGATACTTTATCTAACACAGAGAGAAAGGCGGGTGATTCACCGATTAGGTTCTGCTTCATAAAGTCCTTCTTATTTTTTATCTGACCATGATTTACAGTATTGAAGTTGGTGAAATTTACCAACTGTTGGTAAAAAACATCATAGCATATCAGTGTGCTACAACAACAAAATGATTAACTCGTTGTTTAGTAAAGGAAAATAAAGTTGGCATGCTACTTGATATAGGTAAAGGGAGACACAAGGTAAATGACCACCTTGTCGAGTTTAAATAGGAAGAAAGAGGAGTTCCGTTATGGGTATTTTTTCTCGTTTTGCAGATATCGTTAACTCAAACATCAGTGCATTGCTAGACAAGGCGGAAGATCCTGAAAAAATGATCCGTCTTATCATTCAAGAAATGGAAGACACACTTGTTGAAGTGCGTACCAACTCGGCTAAAGCGATTGCAGACAAAAAAGAGTTGGCTCGCAAAGTGGAAGCACTAGAAGAGCAAATTACTGAGTGGGGCCAAAAAGCGAGCCTTGCACTAGTAAAAGAGCGTGAAGATTTAGCGCGTGCCGCTTTGATTGAAAAGCAGAAACTTGAGCACGTAATTAAAGGCCTTCACACTGAGCAAACACTCGTTGAAGAAACCATCGAAAAATTGACAGGTGAAATCGGTAAGTTGGAAGCCAAAATTACAGAAACTCGAGCGAAGCAACAAGCGCTTGCGATTCGTAACCAAACGGCTTCTAACCGACGTGATGTTCAAAAACAATTGCACGCAGGTCGTACAAACGAAGCGATGGCAAAGTTTGAACAATACTCTCGTAAAATTGATGAGATGGAAGCAGAAGCGGATCTTTACGCAAAGACTGGTAATGCTAAATCGTTAGACCAAGAGTTTGCAGAGCTGCAAGCACAAGATGAAATTGAAAAAGAGTTGGCAAAACTGAAAGAACAGATGTCATCGAATGATAAATAAGAAAGGAGCCATTCATGTCGACATTTATTATTACTGGACCATTGATTGTCTTTTTAATCTTTGTCGCTCCACTATGGCTCTTCTTACACTATCGCAGCAAACGCAAAGCAGATAGTGCACTGTCGGGCCAAGATCTAGAGCGTCTTCAGGTACTGTCTGAAAAAGCGGAGGCGATGCAATCTCGCGTTGAAACATTGGAGCGTATCTTAGATGCAGAATCCCCAACGTGGAGACGAAAGTATGATTAAACGAGAGCTGTATCGCGACCCTGTTAATGGCAAAATCTCCGGTGTGTGTGCCGGAGTCGCGAACTACTTTGGTGCGGAAGTTTGGTTGATTCGGATCGTCGTGATATCGGCAGCCTTACTTGGTGGTACTTTTCTCGTGTTGCTGGCTTATATTGCAATGACATTCATGTTGGAAAAGCAGCCCGTAACTTATACTGAGAATATCAAGTCACGCCAAGAGCATACGTTGAAGAGCAAACCATGGCAGAAAGGCCAGAGCCCAGACCAACTGTTGAGTGTTTTAGAAAGTGACTTTAGCCGCCTTGATGGAAAAATCCGTAGTATGGAAGCGTATGTCACTTCCGACGCATATCGCGTAAACAGAGAATTTAATAAACTCTGATAATTAATTATGATTTTATTGATAAAGCAGGCTTCGGCCTGCTTTATTTTTGTCTCAAATTGCTATTTTTAAAGAATTTTTTTGCTCCGATGCTCTAGAAGAACACCATAAATTCATCTACCTTAAAAGGAATGGATCTTAAATGGATGAATTAACATGAGAAAAGCGCTCATTCCAATCGCTGTCATGACGGTTCTCTCTGGGTGTGGAAAAGAGCTACCACCAGTCCCAGAACCGGAATCTCGGCCCGCTAAACTCTTTACGGTTACTGTAGGCAATGCACAGTTTGAAAGACACTTTCCTGCCACTACAGAAGCCGGAGACCGAGCCGTTCTCGCATTCCGAGTGCCTGGTTTGCTTCAATCGATCGAAGTCAATGCCGGACAAATGGTGAATAAAGGTGATGTGCTTGCCGTACTCAACCCTGACGAATATTCGCTACTCGAAAAACAAGCCCGAGCAAATTACACCCTTGCTGATGTTCAATACGAACGCTCGAAAAAGCTTCGTAAAGAGCAAGTGGTTTCGGAACAAGACTTCGATGCGGCGAAAGCCAATCACAATTCAGCGAAAGCTCAGTGGAATCAGGCCAAAGCTAACCTGAGGTACACAAAGCTTGTTGCGCCTTACGATGGCACGATTTCGTATCTGCCAGCAGAAAATCATGAGTATGTGGCGGCAAAAGAAGGCGTCATGAATATTCAAACCAATCAAGTCATGAAGGTGTTGTTCCAGCTTCCTGATCATCTACTCAGCAAATTCACACAGGGTGCGAATGCTTATGCATCAATGACATTTGATGCGTTTCCTGAGCGCGCTTTTGAGGTGACATTCCAAGAAATTGATACCGAAGCCGATCCTAAAACCGGCAGTTACAAAGTCACAATGGTAATGGAGCGTCCTGAGGGTGTTGGCATCCTACCAGGAATGTCCGGTAATGTTCATCTTGTGTCTGAAAACGCGGGTGCGACTAAAATTCCTGATTCAGCCCTGTTTACCGAAGATGGCAAAACCTGCGTTTGGCGTGTTAATGATCAAGGCATTGTTGAAAAAGTCTCGGTTTCTTTGAACGACAAGCAGCAAGTTGAAAAAGGGCTAGAGGATGGAGATCAAATCATTATCTCTGGTGTCAATGTCATTGAGCCGGGTATTAAGGTTCGTGAGTGGGTTAAGGAGCGAGGATTATAGTATGAAAGGAATCATAGCTTTAACCATGCTTTGCTCTGCCGTGTTACTTGCAGGCTGTGGTGAAAAAGGCCCAGAAAGAGAATTGGAGACCCCTCGTGTTCGTGTTGCTTCTTTAGAAGGGCAGCGCGTTGATGACAACTTATATTTTCCTGCGATAGCCAACGCTGCCGATCGTTCACATTTGAGTTTCCGTGTGGCAGGCGAGGTAAGCCGTGTTTTGGTCAAAGAAGGCGATAAGGTCATTAAAGGTGATGTCATTGCTAGGCTTGACCCAACCGATTATCAATTGGACGTAGATAACGCATCTGCGCGTTTTTCTGTGGTAGACAGCCAATATCGTCGTTCCGCACCGCTGGTTAAAAAAGGTTTATTAGCTAAGTCTCAATTTGATGAAATTGCGGCACAACGCCAAATCGCGCTCGCTGAGCTTGAATTGGCCAAGTTGCGTTTGTCTTTCACCGAGCTTAAAGCGCCAGTCGACGGCATTATTTCCCGTGTTAATGTCGATCAATTTGAAAATATTCAAGTTGGTCAATATATCGTTAACATTCACAGTGTTGATCGCGTTGAAGTCCTTATTCAGCTCCCCGATCGTCTTTACGTGAACCAACCTCCTACTGAAGAGCGTTTGACGGCAATTAATGCTGTCGTTCGTGTGCCAAGTGGCAATGAATACAAGGCGAAAATCAAAGAGTTCACGACAGAACCTGACCCTGATACAGGCACCTTTACGGTGACGCTATCACTGCCAATGCCGGAAAACGAATACATTCTTGATGGTATGGCGGTAGACGTGACATCGAAAGATGAAAAGGTGGGTCTTGAGCTTAACGTTGGCATTAACGTTCCCATTGAAGCGATCTTTAATGCCGATGGAGATGAGCTGAGCCGTGAAAATAAATTCGTTTGGGTTTTGAATGATGATAATACCGTGAGCCGCAAACAAGTGCGTGCAGGTAAAGCGTCACAAACCTCAGTTCAGATTCTTGATGGCCTAGAACTTGATGACAAAGTCGTTGTTGCTGGTGTATCCCGATTAAGAGATGGCATAAAAGTGGAAGTGGTTAAGCAGGAGGCAACGCAATGAGTGAACAAAAAAATACTGCGCCTCAAGATGATGATAACGTAACTGGCATTGCGGCCTATTTTATTCGCAACCGTGTTATCAGTTGGATGGTGTCGCTGATCTTTTTGATCGGCGGTGTGTCAGCATTCTTTGGCTTGGGACGCTTAGAAGATCCTGCGTTTACTATCAAAGATGCAATGGTTGTTACTTCTTATCCGGGCGCAACGCCTCAACAGGTTGAGGAAGAGGTAACGTATCCGATAGAAAAAGCGATTCAACAGCTGACTTATGTTGATGAGGTCAATTCCATCTCCAGTCGAGGCTTGTCGCAAATCACCGTGTCCATGAAAAACAACTATGGTCCAGATGACTTACCACAGATATGGGATGAACTGCGTCGAAAAGTAAATGACTTAAAGGGCTCCCTGCCTCCGGGTGTAAATGACCCATCGGTTATCGATGACTTTGGCGACGTATACGGTATTTTGCTCGCGGTTACTGGTGATGGGTACAGTTACAAAGAGTTGCTCGACTATGTTGATTATTTAAGGCGGGAACTCGAACTTGTTGACGGCGTCAGCAAAGTTTCGGTTTCTGGCCAGCAACAAGAGCAAGTCTTCATTGAAATCTCGATGAAGAAGTTGAGCAGTCTTGGCCTATCACCAAATACGGTTTTCAATTTACTTTCGACTCAAAACGTCGTTTCCGATGCCGGTGCAATTCGAATTGGTAATGAGTACATTCGTATTCAACCGACGGGTGAGTTCCAAAGTGTTGATGAGCTAGGTGATTTGTTGATCACGGAATCAGGTGCTCAAGGTCTTATCTTCTTAAAAGACGTTGCTGAAATTAAACGTGGCTACATGGAAGTCCCGACGAACATCATCAACTACAACGGTGAACTGGCGTTGAACTTGGGCGTCTCATTCGCTCAAGGTGTGAACGTTGTGGAAGTGGGTAAAGCATTTGATCGCCGTGTTGCAGAACTGAAATACCAACAACCCGTTGGTGTTGAAATTTCAGAAATCTACAACCAGCCGAAAGAAGTAGATAAGTCAGTGAGCGGCTTCGTTATCAGCCTAGCTCAAGCGGTTGGTATCGTAATTATCGTTTTGCTGTTTTTCATGGGGCTGCGCTCGGGTCTGCTTATCGGTCTAATTCTGCTTTTGACCGTGCTTGGCACTTTCATCTTCATGAAGTATCTGGCCATCGATTTGCAGCGTATTTCGTTAGGTGCCTTGGTTATTGCTCTAGGTATGCTGGTGGATAATGCCATCGTTGTCGTGGAAGGGATACTCATAGGTACCCAGAAAGGGAGAACGAGACTGCAAGCTGCAACGGATATTGTAACGCAAACTAAATGGCCGCTATTGGGTGCAACGGTGATCGCGGTGACGGCGTTTGCACCAATCGGTTTATCAGAAGACTCGACGGGTGAATATTGTGGCACCCTGTTTACCGTGTTGCTTATCTCTCTGATGTTAAGTTGGTTTACGGCGATTTCGTTAACCCCATTTTTTGCTGATATCTTCTTTAAAGGGCAGAAAATCAAAAGTGGTGAAGGCGAAGACAATGACCCATACAACGGTATTGTTTTTGTCATGTACAAGAAGTTCCTCAGCTTCTGTATGCGCCGAGCTTGGTTCACAGTGGTTGTTTTGGTGGCAGGTTTGGCCGCGAGCGTTTACGGCTTTACGCACGTGAAACAAGCATTCTTCCCATCTTCAACGACACCTATCTTCCAATTGGATGTTTGGTTACCGGAAGGCACCGATATTCGAGCGACTGACGATACGTTGCAGGAGTTAGAAGGTTGGTTGGCAGAACAGGACCATGTAGACCACATCACGACGACGGCGGGTAAAGGTTTGCAACGTTTCATGCTGACCTACGCACCAGAAAAAAGCTACGCGGCTTATGGTGAGATCACTACTCGAGTTGATAACTACGAAGCACTAGCCCCGTTAATGGAACGTTTTAGAGAGCATTTGAAATCTGATTACCCAGAGATCAACTACAAGCTGAAACAAATTGAATTGGGCCCTGGTGGCGGTGCGAAAATTGAAGCACGTGTTATCGGTTCTGATCCAACAGTGCTACGTACTATCGCTGCGCAAGTGATGGATGTGATGTACGCCGACCCAGGTGCAACAAACATTCGTCATGATTGGCGTGAACGTACTCAGGTACTTGAGCCTCAGTTTAATGAAAGCCAAGCACGCCGTTACGGTATCACCAAATCAGATGTGGACGATTTCCTTTCAATGTCGTTTTCGGGCATGAGCATCGGTCTTTACCGAGATGGTACAACGCTAATGCCAATTGTTGCTCGTCTACCAGAAGATGAGCGTATCGATATTCGCAACATCGAAGGGATGAAGATTTGGAGTCCAGCACAGAGTGAGTTTATTCCATTGCAACAAGTGACCATGGGTTACGATATGCGTTGGGAAGATCCAATCATTGTGCGTAAGAACCGCAAGCGTATGCTAACGGTGATGGCAGATCCAGATATCTTGGGTGAAGAGACGGCGGCAACATTGCAAAAACGCCTACAACCTCAGATTGAAGCGATCGAAATGCCACCAGGCTACTCTCTAGAGTGGGGTGGTGAATATGAGTCTTCTGGTGATGCTAAAGCATCGTTGTTCACCACGATGCCGATGGGTTACTTGTTCATGTTCTTGATCACCATTTTCTTGTTCAACTCAATCAAAGAACCTTTGATTGTTTGGTTAACGGTGCCTCTGGCATTGATTGGTGTGACGACAGGTTTATTGGCCTTGAATACACCATTCGGTTTTATGGCGCTGCTGGGCTTCTTGAGCTTGTCTGGTATGGTTCTGAAGAATGGTATTGTACTGCTTGACCAGATCGAGATTGAGATGAAGTCGGGTAAAGAAGCGTACGATGCCGTAGTTGATGCCGCGGTGAGTCGTGTGCGCCCGGTATGTATGGCGGCAATCACTACCATTCTTGGTATGATTCCTCTACTACCGGATATCTTCTTCAAACCAATGGCAGTAACCATCATGTTTGGTTTGGGTTTTGCGACCGTACTGACACTAATTGTTGTACCAGTGTTGTATCGTCTATTCCACAGAGTAGCATTACCAAAGTAACCGCTTAACTCAGTTAAGTTTGAAAAACGCCTCTGACCGATTGTCAGGGGCGTTTTTATAAGGATAAAAGTATGGAACATAGAACGTGTGCATGGGCGATGAACCACCCACTTGAACGTGAATATCACGATGCGGAATGGGGAGTGCCTGTTCATGATGACAACGTATTATTCGAGTTCATTACGCTAGAAGGCGCGCAAGCCGGCTTGAGTTGGATTACGATTCTGAAAAAGCGAGAAGGCTATCGTGAAGCGTTTGAGCGCTATGATTTAGAGAAGTTGATTCAACGCGATGAAGAGCGTACAGAGTTCATCGTTGAGAATTTCGATGTGGTCAAGCATCGCGGTAAAATCAACTCGGTATTTAGCAATGCCAAAGCGGCAAAGCAATTGATTGAAGAATACGGAAGCCTTTCCGCTGCGCTGTGGCAATTTGTTGATGGCAAGCCAATCGTGAATCACTGGACAGATATGAGCCAAGTGCCAGTATCGACAGAACAGTCCAAAGCGATGAGCAAATTCCTTAAAAAGAAAGGATTTAAGTTTGTGGGCGAGACGATTTGCTATGCCTTTATGCAAGCCGTAGGCATGGTCGATGACCACATTGTTGGTTGTCCTAAGAAGCCTAATTAGACATCGAACTAGTTGTTCGCTTCACTATCATGAATTCTCTCTAAAGCTTCCACGCGACGCCATTGGTTTTGCTCGAAGCTTTGTTCTCTTAATCCGGCGATTTCTGTTTTCTTTTCTTCTTCGCCGAGGAAATCATTGTTGATGATCTCCGCTCGTTTCTCTAAATACTCGTTGAGTGATGCATTAAACGAGGCTCGTTGTTCATCCAGAGCTTGTAGTCGTTCGGCGCCTTCTTCGCCCACCAAATCAATACGAGCCAAATACTTCTCCTGTGCAGTCATTTCTGAGGTCTGATTTAGTTCAATCACTAGCGCGTTGTTGCGTTCACTTTGTTGAATGTAATCAGGTTGAGAGGCGAGGTTTTCTTCGAGTATTTGTTGTTGAGAGTCAGCGTCTAATTGGGTTTCCCGAATGGCGAGTTTATCTATTGCTAACTGACGTAAGCGATTTTCTTCATCGAAAAGTTGAGCGATTTGTTCGTCAGTAAAAAATTCGCTCTGCATCGACAAGATGGCGTTGTTCAGTTGTTTCAACTCCATCAATGACAATGAATTTCCTTCAAACGGTTCTAGCTTGGATAACGCTTCTTTGTAGGCGAGGTAAGTTTCGAACAGTTCTGCGTTGATACCCAGTGAATTTGATTGTGATTCGCCGGTTTTTACGTTGGCTTTGATTTCTTCAAGGCTTTGCTCCCCAAGACTGCTCAATGAGTACTCAAAGAAGTCTTTCTGGGAGGAAAGATCAACTGTAGTGTCTTGTTGTGAATGCGCCTTTATTGGCTGCGCTGACTGATGTTGATACAAATAAACCGCTCCTACACTAATGAGTGATACAACGGACACAATGACAAGAGCGGCTTTCTTCATGATAAGTTCCTTTTTATAGACCTTGCAGTTTCAGGCGATTTGCATGCTGACGATACAGTGTGACTGGGTCAGTTTCGAACAAGTGATGAATACCAAGCAATCCGTTGATTTCATCCAGATGATTCATCTTGTAGTTGTCTCGAATCACCTTACCTAGGTGAGTATTGCATGCCCCGACAAGGCCATCGTTCGGACCATCAAATGCTAAGCCTAAGACGACCATTGCGCCGTCAGTAGGGTCAAATAGATTGGTAAAGTTCGAAGAGCCCGTCCATGAGTAGTAATACACGCCATTCGATGCCAACAAATCACCATCTCCGCATTCACTGGTAGGGATACCTTCCGGATAATATTGGTTGAACGCCAAAGAACCTTCGGTGGTTAGAGCTTCTAAAGAGGCCAATGGATCTTGGTCGAGGTCTGTACCACCAGAAAGTAGGTTAATCAATGTCACGAGCCCTTCTGCCAACTTCACAGCCACGCCTTCACTGATAGAGCCTTCAGGTACCGTACCGCGCACAATATCTGCAACTTTAGAGCCCTTATTTACTCCTCCGATACTGGTAACGGATGCTACTAAGTCTGGGCGTATGGAGGCGACATAACGTGTTGTTGGACCACCGTGACTGTGTCCAATCAAGTTGACCTTCTGTGCGCCTGTTGCAGCAAGCAGCGTTTCAACCTGTGCTAATAGCTGCTCACCGCGAGCTTCACTGCTGTTGGTCGCAGACACTTGGGCAACATAAACCGTTGCGCCATCTTTGGTCAGAGAGTGTGGGATGCCATAGAAGTAATCGACACCGGCTAAGGTATCAAAGCCAAACAACCCATGAACAAGAACGATGGGATATTTAGTCTCCGTGTACCCACTGGCGTTGGCAGATGCAAAGGGTAGGGTGCTTAAAACGAAAAGCATTGTTGTTATGAATCTGAGTTTCAAAACGATCTCCTTGTGGTATGACCTCTTGTGAGTTTTATAAAATAGGAGATAAGTTTTGCGGTTGAGAAGTTCGTTTGTGGCACATTGTTTTAATCTGTGATTACTCAAAAGAAAATCAACAGATATGATTAACATTGAATTTATGAATATTAGAATGTTAGTTAATTCTAATTAAGACAATGGGTTAGTAACTCTGTAATGAGCGGCAAAAAAATAGCCTCGCAGTACGAGGCTATTTAATAATTGTTCTGAATGCTTATAAAGAGGCTTCTTTTTCTAGTACGAGTGCGTTGTATCGCTCGAAGCCTGCTTCAAGATCGGCAATGAGATCTTCAACATCTTCAAGACCGATGTGCAGGCGGACAAGTGTGCCTTCGAAGTTTGGATTCGCCACTGTGCGCAAACTGTTAAAGCTCTTTGGTTCGTTAGCTAAAATCAAACTCTCAAAGCCACCCCATGAGTAACCCATGCTGAAGTGTTTCATGCCATCCAACAATGCTGTGGTTGCTTTCGGGTACGAGCTTTTTAATATGAATGAGAACAAGCCATTCCCACCAGTAAAGTCGCGTTTAAAGAACTCATGACCTGGGCAGGTTTCTAGGGCAGGGTGACGAACGTGATCGACTTCAGGGCGGCTTGCCAACCACTGTGCAACTTTCAGGCTGTTCTCTGCATGCTGGCGTAAGCGAACATCCAAAGTACGAATACCGCGCAGACCAAGATATGCGTCATCAGGAGAAACGCATTGTCCCATAAGGTAGCTTTGTTCACGCAGCTGGTCCCAGTATTTCTCAGACGCAACCGCCGTACCCAGCATTACATCTGAGTGACCAACAATGTACTTGGTTGCTGCTTGGATAGAGATATCAACACCGTGCTCGAATGGTGAGAAATTCACACCGGCACCCCAAGTGTTATCAAGCATTACGATGATGTTTTTTTCGTGTGCAATGCTTGCTAAAGTCGGAACGTCCATGACTTCCATAGTGATAGAACCCGGAGACTCAAGGAAAAGTACCTTGGTGTTTGGCTGAATTAGGTCGCGGATACCTTCGCCTATCATAGGATCAAAATAAGTCGTTTCGACACCCATTTTTTTCATAATGGTATCGCAGAAATCGCGGGTTGGTTCGTAACAAGTATCCACCATCAAAATGTGGTCGCCGGTTTCGATAAAAGACAGAATCGCATTCGAGATTGCGGCCGTGCCACAAGGGTAAAGTGCACAGCCAGCACCACCTTCGATTTCCACCATCGCATCTTGGAAAGCAAAGTGAGTATTCGTACCACGACGTCCGTAAAACAGTGTTTTGTTGGTTCGGTTAATCATTGCTTGGTTCTTTTCAGCAACTGTATCAAACACGATAGTTGAAGCTCGTTGTACTGGTGGGTTGACCACGCCATTCGTCCACTTCTTATCACGGCCTGCAGTAACGAATTTGGTCTTTTTGCCCTCTGACATAAAATTTCCCTGTCTAATTTACGATTTTCAATATTTAAAACATGGACGATGGGTGGTTTGCAAGGGAAAACTTAACTTCAAACGACTCCTCCGAGGATAGGTCGAAAAACAGAAGCATTGATTGAATAAGAAAAAGAAAACCGACAGTTTATGGCTGTCGGTTTTCGAGGAAGTTTTGTTATTTTGGGTATTTGCTACAGCAATGGATTAAACAGGTAGAAAACACGCTCTAAGAAGCGAGAGAAAATACTGCGTTTTTCCCACTTATCTCTATCAACGGTATGGGACTGTTTGATATAGCTGTCTTGCAGCCACGACATCTGTTTTGTGAACTCTTCATCATCGACAGCCAGTGTTACTTCGAAGTTAAGCCACAAACTGCGCATGTCCATGTTTACGGTACCCACCAAACAGAATTGCTCGTCAATCACGACTGATTTTGTATGCAGTAACCCGCCATAGAATTCGTAAATCTTCACCCCAGCGACGAGCAACTCGTCATAGAATGCCCGCGAAGCCCATTGAACCATCATAGAGTCATTCTTGTGTGGGATGATAAGTTCTACTTCGATGCCGCGCTGCGCGGTCATTTTCAGAGTCTCCAATAGATCGGCACTTGGCACGAAGTAAGGCGTGGTGATTCTGACGGAACGATTCGCTTGGTTGATGGCTAATGTGAGTACTTGGTAGATCAAGTATTCTGGCATACCAGGGCCAGACGGCACCACTTGGATTGGATGCTGAAACTCGTCTTCTTTATTGTCGATTCTACATTCTGGATGCTTAGGAAAATAACGCTCACCAGTTTCTACTTCCCAATCCCAACAATGAATAGCGCTTAAAACATTTACCGTCGGTCCAGTGACTCGCACCATAATATCGATCCACTGCCCAACCCCACTGTTCTGCTTGAAAAAGGCGGGGTCAACCAGGTTCATCGAACCGGTGTAAGCGATCTCATCATCAATCACAATGATCTTACGGTGTTGGCGCAAATCCAAACGACGAAGGAAGATACGCCACATTTTTACTTCCAACGCTTGCACAACATCGATGCCTGCGTCTTTCATCATTTTATACCAATGACTGCGGAAGAAGCGTGGACTGCCCGCTGAATCGAGTAGCAGTTTTACGTCTACGCCACGTTTAGAAGCGCGAATCAAAGCCGAAGCAACGGCGTCAGCTAAACCACCGGGATGCCAAATATAGAAAACCATGCGAATACTGTGTTCAGCATTCTCGATGTCTTCGATAATCGAGTGGAGAATTTCGTTAGGCGATTGTTGTAGAGAAAGCGTGTTCCCACTTAATGCAGGTAAACCAAGACGATTGTTGCACAGCTCATCAATACGATAGATATGGCGTCCCATTGCTTCAGGGACATGCGCATTGCAGTCATTTAACTGAGTGAACCATCGCTGGAATGGTGAAAACATCTCTTTTGCGCGTTCTGCACGTTTGCGGCCGAGGTTGAGCTCACCGAATAGAAAATAACAAGCGACGCCAAGCACTGGCAGAATATAAATGATCATTAGCCATGCAAGAGAAACACTAACAGCGCGACGTTTTAATACGACACGGATCGTAACACCTGCAACCAAAAACCAGTAAAGGCCGATGCCAGTTAGAGTGAGAAAATGATAGAACTTGTCCATAGTCGCCAAAAGTAATAAACCCAATATGGATATTAAGCGTAAATGGCGGAACGGGAAACTATTTTCATACCACTAGAGGAGGATGATTTTGTATCGTGAAATGAATTTTATAACGAGACGTTCTGTTACTAAGGTGTGAAAAGTTGGAGTAAATCTTAACTTTTGCGTAAAAAAGCAGCATTTAGCGTGAACAATGATACATTTGTGCGATAAATGTGCTGATCGGGGTTCCAATTTTAAATTGAAACTGCTTTACTTGCCATACATAGAGCGTCATACAAACATCTTATAAAGTGTACATTATTTTTTACACGAACATATTCTAGACGCCTATCTCTATGCAAACACAACAAAACATTTTGGAGAAAAAGCGTGGCTACAAATACAGCAGCACCACGTGATACGTGGGGGTCTAAACTAGGCTTCGTCATGGCAGCAGCGGGTTCCGCTGTCGGTTTAGGCAATATATGGAAGTTCCCTTACACAGCAGGTGAGAGCGGCGGCGGCGCGTTCGTAGCAATTTACCTTTTATTCGTTATTTTTATCGGCTTTAGCGTCATGCTGACAGAATTCGCTATTGGTCGTAAGACAGGTCTTTCAGCAGTAGGTGCGTTCAAATCTACTGACCGCCGTTGGACGTTTACCGGTGTTATCGGCGTGCTAAGTGGTCTACTAATCATGGGTTTCTACCCTGTAGTAGGTGGCTGGGCGCTTGCTTACATCTTTAAAGTAGGTGGTGGTCTACTAAGTGCTCCTGAAGCAATTGGTGACAGTTTTGGCGGCTTCATTTCTGATCCAGTCCAACCGTTAATGTGGATGGGTGTTTACCTGTTCCTTAACATCGTTATCGTTATGAAAGGTATTTCTGGCGGTATCGAAAAGGCTGGTAAAATCCTCATGCCTCTTTTATTCCTTATCCTGATCGTTGTATCAGTGAAAGGTCTGATGCTTCCTGGTGCAATGGCGGGTCTTGAGTTCCTATTCATGCCAGACTTCTCGAAAGTAGACAGCAATGTCGTTCTAGCGGCGCTAGGCCAAGCATTCTTCTCTCTAAGTCTAGGTATGGGTTGTATGATGACTTACGGCTCTTACCTGAAGAAGAAGGAAAACTTAGTTCAAACTACCGGCATGGTTACGGCAATGGACACAGGTGTTGCAATCCTAGCGGGTGTAGCAATGTTCCCAGCAATGTTCGCATTCGGTATGGAGCCAGCAGCAGGCCCAGGTCTAGTATTCGTCGTTGTTCCTCAACTGTTTGCTGAAATGGGCGGCGTAATTGGCCTTCTATTTGCTCTGATGTTCTTCATTGGTCTAACAGTAGCAGCGCTGACGTCTTCAGTATCTCTGCTAGAAGTAGTGGTTTCTTACCTAATCGATGAGAAAGGCCTGAAGCGTTCTACAGCAGTACTGTCTGCGAGTGTCGTAATGGCAACACTGTGTGTGTTCGCATCGCTATCACTTGGTGGTGTTGGTCCGACACTATTCGGTACGGGCGCATTTGATATCTTTGACCTACTAACGGATAAGATCTTCCTAGCGGTTGGCGGTATGTTGGTATGTATCTTTGCTGGCTGGCGTCTAAACCGCGCTGAACTAGAGAAAGAGATCACTAACGACGGCAAAGTTTCTTTCCCACTATTTGGTCTATGGTACAACCTAGTTAAGTACGTAATCCCAGTGGCAATCGCAATCGTAGCCTTCATGGGTATCAAGTCTGGTTTCGACAGCGGTAAGGGCGAAATCATGCTGGTGGGTATCGGCATCATCGCACTGGCGGGTATCTTCTCTAAGAAGTTATAACCAAATAGACTTTGATTGAAAACGGGAACCTTAATCGGTTCCCGTTTTTTTATATTCATAATTTATAGGATTGAGAAAACTCATATTAATAACGGGTAGTAATTGTGAGATCGCTCGCATAGAGATGTAGATCACAAAAAAATGTACTCAAGTTGCAGAGGTACGTTCCGATAACCCTTACAAAGCATGTGTAAATATGTGGATTAACCAGTAAGAAAATCCATGACAACGGTAAGGAAGGTTATTAGTGACAATGTCTGTTCGTAAAAAACTGTACGCGAGTTTTGGTGCCATTTTGGCGATCATGCTAGTGATGATAGGGATTATTACATTAGAAGTATTGAACTCGCACAAAGTGGCTGACGAGGTGAGAACGGACGATGTTCCTGAAACAGTTCAGTATCTAATTCTGATCGATGAGGCCGGTGATGTTTATCGCGATGCATTAGGAAGCATTGTTGGTGTCTCTGGCGCTCAGGCTGAATATCAAGTTAATAAAAAGGAGTTTGCAGCAGCGATTGCTGAAGTTAAACGTTTGGAGACGGTAGGTGGTGAAGATTACCGTAACGTTGAGAAAGCTGAGCGTTACATGAGCGATTTTACACGAGACTTTGAATCCCAAGTTCTGTCCAATCTCGGCTTAGAAAATGTTGAAGAGAATGTCGCGCGTCTTCGCTCACTTTATGAAACGAATCTAGCACCGCTTGAGTCTATCCTAGATGCTGCATCAATCGACGGTCGTCAAAGTACTAGTGAAGCTTTGCTTGATCTTTCGGATTCATTTAACAGTATCGAATTGACGATTTATGTGCTTGGTTCGATAGCACTTGTTGCCACTGCTGTTATCGCATACTTGTTGTCTAATTCGATTACCAGTCGCTTGAGTAAATTGGATGAACTGGCGCAGCGCGTTGCAGAGGGTGACCTAACGGTAGCGCCTATCGACGATAAATCAGGTGACGAGCTAGCAAACCTCGCGACGTCTTTGAATAAGATGCAAGCGTCTTTGACCAGTCTTATTGGTTCTATATCGTTAGTATCCGAAGAAGTGAAGTCCGTGACTGGAGAATTGGCTACCGTCAGTCAAGATATTGTCTCCGGTGCAAGCAGCCAAGCGGACAAAGCGCACTTGATCGCGACGGCGTCAGAAGAGCTAAGTCTGACCATTTCTCAAGTAGCAGAGCAGGGCGCAGCAACCTTTGAAGAGGCACGCAAGTCGGAATCAACCGCAGAGCAAGGGCGTACTGTTATTGTTGAGATGGTTGAAAGCATTCAGCAAGTATCACAGCAAATGTCGGATATGTCGGTGCAAATGAACAGCCTAGGTTCTCATGGCGAGAAAATCGGTGCGGTTATCAAAGTCATTGAAGATATCGCAGAGCAGACGAACCTTCTGGCATTGAACGCGGCGATTGAAGCGGCACGTGCAGGTGAGTTTGGTCGTGGTTTTGCTGTGGTTGCAGATGAAGTTCGTGCTCTTGCTGAACGAACAACAAAGGCAACACAAGAGGTTGGTGAGATCATCCAAGCAATTCAAGTCGGTACTCAAGAGGCGGTGACTTACACTGAGGATGGCTGTCGTTTGGTTGAAATTGGCGTGAGTCAAAGCTCAGGTGCAGTGAACTCACTGGAGGAAATCGTTTCTGGTGCGGCGCATGTTCAAAGTATGGTGAACTCAATTGCGACTGCTGCAGAAGAGCAAACCGCTGTAACGAAAGAAATTGCCGCGGATATTACGTCGATCAGTGATATTTCAGCTCGTTCATTACAACTAGCGAATGACAGCTCTCAAAGTGTTGAGGGCCTGAATCGTAAAGTTCAAGAGTTGGAAGCTCTAGTGGGTAAGTTTAAGCTCGCCTAATTGCTTAGAATCGGTATACTTCTGGCTCCAAACGTGGAGCCAGTTTTTTATGTTCGACATTCTACATACCCATCCAGATTTTCTGATCATCAATAAACATCCCAACGTCTCTGTTCATAAAGACGATGGTGACACTATGTTGCTTCAAGAAGTAGCAAAGCAGAGTGGTGATGAGCAGCTGTATCTTATCCACCGTCTCGATAAAATGACTTCTGGTATTCTACTTCTCGGCCGCAATGCGAAAGCAGCAAGCGCCTTATCTCAAGCATTTGCCAATCGCGAAGTCGAAAAGTTCTACCTTGCGATTGGCTCGAAAAAGCCTAAGAAGAAACAAGGGCTAGTAGTGGGTGATATGGAACGCTCTCGTCGTTCCTCATGGAAACTGGTGAACAGCAAAACGAATCCCGCGATTACCCAATTCTTTTCCCTCGCTGCAGAGCCGGGAGAGCGCCTGTTTTTATGTAAGCCGCACACTGGCAAAACACACCAAATTCGCGTGGCATTGAAATCAGTTGGCTCAGGAATTGTTGGCGATCCTATTTATAATGCAGGCAATGAAGCAGACCGTGGTTACTTGCATGCATTTTCGTTGTGCTTTCCGTATCAAGATGAAACTCATCGCTTTGTTTGCGACCCGCGCGAGCATAAAGCACTTGGCAGTAAATGGCATAATGAAGTCGTCTCTCAAGGTGTAGACTCTTGGCTTTCTCCGTGGGAGCTGAACTGGCCTACGATTAAATAACCATCACAAAGAAAACGAATAAGAGAATTCGATGCAAGCATCACAACTTCCGCTGTTTTTCCAGCATCTAGAAGCGGAGCTAACACAAGCTCCCAATGAAATTCGCCGACTGTTTCACGGTCGTGGTCGCCGTTTTGAAGGTTTAGAGCAAATCACGTGTGATTGGTTACAAGGTCAGTTGATCATCAACCTATTTAAAGAAGTGGATGAGACGTTTCTTACTGAATTGAAAGCAGGGTTGAACACGCTTTCAGAATCTGCTCTGTGGGCAGAGAAACAAGGGCGTACGATCGTAATTCAACATCGCTACGCTGACGGCGCACCTTCTGAAACTCTGTTGGGTGAGCTAGATGCTCGACCTGTGGTTGAAGAAAGTGGCTTGAAGTACCAGCTAGACATCGGACGTAACCAGAACTTCGGTCTGTTCCTTGATATGCGTTACGGCCGTGACTGGGTACGTGAAAATGCGAAGCACAAAAACGTACTTAATCTGTTTGCTTACACTTGTGGCTTTTCTGTTGCTGCAATTGCTGGTGGCGCAGATAAAGTGGTTAACGTGGATATGGCGAGAGCATCGCTGTCTAAAGGTCGTGAGAACCATAAGCTGAATGGTCATAACATCAACCAAGTGAGCTTTATGGGGCACGACATCTTTAAGTCGTGGGGCAAGATTAAGAAAGCGGGCCAATACGATGTGATCATCATTGATCCACCATCATTCCAGAAAGGCAGCTTTGCACTAACCAAAGACTACAAAAAGATTCTACGCCGTTTGCCTGATTTATTGGCAGAAGGTGGTCAGGTGTTAGCGTGTGTAAACTCGCCATCGGTGACCAGCGATTTCTTGATTGAAAGCATGAAGGAAGAAGCGCCAGAGCTAACATTCCGCGAGCGTTTGGATAACCCGCCAGAATTTATGGATGTAGATAGCGAAGCTGCACTGAAGGTTTTACTGTTTAGCTGAGTTTAGATAAAGAAACTTCCGAGTTTAATAACACTTTTCCATAAGCAAAAAGCGCCTAGTACGGCGCTTTTTTAATGTTCGTATTAACGGCTTTAACCAATCTGAACTTCAAGATCGGATTCAATCGTCGAAGAGCAGGCGAGTACATAGCCTTGCTCAATTTCTTCAGGGGTCAATGTCTCTTGGCTTGTTGAAGACACGCTACCCTTGCGAACTTTACACTTACAAGAGCCACAAATACCGCTTCGGCAAGCTATGATCAGTGGTAATCCTGCGCCTTCCAACACATCAGCAAGGACTTGGCCTTTTTGAGCATCAATCGTTTGGGCGAAATCAGGCACTGACACACTCGCTGATTCATTTGATACTTCGGTTTCTTCGCTTGCTGCTGGTGTAAAGCTTTCTTGGAAGAAGTTCGCCATATCAAAGCCAAGCTCACTCAAGTAGCTTTGAACATCAAGCATAAACTGATTTGGACCGCATAGATAAACCGTGCGCTGTTTAAAGTCGGGCACCAGTTCTTTTAACCACTCGGTATTCAAACGACCTTCTGGGTATAGTGTTTCACCACGATTTTTCAGTAGCAATTTCAGATTGAAATCTGGATAAACCGAATGGTAGGTCTCTAGTAAATCAAAGTAGATGGTTTCTGGTTGAGAACGAGCAATGTGCAGGAACTCAATATCAACCCCAGCGTCTTTGCCTAGCCATTCTTTTGCCATCGCGAATACAGGCGTAATGCCACAGCCCGCACTGATGAGCAGTGCTTTCTTTCTGCCATTGATCGCGATTGGTGGGTGATCAATGCAGTTGAAATCACCCGTAGGAGGAAGCGCTTGAACCGTATCGCCAATGAGGAGCTTATCGATGATGTAGTTGGATACCTTACCGCCGTCGACACGCTTGATCGTCAGTTGCAGGCAGTCGTCACCGGAAAGAGAGCTGAGAGAGTAGGCACGAAACTCCATCTTGCCATCGATTTCAACGCCAAGGTTGATGAACTGACCCGCTTTAAATTCAAACAAGAGCGATTCTGACAGGTCTGCCAACTTGAGGCTCACTGCATCAGCAGTTTCATGGTATTTGTCTACACAGCGTAACGTGACAGGTTGACTGCCTTGCCATTCAAAAAACATAACAATCTCTTTGGTTGTCGAGTACTCAATAGATAAAAGCGCCCCCAATTAAGGAGGCGCATGATAAGCGAGGTGATTACGCTGCTAGGATGGTTTTAAGGTCGTCCTGAACATTGCCAATGCTGCGCATATCGAACTTCTCTTGGATAATCGCAATCAAATTTGGTGTTAGGAATGCAGGCGCTGTTGGGCCTGTGTAAATGCCTTTCACACCAAGAGCGAATAGCGTAAGCAGGATCACAATTGCTTTTTGCTCGAACCAAGACAGAACAAGCGTCAGAGGGAGCTCGTTGATGTCGCAATCGAACTCTTTCGCAAGTGCCAGTGCAAGCTGGATTGCTGAGTACGCATCGTTACATTGGCCCACATCCAATAGGCGAGGGATGCCATTGATGTCGCCAAATGTGTTCTTGTTGAAGCGGTATTTACCACAAGCCAGCGTTAGGATTAGCGTATCTTCTGGTGCTTCCACGGTGAAGTCGGTGTAGTAGCTACGTTCTGCTTTGTCGCCATCACAACCACCAACTAAGAAGAAGTGTTTGATGTTGCCTTGCTTCACTTGGTCGATAACCGCTGGTGCTGCGTTCATTAGTGCGTTGCGACCGAAACCAACCGTGATGTTGTGTTCGATTTCGTCATGCTGGAAGCCTTCTTGCGCTAATGCACATTCAACGACTTGGCTAAAATCATCACCTTCTAGGTGAGCGACACCCGGCCAGCCAACAATGCTACGAGTGAATAGACGGTCTGCGTATTGGCCAACGTTCGGGTTCAATAGGCAGTTTGATGTCATCACAATCGCGCCAGGGAAGTTAGCGAACTCTTTCTGTTGGTTCTGCCAAGCGCTACCGTAGTTACCCACTAGGTGAGGGTATTTCTTCAGCTCTGGGTAACCGTGTGCAGGCAGCATTTCACCATTGGTGTAAACGTTAATGCCTTTGCCTTCAGTCTGTTGCAGGATTTTCTCTAGGTCGTGAAGGTCATGACCAGAAACAAGAATACATTTGCCTTTCAGTGGCTTAACGTTAACAGTGGTTGGCTCTGGGTGACCGAACGTTGCTGTTTCACCATGATCCAGCATTTCCATCACTTTGTAGTTCATAAGACCGATGCGCATTGAGCAGTCTAGCAGTTCACCTAGATCTTCAGGGTCAGTACCTAACCAAGCCATGATTTCGTGGTATTCCGCGAAGATATCATTGTTGGTTTGCTCTAATACTCGTGCGTGTTCCATGTACGCAGCAGCACCTTTTAAGCCGTACAGGCAAAGTAGGCGCAGGCCGATAACGTCTTCGTGTACTTGGTCTTTACCACGGTTTACCGCTACTTGAGGAGCAAATGCTAGGATTTCTTCTGCACTGTTTGGTAGCTCGAAGTTCGCAACGTTAGGTACGTTCAATACGACTTCGTCAGCAAGTGTTGCGGCAGACATGACTTGGTCTTTTAGCAGTGCTTTATATGTTGCTGCTTGAGAAGTCAGTTCAAGGATACGCTCAGGATCGAAGTTTACGTTAGTCAACGTAGAGAAGAATGCTCTTGGAGCCCATTGATTGATTTCATCATTGATGATGTTGAATTCAAGCGCGCGTGCTGCCCAAAAAGAAACCCCTTGCAGAGTGTAAACCAACACGTCTTGTAGATCGGATACCTCTGAAGTTTTGCCACACATACCTTGTGCGAAAGAACAGCCTTTTACAGCTGGGGTTTGGATTGTCTGTTCACATTGAATACAGAACATATTGGGTTCTCCAGTGATTGTAGTAATAGTCGTTTTGTTTTTCCTTCTAAAGCAGAATGCGTGCCAATTGTTATGCTATTGATTTTAAATGGTTTTGTTGCTTTTTGAGTATGTGGGCGATGTGATTGTGACAACGCGAATGATGTGCAAATGACAACGAAAATACAGATGTGATGAGAAAAGCAACGTGCTGGAAACGCTTTAACAATCGAAAGTGGAAGTAGTTGTTAAACAGGAGAAAAGTTAAGGCGGCTTTGTGGAGGTAAGAGATTCGCGATTGTGTGCCTCTGTAGATTTCGGGAGTGACGCAACAGGGTTGCTGAGAACTTGGTGAATTTAAAGAGTCAGAAGAAAGCGGAGACTAGAGTGGTTTAATTGTTACGAATGAGGAATAGCGAATGAAGTGCGAAAAGCCAAATAGGACAGTTAGCCCATGCGCATTGGTGTTAGGTGTCATTCCGGACGAGTCTAAGCGAACCATCCGGAATCCCTCTGTTCAAGAGGTAACTTTTCCTTCAAGGGAAATGAGCGAAATAGGAGCTTCTATTTGCTAATGCCGAGCTTTTTACCCATGCGATACAAGTTGCCTCGATCCATTTGTAAAAACTCCGCTGCTTTTGCCCAAACACCGCCAGTTTGGCTTAAAGCGTGTTCAATCAAGTCTCGTTGATAGCTCTCTACTAACTCGCGCAGTGGCTGACTCTGTTTCGGCAAGTAATGCGATGTGTTTTTTACATCATCCAATGCCAATGAAGTGTCAAAGTGATTGAGCATGATGGTGCTCGCGCCTTGTTGAATCGCATGTAACGCTGCTCGCGTTAAGGTGTGTTCAAGTTCTCGAACGTTACCATACCAAGGCAGAGATTCTAGTTGAGTTAGTACCTTAGGGTGAACGTGAAGGTTTGGTGCGTTAAATTGCTGACGTACTTTTTCTAACAAATATCCCGCAAGAACTGGAATGTCACCATCACGCGTGCGAAGTGGTGGCACTTTGATTGGGAATACGTTTAAACGATGGAACAGATCCGCTCGGAATGTGCCATCTTCCACTTCTTTTTCTAACTGCCGGTTGGTGGCTGCGATGATTCGCACGTTAACCATCAAATGCTGATCGCTACCCACACGTTGCAACTCACCTTGCTGGATAACTCGCAGCAGTTTTGCTTGTAAAATCAATGGCAGTTCACCCACTTCATCTAAGAAGATTGTACCGCCATCAGCCAATTCGAACTTACCTGCACGATGACTATTGGCTCCGGTAAAAGCGCCCTTTACGTGGCCAAACAGTTCGCTCTCCGCCAGACCTTCGGGTAGGGCGGCGCAGTTTACGTAGATCATCGGTTTATCATTGCGATGAGATTGAGCATGGACAGAGTGAGCAACAAGCTCTTTACCCGTCCCTGTTTCTCCCGTTACCAATACTGCATAATCCGACTGAGCAACGGTCGCAATGTTGTTTCGTAATTGATTGATTTGTGGGCTTAAGCCAACCATGTCACCGTGTTGTGAGCGTGCCTGTTGGATCAGGGTTTGCGTGACGCTCTTTTGCTTCTGGTTCTGCGCTTTAAGGGCTTTTAATTGCGCAATGTTACGCAGTGTTGCTGCCGTTAGTGCTGCGAACGTTTCGATTGCGAGTGGGTCGATATGATCAAACGCACCAACCGCAAGTGCGTCCATGGTTAATGCGCCGACAAGTTGCCCCTCAACGTACAAGCTAAAGCCCATGCAGTCATGGACGTCAATGCATTTATCTTCGGTTAACAGTGTTCCGTCAAATGGATCGGGCAGGGCGCAGTCGGCATCAAAGCGAACAGGCTCGCGGCTATGAATGATGGCATCCAAACGCGGGTGAGCTTTAGGGAAGTAACGGCGACCGAGTACTGAGCTCGACAAACCTTTTACTGCGACTGGCGTAAGGAAGCCATCTTCATCAAAGATAAACAGACAACTCGCATCGCAAGGGAACACTTGTGCCACCCCGTCAATCAGGTTTTGGTATTGCTGCTCATGAGAGCGATTTGAGCTCAGATTGAGTGCAATATTGAGAAGTACGTGGTCGACAGTAGGAGTCATAACAAGCCCAGAGTTATCTTGAATGGGCTCATGCTAGCAACTTGATGTCATTTGAACATCGAAAGGTGTGAGAGATTGATGTTCCATTGACGACGATCAAGTGACATAACGGAACTGTGATACAAACAAGTGCAACTGATTGAACTTAAGAGCTAGGAGTGAGGGATTCAGCCTCCGCAAATAATACTATCCGAAATTGAATTTTTCCGTTGACCTTAAGTTAACTTGAGCTTTTATCCTCCATCTGTAAAACACGTCAGGAGGACAGGTTATGCATAATAACTACATTAAAGAATTGGCCGTAAAGAGCTACCAAGAGGACCTACAAAAAGAGTATTACCGCGCTAAGCAGCGGACGTGGCATTTTCCGAGTTTTGTCTCTGGAATTGTGCTGACGCTGGTGGTGAGTGGGATGATTTATTGAGAGAAGGCTGAAAAGAGATTCCCGACTGCGGTCTTTCGTCGCAATCAGGAATCTCTCTTGAAGTTTTGTTTACGGCTTCAACGTATGAAACCCAGAGTAAATACGCGTAAACGTAGTAAACCAACATGCTGCACCAAAGATGTACGCAATCACGGCAAAATGTTGCGGGAACAAACAGAACAGCACGAAGCAACCTATGGTCTCTGTACCCTCTGTCAGGCCGCTCATGTAGTACAGAGATTTGTGCTTGTAGACTGGATTATCGATACCACGTTTACCCGCCATGATCGCAAATGCTAAAAAGCTGCTCCCTGTACCAATAAACGAGAAGATCAAGAACGCACCTGCGACGGCGTTTTGTTCTGGGTTTGCTAGTACAAAGCCAAAGGGAATCAGAGAATAGAACAAGAAGTCTAGGCTTATATCAAGGAAGCCGCCCGCATCGGTGATGCCTTGAATCCTCGCTAAAGCACCATCCAATCCATCACAGATTCGATTCAGCAGAATAAACGCTAATGCAAGCGTGTATTGTTCTGCCATCAATGCAGGTAAAGCAAAACAACCAAGGGCGAAGCCAAACAAGGTGGTTTGGTTAGCTGTCACGCCACATTTATCAATCAGTTTTGCGCTTTGTGCCAATGGCCACTTAATGATTTTGATACTCAGGCTATCAAGCATGGCTTGTCTCCCAAGGCCAGTTTAGGCAGCGACTGCCCTCAGGAATATCGTCTTCATCGTGCGTCACCATTAGAGCAGGAATGTTAGCTTGTTGAAGTTGCTCCACAACCCAATTGCGAAACTGCACGCGCAGATCTTTATCTAATTTGCTGTATGGCTCATCGAGTAGGGCAACTTTCGGTTTTGCCAACAACATGCGAGTGAGAGCAATACGCGCGCGTTGGCCGCCTGAGATTTGATCAGGGAAAGACTCTGCAAGTTTAGTTAGCGAGATGTGCTTCAAAGCCTGCATTGCACGCTCTTTGCGCTCTGCGCCTTTGATTGAATCGGGTAGTGCAAAGGCGAGATTCTCCCACACGGTGAGGTGCGGGAAGAGCAAATCGTCTTGGAACAGAATACCCACCTGACGTTTGTGTGCAGGTAAAGCATCCAGCTTTTCGTTATCGAGCGTGATTGAGCCTGAATAGTCGAACTCGGAAGACAGGTGGCCAGCAATCGCATCCAACAAGGTGGATTTTCCGCAGCCGCTTGGGCCCATCAGGGTAACAATTTCACCTTTCTTTACGGTCATGTTGAACGCAGAGAAAAGAGTATCGCCATTGGTTTTACGGATGGCGAGGTTTTCGAGACAAAGACTCATTCGGTAGTAAACCTTTAATAGACAACCGGCGATACTTAACGTGTAAACGGCTAAGTAGAATCGCAAAAGAGAAGAACATTAACGGCAAGAGCGCTTGCCAAATTGCGTAAATCGCGGTGACACGACGGTCGAAGCCACTTGAGAGGGCTACCGCTTCTGTTGTTATTGTGCTGATGCGACCAGCACCCAGCACCAGTGTTGGTAGGTATTGAGCCAAGCTCACACTAATTCCCACTGCCCAAGCAAAGGCAATGGCAGGCAGAAGAATCGGCAATTTCACTTTCAACCAAGCCTGCATCGGCGATTTACCAAGGCTTAGCGCGACACGAGTCAAACCGTTGTCGAAGCTACGCCAAGGCCCATCCAATGACAGGTATACGAATGGGAAAGCGAAGAAGACATGTGCCCAGCATACCCAGAAGAAATATGCATTGCTGTCGAGATACAGAGTAGCGACCTGCATACCAAACAGCACAGAAAGCTGCGGGATCAACATAGGTACAGCGATGATGTAACCCGGCACCTGCCAACGGTATCGTAGGCGGTACTCATGAGCGATTAGTGCTAGTACAAGGGCAATAGATGCACTGATAACTGCAATCAACATGCTTTGCTCTAGCGTGCCAAGAATACTTTGCCACTCGTATTCCCAAAAACGTAAGCTGTAGCGGCTTGGTAATAAGTCAGGGAAACGCCAACGCTGTGCAAAGCTCCAGACCACCATCAATGGCACCATTAACAGTGCGAGTAGGGCTATCAGAGAAAACAAGGTTTTACCCGGTAAGCGGAAACCGCTGCGACCAGAGTATTGCCAGCGTTTAAAGCCTTTGGTAATGCTCCATTCGACGAGTCGTGCAAAACCAATCAAAAGGCTTGCAATAGCAAACAGCACAACCGCGCCCGCCGCCGCTCTTGGTAGGAGTGACAAATCAGGGTCGTTAAACCATTGCCATACCAACACTGCAAACGTAGGAGGGTTGGTTGGGCCAATAATTAGCGCCACATCCACAACGGATAAGCTGTAAGCCAGAACAGCCAACATTGGAAAACGCAGCTTCGCTAACCATTGTGGGAAAACGCATTTCCACCATGCTTGCGCGGAACTGTAACCCATCGAATGGCTGACTTTTTCAATCTTCTCAACTTTTAATTGCTGAAGAATAGGAATGCTCATCAACAATAAAAACGGCACTTCTTTAATAGCAAGCATGACGATCAAACCCAGAGCGTGTGGGTCTTTAATCAACAACGCTAAGTCATTCACCGTTTGCGCATTTGGATCGTAACCAAACATTTGGTTGATTACGCGAACGCCCATACCTGTTGGTGCGAATAGAAAAGCGAAGCCAATAGCAAACGCGACATGCGGCATAGCAAGAAGAGGGGAAAGACTCATTTCAATCTTGCGCCAGAACTTGCTGCCCCATGAAGCTTGAAGAATCGCAAAAGTGATCAAACAAGCAAGATAGCTGCTGAAAATGGCGGAATAAAAAGTCAATCCAATCGACGTCCACACACCTTCCCAGTCAAACACAGCATGAAAGCCATCCAGTGAGAAGTGGTGCAAACCGATAGGGGGTACATAGCCGAGCGCAGACACCACCACCCCGAGTAGCCCCGGGATGGTCGGTAATATACAAACTGCGATAATAACTAGATACAGCGCTCTTAACATGGGTGTGTATTAATTTCCGTAGCGTTTCAGCCATTCTTTTTCTAACGCTGCTTGCCAGCTTGGATGTGGCTCCGCGATAGATTTGAACTGTTGAGTATTCTTAGCCGTGCCGGTTAGGTACTGGCTGCTTAGCACTGAAGGATCACCCCAGATGTTGATGTCACCTTTGCGAGATTGTGCTTCAGGGCTTAATAAAAAGTTTATAGCAACTTGCGCGCCTGCACTGGCGTTTGCGTTCCAAGGAATCGCTAAGAAATGGATGTTCGACAGTGCACCTGCGTCCATCGCGTATGCTTTGGTGCTTTCTGCTAGGTTGCCGCTTGATTGTGCTGAGAAAACCGCGTTCGGGTTGAACGTGACAGCTAGGTCAATCTGACCATCATCTAGCAGCTGTACGGTTTCTGCTGTTCCGCCTGGGAACTGTTTACCGCCGCGCCATGCAACAGTGTGGAATTCATCTAAGTAAGCCCATAAAGGCTGCGTAACGGTTTTGAATGCTTCATCAGTCACTGGTTTTTGCAGTGCAGGATCGTTGTTACTTAACTCAATGAGCAGAGATTTAATGAAGCTAGTGCCATGGAACTCTGGTGGGCGAGGGTAAGTAAGGCGGTTAGGAAACGCTTTTGCGTAACTTAGCATTTCTGCGTACGAGCTTGGCGGGTTGTTTAGCGTCTCTTCATCGTAGATAAAAACAAGTTGGCCAACACCCCATGGCGCTTCTAGGCCATCAGTTGGTTCTGAAAAATCAACATCTACCGGTAGTGTTTTATCGACATACTGCCAACTTGGTAGACCATCAACAAAAGGACCAAACAGCAGTTGGTTGTCTTTCATTGATTTAAAGTTTTCACCATTAATCCAAACCATATCTACGCTGCCACCGCTGTTCTTCCCTGCGGCTTTTTCTGCGATAAGACGAGTGGTGGTTTCAGAAATGTCGGTGACTTTTACGTGGTTAAGCGTCACGTTGTAGCGAGATTTAAGCTCTTTGCCTGCCCATTGGATATAGCGGTTGATCTCTTGGCTACCCCCCCAAGCATGGAAATAAACGGTCTGACCGTCGGCTTGTTGTTCGATTTTTTGCCATTCTTCTGTATTAGAAGAGGCATAGGAAGATGTGGCAAAAGTGGCGGTTAAAATGCCAATGGTGCTAAGTAGCTTTTTCATACGTAATCCGTGTTTTTATCTTTGTTTTCATTTTGGAGCTTTGTTCCGCTATGAAGTGGCAACCGTTTATTTTCGGCACTCAACATAGGGCTATTCATCAACTGAATGCTCCGTTCCCTCTAGATGGATAGTAATCTATCTTGCTTTATTATCAACGCGAATTTGACAATAGATTCAGAGAATTACTCGCCTTGTGAGGTCATACCGATCAACATTTATCTTTGGCCTTAAACGTGAGCAATAGGGGCATAAAATATGACCAAGCTGGTATGAATGAAAAGAGTGCAACTCCCGATAAGTCGCACTCTTTTGGCGTCAATAATGGATAGACCGGATTACTTCGCTAATTCTTCCATGTTGATGCCTTTTTTCTTCGCGATGTATTTTGGAATCAGAGACATGCCAAACAGGATAAGACCTGCAACCGCAAACTTCACTAGCAGCATTGCAGACACACCGTTTGTTGCAATATCCCCCGCCATGTAAGCGAAGATGAATGCACCTGGTGCCATCGTTAGTAGAGAAACCAGAGCGTAAGTGCCAAGGTTTAGGCTCGTTAGACCGTAAGCGTAGTTCTGTAGGCTGAATGGGAATACAGGTACGAGACGCGTTAGGATCAAGAAGCTTGTACCGTTTGCTGCTACGCCATCGTCGATTTTCTTGAAGATTGGGTTATCGCCAAACTTCTTCATGATGGTGTTACGCAGTAGGAAGCGTGCCACAATGAATGCCGCCACCGCGCCAAGCGTTGCAGAAAATAGCGCTAAAACGCCACCTTTGATAGGGCCAAATACGATGCCCGCTACGATGGTGAACGCACTGCCCGGTAGTAGGAAAACACACGCAAACACGAATGCTGCTACGAATACTGCGTAACCCCAAACGCCAAAGCTTGCGATCCAATCTTGTAGGCTCTTGATGTCTGTGATGATTTCAAGGATGCCAGTTTGTTTTGCTGCAAATAGAGCGAGAGCGATAACAGCAACAATAAGAGCAATTTTTACGAATTTCATAAGTTCAACTTCACTTAAACCTAATAATTAAAAAGATGTAGCTACAAAAACGTAGCTACAGAGACTTAGCTACACAGACATACACTTGATTAGACCCGCTTTGGATTTGTAGCGGTTGAACCAAGCTTTCACAGGGCTAGCAAGTACGTTTACTGGCGGCTCATCACCTTGCATGATCACAGGGCCAAACATCAGATCCAGAATGTGCCAAGATTTCGTACCAACACCCATCATGGATGCACGACAAGCCGAGCAGTAAACCACAACGTAGTCTGTCTCAAACTCTTCCACGCGGCGTTTGATTACGCGTGTTGCGACGTCTGGGTTTGCTGGCACTACCATGCCGCCAAAGCCACAGCAGCGTGTATTTTCACGTGTGTGTTCTGGTTCTGAGGTTTTGTAGCCAAGCTCGTTCAAGATCCAGCGGATACCGTCTTGCAGTTCTTTTTCGTAGCGAGTAGAGCAAGAGTCGTGAATGGTGAATACCACGTCGCTGTTTTTCGCTTTACCGCGTAGCGCTTCTGGCAGACCGATTTCTGGAAGCAGTTTCCACAATGAAACCGGCTTTTGTGTGCCGCCAGATTTCTTGATCATGCCGTAGCAGCTTTGACACGCCACAATGACTTCTTGTGCGTCTAGCTTATCGAAGTCCGCTTGAAGCTGGCCGTAACGCTCTTTGAACTTCTCAGTTTGACCAATTGCAGCGGTTGGTTTACCACAACACTTCTGCACTGCGCCCATGTCTGGGTACACTTCTTTTAAGTAGCTCGCAATTGCTGCTACGCCTTCTGGTGAGTAGGATGGCAAGCTGCATCCTGGCATAAATACTTTATTACTCATTTTGTCGATACCGCTCGTTTTGCCATAGTGAAGATTTTTGAGAAGCCCAGCTTCTGGTGCATGTTGATTGCTTTGTGACCCGGCATTGGTGATTCACCATTGTTTGCCTTAACAAAGTCCGCACGTGCGCCTAAGAACATTTCCTTCATTGGGAAGTCTTTCGGACATACGATGGTGCACTGGTCACAGGCGTTACATGAGTAAGCCATCAATGGGTCCATTGACTTGTTGTTCACGAAGTCAGAGAAGATGGTCTTCGGACAGTCACTGAAGTCGTTCATCATGATGCACTCGGTCATACATAGCTTGCAGCTACATTGCAGACAGCGAGATGCTTCTTGTTTGATTTGTTCTTCAGTAAAGCCTAAATCCACTTGTGCAAAATCTTGCTTACGCTCTTCAGCGTTACGCAATTCACCGTGTAGGCGAGGGGTATCTACCGTACCTTTTGGTAGTGGTACGTCTAGACGAGATGAGTAGCTGTATTCTTGCTCGAAGTCGCGACCTTCAGTCAGTGAGCGAGTCGTTAGGAAACGCTCAACACTCATTGCTGCTTTGCGACCTAATGCCATCGCTTCAATCACGATGTTACCGCCACACGCATCACCGGCTACGAAGACGTCTTCTAGGCTCGATGCTAGTGTTTGTTTATCGACTACGTAACGGCCGCCGCGAGTTTGTTCTAGTGCGCCACCAGTGATGTCAGCCACAACTTGACCCGTAGCGAAAACAACCGTGTCCACAGAGATAGTTTTACTTTCTTCGCTGTACTTAGGTGCAAAGTTGCCTTGTTCATCAAAGATAGACACTACTTTCTTGATAGTGATGCCGGTTACTTTGCCGTTTTCGTGTTCGATAGCAACTGGGCCCCAACCTGCGTTGAATTCGACACCTTCTTCTAGCGACTCGTCGATTTCGATTTGGCTTGCAGGCAGGTTTTCAAGGCTCTCAAGCGAACATTGGTAAACTTCGCTTGCACCGATACGCCATGAAGAGCGCGCACAGTCCATCGCAACGTCACCACCACCGATAACCATCACGCGTTTGCCGGCACGTGGGAATTGACGAGTTTCAGAAATCTCTTTCAAGTACTCAACTGCAGAGAACACGCCATTGTTGTCGTGACCTGGTAGCGGAATGATAGAGCCTACGTGTGCACCGTGAGCCAGAATCACAGCATCGTGTTTGCTACGTAGAGTGTCGAAGCTAATGTCTTTGCCGATTTCAACACCGAAGCGAGTCGTCACACCTAGTATTGCTAAGTAGCTGTATTCGAAGTCGATAACGTCGCGTGGTAGACGGTATTCAGGGATACCCACGCGCATCATGCCGCCGTATACGTCTAGCTTTTCGTAAATCGTTACTTCGTGGCCTTGACGACGAAGCTCAATAGCCGCTTGCGCGCCAGCAGGACCTGCACCAACGATCGCGATGTGTTTGTTGGTTAGGGGAGCAATGTTAAGGTCCCAGTGATCTTGGTTATCCAGTTTTTCTGCAACAAAACGCTTGATGCCTGCAACGCTGATCGGCTGACCGAACTCAGTATTACGACGACAAGAAGCTTCACAAGGGTGTGCACAGATGCGGCCAAGCGTTTGAGGTAGGAATAGTTTGCTGCGGATCAGATCCAAAGCGCCTTGGAAATCACCTTCGCCTGCCATGCGAACGTATTGTTTTACGTCTGTGTGCATTGGACATGCGGTTTGACATGCCGGATCGGCATCACCCATACAGCCATCGACGATAGTTTGAGCGGTGTCTAATAGCTTTTGGCTAAAAATTACATTGTTCATTGAGTGCTATTTCCGTGTTGTTCAGCTCTTGCCGTTGATAACGTTCACTTCAGGATTCTTCTGCTCGTAGTGAGCATGGCTGTACTCGATCCAAGAGCCGTCATAGTTGTAGACGTCTTCTGCACCTAATACTTCAGTAAGAATCATGGTTGTGTGGGCAGAACGAACACCAGATTGGCAGTAAGCGATCACTTTCTTGCCTTTGATGATGTCGCCATAAAGGGCTTGCAGCTCTTCTGCTGATTTAAGAGTCGTGTCTTCGTTTAGTGATTTTGTCCAGTTGATGTGAACACTGTTTGGAATGGTGCCTGGACCAAATGCACCAGAAACCGCTACTTCGCCTCTAAATTCGTCGTTACCACGCGTATCTAGGATCACCCAGTCAGAGCTGTTTTGCGCTTCGATAACCATATCTAACGTTGCTAGCGTATTGTTGTCTTGCTGCGTGTTCGGAGCTTTGTATTCAACTGATGCAACGCTTTGGTTTGCAGAGCCAGTTGGGAAACCTGCGCCCATCCAAGCGTTTAAGCCACCGTCTAGGTAACGAACGTCTTGGTGACCAAGGTTATGGATTTGCCAGTAAAGGCGCGCAGCATCGTGGTGAGAGCCTGCCGCGTAAACCACGATTGTGCTGTCCGTTGATGCGCCGAAGCTACCTAAGATGGTTTCCATCTCTTCCGTGCTGTTGCTCATACCGCCGAAATCGTAAACGCCTTCAGCCGCAGAGTAATCGTTACGCCACATAGTGTAAGAACCAGAGATAGGACTATCTGGTTTGATAGGGTTTAACGCGCCGATCACAACCACGTCTTTATCACTGTCCATTAACGATTTCAGTTGCTGTGATGAAATGAAATGCTCTGGGTGAGCGTATTGTGTGAATTTCTGCTCTTGAGCAGCGGCATCCACTGTTACGGCCTCTGCTGAGAACATCGTATTGTAAGCTGAGTAGCCAACAGCTGCGACAGCCGCCAACACACCCAACGCAATCGTCGATTTTTTCATGAGTTACTTCCATATTTTAATTTAAAGTTTTTGTGCCGAAACTTCGATTTTTCGACAGTTAGAATGCTTTTGAAGGGGAAAGGCCGACATGAACGTTTTTTGTTCGTTAGAGATGTTCATTGTGTGAAACAGGTAAAGTGCCTCTACCCCTTTATGGCTAAGGCATTCTGAGGAAAACGTTTAAATGGCGATATTGTGGTTTCCCACAATAATGATGTGGGATTGATCTAAAGCAACAAAGTAGTAGGGGGGAGTGGTGCTAAAATGTGCCACAACGGTGTTTTGGTAGTATCTCGTAAGTGATTGATAATTATTCTCAAAAGTTAACTCTTTTCATTTGTGCTCTCTTCTTTTTCTTTACCTCTTTTGTGTTTGCTAGTGAACAAAAAGCACACAGAACAGACTATGATGTTGGTGTTTTAGCACTGCGCGGACACGCCCATGCGCGTGAAGCTTGGCAACCGACTTTGGATTGGTTAGAGGTGCAAAACCCTGGATACAAATTCAATTTACATACTTACGATTTCGACCAACTGGAAGACGCATTTCTGCACGGTTGGCTCGACTTCATTTTGACCAGCCCGGGGCAGGCGACCAAGCTTGCTCGTGAATACCCTATTAATTGGTTAGCCACACAAAAAACCGCTTACAGCGACTTGCCAAATAAGTCGATTGCTTCGGTGGTGGTGGTACGTGAAGAATCACCCTTTAAAACACTTAGAGACATCAATAAAGCCAATGTCGCTGCTGTGTCTGAAAAAGCCTTTGGTGGTTTTCTTGCCCTGCGTTATGAGTTGGATAAGTTGGGTTACTTCAACTCTTCATTCTTTGAAAAAATCCATTTCACTGGTCCTCCAACGGATCAATTGATTTTGGATGTGATCAAAAATGATCTGGATGTGGCGATCGTTCCTGCTTGTACGTTGGAAAATATGGCGAAAGAGGGCCGTATCCAGCTGCATAGTTTAAGAGTACTTAACGAAAAGCGTCCGGCCGATTCAATTTGTGCAGTCAGTACACCTCTTTATCCAAACTGGACCATGGCAATGACTGAACGCACGCCTTTTGATGTCGGACAAATGGTCGCACAAACACTATTTGCGATGCCTGCTGAGCACCCTGCGGCAATAGCGGCGAATAATGTAGGTTGGATGTTGCCTGCGCCGAGTATCAATGTAGATAAAGTTTACAAGCATTTGGATATGCATCCTTTGCAGAAATCATGGGGACAAAAGGCCAAAGAATGGTTGGGTAAGAACCAAGCGATAGCGATGGCATCTTTGTTGACCTTATTGCTTATGACGGGTTACCACTTTTGGTTGGAATGGAAGTTTCAACGCAGCCAAGAAAAACTAAAATCCACCATGAATAACTTACGACGCAAAAGCAGCATGCTTGAACACGCACAGCGGATCACTATTGTTGGGGAGCTTGGCAGCAGCATTGCTCATGAGATTAACCAGCCGTTAGCTGCGATTAAGAACTACAGCCAAGGGGCGAAAGTCCGCATGGAACGAGGGACAACACCCGAAGAGATGTTGCCTATTTTGGATAAGATTCAGCAACAAGTGACTTCTGCCAGTGACATCATTCAACGTTTACGAAGCTTGATTCATCGTACTCCGATTGAAAAAAAATGGATTGACCTTCCAAGTCTCATCGAAGAGTCAATGAAGCTGGTGGATTATGAATTTCAACGCCATCGCATTCAATTAGGGGTGATGTATTCAGGTGAAGTACAACCCATTTTTGCAGACGTAACGGGGTTGCAGCAAGTCATCCTTAACGTCTTAAACAACGCAAAAGATGCGTGTTTGAGTCACGAGCCAAAGCGAAAGGAGCTCTACGTTGACCTGCACATAAGCTTTTGTGACGAAATGGTCATCATAGATGTCATGGACAACGGTATTGGCATCGAAGAACAAGATATTCCGCTGGATCAAGCGTTCTACACCACCAAAGAAAATGGCCTAGGACTAGGACTCGCGATTTGTCGTGATGTTATCGATGCCCATCAAGGCAGTATTCGTTTTCGGTCAATAGAGCCTACTGGCTGCCAAGTGACCATTATTTTACCGTATCAGGAGACTTGTCATGAGTCGTAACCTCTGTCCCCTTTATATCGTCGATGATGAAGAACCCGTATTAGAGTCGATGGCGTTCATGTTAGAAAGCTATGGCTATGAGGTTCAGGCGTTCTGTAGTGGCCCGGATTTTCTAAAAGAAGCCGATTTACCGTCAGCAGGGTGTGTGCTACTTGATAGTCGTATGCCAGAGATGCGAGGGCAAGATGTTCATCAAATCATGAATGAGCAATTTAGCCCAATCAGTGTTATCTATCTTACTGGGCACGGCGATATCCCTATGGCGGTAGATGCGCTAAAAGATGGTGCGCTCGATTTTTTCCAAAAGCCAGTTGATGGCAATCCGTTGGTGTTAGCGATTGAAGATGCTATGGAACAGTCGATCAAAAACTGTGAAAAGCTCGGTGCAAAACAAGTTCTACAGAATCTTACTAAGCGTGAAAGAGAAGTGCTTGGCTTGGTGGTTAAAGGGATGAAAAACCAAGAGATGGCGGACTTGTTGTGTGTCTCCTTACGAACGATTGAAGTACACCGTTCCAACGTGATGAAGAAACTCGAAGCGGAAAGCCTTGCTGTACTGATTCGTAAAGTTGGACATTTAATCTAACAAAGCCGTATTCGGTGAACAAAGCGCTTAATTGTGGATAAATGAACCTATCTAGGTCGAAGTAAATACGGTAACTCAATGATAATTAGGGAAAGGTTTGCTCATTTAGTATCTGGAAGATAACATCAGTAACCAGAATAAACCTTACTCTTAATTAGAATCCAACTATGTTTATCGATACCGTTAAAAGCGCTTTTTCATCATTGAGTGCAAATAAACAGGCTATTGCGAAAGCAACGGCGTTACCCATTCTCCTTTCTCTTATGCTGGATCTTGTTTTGAACTCAGCGCAAGGGGATGTCGCTCCTATTCTTGTTCAGATCTTGATGGCTCTTTTATCTGCAATCGTTGCAATCAACGTTCACAGCATCATTTTGAAAGGCCCTCAGTCTGTGCCTCAGTGGGGACGTTTCACGTTTGGAAAAATCGAAATGTGGTTTATCGGCCACTACTTAGCCATGACGGTGGCGGTGGTCGCAGTGGCTGCGATTTTCGCGATGATTAATCTTGTCCTTGCAGCTATCGCATTATTAGCGTTAAGCGTGGTGTGTTGTCGATTAGTCTTGGTTTTTCCAGCCATCGCGATTGGTAAAGGTGTTTCTTTCCCTTACGCTTGGAACCTTACCAAAGGCCGTACTTGGTACATGATGAGCGTTGTGATTATAGTGCCGCTTCTGTTTGGTTTGGCTATGTCACCACTTGCGTTTTTACAGCTTCCTTTCTTAATGAGTCTGTTGAGTTTCTTGGTGACGATTATCGGTATTGCGATTCTTTCCAAAGCTTATGAGCAATTAAGTGGCTTTGATGGAGAAAGGTACTCTCAGCAGTCATTCTAAAAACGGTTGTTACGATAATCCCTTATCCTATAAGGCATAGAGATGATAAGAACGCTTCCTTTGTGAGGCGTTTTTTTGTGGCTCTTTGTAGGACTGTTGACTTTGTTTTGTAAGAATTTATTACAGTTTAGATTTTTATAGTGATATAAAGCACACTTCTTTTGGGGGCACTCTCGTTGTTTGTCCTCATTTTTTGGTCCATCAATAGGAAAAGGAAGGTGCTTTTTGCTCATTAGTCCGCCTTAGAACGATCTCTCAGATGCGTTTGCATCACTCCCTTCACCGTGCGCAATGCACCAACTAAGGCAATACGTTTATGAGAGATTTATGTTTAAATTTACAAAAGATACTTGGTTCAACAATGTTAAAGGAGATTGTTTATCAGGAGTTGTTGTAGCGCTGGCACTGATACCAGAAGCTATTGCATTCTCTATTATCGCAGGATTAGACCCTAAAGTTGGTCTTTATGCCTCGTTTTCCATCTGTGTCGTGATTGCGTTTACAGGCTCAAGGTCCGGAATGATTTCCGCGGCTACGGGCGCAATGGCGCTGTTGATGACAACCTTAGTCAAAGACCATGGTTTACAGTATCTGTTGGCCGCTTCATTTTTCGCTGGCGTACTTCAACTGTTGATCGGTTATTTGAGGCTAGGGGATTTAATGCGTTTCGTCTCAAAGTCGATCATGACCGGGTTTGTAAACGCGTTGGCTATCTTAATTTTTATGGCGCAGCTGCCTGAACTAACCAATGTTTCTTGGCCTGTTTACGCACTGACAGGATTAGGGTTGGCCATCATCTACATGTTTCCTTATGTTCCGAAAATAGGAAAAATGCTACCTTCACCTTTAGTGTGTATCGTCGCAGTGACTGTGATTGCCCTAATGTTCAATATTGATATTCGGACAGTAGGCGATATGGGAGAGTTACCTGATTCACTCCCTGTTTTTATGATCCCAGATATTCCTTTTAACCTTGAAACACTCCAAATCATTTTCCCTTATTCACTAGCACTCTCTGTTGTTGGTGTGCTGGAGTCATTGATGACAGCTTCCATCGTGGATGAGCTGACAGACACGGAAAGTGAAAATAATGATGAGTGTAAAGGACAAGGGATTGCGAATATGGTCTCGTCGTTGTTTGGTGGTATGGCGGG
>NZ_BAOG01000094.1 GCF_000400365.1 Vibrio jasicida CAIM 1864 = LMG 25398 | reverse complement strand
TGAAAATAATGAAAATGCTGAACTTTTGAAGAGTATTCCTGGTATTGGTGATTTAACAGCAACGTTGTGTGTGGCCAATATCAGTTCTCCTTCAAACTTTGGTGGAGGTCGCGAGATGGCTGCATGGCTAGGACTCGTTCCAAGGCAGTATTCAACGGGTGGCAAATCAAAGTTATTAGGCATGAGTAAACGAGGGAACAAACACCTTCGCGCTCTATTTATACATGGAGCGAGGTCCGTGCTATCTAGGATAGAAACAACAGGAAAAGTGTTTGGAGATTGGTTAGTCAATTTACGAGCAACAAAGCCGTTTAATGTAGTGGTAGTCGCACTTGCCAATAAGCTAGCAAGAATAGCTTGGGCGGTGTTGTACCACCGCCAAGCTTTTAAGGCTGTATAGCCATAACCAAGTTTGCAACGCCAATGAACGTGATGACAAAAACGGTCGAACGGCCAGATTAGTAACCTGATACAAAAAATAGCACCTAGTTGCTTTGGGGCTTTTAAGGATAATCTGGCGCGGATATCATCGTGGAGC
>NZ_BAOG01000095.1 GCF_000400365.1 Vibrio jasicida CAIM 1864 = LMG 25398 | reverse complement strand
CCCAACGTGGACTCCGAATACATTAGCGCAAACCAACTCCGTTATTACTTAATTGTAGTTGCAATAACGGGGCGGACCATACATTTTTTGCTCCTGGTGCGTTTCTGTTGTCGACAATTTGGGTTTGCTGAACATGCTCAAGCTTATCGAAAATTTTAAATTCCAACTTTCTGTGGCCATACACAATCGCAATGTCTCCGTTGGGATAGTCTAAGACTTTGACGTGCTCGTGTACTAAGCGAGTGTTTTCTTCCGTTGGCTCAATGAGATAAACCACTTTGTCATATTGAAATGTCAGTGATTTAGAGAGCTTACGAATTTCCTGCCAACTGAAAATATCGTCGAGTTCCTGTGGGGTTTCGCGCACTTTTCGATGCATATTTTTCGGATACATTGCCGGCTTAGCAAAGCGTCGATTGAAATCGGCAATGAAGTAGGGAAGCCAAGCATTCGCTTCTTCGATGGTGTTAATTCCTTGTAAGCGCATCTCTTTGACAAGTCGGTCTTGTAGCGTCAAGTTTACTCGCTCAACACGACCTTTAGCTTGAGAGCTGTTCGCACATATCAGTTCAATACCTAACTCTTTTAATACTCGGGCATACTGAGTTTGACCGACTTGTTTTTGCTTTTCCTGATTCACCCGAAAAATCGAATGCTTATCACTGTAGAACGCTACGGGTTTGCCGTGTTCATTAAGATATTCTCTCGTTGTTAGCATGTAATCAAAGGCCGATTCGGTTTCGCTGAACCTTAAGTTCATCAGGC
>NZ_BAOG01000096.1 GCF_000400365.1 Vibrio jasicida CAIM 1864 = LMG 25398 | reverse complement strand
CCTTCAAACTGGAGCGACACACGAGGTTCGAACTCGTGACCTCAACCTTGGCAAGGTTGCGCTCTACCAACTGAGCTAGTGTCGCATCAACAACGTTTCCGTCGTTCAGGGCTGCGAATTATAAGAGCATTTTTTTGTGATGCAAGTCCTTCGTTCAAAAAAACTTTATTTTTTTACTGACCGACGAAAAAGCAAGCAAAACGTTCACGAAATACAACAATTTGGATCGCAGCCTTAACAGTTAGATCTTAAAGATCGTTTCGCGGTAGTACTTTAGCTCAGCAATCGACTCACGGATGTCGTCTAACGCTAAGTGTGTACCTTGCTTAGAGAAGCCATTTAACACTTCAGGTTGCCAGCGACGAGTTAACTCTTTAAGCGTACTCACGTCTAGGTAACGATAATGGAAATATTCTTCGAGCTCTGGCATGTGTTTGTACAAGAAACGGCGATCTTGACCAATACTGTTACCACAAATTGGTGAGACACCCTTTGGAACCCATTTTTCTAGGAATTCGATGGTTTGTACAACAGCATCTTGCTCTGAAATATCACTATTACGGACGCGCTCAACCAAGCCGCTTGATGTGTGCGTATTGGTACACCAGTCATCCATCTTAGCCAGCTCTTCTTCTGGTTGATGAACAGCGAGTACCGGCCCTTCAGCCAAAATGTTCAGCTCGCTATCGGTAACGATAGAAGCAATTTCAATGATTTTATGCGTTTCAGGATCAAGGCCCGTCATCTCTAAATCAACCCAAATTAGGTTTTGATCGCTAAAGGACATGGTTACGCCGCCTATTTGTTTATCGATAAAAGAGGTACTATACCTGAAAATACTTGAAACACGATACTCACTCGCTTGAACCCTTTGTTGGTTCAATCACTTGAGCGAACTCACACTAAGTACAGAATTGTGGCAAAAAAGAAAAAGTTAACCAAAGGTCAGGTGCGACGCGTACGCAGCAACCAACAAAAGCGCCTAAAAAAGCAAGAAGACTCAATCCAATGGGATGAGCACATGCTTGGCGCAAGTAAGCAAGGCTTGGTCATTACTCGCTTCGGCCAACATGCTGACATCGAAGATCTTGAGACGGGTGAAGTTCAACGTTGCAACCTTCGTCGCGGCATTGAATCCCTAGTGTCGGGTGACCGCGTGTTGTGGCGTGAAGGTTTAGAATCCATGGCTGGTATCTCAGGTGTTGTAGAAGCAGTAGAACCTCGTACATCGGTACTTACTCGTCCAGATTACTACGATGGCTTAAAACCTGTGGCCGCAAATATTGATCAAATGATCATTGTGTCTTCGGTTCTACCGGAACTGTCATTGAACATTATTGACCGCTACTTGGTTGCTTCAGAGACACTTAACATTGCGCCATTGCTGGTTCTGAACAAAATCGATCTGTTGTCAGACGAAGAGCGTGCAACTTATGAAAGTTGGTTGGAAGAATACCAACGCATTGGTTACAAAGTTCTACTTGTGAGCAAGAAATCGGGCGAAGGCATTAATGAACTTGAAGCCTTGCTAGGCGACCGAATCAATATCTTCGTTGGCCAATCAGGTGTTGGTAAATCCAGCCTTGTGAATGCTCTAATGCCAGAGCTTGAGCAAGAAGTGGAAGAAGGCGAAGTCTCTGAGAACTCTGGGCTCGGTCAACATACAACGACCGCGGCACGTCTATACCATATTCCCACGGGCGGTGAACTCATTGACTCTCCTGGGGTTCGTGAATTTGGCCTTTGGCACTTAGAAGCGGAAGAGGTCACCAAAGCATTTGTTGAATTCCGCCCTTATCTTGGTGGCTGTAAGTTCCGTGACTGTAAGCACAACGACGATCCAGGCTGCATACTGCGTGAAGCTGTAGAGAAAGGTGATGTGAGCAAAGTTCGCTTTGAAAACTACCATCGCATCCTAGAAAGCATGGGCGAAAACAAAGCCAACCGTCAGTACTCACGCAGCAAGAAAGCGGATCTGTAACTGAGTTAGGACTGCAACTGTGTAAGAAAACATCACCTAATACTGACAAGCAGATGAAATTTCAGTAACATCACGCGCCCTAAAGCGAGAATCTAACAGAAGTATCGGAATTAAAGATGGACAAGATTAAAGTTGGACTGCAGTACTGGATCCCGCAACACGGCCTAACGCGTCTAGTGGGTAAACTGGCTTCAGCTAAAGCTGGCGGTCTAACAACAACAATCATTCGTTGGTTTATCAAACAATACAATGTGAACATGGATGAGGCGAAACACTCCGATCCAAAACACTTCAAAACGTTCAACGAGTTCTTTGTACGTGAGCTAAAAGAAGGCGCACGTCCAATCGCAGAAGGTGAAGCGGTGATCACTCACCCAGCGGATGCTTGTGTTAGCCAGTTTGGCCCAATTGAAGACGGCCAACTGATTCAAGCAAAAGGTCATAACTTCTCAGCTCAAGAACTGCTTGGCGGTGATGAGACACTAGCGGAAGAGTTCCAAGATGGTACTTTTGCAACGCTATACCTCTCACCTCGTGATTACCACCGTGTACACATGCCATGTGACGGCACGCTGCGTCAGATGATTTATGTACCTGGCGACCTGTTCTCGGTAAACCCACTAACGGCAGAAAACGTACCAAACCTATTCGCACGTAACGAGCGCGTAGTGTGTATCTTCGATACTACGTTTGGTCCAATGGCACAAGTACTGGTTGGTGCAACCATCGTAGGCAGCATTGAGCAAGTATGGGCTGGCACTGTTACGCCACCACGCGGTAATACTGTTTACAAATGGGATTACCCTGCAGAAGGTAACAAAGCCGTTATCTTGAAAAAAGGTGAAGAAATGGGCCGCTTCAAGCTTGGCTCAACGGTTATCAACCTATTCGCTAAAGATGCCATCACATTCGATGAGAGCATGGAAAACGGTAAACCAACAGTAATGGGTACACCTTACGCGCACCAGCAGTAAGGCTTCCGTACAAAATGATTTTAAAGGCCTCCGCTCGCGGGGGCTTTTTTATTGACGAAAAGCAAAACTCTGTTCGAAATTTAGTCTCACTTTTTCAAACTCATACTTGCCTCTAAGACCCTAAAAGCACAATCAATTATTCTGTGGTTAGGGATGATTATTTGAAGGGGCAACCAATGCCAAAGATGAGTGCGAATACACTGGTCAAGTTACTGGTGTGTTTTTTGATTCCGCTCGGTGTTTTAATGATGCCGATTGATGCTATACCAATAGACGACCTCACGTTAATTCAGCACCGTCTACTGGCGATTTTCCTTCTCGCTGCGCTGCTATGGGTTTTAGAGCCTGTCCCCGTTTTTGCCACTTCAATTCTTATCATCGCACTGGAATTGATCATGATATCAGATAAAGGCTTACACTTATTTCGTAACCCACCAGCGGGGCATGATTTGGGGGACTTGATCGCTTACACGGACATCTTCTCCGCTTTCTCTTCTCCTATCATCATCCTTTTCATGGGGGGCTTCGCACTCGCTATTGCTGCCTCTAAATACGAGCTTGATAACAACCTTGCTCGTGTACTGCTAAAGCCGTTTGGCACTCAGCCTAAGTTCATCATGTTGGGCTTAATGCTGATTACCGCCGTGTTCTCGATGTTCATGTCTAATACGGCGACCACTGTCATGATGCTCGCATTATTAGGCCCAATTGTAGCATCGGCACCGAAAGGCGATTTAGGCATTAAAGCCCTCGTATTGTGCATTCCAATTGCCGCGAATACTGGTGGTATTGCAACGCCAATCGGTACACCGCCCAACGCGATTGCCTTGCAATACTTAACCGGAGAAAACAGCATCGACTTCCTATCTTGGATGATGATGGGATTACCTTTCGTCTTGGTGCAACTAACGCTGGCCTGGTTCTTATTACAAAAGCTCTTCCCTTCTAGTGAACCAGAGATGAAGCTGCGTCTGGATGGCAAGTTCAAGAAGAGTTGGCGTGCAATCGTGGTTTACGTCACCTTCGCCATGACTATCCTGCTGTGGATGACGACTAAAGTGCATGGCATGAATACTTATGTGGTCGCCATTATTCCACTCGCGGTATTCACTTTAACGGGCATCATGGGCAAAGAAGAACTTAAGCTAATAAACTGGGATGTGCTGTGGTTGGTTGCCGGTGGTATCGCCATTGGTATTGCCCTAGACAAAACTGGCTTGGCAGAAGCGCTAGCTCACGCCATTGACTATGAGTCCCTTTCTCCATTCTCTGTCGTCATCGCACTATCGATTGTGTGTTGGTTAATGGCGAACTTTATGTCCAATACCGCGACAGCGAACTTACTGATGCCAATCGCAGCCGCCATTGGCGCCTCCATGCCAAGTCTTGTTGCTATCGGTGGTTTGCAAGGGCTATTAGTTGTGGTCGCGTTCTCTGCTTCACTCGGTATGATTTTGCCCGTCTCTACACCACCAAACTCTCTCGCCTACTCTACTGGTTTAATTGAGAGTAAAGACATGGCGAAAGTCGGTTTAATCATCGGGGTGATTGGGCTCTTTATCGTTTATGGTGCGGTACTTATTATCTTTTGATCATCACACTCTGCGGTAGTGCAATCTGCCGCAGAGTCCCCTGCTCTTTCCCCACAGGCCCAACAGCATTCAAGTTAACTCTTATTTCACCACAATAAATTCATACCTATAAACAATATGTTGAATAAAAATCACACTGTTTAGCTTAAGTTTATCGGCTATATGTCGATAAATTATCTGCAGCCTTTCATGTAACTTTCCGTGCTTGAATCGTCTCATACCCATTGGTGTCACCACTTGTGACGTTGATCTTTTTGTCTGTTTTATGAAGGTAAGGCAATGAGAAATACAATTAAGTTAAAAATCCAGATTGCGATTGCAGTCATTATCGCCATTGTTAGTGGCGTTCAAGCTTGGGTTTCCGTCAATCAATTGCGCGAAGAAACCACGTCTACTCTTAACCGAGAAATTCAAAATATTTCTCAATCAACCAACAGTTACATTAGTGACTGGCTCTCGATTCGTAGCGATATGATGCTGGCGAACGAAGCTATTATTGCAAGCTCTGACGATGCAGACCGAGAGATGCTACTTACCAAGCGTGCCGGTAAGTTCTTGTCGGTTTATGCTGGATTTTCTGATGGTTCTATCGCGTATGGCGATAAAAGTGAATCATGGCCAGCCGATTACGACCCTCGAACTCGCCCTTGGTATCAAGATGCGATGAGTAAGTCAGGCCTAATTATTACAGAGCCATACCAAGACTTTGATGGCAGCATTGTTGTCAGCTTCGCTAAAGCATTCAACCAAAGCAATCGTGGTGTTCTTGCCGCAGACTTAGCAGTAACCGATATCATCAAAGAAGTACTGAATATCCAATTGGATAATGATGGCTTTGCATTTTTGGTGGATGGCAATAACAACTTAGTGGCTTACAAAGATGAGAAATTAAGTCAAAAACCACTGACTGAACTTAACCCTACATTAACGCACAGCGTGATGATGAATCTCGCAGGCGATGCAAAGTTAGATACCATTCAATGGCCAAATCAGGGTGATAAGCTAATTTACGTAGCCAACGTACCCAATACCGACTGGTCTTTAGGAATCGTGCAAGACAAGCAAATGGCGTTTGCTTCTGTCTCTGAGCAGGTAACATTCACCGCGATTGCCTCTATCGTGTTGTACTTGATTATTGCAGCGATCAGCACTTACATCATCACGCGCTTACTCCAACCACTTCAAACGCTCTCAGATGCGCTTTCTGAGCTATCGCAAGGAGAGGGAGACTTAACCCAACGCATCAAGATTGAACGCATGGATGAGATTGGCGAACTTGCAACGCATGTAAACCAATTCCTCGCACAAATGCAAACTATGCTAAAAGGCATCGTTGAAAACAGTGAGCAACTATCGGCGCAAGCGAATCAAGCAAATGAACTGTCAGCAATGGCGGCAGGTCGCGTTGAGCATCAGCAGAACGATGTTAACCAAATTGCCACAGCGATTCATGAGATGTCAGCAACCGCAGCAGAAGTCGCAAGCCATGCAGAATTGACTGCCAGCGCTTCACAAAACTCTGCATCCGCTTGTATGGATGGACAAAATGTTATCCAGAAGAACCGTGAAGCGATTGTCGAGTTAGCAGAACAAGTCAGTGATGCCGCCAACGTGATTTCTGAGTTGGAAGCGAATACGCAAAGCATCAACCAAATCCTATCGACCATCCAAGGAATTGCAGAGCAAACCAACTTGTTGGCACTCAATGCCGCAATTGAAGCCGCGCGTGCTGGTGAACAAGGTCGTGGCTTTGCCGTGGTTGCTGATGAAGTACGCGTATTGAGCCAACGCACTCATGGGTCAACGGAAGAAATCCGTACCATGATCGAAACACTGCAAAACAACACCAAACTGGCAGTCAATAGCATGCAAACCAGCACCAGTTTGGCGGATACCAGCGTGGATTATGCTCAGCAGGCGCACGATAGCCTAACCAGCATCACCAACTCCATCACTGAGATCAACGACATGGCAATGCAAATCGCAAGCGCAGCAGAAGAGCAACGTGCGGTGAGCGAAGACATCAGTCGCAACACGCAAGGCATCAAAGACGATGCGGACATGATTGCCGAACAATCACTTAAGAGCAGTGACGGCGCACGTCAGATGTACGATACCGCCAATACAATGCGTGAGAACATCAGTCGCTTTAAAGTGTAACGCGCCCTCAAAAGCAGCTCAACGAGCTGCTTTTTTATTAGCGATAAGATGCTCTTTTACATATCTATAAATTGATGCATATTAGAGCCTTACCCTGCTCTACAAGGATGTCTCGCAATCATGGGTTATGAATGGCTGGCGCTATGCGCTGCTTTCCTATGGGCTGTTTCTAGCTTAATTTCTGTTGTTCCCGCTCAGCATCTTGGTGCGTTTGCCTATAGCCGATGGCGTATGGGCTGTACAGCCGTCATCCTATCCAGTATGGCTTGGTTCACCGGAGGTTGGTTAAGTGTGACCACAGAACACATTACGCCAATGATGGCATCCGGTTTGATTGGTATTTTTATTGGTGATACGGCGTTATTCGCTTGCTTGAACCGCATGGGACCACGCCAAGCAGGCTTGCTGTTTTCTTGTCATGCCGTCTTCTCTGCCATTTTAGGTTACTTCCTATTTAGCGAAAGCATGACTGGAATGGAGCTGATTGGTGCAGCCTTAGTTTTTAGCGGTGTCGTGATGGCGATTTTCTACGGCCGACGCGGGCAAGCTAGTAATACGCTAGAAGAAATCAAAGGTAATGTTTGGATAGGTGTCGGACTAGGTTTAACTGCCGCTATGTGTCAGGCGCTTGGTGGTATCATTGCTAAACCAGTCATGCAAACGAGTGTCGATCCAGTCGCCGCTTCTGCGATTCGTATGATCAGTGCCTTCGTCGCGCATTGCGCGCTTTGGTTGATTGGCGCGAAGGTAGCCCGTGCGACTCAAACTATCACCTGGAAAGTTTTTGGTATCACTGCATTAAACGGTTTCTTGGCCATGGCAGTAGGTATGACGTTGATTCTCTATGCCCTACGTGAGGGAAATGTCGGGATGGTGGCTCTGCTTTCTTCAACAACACCAATCATGTTGCTGCCGCTGTTGTGGGTTTACACCAAGAAACGTCCAAATCGCTTTGCCTGGTTTGGCGCGGCCTTAGCCGTGATTGGTACTGGTATCTTAGTACAATAGAGCAGGTTCAATTAGGGCCTGTTGAGCTTAGTAACTCACCGCCTTACCAAACACAGAATCGCAGACACAAAAAAGCCCGAGTCGAACTCGGGCTTTTATCATTCTGAATCTTAGTTAATTACTTAACTAGGATTTGACCAGACATTTCTGCAGGAATTTCTAGACCCGCTAGAGAAAGCATGGTTGGTGCAAGGTCAGACAGTTTACCGCCTTCTTTGAACTCAACCGCTTTGTCACCTACGTAGATTAGAGGTACAGGTAGGTTAGTGTGTGCAGTGTGAATTCCGCCCGTTGTTGGGTCAATCATCATTTCCGCGTTACCGTGGTCCGCAGTGATCAGTAGCTGACCGCCAACTTCTTTGATTGCTTCAACCACTTTACCTACGCTTTCATCTAGTGCTTCGATAGCTTGCTCAGCCGCTTCGTAAACGCCAGTATGACCAACCATATCTGCGTTCGGGTAGTTACAAATGATAGTGTCGAATTTGCCAGATTTGATCGCTGCAACCATCTTCTCTGTTAGTTCTGGAGAGCTCATTTCTGGCTGCATGTCGTAAGTTGCTACTTTTGGAGAAGCAACAAGTTGACGCTCTTCACCTTCAAATTCATTCTCAACACCACCGTTGAAGAAGAATGTAACGTGTGCGTATTTCTCTGTTTCAGAAATACGTAGCTGAGTTTGACCTTGCTTAGATAGCCACTCACCGTACGTGTTTTCTAGAGACGCAGGTGGGAAAGCAATAGCTAGCGGGATATCAGCTGCGTATTGAGTCAGCATCACGAAGTTGATCGCAGGGAACGCCGCACGCTCGAAGCCATCAAATGCAGGAACGAATGCACGAGTGATTTGACGTGCACGGTCAGCACGGTAGTTCATGAAGATAACAGCGTCGCCATCTTGCATGATTGCATCTTCTTGGCCTTCAGCTTTGATCGCTGTTGCTTTAACAAACTCGTCGTTTTCTTCACGAGCATAAGCCGCTTCTAGACCAGCAACTGCTGTTTCTGCTGTGAACTCAGCTTTTGCTTGAGTCAGAAGATCGTATGCAACTTGAACGCGATCCCAGTTGTTGTCACGGTCCATTGCGTAGTAACGACCTACGAGAGAAGCAACACGGCCTTTACCTAGTTTCGCAAATAGGTCTTGGAAACGCTGTAGTGAGTTTTCAGCACTGCGTGGTGGCGTGTCACGGCCGTCTAGGAAGCAGTGTAGGTAAATTTTCTCAGCGCCACGAGCGGCTGCCATTTCAACTGCTGCGTAGATGTGATCTTCGTGAGAGTGAACACCACCTGGAGACATAAGGCCCATTAGGTGTACCGCTTTACCAGCTTCAACTGCAGAATCGATAGCTTCAACTAACGCAGCTGTCTCAGCAAACTCACCATCAGCGATAGACTTAGTGATACGAGTTAGATCTTGGTATACAACGCGACCTGCACCGATGTTGGTATGACCAACTTCTGAGTTACCCATTTGACCATCAGGAAGACCAACGTCCATACCTGAAGCAGAGATTAGAGTGTTAGGGTTATTCGCAATCAGTGCATCCATTACTGGTGTTTTAGCATTTGCAATTGCGTTACTTGCTGTGTCTTCACGGTAACCGTAACCGTCAAGGATAACTAGAGCCAATGGCTTCTTAGCAGACATAGTGATGACCTCATCAAATTTAAGTAACTTTCGGCGTAGAGCTTCATTGCTCCATCTAACCTTGAAACAAAACTAGCGTAATTTTACTACACTTTTTAACCAAAACTGTAGGTTAAGATCAAATAATGTTTGCGATTTATTGTTGCTATCTTACAAGTTAGCAAGCAATCCGACCTAGTCAGCAAACGTGTTTCACAAGCATAGTCACTTTCAAGATGCTTTGTACAACCACCGAAATACTTTGGTGAAAAACTTTTTGTTGATAACTATTTTGCGCTTTTCAATGTAGAAGTGAAGTCAATTGCACCAATTAGATTGATAGGAAGAAGTGATACTAAGATTGCACGAATAGCACATCAGAAAAGGCTTGAGGCAAGCGCGTAGATCTCAATTATTCGTTAGAAAATTTTAACCCTCTCGCCTAAGGCGACTAACCCCGCTATACTCCTGCTTTATTTTTCCGCCAACATTGCAAGAGCTCAAGACATGCAAGAGTACATTGATTTTTTCCAACAGAACATGATTCTATCTTTGGTTTGGGTAGGTCTTCTTGTCGCATTCATCATGAACATCGTGAAGTCAGCGACAGCCGCATACAAAGAGATTAACGTAAACCAACTGACTCACCTAATGAACCGTGAAAACGGCGTTGTGGTCGATATCCGCTCTAAAGATGAGTTCAAACAAGGCCATATCACCGACGCACTTCACATTTTACCGTCAGATATCAAAGCTGGTAACTTTGGTAGCCTTGAAAACCGTAAATCAGACCCAATCATTGTGGTATGCAAAACAGGCCAAACTGCTCAAGAAAGTGCAAACCTACTAGCTAAAGCAGGCTTCGAAAACGTAAGCCTACTGAAAAATGGCTTGATTGCATGGAGCGAAGCGAACCTACCGCTAGTACGTGGTAAAAAATAAGGTTCGCGGTAAAAATCCAATTTTGCCAAGCCTCGTTTATATAAACTGAGCAAATAGAAAGCAGTTGAAGCACTAAGTTGTGACGCTTTGCACGTAATACGCGCTTCATCTAGTCAATGTAGATTTGCTCAGTTAGTCTCAGGACAAACCATATTTCTGGGTTTAGATCGTTCTAGGCTCAACAAATGTTTATTAAGGATTTAAAAATGGCTGAAGCAGCACCACAAGACGCACAACAAAACTTCGCAATTCAACGCATCTTCCTAAAAGACGTTTCTTTTGAAGCGCCTAACTCTCCAGTAATGTTCCAAAAAGAGTGGAACCCAGACGTTAAACTAGACCTAGACACTCAAAGCCGTGAGCTTGGTGAAGGCGTTTACGAAGTAGTTCTACGTCTAACAGTTACTGTAAAGAACGAAGAAGAAACAGCGTTCCTATGTGAAGTTCAACAAGGTGGTATCTTCACAGCTGAGCAAATGGAAGCAGGCCAACTAGCACATTGCCTAGGCGCATTCTGCCCGAACATCCTATTCCCTTACGCTCGTGAAACTATCTCAAGCCTAGTGGTTAAAGGTACGTTCCCTCAACTGAACCTAGCGCCAGTTAACTTCGACGCGCTGTTCATGAACTACCTACAACAGCAAGCTCAACAAGGCGAAGCTGAAGCGTAATTCACGTTTTGTAAGTGACGTGTCATAGTAGATTCTAATTCGACACGGCATATACCTTAAGAAAATGCACAACGCGTCTAACCAGTGATGCAATGTGCATTTTTTATTTCTGAAAGATCCTAGTTCCTAGCCGCTAGAGAGCGTAAAATCTGGCGATTATGAACTAGATTCTATTAGTAGAAAGACAATTAGGCGGTAGCATGACACAAGCAAATACCAACAATGCTTACGGTAAAGACATCGCAATGACGGTGATTGGCGCAGGTTCATACGGCACTTCTTTGGCGATTTCCCTTGCTCGCAACGGTGCGAACGTGGTTCTTTGGGGTCATGAGCCAGCACACATGGCTCGCCTTGAGGCAGATCGTGCCAACCATGAATTCTTACCTGGTATTGATTTCCCTGAAAGCTTGATTATTGAATCGGATTTAGAAAAAGCCGTTCAAGCAAGCCGTGACTTGTTAGTCGTCGTTCCTAGCCATGTCTTTGGCATCGTACTGAATAGCTGCAAGCCTTTCCTACGTGAAGATTCTCGTATTTGCTGGGCAACCAAGGGCCTAGAACCAGAAACAGGTCGTCTACTTAAAGAAGTGGCTTTCGACATTATTGGTGAGAGTTACTCTCTCGCGGTACTTTCAGGTCCTACTTTCGCAAAAGAACTTGCGATGGGCATGCCAACAGCCATCTCTGTTGCCTCTCCAGACTCAGATTTCGTTGCTGATCTGCAAGAAAAAATCCATTGCAGTAAAACTTTCCGTGTTTACGCAAACAACGACTTCATCGGCATGCAACTTGGCGGTGCCGTGAAAAACGTTATCGCCATTGGTGCAGGTATGTCTGACGGCATTGGTTTTGGTGCGAACGCACGTACGGCACTCATCACACGTGGCCTTGCGGAAATGAGCCGCCTTGGCGCTGCACTGGGCGCACAACCAGAGACCTTTATGGGCATGGCTGGTTTGGGTGATCTTGTATTGACTTGTACCGATAACCAATCACGTAACCGCCGTTTTGGTTTGGCACTAGGCAAAGGTAAAGATGTCGACACCGCTCAAGAAGAGATCGGCCAAGTGGTGGAAGGCTACCGTAACACGAAGGAAGTGTGGATGCTTTCTCAACGCATGGACGTTGAAATGCCAATTGTTGACCAAATTTATCAAGTATTGTATCAAGGGAAGGATGCACGCCTGGCAGCGCAAGATTTACTTGCTCGTGACAAAAAAGCCGAAGGAAAGTAGCACTCTACGCCCCTTTGCACCTCATCTGAGAAGAATAGAAGTTGTCGGGTCACGGAAGAACCACTCAGGACATTGAGAATGAAACACTGCGAAAAACAAAAAGTCTGGGACAAAATTGTCTCAGAAGCCCGTGAGATGTCAGAGCAAGAGCCTATGTTGGCGAGCTTTTACCATGCGACTATCATCAAGCATGAAAGCTTGTGTGCTGCGTTAAGCTACATTCTGGCAAACAAATTGAACACCGCTTCCATGCCTGCAATGGCAGTACGTGAAGTGGTTGAAGAAGCCTTCGCGGCCGATCCAACCATCACGGACGGCGCGGCCTGCGATATTTGTGCAACGGTGAATCGTGACCCAGCGGTTTCGATGTACTCAATGCCACTGCTTTATCTAAAGGGCTATCATGCTCTGCAAGGCTACCGCGTAGCAAACTGGCTCTGGAAGCAAGGGCGTCACGCACTTGCGACTTATCTACAAAACCAGATCTCTGTGGCATGTCAGGTGGATATTCACCCTGCGGCACGCATCGGTAGTGGTATCATGCTAGACCATGCGACAGGCATCGTGATCGGTGAAACGGCTGTCGTAGAAAACGATGTGTCTATTTTACAGGATGTCACCCTTGGTGGTACTGGCAAAGAATGCGGTGACCGTCACCCGAAAATTCGCGAAGGCGTCATGATCGGCGCCGGTGCAAAAATTCTTGGCAATATCGAAGTAGGTGAAGGCGCGAAAATCGGCTCTTGCTCTGTGGTATTGCAAGCAGTGCCACCGCACACAACTGTGGCGGGAGTGCCTGCGAAAATTGTTGGTCGTCCAAAAACGGACAAACCTTCTCTCGATATGGATCAAGGCTTTAATGGCAAATCGCAAAGCTTTATCCACGGGGATGGTATTTAATCGTCATTTAATCTTTTGGCAATAATGTGGTAGGTAACTCTCAAGTGCGAAAACAAAATCACCCAGTGCTACGCTCGGCTATTTTATTAACTTGTGCTTTATCTGCCACATATCCCATCACCTCTTCCGCTGCTAGCCAGCAAGAGCTGAAAGGCGTTTCCAGCGAAATTAACCGCCAGCGTAAGTCACTCACCTCTCAAGAAAAACAACTGAACGATCTACAAAAGTCGCTAAAAAACCAAGAGCTTGGTATTTCTAAATTAGAAAGAGAAATCAAGCAAACCAAAGCAGACTTAGCGCAGGCTGATCAAAACATTAATAAGTTAGAAGAGAAGATTGCTCTGCAAGAAGGTCAGCGTCAGGCGCAGGAAGAAGAGCTAAAGCAGCTGCTTCAGACCTACTACGTGACAGAAAGAGCCAAAGCCAATGGTCACCTTTTGAATCAAGGTGTAGAAGAAGATCGCATTAGTCAGTACTTCCAGCATTTGGCAAAAGCACGGACAAAAGTGATTGATGACATCACCAAGACCACGCAGGAGTTGGCACATAATAAGAACCAACTCGAGCTCGAAAAAGCACAAATTGAAACCCTGCTCAAACAGCAATCCGAAAAACGTTCTTCGTTGGCAAATACCCAGTCGAAACGTAAAGGGACACTGAGCAAGATTCAAAAAAGCATCAAAGACGACAAGCGTTACCTTTCTGAACTACAACGCAACGAAACCCGTCTAAAAGCCGAGATCGCGAAAGCCGCGAAACGTAACGCAGTGCCGATGGATGGTATTGCGAAACAGCGCGGTAAATTGCCATGGCCATTAAAAGGTCGCGTCCTACATAACTTTGGCACCAAACAAACCGGCCAAGTAAACTGGAAAGGCATGGTGCTCTCAGCTAATTATGGCCAGCAAGTGAAGGCGGTTTACCCAGGTACCGTTGTATTTGCGGAGTACTTACGTGGTTATGGTCTAGTCGTTTTGCTTGACCATGGTAAGGGCGATATGACGCTTTATGGCTACAACCAAGCGTTAACTAAGAAAGAAGGCGATAAGGTGACAGCAGGTGAAGTCATTGCACTCGCGGGGGATACTGGTGGTCAAGACCGTGCCTCGCTCTACTTCGAGATCCGCCGTAACAGTGAAGCGCAAAACCCGAAATCTTGGCTGAAACGTTAACTACTCAACTTATTGTTTCGCAATAAAAAAGGAGCCACTCGGCTCCTTTTTTATATGTATATTTGGGAAAGCGCTATGCGTAATAGGTCTCTACCGCATCAATAAAGGCACTTACATCATCTTTACTTAACGCATTAATACCCGCCGCCGCTTCTCTTCCACCACCAGTAGGGAACTGCCCACACACAGCCACGGCACCTTGCTTGTTATTCAACGGAGCACGAAGAGAAACCGTGTATGTGCCATCTGTATTTTCAGTTAATACCGCATGCGCAGAGTCTGGATTTTGGTTCGCAAGCCAGTTGCCATAAACACCACTTATTCGGCGTGATGCTGCATTATTCGGTAGTTCAAACAGCTTGAGCTTTGAGCTTTCGTGAGTTGCCGGGACAGCTAGTGCCGCATCCATATCTTGCTGATAAGCCGATTGTAATTGGTAGTAAGGTGACACTTTATCTTCAATAGCATCAAATGGAGAAGTGTACTGAAGAAGTGCACGATACAAATCCGCCGGATGGAAGTGAAGATCATCAACTTTCGAGCCGTAGCCATTGTAGTTAATCAGTGTACCTAGCTCTTTTAACTGCGCTTTTTGCTCTTCATTGAGTTCGATTTTGTCCGCCAACGCATCCGCTTTAGCAATCAAGTTATCACCATAAGCAGCGGTGATCGCCCATGTATGAAAACGGCCATCAAGCAGTTTATCGACAATCAAAGCGGTACACATATTAGCATCAAGGTCGATGTGCGCATCTAAGTTACCATGTTGAGGAATCTCACCCGCTTTGTGGTGATCAGCGTAAAACACATGCGCGCCTTGAGCCAATGCTTGCTCTAGACCTACCATGTTCTTTTCCATTGAAATGTCTAATACCGTCAGCTCATCGCCAGCTTGCAGATCGACCTTTTCCACCAGCTTAATATCACGTTTAACACCAGTCACCAACTTAGCTTCGATGGGATCCGCCAAACGCAATTGCAACAATGCGATGATGCCATCGGCATCGCCATTAAAAATGTCGTAGTTCATTGAACGATAGTTCCTTTATCGAGAGTCATATCCCAACAGATAATTGGGGGTGTATGAATCCTATTGTGCGAAATGAGCACAGCAAGTCAACTCAAGGGAGGGACTGAAAATGAGAGCTGCGCTCTAAACCTTAAGCATTGAGCCATACTCTCATTTTCTAATGTTAATAAGGAGGGAAAATAGTACTAACTGTGTAGTGTGCTTAAAGCCTCTTCGAGTAGCAGTAACTGCTCCATGCCTTGCTCTGTCGCAACAGGCTTCACCACATTTAGCATTTGTAGCATGCCTTGTTTTACCATTGTTTCGGTGATTTCTGTTTTTGGAGACATCGCTGATTGATACGCTAGCCAGCTACACGCAATCAAATGCAGAGTACAAACCAAAGGCTTCAATTGTGTTTGGTCAACGTTCAACAACTTCAACGACACGAACTCTTGCATGATGGCAATCAGGTTCGCTTGGAGCTTTTCCTGAACATCAATGTACTCATCATGCAGCTTTTCATCGCGCGATAAGATTTCCGGTAAGTTTGCGTAAAAGAAACGGTACTTCCACATTAGCGTAAAAATGGAATCTAGGTAGCTTTTCAGCATGGTCAGGCTCTCTTGAGAACCTTGAATTGGAGTGAATCTTTCTAGCAACTCCGCAGAGTAAAGTGCGAAGATCTCACGCACGATTTCTTGCTTATTACGAAAGTGGTAGTAAAGGTTGCCTGGGCTAATTTCAATATGGTCAGCAATGTGATTGGTTGTGATATTGCGCTCACCATGTTGGTTAAACAACTCCAGTGCGGCATAGACAATTTTGTCGCGCGTTTTCATGGTTATCGTATTCCCTCTTCATTAACGAATTGAGTATAACGACTTCACCAACCTAGGTCGATAGAGGCTCCAAATACGGTAACATAGCAGACCAGTTGCGATACCAATGGTGTTCGCAATCAGATCATGCCATGACGTTTGTCGACCCACATACCCTTGCAGAACTTCAATCACGGCACTAAATAACAAAATACTCACTGCTATCGTCCAACGCTGACGCCACTTTGAAACACAAAAGCAACCTAAGAAACCAAAACCACTGTACGCCATCGCATGCTGCATCTTATCCAAGTACGCAATGTCACCCCAATCTTGCAACTCACCCGAACTCAAAGAAAGATAAGCAATGAGGGCGGCATAGCTCAGTAGAACGAAACGGGCAGCGGTTAGGTTCATCATCAATCCTTAAGCAATTGGGAATGGGAAAGCGGTCACTTCATCAATATGGTCGCAACCTAATGCCAACATAATCAAACGATCAATGCCTAATGCCACACCAGCACAATCTGGCAAACCCGCCTCTAATGCACCAATCAGATGGAAATCGATAGGTTGTGGCTTCAAGCCCATTTCTAGACGCTTAGCGTTATCTTGTTCGAAACGTGCTAATTGCTCTTTCGGGTTATCGAGTTCATGGAAGCCGTTCGCCAATTCAATGCCTTTGAAGTACACCTCAAAGCGATCCGCGACACGGGTATCTTGTGGGTTGATCTTTGCCAGCGCGGCTTGTGAAGCTGGGAAGTCATAAACAAACACAGGGACTTGCTGACCAATCTTGGCTTCCACACCGATGCTGAACAACAGTTGCAGCAAGGTATCACGATCTTCTTCTGGCTCTGCAATGTCACTCAAACCCAGCTTTGCCGCGACTGCTTTTAGCTCTTGCATCGAGCCTTCTAACGGGCACGCACCAAGTACGTCAATAAAAGCTTGCTGGTAAGTCATTCGCTCAGCAGCGCCGCACTTCAATACCAGTTGTAGTAGGTCATCCATTTCGTCCATCAGCTTATGATGATCAAAACCGATACGGTACCACTCCAACATGGTGAATTCAGGATTGTGGTGACGACCATTCTCTTCATTACGAAAAGCTTTGTTGATTTGGTAAATACAACCACTGCCCGCAGCCAGTAGGCGCTTCATATGGAATTCAGGACTGGTCATAAAGAACAGTTTGCTGCCACCGGCATAGCCTGGTCCTACAAATTCAGTCTGGAAGGTATGCAAATGAATGTCTGTCACCGTCGCGTGACTCATCGCTGGCGTGTCGACTTCCATCACCTGTCGCTCGGCGAAGAATTGACGAATAGCGGTAATCAACATCGCACGTTGACGTAGTTGTTCCATAGAAGCGGTAGGTTGCCAGTTCGTTTGCATAACAAAACTCTTAAAAGGTTGATGAGCAGGAAAAATAGCAATTTTGGCATGATTTGCCTAGTTCAGCGAGGGGGGAATCGGCTCCAATTTTCGTCCCCCAAACGCGAATAAAAATCGATTAAAACTGAAGCAAGCATTTGACGTTCCACAGTACAAAAAACACTCACAACTTACCCTATTATCAATGAGGGTAATGTCGCGCAACAGTCATGTAACATTGACAGCGATTACGTTTGTGCACCAAACGTTTCGTGCCGTGATAGCAGTCACATAACCTAGAATTTCTATGCTCACATGTGCATTACCGGAGAAAAACCCCAAATACATCAATTTTTCTGCCATAAGCCTCCCCTACACTAACCCTACTACTTTTGAGGGATTGCCTTAAAACGGTGCCCTCACACTCACAATAACAAGCGGATTTCCGCAATCACACACTGGAGGATAACTGTGCAAATTATCACCACAGATATCGCAGTCATCGGCGCAGGCGGCGCTGGTCTTCGTACTGCTATTGCAGCGGCTGAAGCAAACCCGGACTTAGAAGTAGCACTTATTTCTAAAGTTTACCCAATGCGCTCCCACACGGTTGCTGCAGAAGGTGGCTCAGCAGCAGTTATCAAGGATGAAGATAGCTTAGACAATCACTTCAACGATACCGTTGGCGGTGGTGACTGGCTATGTGAACAGGACGTTGTTGAATACTTTGTAGAGAACGCGACTCGCGAAATGATCCAAATGGAGCAATGGGGTTGCCCATGGAGTCGTAAAGAGAACGGTGAAGTCAACGTACGCCGCTTTGGCGGTATGAAGGTTGAACGTACTTGGTTCGCTGCAGATAAAACTGGCTTCCACATGCTTCACACGCTATTCCAGACGTCAATGAAGTACGACAACATCAAACGCTTTGATGAGTACTTTGTTGTCGATTTGCTTGTTGATGAAGGTGAAGTACAAGGTCTGATTGCAATCCACATGTCTGAAGGTGAGTTGGTTACGATTAAAGCGAAATCGGTTGTGTTAGCAACAGGTGGTGCTGGTCGTGTTTATCACTGTAACACCAACGGCGGTATCGTAACGGGCGACGGCATGGCGATGGCTTACCGTCACGGCGTTCCTCTACGTGATATGGAATTCGTTCAATACCACCCAACAGGTCTTCCTGGCACAGGTATCCTGATGACCGAAGGTTGTCGTGGTGAAGGCGGTATCATCGTTAACAAAGATGGTTACCGTTACCTGCAAGATTACGGCATGGGCCCAGAAACCCCAGTGGGCGAGCCGAAAAACAAATACATGGAACTGGGTCCTCGTGACAAAGTTTCTCAAGCGTTCTGGCATGAACAGCAGAAAGGCAACACCATCAAACACCCTCTTGGTGACGTGGTGCACCTAGATCTTCGCCACCTTGGTGAAGAATACCTACAAGAGCGTTTACCGTTCATCTGTGAACTAGCGAAAGCTTACGTGAACGTAGACCCTGCAAAAGAGCCAATTCCAATTCGTCCTACGGTTCACTACACCATGGGTGGCATTGAAACCAACGGCGAATGTGAAACTCGCATTAAAGGTCTATTCGCGGTTGGCGAATGTGCATCAGTTGGTCTTCACGGCGCAAACCGTCTAGGTTCTAACTCGCTGGCTGAGTTCGTAGTATTCGGTCGCGTTGCGGGTGAACAAGCGGTGAAACGCGCAGCAGAATTCAAAGGCTGGAACGAAGAGTCTATCGCGACTCAAGTGAAAGCAGTTGAAGACCGCATTGCTGCTCTGATGAACCAAGAAGGCGAAGAAAACTGGGCAGATATCCGTACTGAAATGGGTCACACCATGGAAGCAGGTTGTGGTATCTACCGCCAAGAAGATTTGATGCAAGCAACGATTGATAAGATCACTGAACTTAAAGCTCGTTACAAACAGATCAGCATCAAAGATAAAGGCAAAGTGTTCAACACTGATCTTTTATACGCAATCGAAGTTGGTTACGGCCTAGAAGTCGCAGAAGCGATGGTTCACTCTGCCATCCTACGTAAAGAATCTCGTGGTGCGCACCAGCGTCTAGACGATGGTTGTACTGAACGTGACGATGTGAACTTCCTGAAACACTCACTTGCTTTCTTCAAAGAAGATGCAGCACCAAGTATTGACTACAGCGGCGTGAAGATCACTAAGTCTCAGCCTAAAGCACGTCTATACGGTGAAGCAGCAGAGAAAGCAGCAGCAGCAGAAAAAGCCGCTGAAGCAGAAGCGAAGAGCGCAGAGGAGCAAGCATAATGTCAGCAAACCGCATTCAAAAAGTAGACATTCTGCGTTACGACCCTGAGAAGGACGCGGAACCATACACGCAAACATTCGAAGTCCCATTTGATGAAACCATGTCCGTACTTGATGCACTTGGCTACATCAAAGATCACCTAGATAAAGATCTGTCTTACCGTTGGTCTTGTCGTATGGCGATCTGTGGTTCTTGCGGCATCATGGTAAACAACGTGCCTAAGCTCGCTTGTAAGAGCTTCCTACGTGATTACCCGAATGGCGTGACTATCGAACCACTAGCAAACTTCCCAATCGAGAAAGACTTGATCGTTGATATGACGCCGTTCATCGAGCGCCTAGAAGCAATCAAACCTTACATCATTGGTAACGATCGCAAGCCAGAAGACGGCACAAACCTGCAAACGCCAGAGCAAATGGCGAAGTACAAACAGTTTGCTGGTTGTATCAACTGTGGTCTTTGCTACGCGGCATGTCCTCAGTTCGGTTTGAACCCTGAGTTCATCGGTCCGGCGGCACTAACACTGGCACACCGTTACAACCTAGATAGCCGTGACAACGGTAAAGCTGAGCGCATGAAGCTGATCAATGGTGAAAACGGCGCTTGGGGTTGTACCTTTGTCGGTTACTGTTCTGAAGTTTGTCCGAAGAGCGTCGATCCAGCAGCAGCAGTAAACCAAGGCAAGGTGGAGTCTTCTATGGACTTCGTGATTGCGATGTTGAAACCTGATGGTTCACCAAAGAAAGTGGAGGCATAAGGATGAGCAACCGTAAACCTTACGTTCGTGAAATAAAACGCACATGGTGGAAGAACCATCCTTTCTACCGCTTCTACATGGTACGTGAAGCAACTGTGCTTCCTCTGATCCTATTCACTATCTTCCTGACTTTCGGTCTAGGTTCATTAGTAAAAGGCCCAGAAGCTTGGCAAGGTTGGTTAGAGTTCATGGCAAACCCTATCGTAGTAGCAATCAACATTGTTGCTCTACTAGGCAGTTTGTTCCATGCACAAACCTTCTTCAGCATGATGCCACAAGTAATGCCAATTCGTTTGAAAGGCAAACCAGTGGATAAGAAAATCATCGTTCTGACTCAGTGGGCCGCAGTTGCGTTCATCTCACTGATCGTTCTCATCGTGGTGTAAGGAGCTTTAGTAATGAAACCGAATTATAGTGTTAACACAGCCCCGAAGCGTTCTGATGAACCAATCTGGTGGGGTCTATTTGGTGCCGGTGGTACTTGGTTTGCGATGATCACACCGATTACCGTGCTGGTTATGGGCATCTTGGTACCGCTTGGCGTGATTGATGCAGAAGCAATGAGTTACGAACGCGTATCTGAATTCGCAACCAGCATCATCGGTGCGCTATTCATTATAGGTACGCTAGCATTGCCAATGTGGCATGCGATGCACCGTCTACACCACGGCATGCACGACCTTAAGTTCCACACAGGCTTGATTGGTAAAATCGCATGTTACGCGTTTGCAGGTTTAATCACTGCGCTGGCCGTTGTCTTTATCTTCATGATTTAAGACGCTGACGAAAATGAAAAAGCTGGCAACTCGCCAGCTTTTTTATTGCCTGTTATTTATGTTTTCTCAACGAGTGCAGATCAATACAACCGCTATTCAATAAAGGTCGCGATGTCATCCAAAGATTTTTTGTGCATCGCATGTTCCGGAATGGTCGCATCCTCTTCCGGATAACCGGTCACAATCAACATATATGGACGATCGACATCATTGTCTCGTCCGCAAATCTTACTCAAGAAACTCATTGGTTTTGGTGTATGAGTCAGCGTACCCAAACCTGAATTGTGCAATGCTTGAAGTAAAAAGCCTGTGGCAATCCCGACTGACTCGTGCACGTAATAGTTGGTTTGTTCCCCATCATTGCTCATGCCACCTTTCTTTTGTGAAAACACCGCAATCAACCACGGTGCTTTTTCTAGATAAGGCTTACTGGAATTGGTACCGAGTGGTTTCAGTGCATCTAACCATTCTTGCCCTGCTCGACCTTCATAGAAAGAACGTTCTAATTCTTCAGCGGCTTGACGGATCTGCCCTTTCACTTCTGCACTGTTAATCGCAACAAAATGCCAAGGCTGATGATTTGCACCACTCGGAGCTGTACCTGCTGCTCGAATGCAGTGCTCAATCACTTCTTTCGCCACAGGACGATCAGAGAAGCTACGAATGGAATGACGGCGCTGAAGTTGCTCCAGATTCTGTACAGCTCTTGCTGCCATTTCTTGCGGAGAGTATTCCACAAAATCATTGAGTGGGTAATGTTGTTCTTGAGTCGACATAGTGCTTCCTTGCGCTTGTTGGGTGTCGATTTACTATAGCCACAAATTTCACCATCGCCTTTTTATCTTCATAAAATCAATGTGATATTGAGATAAAGCGCAAATATTCAGCCGTGTTTCACCAACAAAAAAGAGAGGCTGATAACACGTATCAGCCTCTGCATTACTCTAATTTGTACAACTACCAGAGCTTTTGGTCACCTATGATCTTTTTGCTTTTTGAGCTTTTGACCACCCATGATCTTATTGCTGTTTTATCTTCTTACTTGGTTCATTAAGCCGCAGTACTAAAGCTAATCACCGCCCTTTCTCGGCTGATGAGCTATCACGTTTGTTGTTGGTATCTATCACGCTAGAGCTTGAAGCTGTTAGGATAAAACAACAGATAATAAAAAAGGCCGCCGAAGCGACCTTTTCAATCAGAAAGTCTGAGGTGAATTACTTCACACGACCTACATATTCAGCAGTACGAGTGTCAACTTTGATCACTTCGCCAATTGCGATGAATAGTGGTACACGTACTACAGCGCCAGTTGATAGTGTTGCTGGCTTACCACCTGTACCTTGAGTGTCACCTTTTAGACCTGGGTCTGTGTCAGTAACTTCTAGTTCAACGAAGTTTGGTGGAGTAACTGTGATTGGGTTACCGTTCCAAAGCGTGATCATACAAGTGTTGTTTTCTACCAACCACTTAGCGTTGTCACCAACCGCTTTCGCGTCTGCAGCGATCTGCTCGAAAGTTTCGTTGTTCATAAAGTGGTAGAATTCGCCGTCTGAATATAGATAATCTAGGTCGATATCCATTACGTCTGCCACTTCACAAGTGTCACCAGACTTGAATGTTTTCTCTAGCACTTTACCAGAAAGAAGTTTACGAATTTTAACGCGGTTGAACGCTTGGCCTTTACCTGGTTTAACGTATTCGTTTTCCAGAATTACACAAGGCTCGTTATCAAGCATTAACTTAAGGCCGCCTTTAAATTCATTGGTGCTAACTGTAGCCATTTTTTCCTCTTACATTCTTAGAGCTAAATTCAATGCCGCACATAATAACCCGAAAAGTCGAATCTGTTGAGCAAAACTGGCTCAAACAGTTAGCGAATGGGATCTCTGATCCTGCAAAGTTGCTGGAAAGTTTGGAAATTGATCCTTCGCCGTGGCAAGACGGGTTTGCTGCGCGCAAGCTGTTTGCACAGCGTGTACCGCAAAGTTTTGTCGATAGGATGGAAAAAGGCAATCCTTACGATCCACTTTTACGCCAAGTATTACCTTTGAACGAGGAGTTCGAGGTTCACGAAGGTTACTCCAATGATCCTCTGGAAGAGCAAGACAACGAAGTGCCTGGGCTGTTACACAAATACCGCAATCGCGCATTGATGATTGTAAAAGGTGGCTGTGCCGTGAACTGCCGTTATTGCTTCCGCCGTCATTTTCCTTATCAAGAGAACAAGAGCGGTAAACAAGCTTGGACTCAGTGCTTAGAATACATGGCGAAGCAGCCAGAACTGAATGAAGTTATCTTCTCAGGTGGTGATCCTCTGATGGCAAAAGACGATGAGATCCACTGGCTACTAGAACACATCGCACACATCCCTCACATCAAGCGCCTGCGTATTCACAGCCGTTTACCTGTGGTAATCCCTGCACGTATTACTGACGAGTTGTGTCAGTTACTGCGAGCATCTCGCTTGCAAATCATCTTGGTAACGCACATCAACCACGCCAACGAGATCAATGCTGAATTTACTGCTCAAATGGCAAAACTGAAGCAATCCGGCGTTACTTTGCTTAACCAAGGCGTGCTATTAAAAGGCGTCAATGACAGCATAGAAGCACAAGTTGCTCTCAATGAAGCCCTGTTTGACTCAGGAATATTACCTTATTACCTACACGTGTTAGATAAAGTCCAAGGCGCGGCACATTTCTTCGTCTCTGATGAAGAAGCAAAAGAAATCATGCGTGGCTTGATTACTCGCGTCTCGGGCTACCTAGTGCCTAAATTGACTCGTGAAATTGGCGGCCGACCAAGTAAAACGCCACTGGATCTGCATCTAGAGTAAGTTGCTTTCCGTATAAAGATTGTCGTTACGAGTAAAAGCTTTTGTTCGCTCAGGCGGTCTTATCTATGCATACTCCGCAAATTTGGAGGTTAAGATGCAAGCAACTTTTGAACACATTTTCGATCTTGGCCCATTCAGTTGGCCTGCATTAGCCTGTTGCGCCATCAACGGCTTAATGATCGGTATAGAGCGCCAAACGCGGGGTAAACCTGTTGGTATTCGTACCGCTATTTTAGTTATCTCTGGCACTTACTTATTTATGTCGATGGCCGTCTCGCTTTCACCTAATACGCTCGACCAAGCGCGTGTACTTGGCCAGATAATCACTGGTGTGGGCTTTTTAGGTGCAGGGGTGATGATGACACAAGACGGCAAGATCCATGGGGTGACATCCGCTGCAGTGATTTGGGTATTGGCAGGTCTCGGCTTGATGATAGGCCTTGGCTATCTGACGCAATCCGTCGTAATTACTGTTTTGGCATTGACGGTCTTGCTTGGCGTGGATAGAGCAGAAAATCGCGTTAAAGCTCTACGCCGCGGTGTGCATCAAAGGATGCAGCAGCGAAAAACCTCAACCAGGATCATGAAGTAGCCTTGTTCGTCCTAAATGCCTAAACACATTTCAGAATGAGATCCACAGACAAAAAAAGACCCCGATATTTCTCGGGGTCTTTTTTATCCGTGTGTTCGTGGCGACACCTTAACTTATTTAGCGAAGTTCACGATAGGGAAGCACTTGAAGAAGCCGTTATCCGCACAGTTTAGTAGACCAATTTGAACACCGTCGATTTGGTCAGTCATATTGAAGAAACCTAACTGGAAGTTAGATTTTTTAGAGATGCTCGCCAAACCGATGTCTGCCATTGTGTAACCTTCTGAGTAGTTCACTGCACTCCAGTTTAGACCTTTTACATTGTTCGTGATGTTCACTGCACCTAAGTTAACACCATTAGTTTGGCCTTCGTTCCAGTTAAGAAGACCGAGTGATGCACCCGTCATTTCTTGATTAACTTTAGAAGCACCAAAGAACAAACCGAAGTTCACACCTGTTGTGCGGTCTGTTTCAGACATACCTAGAACCGAAAAGTCGACACCTTTTACTTCGTTTACTTGGCCATGTAATACCGCAAGGCGAACACCACCAACAGAAGAGTTAGAAGGCGCGTTAGTGTTGTCGATGGTAGAGAACATAACTGGCGAGCTATCAGCAAGAGCAACAGGTGAAGCGATTACGGCTGCAACAGCCAATGACGTCATAAGCTTTTTCATTTTCATCTCCATGGAGGGAATAGTTGTTTTACAACATAGTGTAATGTACAAATTTTGCGCCATTTTGAATCAATAAATGTTAGCTGGAAGTCATATTTAACTGTCTGACAAATAAAGCAATTGATTCATCATAGTTATTTATCTGCATTTTCCCTGACGAATTACGCACAATACCCGCACAGTTGCGCATTTTTAAACCAGTTAATCTGATAAAAATTAAGCGTAATAAGTACTGGCTAAAAGTAAGAATAGACCTACAAACTCACGCAAGAAAGGCTCAATACCGAAGTTACCGGCACAAAAAAACCGAGGCATTCACCTCGGCTTATCGAACTTTATCGGTAATCTAGCTCACCGCTATAAGGTTTTAGAACAAGGAGAGCACGCTAGTAAATGAGCATGCTCGACGCTGTTATCAAGCCTTAGATCAAAGAGATAGGCTGGCTATTACATCATGCCGCCCATACCCCCCATACCGCCCATACCACCCATGTCAGGCATGCCTGCGCTTTCTTTTTGTGGTAGGTCAGTCACCATCGCTTCAGTCGTGATCATTAGACCCGCTACTGATGCTGCGAATTGTAGAGCAGAACGAGTTACTTTCGTTGGATCTAGGATACCCATTGCAATCATGTCGCCGTATTCGCCCGTTGCTGCGTTGTAACCATAGTTACCTTCGCCAGCACGAACATTGTTAGCAACCACAGATTCTTCATCACCCGCGTTCTTAGTGATTTGACGGATAGGTGCTTCCATTGCACGTAGTGCAACACGGATACCTACGTTTTGCTCTTCATTGTCGCCTTCAAGACCAGCAACTTTAGATGCAGCGCGGATAAGTGCAACACCACCACCAGCAACGACACCTTCTTCAACCGCTGCGCGAGTTGCGTGAAGTGCATCTTCTACGCGGTCTTTCTTCTCTTTCATTTCAACTTCAGTTGCTGCACCAACTTTGATTACTGCAACGCCGCCAGCTAGCTTAGCAACACGTTCTTGAAGCTTTTCTTTGTCGTAGTCTGATGTTGCGTCTTCGATTTGTTGACGAATTTGAGCAACGCGACCTTGGATCATCGCTTCTTCACCCGCACCATCGATGATGGTTGAGTTTTCTTTAGTGATAGTTACACGTTTAGCTTGACCTAGATCTTCTAGCGTTACTTTTTCAAGCTCTAGACCGATCTCTTCCGAAATCACGATACCGCCAGTTAGGATAGCGATATCTTGTAGCATTGCTTTACGACGATCGCCGAAACCAGGAGCTTTAACAGCAGCGACTTTCACAATACCACGCATGTTGTTTACTACTAGCGTTGCTAGTGCTTCGCCTTCTACATCTTCAGCGATGATAAGCAGTGGACGAGACGCTTTAGCAACGGCTTCTAGCGTTGGAAGAAGCTCACGAATGTTCGAGATTTTCTTATCAACTAGAAGGATGAATGGGCTTTCTAGATCAACAGAGCCTGCTTCTTGGTTGTTGATGAAGTAAGGAGATAGGTAACCGCGGTCGAACTGCATGCCTTCTACTACGTCTAGCTCATCTTGTAGAGCCTGACCTTCTTCTACGGTAATCACGCCATCACGGCCTACTTTTTCCATCGCTTCAGCAATGATGTTACCCACTGTTGCATCGGAGTTTGCAGAGATAGTACCTACCTGTGCGATAGCTTTGGTGTCGTTACATTCAACAGATAGTTCTTTTAGTTGCTCAACCGCTGCGATAACTGCTTTATCGATACCACGCTTAAGATCCATTGGGTTCATACCAGCAGCAACTGCTTTCAACCCTTCAGTAATGATAGCTTGAGCAAGAACCGTTGCTGTTGTTGTACCGTCACCCGCTGCGTCGTTTGCTTTAGACGCAACTTCTTTAACCATTTGTGCGCCCATGTTCTGGAATTTATCTTCCAGTTCAATTTCACGCGCTACTGATACACCATCTTTGGTGATCGTTGGTGCACCAAAAGATTTGTCTAGAACAACGTTACGACCTTTAGGACCCAGTGTTACTTTTACTGCGTCCGCTAGAACGTTTACGCCTTCTAGCATTTTAACTCGTGCGTCATTACCAAATTTAACGTCTTTAGCAGCCATCTTTGATTTCCTTTCTAAATTCTGTTTTCGATTTCGTTTTTGAATCAGAGCAAAAAATTACTCAATGATTGCTATTACTCAACGATTGCCATGATGTCGTTTTCAGACATTACTAGCACTTCTTTGCCGTCGATTTTTTCAGTCTTTGTGCCGTAACCTTCAGCGAAGATAACGGTATCACCAACTTTAACGTCCAACGGTAACACTGTGCCGTTTTCTAGAATGCGGCCTTTACCTACAGCTAGAACAACACCACGTGTCGATTTTTCCGCAGCAGAACCAGTTAGAACGATGCCACCCGCTGACTTTGATTCAACTTCTTTACGTTCTACGATAACTCGGTCATGTAATGGACGAATGTTCATCGGTCGTCTCTCCTGAAAGTTTTCATGTTTATTTGATAATTGCCCGTGTAGGGCACGTGATCACTATATAAGGGGCAAACCTAACGATCCCAAGGGGTAGACGTGAATTTTTTGTGACTTAGTTAAAATAACCAGCAGCTAGGCAACGGTTTGCGTGCGAAATGCTCACTCGCCCACTATCTCGCTTTCTTGTATCCTTGCGTTTCCCTCACCAGATAGACATCAAAAATGTTGGAAAAAAACAAGCCGGACAATCAGGCCGAAGATAAGCATGGTTTGTTGACCGCGCCCATTCCTGACACCTTACGCAAAATGACCATCCCGATGACGATGGGCATGATTGCCATTTTGATGTTTAACTTGGTCGATACTTTTTTTATCTCGTTGCTGGGTACAGAAGCCCTAGCAGCAATCAGTTACACTTTTCCCGTCACCTTTGCAGTGAACTGCATCACCATGGGCATCGGCATGGGGCTTTCTACCAATATTGGTAGACTGTTAGGTCAAGGCCATGCTCCTCAAGCTGCTCGCTTTACCAGCCACGGGTTATTGCTGGCAGTTGTGCTGGTGATGATCGCCTCAACACTAGGCTTTTTTACTATCGAGCCGCTGTTCAGCTTCTTGGGCGCGAAAGAAGATTCTATTCCGCTGATCGCACAGTATATGCAGGTTTGGTATCTCACTATTCCTCTGTTGGTAATTCCAATGGCGGGCAATAGTGCGATTCGCGCAACCGGCGATACCAAAACTCCAGCTAAAATCATGATGCTGGCAGGGCTTATCAACGGTATTCTCGATCCATTGCTTATCTTTGGTTACGGGCCCTTCCCTGAATTGGGCATCCAAGGCGCGGCGATTGCTAGTGCCTTCAGTTGGTTTGGCGCGTTATGCGGTTCGCTTTACCTACTGGTCAAACGTGAGAAGCTACTTGCCCCGCCGCAATGGCAATTCATCAAACAAGACTGGCAACAAACGTTAAAAATCGGCACTCCTGCAGCGCTCTCCAATGCAATGAACCCATTATCGGGCGCAATCCTGATGATGTTGCTTTCAAGTCATGGGACAGCTGCAGTAGCAGCTTATGGCGCAGCTCAGCGAATTGAATCGATTCTGTTGTTGGTTTTAATGTCTCTCACTTCCGCTCTCACCCCATTTATGGCACAGAACTTTGGGGCAAGTAATCCTGCTCGAGCCTTTTCCGGTTGGTTCCTCAGCATGCGGTTCGCAGTTCTCTTCCAAGGGTTTATCTTCTTGATGATGGTGCCACTCAGTATTCCTCTTGCAGCCTTGTTCTCTCAGGAAGCCGCCGTAAAAGATCTGCTTTGGCATTACCTATTGGTGGTGCCATTTAGTTATGGCTTCCAAGGGATTGTGATGATGCTAGTCAGTGGCTACAACGCAATGCACAAACCAATGCGCGCCTTCCAATGGAGCTTCATGCGTTTATTCGTATTTACCTTGCCTGCAGCTTGGATTGGTAGCCACGTTTATGGCATTGAAGGTTTGTTTATTGGTATTGCGCTGGGGAATACGATGGGCGGGCTATTAGGGTATTGGTTTGCACTGCGTGAGCGAAGAATAACATTGGCAGAACACTAACCATCAGCGTAAACGTTAGATAATAAAAAACCGCGGATAACCGCGGTTTTTTTGATTCTGAGTTTAACCAGTTGCTTAGAATAGCTCTTCAGCAACTTGGTATAGGTCGTTACGTACTGGACGCTTCATGTTCTCGATTGCATCGATGATGTCGTGGTGAACTAGCTGCTCCTTCACGATACCAACACAACGACCGCCATGGCCTTCCATTAGTAGATGAACCGCGTAGTTACCCATGCGAGATGCTAAAACACGGTCGAACGCTGTTGGGCGGCCACCACGTTGGATGTGACCAAGAACCGTCGCACGAGTCTCACGACCTGTCGCAGCTTCGATCTCTTTCGCTAGTTCGTTTGCATCCATCATCAGCTCAGTAAGTGCGATGATCGCATGCTTCTTACCTTTTGAGATGCCATCTTGGATGTTGCTGATTAGCTTGTCTTTATCTAGGCCAGTTTCTGGCGTGATGATGTATTCACAACCACCAGCAATTGCAGACATCAGAGTAAGGTCACCACAGTGACGACCCATGATTTCTACGATAGAAATACGTTGGTGAGAAGAAGACGTGTCACGTAGACGGTCAATTGCATCGATAACTGTGTTTAGTGCAGTTAGGTAACCGATTGTGTAATCCGTACCTGCGATATCGTTATCGATTGTGCCTGGTAGACCGATACATGGGTAGCCCATTTCAGTCAGTTTCTTAGCACCCATGTAAGAGCCGTCACCACCGATAACAACAAGTGCATCGATACCGTGCTTTTTCAGGTTCTCAATCGCTTGTTCACGAACTTCCACTTCTTTGAATTCAGGGAAACGTGCAGAGCCTAGGAATGTACCACCCTTGTTGATCACATCTGAAACGCTAGAACGATCTAGCTTCTCGATGCGGCCTTCGTAAAGACCTAGGTAGCCATCGTAAACACCGTAAACTTCCAATCCCTCAGATAGTGCTGTACGAACTACGCCGCGTACTGCTGCGTTCATACCAGGTGCGTCACCGCCACTTGTTAAAACACCGATCTTCTTAATCATGCTCACCCTCGATCTTTGGCAATCAATTTATTTAATTTTCTTCTAGGCCCCTTGTTACCAAGCAACCTGCATAATCCAGAACTGTGCGTTATGTTACATTTCCTCTACAGGAATACCAATGAAAACACACTTTTTTATGTAACTTTTCTACTTATGTAAGAGTATTACAGTTTCTCTTTGCAACTTCGTTGATTCACATCAGGATCACGATTCTTAGTAAGTAGTGATGGAAAGATAGCCAATAAGCGCCTATTTGTCGTTACGCTTGGTCTGATTTTTCGACCGCTACCAATCTTGCGCCTTTTGTTCTTTCTCTGGTCCAAAGACGACCGACAACGGATCCTGATGGATCAAGACGTCCGCTTCCGGGAAAAGCGCCAACAAATTATCTTCAACTTTATCGGCAATATGATGGGCTTTTATTAAAGGTAGATGATCATCCAACTCTAAATGCAACTGAATAAAGCGCGTCGGCCCAGACATGCGAGTTCTTAGCTGATGGACTCCTAACACACCTTCAACATTGATGCAGGCTTCACGGATCTGCTCCAGTTCTTCATCTGGTAGCTTTCTATCGAGCAATGTCTGAATCGCTTCGCTGACCATCTTGAAAGCGCTGTACAAAATGAAGATACCAATCCCCACCGCAAACACTGCATCGGCTTGCGTTACCCCAAAATAGCTCAATCCTAAAGCCACCATGATGGCGCCATTCATGTATAAATCGGTTTGATAATGCAGTGAGTCAGCAGCAATCGCTTGGCTACCCGTTTTACGTACCACATGCTTTTGGAACATCACGAGCCCAAAAGTAACGACCATAGCGAATAGAGAGACATAAACCCCTAGCTCAGGTGAATTCAGCTCATGTGGACGGAAAAATCGCTCAATACCATTAAGAATCAAGAAGACAGCAGAACCAGAAATAAACATTGCCTGCGCCAGTGCTGCTAGCGACTCCGCTTTACCATGGCCAAAAGTATGTTCTCTATCAGCGGGTTGTAGTGAATAGCGTACAACAATAAGGTTCACGACCGATGCGGCGATATCCAGCATCGAGTCAATCAAGGAAGCAAGCAGACTGACAGAGCCCGTCACCCACCAAGTAATGACTTTTACTATTAAAAGAATCGTCGCGACAATGGTCGCCGTCCAAGCAGCGGTCGTGACTAAACGTGCATATTCGTGTTTCATAATCAAAGAGTTAACTCAAACCGTACTTTGAGTATACCTTGAGAATTATTGAATGAGTATGAAATCGCCAAGATCAAAAAAAGGCAGCACTCAGGCTACCTCTTTTACTTTATCTTTCAGCGATTAGCTGTTGTGGTGCTTGTGCATGCGTTTTTGCATTTTTTCGCCACACTCTTGGTGACGCTCTTTTTGTAGCTCAACATATTTTGTTTTTTGCTCAGGAGTCAGCACGCTCAGCATTTGGTGTTTCTTCTCTAGCATCTTAACGCGACGCTCAGTTTGCTTCTCAACCATCTCTTTTGCTAGGTCGTTTGCTGCGGCTTCATCGAAGTTATCAGCCAATAGAAGTGCTTGAACTTTATCGTGATGCGCTTGACGCTCTGCCATGTGTGCTTCGTGACCATCTGCGAATTTTGCTTTCATCGCCGCTTTGTTAGCTTCACGCATTTCTTTTAGCTGGTCTTTCTGTGCATCAGTCAGGTCTAGTTGACGCATGATGCCACGGTCCATACCTTTGCCGCATTCACCGCGATGGCCTTTATGATCTTTACCACCAAATGCGAATGCGCTCGCTGTACCTAGAGTTAGTGGTAGAACAACAGCAGCCAGTACTAGTTTCTTTGCAGTTTTCATAATTTGATTCCTTACACAGGTTAGTGATTCTTCTGAGCTGTTCTCACAGCGCTTGAGTGTAGAATACGACCTACTAGGTAAAGCGACGTATAGAGACCGTAAAGAATCGTAAAGAGTGATTTTTACACTCTTCGTTACCTATCATTCCCATGTAATATTAAAGCAACCACGAATCATAAATAGGTACTCAAATGGCGAACATTCTTTTGATTGATGATGATACCGAGCTAACCAGTCTGCTTAAAGAGGTACTGAGCTTTGAAGGTTTTAACGTCAGTGAAGCCAACGATGGAGAAGCAGGCCTCGCGGCTGTCACTGATGAAATTGACCTTATTTTGCTCGATGTCATGATGCCAAAACTCAATGGAATGGAAACCCTAAAACGCCTGCGCGAAAACTGGGAGACGCCAGTGCTTATGCTAACGGCGAAAGGCGAAGAGATAGACCGCGTTATCGGCCTAGAACTGGGTGCCGATGATTACCTACCAAAACCGTTTAGCGACCGCGAATTACTCGCTCGGATCCGGGCGATTTTGCGCCGTACCAGCAGCACCCAGAAGAGCGCGAAAAACAGTGACTGCATTGAGTACCAAGAAATCAAACTCTTCCCTGGCAAACAAGAAGCATACTGCGAACAGACGTTGTTAGATTTAACGACGACAGAGTTTGCTCTTCTGACACACTTTGTGCAAAACCCTGGGCAAGTGCTAACTAAAGAAGCCTTGAGCTTAGATGTACTTGGCAAGCGCTTAGCCGCGTTTGATCGTGCGATCGATATGCACGTATCCAACCTACGTAAAAAATTGCCAGACCAAAGTAACGGTAAGCCTCGTATTAAAACGCTACGCGGGCGCGGCTACATGCTGATTGAGGAGGATTAATGCGAGCACCACGCTTCAAACTGCCGAAGATAAACAGCTTGTATGGACGCATCTTTGCCATCTTTTGGTTCACCATGTTTTTGGTTCTGATGGCAGTGCTGTCATTACCACACCTTGACCCACGGAAAGCACGCGACATCCCGCAAGACCACTATCAGCGTATGATTGAAATACGTGACGGTATCGAGAAGAAGTATCGCAAACAAGATAACCTCGGCAAGATTTTGTTCAGCATCGAAGGTCAGCGACGCAGTAAACATGATCCGCGTCCACGTATCTTCTTTTCCGATCACGAAGGCAACGTACTGACAACTTCATCAGGTCACAGAGATTTCAAGCTACGTGCGCTACAAAACTTTGTCACTAGCATTGAAGATCAGTCCCAACCGAAGCAAAAGCTTTACGGTCGCTACATGATCGCAGGCCCCGTGCCAATCAAAATCGCCAATTCGGATCTGTTGATGTACGTCGGCTTTAAATGGAATGAGCCGCCACCAATCATGTTGCGCCTGTTCGATCACCCATTGCAATTGCTGCTTGCAGTTATGCTCGTGAGTACTCCGTTATTGCTTTGGTTAGCGTGGGCTTTGAGCCAACCCGCTCGACGCTTGGAAAGTGCAGCGCAACGCGTCGCGAAAGGTGAGTTTGTCATCGATCCGAACCTAGAGAAAGGCACCACCGAGTTTCGTCAAGCCGGAACCAGCTTCAACCAAATGGTCGAGGCTGTGAATCAGATGATTTCTGGCCAGCAGCGTTTACTCTCAGACATTTCACATGAGTTACGTTCGCCTTTGACTCGCTTGCGTATGGCAAGTGCGCTGGCGACTCGTAAGCAAGGGGAAAGTCCAGAGTTGACCCGAATCGACACCGAAGCGCAACGTTTAGAGCAGATGATCGCCGAACTACTCGAATTGTCACGCATGCAAGTGAACAGTCACATGACGCGCGAGACTCAGCCAATAGTAAGTTTGTGGGAAGAGATTATTAAGGATGCGCAGTTTGAAGCCGAACAAATGGGCAAAGTATTGAACTACTCTAACCTTCCTGAACGCAGCATTTCTGGCAATCCAAAACTACTGATGAGTGCGGTAGAAAACATCATTCGTAATGCGATTTACTATGGCAAAGATGAAGTGAGGATCGACATTCAAGACAGCGCAGACACCTTGAACATCATTGTAGATGACAACGGTGAAGGTGTGCCTGAAGAAGAATTAGAAGCCATCTTCCGCCCATTTTACCGAGTCTCGACAGCCCGTGATCGTCATTCTGGCGGTACCGGTCTTGGTTTAACCATTACCGAAAGTGCCATCCGCCAACACAGCGGTTCGATTATCGCAAGTCGCAGCCCATTGGGTGGTTTACGAGTCACGATTACTCTGCCATTACTCAAAATAGGCAAATAACCTTACAAAGATCAAAGTTGATAATGATTTTCATTAGCATTAAAGTAAATCCTTCATAAAGGAGGATTTACAATGTCGCATATTTTTCCAGAGCTTCCGTACCGCTACGATGCACTAGAACCATACATCGATGCGAAAACCATGGAAGTTCACTACAGCAAACACCACAAAACCTATTACGATAAATTCATGGCTGCCGCAAAAGGCAGCGCTCTCGAGACCCAAAGCCTCGATGATATCTTCGCTTGCATTTCTCAACACAGTCCAGCTATCCGCAACAACGGTGGCGGCTATTACAATCACATCATTTACTGGAACTGCATGTCACCAAACGGTGGCGGTGAGCCTCAAGGTGCACTCGCTCAAGCCATCAACGACAAGTTTGGTGACTTCGAAAAATTCAAAGACGAGTTTGCCCAAGCGGCAATCAATACCTTCGGCTCAGGCTTTGCTTGGCTAGTCGTAAAGGATGGAGAGATTCAGATTACCTCCACGAGCAACCAAGACAATCCTCTGATGGATGTTGCCGCGGTGCAAGGTGAGCCAGTTCTAGCGCTGGATGTTTGGGAACACGCTTACTACATCAGTTACCAAAACCGTCGTCCTGAGTACATTGAAGCATGGTGGAACGTAGTGAACTGGCGCGCAGTAGAAGAAAACTACGCTCGCGCACTCAGTTAAACCTTTCAACATCTGGGCGACAAGGTTTACCTACACGCCCTTATGCCCCCAAGTCATTGTGTTGAATCTCGCTTCTCAAGGTGACTTGGGTATATACTGCCCGTCTGTTTTTGACCAACCTAATTCAATACCATGTTTGATATCGCTCTATACGAACCAGAAATCGCGCCGAACACCGGCAACATCATTCGCCTGTGTGCTAACTGTGGTGCGAATCTCCACCTGATTGAGCCACTAGGTTTCGATCTAGAAGAGAAGAAAGTCCGCCGCGCAGGTTTGGATTACCACGATTTGGCTCGCGTGACGCGTCATAAAGATTATCAAGCCTTCTTGGAATACTTAGAGAAAGAGAAACAAGGCAACTACCGCTTGTTTGCATGCACGACAAAGACCACAGGTCATCACGTCGATGCAAAATACCAAGAAGGCGATGTATTGATGTTTGGTCCAGAAACTCGCGGACTACCAGCAGATGTGATTGATAGCTTGCCAATGGAGCAGCGCATCCGCATCCCGATGATGCCAGATGCCCGTAGCCTGAACCTTTCTAATGCCGTTGCGATCATCGCGTTTGAAGCATGGCGTCAAATGGGTTTTGAAGGCGCAATGTAAGCGCACCAAATCACGGATACTAAAAAGGGCGCTAAATGCGCTCTTTTGCTTTTCTTACTTACCGATTAAATCAGTTGAGCTTGTTACGATCATTGTCGTCTTTACGCTCGTACTCACCTTCGAAGGTATTGCCGTTGTCCGATTGAGAATCGAATGGGTCACGACGAAACGGGTCTTGTTCATAGGGACCTTGATTTGAGAAGCCACCTTGGAAGCCGCCACCATTCATGGTCTTCACCACCATCTTGCTCATTAAGTATTTCGCAATCGCAGCGCGTGGCGCGGGAAGCAACACCAACATACCCAATGCGTCGGTCATGAAACCTGGTGTTAACAGCAATACGCCTGCAACTGCCAGCATCACACCTTCAAAAATCTGTTGAGCCGGAAGCTCACCTTGCTCTAAGCGACCTTGCACTGACATCAACGTCTGGATGCCTTGGCTGCGTACCAAAGACGCGCCAACAAATGCGGTGATCAGAACTAAAGCAATCGTAGGCCAAAGACCTAAAAAGCCTCCCACCTGAATAAATAGGCCGATTTCGATGATCGGGACGAAAATAAACGCCAATAATAAGATAGGAAACACATGCCCTCCTTTGTTGATTTCAGTGTAATGGCAAAAGCCTACTAAGCTCAAACGAATCGTTGTAAAAAAGCGTGTTCATCATAGGGAGAATGCGTTGTACAAAAAACGCCCTTTGAATAAAGGTGCATATATAAAATTTGATCGTTGAAAAGTGCTATTTTCGCACTCTTAAAATCCATGTTTGTCGAGGAAAAACACCTACCCATAAAGGGTTATTAATATCCCGTTCATACTTTGCAAATTATTGACGCATTAAAAGCGAAAAAGGTGATCCACTTACTATTTTTATGCGCTAGGTGCAGTATGATGTGCCACATAAGTCAGGACGGTTTTTCCAGCCAAAAACTCTGATGAACGGATTCTAGATTGCAGAAATGGCTAATAAATAACTTAAATATCAGAATTATTATCTAAGGATCCTGTTATGGCTACACTATCTGATGCTCCAAAGACAGCAAACCAAGCCACTCGTATTGAAGAAGATCTATTAGGTCAACGTCATGTTCCTGCTGATGCTTACTACGGCATCCACACCCTTCGCGCTATCGAAAACTTTAATATTTCAAGCACTACCATTTCTGACGTACCTGAGTTTGTACGCGGTATGGTAATGACGAAAAAAGCCGCTGCACTAGCAAACAAAGAGCTAGGCGCAATTCCAAAAGACGTTGCTAACTACATTCTAGAAGCGTGTGATTTGATCCTTGAAACAGGTAAGTGCATGGATCAGTTCCCTTCAGACGTGTTCCAAGGCGGTGCAGGCACGTCAGTGAACATGAACACTAACGAAGTTATTGCGAACGTTGCGCTTGAACTGATGGGCAAAGAAAAAGGCCAATATGAGTTCATCAACCCGAACGATCACGTAAACAAGAGCCAATCAACAAACTGTGCGTACCCTACCGGTTTCCGAATCGCGGTTTACAACAGTGTTCATCAGTTGATGGAAGCGATCGAATACCTAAAAGGTGCATTCGAACTTAAAGCACAAGAATTCAAAGACATCTTGAAGATGGGTCGTACTCAGCTTCAAGACGCGGTTCCTATGACTGTGGGTCAAGAGTTCCACGCATGGGCAGTGACACTAAACGAAGAGATTCGCGCCCTAGACTACACGTCTAAGCTACTACTAGAAATCAACCTAGGTGCAACAGCTATCGGTACTGGTCTAAACGCACCAACAGGCTACCAAGCACTAGCCGTAAAACACCTAGCAGAAGTTACGGGTGTAGAAGTGGTTGCAGCAGAAGATCTAATCGAAGCAACATCTGACTGTGGTGCTTACGTAATGACGCACGGCGCGCTCAAACGTCTAGCAGTGAAACTGTCGAAGATCTGTAACGACCTTCGCCTACTTTCTTCTGGCCCTCGCTCTGGTCTAAACGAGTTGAACCTACCAGAAATGCAAGCGGGCTCTTCTATCATGCCAGCTAAAGTAAACCCAGTTATCCCAGAAGTCGTAAACCAAGTTTGCTTCAAGGTTCTAGGTAACGACAACACGGTATCTTTCGCAGCAGAAGGCGGTCAGTTACAGCTAAACGTAATGGAGCCAGTAATCGCACAAAGCGTGTTTGAGTCTATTTCTCTACTACACAACGCATGTGTGAACCTACGTGACAAATGTATCGATGGCATCACGGTGAACAAAGAAGTTTGTGAAAACTACGTTTACAACTCTATCGGTATCGTGACTTATCTAAACCCATACATCGGTCACCACGAGGGCGACATTGTTGGTAAGATCTGTGCTGAAACAGGTAAGAGCGTACGTGATGTGGTTCTAGAACGTGGTTTATTAACCGCAGAAGAGCTAGATGACATCTTATCGGTTGAAAACTTCATGCATCCGACTTATAAAGCGAAACGCTACGAGTAATCGCTGGTGAAAGGGGTCCCAAACGGGGCCCTTTTTTAGGCTCTGATACGGTTAACCACAATTTTTATGCGCTTTTTATTGCCGTAAGCCGCTCGGGTTCTGATTTTCTGAGCATTTACACCTGTTCCTGAGTGTTCAAAAAATCAGAATCATTAAAAACTAAAAGAGGTATCAATATGGTAATGGTCGAACTCTTCGTGGTTCTGCTCTTCATTTATTTGGGGGCAAGAATCGGTGGTATCGGCATTGGCTTTGCCGGTGGTGCTGGGGTAATTGCATTGTCTTTAATCCTAGGCGTCCCGACAAGCCAGTCTTTCATCCCTGTCGATGTAATCCTGATCATCATGTCTGTTATTACTGCTATCGCTGCAATGCAGGTAGCGGGTGGTTTAGATTGGATGGTTCAGGTTGCGGAAGACTTTTTGCGTAAACATCCCGAACGCATCACCTTTTACGCACCTATCGTGACATTTTTGATGACACTACTAGCAGGTACAGGTCACACAGCATTCTCTACTTTGCCAGTTATTGCAGAAGTAGCGAAAGGCCAAGGTGTTCGTCCTTCTCGTCCACTGTCTATCGCGGTAGTTGCCTCGCAAATCGCTATCACAGCATCGCCTATCTCAGCGGCAGTTGTAGCGTTCGCAGCAATGCTTCACCCATTTGGCGTTGATTACCTAACGCTACTAGCGGTTTGTATCCCAACCACCTTCATCGCTTGTATGATCGGTGCATTTGTTGCGAACTTCATGGGCAGCGAGCTTAAAGATGATCCTGAATACCAAGACCGTCTAGCAAAAGGCCTTATCAAGCTAAACACAGAATCGAAACGCGAAATCTTGCCAACAGCGAAGAAAGCAACATTCATCTTCCTAGGCGCTATCGCATTCGTAGTCTGCTACGCAGCAGCGATCTCTGGTTCAATTGGTCTTATCGAAAACCCAGCACTTGGTCGTAACGAAGCGATCATGGCAGTAATGCTAGCGGCAGCCGCAGCAATCGTATTGAGCTGTAAAATCGATGCAGGCAAAATCCCAGCTGCTGCAACATTCCGCTCTGGTATGACAGCGTGTGTGTGTGTACTTGGTGTGGCATGGCTAGGTTCTACGTTCGTTAACGCGCACGTTGATGGCATCAAAGAAGTTGCGGGTGCACTACTAGCAGACTACCCATGGATGCTAGCACTTGTTCTATTCTTCGCTTCAATGCTGCTTTACTCGCAGGGTGCAACTACCGTTGCGCTGATGCCAGCAGCACTAGCAATCGGTGTGGCACCACTTACCGCAGTTGCGTCTTTCGCAGCAGTAAGTGCGCTATTCGTACTACCAACTTACCCAACTCTACTGGCTGCGGTTGAGATGGACGACACGGGTTCAACTCGTATCGGTAAGTACGTATTCAACCACCCATTCTTCGTACCAGGCGTAGCAACTATCGCTTCAGCAGTTGCACTTGGATTCGCGTTCGGTGGGCTACTGATCTAGCAGAAACAGAGTCTTACTCGGGGGAGCTTCGGCTCCCTTTTTTATTGCCTGTTGTATTGGACAACGGTTAACAAATCTTCACTTCCATGAAACTTATTGGCTAGCCAGCAGGTCTGATTGAGTTACACTAACTGCAATTATCTAAGATGAATTGAACCTTTTATGCGTGCATTACTCTCCGTCTTACTCTTAGGGCTTATTACCTTTTCTGCGCCTTCTTTTGCTCTGTTTGGCAATGATCAGTTAGGGAACAGCCAAAGCAACACTTTTGGCAACAGCAACGATACGTTTGTGCCTGTCGATCAGGCTTTCCAATTCAACTATTACCAGCAGGACGGTAAGCTCATGCTGGACTGGCAGGTACGTGATGGTTACTACCTGTATCAAGAGCGCTTGTCCGTTGCGGGCGAAAATGTGTCGCTAGGCGAACTGCAAATGGAAGACGGCACGCCGCATAAAGATGAATTCTTTGGTGACGTGCATATCTACACCCAGCCACTGTTTGTTAACGTGCCAATGCATGACTGGCAAGACGGTGCACGCGTGGTGGTGCAATACCAAGGCTGTGCCAAAGCTGGCTTCTGTTACCCACCAGAAACTCGCGTAATTCCTATCAGCGCGTTTACTTCGTCGAACTCAGATTCAACAGCGGCGACGACTGCACCAAAAGCAGAACAAGTACCACCAGCGGTGCAATCATCTACTTCTACCGACACACCATCGGCTCCAGTAACACAGCAAGATAGCCTTGCCGCTAACCTTGCTGATAACTGGTGGACACCACTTCTGTTCTTGGCGCTTGGTGTGGGTTTGGCGTTTACACCATGTGTACTGCCGATGTACCCAATTTTGACCAGCATCGTGCTTGGCAGTGGCAAACTAAGCCAACGCCGTGCGCTAGGCTTGTCGTTTGTCTACGTGCAAGGCATGGCGCTGACTTACACCCTACTTGGCCTTGTGGTGGCATCTGCGGGCATGCAGTTCCAAGCTGCGATGCAACACCCTTATGTGTTGATTGGTTTGAGTGTACTGTTCGTGACACTCGCACTGTCGATGTTTGGCGTTTATAACCTGCAACTGCCAAGTGGCGTGCAAACGTGGTTAAACAACCTAAGCAACAAACAACAAGGCGGAAGCAGCGCAGGCGTATTCGCCATGGGCGCGATTTCAGGTCTAGTGTGCTCACCATGTACCACGGCGCCACTGTCTGGTGCGCTACTTTACGTTGCACAAAGCGGTGACTTGCTGACTGGTGGTATCGCACTTTACGCACTGGCGATGGGTATGGGAATTCCACTCATTCTTGTTGCTGTATTCGGCAACAAACTTCTGCCAAAAGCAGGGGGTTGGATGGATCGCGTTAAGACCCTATTCGGCTTCATTCTGCTGGCAGCGCCTATCTTCCTACTTGAGCGCATCATGCCAGAAATATGGGCAACGGCATTGTGGTCAGCACTAGGTATCGCTGCATTTGGTTGGCTATACCACATCAAGAACAGCCTTGAGTTTGGTGGTTGGAAACAAAGTGCAGTAGGCATTATCGCTGTGCTTGGTTTGTTTGCGTCAGCTCAACCAGCACTTAATTACTGGTTTGGTGGCCACACAACAACGCAAACTCAACAAGTGACAGTAAGCTTTACGCGCGTCTCCAATGTAACAGAGCTCGAACAACAATTGGCATTGGCTAAGCAAGCCGGTAAACCCGTGATGCTCGACTTCTATGCTGATTGGTGTGTCGCATGTAAAGAGTTTGAAAAGTACACCTTCCATGACCCAAGTGTCGAAGTAAAACTGCAAGATTTTGTGCTGCTACAGGCCGATGTAACCAAGAACCAAGTACAAGACATCGAACTTCTTAAGCATATGAATGTATTAGGTTTACCGACGATTGAATTTTGGGATGCGAATGGCAAACATGTTTCAAACGCTCGTTTGACCGGTTTTATGCAGGCCGAGCCTTTCTTAGCACACATCAACCAATTCTGATTGTGAATCATTCAAACGCCAGTGATACCTCACTGGCGTTTTTTATTGTCTCAATAAAATCTCGAAACTTGCGTTTATATGCAATTTTTCTAATAAAAGTCGATTTGGTTCAGACTTTTAGCGCATAAACATTGTCCCCCCTCTTAAAGGTGGACAATAATTCCATTAACGAAATAGTCAAAAGTGTTTAACGTCATGGATTCGACCTACACCATTATCATCGCTGATGATCACCCATTGTTCCGCAACGCCTTGTTCCAATCGGTACATATGGCGGTGAGTGGTGCTAACCTCCTCGAAGCTGACTCTTTAGATGCACTCCTGACACTCCTTAAAAAAGAAGAAGAGCCCGACCTAGTGC
>NZ_BAOG01000097.1 GCF_000400365.1 Vibrio jasicida CAIM 1864 = LMG 25398 | reverse complement strand
AGGTACAAACTGAAAGGTGTAAAGACGAGCACAGAAACAAATAAACACCAAAACTTATGACCTTTGATGTCAAACCCGTACTAACGCCTTGTTAAGGTGTGAGGCACGCAATACCGAAGCTTCCGCATACCACCTTAACCACTAAAACTAACGCATAGTAAAAATGCCACGCGTGCCGAATCACTCTTGAACAATTTGTTATGCGTATGGTTTAACGCCTAAACGCTTTATCACTTCATGACTGTGCATTACACGAGAGATTGCACTCTCGGTGAGTCACCAATTATCCCTCCGAGTACTTCGATCGTTTACAAAGTAACTGTGAAGTTCCAAATATTGAGGTAAAGCATTTTTGAATAAGTGCTTTGCCCGCTTTATGTGGAAAGCCGTTGTCAGTATTGCCACCGACCTTTTCGCGATTTCACTCTCTACGATAATCTCTGAAGAATATTGTGCATTCTCTACTGTATTTTTTGCATGTCGTTCTAAGATAATATCCGAATCTGGCACACCATTATCCAATGCATACTCTTTCATCGACTCAAACTCGGGCTTTTGATCTATTGCTAAGTTGCCGCCTGACAACAGTAGCTTGGAGACTTTTTTCTCCTTGTACAGTCGTACAGCAGTTGGCATCTTATATTGAGTTGCTTTGTAACTACCCAACACAACAAGCACTTCTGCATGTTGGAACTCATCTTGGTGTGTCGGGAAGACTACCTGAGTAATACTCTCGATTTCTCTTTTGTTCAATCCTAATCCCTTACACGATTGAGTGAATACGCATAACGCCAAATTAAGTAGTGAGTAACGCTTCCACCTACCTAAAACATTGTGCCGTAAACACTAAAGCCGATTCAAAGCAAAAATGCCGAGCGTTACGAATCTGCTTGAATTTATTGTTATGTTTTACCACAAACACATGATTTAATTGAGAAAGAACTGCAATTTCCGACCAGTTTTCTGAACTAAACCACAAGGTAAGAACCGACTTGGCCGCCAAAGGCGACCAACAAGAAACGAGTAATTCCACTTCCCTGCCCAATGAGGCAACCCGACCTAGTAACAACAAACGCCCTGTCTTTCCAACCAAAGCGCAAAACAATGCTAAATTGCCGAGGCAACTGCCAAGTTGAGATGCTGATTGGCTAAGAGCCTAAAAGCGACTTTAAGCCAGTTAAACCAGAGGCCAACCGCCACGACCCGACAATGAAGCAACCCACGAACATTGGCATGTTTTACGGGCTGAGAGATTCAAGAACTTAGACCGACAATGCGGATTTGCTGAGTCTACTAGGGACGAATTGCCAGAGGGACAAAGAACTAGAGCCCAAGACATTTAAGCCTTTGAAATACGAGTAAACATAACGCCCAATTAAGTTGTGAGCAACGCTGCCACATAACCCAAACACTTCACCGTAACCACCAAACCTTTTGAAACCTAAAGCGCCGAGCGTTGCGAATCAGCTTGAATTGTTTGTTAGGCAAATTTTCTGTGTACTCACTAACTTTGTTTGAAAACAGAATACCTTAAACACGATAAGCAACCAATCACCCACTGACTTTTTGTGATTCAAGAACTACTGAAGCCACTATGTTACAGCCTCACTTTCAACGTTTACGAAACACAGCCTTTCAACGACAAAGCAGCTTTTGAATCTGGGAAACTTAATGCTGCGAAATGACAGCAATAACGAAAGCTTCGATTAACTTGCCCTTTCCACACTTTGAACCAGTGAAGCTCACCACGGACCAACACTAAAAAACCAATGAGGCAACCCACGAATCTTGGCATGTTTTACGGTTGGAGAGATTCAAGAATTTGAGCCGACAATACAGAATTGCCGACTAAGAAAAGCAGGTGGCTAGAGGGAGCAAGAAGATTAGAACAAAGAACTTTTCGGCCCTTTGCCTAACGCCGCATTAAGGTGTGAGCAGCGCTTGGCTATACTTGAGCGAAGCGAAACCGCCAAGCGTTGCGAATCACTCTTAAATGCTTTGTTATATGCAATTTCACACACTTAGCTTTTCAACTAGTTCTGCGAACGCCATTTCAATACTTTTGCCTGCCGTGTCTATTTTGATTACATCGGCTTTCCAAACTTCGTAATGGCGGTTCTGCACTTGTTTCCAGTCAGGTAATTTTAGGTTTGTTACTTCACTTTTACGAGTGATAACTCTTTGTTCGTGCTCACTGCTATCTGAGCAACTAATTTCAATATTGATGAATCTAGCCCCAACACTTTCTGCGACTTCCTGCCACTCACGTCGCGTAAGCTCGATAGGATTACAAGAGTCTGAGATACAGCTAATTCCAAGCTCTAAGTTGTCTCTGATTATACGGTAGCTTAAACGATACCCTTCACCTTCAACTTTGAAGTTACAAAGATCTCGAAGCCCTTGCTCTACTGTATCAATGCGAACATACGTAGCACCCGTTTTAGCCGCTAACAACTTAGCAAGAGTCGATTTACCTGAACCTGGGAGACCCGAAAATATATATAAAATAGGATAATTCAATTGACCTCCATTCCTTGCATATAACGCCGCATTAAGTGGTGAGCAACGCCAACCACCCAACCTAAACCATTGTGACATAAACGCTTAAACCGAAGTAAGCCGGAAACGCCATGCGTTGGGAATCCGTCTTAAATGCTTTGTTAGTTTTATTTTATGCGCCTACGATTTCGCGACTACAAAATGCTCTAACTTAAAAATCTGTTCTTCAGGTATAGCTCTACCCACAGGAGAAAAATAAATATCATTCAGGTCTGCCAGAGTTCTGTTTTCTTTTAATATAAAGCCATTTCGACACAATAGAGTCTCTATTTCATCAGAACTGTAAAATGATATCCAAGGCTCGCCAGCCTTAGCTGATAAACGTTGTATCGTATCAGCTCGCTCCACCGCTCTTGGGTAACCCTCTCCAAAACAAGCTTGAGGGTCACTACCAATTAAATCACTGACATAAGAAATGAAGAAGGTTGATTTTGTTCCTTGAGTTAGTTTCGACAACTCTTCTATTGTCAAAGATAGCGCCTCCTTACTAATGTATTGAGAAACACCTTCAAGCGTAAATATTGTGCGCTTGGTTTTATCAAAACTCGTAGCTAAAAGCTGCTCGGTCAACGACTGATGATTAAAATCAACATCCACATAAGTAACATTACTAGTGCTAGCTACATTGTTAGTAAGTTTCGAGCGTTTTCTAGCCTGAACTTCCAGTTGATCAACTTCAAAGATCCTCATCGTAGATGGCAAATCTAGGCGGTAAGGCCTTGAATCATATCCAGCACCGAGAATAACGTATTGTTCAAAACCCTCAGAAGCACTTTCTTTTATTAAGTCATCGATAAAGCGAGTTCGGGAAATTAGATGCTCATGAAAACCAGGCATGAATTTCTTTGTGATCCAGAGACTAACCTTATGTCCCAGCAGCTTAATCACTGGAGCTCCGATAACAAATCTTTCAGCATAAGGATCATTGATGATACGTTTATCATCTTTGGCTAGTGTTTCTATCAGACGCTGCTTCGCCACACCTTGTGCTGTACCATCTTTTACAAAGATTGAACGACTCATAGAATATCCTCGTATATAAAACTAACGCCCAATTAAGTTGTGAGCAACGCTGCCACCTTACTCAAACACTGCACTGTAATCACCAAACTAATTGAAACCGAAAGCGCCGAGCGTTGCGAATCAGCTTGAATTGTTTGTTAGGCAAATTTTCCTGCGCGCTCACTAACTTGGTTTGAAAACAGAATACCTTAAACACGATAAGCAACCAATCACCCACTGACTTTTTGTGATTCAAGAATTACTAAAGCCACTATGTTACAGCCTCACTTACAACGTTCACGAAACACAGCATTTCAGCGACAAAGCAGCTTTTGAAACTGAGAAACTCAAAGCTGCGAAATGACAGCAATAACGAAAGCTTCGACTAACTTGCCCTTTCCACATTTTAAGCCAGTGATATTCACCACCAACCAACTCTGAAACCCAATGAGGCAACTCACGAAATTTGGCATGTTTTACGGTTCAAGAGATTCAAGGATTTGAGCCGACAATACTGAATGCCGACTAAGAAAAACAGATAGCCAGAGGAAGCTAGAAGATTAGATCAAAGAACTTTCCTGCCCTTTGCCTAACGCCCAATTAAGGTGCGACAACGCTATAACACCCAAAATAAACCATTGCGCCGTAAACACCAAATTCAAATCGGAGTGAAACTGCCACGCGTTGGGAGTCACTCTTAAATTGTTTGTTATATTGCCCGCACGACAGAGCCAAGTTTAGCGCCAAGGTGCTGAATTGGTTACAAATCTACTGGCTTTGAACTCAGAAGTAAAATGGATAGCTCGAAACTCAATCATAGACAACACAACGCACTTGGCTAAGAAGCGAAATTAGCTAAAATTGGAATCATTCGATTAGCCAGAATGACAAAGAAGTCGAGCGAGAAGCCTGACGACAAAGTGCGCTGAAGCCACAATGCTCAATGAAGTCCCCACGAAAAAGAAGCCGCGCAAAATGAACTTGAGCCAGCAAACTTACTAACGAGGAGACTTGCGTGACGTTGCAGCTAATTAACCGACACACTTTCTACGTGCGATGGTCATTTTGATGGCAACTTTCACGAAACGAACAGGTGTGTAGCTTGAATACAGAACAAAGATAAACGGATATTTTAACCCTTTGAATCTTATGCAATATAACGCCGCATTAAGGTGTGAGCGACGCTTGGCTATACTTGAGCGAAGCGAAAATGCCAAGCGTTGCGAATCACTCTTAAATGCTTTGTTAGCAGTAACTTACAACGCGAGTTTAAACCCTTCATGTGTTGCTTTGAATCCAAGTTTTTCATAGAACCTGATTGCATCAGGACGCTGCTTGTCACTTGTTAGCTGAACGATTGTACAGCCTTTATTTTTTGCCAGTTCGATGGCATGTGCGAACATTTGTTCACCGAAACCTTGTCCACGATAGTCGCTATGGATTCGAACACCTTCGATAAGACAACGCCAACTACCAATATGCGTTAGGTAAGGAATAAAAGTAATTTGAAGCATCCCGACTAGAGAGTTTTCCAGCTCTACAACAAGTAATTCGTTGTTTGGGTCTCGTGTAATCGCTTCGAACGCTTCAAGATACCCACTATTCAATGGGAAAGACGCATCTTCTCTTTTACTACCAAGTGGATCATTTGAAAGCAAAGCAACAAGACTTTCCAAATCTTCAAAATCAGCTGAACGATACTTTAACTCCATCTATAGTTCCTTATTACTTCTGACTGCTAACGCCCTGTTAAGGTGTGAGCAACGCAATACAGATGCTGCCGCCTACCACCTTAAACACTAAACGCAACGCATGGTAAAAATGCCACGCGTTGCGAATCACTCTTAAACAGTTTGTTAGATTTTGATGAGGTGATTCATTGGTAAATCTATATCACCCATCCCTATTGCATATGCCCACCGCCCTCTTTGTTTCAAAGTTAACCCATAGGAAGTCGCATTTTTTGGCGAGTAGCCCAACAAAATTTTGGGACTCCTTTTACGTGATAGCGGAGGACGGCCAAGCCACTTATCGAACACCCTATCATCTGCAAAACAAACCGGAGGAACGGGGTTCGTTAACTTATCCTTTTTTTCAAAGTGGCCGTGCTGACGGTTCACTGAAGGGGGGACACGCAAAAGCAAAACATATTCATAAGCTGGCTTTGCTTGGTTAGCAATTCTTCTAGATAGTGCGTGGTCATAATCAACATCCCATGAAACACCTGAAAAGACTTTTCTGGCCACATTCCGGTACCCGCTATAGTTAGGTCTGACGTAGAGGAACCTTGCACTACCTTTAACAACTACGAATGCATTTCTAATATCGTAACGACCAATCCTATACAAATCTCCTTGTAAGGCCTTAGCAATTTCCTCTGGCTCCCTTCCCGCAATTGGAGTCATACTGGGAGGGATATTAGGGCAACGCAGGCCTAAATACCTCCACGTACCGGGTAATATAATTTTCTTTAAATTAATAGATTGCATATCTGGAACCTGAATAAATCTAACGCCCAATTAAGGTGTGAGCCACGCGACCACGACACTAAAATTGAGCGCCATAAACACTAAACTTGACCCAAACTAAAAATGCCAAGCGTGGGGAATCACTCTTAAATTGTTTGTTAGAACGATACCCCATAACCTTTTATTTACTCCAAGATATTGAAGAATTGCTGAAAACGAAAGGCTTTGAACTCGAAAGTGAGAGGGGCAACTGCCAAACTAAAACTCACGCCCAAAACGTAAGCTAGCGCAGAAGAAAAACATGCTGAATTGCTACCATACCCTGGATTACCAATTAGCAAAGAATACGAACGTAGAACTTGAACAACCACGGAAAAGAGAACCATTTGAGCCAGTGAAACCCACCAAACCAAAGAAACCGCACGAAAGAAATAGCCTCAATGTTAGAAACCGTAGCCCACTAATTTTAAGCTAGCTCTCCGTATATAGTGCCACCGGAAAGAGCGTGAAAGGCACGCTGGTTCAGGTGAAAAGCAGAGCCACGAACAAGATTAACTCTGAAATTTTGACCTGCGATTTTCAACCCGTTTCTAACGCCCTGTTAAGGGGTGAGCAACGCAATACCGATGCCGCCGCACATCACCTTAAACACTTAAACCAACGCATAGTAAAAATGCCACGCGTTGCGAATCCCTCTTAAACAGTTTGTTAGCATTTTAGCCCAACAACCCGACAGCCTTTAAATAGCCAAGTACCTCTTTGTTAACTCTTTCAACTTCAACGTTATCATCTGAAATTTGCTTTTTGGGATCATTTTCATATTGGTTGATGCATGCTTGTAGCCAAAGCAAAGCTGAAAACATGTCACTAAAAGAGTTCCTTACATTTTCTGGGCAGATAGATGAAAGCGCATTATTGAAGTACTCAGCGTGCCCGTATATTTTGGCGATTGCATATCTCTCGTCTGGGTCAAAATCTGCATAAATTGTCGGATAAAAGTTATCGAAAACATGCGTTTTTATAGAATGAGGAGTAATAACACCATACTGAGTATTGCTTACGTTTTCCCTAAAATTTACACATACCTCAATTGCAACGTCCGCATTTCGCTTAATATCTGATAATTCAGCTTTTAGTGCTCTCTTTAGAGTTCGTTGCTGATGGACTTTTTTAATAGCGTCTGTTAACTGAGCCAATAACCAACCAATGCCAACCGAAATTAGCGCAACAATTACATTTTCTTCCAATTGACCTCCAAAATGCTAACGCCCTGTTAAGGTGTGAGCAACGCAATACAATAGCCGCCGCATATCACCTTAAACACTAAAATCAATGCATAGTGAAAATGCCACGCGTTGCGAATCACTCTTAAACAGTTTGTTATGCCTGTCCTAACACGCGCTCAATAAAAGCTGATTTTTTCCGACGAT
>NZ_BAOG01000098.1 GCF_000400365.1 Vibrio jasicida CAIM 1864 = LMG 25398 | reverse complement strand
GTCGTGGCGGAATTGGTAGACGCACCAGATTTAGGTTCTGGCGCCGCAAGGTGTGAGAGTTCAAGTCTCTCCGACCGCACCATACTTTTCTAATTTGATATGTCTTTTGACTATCACCCGTAGGTCTATCGCCAAGCGGTAAGGCAGCGGCTTTTGATGCCGCCATTCCCTGGTTCGAATCCAGGTAGACCTGCCATATTATCCCTTTAAAGGGACGTTATTGAGGTTTTACCAATTCTCTCGATAACAACACTTAAGATGCGGTCGTGGCGGAATTGGTAGACGCACCAGATTTAGGTTCTGGCGCCGCAAGGTGTGAGAGTTCAAGTCTCTCCGACCGCAC
>NZ_BAOG01000099.1 GCF_000400365.1 Vibrio jasicida CAIM 1864 = LMG 25398 | reverse complement strand
GGCTGAGTGGTTGAAAGCACCGGTCTTGAAAACCGGCGTACGTTAATAGCGTACCTAGGGTTCAAATCCCTATCTCTCCGCCACTATTGAAAAGCCTCGCTAGAAATAGCGAGGCTTTTTTCATTTCTGATGCTTGGAAATAACTTAAAGTATTTGAATTAACCTCTTAGCCAAACATTAGCACCGATAACAACGATAACAGTTAATTACTCTTTTATTATTCAATTCCGAATAAACCTTTCTAGAACATCTAACCACTCTCTGAATATCTATAGAAGTTTGTTAAGCCTGCTTGTCGTACCCCTATTGATACAGGGCTTTTGTTAACAGAAGTGCGTTTCTATTCGCTACTGTCTTCAATGTGAGTCAGCGCTTTTAAACGGTCTCTGACTTACTGCTGATTAATATGACTATTTGCTTTAGCTTTTACAATAAACGTTATTTAAGCGTTGTATGGAGCTTTCCTCCATCGAGCTGAGTACATAACGTCAGATAGCTCATGTACTCGTATATTCTCTATATCTACCCAATATAGTTATGTTCTGCGAGTGTCGAACTGTCTTCCTAGATATTGAGGTTCAACAAATCTGCTTTGCAGAAAATGATTGAAGTAGCTTCACTTGGTTATCAATGAGATAAGGAAGTCTCGTGGGTATGAGTGACAAAAGCCATCGGTGATGGAGTCTCGTTGCTTTTAGGTGGTAGAGGAACGTTCACGTTGAAACTATGAAGGGTTTTGATAAATTGCAGGTAATAAAAAAGCCGACAGTAAACTGTCGGCTTTCTACTTTCTGAGCCGCTTAGTTGTTTTGAACTAGCGTTAGAGCTTTACGAGAGACTTCGTGAGCCGCTTTAGTTAGGTTTTGCTTCTCTAGTGTGTCTGCTAGGTAAGCATAGTCAGAAACGTCTGAGCGAAGCTTTAGCGCAACTTCGAAATGTTCTTGTGCTTCTTGCCATTTCTCTTGGCGGAAGAAGAAGTGTGCCAATGCACTTTGTGCTGCTGCATTTTCTGGTTCACGTTTCAAGACACCTTCAAGGAAAACAATCACTGGGTGGCTATCTGGTAGGTTTAGCTCTGGCAGTAATTGGTATAGTTCAGGTGTTGGGCTCTTCTTCAGTGCTTCTTTGATCACAGTGAAGGCTTCGGCATCTGCTTTGCGTGAGATGAGCTCGTGAGCAAAACAACCGATCAGGTGAGCGTCTTGTTTTACCTTACGTGGCAGACTGTTCCAGTGTGAGATAAGACCTTCGCTACCTTGTTGCTGAGCCACTTCGTGTAGCAAACCACATTGAGCTTTCTGAATTAGCCCTGCTTGCTCTTCTTCTGTGATCAGTTTGGCTTTACTTAGTTGAGGCATTAGATCGATCAGTGGTTGCCATAGCTTAAGCTGCATGTAAGTAGTCTTTTGCAGGTTAAGAACAATCGAGTTATTCGCGTACTGGCCTTTTAGTGCTTGTAACGTATCGAATGCAGACTCGAACTCGTTATCACGAATGAACTGTTTCGCGCGAGTCAACTCTACTGCTAAGTGCGCATTCTCTTGTTGGCTTGCTAGCTCTAGGTACTGGTCACGCTTTGTTTTGTCACCTTGACCCTGCGCAGCTTCTGACGCTACTAGGTAGCAAAGCAACGGCATGTCGTGATGGTTTGCCCAGCGTGTCACTTTCTTCTCGGCACCTTTCCAGTCCCCTTCAAGTAGCTTGATGATGCCCTCGTTGGTGTAACGACGAGAACGACGCATTTTACGGACGCTAAAGTAGTTCCAAGTGCTTGAGCTTGCGTAAACCAGTTTCTTGACGACATATTCCAATAGGAACAATGCAGCCAGTGCGGCAATCACAAAAATCACTAGGGTAGTGACACTCATCTCAATGGTTTTATTGGCAATTGAGATCAGGACATAGCCTTGTTGGCCTGAGAATTGAGTGCCAACGAATAGACCGGCACCAAGAACAACAAATAGGAAAATAAGACGAACCATTACTTATCCTCCGTACCTGTCATTGTGGTTACTTCACGACGTAAGCGCTCGCGAATGACATCTGATAGCTGGTTTTGACTTTCTAGTTTCGCTGGGTATTCAACTTCGATGTCTTGTTTACTCAACTGGCTCAATGATTTGTTGAACTCTTTAACTGAATTATCATCTTGGTTGAAGAATGCCATTGCCCATTTGTCCGCGGTTTCCAAAGAGGTGGTGTATATTTCCCCTTGTTCTTGGTAAACCGATTTAATCGCTGTTTCGATCTTGGCTTTGATGTTCTCTTTCAAGTAGAAGTGTTGTTGTGGTGAGAGCAACGGAATCACATTGCCATCACGTGTACGGAAGGTAATGAAGTTCTCTGAGAAGTCTTTTAGTGAGGTCATCAGGTTATCTTGCCAGTTTGCAATATCTTCTGATACTTGTTGCTTCTCAACCGCTGCAGCTTCAGGTAGTAATGCATTTGCGAGAGGCAGTTTGTCTACTTGCTGTTGTAGTGCCGTTAAACGCAATACTAGGCCATCACGGTCAACTAGTGGCACAACACGTAGTTTAGTGATGTCGTTTGCCATTGCTTTACGCAAACCTACAAGGCTGGGATCGTTTAGCGCTGCGATACGCTGGTCTGCGCTTTCCATCAATTGAGTAGCACTTTCTACATCATGCTCTAAAAACAGCTTACGACCAGCCAGTTTTACTAGATAGTCGGCTTCTGCTAACAGCCAATCGTTTGGGCGACGGCCTTTCACGTCGGCCACTGCCAATTGTAGGCTTTCAATACTTTTTCGTTGCTGACCAAGAACCACTTCAGCTTTGTGCGTTGCTGTCGTCGCTTTTTCAATAGTTTCTTCTTTTACTTGGTTTAGCTCTTGTTTCATTGCTGATTGAGCCTGCTCTAGTTGGCTCTGAAGCTGAGCGATCTGAGTTTGGTATTCTGATTGCTGTTCGAGCATTTTGTATGTCAAACCACCACCAAAAATAAGTGATAAGACGATAGCCACAGTACCCAGCTTCACGCCGCGTTTGCCTTGCTTCTCTTCAAATTCAACTTTGTTTGGTTCTGCTGGTTTGGTTGGTTCAGCAGGCTTTGAGTCTACCTTTTTAGGCTCAGATTCTTGTTGCGGTGTGTCTTTTTCAGCTAGCGGTGCCGATGCAGTTTGTTCGGAAAGGTTTTTATCGTTATTTTTTTGGTCGTTATTTTTACTTGTCATGCCTATATCCTGTGTAGCTAGGGCTGGAGAGCAGCCAGTAATTCTTGGTTGGATGCACTTCCTGTACATCTGACCTGAGAGAAGCCCCTTTGAATTGCGATGTCAGCGATGCGCTGACTGGGGATATACAACTCTTGTTGATTAAGCCAAACCAATTGTTCTGACGTCAATTGGTTGCACAAATAATCCAGTTGTTCACCACTGGTGACGATTATCTGGTCGATTTGTTGGGTTTTCCATAATGAGACACAGCTTACTGGATCGAATGGGATTAATTCTCTCTTATAAGTCTCACTATAGTTAACTTTTGCTCCGCGTCTCACCAATGCATCTTTAATCAGTTCCCTTCCTCCGTTGCCACGAAGGATTAGAACTATTTGTTTTTCTACATTGTTTAGTTCGGGAAGCTGCAACAAGTGCTCACTATCACTGACTTGTGGATAGTGTACTTTCTGTTGAGTGCATTTGCTCAAATAGTGTGCTGTTTTTTGACCAACGGCAAGGTATATAGCCTGCTTGGGCCATGATTTAGCGTTGTTCTCTAAGATTTTCTCTGCGCATCGCACCGCATGTTGGCTGACTGCAATAATAATTTGCGCATTTTCGATGTATTTGGAGAGGTGCGTATCGCTGAGATCGGCAACGATGTCGATCAATGGATGATGGATTGCAGTAATGCCGTGCCTTTCGAGCAGAGAGCAAAGCGCGATGCCTTGCTCTCCCGGCCGAGTGACCAACACTGCCATGATTATTCGTGGTCTGCGTACAGCTTGGTTAGTATGTCGCGTGCACCGCCTTCAAGTAGCTCGTTAGCCAATTGAACGCCTAGTGCTTCGGCATCGTTGCGGTGACCACGAATTTCACCACGTACAATTAAGCTACCATCAGGCTCGCCAACCAGTGCGCGTAGCCAAATGTTGTCACCGTCAAGCAGTGAGTAACTGCCGATTGGCACCTGACAACCGCCTTCAAGGGTCAGGTTCATCGCACGCTCACAACGTACGCGATCTGCCGTATCTTGGTGGTTTAGTGGCTCAAGTAGTTTAAGTAGACGTTCGTCATCCACACGACACTCAATACCTACAGCACCTTGGCCTACCGCCGGCAGCGATTGCTCTGGCTCGATAAAGCTACGAATGCGCTCTTCTAGCTCAAGGCGCTTCAGACCTGCTGCGGCAAGAATGATGGCGTCGTATTCCCCTGCATCTAGCTTACCTAGGCGAGTGCCTACGTTGCCACGTAATTCTTTGATAACTAGGTCTGGGCGGTATTCTTTTAGCTGACACTGACGACGCAGGCTACAAGTACCTACAACTGCGCCTTGTGGCAGTTCATCAATGTTATTGTAAGTGTTAGAAACGAATGCATCACGTGGGTCTTCACGTTCACAAATCGTCACCAAACCAAGACCTTCAGGGAAGTCTACTGGTACATCTTTCATTGAGTGCACCGCAAGGTCCGCACGACCTTCAAGCATCGCCACTTCTAACTCTTTAACGAACAAGCCTTTACCACCAACTTTTGCTAGCGGCGTATCCAAAATGATGTCGCCTTTGGTCACCATAGTGACGAGTTCTACCTCAAGACATGGATGAGCGGCTTGAAGTGCGTCTTTTACAAAGTGTGCTTGCCATAGAGCAAGAGGGCTTTTTCGAGTTGCAATGCGAATTGGCGTGGATTGTGTCATGGTCTTCTCAATGCTGTTTAAGTTTTGCTTAATCGTAACACTCAACGCGTGAAAATCTTAATGTTAGTTAGGCTTCTCTTGGTGTCATGAATGGAATTACATTGCATTATGGAAATAGTGTGACTGGATTCTCATTTAGACTAAGGACTATTATTAGTTAGAGGCGAATACGAGCGACACTACTGCGCTATCAATTTTGCGACTAGTGTGGGGTTTTGAAACCGCAACTATTTGCGGGTGGAAATCTTTACCAACTCTGATGAAAGTGTTAAATTGATCACGTTTTTAGACCTTTTTGGTTTAAAACATCAGCAGATTTTCGTGATTGTTCAACCAAGGAACTTCCCTTGCAGGCTTACACCCAAAAACTTATTCAGCGACTAGATAACCTGAACCAGCAACGGATCGACCGTGCGCTGGCGCTTATGGATTCGCAAAGCCAGCAAGTCTTCCACTTGATTCCTGCCTTGTTGAACTACAACCATCCTGTTATTCCTGGCTACTACGATGCTGACGTACCTTATGGTGTGTTTGGTCTAGAGCTGAACGAACTCCAACAACGATTCCTTGATGATACTCAACTGACGATTGGGCAAGCGCTTAAGACAGCAGAGCTACCTGCGATCTTAGGTTTGTACACTATGGGCAGTACCTCTTCTATTGGTCAAAGTACTTCAAGTGATTTGGATATTTGGGTGTGTATCTCACCGGAGATGGATAACGACCAACGCGAGCTGCTGACCAATAAATGCTTGCTGATCACCGACTGGGCTCAAAGCCAAGGTGTGGAAGCGAACTTCTTCTTAATGGATGAAGAGCGTTTTCGTAGCAACCATTCTGAAGAGATGACTGGCGATAACTGTGGTTCTTCTCAGCATTTATTATTGCTGGATGAATTCTACCGTTCTGCAGTACGTCTGGCTGGACAGCGTTTGTTGTGGCAAATCGTGCCTCCAGAAATGGAAGAGTGTTACGACGAGTACGTTGCACAGCTTTGTAAAGATGGCTATATCAATTGTGATGAGTGGATCAACTTTGGTCAGCTTAACCGCATTCCTGCTGAAGAGTACTTTGGCTCGAACTTGTGGCAGCTGTATAAGAGTATCGATTCTCCTTACAAATCCGTGTTGAAAGCGATCTTGCTTGAAGCTTACTCGTGGGAATACCCGCACACACAGCTTCTTAGCATCGACACTAAACGTCGCTTCTTTGCCCATGAGCCTGACTTGTACGGCATGGATGCATATTACTTGATGCTAGAGAAAGTAACGCGTTACCTAGAGCGAATCCAAGACGACACACGTTTGGATTTAGTTCGCCGCTGTTTCTACCTTAAAACCCATGAAAAGCTGTCTCGTGAACCTGATGTAGGTTCTGTAGCGTGGCGCCGTGAAGCCTTAAGCGACATGATTGCGAAATGGCATTGGGATGAATCGGTACTGGCAGAGCTCGATGATCGCCGTAACTGGAAAGTTGAACAAGTGAAAGTAGTGCACCATTCGCTACTGGATGCTTTGATGCAAAGCTACCGTAACTTGATTCAGTTTGCGCGTCGAAACGATATTACCTCTGCGATCAGCCCGCAAGATATCAGCATTCTTGCGCGTAAGCTGTACGCGGCATTTGAAGTCCTGCCGGGCAAAGTTACCTTACTTAACCCGCAGATCTCTCCAGATCTTCATGAGCCAGACTTGAGTTTCATCGAAGTAAAAGAAGGTGGAGTGAACAAGTCAGGTTGGTACTTATACAAGCAGCCTTTGATTGCACACCGTATTCTTGGTCAGCCTTGCCTTGAGCACCATGAGTATTTGAGTAAGTTGGTTTCTTGGGCGTTCTTCAACGGTTTGATTACCGAGTCAACGCGTTTGCACGCGGTGGTGCGTGAGGCGCAGTTAGACATCGATAAGTTCTACCAAATGGTGAGTGACCTACGTAACACCTTCTCGTTACGCAAGCGTCGCCCAACCATGCAAGCGTTGGGTAGTCCGTGTGAAATTAGTCAGATGGCGATGTTCATCAACTTTGAAAATGACCCAACGGCAGAGCTGTCTGGTCGCTCACTCAAAGTGGATGTGAAGAACACTGATATCTTCAGCTTTGGTCCTGAGCAAATTAATTTGGTCGGCAGTGTTGATTTAGTTTATCGCAACTCATGGCACGAAGTGCGTACACTGCACTTCAAAGGTGAAACCGCGATGTTGGATGCATTGAAGACCATTCTTGGCAAAATGCACCAAGACGCGATTCCGCCAGAATCGGTGGATGTATTCTGTTACGCGAAGAACATGCGTGGCGTGATGCGTAATATGGTTTACCAACTGTTAGCTGAGTGTATCGACTTACGTTTGAAGCCTGTTGAGCAAGAGAAACGCCGTCGCTTTAAAGCCATACGTCTTGCCAACCAAACTTATGGTTTGTTCTTTGAGCGTCGTGGCGTATCGGTTCAGAAGCTCGAGAACTCAGTTGATTTCTACCGCAGCATTTCAACCAACAAGCTGAAAGGTTCGCCGCTGTTGATGCTGGATCGTGAGCAAGAGTACCAGCTACCAGAAGTCGTAGATGGCTTTGCGAGTGAAGGTTTAGTGCAGTTCTTCTTTGAAGACACTGACGATGGTTTCAACATCTACGTATTAGATGAGTCAAACCAAGTTGAGGTTTACCACCAATTCAGTGGTTCGAAAGATGAAATGATTGCGTCAGTGAACAGCTTCTACACCTCGGTGAAAGATGACAGTCGTGTATCGTCAAAGTTCATTAACTTTAATTTGCCGCAGTACTACCAAATCATTCATCCGGAAGAAGGGAATACCTACATTATCCCTTACCGTAATGATGGCTGTACGCCAACTCGTCCAACTAAAGCGGTAAATGCGTAAAACGAATAATAAAAAAGAGCACCTCGGTGCTCTTTTTTCGTTTAGGTGACTGGTCGTCACAAATACTCATTTTGCTTATGGCCAATCAATGGTTTCGCCAGCGTGCTTTTCACACTCTTCTTTCACCATTTCAAACAGTTCCATGCCTGTTTTTGAGCAAGTCCATTTGTTCTCGAGTAGCTTGAAATGGAAGCCACCAGATTTCGACGCTAACCAAATCTCATGCATTGGCTCTTGGCGGTTAATGATGATTTGGCTGCGGTCTTCAAATTCTAATGTCATTACGTTGCCAGTGACTTCGTAATCAATGTCTGCGCCTGATTCATCGATGGATTCTTCGATGATTTGCATCTGTGCATCCACCAGTTGATGAAATTCAGTATCGTTCATCCGTCTATCCTATTGCTTTTCCTGAGTGTGGTGCGATTATAGGGGGCATTGGTTTAATAATCACGATATGCAAAATGAAAAAATTACTTACTGTGTTGTTTGTGATGGTTGCAGCGACACTGGCCGGTTGCGGCCAATCAGGCTCACTTTACATCCCAGATGACGCTCAACAAAACGAGCAGTCACAATAATCAGCCACACCTTAGGGTGAAAACAGGGTTTAGCAGTCGAATTAATTAAGGGAAGCGAATTTTGGATTACTTCAACTATCAGGATGATGGCCAGCTTTGGGCCGAAGACGTCTCACTCCACGATCTTGCCGAGCAGCATGGCACTCCTCTTTATGTTTACTCACGTGCAACGCTAGAGCGTCACTGGAATGCGTTTGATAGCGCTGTGGGTCAGCATCCTCATCTTGTTTGTTATGCAGTAAAAGCAAACTCCAACCTTGGCGTATTGAATGCACTGGCTCGTTTAGGCTCAGGCTTTGATATTGTATCGGGTGGTGAGCTTGAGCGTGTTATCGCGGCTGGCGGTGATGCGAAGAAGGTTGTGTTCTCAGGCGTTGGTAAAACGCCGGCAGAAATGAAACGCGCACTGGAGTTGGGTATTAAATGCTTCAACGTGGAATCAGAACCTGAGCTAGAGCGCTTGAATAAAGTCGCGGGCGAGCTAGGTGTGGTTGCACCGATTTCTCTACGAATTAACCCTGACGTAGATGCAAAAACGCACCCTTATATTTCGACTGGTCTGCGTGACAACAAGTTTGGCATCGCTTTTGACCGTGCTCCGGCAGTATATAAATTTGCTCAGAGCTTACCAAATCTCAATGTGCAAGGTATCGACTGCCACATTGGTTCTCAGCTGACTGAGATTGAACCTTTCATTGATGCAACAGATCGTTTATTAGCGTTGATTGATGATCTGAAAGCACAAGGCATCAACATCCGTCATCTGGACGTTGGTGGTGGTCTAGGCGTGGTATATCGTGATGAATTGCCACCACAGCCTTCGGATTACGCGAAAGCGTTGCTAAGCCGATTAGAGAACCACCAAGAGCTAGAGCTGATCTTCGAACCAGGTCGTGCGATTGCAGCGAATGCGGGTATTTTGTTAACGCGCGTGGAATTCCTAAAACACACTGAGCATAAAAACTTTGCCATTATTGATGCGGCAATGAACGACTTGATGCGTCCAGCACTTTACCAAGCATGGCAAGATATCGTGCCAGTCTCACCACGAGCAGGTGAAGCACAAACTTACGATTTGGTGGGGCCTATCTGTGAAACTGGCGATTTCTTGGGCAAAGATCGAGCGCTAGTACTGCAAGAAGGTGATCTACTCGCGGTTCGCTCTGCAGGCGCCTATGGCTTTGTGATGTCTTCGAACTACAATACGCGTACCCGAGCGGCGGAAGTAATGGTGGATGGTAACCAAAGCCATCTTGTTCGCCAGCGTGAGGAGCTGACCAGTTTGTGGCAGCTGGAACAGATTCTACCGGAGTAACACACAACAAATGCATTTCCACTTTTCCAAAATGCACGGTTTGGGCAACGACTTTATGGTCGTCGACTGCATTACCCAAAACGTGTTTTTCTCCCAAGACTTGATCCGTCGTTTGGCGGATCGTCACACGGGCGTTGGCTTTGACCAACTGCTCGTGGTTGAAGCGCCGTATGATCCAGAAACCGACTTCCACTACCGCATTTTTAATGCCGATGGTAGTGAAGTTGAGCAGTGTGGTAATGGCGCTCGTTGTTTTGCGCGTTTTGTGCGTTTGAAAGGACTGACCAATCGATACAGCATTAGTGTTAGTACCAAGAAAGGTAAGATGATTCTTGATGTTGAAGACGATGGTGATGTAACGGTAAATATGGGCGTGCCTGAATTTGAACCAAGCAAGATCCCTTTCAAAGCGAAGCAAAAAGAGAAAACCTACATCATGCGAGCAGGTGAAAAAACCTTGTTCTGCGGTGCCGTAAGCATGGGTAATCCTCATGTTGTGACGGTGGTTGATGATGTTGATACGGCTGAGGTGGAAGCGCTTGGTCCATTGCTTGAGTCACATGAACGCTTCCCTGAGCGTGTGAATGCAGGCTTTATGCAGGTAGTGGATCGCAACAACATCCGTTTGCGTGTGTATGAACGTGGTGCGGGTGAAACCCAAGCTTGTGGTAGCGGGGCTTGTGGTGCCGTTGCGGTTGGCATTTTGCAAGGTCTTCTGGACGAGAACGTGAAAGTTTCCCTTCCGGGCGGTGACCTACGCATCTCTTGGCAAGGCCCAGGCAAACCATTATTTATGACCGGTCCTGCAACGCACGTATTTGATGGTCAATTGTCGTGCTAGTTGAAGAGCAAGAGAGTCAAGTCTCAGAAGTTGAAGCGGATGCTCTGACGGCGGAAGTCGTTGCGCAGTACTTAAAAGACCATCCAGATTTCTTTGTTCAGCGTCCTGAACTGATCGACCGTTTATCGATGCCGCATGTTGATTTGGGCACAGTTTCTTTGGTTCATATTCAAATGAACCGTCAGCGTCAGCGTATTGAAGAACTGGAAGAAGAGATCACGACACTGATGTCGTTGGCGGCAAATAACGATCGCACCTTCTACGAATTCATGGATTTGCAAGGGCAAATCCTCAAGTGCGGTGACTTCAAGCAGGTCATCAACGCCATTGAACTCAAAGCCAAAGATCTTGGTTTGAAGGCGTATGTGTGCCTATTGAGCCAGTGTGATGCTGCGACTCAATTGAGTAAGGAAAGCTACCAACGTTTTGCTACCAATCACTTAAACGGAAAAGACGCTTACTTAGGCCGTTTACGTAAAGTGGATCGCGAGGCGTTGTTTGGGAATATGGATGTTCCAGAAATGGGTTCCTATGTGGTGTTGCCACTCGTGAAAAAGCAGACGCTTGGCGTACTGGCATTTTCTAGCGAGGATGGCGGTCACTTCCAACCAGATATGGACACCTTGTTTTTGCGTCACCTATCCTTAGTAGTGGCACATCTCGCTCAAACATTGGTATGGCAAAGTCACCATGACGACAACTCCCAACACTCCTCTGCCAAATAGTCTTCAAAAGCCTCTTGAACGCTTCTACGAATTCTTGCGAAGCGAAAAGGGGCTTAGCCTGCACACCCAACGCAACTACAAACAACAATTGGAAACCATGGCTCACCACTTGGCTGAGATGGGGTTGAAAGATTGGTCGCAAGTCGATGCGGGTTGGGTGCGTCAATTGGCAGGTAAAGGCATGCGTGAAGGTATGAAAGCCAGCAGCTTAGCGACGCGCTTATCTTCTCTACGCAGCTTTTTCGATTTCCTGATCCTGCGTGGAGAAATGTCAGCGAACCCAGCCAAAGGGGTTTCGGCGCCACGTAAGAAACGTCCACTACCAAAGAACCTCGATGTAGATGAAGTAAACCAATTGCTTGAAGTTAACGAGGACGATCCGTTAGCGGTGCGCGATCGCGCCATGATGGAGCTAATGTACGGCGCTGGTCTGCGTTTGGCCGAGTTGGTCAGCATTGATGTTCGTCATGTTCAATTGCGCAGTGGAGAGTTGCGTGTGATTGGTAAAGGCGACAAAGAACGTAAAGTCCCGTTCTCTGGTATGGCAACAGAATGGGTCGGTAAGTGGTTGCGTGTGCGTGGTGATTTAGCTGCGCCGGGTGAGCCAGCGTTGTTTGTGTCTAAGCTGGGTACGCGAATCTCACATCGCAGCGTGCAAAAGCGCATGGCGGAGTGGGGGCAGAAGCAATCTGTCGCGAGCCACATCAGCCCGCACAAGCTGCGTCACTCGTTTGCGACCCACATGTTGGAATCGAGCAATAACTTACGTGCGGTGCAAGAGTTATTGGGGCACGAAAACATCTCCACCACCCAAATCTATACCCACTTGGATTTCCAACATTTAGCGCAAGCTTATGATCAGGCGCATCCAAGAGCGCGTAAGAGAAACGACGACAAGTCGGATTAATCAAGGAATCCCATGAAATTCTACCGCCGTATTGCGCCTGTAAAGGCGATGACGTTTGACCTTGATGACACTCTCTATGACAACTACCCAGTGATAGTTCGTATGGAGCGTGAGTTATTATCTTGGCTTCAACACTATCATCCGGCGGTCGCTCATATGGATAAAGCCGATTGGTTTGCACTCAAGCAACGTGTCGTGCAGCTACAACCTGAGCTGAAGAGTGACGTCACTTTGTGGCGTTTAATGCAGCTCAAGCAAGCCTTCTCCCAAGTGGGTTACGATAACGAAGCGTCCCATGCCGCAGCGCAAGCCGCAGTAGAGGTTGCTTTAGATTGGCGCAACCGTTTTGAAGTACCACAGCAAAGCCTCGATGTACTTGCTGAACTTGGGCAAGAAATCCCGCTGGTAGCAATCACCAACGGCAATGTGGATTTAGATCGAATTGGTCTAACGCCTTATTTCCAACAAGTACTGAAAGCAGGGCCGGATGGTCGTGCGAAGCCGGCGCCGGATATGTTCAGTAAAACACAGCGGTTTCTGGATTTGCCAAGTGAACATATTCTTCATGTCGGTGACCACTTAGTAACAGATGTTCAAGGCGCGAAACTCGCGGGTTTTGCCGCATGCTGGTTTAATGATATGAATAAAAATGTCATTACTCAGGCAAAAACGCGAACGTTACCTGACATTGAAATCAATAACTTGCAGTCGTTACTCGCGCTTTTGTAATCGCTTTCGCATTAATCCATTCAATCTTAATTCTGACCCTAGAAAAGCCGCCTAAAGCCACGTAAATTACTCTCATCAAAGTAAAATAATAAAACCACTTTCATGTGGTGTGGCTTGATGACGGCAGTGGTAGGGTAAATGCGAGCATTCTCTCAACTGGTTCAAAATGTGGATCAGCTTAATGACTTTTTAGTCACTTCTCAGTGTTGTGCAGATAAACGTTATCTGGTGCAGCTCTTATCCACCCAATCACGCGACTCCGCCGTCTCGCTCGCACGGGCAATACTCGAAAGATTACCCAACATGCACATCATAGGTCACAGCACTCGTCACGTTATCTTGGAAGGTGAAATCATTAACCATGGCTGCTTAGTGTGTGTGATGGAGTTTGAGCAAACCACGCTCACGTCTGCGGTTCAGCATTATTCCTTCTCGCCAGATATCGATGGCTACGATCTCAAGCAAGCTTTACAGCTACAAGATAACTCCAAAGCCATTATTAGCTTTTCTGTCCAAATCGAACGCCGTGATTATCCGGTGTATCGCGTATTTGATGCCGACGGTCCGAAGGTTTCTGGCGGCTTGGCTCAAACCATCGATGACGGCTGTTGGGTTCTGCATCAAGACCAAGTTTATGACGAAGCGGTTGTCGCGGTTGCCTTGCACAGCGATACCTTGAAAACATGGACGAGTGCATATTCTGAGTGGAACCCAATCGGCATGCCGCATAAGGTTACTCACGCCAAAGGGACGCGTTTGTATCGCTTGGGCGAGCGTAAAGCGCTGGAAGTGTACAAACATTACCTTGCTGATGGGCACGACCTGACGCTTAATCAACTGCTGAATTTCCCACTTTATCGAGAATCCATTGGGCGCAAAGAGGTGTGTGCCGTGACGGAAATCCATCCCGACGGCAGCATGAGCTTTGATCGCCCTTGGTGTTTAGGTGATGAAGTGCAGTTTTGTTACAACCATCCTTCGTTAACGCTTGAGCAAGTTCGCCATGGGGTAGTGGAGCTTTCCATGCATCAGCCTGAAGCAGTGATGATTTATAACTGCGCATCGAGACTTGATTTTATTGATAGCAGCGATGAAGTCCGCGCCTTCACGGACATTTCCCACACGTCGGGCAGTTACTGCATGGGCGAGTTGTACGGCGAGAATCACCAACAAGAAATTCTGCACCATAGCCTGACTTACTTGGCGATGCGAGAAGGGGATGAAGTTACCGCGCTTAACATGCCACAGCAAGAAGTGAGCACTTCTATCTCTCCCTTGTTTAGTCTGATTCGCAATGCGATTGGCGATCTAAACAACATGAATACTCACATGGGCTATCAACTCGACCGCCAAGCGAAAAAGCTAGAACAGAGCTTCCGCCGAGATAGTCGTACAGGATTACAAAATCGCGTTGCGTTGCAAGAGCGTTTGATCAGCATTGATACCGATGAGCATTTACTGACACTTAAACTGCTTAACTTTAGCCATATCAACGAAAAGTACGGCTATCGCGTTGGCGACCAACTGTTGAAAGACTTGTCGATGCACTTCAGCAATCGCCTACGTAAACGCCTTGGTAAACCGGCTGCGCTGCAACTTTATAGCATTGGTGTTGGTGAGTGGGCGTTCTTATTTAAAGCTGACACCAGCAGTGAAGCAATCAAGCAACACTTCACTCGCTTTGCTGACGCAGTAGAGCAAACCAATTTTGAGCCAAGTGGCTTGCGGGACATTGATTACCTTTCGATCTCATTGTGTGGTGGCTTAGTTAGCCGCCGTGACTTTCCAAATGCCTCTCCAGATGAGCTACTACTAAAAGGCATCGAGGCGCGAAGAGCTGGGGTGCGAAGTAATACTCACATCTGTAACGCCAAAGATATTGAGATCAATGAAGATGTGCGAAAAGAGCAGTTGGGTTGGCTGAGCTGTGTGAGTCGTGCCATCCTCAAGCAGAACATCATCACCTACAGTCAGCCAATTGTGCATGCCTATAGCCATCGTCCCGCGAGCCAAGAGTGTTTGGTACGCATTATGGAAGAGGATGGCAGCATCATTGCGCCGGGGCGTTTCTTACCCATCATTTCTGATACGCATTTGTACACGCGTTTGAGCCGTCACATGATTCGCTCGACGCTCAACTACATGCAAGACCAGCATGGTGACTTCTCAATTAACTTGTCGCCTCAGGATCTACTCAGCGATAAAACCTTGATGTTGCTTGAACATGCTATTACCCAACTTAACGACCCAAGACGGATTGGTTTAGAAGTGTTGGAATCAGAGCAAATCAAAGATTATGGACGAATGATTGAGGTGTGCAGCCACTTTAGAAGCCTAGGCGCGCGCATCATTGTTGACGACTTTGGTTCGGGGTATTCCAATATTGATGAGATCCTCAAATTAGAGCCAGAAGTAATTAAGCTCGATGGCAGTTTGATTCGCTACATCGACAAAGACCAAAAGCAGCGCAAGATTGCCTCGCAGTTGGTGCGTTTGTGTCAGGTGTTTAACGCTAAGACTGTCGCTGAGTTCGTGCACAACAAAGAGGTGTGCGACATTGCGCAGGACATGGGGGTGGACTATCTGCAAGGTTATTATTTGGGTGAACCGACACGTTTGTTTTAATGTAGCTTTGCTCTAATTGAGCTTAAGAGCTCTAAAGTTTTGTTTCACGTGAAACAGCATCCAATAAAAAACGCAGCGTTAGAGCTGCGTTTTTTTGATTCTTAAGAATGTTAGGCTTTGAACTCGTGACCACTTTTCTCGGCTTGGAAACGAGGAAGGTATTGCTCGAAGAAGTTCAGCATCTGTTTCTGATTTTGCTCTTCACCGAGTTGCCCGAGCAATTGGGCAGCCACTTCAAAGGTACATAGATTACCTTCTTGCTGGTTGCGACGCAGTTGATATTGGGAATCTGCTTGAGTGGCTAAGCCCATCATAGCGACGCCCTCTAGCCAACGGCTTTTATTGATCATCTTGCGCGCCTCTTGCCAAGTCGCATCAAGAATGATGTACAGCGGTCGTCTGCTTTGCTCGTTAGTTTGTTGCTGCACTTGTTCAAGTGTCAGGCTCTCTTCACTTGGGAATAGCAGTACTGGCAGTAGGCTTGGATTCGCTAGCGTTTCTAATAACTCCGCTGGTGGTGTTTTTCGGTCCCAAACGACTTGAGTGACATTCAGTTGGCACTGGGCGAGCAGTTTGCCAGTGTTGGTATCGCGCGTCAGTTCATTAGGGTGCATTAACAGCATCAGCGAGTGTTCACTGCTTAACTTAGGCAGCAGTGAACAGATGCAGTTGAACTGGAAGCCACAATGTGGACAAGGCTGCGCCATTACAAGCGCACTCCATCACGAACAGGGCTGATGCCATCTGAGAACAGACGCACTCCGCTGACTTGTTCTTTGCTCGCTTTTGGCGCCAAGCTTGGGTTGATTGGGTAGCTTACGCCTGTGTATTGCATCACGTATTGCCCCGGCGTTGCGCCGCCTCCGCTGACATTGAAAATCAGGTCACGCCAGCCGTGCGAGGTTTGTTGACCAAGCATAATTGGGCTTTGTACTAGCGTCATACGGCTGTTGAAGCGCCACTCTTTCTCGTAGTTTTCGAAGACGAGTAGAGTACAACCGCCAGAGCCACACCAATCAAGTTGCACCAGTAATTCTTCATCACCATCGCCATTCAGATCGTAGGTCAGCCAACGGTATTGGTTATTGCTTGGGTTGGTTTGATTAATGAAAAAGTAGTTACGTACCGCCGCATCCACTTTTGAATTAAATTCGGCACTGGATGGCACATCAGCTGCACCAATTGGATCGTTGTTGCGCTCGGCTGCTGGTTGTTCTGTGCCTGAGTGACGCATTGTTGCTGGATATAGCACTAAACCGCCATCGGCAATGGGATAAACCAAATTGCCCACTTTCTCTTTGACTGCTTTCAGCTGGTTGCCTTCGCGAGTAAATAGGCGCTCGGTCATTAAGCGTTGTTGCTGGTGGTGAGTCATCAATACTTGAACTTGCGATGGGCTCAGTTGTTGCCAGTAGCCGCGTTCAATCAATGGGGGTTGCCCGTCTGAATAGCTGTATTTGGTTGTCGCACTGTGGTCGCTGTTAAGTGTCATTTGTACTTCAAACCCTTGCGACTGGGTTGACGTTGCTACGTAAGTGTTCACCCACTCGAGTGTTGAATCTACGTTGGCCGCCATACCGCAGCCTTGGTAGGTTTTATCGTCATGCGCTAGTGTCGCTTTCCAGCCGTAGAGAGAGTTGCTCATGGTGTCTGAACACAAGTTCTCGGTCATGCGCAGTTCGCCGTCATCCAGTTGGTAAGTACGCTGACGAGGTTGTAATTTACTGCTGTCGATTTTTAGCGTTTGTGTCGACTTGCCCATTTTCTGGAACTTGAGTGTGTTGCCTTCAAAGCTGGCAGCCCAAGACGGTTCATTACCAAATACGCGAGTAGGTTTGCTGGTCTGTTTGCAGCGATGCGGATTTTCTGTGGTGAGGAAGTTCACCTGCTCAACCACAAAGTTAGCATCGAAATCTGCAGAAAAACCGTCGACGCCTGGTGGATTGAGGTGACCAATCACTTCACCATACATGGTTTGATAAGGTTCGTTAGTGATGGCCACTGCACGTTGGATTTGTTGTGGTGACAGTTGCAGCCAGTATTGTTTGTCGCTGCCACAAGGTGTGATGTACTGGCTTTCATGCCCAATCACGACTTCACCACGCAGCATAAAGGTTTGAGGTAAGATGGTTTCTGGCTTATCTAAGGACGCAGGCGGAGTGGTTGGTGTGTCTGCATCGGACTGCTGTGGTTGTATGCTACATGCTTGCAGGACCAGCAGTGTGGCTAATGCCACTGGGTTTTTCAAAGCCTTCATGTTATATCTTCCTCATTACTCAATCTGCATCGGATGGCATTATGGCATATTGGTTATTTAAAACAGAACCAGATACCTTTTCTATTGACACGCTTCGAACCCAAAAGGTTTCATGTTGGGAGGGAGTTCGTAATTATCAGGCGCGTAATATGGTGCGCGACCAAGTTAAATTGGGTGACTTGGTGCTGATTTACCATTCCTCTTGCAAGAACGTAGGAGTGGCAGGTATTGCCAAAGTGACTCGTGAAGCGTATCCCGATCATTTTCAGTTTGACCTAGAGAGTGATTATTACGACCCGAAATCCGACCCAGAAAATCCGCGTTGGATAATGGTGGATATTGAGTTTGTGCGTAAGACTGAACGCTTGATTCCGTTGTCGGTCATGAAGGCGATGCCAGAGCTAGAAAACATGCCATTAGTGAAACGCGGCAATCGCTTATCGATCATGCCGGTGAGCGAAGAAGAGTGGCAAGCAATCCTCGGTAAAGAGAAGTTGCCGAGTCAGCGATAAAAGAAAAGGGCTGCATAGTGCAGCCCTCTGTGATTTTGCCGATAACCTGCTGTTGGTAGCCAATACAGGTTATAGCAGATGATCTTGCAGGTAGTGTGCAACCGCATCGTCGGCGTTGCTGCCGATCACTTCATTGTTTGGTAGTGCTTTCATCACTTTCTCGTGAGAGGTGCCCATCACCAAACCTTTACCCGCCATCGATAGCATTTCTACGTCGTTCATGCCGTCACCAAACGCAATGGTGTTTTCTAGTGTCAAACCAATTGATTCTGCTACTGCTTTTAGAGCGTCACCTTTAGAAACACCCGCACTCATTACTTCCAGACACCAAGGTGTTGAGAATGCGATGTTTAGTCGATCGCCAAACTGTTCACGCAGCTTCGTTTCGAAGGTAACAAGGTGTTCATGGTCTTGCGCTGGGTGGGTGAAGAACACTTTTGCAATGCCGTCAGTTGGCGCATTGTCTTGGTCGTACAACTTGTAAGTGAACTCTTCGTGGAAATCACGCAGTTGTTCGTCGTCTTTGTTCAGCAACCAGTCGTCGTTTTGGTACATGTGGATAAGTATTTCAGGATCCGTTTTGATCGTGTCGATCACCGGCTGCACCAAATCTTCTGGTACGTTCTGGCTGTACATCTCTTGATCATTCTGGTCGTGCACACGAGCGCCGTTTGAAGTGATCATATAAGCCGGAATACCTACCGTGCGACGAATGCTTGCGACGTCTACGTGGTGGCGACCAGTTGCAAAGACAAATGTGTAGCCTTGTTCATGCAGCGCTTTGAGCGTCTCTTTCGAGTAAGCGCTTAGCTGGTGGTTTGGTGCGAGTAAAGTGCCATCCAGATCTGAGGCAACGATTTTAGTGATCTCTTTGCAAGGTAGCGATGTGCTCATGAAGCCCTCGTAAACGGTTCGGATAGAGTAGAACAACGGAGCGCAGTAGATTGACTAGGTCGTACTGCTCCGAGTGCGGGGAACATGATGAAGTTTACGCCAAAATAAGGAGGAAAAAGAGGGTAAATCGCAGACCTCGTATTTCCTCTTTAATTCATTTTATGCGCTTTGAGCATGCATAAAGGAAAAGACAGCGTCCAGAGCTTGGTTACGATACTGGTCTTTTTCGAACAAAATTTCGTGCTCTGCACCAGCAATCGAAACTAGGCTGGCATTGGGGTTGGTCTTACTTAGTTTGTCGATAAAGCGTTGCTGCGCGGCGTTACTCACGATGCGATCGTTACCTGACTGAACCAATAAAACCGGAACTTTAATTTGGCGTGTCAGCAAAATACATTGCTTAGCAGCCATTAACCCTTGCCATACCCAACGTGTGCTTGGCCCCCCGACTTGCAGTTCGGGCTTGTCGTTGTATAAACCACGGAACCAATGATAGCGATCGTAGCTTTGGCTAAGGGGGTTATCTTCAAACGGTTTTGTGTAATACGCTTTATGTCCCGGAGCATAGCTAGGCTTTGTCGAAACTGCCGCTAAGATTTGGCTGACCGGAATCGCGATAGGGCTGAGATACCAAGGTAGGTTGATACCAAACATTGGGGAACTCAGAATCAAACCATCAAAGTTGTGTTCTGGATGCGTTTGCAGATAGCGCGTGGCGATCGCACCGCCCATAGAGTGGGCAATGATAAAACGCTGTTGGTATCCGCTTAAATCAAGCTGCTGCAGCACCAATTCCATATCTTCAATGTAATCATTAAAGTCATAGACGTGACCCATGTCTGAGTCTGGAATTAGGCGATCTGATAAACCTTGTCCTCGATGGTCAAACGAATACACGTCATAACCTTGTCGATATAGGTCATAGAACAGTTCTTGGTATTTCCAGGAAGCTTCAATGCGACCGTTAACGATCAGCACGGCTTTTGTGTGCTCAGGGTTGGTGAGTTTGCACCAGTAGATTTTCTTTTTCTCTGTCCCTTTTACAAAGCCTTCTTGGCGTTCTTGCCAAAGTGCTGCGATTGGACCACCTATTGCTTGCTCAAATAAAGTCTCTTGAGTATAAGTCAAAGGTGAATGGTTAATAGCCATTAGTCGATTACCTAAAGATACGTTGTTACCGCGACGTATCATCGAAGAATTATTGAGGAAATGCAATGGATACCCATGTTTGGTTAGCCTATGTGGTAACAGCAATTGTTTTTAGTCTGGCTCCGGGATCTGGTACCGTCAACTCAATCAGTAATGGTCTGAGTTACGGCACGCGTAAGTCATTGGGTGCTATCGTTGGTTTACAGATTGGTTTGGCAATTCATATTGCTTTGGTTGGCGCTGGCATTGGTGCTTTAGTCGCGCAATCGGCAACTGCATTTACTGTGATCAAATGGGTTGGTGCAGCTTACCTTGTGTGGCTTGGCATTCAAAAGTGGCGTGATACATCCGGCTTGGTTGCGACCGAAAGTCACCAAACCATGTCAGGTACCTCTCTGTTGTACAAAGCCATTCTTATCAACCTGACTAACCCGAAATCGATCGTATTCTTGGTGGCACTGTTTCCACAATTTATTGACCCAGCGAAAGACCAACTGACTCAGCTGTTGGTTTTGGGTGTGACCACAGTGACCATTGATGCGTTTGTGATGCTGGGTTACACCAGTTTAGCCGCACAAATGGGGCGTTTTATTCGCTCAGATAAGATCATGGGCAAAATTAATAAAGTATTCGGTTCAATGTTCATGGTATGTGGTGCATTATTAGCGGCAGCTAAGTAATAAGTTATAAAAAGCACAATAATTTCGAATGAAAAATGCGTATGTCGCCCGCCAGCCTATCTTTAATCGAAAAAGACAGACGCTGGGATATGAGTTGTTGTTCCGTGATGGTGAAAGTAATGCCTATCCTGCACACATCGATTCAAACAGGGCGACATACCGATTGATAGTAGAGAACTTTCTCTCTGTCGGAACCAATCCTCTGATTGCATCTTCACGATGCTTCATCAATTTTCCTCACCAAAGTTTGCTGCGTCGGCTGCCAAGAAGCTTGCCGAAAAACAAAATCGTGGTTGAGGTACTCGAAACCTGCCAACCAACCGATGAGCTGCTTGAAGCCATTCGCGAACTGTACCGTGAAGGCTATTTGATTGCGCTTGATGACTTCACGTTGACTGACGAATGGCGTCGTTTCTTACCATATGTCCATATCGTGAAACTCGATATCATGGCGATGGGGCTAAAAAAGGCATGCGACTTAGTTAAGAAGCACACTAAAAAGCGCACCAAATACCATTTCTTAGCTGAGCGAGTAGAAACCGAAGCTGAGTTTGAAGCGACCAAAGAGGCAGGCTTTAAATTCTTCCAAGGCTACTTCTTCAGTAAGCCAGAAGTGATGCAGACTAAATACGTGAGCCCCGAGCAAGTTCTGGCGCTTAAGTTATTTAGAGAAGTGTGTGTTCCCGATCCTGACTTCGACCGGATTGAAAACATCATTACCCAAGATGTCACGCTGTCGTACAAGCTACTGCGTTTTGTGAATACGCAATCGACCACGTTAGAAGTGACCATCACTTCATTCCGTCAAGCGTTGATTTATTTGGGGCAAGAGAAACTCAAAATGTTTGTCTCGTTAGTGGTAGCGTCTTATATCTCCAGCACGAAACCGCGCGAGTTATATAACTTGTCTCTACAAAGAGCACAATTCTGCGAGGCCATGTCGCGTTATCGACCTCTTTCGCATCTCAACGAGCAGGGTTTTATGGTTGGCTTGTTATCGATTCTCGATGCCATGCTCGATTTGTCTGTCGAATCTTTAGTTGGGCAGTTGCCGTTAAGTCCTTCCGTGCAGCAAGCTTTGTTGCATCGCCAAGGTGAATACGGTGCGTTACTGGCAATTGAAGAGTGCTACGAGCGTGCAGACTGGGCGGGCGTGGAGCAATTCTCTCAGCAGCTTGGGCTTTCTGTCGATGATGTGAAGTCTGAACTTGGCGAAGCCGTGCGCTGGAGTCAGACCTTTTCTGGCGCCTAATCTGATCAAATATTAAACTTTTATTACAGTCGAGCACGATCGCTTGACGGCATCCTATTTTTAAATAAATATATGCGCATATCCATATATAGGTATGTAGCTATGCTTCCACATCAGTTCTTCAAACTTCTTTCCGACGAGACTCGTGTGCGTTGCTTAATGCTGGTGGTTCGTGAAGGGGAAACCTGTGTTGGTGATTTAGCCCATGCGCTGCAAGAAAGCCAACCAAAGATTTCTCGCCATCTGGCTCAGCTAAGATTAAATGGTATTTTAGTTGATAAACGCCAGGGGCAATGGGTGTACTACGAGCTGTCAGATCAATTACCGGGATGGATGCAAAAATTGATTGATGACTTGGTGGCCTCGAACTGCTTAAAGCAAGAGTACCAAGACGATATTTCACGTTTGCAAGACAAAGCTCGTGCAGCGTGCTGTTAACCAGCGAAAGCTTAAAGGTAGAAGATTATGACGATTAAAGTAGGTATTAACGGTTTCGGTCGAATTGGTCGTTTGGCATTACGCGCAGCGTTTAATTGGCCAGAGCTAGAGTTCGTACACATCAACGATGTAGCGGGTGATGCTGCGACTCTTGGCCACTTACTTGAGTTCGATTCAGTTCAAGGTCGTTGGAACCATGCAGTGCAAGTTGAAGGCACAGACATGGTGATCAACGGTAAGCGCATTACGACTTCACAAGAGCGTGATATCGATGCTGTGAACTGGGGTCAATGTGATGTTGTGATTGAAGCAACGGGCGTTCATCGCAAAACCTCATTCCTAAACAAATACCTAGAACAAGGCGTAAAACGTGTTGTTGTTAGCGCACCAGTAAAAGAAGACGGCGTAGCTAACATCGTAGTGGGTGTGAACGACCACATCTTCGACCCTGCTCAGCACCGCATCGTAACCGCAGCGTCTTGTACAACGAACTGTATTGCACCAGTAGTGAAAGTGATTCACGAGAAACTGGGCATTGAACAATCGTCATTCACAACGATTCACGATTTAACTAACACACAAACGATTCTGGATGCGCCGCACAAAGACCTACGTCGTGCACGTGCATGTGGCATGAGCCTGATCCCAACCACAACGGGCAGTGCAAAAGCGATTGTTGAAATCTTCCCTGAGTTGAAAGACAAGATTAACGGTCACGCGGTTCGTGTTCCTCTAGCAAACGCCTCACTTACTGACATCATTTTTGATGTGAAACGTGATACCACGGCAGAAGAGGTTAATGCACTACTGAAAGAAGCTTCTGAAGGCGAGCTAAAAGGCATCCTTGGCTTTGAAGAGCGTCCGTTGGTTTCTATCGATTACAAAGGCGACCAACGTTCAACGATCGTTGATGCGCAATCAACCATGGTTGTGGGTTCTCGTATGGTGAAGATTTACGCTTGGTACGATAACGAAATGGGTTACGCGACGCGTACTGCAGAATTGGTTCGTAACGTTGGTATGGCATAAGGAGTTTTAAGATGTCTCATCCTACATGGCAATTAGATTTAGAAACGGGCGCTTTGGTACTGACTCCATGTCCTGGTACTAAAGGTGTTGAACTGCAAGCTTCGCTAGAGCAACTAAAAGCGCAAGGCGTAGAAGCGATTGTTACTGCTCTGGATAATGCTGAACTAGCAGCAAAAGACGTGTCTGCGTTGGGTGAATTGACTCAACAACTGGGCATGAAATGGTTCCAAATTGAGATTGAAGATGACTGTGCTCCGGGCGAAGAGTTCGCGGCAAAATGGTCACAAGCGAGTCCTGAACTGCATGCGATTCTAGCTCAAGGTGGCAAGGTTGCAATGCACTGTATGGGTGGCTCTGGTCGCACAGGTTTGTTCGCTGCGCACCTACTGCTAGAGAAAGATTGGGCGCTAGAAGACATCGTACGTGAAGTGCAAGCGCTGCGTCCTGGTGCTTTCACAAAGCCAGTACAAGTTGAGTACATCGAGCGTGTGGCTCAAAACGCTTGATCAGCTTATCGGGCTTTTGGAACATCATGATCTAAAAGCTCTCTTTATGCCGTAATGGCTTACCAATTTATGTGATTCTTGCTTACTGATGTTATGTTTAACTCATTGTTTATTCATGAATAATATTTAAACTCCTCATCAGTTCTTGTTTCACAATTTAGCGCCAGTACTGAGATGGCTCAATGCTGGTGTTCAGGTCATAGAGCATTTGGAACATCATGATCTAAATGCTCTAAACGCTGTACATCTGAGGTCGTTATGATTTCAAAACTAAGTAAAAGTATCCGTCAGTATATGCTGGTGACGTTCAACTATTGGAACTTCACTGTGACGGATGGTGCACTCCGTATGCTGGTGGTGCTTTACTTCCATGACTTAGGCTACTCAAGCTTAGCCATTGCTTCGCTGTTCCTTTTCTATGAATTTTTTGGCGTAGTGACCAACTTGGTTGGTGGCTGGCTAGGTGCTCGACTTGGTTTGAACAAAACCATGAACGTCGGCTTAGGGATGCAGATTTTTGCCTTGCTGATGTTGGCAGTGCCCAATGCTTGGTTGACCATTCCTTGGGTAATGGCGGCGCAGGCAATTTCAGGTATTGCCAAAGACTTAAATAAGATGAGTGCCAAGAGCGCGATCAAAACTTTGGTGCCAGACGAGCAGCAAGGTGCACTTTATAAGTGGGTTGCGATCTTAACGGGCTCGAAGAATGCGCTGAAAGGTGCGGGTTTCTTTGTTGGTGGTTTGTTGCTGTCGGCGTTTGGTTTCCAAACTTCGATGGTCATCATGGCAAGTGTGCTGGCTGTTGTGTTTGTATGCAGCTTGATCTGGCTAGAAGCGGATATGGGTAAGGCGAAGAGCAAACCTAAGTTCCGTCAAATTTTCTCTAAGTCAGAATCGGTGAACATTCTTTCCGCTGCACGTATGTTCCTATTTGGCGCTCGTGATGTGTGGTTTGTTGTTGCTCTTCCGATTTACCTTGGCAGCGTGTTTGGTTGGGATCACCTGATGGTAGGCGGCTTCCTTGCTGCTTGGGTGATTGCTTACGGATTCGTTCAAGGTTTTGCGCCTCGTATTACCGGCAAAGCGCAAGGTCGAGTGCCAGATGGTAGCGCGGCATTAATTTGGGCAGGTATTCTAGCCGTCATCACTGGTGCGATTGCTTATGGCGTGCAAATCGGCTGGCAGCCAGAGCTTGTTATTGTCGTGGGCTTGATGATTTTCGGCGCTGTGTTCGCAGTGAATTCATCTCTGCATTCTTACCTGATTGTTAGTTATGCGAAAGGCGATGGAGTATCACTGGATGTTGGCTTCTACTATATGGCGAATGCGATGGGACGTTTGATCGGTACGGTTCTGTCTGGTTGGATTTACCAAGAAGCGGGTCTAGCGGCATGTCTGTGGGTGTCATTTGCTTTCTTAGCACTAACAACGCTAATTTCTATCAAGCTACCAAAGGCCAAAGTGGCTACGGCTTAAATCGGCTTACGACTTAGAAATAAAAAATGGCTCCGCTTTGGGAGCCATTTTTGTTTTTACGATTCAGTATCGCAAATCAGCAAGTCTTGCTTATGGGCAAAGACGACCTTGTTGTGCAGGTTGCGTCATTTCCATATCACCTTTCAGTGAGCGGTAAACGATGGTGTTCCATACTTCACCATTGTCCATTTCGAATTCAATGGCGTAGTTAAGACCATTCACCACTTGAGTTCGTACGCTTAAGATCTCTTTTAGCTTAGCTGCGGTGTTCATCTGACCAAGTACAAAGTCGAGTGCTTGCTGAGCTTCAGGTGTTACTTCACCTTGTGACCAGCCGCCAGCAAGGTTTTCAGCGCTGCAGATAGGGTTCGCTTCCGATTGCGATTGTGTTGGTGCCACGGTCTCTTCCTTTTGATTACATCCAGCTAAAGCCACTACACAAACCAGTGATGCTAATAATGTTTTCTTCATAAAGACCTCTCTTAATAATCTGTTCAGCATCCTAATGGAATAAATCGGTTAAATCTGTTTCATATCCGAGAAAGCTTAGGGCTGCTGATCTCATTTGTACAATGAGATTTGTGACTACCTATTTTGAGCTATGCTGATTTCTGGTGTATGGAAGAGAAAGGAAGTTGCGGTGTAATCTGTTGATGCAGTTCTCCCCAGAACGATTAACAGAA
>NZ_BAOG01000100.1 GCF_000400365.1 Vibrio jasicida CAIM 1864 = LMG 25398 | reverse complement strand
GTTTGATACAGGTCGGTTGGCAAAGGAATTCAATATGCAACAGTTTCATATCAGAAGACTAAGAGAAGAAGACGTCCCACTGTTGAAAACGCTCTTGGTCGAACTCGACAGCTCTCATTATAATGCTGAGCCAGATTTCTACCGTTCTCCGGGAGAAATGGCGCAGTTAAGGGAAGATCGAAACATCTTCGATAAATATTTTGATGGCAGCATCACGGCTTTTATTGCTTGTTCTAACCGACAGGTGGTTGGTTTTATCTCTGGTACCGTGCGAGAGGTCAACTCGATTCTCTCTCCGGAAAGACGCGTTGGATATATCAATGAGTTAGTGGTGTCTGAAAGTCACCGAAACTTAGGTATTGGCTTGTCTTTGATGGATAAAATCGAGAGTGATTTGTGCAGCCAAGATATTGAAGAGCTCGGTTTAACCGTGGCGTCATTTAATCATGAAGGCGAAGATTTCTACCATAAGATGGGTTACCGCGTGATCACCAAAATGATGACTAAACGAGTCAAAGGCTAGCGCTAATGTAAACGTGAATTGAATCAAAAACGCCTCTCTATCTCGTGATAAAGAGGCGTTTTTCTATCTAGGTTTTTAGCAAATTCTGAGCGTTAGCTGCTCATTTCAACGTTGCTGCGGATTGTTTACCCATTGCAATTAACTTGTCGAGAATACGCTCACCATCTGCACGAAGACCGTTGTGCTCATATTCATTGGTGATCCAAGCTTTTGAGTTCGGCATTGCAGCGAGTGTTTCACGGCTAATGTCCATTTCTACAAACATATCGTCGGCATAGACAGCGCAGCTCACAGGCACCTTATTGTTTGCCAGTTGCTGGGCATCGTACAGCGGCGTCCAATCGGCTTTCTCTGCCAGTAATTCCGCCGCTTCTTTCAGTGGCTTTAAGTTCACGTATTGATCGAACATCCAAGGGAAAACCATTTCTCCAGTAAAGTAGAACGGCTTGCCTTGTTCGTAGTTGAACGCGTTGTGTTCTTGACGCACTCGGTGCGCGCTCCATTGAGAAGCAAACCCTTGGCAGTAAATTGATTCGTGCAGAATCGCGTAAATTGGATTGGTCTGGAAGTTTTGCTGCGCCAACATGTCGTTGAGGAATTCATAACGAAGCTGAGGTTTACCGTTCACTTCAATCAAGGCACTTTCTAGCCAGTAATAAGTTGGCAAGAAGGTATCACTGACACCAAAGTTAATCCCAATTTGTTGGAACTGTTCGACAGTAAAGTGCTGACCATTTGGCAGAAACTCTTCGTGCACCAATAAGTGATCAGCAATGTTTTGGCATAGCTGCTGCGCTTGTGGGAATTGTTGGAAGAAGGCTTGGTTCTTTTCCATGGTACGCTTGAATGTTGCGTGATACACATCATCCGCATGGCGAGAAACCGAAGGCACACCACCCGTAATGTAGCTTTGCAGAAGGCTGTTCGGGAACAGCGATAGATAAGTTAGTGAGCAGAAACCACCAAAGCTCTGACCCAAAATCGCCCACTTCTCAACACCAAATTGTTCACGGATAAATTCCGCATCGCGAACAATGTTGTCTGCGCGGAAGTGGCTTAAGTAGTCCGCTTGTTGCTCCGGCGTGAGGTGCGCAAGCGTCTGGTGATTAATCACGCTGCTGTTGCCAGTGCCGCGTTGGTCGAGCAGCAGTACACGGTACTCACTCAGTGCGCGTTTGATCCAACCGTTGTTTCCGTTTGGACGAGGAGAAGGGAAGCCCGGACCGCCTTGAAAATACACTAACCACGGTTTGTCGGAGTCTTCATCGCCGACTAAACAAACGGAGCGAGCGAAGACGTTGATCGTGCCTTTGCTTAGATCTTGGTAGTCCAGCGGCACGGTAAACGAGCAGGGCGTGTAATGCAGTCCTGCGTCGATAAATGATTGAGCGTTCATTGTTATGGTCTGTCCTTGTTTATAGTCGCGTTACGATATCGAATTCCTTATTAGAAACAATAGATTTGTTGTAAGAACTCGATTTTTGAAGCCTGAAAGGCAAGTAATGGCATTCAAAACAGAAACTCTTCGATCTTTCCGTGTTGGTATGCACTGAGTGAACTATGATCTGATAGGTGCAGTTTAGACATCACTGTCTTACCGTTTTTATGAAACGAGACATTTGGCGGTCATTGACCATGGAGGATGCTTGATGAACACGTCACTTACCCGAATCACGCTCACTTGTTTATTACTACAGACCATAAGTGCCCCTGCATTGGCAGTCGTAACGCCGAATCCGCCTCAGTTGCAGGCGAAAGGCTATGTGTTAATGGACTTTCAGTCCGGTGCCATCATTGCTGAGCAAAACGCGCGTGCCGGATTAGCCCCAGCCAGTTTAACCAAGCTGATGACCGCTTACGTCGTGGGGCAAGAAATCAAATCTGGGCGGCTTCAATGGGATGATAAAGTGACGGTGAGTGAGAACGCGTGGTCAGCCAAATTCCCAGACTCCTCAAAAATGTTTATCCAACCCAAAGATGAAATCACCGTTGCCAACCTAATGCGTGGTGTGATCATTCAATCTGGTAATGATGCTTGTGTGGCGCTCGCCGAACACGTTGCCGGTAGTGAAGGGGCGTTTGTCGCCTTGATGAATGGTTGGGCAGATAAGCTCAGCTTGAATGATACCTACTTCGTTAACTCGCACGGTCTAGATAGCGAGGGCATTCAAACTTCTCCTAACGACATGGCGACGCTGATGCAATCCATCATCAATGACGTGCCTGAAGTCTATGCGCTTTATAGTGAAAAGGTATTTAAGTGGAACAAGATCACCCAATACAACCGCAATAAACTGCTGTGGGATAAATCGATGGATGTCGATGGCGGCAAAACGGGCTACACCAGCAATGCTGGGTACAGTTTGGTCAGTTCTGCTAAGCAAGGAAAGATGCGACTTATCTCGGTAGTGATGGGGACACCAAGCAAACAGTCGCGTATTAGCCAGTCTAAGAATCTGCTCAGTTATGGCTTCCGCTTTTATGACACCAAACAAGTGGCAAAACAGGGCGAAGTTCAGGCGAGTGCAAAAGTTTGGAAAGGCGATGTCAGTGAGATTGATTTGGGTTTTGCCCAAGATGCGTACCTGACGCTCCCTCGCTCTCTAACCGCTGGTTTAGACAAGAGCGTGATCGTGAATGAGCCGCTGATTGCACCCATAGCAAAAGGGGATGTGGTTGGTAAAGTCGTGTGGAAGAGTGACGATAAAACCGTGGCGAGCTATCCATTGGTAAGTAACCAAGCGGTGGAAAAGGGCTCGTGGATTGGGAAGTTATGGGACAGTTTGGTGCTGTGGGTGAAGTCTCTGTTTAACTAGCGCAAGGGTGAATTTCGCGATAGTGAGTTCAGAATTTCAGAAAAAGAAAAGCAGCTCGAAGGGGAGCTGCTTTTTTCTTTTTATAGCTGAGACGACTTTCGCATTTATTGCGGTTTCAGTGATTATTCAGACAAGGTGATGATTGGTAAGTCATCCCAAATCTTGCTCTCATCCGAAGCGCCGCCAGAGAAGTTCCAAGGACCTTTGTCTTGTTCCAGTGGACGGTAAGTGGCAGACAATCCATCCAAGTCCCAAGTTGTCACATAGAATCGAATGCCATCCAGTGAATCAGGTCGACCTAGTGCGTCACTCGCGAAGTCCATCGAAATGGTGTTGTTGGCTTTGTCTACCGTGACCATTGGTGCTGGTGTTACGGCTTCGCCCCATGTTGTCGCGTTTGCGCCTTGGGTGTTGTAAATCGAGCTTTGCCAGCCGAAGACTACAGCATTGCGACTCCATGTTCCGCTTGGCATAGAAGCGTTGATCTTAGGCAGTTCCGTTAGGTTGGTTGCCGCTTCTTCCGGTAAATCAATGAAGATGGTGAAACCAACGTGGTCAAAGCCATTTGGCGGTAACCAAGTATCGGTGATCTTGTCCATGGTGAAGGTCAAGCGCACGTTGCTGCCGACGGTAAATACCTCGGCTTTGTTGATTGCGAGTTGGCTGTTGTCTTTATCGAAAGTTGGATCCGTTGGTAGCGAGTAGTTACCGTTAGGACCGCCCATGCCATCTTGTGCATCACCTGCATCATCAATAGTGTCGTCCGGTGTGTTTGACCAGCTTAAGTCCGACACAAAGTTCACATCTTCAATGCCTGCTTTTTTCTCAGTGGAGTAAATCGCGAAGCGGTGTTGCTGTTCGCCAATTGCAAAGTGACGGGTAGATAAAGTCACGCTGAACTGACCGTCAGCACCTACGGTAATGGCTTGTGCTGTTTCTAGATTACCGTCCACGACAAGGTTTAATTTCTCGTTTGCGTTAGCAGTACCAGCAATCACGATGTCATCAGTGATGGTTTGTCCTTCCCAATCTTGCGCCAGTTGGATGTTGAGGTCTGGTGTATCTACCGATTGGGTGTCGTTAGTTTTCGAGTAAATCACAGCAGATTTGGGTGGTAGTTCAAGGGTTACGTGACCGTTTTCATCGGCGACTAACTGCTCTGGAGCGTCTGCCCAGTTCGACATGATTTGTTGTTGGAAAATGGTGCCGCCCGCTTGCTCTACATCGAGTTGGTTCATCAACATCGGGGAATTCGATGTGTTCATTACCACCAAGACTTCGTCGTTATCCAACGTTCGGGTAAAGGCGAACACACCGGCACCAGCTTTATCGCTGCCAATCACTTTCATTTCGCCGCGTGTCATGACTTTGTTTTCGGTACGTAACTTAGCAAGCTCTTGGATGAACAAGTACATCTCGCTGTTTTGGTCGAATGAGTCTACGTAGTCGCCATCTTCACGGTAACCGCCGGCAAACATCGCATCGCGCGCTGCTGACATCGCCTGTTCTGTACCTTGGTAAATCACGGGGATGCCCGGTACCGCCATCATGGTAATCAGCGCTTGTTTCATATCGTTGACGCTGCCTTGCGATAGAAAACGCGGCATATCGTGGTTATCGATGAAGTTTGGCATGATGTATGGATTCGGGAACATCTCCATCATTTTCTCAAGACGGAAGCGTAAGTAATCGGTCGGTTGTCCTGCTGCAAACACGCGCGTCATGGTGGCTTGCAATGGGAAGTTCAACACCGAGGTTAACTGCTCCGGTGAGCCGCTTTCACCGATGTAAGTCAGCATCTTCTCTTCGCCTTCGGTGTTGTAAGGCGTAGATGTTTCGAAGACTTCACCAAAGGTTAGGAAGTTATCGCGACCAGTATCAACCGCTTGAGTCATCACACCATCGTCGGCATGCAGGAAGTCGTTCCAGAAATCGTGCTCAACAAATTTCACGGTATCGATACGGAAACCGTCAACGCCCACTTCGCGGATCCATTTACGGTAGCTCTCTTTTAGATAAGCGCGTACTTCAGGATCGGACGTATTTAGGTCATCCAGATCCGACAGTTGCCAGGTTTTTTCTTGTACTGGGTCGTTGTGATCGGTGATGCTTGGCGTCCAGTGGTAAATGCCCGAGCCATCATCTTTACACTCATTCATGTTGAGCGGATAAGGCAGTTCTTGCCCTGCTGGCAGCGCATTTTCAATCAAGCGAAAACCTTGGCAAGGAAGGCTAGGATCGTAATTGTATGGGTCATCGTAAGTGAAGAAGTTACCAACGTGGTTGGTCACTATGTCTTGAATCAAGAACATGTTACGAGCGTGCACTTCTCGCGCTAACGCTTGGTAGCTTTCCATGTCACCAAAGTGCTCATCCACTTTTTGGAAGTCACGCGCCCAGTAGCCGTGGTAACCGCCGTAGTTTTGCTCGGCATCCCACCATTGGTTTGCCACTGGCGGTGTAATCCAGATAGAAGTAGCGCCTAGGTCTTCGATGTAGCCCAGTTTGTCGCTGACACCAACAAGGTCACCACCACTGAATTTTTTGTCTGAGGTAGGATCGTATTCATTCTGACCTTGATCGTTAAGCGTGTTGTCGCCGTCGTTAAAACGGTCGATCATCAAGAAGTAAATGATCTGGTCTTGCCAATCAGGAGATGCCACGTGGCTTCCTGTATCTGCTGGTGTGGTTTCATCGCTACCACAGCCAGAAAGAGCTAAGGCGATCGCTAAAGGGAGTATTTTTATTTTATTCATAGGGTTAGGTAAGTTTTCAAACACGGTTTTTGTCTCCGTTATGCAGCAATGCGGAAACGATAAATCAAAGGTTTGAAATTGAGAGTGTCATTTCACGCCAAAAAAGACGTGAAATGATGTCACGAAGTGCTGAATTTGAACTGTGCTACATATTTAACTGAGTGGTTGCACAATTGGGTATTGAATCGGGTAATGGTCTTTGGCTAACTCATTACCCGAATGATCATAGAGTCGGAATCGACACTGTTTGGCCGTTTGGGGGAGGGGAAGTTGTAGCGCCCAGCATGTGTAATCTTCTGCATTCTGAGTTTGGCTCATTGTGTGCGGAGATGGCGCATCACCCACGTAGCAATCGATTTTCGCCACGTCTTTTAATCGACAGGCGAGTTCCACAAACAAGGTGTAATGAGTGCCGAGTTGGATCAGTTGTCTTGTTGGGACTATGTATTCCGCTGCGCCAATTAAAAGCCCTTTAGAAACCACGTAATTACGCTGGTGGTTGTTATCAATGTAGCGCTCACCATCGACTTCATAACACAGTCTAAAGGTCAGTGGATGTGCGACAGGAAGCTCTGTCGTCGCCCATAGTTCGGTACCATTATTCAAAAAACGCTCGAAGAAGGCTGGGTAGCGACGCCAAGTGCCATCACGGTCTCGACACTCAACGGAGACCACTTTTTCAAACGCAATGTTATCCACTTCCATCCAGATTTTACCGACGGGTTGGTCAATGTCGTTATCGGCTAGAGTGTTCGCTTTGGCGTAGTACAAGCGGATGGGTTGGTTGTTGAGATGAGTGCGGTTATCCAAGCACTGCTGGCGATATTGCATTGGCGAAAACGGATACCAACGGCGAAAAGTTCGGTGGAAGTTGGAAGGTTCTTCATAACCCAACTGATAGGCGATTTGCTGCGTTGTGAGTTGAGTGTCTGCGAGTAGAGCTAATGCGTGCTTTTTCTTGGCGAAGTCGACGCATTGCGAATAGCTCATTTGTTTTTCTTGCAGGCGACGTTGTAAGGTGCGCTTGGATACGCCCAATTGCAGTGCGGCTTGGTCTAATTTCAATGCGTAATTGCTGTTTTTGACGAACAGAGCATTAAGCACGCTCAACAATTCTGGCTGTTCAATTGGTTGGTGAGACAGCAGCAAATAAACATGTTTTACCAAGTCGAACACAACTGGGTTCTGAGTCGGGTTGATCTCTTCTTTTAGCTCGAAATGAGCAGAGTAAAGGTCATGGTTGTGAAGCTGAATGCGCACAGATTCACTCAAACCTAGTTGTTCCAATTGCATCAGCAGCAAGTCATAAACCGATTCTGCCCAGCTTGGCATCTCGGTAGCTCGGCACTCTAGCCGCATCTGAATCTGGTTATCACTGTGTTCGAAAACAATGTACAAGCGACGGTCGAACAGCGAAACACTTTTGCTCCACCACAACAGACCTTCACGCAGCGTCGGTGCCTCTTGCAACATCATACATTGCAAGGCAACCAGCTTTTCAATGTGCCAATATTCGCCAGCAATTCTTAGGTGATTGTGCCCGAGTTTTTTGCAGAGAAAGGGCGTGATGATGTTGTCTTGAGGCAGCATGAAAGTGGTTCGGTAACGGAGCAAAGGCGACATTATTGCTTAAACCGAGTGTTGCTTCAGTGAGAGTGCTCAAAGCTTGTTACATCGGCGATTTTCAAATTTATTTTGAAGATGTTTTTAACTGAAATCGGTTTTTCCCTGTAACTCATAAGGTTAAAGTGATAACCAGCATAAACTACTCGACTGGAGAACCCGATGGACATCGTTCAAGCTGCTAAATCTCGCTACTCAACCAAAGTCTTTGACCCAACTCGTAAGCTGCCTCAAGAAAAGATCGACGCAGTCAAAGAGCTGATTCGTTTTAGTCCATCGAGTGTGAACTCTCAGCCGTGGCACTTCATTCTGGCAAACACAGAAGAGGGCAAGCAACGTATCGCAAAAGCAGCACAAGAGAACTACGCGTTCAATGCTGCGAAGATCCTAAACGCATCACACGTGTTGGTGTTCTGTGCTAAAACGGACATCGATAACGACTACATCGAAGCGCTATTGGCGCAGGAAGAAAAAGACGGTCGATTCCCAACCGAAGAGGCAAAAGCAGCGGTACGTGGCGGTCGTAGTTACTTTGTGAACATGCACCGTTTTGACCTGAAAGACGCCAATCATTGGATGGAGAAACAGGTTTACCTCAACGTGGGTACATTGTTACTGGGTGTTTCAACGCTAGAAATTGATGCGGTGCCAATCGAAGGTTTTGACCCGAAAGTGCTGGATGAAGAATTTGGTCTACGTGAAAAAGGCTACACTGGCGTTGTGATTGTACCGCTTGGCTACCACGCGGAAGATGACTTCAATGCCAAGACGCCGAAGTCACGCTGGGAAGAAAGCTCTGTGTTTACTGAGATTTGATATCAACTCTATCAATTATTTAATCCTCCTTGCTGGTTAAAATCGTTGATAACTTCGTTTTGAACTTTGTAATTAGACCCACTAGTTACCGCAGTTCACGCCTTGTTCTAAACGATTTTTCCTGCGCAATTTATAACCTCATAATCAATAGAGTTGATATAGATGATTCATTTAGTTGCAGAAATTAAAGCGTACCCAGATAGTATCGACAACGTAACCAACTTACTTTCTGGTCTACTAGAACCTTCTCGTGAAGAAGAGGGGTGTTGCCAATACGAACTGTATTTGGATCAAAAGATCGAAGGCTTGTTTATGTTCCAAGAAATTTGGGCGTCGCAAGAAGCGTTAGATAAGCACTTACAAAGCCCACATATCGCGCAGTTTATCTCGACGCTAGAAGATAACGATTGGGTTGAATATTCTCAGATTCGCCCAATGACGTTTGTCGGCTAACCTTCTGAGCAGAATGTTGCCAGCACTTTCTTACGTTGCTGGCAGCATTTTTCATGAATGAATTCACGGAAAGTACGAATGGTTGGCGTCAGCAAACGACGATCGGCGCACACCATGTATAGCGGTACCGGACCACAATCCCACTCAGGCAATACTCTTACTAATCTTCCCTCAATCAAATCTTGGCTGATGTCCATCAGTGATTTGTTGGCGATGCCTTTGCCTTTGATTGCTAAGCGATGGGATAAGTCACTGTCGTTGCTAAGTAGCTTGCCATTCACAACAACCTGTTCTGTTTCGTCTCCGCGAGTCAGCGTCCATTTGTTGTAAACCGAATCCGCCACCATGTAACACAAACAGTTGTGTTGGTTTAGATCTTCCGGTTTGGTCAGCACGGGATTATTTGCGACGTATTCTGGAGAGGCACACAGGATTCGCTCATTTGCACCACATAACGCCAATACGACGAGATTAGAGTCAGCAGGTTCGCCGTAACGAATCGCGATATCGACGGGCTTGGTGTACATATCGGTTAAGCTATCAGACAGCTCTAACTTGATAGAGACGTTTGGGTAAACATCAATAAATTCATCAACCCAATCAAGCAGCATGTTGCGACCAAAATCAGATGGCGCAGTGATATGCAGCTGACCAGATAACTCGCCACGCGCGCTTGATATCTGATCTAACCCCTCTTGCAGTGTTGCGAGCGCTTGAGTGGTTTTGTCTAAGAACAGCTCACCCTCTGAGGTGAGGCGAAGGCTGCGAGTGGAGCGCACAAACAGCGGAAAGCCTATTTGTCCCTCAAGACGTTTGATCGATGCACTGATGGCTGCTGGTGTCATGTCCATGTTGTTGGCGGCTTTCGAAAAACTGCCTTGGCGTGCGGTTTCGACAAAGATATTCAGATCGTTGAGGGCTTTCATAATGAAAAGGGCTTTTAAGAAGTTTGGGCTACTATAGGGGAGAGTCGCAGGGCAATTCAAGGTTAAAACATTAGGTTGCACGGCGAGTTTGAGTTAGATTAGCGCGCAACTTCACTTTACTGGATCAATAGCATGAGCCAACAGCAGCCGAATAACCCACTTCACGGGTTGAGTTTAGAAAAAATCCTTACCCGTTTAGTTGAGCACTTCGGGTGGAAAGGAATGCATGAGCGCGTTCGTGTTAATTGTTTTCAGAAAGATCCTTCAATCAAATCGTCGTTGAAGTTCCTGCGCAAAACGCAGTGGGCAAGAGATAAAGTGGAAGCGCTGTACATCGAGACGTTCTGCTAATTGGATTTGGTGCACGTCTAAAAGAGAGATCCCGGATGGCTCGCTAGAATGACACAACTTTTCTCATCGCATAGGCTGGAAGAGTACCTCTGCGTCATTCCCGATAGCGACGAAGGAGCGCAGTCGGGAATCTCGATTCTAATCTCTCGCTTCTCGCCTCTTTATTACTCCAAATGATGCGTACTGCCCACGGTGCCTTCCAAGTCTAAAATCGACTGGCGAACGTGGTCTGGAATCGCGGCTTTCACATTGTTCTTAAAATCAAACATCACACCAGTGGCGGTCGCGATGGTCGCAATCTTGCCCCACTTCTTACTCAGCACTTGGTATTCCATCGTGATGCGATCTTCTTGCATGTCGATTACGCGTGAGCCAATCAAAAGCGTATCTGGAAACGTAACGGGTAGTTTGTAGCGGCACTGGGTTTCACTTAAAACCGGACCGATGTGAGACGTCTGCAAATCTACCAACAGATTAATCTTGTTGAAGTAGTCCAAACGCGCAGTTTCGAAGTAACGAAAATACACCGCATTATTGACGTGTTGCAGGGCATCCATCTCTCCCCAAGCGACTTTGATTTCCGTAATCACTGGGAATTCTTTTAATAACGTATCCATTACTCATGTTCCTTTTTCATCGACGTTGCCGCAATTTGCCAAGCGACTTATCACTTTGAGTATTTATTCTAGATGGAACTGATTAAAATGTAATAAAATTGTATGTAAAGTGTGAAATGAATTAGATGCTTATTTTTGTAAACTAAAAACTTTACATAGTCAGTTGTGAGGCGTAGGTTTAAGTAAGCGTAACCAAAAGGAGATGTCCAATGACAGAACTGAAAGGTTTCAATCTTGCCAAAGTAGAAAAACGAATCGACTGGACAGGTGAGCTGTTCAGTCTACGAGTTTCCGGAGCGCCTCTCTCCTTCAAAGCCGGACAATTTACCAAACTGGCCTTGCTCGACGAACAGGGCAATCCCATTAGCCGTGCATACTCGGTAGTAAATGCGCCCAGTGAGCAGTTTGAATGGCTTGAATTCTTAGTCGTCGCGAACCCAGAAGGGCAATTGACGCCAAGGCTACAGCAGCTTCAAACCGGCGATAGCATTTATGTTGGTGAAACGGCCCATGGGGATCTGATCCACGATACCATTCCCAAACACGCAAACGATCTATGGCTGCTTTCCACGGGCACAGGCATTGGTCCATTTCTCTCTTTGTTAGACGACATCAATCTACTGCCACACAGCGATCATATTGTGCTGGTGCATGGTGTGCGTTACGAAAGAGATTTAGTTTACAAATACCTGATAGAGCAGCTCCAACAGCGATATGAAGGTCGTCTTCGTTATGTACCGATTGTCAGCCGTGAGAGTATTCCGGGTCAGCTTCAAGGCCGTATTCCAGATCTGATTGCGTCGGGAGAGCTCGTTAATCGCGCTGACTTACCGTTTTCTAAAGAAAGCAGCTTTGTGATGATGTGTGGTAATCCGGAGATGATCAAAGACACCTCTCCAGTACTGCAAGAATTAGGGCTTGATAAATACCGAGCGAGAACGGGTGGCAATATCATTTACGAAAGGTATTGGTAAGCTTTGACTGATTTTTAATCCATCTCACTTCTGAGAGAGGTTCACAAATATCACATCTCACAATTGAGCACTTTGTGGTCCATCCCTAGAATGCATCAGCTTGCATTTCAGGGGGGAAGTATGTGGTGTTCAATTGCCAGTAAACGGCGCAGATTTATTGGTGGGCTGATTGATTTAATGCTTGTGACAGGGATAGTGCTACTTATTGCTCTCACGATCAATTCCCTCATTAATGGCTTCGAACTTTCTTTTCGTGAAAATCTTCAACTTGTTAATGAGACCAAAGCAAACTACGTCCTAACAATTCCGATGTTAATGATGATGAATTGGAATTTATTGCGTGACGGCCAGACAATTGGCATGCGTTTAGTTGGGATTAAAGTGGTGATGAGTAATGGCCATGATACGACGAAAGTCACTGCTTCATTGCGATTATGCATGGGCTACTTGATAGAAATGCTTATTCCATATACGCCGTTAGTGAATTTGTTGTTGCTGATTCTTCACCCGCAAAGGCGACTACTGCACGATTTAATTTCCGGAACTAAAGTTGTGAACTGTTAAAACATTTCAGATTTCGCCTGTTTCATACAGAGTTGCGAGCGACTCACCTTTCCACAACCCTTCTCTAGCGTCTACACTTTCTTCAGACATAAATTCAATCGCTTAGGATCAAGGATAATGAACAAAGCTGGTTGGGCGGTTTGTTTCGCTGCACTATTCTCTTCGGCTGCTTCTGCGGGTGAATGGGAGATTGAAGCCGGTGGATTTTTCTCTCGCACCGATACGAAACTCAACGCTTACGACCCTTATCTCGATCAAATACGCACTATCGATTTTGAATCGGATCTCGATTTGAAAGAGTTTACTGTGCTGCCTTATGTGGAGTTGGAGTATTACTTTAACCCCAAACACAGCGTGTACGCAGATTGGCGAAGTTTGCATCGAGAAGCCACCCGAACGGCGGTGACCAAGCCATTCGAAGTGACGATAGATGGAACAACGTATGCTGTTCAGGCTGGTTCAAAGCTTACAACAGAGCTGAATATTGATATTGCACGCCTAGGTTACGGTTACCAATTTTATACCAGCGATAAATGGGCGGTGGATGTATTGGCTGGGTTGCACGTGATGTGGCTGTCATTGGGTTTAGATGGCAAGCTCGGTGCGAAAGTGAGTGGAGTGGATGAAATCCCAGTGATGTTTGTTGATGATGCGGTTTTAAATGATGTCACAGCGCCATTACCAGACTTAGGTATTCGAGCTGAGTATTCGCTGAGTCCTGATTGGATTTTGAAAAGTCACGCTCAAGTCTTCTACCTAGCCGTAGATGATATTGAGGGTTACTTGTTGGAATTCGATTTGGGCGCTAAATACTTCTTTACCAATCAGTTCAGCGTGACGGGGTCATTCAACTATTATGAGGTGGGCGTTGATTATGAAAGTGACAAATCAGCATTGGATGTCACTTATCGGTTTTACGGGCCGATGCTGACCATGGCGTATACATTCTGATATTAAAAAAGCCACATTCTGAACTGACCCCCAATAGTTGGACACTAATTATTGGGGGTCTTTTTATGTCCAAATATAGCCGCGAGCTAAAATGTGTCATTGCTAAA
>NZ_BAOG01000101.1 GCF_000400365.1 Vibrio jasicida CAIM 1864 = LMG 25398 | reverse complement strand
TGGCTATGTCTGGAGCAAGCTTGTTACTGAGTCGCCAGCAATAAAACTAACAAACTGTTCAAGAGGGATTCGCAACGCGTGGCATTTTTACTATGCGTTGATTTTTTTGATTAAGGTGGTTTGCGGCGGCATCTGTATTGCGTTGCTCACCCCTTAACAGGGCGTTAGTTCCCCAGAGGAAGCAATCAATCCGTAGGGAATTTTTGTTTCTGGTGGAGTACACGCATAACTCGAATGATATCGCCCTCGACC
>NZ_BAOG01000102.1 GCF_000400365.1 Vibrio jasicida CAIM 1864 = LMG 25398 | reverse complement strand
TGAATGGTAGACATATGGTTCACCTCGTTCTGAGAGCCTACTCTAAGCGTAGGGCTTGAGAGTGAGGCGGACCATATAATTAGCCCCGACTCAATCGAGTTTCGGGGCTTTTTACTGTCTACTTACTAAATAACTAATTTGCTGAAAGCTTATAACGATCGTCGATAACCGTCACTTCAGGGAACGATTTGCCCGCCTTCATCGCTTTCTCTGTTTCTTTCTTCACAGACTTATCAATCCAGAAGTTTGAAATATCCATTGGGTGCAAAATCCATTCGGTATTTTTTGTCATCCCATTCTTAGGAATCTTAACCCAACGCCAATGGGCATCACGTGTGTAAGGGACCATGTAACCAGGAACAATGACGTTTGCATCACCGATGTATTTTTGGATCTGACGAGACAAGTCGTAGCGTTTTTGTTGTTCAAACTCATTATCATACGCTTCAATTAGCTTATCTAGCTCTGGGCTGCTGTAGTTTGTATGTGCATTAGTTTGAGGCTTATTCGCATTATCTGAGTGGAAGTATTCCCAGTACGCAGGGATCTCACCAGAGCCCATATTCAAAAATGCTAGTTGGTGCTTCTTCTCCAGAATGTATTTAAACGCCGAAGAACCATCAACAAGGTTTAAGGTAAACTCCAAACCTGCCAACTTCGCTTGCTCTTTTAAGTACGCAATACGTGGAGTGTGTGAGTTGTAACCGTAGGTAATCGCAAAACTCAAACGCTCACCTTTATCATTGACGCGGATACCATCCGAACCAATTTTACCAAAGCCGGCTTTCTCGAAATGTTTTACTGCCTCTGCAGCATCAAACTTCGGTGGTGTGTTGCTTGGATCATCATACTCACCGTGGCCAAAACCAAGACCATGTGGCTTACGAGAGTAGTCACCACGCATTATGTTTGCGATCATACCGTCGTAGTCTGTTGCTGCCATCACACCTTTACGCACTTCTAAGTTGTCTAGCATCGGCATTGCCGTGTTCATCCACAGACCACCCGCCCCCTGAGGCGACTGGTTGAAGCCCCAGTATTTTTGTACATAGCCTTTCTTGTACACTTCACTGTCTGTTTTATCATGCCAGAAGTTAGGTAACACCATCTCGAAGTAGTCTAAATTGCCCTTCTCGAAGTGCTTCATTGCGATGTCTTCATCACGAATCACGGTAATACGAACCTTGTCTACATTGTAACGATTTTTGTAGTAACGGTTGTTATAACCCCACCAATCTTCACCAACGTGTTTAAACGTCACGCTCTTACCTTTCTTTACTTTATCAATGTAATAAGGTGCCGCGGTAGGCTCTGATTTGAAGTTGAACTTACGAACAAAGTTGTCCGGCATACCATCTTTGTTTTCATCTTTTTCCCCTTCAAAAAAGTGCTCTGGGCGAGGCTGAAAACCATTACTTGGCATGTTGATCAGAACCATCAAAGCATCTTGGCTCTGTTCCACAGCAAGGTTTACTTGGATTGTGTAGTCATCGATTTTCTCTACGCTTACAATGCTTGTTTTAAAGAAATCGTTGTACCACGGATCAATGATGTCTTCTGACGTGTAGTACTTCATCATAAACACGTAATCATCGGCGGTTATCTTCTCACCATCGGACCATCTTGCCGTCTCATCTAACTTGAAATAAACGCTTTTGTTGTCATCGCCAAATGCCCATTCCTTAGCAAGTTGGGGAATCCATTTACCCGTATCAGGATGGCGCTGAGCGAGTTTAGGAGTGCCATCCATTAAGTATTGGCGAAGACCAGAGTTCGCATCAGGACCGACACTGCGTAACGTTTGAGGGAAGCTTCGAATAAAAGTACGGTATGTTCCACCTCGTACCGCTTCTTCTGAAGCAAACAGAGGCTCATTATTGTTTGAAATCCATTCTACCTCTGCTGGTAGCTCAGCTGCGCTAACTTGAAAGCTGGTTGCCATCAAGGTTGCCAGTGCTGCAAATGGCAGGGTTTTTATCATTGTATTCTTCCTTGTTGTGTTTGCGCAGTGCGGCAGGAAGAGCGACAACAAGTGAATCTCAGAATGACTGCGCGCGATACACAGCAAAGAAAATAGAGGGAGCGAATACAAAGTGAAGTCCTGTCCACTTCCGTATTAATATCAGAGAGTTTCACTAGGTCATCCTGACCTTACAACGCAGTGAATGCATCCACTCCATAGTATTCGTTACACATTTGTAACGCAACCCATCCATAACACATGGTTGCACATTCCGACTATCACAGCGATTTATGTTAGAGAAGTGTGATCATAACAGTACCATCCGCTAAGCCATTACTGCCCAGCGATATAGTGTCTTTATGTTGAGCATGTTTGTGTTACAGGAAATAAAAAAGGCGAAGTGTTTACCACTTCACCTTTCGTTTTAGCCTCAAACCAGTCTTACATATTCGCCAAACTTTCGTTGATGGATTTAAGCACTGCTGCTGGGTCGGTAGCTTGTGTAATAGGACGACCAATCACTAGGTAGTCTGAGCCTGCTTGAATCGCATCGACTGGTGTCATAATACGACGTTGGTCGCCTTGTTCAGAACCTGCTGGGCGAATCCCAGGAGTAATGAGCTTAAACTCTTTACCAAGCTCACTCTTAAGCATTGAAGACTCTTGAGCTGAACAGACTACGCCGTCTAGGCCAGAGTTCTTAGTTAGCGTTGCAAGGCGGACCACCTGCTCCTGAGGAGCCACGTTTAAGCCAATTCCAGCTAAGTCGCTTTGTTCCATACTGGTCAGTACCGTTACACCAATCAATAACGGGCGATCTGTACCATACGGCTCTAGGATTTCACGCGACGCAGCCATCATACGCTCACCACCGCTTGCGTGAACGTTTACCATCCATACACCCAACTCAGCGGCTGCTCGCACGGCTTTTGAACACGTATTCGGGATATCGTGAAATTTCAGGTCTAGGAACACAGAGAACCCGCGTTTATGCAGTTCACGTACGAAATCAGGACCAAATAGTGTAAACATTTCCTTGCCCACTTTTAGGCGGCATGACGCAGGATCAATTCTATCTACGAATGCAAGCGCATCAGCTTGGTTATCATAATCTAGTGCGACAATAACTTTTTGGTCGATCATTTCATCTCCTAACTATTTTTGGTTCTTATCAAATAAAGCTTAAAAAAATGCAGCGGACAGAAACTCTGCCAGCTGCATTAAAATTATTCACCGTCCAATCCGCGGATTGGCTTGATCGTCCCCCATCCTTTACAAGATGGACAATGCCAGTAAAGGGAATGGGTTGAGAAGCCACACTTCCTGCATCGGTAATGTGGCTTCACTTTTAACTGTTCACCAACCATGGCTTGCAGTGTCGATAGACTGTCCTTTGCACGACCGTCTTCTGCTTCTGCAATATGGTAATCAATAAGACGGTAAAAGCCTTTCATGGTTGGGTTTTTCAGTAGTTGTTTCGTCAACAGCTCTTGCGCGGCACCAACGCTCTCATGATGCGCGACAAGTTGCGCCAACATTAATTCGGACGATACACCCGCCTTTTTATCGATACAGGCACGTAAGAATTCTACGAGTTCATCTTCCTGACCTAAATGGTGATAACACTCAGCAATCGTTGGTAGGACATCACTAATAAAGTCTTTATCTTGCTCAAGCACACCTGTCAGGTACTTGATGGTGTGTTTGTAATCTTCTGACTCTAAATACACCCGGCCGAGGGCAATACTCGCACGAACACATTTAGGGTCTTCTGACAGTGCTTTCTTGAAATGTTGAATCGCTTTACTGGTGTGACCATCGGCTTGGTCAAGCATGGCTAACTCACACCAGAAATGTGCAATGTTGGCACGAATACGAGTGCGCTTCTTACCCATCTTCGCCAACTGGTTTGCGTAATGAATGGCTTTTTCCCACTCACGCGTTTGTTGGTAGATGGTGACAAGTTGCTGAAGTGCACTTTCACGATGGTCTGGCTCTTCCACTAACTGTTCAAAGATTTTTTCTGCACGGTCTAAGAAACCAGAGGCCATGTAATCTTTAGCGAGCTGTTGAAGCGCGAGATTTTTCTGGTCTAGCGTGAGGCCAGAACGAGAAATGAGATTTTGGTGGATTCGAATTGCTCGGTCGACTTCACCACGAGAACGGAAAAGATTACCCAACGCTAGGTGAGTATCTATCGTTTCGTTATCAACTTGGAGCAATTCAATGAAGTGGTCAACCGCCTTATCTGATTGATCAGATAGGAGCAGGTTAAGACCCGTCACATACTGACGGGATATCTGATGAGATTGCTTCTGCTTGTCTTGCTGAGCGCTACGGTGGCCCATGTACCAACCATAGGCGGCGGCTATTGGCAATAACAAGAAGAGTAGTTCAAGCATTAAAGTTAAGCCTTATCCTTATGCCTGTTTTTCTACTGCTGGTTTTGCAGGTTGTTCTGCTTCAGCGGGCTCATACTTTTTAAGTTTCTTTTTCAGACGACGCACTTGCAGTTGAGTTTTGAACTGAATGCTAGCAAAGATAACCCATGCTATGCCAAAACCAACGACAAACACTACACCCAGCAAGGTTGATAAGTGGAACTCACCTTTCGCCAGAAGATAATTAAAGGTTACGATCTCTTGGTTTTGAGAACCTAAAGCCAGTGCAATTAAAAAGAGAGCTAAAACAGCAATGATTTTTATAATTTTCATGTTACATCACCCTTCGAGGAGTAAGTAGGTAAGATTATGCAGTAAAATGTTTCTTCAGACCATGTATATTACCAATAATCTAGTTATAAAAAAGCGGCATACACGAGAGTATGCCGCTTTTTCAAACTAATAAGAGAGCCTTAGCTATCCATATTTACGCGTTCACGAAGCTCTTTGCCTGGTTTGAAGTGAGGAACGTATTTACCCTCTAACTCCACCTTGTCGCCCGTTTTAGGGTTGCGACCTACGCGAGGCTCGCGGTAATGAAGAGAAAAACTACCAAAGCCACGGATCTCAATACGGTCACCGGTCTCTAGTGTAGAGGCCATGTGCTCTAAAATATCTTTTACAGCATCTTCTACCTCTTTCGCTGATAAATGTGTTTGCTCAGCGCAGAGTCTTTCAATCAGTTCAGACTTAGTCATAGTTGCCCTCTTTGAGTATCTTTATCACTCATTATAGTAAGTAATACTAATTCCAACAAACACTTGCTATCAATTCTAGACAATTTTTACACAAAATGTGCAATCAAAAAATGTCTTTTTTTAGCATAGTTTATCAACATTAGTATTACTACTTAGTTTATAGCAAGCATAAAAAAGGAGCCTTGCGGCCCCTTTTTAGCTTAAGCGAGTAAATTATTCGCCTTTAGCAGCTTTGAAAGCGTCAGCCATTGCATTACCAAAAGCAGCTTCGTCTTGCTTGTTGATAGATGCCATTGCTTCTTGCTCATCAGCTTCATCTTTAGCTTTGATAGATAGGTTGATTACGCGGTTCTTACGGTCTACACCTGTGAACTTCGCTTCAACAACATCACCAGCACTTAGGATTAGAGAAGCATCTTCTACGCGATCGCGTGATACTTCAGAAGCACGGATGTAACCTTCAACGCCTTCTGCGATTTCAACTGTAGCGCCTTTAGCGTCAACAGCAGTTACAGTAGCGTTAACTAGAACACCTTTCTTGTTGTCAGCAACGTAAGCATTGAATGGGTCGTTTTCCATTTGCTTAACGCCTAGAGAAATGCGCTCACGCTCAGCGTCTACTGCTAGAACAACTGCAGAGATCTCGTCGCCTTTCTTGTACTCACGTACAGCTTCTTCGCCAGCAACATTCCAAGAAATGTCAGATAGGTGAACTAGACCGTCGATGCCGCCTTCTAGACCGATGAAGATACCGAAGTCAGTGATAGACTTGATCTTACCAGTAACTTTGTCGCCTTTAGCTTGTGCTTCAGCGAATGACTGCCATGGGTTAGCTTTACACTGTTTCAGACCTAGAGAAATACGACGACGTTCTTCGTCGATCTCAAGAACCATAACCTCAACTTCGTCGCCAACATTAACAACTTTAGATGGGTGGATGTTCTTGTTAGTCCAATCCATTTCTGAAACGTGTACTAGACCTTCAACGCCTTCTTCGATTTCAACGAAGCAGCCGTAGTCAGTTAGGTTAGTTACGCGACCAGTTAGTTTGTGACCTTCTGGGTAACGCTTAGCGATTGCTACCCATGGATCTTCGCCTAGTTGCTTAAGACCTAGTGATACGCGAGTACGCTCACGGTCGAACTTAAGAACTTTAACTTGGATCTCGTCACCAACGTTAACGATTTCAGATGGGTGCTTAACGCGCTTCCAAGCCATATCTGTGATATGTAGAAGACCGTCAACGCCACCTAGGTCAACGAACGCACCGTAGTCAGTAAGGTTCTTAACGATACCTTTAACTTCAGAACCTTCTTGTAGAGTTTCTAGAAGCTCGTCACGCTCAACGCTGTTCTCAGATTCGATAACTGCACGACGTGAAACAACTACGTTGTTACGTTTTTGGTCAAGTTTGATAACTTTGAACTCTAGCTCTTTGTTTTCTAGGTGAGCAGTGTCGCGGATTGGACGTACGTCTACTAGAGAGCCAGGAAGGAAAGCACGGATACCGTTTAGTTCAACAGTGAAACCGCCTTTAACTTTACCGTTGATGATACCAACAACAGTTTCAGCTTCTTCGTAAGCTTTCTCAAGAACGATCCAAGCTTCGTGACGCTTAGCTTTCTCACGAGAAAGTTGAGTTTCACCGAAACCATCTTCAACAGCGTCTAGAGCTACGTCTACTTCAGCACCAACTTCAACTTCAAGTTCGCCAGCAGCGTTCTTGAACTGTTCAGCAGGGATAGCAGATTCAGACTTAAGACCAGCGTCAACAAGAACGAAACCGTTCTCGATAGCTACTACAGTACCTTTAACGATGCTGCCTTGTTGGAATTCTGTTTCGTTTAGAAACTCTTCAAAGAGTTGAGCAAAAGATTCAGTCATTTATTTAATCTTCAATAAATTAAACGTCCACGGGTATCCTACCGCATGGGGTTATTAAATTCGCCAGTCATCATCCTTGCGACCAACGCTCTTAGTCTAGCCGAGTGTTATTACTCAGCTAGCTTCGATTCGATATATTGTAGTGCCTTTTCTACTACTTCGTCGATACTCATCGACGTAGAATCTAGCACAAGCGCATCCTCTGCAGGGCGTAGTGGTGCCACTGGGCGGTTACGATCGCGATCGTCACGCTCTTGGATCTCGCTCAAAAGGTCAGCAAATCTAACATCTAACCCTTTCTCTTGCAACTGTTTAAGGCGTCGATTTGCACGCTCTTCTGCGCTCGCATCAAGGAAAATTTTCGCTTGTGCATTCGTGAATACGACCGTACCCATATCACGGCCATCAGCAACCAGACCCGGAGCGGTCTCAAATGCACGCTGACGGCGCAATAATGCTTCACGAACGCGTGGCAGAGCTGCTACTTTAGACGCCGCCATCCCCGTTTCTTCTTTACGAAGCTCACCAGAGACGTCTTCGCCTTCTAGAATCACTTTTACTAGGTCACCTTCAGCAACAAACTGAACGTCTAGATGAGTAGCAAGTGGAACAAGCGCATCTTCTGACTCAGTGTCTACGCCGTGGTGAATCGCTGCGAGTGCAAGTACACGATAAATTGCGCCAGAATCAAGAAGATGAAAGCCCAACTTCTTCGCCAGCAACATACATAAAGTGCCTTTACCTGCACCACTAGGTCCATCTACGGTAACAACCGGAGTTTGAGAGGACATGTTTTTCTCCACGTTGATGTGCGAATTTCGGTGCTTCCACCCAAATTCATTTCATTCTTAATTTTACGGTGCGGGAGTATATACCTAATAGCCTCAGGATACCATTTCTTTGCCCTCTCCCCGGTTCAGAATTTGCCGTTTTCTCTCTTCTGATTTTTTCTCTTTAAAACGCAATACCAAATGGCGGATTTTCTCTAAGTTTCATTTTTCCGACCCGATCACATATTAGTAATACAATATTATTGTATATTAAATCATCTTATCGACGACCCTATAAAAATTGAGAACACAATATGAAGAAATTAGCGCTTACTTTTCTTGCTGCCAGCATTGCCTCTGCTTCTGCTATGGCTGCAACTTCGTCTAATGAATTAGCGAACAAATATGAGCTAGATCCGACAAAGGCTCCAGCTCAAAACTTTGATATGACGAATTGGAAAATTACCTTGCCTGAACTAACTAAAGAAGGTGAACGCAAAGGTAAAGCATTAGAAATAGCCAAAGATGAGCTGGGCAATACAGAAAACCCTTATGTTCACCCTGAGTGGTTCTATACCAACAAAGAAACAGGCGCCGTGGTTTTTGTTGCACCAAATGAAGCACCGACCACTCCTAATAGTAAGAACACCCGTAGTGAACTTCGTGCCATGCTTGCTACGCACTACGGTGAGCCAAAAAACAACTTTGTCGTCGCTTCTCACCCAAATGCTGCTGAGTATGGTGCGATTGGTGGCGAGCTAAACGCGACCCTATCTGTTGACCAAGTAAGTACAAGTGGCAACTACAAAAAGAATGGCGCATTCGCTGTCGTGATTGGCCAAATTCATGGCTCTGACAATGAGCCTTTAAAGATTTCTTACCGAAAACTGCCTGAGCATGAATACGGCTCTCTTTCGTGGAACTACGAGTTAAACCCAACCAAAGAACTTCAAGACGCGAAAGATGAAAATGGTAAGAAACTTCGCCAAGACATCCGCCACAACGTGTTCGGACAATACAACTTACGTAAAGGCGACGCAGACCCACAAGACGGCATCAAACTGGGTGAAATCTTCTCATACAGCGTGAATGTGGAAGGTGAGATCATGCACCTGACTTTCACTAAGAACCCTGGTGAGAAAAATGAAGTCACTAAGACATTTGATGTGAATCTAGCAGAAGGCAAATACCAAGGTCATGAAATAGACCAAGGCTATGGTAACGATTGGATGTATTACAAAGCCGGTGCTTACAACCAATGTAATACGAAGAAAAGCAGTTCAGACTGTGAATGGCGCGGCATGGAAGCGGGTGATTATGCTCAAGCAAGCTTCTATCAGTTAGAACTGAACCAATAACGGTTAGAGCTGAACTAACAACCCTCAGCGGAAACAAAAAAACCAACTAAACAGTTGGTTTTTTTGTTATTTCTTAAACATTACACAATTGGCTTTTGACCACGCTCTGCAAGTTTAAGTACGACACTGTCTGCTACTTTGCCTGCAACACCGGCAAGCTTGTCTGCCAGTTTTTTCTTTTGCACGTAATGCACTGCTAGTACGGTTTTCTCTTTGCATGCTGCAACAACTAGATCGTCGGAAGTGCTGATTTCATCCACCAGCCCTAGCTCTTTCGCTTGCGTACCAAACCAGTGCTCACCGGTTGCGACTTTTTCAAGTTCTAGCGCTGGGCGACGTTCACTGATGAAGTCTTTGAACAGTACGTGTGTTTCTTCAAGTTCTTGTTTGAACTTATCACGCGCTTTGTCGGTGTTCTCACCAAACATCGTTAGTGTACGCTTGTACTCACCAGCTGTTAGCTGCTCATATTCGATATCGTGTTTTTTCAACAGTTTGTTGAAGTTAGGGATCTGCGCGATAACGCCGATAGAACCTACAATCGCAAACGGCGCAGACACAATCTTGTCTGCCACACATGCCATCATGTAGCCACCACTTGCTGCCACTTTGTCGACAGAAATCGTCAGAGGCAGACCTGCAGCCTTGATTCGATCAAGTTGAGAAGATGCTAAGCCATAGCCATGGACCATACCACCACCAGACTCTAGACGAAGCAGCACTTCATCGCCTTCGCGAGCTACGGCTAATACTGCAGTAATCTCTTCACGTAGAGAGCCCACTTCTTTTGCATCAATACTGCCGTTGAAGTCCAACACGAACAGGTGCGGTTCACGCTTGCTATCGAGAGAGCCTTCTTTGCTCGCTTGTTTGATTTCTTTCTCGCGAGATTTGTTCTTTTCTTTCTCTTCCTTCTTAGCCGCTTTATCACGAGCTTTGATGAAAGCGTCATCGTGCAGGTGATGTTCTAACTGTTCGATTGCATCTTTATGACGCTCAGAAAGATTGGTGACTTCCAATTCGCCTTTCGCAGCACCCGATTTACCACCCGCCGATTTTGCAATAATCAGCAGCACAACCACGGCCGCAACAACGGTGATAATCTTGGCTAAAAACAGACCATAATCTAATAAAAATTCCAATGAGAGTTCCTCTATCTCATACCAGTAATAGTCATCAATATGTTACGTAGAAAAATCAGAGAGAAGGCAAGAAAATCAGTAACCTCTTGTTCTGATTGATGGTGTTCAAATAACATACCGGACAACCGTTCTGGAATTGGTATAACACATGAATTGGTGTATTGTAACCAACTTGTCACGATTACCAAGATTTTCCATTGAGAAACAGGCGCATTTCTACACCAAGATGACGTCTGTTCGTCGGAATTAGATACAATAATAAGGATTAACTACCGTGAACTACTCCGTTTCAGCAGATGCCCTAAAAGGTAAAGTCATTCTTGTCACTGGTGCAGGCAATGGTATTGGTCGCCAAGCGGCACTTTCTTACGCTCAGCACGGTGCGACTGTGATTCTACTTGGTCGAAACGTTCAAAACCTTGAATCCATCTACGATGAAATCGAATCTGCAGGTTACCCTCAACCCGCGATCATTCCACTTGATCTAAAAGGCGCAACTAAGCAGCACTACATCGATATGGCAGAAACCATCGAAGGTCAATTTGGTCGTTTGGATGGCCTGCTGCACAACGCCGGTGTTTTAAGCACGCTGTGCCCGTTTGAGCAAATCAATGAAGAAGACTTTGACGACATCATGCAGATTAACGTGAAAGCAGAAGTCCTAATGACTCAGGCACTGCTGCCTATTATGCGTAATTCAGATGCAGGTCGTATTATCTTTACGTCTTCAACAGTGGGCCATTCTGGCCGTGCTTTCTGGGGTTCGTACGCCATCTCCAAATTTGCCGTAGAAGGTATGATGCAGGTTCTCGCCGACGAACTGAGTGACACACCAATGCGAGTTAATGCCATTAACCCCGGAGCAACTCGCACTCGTATGCGTGAAAAAGCCTACCCTGGTGAAGATTCAAATACATTAAAAACACCTTTAGATATTATGCCGTTGTACCTGCATTTAATGGATCCAGCCGTCACTGATGTCAACGGTCAGTGTATTGACGCACAACCAAAGCGTAAGTGATAAATTCTCACGACCTCGCATAATCGATTGAAAAGGCAGCAAACGCTGCCTTTTTTCGTATTTCTGCCTATAAAAATCTTGCGACTTTCCATCACAGAAATATACTGTACATATATACAGGTATTTTATTATGCAAGACATTATCCAGAATTTAAAAAGCCAACATCTTGTTTGGCAAGCAAATTTAACCAAAGCTGATACACACCAGACTCTCCATAGCTCAGGTTTTCCTGAGTTAGATACCTTGCTTGGGGGCGGTTTTCCTCCCCATGGCGTCGTGGAAATAGAGTCCGTTGGCAGTATTGGTGAATTGCGTCTTTTAGCGCCTTATTTAAAAGCATCTCTGGCAAGAGGAGTAACGGCATTCATTCAGCCTCCCGCATTGATGAATTCATTGTTCCTACACAGCATTGGGTTGGACATCAACCAAGTATGGGTTGTCACACCGGAACATCAACGCGATGCCTTATGGGCAGCAGAGCAATGCCTCAAGAGCGGCGTGTGTACCAACGTTTTGCTATGGCAAGATGAGCTAGAGATCCACCAAGTAAAACGCCTGCAAGTGGCAAGTGAGCAAGGCGCTTGCCCTCTGTTTATGCTCAAACCTAACATGACAAATCGCTTGTCTTTGCCTGTGTCACTCAGCTTAAAACTTCACGGTCACGAGCAAGGTGTGAGTGTAGAAGTGCTCAAAAGAAAAGGCGGTTGGAGCAAAGGCAGCGTCGATATCAACTTCCAGCACCACTACCCGCAACTGGTGATGCCAAGCACAACTCGTATTCCATCCACGGTGGTCAATTTCCCATTGGCGAATCAAGGTTAGTGATATGGCTTTGTGGATATACTTGCACTTCCCTCGCCTACAGTTAGATGCACTCTTTGGTGATAACCAAGAGCAGCCCGTGGTGATTGTAGAAAGCCAACGTTGTCGGATCATTCAATACAACGAGATTGCCGAGCAACAAGGCATTAAGCCAAATATGGGCTTGGGTAGCGCGGCTTCTTTGTGCCGGGATTTGCAAGTGCATCCTTATCATCCGCAAACCGAATTGAGCAAGTTACAAGAAATTGCTCAATGGCTGTATTTGATTACGTCTGATGTCGTATTGATGCCAAGCCAAGGGGTTCTACTACGCGCAACCCCGATGCTTAACTTATATGAAGGGCTGCAAAATTACTGGCAAAAAGTCACGACTCACCTAGCAACGCTCAAGCTGAGCTTTCAGTTCGGCTGCGGCTTTTCACCCTTTTCAGCCAAATTGATGGCCTTATCTGGGAGTAATTGTTTGAGTGAAGATAAAGCCTTCATGCTACAAGCGTTACAACCTTTGCCACTGACATTGACCGATTTGTCGACCTCAACTGTCGATAAGCTACAGCGCGTTGGAGTTACAACCCTCGAAGGTTTGCTTGAGTTGCCGTTACAAGATATTGCACGCCGATTTGATATCGATTTAGTCAACTACGTTGGGCGGTTAACAGGCCAGTTCAAACATCCTGTTGATTTTTATCATCCAACGGAATCATTCCAAGTATACCTAGAATTGCTGTTTGAAATTGAAAACGTGCAATGGGTGGAAAGACCGTTAGCCAAGCTCCTTCAGCAGCTCGAAACCTTCCTCAAGCTGCGCGATAAAGTCGCGTTTGAGCTGTGCTTGACGCTCCACCAGCGAGATAAGCAAGAACAACATCTTCAATTGACTTCAGCGCAGGGCGATTACTTATGTCAGCGTTGGCAACAACTGGCCAGTTTGAATCTAGAATCATTGACCTTAAACGGCCCAGTGATGGGCTTAACGTTAAAAATCGTCCGTCAAGGAGAGCCTTTAAGCGCAACTCGTGATCTCTTTGCTGGGCAAAAGGGCCAAATGAATGCATTAGAGTTGCTCTCTCTACTGCAAGCTAAATTGGGTAAAAGCGCAGTACTCAAACCGAATATCGCCTGCGACCCAAGACCAGAGAAAGCCAGTCAGTATCGCCCAGCCGATGAGCCGGATGTGTCGATTAACACCATCCCTGCGTTGTTACGCCCAGCGATGCAATTACCCGAACCTATCGCGCTACAAGAGCAAGTATCTCTCATTCATGGACCAGAGCGAATTGTCTCTGGATGGTGGGATGGCGATGAAATCATGCGTGATTACTACGTAGCACATACCAAGCAAGGGCGCTGGTTATGGGTCTTTCGCGATCAACACAAGCATTGGTTTCTTCATGGCTATTTTTGTTAAATCGGCAGTTATTTTTGTTAGGTTGTTATGAGTTACGCAGAACTATTTTGTCAGTCCAATTTTTCCTTTCTCACTGGGGCTTCTCATGCGGAAGAGTTAGTACTGCAAGCCGCTTTTTATCGTTATCAAGCTATTGCGATTACTGATGAATGCTCTGTTGCCGGTGTCGTCAAAGCGTACGCGACCATTAAACAGCACAAGCTTGATATTAAACAAATCGTCGGCAGCATGTTTTGGTTGAACGAGGAATGCCAAGTCGTGCTGCTTTGCCCTTGTCGAAAAGCCTACGCTGAGCTGTGCCGTATCATCACCAATTCAAGAAGACGCAGCGAGAAAGGCAGCTACCAACTTTCCGAATGGGATTTAATGTCGATTCGTCACTGTTTCGTGCTGTGGTTACCTGCACACCAGGAAAGTGATCACTACTGGGGACGTTGGCTTAATCAACACCATTCCGAACGATTATGGGTCGCGATTCAACGTCACCTCAGTGGAAGTGATGAAGCATACACAACTCATTGTGAGTTATTGGCTAATGAATTTCAGCTTCCTATTACCGCTTGTGGTGGTGTTTTGATGCATGCTGCCGAACGCCTACCTCTACAGCACGTACTCACTGCCGTTAAGCATGGATGCAATGTCGATAAACTTGGTTTTGATCGCCTATCCAATGCAGAAAGAGCGTTGCGCCCAATGAATAAGCTACTCCGCATCTATAAACCAGAGTGGCTTGCAGAAAGCAAAACCATCGCAGATTTGTGCGAATTCGAGCTGTCTGACCTGAAATACGAATACCCAGCCGAACTCATTCCAGATGGTTACACACCAGACTCTTACTTACGTTTTTTAGTTGATCGAGGTAAGCAACGACGCTTTCCCGAAGGGGTTCCAACAGACATCAATCAAACGATTGAGCGTGAACTCACACTCATTAAAGAGCTAGAGTACCATTATTATTTTCTAACCATTCACGACATTGTGATGTTCGCTAAGCAGCAAGGCATCCTCTATCAAGGACGTGGATCCGCGGCTAACTCCGTAGTGTGCTACTGCTTAGAAATCACCGCGGTTGACCCGAGGCAAATCTCTGTCTTATTCGAGCGTTTTATTAGTAAAGAGCGAGACGAGCCGCCAGATATCGATGTGGATTTCGAGCACGAGCGTCGTGAAGAAGTGATTCAATACATCTACAAAAAGTACGGGCGCGAACGTGCTGCTTTGGCAGCCACCGTGATCAGTTATCGCTTTAAAAGTGCCGTGCGTGAAGTAGGAAAAGCGTTGGGGATTGAAGAAACTCAACTCGACTTTTTCATTAAAAACGTCAATCGCCGTGATCGTAGCCAAGGTTGGCAAGCGCAAATCATCGAATTGGGGTTACAACCAGAGTCATTAAAAGGCCAGCAGTTTATCCAGTTGGTGAATGAGATCATCGGATTCCCGCGCCATTTATCTCAGCATGTCGGCGGCTTTGTGATTTCATCTGGCCCTTTATATGAACTGGTGCCTGTCGAGAATGCCTCGATGGAAGATCGCACCATTATTCAATGGGATAAAGATGATTTAGAAAGCTTAAAGCTATTGAAAGTCGATGTACTTGCACTTGGCATGTTGAACGCGATCCGTAAATGCTTTCAATTAGTCGAGAAGCACCACCAGCGATCCCTGTCGATTGCCGAGATCACACGCCTGCAAGACGATCCGCACGTATACCGCATGATCCAAAAAGCCGATACTGTTGGCGTATTCCAGATTGAGTCTCGCGCGCAGATGAGCATGCTGCCACGCTTAAAACCTGCACGTTACTACGACTTAGTCGTGCAGATTGCCATTGTTCGTCCGGGCCCAATCCAAGGAGATATGGTGCACCCGTTTTTAAAAAGACGAAATGGTGAAGAACCGATCAGCTACCCATCGGAAGAAGTGAAAAACGTACTAGAGCGCACCATGGGCGTACCGATTTTCCAAGAACAAGTGATCAAGTTGGCAATGGTCGCGGCTGGTTTTAGCGGCGGTGAAGCGGATCAATTGCGTAGAGCAATGGCAGCATGGAAGAAGAACGGCGATCTCGCTAAATTCAAACCAAAGCTTATCGATGGGATGCTTGAACGCGGCTACGATCTTGAGTTTGCCGAACGTATCTTTGATCAGATTTGTGGCTTTGGTGAGTATGGTTTTCCTGAGAGCCATTCCGCCTCTTTCGCGGTACTGGCTTATTGCTCTGCATGGCTAAAGTTCTACTATCCCGCTGAGTTTTATACTTCGCTACTGAATAGCCAACCCATGGGCTTTTATAACCCTTCACAGCTGGTTCAGGATGCACGTCGACACGGAGTGGAAGTACTGCCTACTTGCGTGAACCACTCACACTACCAGCATCACTTGGTAAAACGCCCCAATGGACGCCTTGGTATCCAACTAGGCTTGCGGTTAGTCAAAAGCCTTAATGAAGAAAACGCTATCCGCTTGGTTGAACACCGCCCAACTCATGGTTATCGTTCTATCCAAGAGGTAAAACAAATTCTGAGAAGTCGTCGTGATATTGAGTTATTAGCTTCTGCGAATGCTTTTCAAATACTCTCAGGTAACCGATATAACGCACGCTGGTCAGCTATGGATTCGTTATCAGACTTGCCCTTATTTAATCAAATTGAAGAGCCTGAGGTGAGCTATCAACCTCAGCCTTCTGAGTACGAAAATCTCATTGAAGATTATGCCAGTACAGGGTTATCACTTAGCCGTCACCCAATTACCCTACTGGAGGAAGCTGGCAAACTACCACGCTTTACTCGTATGAAGCAGCTAGTAGAAAAAGAGCACAAGTCCTTGGTGACGGTTGTCGGTGTCGTCACAGGCAGGCAATCCCCTGGCACTGCAGCTGGCGTCACCTTTTTCACGTTAGAAGACGACACTGGTAACATTAATGTGGTTGTGTGGCGAGCAACAGCGCGCGCGCAGAAACAAGCTTATCTCACCTCAAAGGTGTTAATGGTAAAAGGAATTTTAGAAAGAGAGGGAGAAGTCACGCACATCATTGCAGGTAGGCTCATTGATTGCACTCAACACCTTGCGGGACTGCAAAATAAATCGCGGGATTTTCATTAAAGAAATGAGAATAGAGACAGATTGACACAGGGTAAACTGAATAAAATAAAGGGAGGTCGACCCTCCCTTTCAATTCCGCTGAAATTAGTCATCAGCTTCCGCTTCCGTACGTTTTTTCTTGTATTCCCTATACAGTAACAAGGATAAAGTCATAATAACTTTAGATGTTAGCCATATCATTAAAAGGAAGTACCCTATACTGATGAGTCGAGTTGACTCGTAGGTGAAAAGTAACGTGATATACCTGACATATTTCACTGTAAAAAATATGTAAGTAAAGTATAGCAACTCATGAAGCAGACATCATAAAAACTTATGAATGAGTTTGTAACAAGATAATTATACCTTGGATAACCTAAACCACCTGACGCAAACGTTCTTGTGCGACTTCAACAAGAAGATCTGGTTGGAACTTAGATATAAAGCGGTCACAGCCCACCTTTTGCACCATGGCTTCATTAAAACTCCCACTTAAAGAAGTATTTAGCGTGATGAACAGTTTGGACATTCTCGGATCACTACGGACTTCATGCGTCAGTCGATAGCCATCCATTTCTGGCATTTCAGCATCAGTAATCATCATCAGTAACTCGTTCGCGACATCTTTACCTTCGTCACACCAACGTTTTAATACCGTCAATGCTTCAAGGCCATCTCGGCACTCAATAATATTCAAACCTAATTGAGACAAGGTATCACGTACTTGGTTACGAGCTGTTGAGGAGTCATCCACAATCAGCACATTACGACCAATCATAGCTTGAGCAAGTTCGTGGTCTAACACGCCTTCAGAAATCGTGACATCGTAATGAATGATTTCCGCTAACACCTTTTCTACATCGATGATTTCGACGATTTGAGAGCTATCCCCTTCTTTCACTTGGGTAATTGCCGTGAGGTAGTTAGAGCGACCAGATGTGGAAGGTGGAGGCTGAATTTCGGTCCAAGCCGTATTGATGATGTTTCGTACAGGCCCAACAAGGAAGCCTTGAACTGAGCGGTTATATTCCGTGATGATCAGGTTTTCTTCTTCCGCTTCACCACGCAAAGGGGGAAAGCCAATTGAACCACGCAAATCAATCACAGGTACTGCTTCACCACGGAGAGAAGCGACACCACGAATATTGTAGTGTGAACCAGGTAGCTTGGTCAGTGGCGGCAGTTTGATCACCTCTTTCACTTTGAAAACGTTGATCGCAAATAACTGGCGACTATTTAATGTGAACAGCAAAAGCTCCAGTCGGTTCTCACCCACTAGATTCGTACGCTGATCCACTGTATTTAACACTCCGGACATACCACTACCTAACTCTGAATAACTATCCTTCACTCTTTAAAGAAAACCGTGCTGAAACAACAAAGTAAAACTTTTGTATGAGTGTTTTACATTACTTAGGGAAATTACATTAATGCTATTGATATAGCAATGAAGCAAAGCTCAGATTGGCGCTTTGCATCAAATTGGCGATCAAAAAAGGGTGAGCTCTTAAAGCTCACCCTTTAAAACTACGCCACAACAATACGGGAAATTAGCCTTCAATTACCTTCATCAGTAACTGACCATCATACAAAGCTTGTTTGATAAGCGCGGCACCCGGCATGGTCGCTTGTTTGTAGAAACGAGATTCCACCAGCTCAAGATCTTGGTGGTAGACCGGTAAACTCTGCTCTTCAATGCAGCGGCGAACGGCAGGATAAAGCACCTCTTTCGCTTGGTTGATTACCCCACCAATCAAAATCTTCTCTGGGTTAAACAAGTTGATCACAATAGCAATTGCAGATCCCAAGTAACGACCAAGCTTTTCGATAACATCGACAGCCAAAGGATCGCCATTTGCCGCCGCCTCACAAATACTTTCGATGCTCATTTCTTCTTGATCAGCAAGAATTGAGGGTTCGCCATCAGCAATACGAGTCACCACTTCTTCACGAATAGCTTGTGAACTCGCAACGGTCTCTAAGCAACCAATGTTACCACAGTGACAACGTTTACCATTCGGATCAATTTGAATATGGCCAAGTTCACCAATGTTACCATGACGGCCCTGTAGGACTCGCCCATCTAAGATGATACCGGCCCCTAAGCCGTGGTGAATCGAAATCAGAACCGAGTTATCGTTCTCTTGTGAGTGACCAAACAGCTTCTCAGCCAATGCCCACGCACGTGTATCGTTGGCAATAAACACTGGTAAACCTGTTGCTTTGTAGATCTCAGGTCCTAGAGCAAGGTTCTCAACATTGTAATGCGGCATTTGCAGCACAATACCCTGCTCTGAGTTCACCAGACCAGGCAACGTGATAGCAATACTAGTCACACGATCAAGTTGATCAGCGTACGTTTGAAAGAATTCATCAATTTCGTAGAGTAAGCGTTCCAAAACATCATCTTGATCGCGCTCGTGGATATCGATTTTGGTATCGATAAGCACATCCCCACCAAGTTCATGCAAAGCAATGGTCAAATACCCTCGCCCTAAACGCATCGATAAGAATTGCCAGCCTTCATTATTGACTTGCAAACCTACCGCTGGACGGCCACGACTGGTCGCCTCTTGCACGGTAGTTTCATGAATCAGATGTGCTTCAATCAACTCTCGAGTGATCTTAGTGATACTCGCAGGTGCAAGCTCACTTTTCTTGGATAAATCGATTCGAGAAATTGGACCCTTCAGGTCAATTAGTTTGTATACACGACCAGCATTGACCTGTTTGATATGATCAATATGGCCCGGTTGAGCCATGTACATCTTGCACTCCGAAATTCTATAACGGGATAATTTTTTTACTTTGCGAAGTAATTGTGAAGTGAATTGATAAATCCCCGTGACAAGCATCACGTATAAACATGTTTGTTTGTGTATTCAATCAAATAACGAGAAATCTACTCCTGTTAAATTGTTTGAAAATTGACTTATTTTATTCATCAAATTAGGAAGCAAAGCCTGAGACTCAGCGTTTTTTCAGCACTTTGACCTAAATACGAACAATATGTACATAGTGTGCATATACTTAGCGAGAATAGAATTCCAGTTATCTCGTCCTACACCTGCATTCTTCGGAGAATCTATGACTTCTATATTGAGAAGAACAAAAATCGTCACAACGCTAGGCCCTTCAACCGACAAAGACAATGTCCTTGAAGAAATCATCAAAGCGGGCGCAAACGTCGTACGTATGAACTTTTCCCACGGTACGAGCGAAGACCATATTCAACGAGCCAATAAAGTCCGTGCGATTGCGGCTAAACTGGGTCGACAAGTTGCTATTCTCGGCGATTTACAAGGCCCTAAAATACGAGTCTCAACTTTCCAAGATGGTAAAATCATCCTCAGTGTCGGAGACAAGTTCACTTTAGATAGTGACTTACCTAAAGGCGAAGGCAATCAAGAATCGGTTGGCTTAGATTACAAAGAACTTCCACAGGACGTCTCAACTAACGACATCCTGTTACTTGATGATGGCCGAGTACAGCTCCAAGTTACCAGCGTTGAAGGAAATAAAGTTCACACCCGAGTCACTGTTGGTGGTCCATTGTCCAACAACAAAGGCATCAACAAAAAAGGTGGAGGTCTTTCTGCGGATGCTCTAACAGAAAAAGATAAGGCAGACATCCTAACCGCAGCAGAAATCAAAGTGGATTACTTAGCCATCTCATTCCCTCGCAACGGGGAAGACATGAACTACGCACGTCGTTTAGCGCGTGACGCTGGCTTAGAAGCGAAGCTTGTCGCTAAAGTCGAGCGAGCAGAGACGGTAGCGAACAATGAATCAATTGATGACATCATCCTCGCTTCCGATGTGGTGATGGTTGCTCGTGGTGACTTAGGGGTAGAAATTGGCGATCCAGAGCTTATCGGCGTACAGAAAAAGCTGATCCGCCGTGCGCGTAGCTTAAACCGCATTGTTATCACTGCAACCCAAATGATGGAATCTATGATGGCTGCACCGATGCCAACTCGTGCAGAAGTGATGGACGTTGCCAACGCCGTGCTTGATGGTACAGACGCCGTTATGCTTTCAGGTGAAACAGCTGCGGGTTTATACCCAGTAGAAACCGTTAAATCCATGGCAGAAGTCTGTATGGGTGCAGAAAAAATGTCAGAAGCAAGCCTCTCGACTTACCGATTGGACCGCACGTTTGCGACCGCAGAAGAGACCATTGCAATGTCGACTATGTATGCTGCCAATCATATGGAAGGCGTAAAAGCGATGATTTCATTAACAGAATCAGGCCGCACAGCATTGATGATGTCACGTTTGAGTTCTGGTCTACCGATTTTCGCACTCTCTCGTAACGAGTCCACATTGAACCGTGCAGCACTATACCGTGGTGTAACACCAGTGTTCTTTGATTCTAAGGGGGGCGCTGGATTGACGACCGCTCACGCGGCAATTGTAACGCTTAAAGAACAAGGATTGCTCGATGAAGGGGATCTCGTGATCTTCACTCAAGGTGATGTCATGGATGTGGTTGGTTCAACGAACTGTATGCGAATCCTATCTGCGTAGCATTTGACTCGAATACATGACAAAGGCTCCAACTGGAGCCTTTTCTTTTATCGAATTACGGATTCAAACCTAAGCGGTCTCTCGGCCATCTACGTTTAACTTATCATAGAGCTGAATTAGGTTAAAACCCGCTTGTAGTCCGAGTTGGTAGTCATGCTCTAGCGCTTCTGGGTCACTAAGTAGAGAAGAGGATTGGAGCTCTTCTTTAGGAGCCAACTGGAGGATAAAGGTATCATCCGGTGGTGCAGACAAGAAAGCTTGTGTCAGTTCGAACGTTTGATAGTGAATCATCAACATATCTGCCAGCCCAGAGTCGAAGTTCTCCCCGATCAAATGACTCAAACGATACAAATTGTCCGCCCCAAACAACCAACGTCCGCCATTCAGCAGTTTGTGGCCAGTTAACTTAGAGTCATGAGCGGCATTGATTTTTTGTTGAAGGAAGTCACTCCAATCATCTTTCCATTGAGTAACTTTTTGTTGCCAAGATTCTTGTACTGAATTAATAGATTCTCGATACCACTCAACGCCACCATCACCAATCTCACTTTGCGCTTTAGCTTCTGATTCAGAAAAAGGCTCGGTACGAATCACAATAATATTACGTGCATTTTGTCGCCATGCTTCTTGCACTGGGATAGACGCAGATACACCTCCATCCACAAACTGCTGACCATTAATACTCACGGGGCTTTGGTACAATTTTGGTATGGCGCACGTCGCTACCATGGTATTAACCCAATTTTGGCTCAAAATCGGCAGGTATTGATCTGAGAGAGTGTCGGCGTTAGTAACCGCTGCGAAGGCGTTACGGGCTCCTAACACACTTTTACCCATATCTAAGTCAAGTTTGTAAGGGTAATCCTGAATCCTCTCTAAGGCCCATTCTAGCCCCAAATACTGCTTTTTACGGATGTAGCGGAAGAGATTGAAGAATTCGTCAGATGTCGTGAGGTCAGTAATGAAAGCTTTCCCCATTCCGTGTTGTCGGCAGAGATAAGCACAGAGGTTAAGCGCGCCGGCTGAAGTTCCATAGAACTCATCAAACGGATCGAAATTGGAAAGAAGAAATGCATCCAATACACCAGCGGTAAAAATCCCTCTCTGCCCTCCACCTTGTGCGACAAGGGCAGTTTTGCCATTTCTAAAGCGCTCGTAAACATCTACATCAAGCTCTGCATGGCTGTCGGTGATTATACCGCTGTTACGTATCATAGGCGTGATGCCAGTATGTTAGTTAAGCCGTAGTAATCGCAATAATGCCAAAAGACAGTAAAACTGCGAACACCGTGACGACAATGAGTAGGGCGGATTTTAGATCGTGTTCCATAGACACCTCCTTTAGTTGTAACAAATTAATAACACCAGTGTGAATTATGTTCAAGAATTGCCTAATTTAGTCGCACGATTTTGACTAAGGCATCACAATTAGCTTAGTCATAATAAGGAGATAGCAAATGAACTATAAAATTGGCTGGCTAGTTGGGAGTATCTTATTGAGCAGTTCTATGGCTGCTCAAGCAAACGTTATCGTTACTCCCTACGTCGGCTTTACAGGGGGCGGAAAAGTAGAGGATGAAAACAGCCGCACCTACGATTTAGACCCTTCCATCAATTATGCGATATCCGTAGAAACACCTTTCGAGATGGGTCGTATTGGTTTTTTCTATTCAAACCAATCCTCAGAGCTACAAGACATCAATAACTCCGCAGATATTCACTATCTCCAATTTCAAAGCAGTATTTACTACCCTCTTTCTCAAGGATGGCAAACCTATGTTGGCTTGGGATTAGGAGCCTCTTATGCCGATGTTGATTGGGTTAATGACAAATACGGGTTTTCTGGCAGTGCTTTCGCCGGTCTTGAATACGAATTCTCGAAAACCTTTGCGATGACAGCTCAGATCCGTTGGTTGGGCACTGTTGTCGATAACGACACATCAGGAGCCTGCGTCCTACCGACTGACGGTTCATCTTGTATTATCAAGTTTGAAACCGATTGGATGAACCAATTCCAGTCAAATATTGGTTTTACCTTCCGCTTCTAACACGTCGTTTTAACGTAATATCTTCTATAGGGTGTCATCAATACAGACAGACACCCTATAAAACAAAAACAGTTTATTAGACCAAGATCACATTGATAAATTAGATATTTATTTCAAAAATAACCACTAGTTACCGATCGTATGCCCTACAAAAACACCATTTAACAATATTTAAACCACATAAAATCCTGCCATTAACATTTAGAATCTATTGCGCTAAATAATGTAAAAAGTTAGTCTAACTACAGAAAGCAGAAGAATATTTCAGCTTTTACAAACACACATCAAAATACTAAGCATTTAATTCTAATTCTTTGCAGGCATTGCAAAGTAAAACACCAGAATTTTGTAACAATTCGGAATTAAGGACAAAAACTGATGGATAACAGTTGCCCTTTCTTCTACTGTTTTTTTCATAATGCCTGAAAGAGCTTCATTCCTTAGGGAGTTGTACAGGAGTCAAATATGAAGCGAGAACAATGGGGATCCCGTGCGGGATTCATTTTAGCCGCAGTCGGTTCAGCCATCGGTTTGGGTAACATCTGGCGTTTCCCTTATATGGCTTATGAGAATGGTGGCGGTGCCTTTTTTATTCCTTACCTTTTCGCCATGATCACAGCAGGTATTCCATTCATGATCCTAGAGTTCAGTATGGGTCAAAAGTACCGTGGTTCTGCGCCAAAAACACTCGCGAAGATCCACTCTAAGTTTGAGTGGTTAGGTTGGTTTCAGGTGGGTGTTGCTGCAGTTATCGCAGTCTATTACGTTGCCGTTATTGGTTGGGCAATTTCTTATTTTGGTATGTCGTTTACTCAAAGTTGGGGCTCAGATACGAATGCATTCTTCTTTAGTGAATACCTAAAGCTTGGTGATAATTCACCAACGGATTTAGGCAGTATTCAATGGAAGATCGCAGTATCTATGTTGATTGCTTGGGCGATTACCTACACAGCCATTGTGAGCGGTGTTAAATCGGGTATTGAACGCGCTTCTAAGATCATGATGCCTATTTTGTTTGTTATGGTGATCTTCTTGATTGGCCGCATGATTTTCCTACCTGGTGCGCTAGATGGTGTGAACTACATGTTCGAGCCTGATTTCAGCAAAATTTGGGATGTGAAGGTATGGGCTGCGGCTTATGGTCAAATCTTCTTCACGTTGAGCATTGGCTTTGCGATCATGCTGGCGTACTCAAGCTACCTACCAGAGAAATCGGACATCACCAATAACGCCTTTATGACGGTATTGATCAACTGTGGCTTCTCAATTCTATCGGGTATCATGATTTTCTCGGTGTTGGGTTATATGGCGCAAGAGCAAGGCAAACCACTCACTGAAGTTGTATCTGCAGGTGTTGGATTGGCATTTGTGACATTACCTGCGGCAATTAACTTATTACCAGCACCATACATTCTTGGCCCGCTGTTCTTCTTTGCTTTGGTTGTTGCTGGTTTAAGCTCGCACATTTCGATCATGGAGGCAGTCACTTCAGCGGTTATCGACAAGCTAAAATGGAGTCGTAAAAAAGCCGCTAACGTCGTAATTGGTGCGGGATTTGTTGTCTCGATGGCATTCGCGACCAACGGCGGACTGCTTCTACTTGACCTTGTCGACCACTTCGCAAACAACGTTGGTATTATGGTTGGCGGCCTTGTAGAAATCGTTCTGATGGCTTGGTTGTTGAAGCAAGTGCCAGAAGTTCGCAATTACGTCAATGAACGCTCTGACTTCTCTATCGGTCAATGGTTTGAAATCTGTCTACGTTTCGTGACGCCTATCATGCTAGCGATTATCTTGGCAACAAAACTGTACGCGCTTCTAACAGAAGGCTACGGTGGCTACGACCTAACCCTAGGTTGGGCAATGATTGCTGCGCTGTTCGTGTTTGGTGTATTAATTAACGTAATGAGCAAGGAGAAAGCGTAATGACGACAAGTGCAATCATCATGATGATTATCGGTCTGGGTATTACTTGGGGCGGAGCCGCAATTTGCATCAAACGTGCAATGAACAAGCAATAATCATAATTAGAAGTTAAAAAATAAAGTGCCGGCGACAAAGCCGGCATTTTTGTGTCTGTTAGAAATTATACTTGATACCAAGTGCCCCACCGATTTGTAGGTCAGGTCCTTTATAAAGCTCAAGTTCTGGGTGAATTTGAGCGTAGAGGTCCCAACCTTTAGATAAGTCCCAGTTCAAACCCAATGGAACACGGACACCAAATTCGTCATCCCACTCATACCAACCACCAATACCGACGTACCAGGTCAGTGGCATGCTTTGATCGAACGTCCCGCGCTTCGCAATGTAGTCAAACGCCATCCCATCATTACCAATGATGCCGCGATACTTATCTTCAATTTCAATCACGACACTCAACTGCTGATCAACAGCCATACCCACAGAAAAATTCTTTGGTCCATCTGCAGCCATTACGGCGCTTGGCAATGCAGCTGCTGCCAACAAAATTAGTTTTTTCATCAACATCTCCCCCTCTAAAAAACAGCGTGCATAATTCAAACATAACACCATTTTATTTTGTCAGTAACGAGTAAGGATGACGTACGAATAAAGCTACAAAGGTAAGGCTGAGAAGAAGATCACGCACTGTAACTAAGGAAGTGACTAAGAGAGAAAACAGTAACAATAGAAAAGAAAAAGGTAGACCAAAATTTACAGATCAAAAAAGGAGGCCGAAGCCTCCTTTTTTATGAATGACTGAGATTAGCCGTGGTTACGAATCCACTCATCCATTTCTGTTTTCAGGTTGTCAGACTTAGTACCGAAGATAGCCTGTACACCACCTGCAACAACTACAACACCAGCAGCGCCAAGTTGTTTTAGCTTGTCTTGGTCAACGGCTGCTGTATCAGCAACTGCTACACGTAGGCGAGTGATACATGCGTCTAGACCTGTGATGTTAGCTTTACCGCCGAATGCAGCAACAAGCTCACCAGCCATGTCTGAACCAGTCGCAACCGCAGCAGTTTCTGTTTCATCTTCACGACCAGGAGTTTTTAGGTCAAGAGCAGTGATTACTGTGCGGAATACTACGTAGTAAATGACTGCGTAAACTAGACCAACAGCAACCATCAGACCCATCTTCTGAGCGTGGCCAGATAGAACTAGGAAGTCGATCAGACCGTGTGAGAATGATGTACCGTGTACGAAACCTAGAGTATTAGCAACAACGTATGCAGAACCAGCTAGTAGAGCGTGGATACCGTATAGTAGTGGAGCAACGAATAGGAATGAGAATTCGATTGGCTCAGTAATACCTGTTAGGAATGAAGTCAACGCAGCAGATGCCATGATACCCATTACTTTCGCGCGGTTTTCTGGTTTAGCACAGTGAGCAATTGCGATTGCTGCAGCTGGTAGACCAAACATCTTGAACATGTAACCACCCGCTAGCTGACCGAAGCCATTACCAGCAGCACGAGATGCTTCATCAGCAACTAGGTAACAAGTTAGTACGCCGTTTTGAGTTTCGCCCGCAGCGTTCACACAAGTACCAGCTTCGAAGAAGAATGGTACGTTCCATACGTGGTGTAGACCGAATGGGATTAGAGAACGTTCAACAACACCGTAAATACCGAATGCTAGTTGTGGGTTCTGATGTGCAGCCCAGTCAGAGAATGCAGAGATTGCACCGCCGATTGGTGGCCATACGAAAGAAAGTACTACCGCAAGGAAAATCGCAGCAAAACCAGTGATGATTGGCACTGCACGCTTACCAGCGAAGAAACCAAGGTACTCTGGAAGTTGAATTTTGAAGAAACGGTTGAATGCCCAAGCAGCAACACCACCGACAAGGATACCACCTAGTACGCCTGTATCGATTTTCTCAACGCCCATGATGCCAGCCATAACGCCAAGCGTTGCTGTCATAATGCCGTAACCAACAATAGCAGCAAGACCTGCTACACCGTCGTTGTTTGTGAAGCCAAGTGCTACACCAACAGCAAATAGAAGTGCCATTTGGCCGAATACTGAACCACCAGCTTGTTCCATAAGATTCGAAACGATCTCTGGAATGAAGCTAAGGTGGGCAGCACCAACACCTAGTAGAATACCTGCGACTGGCAAAACTGATACTGGTAGCATCAGAGCTTTACCAACTTTTTGCAGGTTTGCAAAAAGGTTCTTAAACATGTTTATGCTCCTGATAAATTATAAGTATTATTTGGGCACTAACGGCACACCCCCGTAGCCTCAATGTTAGCACCCAATGAAAATGTAACCACACGTTGCATTATATTTTCCGGCTCTAAATATATATTGATGGCCCTCAAACTTTCCACACAGTTACGAAATTTAGTTTCAAAACAAGTCTCAGATCACACCGAAAAAGCGCTAATGAAAAGGTTTGCATTAAACTTATATTACTGTTTTATAAAGACTTTATTATCAACAGAATTAATTTTAAGGCGTAAATAAAATAAAGACCGATGTTATTTTTAGTAACAAAATTACATTTGAGGGATTTGAATGCGGTTAAATCAACAAATTTAGTAAACATTAAACTAAATGATCTTTTTGGCGTATTTCTAAACAAAAAAGGGGCTATTGCCCCTTTTTTACTACGCCTATTGATTTTTCATCGCAAAAAAAGATTTCGGAAGTTTTCGGTGGTTTTTTGCCCTACCTCTGCTAGCGAGCATCCTTTTAGCTGTGCGATATAGGCTGCAACTTCGACTACGTAAGCGGGTTGGTTCTCTTTTCCACGATGTGGCACGGGAGCTAAATACGGTGAGTCCGTCTCAATAAATAGCTTTTCTAGCGGTAATGCTTTCACTACTTCCTTCAATTCTGTCGCTTGACGGAAAGTCACAATACCCGAAATTGAGATGTAGAACCCCAAATCCAACGCAGCTTCTGCAAATGGCAGATCTTCCGTAAAACAATGAATCACACCACCACATTTATCCGCTCCACCTTTACGTAGAATTTCTAATGTATCTTCACGAGCGTTACGAGTATGAATGATGAGTGGTTTATTTAGTTCTACCGCTAATTCAACTTGCTGCTCAAAACGCTCTTTTTGCAGTCTCGCTGTCTCTGGTTTGTAATGATAATCTAACCCCGTTTCACCAATCGCCACGACTTTCTCGTGAGAAGCATGACGATGCAGCGTCTCTAGTGAAAATGCACTTTCCACATCAAGTGGGTGCACACCACAAGACGCGTATACATTATCGTAAGGCGTGATCAGCTCTAACATCTTAGGGAAAGAGTCCAACGTCACACCGACCGATAGAAGTTCGGTTACGTTAGCTTGTTTTGCTTTGTTAATAACGTCTTCAATATTGATATGAAGATCGTCGTAATTCAACTTGTCTAAATGACAATGCGAATCTACGAACATAATGCCTCTCGTGATTCAATTAACCAGTTCATTGATAGTAGTTCAAGGTTCAAACCCGGAAAATTCTGGACCTGTGCTTTAAGCTCAAGGAGCTTTTTCGTTGATAGGTACAACCCATCATAATTATTTGTTGGGAACTTCGTCGCGCCAGGCAGTTGATCCACCTCGACAACGCCAAACTGAGCCTTCTGCGCATCTGTTAATAAATACCATGCCCAACCCAACGCTTTATCAGGGTTCTTCGCAATCATAGTCGCGCACTGAAAAACATCCGATATAGGCGAAGATAGCGTGTCGATAAAACAGCGTTCAAACGTTTGATATTCATCTAACTCACCACTTTTCACAGCTTCTAGGGTTTTTATTGGAGAGCCCATATTCAACTTTAGCGCATAAGCAGGCACATTTGACTCGCCTTGCTCTTTAATCCAGTTCATTGCCTGTTCAGTCGAAGGGGATGCCACCACCCACTGCTGACAACGACTTTGAATCGTTGGCAGTAATCGCTCTTGATTGTGCGTGACAAGTAAGAACAAGCATTTGTGTCCTGGTTCTTCGAGTGTTTTTAACAAAGCATTAGATGCAGACTCGTTCATTGCATCCGCAGGCTCGATAATAAACACACGATAACCATTCAATTGAGAAGACTCATGAGCAAGACGATTACAGGCGCGAATCTGATCAACCGTAATCGCTTTGCCTTCTTTCTCTGGCCTTATCCAGTGTAAATCGGGATGGCTTTGAGACTTCACTAACTGACAGCTATGGCAAAAACCACAAGCTTCGCTGGCGTAGTTTTGGCACAACAAAGCATGACTGAAAACTTCCACGAGCTTATCCACGGCCAAACCTTTCTCACTTTGCAGCATCAAAGCGCCGGGAACCCGTTCGGAATCTAGGCTCGTTTTTAGGTTATCCCAAACTGGCTGTAACCATGGAAAATCATTCAACATGAATCACCTCAATCCAGATATCACTTATTGTTGCTCTAACCACTCATTAAGAGCGGCTTTGATGTCTCGTGACACTTCTTCAATCGTCTGTTGTGCGTTGATAATAACAATAGAATCGTCTGCATTCGCCAGCTCTAAATAACGCTCACGAGTACGCTCAAAGAAGCTGATGTCCATCTTTTCAATACGATCAAGTTCGCCACGACCACGAGCACGCTCAAGACCGACACGCGGATCGATATCCATGTACAGTGTGAATGCAGGCTTGAACTCACCTAACGTGGTATCACGTAGGTTCTTCATAAGAGATGCATCGATTTGACGACCACCACCTTGGTAAGCCTGAGAAGACAAATCATGACGATCGCCCACCACCCACTGGTCGTTTGCTAGAGCTGGCTTGATGACGTTTTCGACTAGCTGAACACGCGCTGCGTAAAGCAAAAGCAGTTCGGTCATGTCTTTTAGGTCTTCACCCTCATGCTCTTCTTTTACAAGCGCACGCATTTTTTCTGCTAGCGGTGTGCCACCAGGTTCACGAGTATTAACAATGTTTTCGATACCCGCCATCTTTAGCGTATCTAAAACTGTTTTAATGGCAGTGCTTTTACCCGCGCCTTCTAGGCCCTCAACGACAATAAAGTTTGCTTTCATCATTTGTTCTTTCTTAGTTCTCTTAAATAGGCACGTACAGCACGATTGTGCTCAGCAAGGGATTTCGAAAATACATGTCCGCCCTTTCCACTTGCTACGAAATATAGATAGTTGCTGTTTTCTGGGTTTAAAGCCGCTTCAATCGATGCTTCACCAGCCATGGCAATTGGTGTTGGCGGCAAGCCATTAATCGTGTAAGTGTTGTATGGCGTTGGTGTTCGTAAGTCTTTCTTCCGGATGTTGCCATCATACGCATCGCCCATACCATAGATAACCGTCGGGTCAGTTTGTAGGCGCATACGTTTATTCAAACGGTTTACAAACACAGAAGCTACACGTTCACGCTCAGAATCAATCGCCGTCTCTTTCTCGATGATAGACGCTAAGATCAATGCTTCATATTTATCTTTGATTGGCAGTTTTTCTTGGCGTTGTCCCCAGTGAGCATCCAAAATGGCATTCAACTTATCATGAGCACGCTTCAGAATTTGACTTTCACTTGCGCCCGCAGTGTAGTGATACGTCTCTGCTAAAAACAAACCTTCTAGCTTATCTCGTTTAATACCCAATTTTTCCGCCATCTGTTTTTCAGATAAATCTGTCATATCATGCTTAACATATGGCGCAGCACTCAGTTGTTCGACCCACTCAGAAAAACGGCTCCCCTCAACAAACGTAATCGCAAATTGATGCTCTTTGCCAGTATTAAGTTGTTCGAGAGTTTCGTACAACGACACACTAGGCTCAAGTTGGTAAGTGCCTGCTCGCACCTGAAGAAGCTCTGGGTAAAGGTGGGGCATTAAACGAATGTAATCAGCAGCTTCTATGATGTCGTCTTTTACAAGATCACGCATCACTCGGTGAAAGCTGGTGCCATTTTCTACGGTAAACAGCTGAGGCTGCTCTATAAGAATTGGCGAGTTAACATATTGCTTAGTCTGTGAAACAACGTAAAAAACACCAGCTGCACCAATAACGGCAATCAGTACAACAAAAGCAAACAGTTTTTTAATCACGTATTTAGATTCCCTTGAAGTCGTTGTGTCAATTTTCCAATTGGAAATAGAGTCTTATTGTTTTGCGACGTAATACTCCTAACAGGAGCAACACCTAATAGAGAGTTACACATCCAGATCTCATCGGCCTCAAGCAGCTCGGCAAGCGAATAAGTACTCACTGCCACTTTAATACCAATAACATCTAAATATTCCAGAACTTTACGGCGCTGGACGCCAGCGACACCAGATAAACTCAAATCCGGTGTAAACACACTATTATCTTTAACCCAAAAAAGGTTTGCCATTGTAGTTTCAATGACATGATTTTGCACATTTAACGTCACAGCATCGGTAAATTCAGAGCCCTCTATTTCTGCTTTGGCGAGAACTTGTTCTATTCGGTTATTATGCTTATGTCCGGCCAGAAGCGGTTGAATACCAAGGCGGGTTTCACAGACCCCTAAGTGAACACCATTTTCTTGCCAAAAAGGATAATGAGAAGGAAACGTAAAGTTAGAGACACTGACCGTAGGTCCCTCAATGCCACTTGGACTGTACCCTCGCCCACCTTCACCACGGCTGATGTGAATTTTGATACCTGCCAATTCATCTTTCAAAACAGCTTGGGTAGCCCATTCATGGACAGTGCACCAATTTGGAGAAGGTATTTGTAATGTTTTTAGGCACGCCTCCAACCGCTCGATATGTTCTGGCCAATAAACCAGTTCACCTTTTTTAGTCAAAATAGTGGTGAAGCAACCATCGCCATACTGAAAAGAACGATCGCTAACTGAAACGTGCGTTTGTGGAAGTCCATTTACCCAGAACATTCAAATACCCTTGCTTTGTGAGCGCCAAATAAAACAAAACGGCTCAATGCTAAGCATCGAGCCGTTAGAATACAAGTTTCGTGTCCCTAAACAGTGTTAGAGATTTTTACTCAGCAAATTTTTTGAATACAAGCGAACCGTTTGTTCCGCCGAAGCCGAACGAATTACAGATAGCGTATTCCATATCAACTTTACGCGCTGTGTGCGGCACAAGGTCGATATCTAAGCCTTCTTCTGGATCATCAAGGTTGATCGTTGGTGGAACAATTTGGTCAACCAGCGATAGAACCGTAATAATAGCTTCAACCGAACCTGCAGCACCTAGTAGGTGACCAGTCATCGATTTAGTCGAAGAGACAAGTACTTGCTTAGAGCCTTCTTCACCAAGAGCACGTTTCACACCCTTGATTTCAGCAACGTCACCCGCAGGCGTTGATGTACCGTGAGCATTCACGTAACCAACTTGAGTACCTGTGATGTTTGCGTCACGCATTGCTGCTTCCATCGCTAGAGCGCCACCTGAACCATCTTCACTTGGAGAAGTCATGTGGTAAGCGTCACCAGACATGCCAAAGCCAACAAGCTCTGCGTAAATCTTAGCGCCGCGTGCTTTCGCGTGTTCATACTCTTCAAGAACCATAATACCGGCACCGTCACCAAGAACGAAACCATCACGGCCTTTATCCCAAGGACGAGACGCTTTTTGTGGTTCGTCATTGCGAGTAGAAAGCGCTTTTGCTGCACCAAAACCAGCCATACCTAGTGGAGTAGATGCTTTTTCAGCACCACCAGCAACCATAGCTTCAGCGTCACCGTATGCGATCATACGTGCCGCGTGGCCAATGTTGTGAAGACCAGTAGTACATGCTGTAGAGATCGCGATGTTTGGACCACGAAGACCACGCATGATAGATAGGTTACCTGCAACCATGTTTACGATGGTCGAAGGAACAAAAAATGGGCTAACTTTGCGAGGGCCTTTATCAACAAGTGCTGTATGACCTGTTTCGATAAGGTCTAGGCCGCCAATACCTGAGCCGATTGCAACACCAACTCGAGCCGCGTTTTCTTCGGTAATTTGTAAGCCAGAGTCATCTAGCGCTTGGATACCAGCAGCAATGCCGTATTGGATGAATAGATCCATTTTACGCGCATCTTTTTTAGACATGTACTCTGTGCAATCGAAATCTTTTACAAGACCTGCAAAACGAGTTGAGAAGTTTGTTGCATCGAAATGTTCGATGTTAACAATACCACTTTGACCTTCTAGCAGGGCTTTCCAAGATGATTCGACTGTGTTGCCTACCGGTGACAACATACCCATGCCAGTGACAACTACACGACGCTTGGACACGATATAATTCTCCGGGAATTGAATGTTTCTATGAGAGGATAGAAGAAGTTAGAAAGAACACAGGCGGTCTAGGAGACCGCCTGGGAGAGATAATTACTGAGCGCTGTTTACGTAGTCGATTGCAGCTTGAACAGTAGTGATTTTCTCAGCTTCTTCGTCAGGAATCTCAGTGTCGAATTCCTCTTCTAGAGCCATAACTAGCTCTACAGTGTCTAGAGAATCAGCACCTAGATCATCAACAAATGAAGCTTCGTTTTTAACTTCTGCTTCGTCTACACCTAGCTGTTCAACAATGATTTTCTTTACGCGTTCTTCGATGTTGCTCATTTTTCTTTTCCTTTACAGATTTCGCCTAATGCGATGATTCCGTAGTTTATTCGAACTATTGAAAGTTGCAAGGGGGTCCTTGCTGGTCAAACCACAAAATTAGCGAATTTAACCGAATTTCAATACATTTTTGACTTAAATCATGCACAAATCTTGCGCATGAGCATGACAACTTAATGACAGTTAACAGCAACTATAGGCTATTTTTCACAAAGTAAAACAGCTTATTTTGCGCGAACTGTGCATTAAACCATGTACATGCCACCATTTACATGCAAAGTTTCACCAGTAATGTAAGCCGCTTCAGGTGAAGCCAGGAACACAACTGCTGATGCAATTTCACGTGGGTCACCTAGACGACCTGCAGGCACGTTTGACAACGTTGCTGCACGTTGGTCATCATTTAGCGCCTTAGTCATGTCAGTTTCAATAAAACCAGGTGCTACTGTATTGACTGTCACGCCACGAGAAGCAACTTCACGAGCCATCGACTTAGTAAAGCCAATCACGCCCGCTTTTGCTGCAGCATAGTTAGTTTGACCAGCGTTACCCATAGTACCAACAACTGAACCTACATTGATGATACGACCCGCACGTTTTTTCATCATGCCGCGTAAAACCGCTTTAGACATGCGATAGATAGGCGTTAGGTTCGTATTGATGATGTCATTCCACTCATCATCTTTCATGCGCATAAGTAGGTTATCACGCGTGATACCAGCGTTGTTAACTAGGATATCGATCGCACCAAACTCATCGTTGATGTTTTTTAGTGTCGCTTCGATTGACTCAACGTCAGTTACGTTAAGTGCAAGGCCTTTGCCATTTTCACCTAGGTATTCGCTGATCGCTGCTGCGCCGCCTTCAGACGTTGCAGTACCGATAACTGTCGCACCGCGTTCAACAAGAAGTTCAGCAATTGCACGACCAATGCCACGGCTCGCGCCTGTCACTAGGGCAATTTTACCTTCTAGATTCATCATGTTGTGTTTCCCTTTTCTTATCGTGAGTAAATTACTTAGCGGCTTCTAGCGACGCGACGTCGTTAACAGCTGCTGCGCTTAGTGTTTTCACGATACGTTTTGTTAGACCTGTAAGTACTTTACCAGGACCAAGCTCAAGAAGATTTTCTACGCCTTGCTCACTCATTAGCTGCACGCTCTCAGTCCAGCGAACTGGGCTGTGTAACTGGCGAACAAGTGCATCTTTGATTTTTGCAGGATCTGTTTCTGCTGCCACATCAACGTTGTTGATTACTGGAAGCTGTGGCGCATTGAATTCAATAGACTCTAGCGCAACAGCTAGTTTCTCTGCTGCTGGTTTCATTAGTGCACAGTGTGAAGGCACAGAAACTGGAAGAGGAAGAGCACGTTTAGCACCTGCTTCTTTACATAGTGCGCCGGCGCGCTCTACTGCATCTTTGCTACCTGCAATAACAACTTGACCAGGCGAGTTGAAGTTTACTGGAGAAACGACGTCACCTTGTGCTGCTTCTTCACAAGCTTTTGCAATGGCTTCGTCATCTAAACCGATGATCGCGTACATTGCACCAGTACCCGCAGGTACCGCTTCTTGCATCAGTTGACCACGTAGCTCAACCAGTTTGATTGCTTCTTTAAAGTCAATCACACCAGCACACACAAGCGCTGAATACTCACCTAGGCTGTGACCCGCTAGGTTTGCTGGTTGCTCTAGACCAAGATCTTGCCATACACGCCAGATAGCCACAGATGATGCTAGTAATGCAGGCTGAGTACGGAAAGTTTGGTTTAGATCTTCTGCAGGTCCATTTTGAACAAGCGCCCATAGGTCGTAACCTAGTGCGTCAGATGCTTCTGCAAATGTTTGTTTCACTACGTCATATTGTTCGCCTAGGTCAGCAAGCATACCTACAGCTTGTGAACCTTGACCTGGAAATACGATAGCAAACTTGCTCATGTTGTTTTCCTTTAAGCAAAGTAAAAAGAAATAAGATGCACCGCAGCGCATCTTAAATTTTGAATTCTTATGAAAGTTAGAACTTCACCAGAGCTGAGCCCCAAGTGAATCCGCCGCCAAACGCTTCAAGAAGCAGAGTTTGACCACGTTTAATACGACCATCACGTACCGCTTCATCCAGTGCTGTTGGCACGGTTGCTGCTGATGTGTTGCCGTGTTTATCAAGTGTAATCACGACTTGGTCTAGTGACATCGAAAGCTTCTTCGCTGTCGCTGAAATGATGCGGTAGTTCGCTTGATGCGGAACTAGCCAGTCTAGTTCAGACTTATGCATGTCGTTCGCTTCAAGCGTGTCTTTTACTAGCCTTGAAAGCTGAGTAACGGCTACTTTGAACACTTCGTTTCCAGCCATATGCAGCCACTTGTTCGCATCTTTACCACGTTCAGGAACAGGCAGGCTCAATAGATCGCCAAACTGGCCGTCTGAATATACGTGCGTAGAGATAATACCAGGCTCTTCGCTTGCACCAAGGACAACGGCACCCGCAGCATCACCAAATAAGATGATAGTTGAGCGATCCGTTGGATCACATGTTTTCGACAATGCGTCTGCACCAATCACAAGCACATTTTTGCACATGCCAGATTTGATGTGTTGATCAGCAACAGACAATGCGTATACAAAGCCTGAACAAGCAGCGGCTAAGTCGAATGCAGGACAACCTTTAATGCCAAGCTTTCCTTGCACCTGACACGCAGATGAAGGGAAAGTATGGCTACTGCTAGTAGTAGCAACGATAATCAGGTCGATATCGTTTTTGTCGATGCCGGCCATATCGATAGCGTTTTCAGCTGCGTAGAATGCCATATCTGCAACTGTTTCATCTTCAGCTGCAATTCGACGCTCTTTAATACCAGTACGAGCTACGATCCACTCGTCACTTGTATCTACCATTTTCTCTAGGTCTGCGTTAGTACGCACCTGAGATGGCAGGTAGCTGCCAGTACCTAAAATTTTGCTATACATGAAGACTAATAATGCCTCTCGAGTAAAACCGCTTCCAAACGATCGCTAATACGGCTTGGTACTTGTCGTTTGACCTCGTGTACTGCCTCGCCAAGTGCATTGACAATCGCAGATACATCCGCACTTCCATGGCTTTTTATGACGATGCCGCGCAATCCTAGCAAACTTGCGCCGTTATACTGGTCGGGGTTCAGTGTTTTTAGTTCATTAAATAGCCGAGAAAACAGTTTTCTAGCAATCCATCCCTTTATCGTTGATGCCATCATGCTGGTTTTTAGTTTTTCGATAAAGAGTTGCGCTGTTCCCTCGCTGGCTTTTAAGCATACGTTACCGACAAAGCCATCACAAACAATGACATCGGCCACGTCATGCAAAATTTGATTACCTTCAATATAACCTACAAAATTAATTGCGTCGGTTTGAGAAAGCATTTCTGCACAGCGTTTGACTAAATCGTTTCCTTTAATTTCTTCAGCACCAATATTCAGTACCGCCACTCGAGGTGGGTGGCCAAGGTGCTCTTCGGCTAATGCACTGCCCATTACAGCAAACTGAAATAAACTGTCAGCATCGCACGACACATTTGCACCAAGATCTAACATCCAAGTACGTTTGCCACTGATGGTTGGTAATGCGGAAACTAAAGCAGGACGCTCAATACCAGGAAGCAGTTTAAGAATAAATCGTGAGAGCGCCATAAGGGCACCGGTGTTCCCACCACTCACACATGCATCTGCTCCGTTTTCAGAAACGAGATCGATAGCCATACGCATAGAGCTGTTTTGGCTGTTACGTAATGCTAATGAAGGCTTTTCTGAATTTGAAATCACTTTCTCGCTATGAAGAATGCTCAAACGAGAACTGGTCGAGGTGCCTAGTTGGGATAATTGAGACGTGATCAGAGGTTGATCACCTATAAGAATCACTTTTAGCTCTGGGAAATGAGACAGTGCCTGCACGGCGGCAGGCACTGTTACGCGTGGACCGAAATCCCCGCCCATTGCATCAAGTGCAACGGTAATACTTTGCAAAGGTTCAACCTTACTTGTTGATAACCTTTTGACCACGGTAGTAACCTTCAGCAGTTACGTTGTGGCGTAGGTGAGTTTCACCAGAAGTCGCGTCTACAGATAGTGCAGCTGTAGTTAGCGCATCGTGTGAACGACGCATACCGCGCTTAGAACGAGTTTTACGGTTTTTCTGTACGGCCATTGACCCTACTCCTATACTATTGGGTTAAAAACCTAAAGAAGAAGCGGCTACCACACCAGTTACTTTTTCAGATTTTTCAAAACGTCGAATGGATTCGGTTTTTCTTCCTCAATTTCTTCAGGAATCTCACCAAAAACCATGTTATTTGAATCAACGCTACAATCCGCTTCGTCGTGCATTGCGATTTGAGGCAATGTTAAGATGAACTCGTCTTCAACTAGTTGTATAAGGTCTAATTCACCGTACTCATTTAGATCTACCAAATCATAAATTTCTGGTGCTTCCTCTTCCGTCTTCTCACCGTAGTAAGGAGTGTAAAGGAATTCAACTTCACACTGATGTGTGAATACCTCATTACAACGCTGACACTCTAAATCGACTTCGATGTTAGCTTTACCAGAGATAACAACAAGTCGCTGTTCATCAAGATCAAATGACAATGAGACTTCTGCGTCGCGTTTTACGCCTTCAGTTGTTTCCGCTAAGCGCTTGAAAAGACTAGCTTGGATGATGCCATCGTAATCTAATCGTTTCTGTGCGGACTTCGCCGGATCAACCGTTCGCGGTATTTTTACCTTTTGCATAGGGCGCGAATATTATCTTCCAAATCAAAATTAGTCAAAGAAAAAGGCAAAAAAGTTGTACTTTTTTACGCTTAACATACAGAGCATTAGCCAGAATCGATTTTGATCGATTATCCTATTGGAAATGCTTGTGCGAATTGTAATTCAAAATGAAAAATTACCAACTGGTTTTAGCCTCAACCTCCCCTTTTCGTAAACAACTGCTGGAAAAACTAGCAGTGCCTTTTACTTGCTTGTCACCGAACAGCGACGAGACACCTTTGCCGAACGAGACACCTTTAGAATTGGTGCAAAGGCTCGCAATTAGTAAAGCCACCTCTTGTGACACAACCGATAACAGCTTAGTGATAGGCAGTGACCAAGTCTGTGTTATTGACGGTAATATAGTTGGCAAGCCGTTGAACCGAGAAAACGCCATTAAGCAATTATTAGCTCAAAGCGGTAAAACTATCACTTTCTATACTGGCCTTGCCGTACACAACACTAATACGAACCATACTGAGGTCGGCTTCGATACGTTTGAAGTGCATTTTAGAGCGTTAACCCAAGAACAAATCGAACGTTACGTCGATAGAGAAGAACCATTTTACTGCGCAGGCAGTTTTAAGAGTGAAGGCATGGGGATTTGTCTGTTTAAGAAGTTAGTCGGCAAAGATCCGAATACGTTAGTCGGGCTGCCGCTTATTGATTTGATCGACATGCTGCAAAAACAAGGGCTAGATATTTTGTAGGGAATCAGGAATCAGGAATCAGGAATCAGGAATCAGGAATCAGGAATCAGCTCTATTTTGTCTTTCTACATACCAATTCTGTCAACTCCAGTTAGAACTTAGCTTCTTTCACATGCCCTCCAACGGAGCGCTTCCGAATATTAGAGCGCTGCATTCCGAACGCCCTTGTAATCCAACTCAACGATCAAAAAAGCCGATGTATTAACATCGGCTTTTACATAGTTTTTTGCAGTCCAGAAGGAGTAGATACTCTTACCTCTACTTTTTACGCAAACCCGCTAAGACTTTCTCTAATTTCGCTTCCATCGGCGCGTTGATTTCCATCCACTCATCATTCGATGGGTGCTGGAACTTGATGTTAGCTGCGTGTAGGAACAAACGGTTCAAACCAACCTGACCAGTGTACGCATCAAAACGACGATCCCCATAGCGGTCATCCCATGCAATTGGGTGGCCCGTGTATTGAGTATGCACACGAATCTGGTGAGTACGCCCCGTAATCGGGCTGGCTTGAATCAACGTTGCTTGCTCGAACTTCTCCAACACTTTAAAACGCGTCTCAGACGGCTTACCGTTTGGATTCACTCGAACAATACTGTTCACTTCGTTTTTAAGAAGTGGCGCATTAACAACTTTGCAGCTGTTTTTCCACTCGCCCATCACAAGCGCGAAGTAAAACTTCTTCACTGTTTTCTCACGGAACTGTGCTTGCAGGTGACGCAGTGCTGAACGCTTCTTCGCAACAAGTAAGATTCCGGATGTATCACGGTCAATGCGATGAACAAGTTCAAGGAAGCGAGCTTGTGGACGCAGTGCTCTGAGTGCCTCAATCGCACCAAACTTCAAACCACTTCCTCCGTGTACTGCCGTACCGGATGGCTTGTTGAGAATCAAAAGATGATCGTCTTCAAAAATGATCTTATCTTCTAACTCTGCCACTTTATTTAGCTTCGTACTTGGTGCAACGTCGTCTTCTTTCTTTTCTACCGTAACTGGAGGAATACGAACAAGATCGCCTGCTTTTAGTTTGTACTCTGCTTTAATGCGCTTTTTATTTACGCGTACTTCGCCCTTGCGCACAATTCGATAAATCATGCTCTTTGGGATGTCTTTTAATTGGTTACGCAAGAAATTATCAATGCGTTGACCCGCCATATCTTCGTCGATATCGACGAACTGGACTTGTGTTCTTATTTCGCTCATGGCCGCTATTGTAAACCCAAATCTGTGTGACTTCACATTATTCTTGCTGCAAAAGAAACACTTGTAGTCATAAATAGCCCCAAAACACGCCAAGCTTTTGTTTAGATTATTAAAAGTCTTTATCAACTTCTCTATTTGTTTCTCGTCTTTCTCAGTTTGCGAGACTCAAGTGCTTATGAAACAGCCAGTTATAAATTACAAAAATTGAATTTAGCGCCAATTTTTCCATCGTTTGCGCTAAAGCAGATTGCTGATATCAACCTGCGCTGCTATAGTTCACAGCTGCTAAGGAAGGTTTGGTTACATTTTGTTCATTACCAATCATTTACCCCAAGCAATGTGAGTAGGTTGTTGAATGTCAGGTGCAGCATTGGCGTAAGACACATTGAGTTCAACACACTTGTCACTCTACTCCTCGCATATTCACGTTGAGTATCAACCGCCCGAATAGCGGGTCACAAGTTTCCGTTTCCAACGAAACCCAAAAGAATTTGTGATGACTGAAGTGCCCGAGAGCATCCCCTTCCAGCCGGGAGGCTGCAAAATATAAGCCATGGGATCAGGCACCGTGAAAGAGCGAAAAACCAGTGACAAGTTGCAAAGAAATATAAAAGAAAAGACAACGAGAAATTTTCAATGAAAAGAATGTTAATTAACGCAACTCAAAAAGAAGAGTTGCGTGTCGCTCTGGTTGATGGCCAGCGACTTTTCGATCTTGATATCGAGAGTCCAGGTCATGAATCTAAAAAAGCGAATATCTACAAAGGACGTATCACACGTATCGAACCAAGCTTAGAAGCCGCATTTGTTGATTACGGTGCTGAGCGTCACGGTTTCCTCCCTCTCAAAGAAATTGCCCGCGAATATTTCCCTGAAGGTTACACTTACCAAGGTCGCCCAAGCATTAAAGAAGTGCTGACTGAAGGTCAAGAAGTAATCGTGCAAGTGGAAAAAGAAGAACGTGGTAGTAAGGGGGCAGCCCTAACTACGTTCATTTCTCTTGCGGGTAGCTACCTTGTTCTCATGCCTAATAACCCTCGTGCTGGCGGTATTTCTCGCCGTATCGAAGGTGACGAGCGCACTCAACTGAAAGCCGCTTTAAGCACGTTAGAACTACCACAAGGTATGGGTCTAATCGTACGTACTGCAGGCGTAGGTAAGAGTGCAGAAGAACTTGAGTGGGATTTGAACGTACTACTTAACCACTGGGGTGCGATTAAGGGCGCAGCAGATTCTAACCCTGCTCCATTCCTAATCCACCAAGAAAGTAACGTAATCGTTCGTGCAATCCGTGACTACCTACGTCGTGATATCGGTGAGATTCTAATCGACAGCAATACCATCTACGAACGTGCTAAAGAGCACATTCAGCTGGTACGCCCAGATTTCATCAGCCGCGTTAAAAAATACGAAGGCGAAGTACCGCTATTTAGCCACTACCAAATCGAAAGCCAAATTGAATCGGCTTTCCAACGTGAAGTGCGTCTACCATCCGGTGGTTCTATCGTAATCGACCCAACAGAAGCGCTAACTTCTATCGACATCAACTCTGCTCGCGCAACAAAGGGTGGTGATATCGAAGAAACAGCATTGAATACTAACTTAGAAGCAGCAGACGAAATTGCTCGTCAATTGCGTCTACGTGACCTTGGTGGTTTGGTTGTTATCGACTTTATCGATATGACACCAGTTCGCCACCAACGTGAAGTTGAAAACCGTCTACGTGAAGCTGTTCGCCTAGACCGTGCTCGCGTTCAGATTGGTCGTATTTCTCGCTTTGGCCTTCTAGAAATGTCTCGTCAACGTTTGAGCCCTTCTCTTGCAGAAGCGAGCCACCATATCTGTCCTCGCTGTAGCGGTACAGGTGTCGTTCGTGATAATGAATCTCTAGCTCTATCCGTCCTTCGTTTAATCGAAGAAGAAGCACTGAAAGACAACACCGCGCAAGTTCTTGCCGTTGTACCTGTTCCGATTGCCTCTTACCTTTTGAACGAAAAGCGTCGTTCAGTAAACCACATCGAGCGTATCCAAGAAGTTAAAATCACCGTTGTTCCTAACTCTGATATGGAAACGCCACACTTCGAAGTGATTCGTGTACGCGAAGGTGAAGAGTTTGACCTGCTTTCTTACCTACTTCCTAAGAAATTGGAAGCAATGAAAGAAGCAGAAGGCAAAGAACCTGTTGAAGTTGAAATCAAACCAAAACGTATTGAAGAACCAGTACTAAAAGGCTTCGCTTCACCAACTCAAACTGCACCAGCTCCGGCTTCTAAACCAGCACCAGCTGCTAAGAAGAAAGAAGTGGTACAGGAAGAGAAACCTGGGTTGTTCAGCCGTCTATTTAAAGCACTAGGTAGCTTCCTATTTGGTGGTTCTGAAGAAGTTAAAGAAGAGCCGAAACAAGAAGAGAAGAAACCAAACCGCGACAATAAACGCAACAAACGTGATCGCAACGACCGCCGCCGCAACAATCAGCGTGGCGAAAACCGTGAGAATCGTGGTGACAGAGATAACCGTGATGGCAACCGCGACAACAAACGTCGTCGTAAACCACGTGAAGAGCAGTCAACAGAGCAGAACGAAACACAGCAGCAGTCTAATAAACCACAAAACCGTAACCAAAAGCGCAAGCCAAAACCTCAACAAGCTGAAAAAGCTCAAGAGCAAAAGGCAAACGCTAAAGTTGCGGAAAAAGGTCTACAACTAGCTGCCGAAGCTCGTACTGGTTCAGAGGCGAAGCCTGAAGAAAACAAAGCGAAGCCAAACGCGAAAGCAGAAAAAGTGAAAGAGCGTCGTCAACGTCGCAAACTGAACAAATCTGTTCGTGTGAAGGACCAACAAGCCGCCGAGCAAGCAGTTGAAACTGTAAAAGCCGTTGAACCTGTTGAAGCGCCAGTTGAAAAGCCAGTAGAGGCAGCAGCAGAAGCACAACAAGACAGCAAGGCAGAGTCGAAGCAACGTCGTAACCGTCGTTCTCCACGTCACCTACGTGCAAGTGGTCAACGTCGTCGTCGTGGTCGTGATCGCCGCCCTAACCCATTCCGCCTACGTAAAGGTGGTGTAGCCTCTCCAGAGATGGCAATGGGTAAAGTAATGCCACGTTACATTCCAAAACCAGCGCCTAAGAAGGAAGAGCGAGTTCAGGAAGAAACCGTTATTGCAACATCAGCGGTACCAGCAATGCAAGGTGGTTTTGCTTGTCCAGAAATGGCGATGGGTAAAGTTATCATTCGTCGTGAACAACCTGTTGTTACTGAAGCACCAGCTGTTGAACCGAAAGTTCAAGAGATTGTTGAAGCAAAAACTGAAACACCAGTTGTAGAAACGGTTGTTGTTGAAGCACCAGTCGTGGCTGAACAAGCTCCAGTTGTTGAAGTCGTTGAGGCTGTTGAAACTCCAGTGGTTGATGCAACAGAAACCGTTGTAGAAGCAGCACCTGTGGTAGAAGCGATTGAAGAAGCAGCAGAAGAAGTTGCCGTTGCAATCGAAACACCAGCAGTAACAGCAGAGCCAAAAGCAGAAGTCATCAAAGTTGTAGCTAAACCACAAGCTAGCGCACCAATGACGAAAGCACCGGGCCCTCAAGAAATTCGCGAAATTTCCGTTACCGCAGCACCACTTAAAGCTGAACGTTACACGTCGAAAGGCGCTGGTAGCCAAGTAGCAACAAACAGTGCAACAGCGGCAATGACAAAACCGAACTTTAACTAAGTTTAAAACTGTCATAGCTTAAAGCTAAATAAAAGGCTGCCATTTGGCAGCCTTTTTTGTTACTTATCGTGTTAACTGAAATTGTTCATATTAATATCAACGACTGATCACATTTGTCGGTCATTATCCCTATCATTCTTGAACTTAATCACACTTTTCGGTAGCATTCGCCGACTCAAGTTTTCGACACCATTCTGATGCTGCTCTTTTTTACTACGGTTTGTGCTGATCGAAGTGGCTAACACTTCACCTATCAGTACTTGTGCAAATATGAATATGTGTCGAGAGAAATTCATCGCCAAGAGAACTCAATACAAACCATGTTCGAATTTCCTCAATTTTCTAAGCACTCCGTAAAAAATGATGTGCTTTCAGGCTTAACCGTTGCGCTTGCGCTGGTTCCTGAAGCAGTAGCATTCGCCTTCGTTGCAGGTGTAGATCCAATGGTCGGTCTGTATGCTGCATTCATTGTAGGCCTTATCACCTCTATCTTTGGTGGCCGTCCTGGCATGATTTCAGGTGCGACCGGTGCAATGGCAGTGGTAATGGTATCGCTAGTTGCAACCCACGGAGTGCAATATCTATTTGCCGCGATTATGCTGGCGGGTATTCTTCAGATTGCTGCTGGTTTATTCAAACTAGGTAAATTCATCCGTATCGTTCCACATCCAGTAATGATTGGTTTTGTAAACGGTCTAGCTATTGTTATCTTCCTAGCACAGTTAGGTCAGTTTAAAGCGCCTGATATCAACGGTATGCTAACTTGGTTACCACAGGACCAAATGTTCCTTATGCTAGGTTTGGTTGCTTTGACGATGGGCATCATCCACTTCCTACCTAAGATCACCACAGCTGTGCCATCTTCGCTTGTTGCGATCGTGACAGTGACAGCGCTTGTTGTTGGTTTGGATCTGGAAACTCGCACAGTAGTAGACTTCCTACGTACTATGTCTGGTGACGAAGCAGCGACTTTGGCGGGCTCTCTCCCTACATTCTCCATTCCAGCGGTACCATTGACACTTGAAACACTACAAATCATTCTGCCGTACGCAATCATCCTTGCAGCTATCGGTCTGATTGAGTCTCTGTTGACGCTGACTGTTCTAGATGAAATGACGAATACTCGCGGTCAATCGAACCGTGAATGTATCGGTCAAGGCATGGCAAACATGACGTGTTCAGTATTTGGTGCGATGGGTGGCTGTGCAATGATTGGTCAATCAATGATCAACGTAAATTCAGGTGGTCGTGGTCGACTTTCTGGCATCGTTGCAGCAAGTGCACTTCTGATCTTTATCCTATTTGCATCATCGCTTATCGAAATGATCCCTCTAGCTGCGCTAGTCGGTGTGATGTTCATGGTTGTAATCGGCACATTTGAATGGGCGACCTTCAAGCTTGCACGTCGTGTACCTAAACAAGACTTCTTCGTTATCGTTCTAGTAACTGTCGTTACGGTGCTGACTGACCTTGCGGTCGCCGTTGCTGTCGGTGTTATTGCATCAGCGCTGATGTTTGCATGGCAGCACGCAAAACACATCTACGCAGACACTCGTTTGAATGAAGAAGGCTCTAAAGAATATAAAATCCATGGCCCTATCTTCTTCGGCTCAGCGGCAAACTTCCTAGAACTGTTTAACGCGCACGGCGATCCAAAAGATATTATCGTTGACTTCGCAGACTCTCGCGTAACAGATCACTCCGCAATCGAAGCGATTGAAACTTTGGCAGAGCGCTACGCTGCACTAGGTAAAACACTTCACCTACGTCACTTGAGCCCAGACTGCCGCAAGCTTCTTGATAAAGCTGGTAGCTTGGTTGAAATCAATGTGAAAGAAGATCCAAGCTATAAAGTAGCAACAGACATTCTAGCGGGTTAATCCCAAATTAGATTGTTCAGGTATAGTTCTTTAGAAAGCGAAAAAGGGATGAGTCATACTCGTCCCTTTTTGTTATCTGTTATTTACATTTATAGCTTGTTCAAAATCGCTTCTGAAGCTTCTTCAATCAAATCTAATACCAATTCAAACCCCCTTTCTCCACCGTAATATGGGTCAGGAATTTCATCGTATTTGGAGTCCGAATGGCTCAAAAATAGCGAGACTTTATGGCGATGCTCTACCGGGCAAATATCCAGAAGATCCGCAAGATTCGCCTTGTCTGCTGCGAGTACAAGATCAAACTCTCCAAAATCCTCAACCTTTACCTGACGTGAACGTATTCCTTTAAAAGAATAGCCTCGTTGCTTACCGGCTTGCATAGAGCGTGCATCTGGTGAATTACCTGCGTGGTAACCAATTGTGCCAGCCGAGTCAATTTCGACATCCACACCAAGCTTTTCGGCTTTCGCTCTCAGTACCGCCTCTCCAGTTGGAGAGCGACAAATATTTCCCATACAAACAACGAGTACTTTCTTCATTTTATTCCCTGAATTATCGATGGTTTTTCTTCACGATGTGTTGGTCTATCATAGCGAGATAATCCAATGAACCCAAGTCAGCTTGGGCAAGGCACGACAAGGAATTGAGGAAGTAATATGTCTATCGAAGAAAACAAAGAAGCACGCCATAAGGCTCGCCAACAAAAAGTAAAAGAACAGGTAGACGCAAAAATTGCTGCGGCTCAAGAGGAAAAAGGCTTGCTACTGGTTATCACAGGTAACGGTAAAGGGAAGTCAACTTCGGGCTTCGGAACAATCGCTCGTGCAGTTGGTCACGGTTTGAATTGTTCCGTTGCTCAATTTATTAAAGGTACTTGGGACAACGGCGAGCGTAATCTACTTGAAAAACTTGGGGTAGAATTCCAAGTGATGGCCACGGGTTTTACATGGGAAACACAGAATAAAACGGCGGATACAGATGCTGCTCAGTTAGTTTGGCAAGAATGTAAGCGTATGCTTAAAGACGAATCGATCGATGTGATTCTGTTTGACGAATTAACTTACATGGTGAGCTATGGGTACATAGACTTGGATGAGGTCGTAGAAGCCCTAAACAACCGTCCTAAAATGCAGTCTGTCGTGATCACTGGCCGCGGAGCACACCGCACTCTGATTGAAATGGCCGATACAGTATCGGAAGTAAAGAACGTCAAACACGCTTTTGAATCTGGCGTAAAAGCTTTAAAAGGTGTGGATTGGTAATCTATTCATCGTGCAATAATTAATAAAAAAGGGTTGGCGTATTGCCAACCCTTTTCTCTTTTAGATTTAGACCGCAGTTAATTGAACAAGCCTTTCAATAGGCCATCAACGGCTTCTTTGGTCTTCTCATCTTTGATCTTGTCCGTTAGCTTCTCTACACCACGATCAATTTCTTTCTGCGCTTTTTGTTTTAACACATCATCAAAGACCAGTTTGAATTTAGGCTCTGCCCATTTTCCAGATACATTGATAGGAATGGTAATGTCTTTAAGTTCATCGATGTTCTTACCACCTTGCCCTTCTAAAGAACCAACCACTGAGGTACTGATCGTAAAATCGACGGTTTCATTCAGATAGTTGGCTTTACCTTTACCGCGCACACGCAATAACGGTGATTGGGCTTTCATGTTATCCGTTGAAACGACACCTTTATTCAGTTTCAATGTTGCTGTCATAGCACTGAAGTCGGTTTTCTTCACTTCATCTGTGCCGTCTAAGCTCTGCCCTTTAAAACGTGCGTAGTTTTCACGAATCAATTGAGCAACGTTAATGCCGTTAACTGCACCATCGGTAAAGTTAATCGCGATAGTACCAACTAAGTTCTTTTTGATGCCTGTTGGAGTGAGGCTGCTGCCCTTGACATTAACGTCAATATTACCTGTTCCTTCAAGCATATCGTTGTTCGCTACATCAATAAGTAGCGGTTGAACATGAATACCTTTGATCGACTTCTTAGCCGTATAAGTCGCAGGTGATTTACGAGCATCCAACTTAGCTGTTGCAGAAATCGTACCTTGATATAGCTTAGAGGTGAACGAGTTCAGATCAAACACACCACGATTGATAGAGAAGCTTGCTTTTACGGCTTCCATCTTTGCATTCGCCGCTTTGAATTTATCGATCGTGATATCGCCTTTCACGTCTAACGTTTTCAATGCAGACAGGTCCGGTTCAACTTCTGGTCCTGCTGGTGCTTTGCTACCACCAGATGCTGGTTTATCACCCGCAGGAGCTTGAGTATTCAAGCCCAAAAATTCATCTAAGTCGATATTAGGGCTGTGCACAGCAAAGCGTACCTTAGGAATATCCCCCAGAGTGACATCCGCTTTACCATCAAGTGCAATGGCGTTCGCCGTTAGCTTCTCCAACACAAAGCTCAGGTAACTCTTAGTTAGGTCAAACGAAAGATCCGAAGCCATATCCACTTTCATTGGTGATTGCGGCAGCGTATCCCCCTCAAAAGTTGAGTTGAGCGTCAACTTGTTTAATTGCACTTTGCTAATCGCCTTATCAACGTTCAGCTCACCGCCGCCTTTCATATCGAGTTTCATGCCACCCGCTTCGCCTTTGAGCGCATAGCTTAGGTTATTGGCCTTATCGAACTCAAAAGTGTCCAGACCGATAGTTGCGGAATCAATCTTGTTTGTCGCATCCGCATAAGTCGCATCAAAGTTAATGTCTTTCAGAGCATAGTTTGCAAGACCTTTCGCCAACTTAAAGTCAGCTTTACCTTGGGCAGTAAACTTCTGCTCATTCATCTCACCTTTCACACCAAAATCTGCGGTGGTCCAGTTATCAAAAGCAAACTGGGAGAGATTTAAAGAGATATCAGAAAGCTTAATATGGCTATCTGCTTGCTTGTCTTGGATTTCAACATAACCATTTGAGATGCTGACTCCTGCAAGATTGATTGTCCAATCGGAGCCAGAACCTTGCGTTGCACTCTCCTGCTTCGGCGTAGTATTCGTTGTTTGCTCAGCTTGTTGAGTTTGCGCCTTGGTAAGAGCATCAATATTTTTGCTGCCATCTTTCAAGGTTTCTAAATAGAACTCAGCGCCATCCAGTGTGACATTGCCAATTTCTAATTGTTTGCTCAACAGAGGCGTAACTGAGACATCCACACCGACGGCGTCGACTTTGAATAAGTTTGGTTGGCTAAAACCTTGAGGATTGCGCAGCTCGGTGCGTCCCAGTTCGAAACCAATCGATGGGAAAAACTGCCAACTGATATCGCCTTCAATCACCAACTCTAAACCCGTTTGCTTCTGCGCTTGTTCCACAATAAGGGGTTTAAATTGATTCGGATTGACGAAAATAATTAATGCTAAAACAACGGCCAAAATTGCCACAACAGGTATGGCGATAATTAAGAGCAGTTTCTTCATTCGCTTTTTCCTTGCTCGTGTGTTTTTAAAATTATAATAGCTGACGCCACTTATCGCAGACAGTTCCGCAAAAGCGTGAAAAACATCCAATTTTATCTGCAACTGACTAATTTAAAAACAAAAAAAAGAAGTGGCACCTAAGGTGCCACTTCTTATCACAAAAATAAAGCGATATAGCCGTCTAAAGGCTTAAGCTTTCAGAAGTTTTGCAATGTGCGCTTTAAGAACGTCGATTGCGATACGGTTTTTACCACCACGAGGAACGATGATATCTGCGTATTGCTTTGAAGGTTCAATAAATTGCATGAACATCGGACGAACAGTTTGTTGGTATTGCTTAAGAACAGAGTCCATTGTACGACCGCGTTCTTCAACGTCACGCTTAACACGACGAAGTAGACAAATATCCAAAGGCGTATCCATAAACACAGTTGCGTGCATTAGGTTACGCAGGCGTGGGTCCGTTAGCAGCAAGATGCCTTCTAAAATGATTACCTTTTTAGGGGTCATTGGTGTGGTGTTACTTGTACGAGTGTGCTCAGTGTAGCTGTACTCAGGCACTTCTACGGCTTCGCCACGCACCAATTTTTCCAAGTGTTCACAAAGTAGGTCGTGGTCTAACGCGCTCGGGTGATCGTAGTTAGTCTTTACACGCTCTTCCATGCTTAGTTGGCTTTGGTCGTTGTAGTAGCAATCTTCCGTGATGACACCGATTTGATGATCGCCCACTTTCTCGCGAAGCTCATTGTAAATCGTGCTCGCGATCAGACTTTTTCCAGAAGCAGAAGCGCCAGCAATACCTACGATGACGCATTGATTATTATCAGACATTAGTTTGCACCCGATGATGATTTTCTAGTCACATAAAAAGATAAACTGCGTGATTATAGGGAGTTCACCCCATAGTTACTAGCTGGAATTAGAGTTTCGTTATAAGTTTCTGTCTACCTAGAGGATCAACCTCTAGGCAAACGATAAAACGAACAGTTTTCAACCAGTACTGTTTAAGAACTTAGTTTACCATTGTAAAACTGATTGCATCTGGCTTGGTCTTTCCTTGCCAATACATGATGCTACAAACACGATCGGCCAATTGCTTGTAGTAGCCAGCATGCTCACTCTCCGGACGTCTTGCGACCGTTGGAGTGCCCAAATCAATGTCTTCCCGCATTGAAATGTGCAATGGGATTTGACCCAGTAAGGCTAAGCCAAACTCTTGCGACATTTTTTCAGCTCCGCCAGTACCAAAAATGTGCTCGACCGCACCACACTGACCACAAATGTGATAACTCATGTTCTCAACTACACCGACAACTGGGACGTTCACTTTATGGAACATCGCCGCCCCTTTACGAGCATCCGCTAATGCAAGATCTTGTGGTGTCGTAACAAGCACAGTACCTGTTACTGGAATCTGCTGTGACAACGTCAATTGAATATCACCCGTACCAGGTGGCATATCAATCACCAAGTAATCAAGCTCTGGCCAATCGGTTTCCGTCAGCAACTGTGAAAGCGCTTTAGAGGCCATCGGGCCGCGCCAAATGGCCGCTTCCGACTTATCCACTAAGTAACCGATAGAATGAGTATAGATACCATGTGCGAAAATAGGCTCCATCCATTTCGCATCGCGAACTTCTGGTTTTGCGTCTTCTTGACCTAGCATCATAGGAACCGATGGGCCATAGATATCAGCATCTAACAAGCCAACTTTCGCCCCCGACTGTGCAATGGCTAAAGCAAGGTTGACAGCCGTTGTCGATTTACCCACGCCTCCCTTTGCTGAGCTAACTGCGATAATGTTTTTCACGCCTTTAACGGCATTGGTAACTTGCGTCTCAAGCGCTTTGATATTCAACTCGATTTGACAATCGAACGCTGGAACATCACCCGATGCTTGTTGCTCTTTAACCCAATGGCTCAACGCAACTTGGAGTTCGTTGCTCGCAAACGGCAAGGTAATTTGAATACCACCTTGCGCGGGGATCGCAACCATACCATTAATATCTGCCCAGTTTTCCACCAACTGCGGATGTTGAAACTGGTTAAGCCAATGACAAAAATCTTGTTTTGAAGTGAACTGATGCATGAGGCCTCCTTTATGCATCTAATCGTAGCACCCAGCGGCGAGATTCAGAACCCCAAAAAAACTAAGGCAATCCATGGTTTGATGCCTTGGCGTTAGGGAACTCATGGGGTAGTATTAGTCTCTATTTTTTATACCTATCAAAAAGCGATTATTAAGTATGGCAAACGATCCAAGAAAACTGCTGGTAACTTGTGCCCTTCCGTACGCTAATGGTTCGATTCACCTAGGTCACATGCTTGAGCACATTCAAGCTGACATCTGGGTTCGCTACCAACGCCTGCGTGGCAACACTGTAAACTTCATCTGTGCTGACGATGCTCACGGCACGCCAATCATGCTAAAAGCACAACAGATGGGTATTACGCCAGAAGAGATGATCGCTGCAGTGAGCGAAGAGCATCAAAAAGACTTCGCTGGCTTTGATATTAGCTTTGATAACTACCACAGCACACACTCAGAAGAGAACCGTGAACTGGCTTCTCACATCTACCTTGAGCTGAAGAAAAACGGTTTTATCTCTAGCCGTACTATTTCTCAGTTGTTCGATCCTGAGAAGGAAATGTTCCTACCAGATCGCTTCGTTAAAGGTACTTGCCCTAAGTGTAAGTCAGAAGACCAATATGGCGACAACTGTGATAACTGTGGTGAGACGTACAGCCCAACTGAACTGATTAACCCAAAATCAGCAGTATCTGGCGCAACTCCAGTAATGAAAGACTCTGAGCATTTCTTCTTCGACCTACCTCAGTTCGAAAGCATGCTAAAAGAGTGGACACGCTCTGGCTCACTGCAAGCTGAAACAGCAAACAAAATGCAAGAGTGGTTCGAGTCTGGTCTGCAACAGTGGGATATCTCTCGTGATGCGCCTTACTTCGGTTTCGAAATTCCTGGTGAAAAAGACAAGTTCTTCTACGTATGGCTAGATGCACCTATCGGTTACATGGGCTCATTCAAGAACCTATGTGACAAGCGTGATGACCTAGACTTCAACGAATACTGGAAGAAAGACAGCACTGCTGAGCTTTACCACTTCATCGGTAAAGACATCGTTTACTTCCATAGCCTATTCTGGCCTGCGATGCTAGAAGGTTCTGGTTTCCGTAAGCCAAACAACGTATTCGTACACGGCTACGTAACAGTAAACGGCGCTAAGATGTCTAAGTCTAAAGGCACATTCATCAAAGCGAGCACGTACCTAAACCACCTAGACCCTGAGTGCCTACGTTACTACTACGCAGCGAAACTAAATAGCCGTATCGATGACCTTGACCTTAACCTTGAAGACTTCACTCAACGTGTAAACGCTGACGTAGTAAACAAGATTGTTAACCTAGCTTCTCGTAACGCAGGTTTCATCACTAAGCGCTTTGAAGGCAAGCTATCTGCTGAATTTGCGGAACCAGAGCTTTACAACGAATTTGTTGCAGCTGCTGAGCGCATCGGTGAGCTGTACGAAACTCGTGAATTCAGCCGTGCTATCCGTGAAATCACAGCGCTAGCAGACAAAGCGAACCAGTACATCGATGAGAAAGCACCTTGGGTTCTTGCAAAAGAAGAAGGTAAAGAGAAAGAGCTTCAAGAAGTTTCTTCTGTAGGTATCAACCTATTCCGCGTACTAATGGCTTACCTGAAACCAGTGATGCCTGAGCTTGCGGCTCGCACTGAAGCTTTCCTAAACGAAGAGCTAACGTGGGAAGGCGTTGCTACTCCGCTAACTGATCACGAGATCACTAAGTTCAAAGCGTTATTTAACCGAATTGATCCTAAGAAAGTGGAAGCGATGATTGAGTCTTCTAAAGAAGATGCAGCCGCTGAAGCAGCAGCAAAAGAGAAAGCTGAAGCTGAGAAAGAAAAAGCAAGCCAAACTGAGCTAGACAAAGATCCTATCGCTGAAGAGATTGAGTTTGATGCTTTCGCAGCCGTTGATATGCGTATCGCGCGCATCATCTCGTGTGAAGAAGTGCCAAAAGCAAACAAGCTACTGAAGTTCCAACTGGACATCGGTGGTGAGACTCGCCAAGTATTCTCTGGCATCAAGTCAGCTTACAAACCTGAAGAGCTAGAAGGCAAGCTAACCGTAATGGTAGCGAACCTAAAACCTCGTAAGATGAAGTTTGGTATGTCTGAAGGTATGATCCTAGCAGCGGGCCCTGGCGGCAGCGACCTATGGATCCTTGAGCCACACGAAGGTGCTCAGCCAGGTATGCGTGTAATGTAATTCATTACGTTATCGTATTGCTTAAAAATCCCTGCCAATTCGGCGGGGATTTTTTTTTGACCAAATTCACACTTTTGGTGAGAGTACGCACCAAATTTGTACGCCTGATTTTAATCAAAACTCATAACACCCTGTTTTTATTGACTTTAATTATTGGCATTAAAACTGCTCCTACTTACTTGCTAGGTCAAAAGCACTAACAAGGAGTTGGTTATGTTTGTTTTGATTTCAACTTTCATTTCAATTGCCATTCTGGCGGGGATTTATCACTTGGCTGCGAAGCGCGAGAAGCAACATGCTCGTAAATACCAGCTACTCAGTTTATTGCGTGATGTTGTCTACCTATTACGGCGTCATCGAGCAATGACTCACCACTCTCTCCAATATCATCAAAACCACGAAAATGAGATAGAACACGTCCATCGTGAGTTGAGCAATAAGTTACACCTATTACTTGATACGTCACACTTCGAGAACAAACCCATGTATCGCGTGCTGCAAATCAAAATCGATAAACTGATGGAGCAATGGGATGATAACTCTGTAGCACGCAATCAGATGGAACATGGCCGGTTAATTCGTCACTGTTTGTTCCTGATGGATGAAGTGACCATTGCGTGGTTGGCTATCGCTCAAAGAGATGAACTTAATGACGAATATCACATGAATTGGCAAACTGTCATCGACAGCTTAGAAACATTAACTCAGTTACGGATTAGTATCCAAGATATGGAAGATCGCGGCGGTCCTGAACGAATGCGCAATTATGCGTCAGTAATGATAAGAAGGCTTAATCAGCTTGCGGTTATCAGCCCTTTGAGCCTTGCCTCTCCTACATCAGTAAGTTCCATACAGGTACTCAACGAATACATTGATGGGGATATCAACACGCTTAAAGTAGAGAAGTTGTATGATATTACTTCGGATTTATCTTTGACCATATTTAACACTTACGACCACATTCTGTCAGATATTATTGAAGTCCTGTATCAACCGCTACCAAAGTTATCTTTAGCCTAGTAGTTAAAATAAAAAACCGCAGTCGAGTGACTGCGGTTTCTTTATTCTTGAAAACGTCGTTAAGTTGAAGCTTAGCTGTCGTCTTCAGTGAAGTTGGTTGGAAGTTGCAGCTTCATCTCATTCCAGATCTGTGCACTTTCCATACCGTAATGACGAATCAAAATCGGTAGCTGATCACGCTGACCTGTTTCACAGGTTTCAAACAACTGACGGTAGAATCTCAATGCCAGATCACGTGATGCTGGGTTCGAGAAGTAGTAGCTGCCTACACGATCATAAAGCTTTCTCAAACCGTTAAAAATCAAGCCGTAAATTTGGTTGCCAGAATGGAATGCAAGGCGTTGAAACAGCATGTAGTCATAGAAGTTGAACGTCTTAGCAATCAGAATCTCTTGGCGTTTTGCTTCATCTTTTTCGTTGTCTTCTTTGACACTTTGCAGGATTTTGTCTGCATATGGAGATGCGGCAATAAAGTCATCCCAAGAAGGTGCGCTAACAAGTGCTTCACAAGATTCAATTACGTTCTGGATTGTACGCTCAGACGCCTCTTTGTTTGCTTTAAACGCATAGCGCATAAAAATTGGACTGATATTCGTACGTGCCGCAAGCAAATCTTCAACGATGTTTGTCGCGTTATCAACGTCTAACGTCATTAGCGTGTCCAAGATATGCAGACCAGAAGTCTCCATGAATTGGTTCACTTTGGTTGGTTTACCATGCTGGATAGTCAACCATCCATCACGAGCAAGACGTTGCAATACTTCACGTAGTGTAGTTCGAGTAACCCCGATCAGTTCAGATAGTTCACGTTCAGCGGGTAAAATTGAGCCAGGAGGAAAACGGCCGTTCCAAATGCTCTCGATTATGTATTTTTCTGCGAAACCCGCAGGGCTCTTAGCCTTAATGACCATTCTGTTTTTATCCAATATTGATTTCTAAGGGTCGATACCACTCATCATACCACTACTTAACGATTAGCGAAAATTAACGATCAATAAATGAAACGATTTCTCAATATAGAGTTAATACTCTACATATATCTTCAATTTAAAATACCAACCACTTGGAACCAAAGGCGCAAAAGTCATATTCTGTATAAAATACAGCAGTCATAAAGTCATATAAAATAAAGCCTACCTCGTCACATTTTTCTGCTCAAAATATGCAAAATAAATTTGTGTTTTACGATTAATATTCTTTCTTAATTGATCTTTTCTCGTAATTGACTTCGTTTTAAATTCCAAGGTGATTTTTTTTAAGCTTTTCGTGGTATAGTAACGCCGTTTTGATCGCGTTATTACAAATAAAAAGCAGTTTTAGTCGGAAGCATCACGTTTTGTTATTGACTATAAAATGCCGAGGTGTAGAGTTGCGGTCGAAAGTGAGCGGTGCTTAAGTTCAGGGGAAGTAACTTGGCAAGACTACAGTAAGACAATGGATTGTTGTTTTTCTAAGTTATTGTTTTAAAAGACTAAATAATAAGTCTAACAAACAGATACTTAAGCACTATTGTAGTGTCTATTCATAATTTTGTTATAAAGAGAATTATCATGCCGATGTCGCTCGGAAATGCCTTTATCAAGAACTTCCTTGGTAAAGCGCCTGATTGGTACAAAGTTGCCATTATAGCCTTCCTAATTATTAACCCGATTGTTTTCTTCTTAATTGACCCATTTGTTGCAGGTTGGTTGCTAGTAGCGGAATTTATTTTCACATTAGCAATGGCGCTGAAGTGTTACCCACTTCAACCCGGAGGCCTCCTCGCAATAGAAGCGGTTGCTATCGGTATGACTAGCCCTGCCCAGGTGAAGCATGAGCTAGTTGCCAATATCGAAGTACTTCTACTATTGGTATTCATGGTTGCGGGTATCTACTTCATGAAACAGCTTCTGCTGTTCATTTTTACGAAGATCCTGCTTGGTATCCGTTCTAAAACGTTACTTTCGCTCGCATTCTGTTTCGCTGCCGCGTTTTTGTCAGCATTCTTGGATGCGCTGACCGTAATCGCAGTTGTTATCAGCGTTGCCGTTGGTTTCTACTCGATTTACCACAAAGTGGCTTCAGGAAACCCAATTGGCGACCACGATCATACTCAAGATGACACCATCACTGAGCTAACTCGTGACGACCTAGAAAACTACCGTGCTTTCTTACGTTCACTGCTTATGCATGCTGGTGTAGGTACCGCACTAGGTGGCGTAACGACGATGGTTGGCGAACCACAAAACTTAATCATTGCTGACCAAGCTGGTTGGTTCTTTGGTGAGTTCTTGATTCGCATGGCACCGGTAACACTTCCAGTCTTCTTCTGCGGTTTGATCACTTGTGCAGTTGTAGAGAAGCTGAAAATTTGTGGTTACGGTGCACAACTGCCTGATAACGTTCGTCAAATCCTTGTTGATTTCGACCGAGAAGAACGCAAAACACGTACAAATCAAGACGTCGCTAAACTTTGGATTCAAGGTCTTATTGCCGTGTGGTTAATTGCAGCACTTGCACTACACTTGGCAGCAGTTGGTCTGATTGGCCTTTCGGTAATTATCCTCGCGACTTCGTTCACGGGTGTGATTGAAGAACACTCAATGGGTAAAGCGTTTGAAGAGGCTCTGCCATTCACGGCACTACTAGCGGTATTCTTCGCGATTGTAGCCGTTATCATTGACCAAGAGTTGTTTAAACCTGTTATCGACGCGGTTCTCGCCGTTGAAGACAAAGGTACGCAACTTGCGTTGTTCTATGTCGCAAACGGTCTATTGTCGATGGTATCGGATAACGTATTCGTAGGGACAGTCTACATCAATGAAGTGAAAGCGGCATTGATCGACGGTCAAATCACACGTGAACAATTCGACCTACTTGCAGTAGCAATCAACACAGGTACTAACCTACCTTCTGTTGCGACTCCAAACGGTCAAGCAGCCTTCCTATTCTTGCTAACATCTGCACTGGCACCATTGATTCGTCTATCATACGGCCGCATGGTTGTCATGGCATTGCCATACACTATCGTACTTGCTCTTGTAGGTTTGATGGGCATCATGTTCTTCCTAGAACCTGCAACCGCATTCTTCTACGATGCTGGTTGGATTGTGCCTAGTAGTGGTGATCTAGCACCCGTTGTGTCAGGTGGACACTAAAAATATGAGTTGATTAGGAAACTTATCCACGTTAAAAAGCTCTGAGTAATCAGAGCTTTTTTATATTTCAGACAGGATTGAAACCCGTGACTATTTTCGCATCACTAAACCAGTTTTCGAAGGGACGCTTATCTTGGCTTCTACTTCTTCTTGCTATTGTCTTCTTTGAAGCCTGTGCCCTATTTTTCCAGCACGTTATGATGCTAGCCCCTTGTGTTATGTGTATTTATGAACGCGTAGCCATGCTAGGTATTGGGGCAGCTGCAATGCTCGGCCTTATTGCACCAAACAACCCAATCACGCGTTGGATTGCGCTTGCAGCTTGGGGAGCAAGTGCATATAAGGGTTTAATGCTGGCAATGCAGCATGTCGATTACCAATTTAATCCATCGCCGTTTGCTACATGCGATCTCTTTGTTACGTTCCCAAGCTGGGCGCCATTAAATCAATGGGCACCATGGATGTTTGAAGCGTATGGTGATTGTGCAAAAATCGTATGGCAATTCTTTGGATTATCGATGCCACAATGGCTCGTGGTTATTTTTGCCGGTAACTTGATCGCTTTTGCTTTCGTTCTTATTGCTCAATTTGTAAGCCCAAAAAGAAAGAACCCGATCCAATAACACGGTTCAATAACCAGGCGATAGTTATGAAAAAGCCGACCTCAGGTCGGCTTTTTCACGTCAAGTCAGCGAGTGAAATCTACTTCCCACAGCACTGCTTAAATTTCTTACCACTCTCACATGGGCATGCATCATTACGGCCTACACCTTTGAATGGATTTAAGCTCTTCGACTTTTTACCGACCATCAGCTCATCAGCGCCTAATGCGACTTCATTGATCATCAAGTCAAGCTGGTCCACAAAATCAGAAAGCGCAGGCGGTGTTGCGATGCCAGCATCACGCATTTGTTGCTGTGTTTGCTCTTCATCAATCGCCAACATCATTGTCGTCAATAATGCTTGCAGCATGCGCTCTAAGCCATCATTAAGCGCAACGTCATGCCATTGTTCCTCAATGGTTGTCCATACAGACATAAAGCCTTCTGCAAAGTCTGCTAGCTGCTCTGTATTGCTATCTGTTAACTCTAGAATCGAGTATTCATTACGCAGGATATAGTTGTGCTGCTTGTGAATCTGTTCTTCTACTACTGGTTGAATCGCTTTAAAACCCTCACCTAATAGCGGCTCTAGCCAAGTTTCTGGAGCTAAAGGTTTCGTCGTTAAGTTGGCTGCGAGTACCGCGCCTTCAATAAAAAGTGAAGACTCATCTAGCTGGACTTCACCTTTTTCTATCAATGTATATTGCATGACATCTGGTTTCCCATGAATTTGGCGGCATTATACCTCAGAGCTTATACCCAAGTAACCTCGAGATGCTTGGGTATATAGAATGCTAGTTGATGTCACTCCAAGCGGATGACTCTTTTAATGACAAACTTCACTCACATCGCTACAATCGCCCTCCTTTTTCTCACCAAACTGTATTAGGCAAACTATGCGAGTTGTATTAGGCCCGATGGAAGGGGTTTTGGACCATTTGATGCGTCAAATCCTGACTGAAATAAACGACTATGATCTTTGTGTGACAGAGTTTGTTCGTGTGATCGATCAGCTTCTTCCAGATCATGTTTTCCATCGCTTATGCCCTGAACTTCTGCAAGGCTCTCAAACTGCATCTGGTGTACCTGTCCATGTCCAACTACTCGGACAAGAACCAAACTGGATGGCTGAAAACGCAATAAAAGCGGCGGAGCTTGGCGCGCGCGGTATTGATTTGAACTTTGGCTGCCCAGCAAAGTTGGTGAACAAGAGTAAAGGTGGTGCAGCCTTGTTACAGCACCCTGAACTCATCCACAATGTGGTTAAAGCATGTCGCGATGCCGTGCCTAATGATATTCCAGTGACCGCAAAGATTCGTCTTGGCTGGGAGAACCCTGAAGACTGTTTTGAGATTGTAGACGCAATTCAAACAGCTGGAGCAAATGAGCTCACTGTTCATGCTCGTACCAAAGAAGGCGGATACAAAGCTTCTGAAATTAAGTGGGAATACATTACGAAGATTCGTGAGCGTTTCGATATCCCATTAATCGCTAACGGCGAAATCTGGAATTATGAAGATGGCCAACGTTGCATCGCGACCACAGGCGTTGATTCTTTGATGGTATGCCGAGGTGCATTCAACATTCCTAACCTTGGAAACATGGTTAAACACAACCACCAGCCTATGCCTTGGTCAGAAGTGGTTGATCTATTGATTTACTACTCGCAGTTTGAAATGAAAGGCGACAAAGGCTTGTACTACCCGAACCGCGTAAAACAATGGTTCTCTTATCTGCGACAAGCGTATCCAGAAGCGAAAGAACTGTTCCGAGAAATCCGTACGTTTAACAAAGCCGCCCCTATTGTCGAGTACATTCAACGCTATCGAGATGAATTGCACGCGCGCGTCGCTTAACCTATCGACATTAAAAAAGGGCGATGAATTCGCCCTTTTTTATGTCTAATTTCCAACAATAAATTGCTTAAGTCGCTTAATAACAGATTTTGTTCTTACCTGTACTTTTCGCTTCATAAAGCTTTTCATCAGCAAGCTTAAACAGCTCATCAAAACCTTCCAATTGAGCCGCAGACTTAAATTCAACCCCACCCGAAACCGTAAAGCCTCCGTCGACGATTTTAATTGAGTGTTTGGCAATCGCTTTTCTTACACGCTCTAAAATTCTTAGCATGCTGTCAAAGTCTTCGTCATAGATAGCCAAGACAAACTCTTCTCCACCAAAGCGTGACGCAACATCGGAATGTCGAATGTTATCTCGAATGCATTTGGCGACTAAGCGAATCGCATCATCACCTACATCATGACCATAAGTATCGTTAATCGCCTTAAAATCATCAATATCAAACACTGCTAAAGCAACGTGCTTTTTGGTCATTTTGTTTCGCCACACCGCTTGAATACCGCGGCGGTTTAATAGTCCTGTCATGGGGTCTTTAGCGGCCAATTCCTTGAAGTAACGGCGCTCTGTTTGTGTATTCACTAGGAACAACGCCACTGTACTCAAAACGTAAATAAAGAAAGCCACAGCCACACTGTATTTCTCAAACGCAATCAGGTTTTTAAATTCATCCCAAAGCTTGTATTCATAAAAAATACTGTGGTTAGCACTTAAACGGTCGTGCTCCACAGGTTGAATTCGCATTGCGTTTTGAGGTATCGGCGTGACGTTAGAAATAATATGCAGCTTACCCGCGAGATTCTCATTGGTCTTGAGTAGTGCATCGACATCAAAATCAATGGATAGAACCCCTTGATGAACAGCCTTCTCATAAATCGGCACTGTTAAGCTGATAACTTGACCATCACGACGTGCCAGCATCGGCGCAGGGCCAGACATGGTGACTTTTACGGTTTCTTGAGCTGTCTTTTGCCAAAATGGTCGCGCTTTTAGCGTATTCCATAGCTCTTGGGAAAAGTTCTCTGCATAGGTGTCTGGTGATGAGATAACGTAGCCACGCTGGTCGATATAGTGGATACCTATAATGTGCGATTCAATATCATGCAGGAACGACAAAGACGGCGCAAAACCCGCTTTCTTTTCTGCCAAATTAAACAGAGCAGAACCTTGCTCACATAATTCTTTTTGACCAACAATCATGTAATCCAGTTCGACCGCAGGTAAACCTCCCGAATGTTTATTTTCTAAGAGCAATACATCGATGGGCCATACGTAACACATGCCATTTCTTATCATATGGTTGTGTTCTTGAAACAAAGGATGGGCTGGATTTGAGTAATTAACAAAGCTGTAGTCTAAAGCAGTAAGTACTTTAATCGCTCGGTTCAGCGCGCGATCAATCTGCGCGTATTCCAACGTAATGTAGCGATTCATTGCATCGTAATAGTTCTTCGCAGTCACGATCATGACTGCGATAAACAAAAATAGCGGGAAGAAGATGACAAACTTGAGGCTAAATCGCCTTTTATTACCCATTAAACACCATTGTTTCAGTTATTATTTGCCCTTCGACAGCGTAAGTTACCAAAGGGCTATTTATAGTTTTTCATTTATGTATTCATAAATTTTAATAAATCTGAGCTAACGTGTCACTCCAACTGCCATAATTTGCTGTTCATTGCTGGGATATTGACAGAAAAATGACGTTGCGCATCGATAACTTCACCATTGTCTAATAATTGATGCAAGTGCTTTGCATTTAAGCCAAGTTGCCATAAAGGTAAATTAACAATTTTGTCGTATTCGCTTAAGTTAAATGCCACAACTATTGTTTCTTCTTTCCACTGTCTGGCATACACCATTGTGCTTTCATCACAGTGCAACCATTGTATACTCCCTGACTGTAATGACCTGTATTTATTACGAATTCCAATCAATGCCTGATAGAAAGGAAACCACTGAGAACCATCTAATTCCTCCCAAGGGAAGCAACGTCTATTGTCCGGATCTAAACTCCCTTCTAACCCCACTTCGCTACCATAGTAAAGGCATGGAGTACCGACATAAGTCATTAACAATAACAATGCCACTCGCATTTTTTCTTCATCGCTATTCAAAAGCGTCAGAAAACGGGCAGTATCATGGCTATCTAACTGATTAAGTTGAGAGAGTTGGTTTGCAAATGGGATTTTAGCCCGAGCTTCATCTATCCACTCTTTAAACTCCATGACATCAATATCAATTGGGTCATACATGATGTCTTGTTTGGCAATCAAAGCGCGAACTGGATGAGCAAAGCCGTAATAATTCATCGCGCCATCTTCTTGTCCCCCCTGAAGCCATTGTGTCGCTTCAAAGAAATGCTCCCCTAACACATAGGCATCGGGATTGACCTCTTTTGTGGCCTTGCGAAAAGCTTCCACATAGTGTGCGTTGTTCTTTGCGCCATCGCCCTCACCTAACATATGAATCACATCGAAGCGCCAACCGTCGACAGCATAAGGCGGTTTAAGCCAATATTTGATGACCGACTCTTCACCTTGGTAGATATGGTCACGAACTTGTTCATTCTCAAAGTTCAGAACCGGTAGATTGCCAATACCTTTCCATCCAATGTAATTGTTGGTTTGTCCCTCGAAGAAGTAGTAATCACGAAAGTCAGAATTTGGATTCCCATAAGCCCCTTGGCCTTCTTGTTTAAGATCAAACCAAGGGTGATGAACTGATGTGTGGTTAAACACCGCATCCAAAACAATCTTCATCTGCTTACCACGAATTTGCTCACACAACTGCGCAAACTGCTCATTCGAGCCAAACATTGGATCAATCTTGAAGTAGTCTGTGGTGTCGTATTTATGGTTGCTTGGCGCTGTGAAAACTGGGTTGAAGTAAAGTGCTGTTACACCAAGTTCGGCCAAGTAATCCAGTTTTTTCTCTACGCCTTTTAAGTCGCCACCAAAGAACTCGCGCGCACCCGTATTTTTATGAGAACCAACAGGGTCTCCCCATGACTTAACGAGTGCGTCTGGGTCATAGGCAGCATAATCATCTTGGGTGACTTGCTCAGAACGACTTGAGGCAAAACGGTCCGGGAAAATTTGGTAAAAGACCTGCTCTTGTACCCAACTTGGCGGTTGAGATTGAGTGTTGAGTTTGAAGTGAAACTCTTTGGGCGGCATATGTTTATGTACACCTCTGCCATCGAGCCAAAACTGCTGCTTGCCTTTGAGCAGTTTGAAGACGTAGTGAGTCACATCACGGTCTTTATTTGACGCAAACTGAGCTTTCCAGAGAGTAAGCTCACCAGCTTCTCCGCTGCGTGACATGCTAATCAGGTATTCTTCATTATCCGGTTCACAACGAACGTGCACGCTATCAAAATCAGTGTTCTCGGTTTTCAGGATGACGGTTAGCAAATCGCCATCAAAAGTGAGGCCATCATCAGTTTGGCTATGGAAGATAAATGGAAGGGTCATGGCAAGTGCTCTTAGTATTGGAATATTCCACTATTTTAATTAAGAGTATTTACCGAAAAATCCTCCTTTTAAAACGACCATTTAGGTTATTTCTCAAGGAGGATCACGTTTGGTAGGCGTAGTTCTGTGTTTGCTTAGATTAGTTCAACAATAAACTGTCGTCCGCTAACTCCTCTCCTCGCACCTTTGAGAACATCTCTAGGAGATCCGGAACTTGCATATTGGCACGTTGCTCACCTGCGACATCAAGAACAATCTCACCTTGGTGCAGCATGACCGTTCTGTCACCACAAGCCAGCGCGTCTTTCATTGAGTGCGTCACCATCATCACTGTGAGGTTGAACTCGCTGACGATACGCTTGGTTAGATCGATAACAAAAGCCGCCATGCGCGGATCTAACGCAGCAGTATGCTCATCTAACAACAACAGCTTACTGTCTGATAGTGTTGCCATGACCAAACTCACGGCTTGACGTTGGCCGCCTGACAACAGACCAATACTGTCTCCTAGCCGGTCCTCTAAACCCAAGCCAAGAATACTGATTCTCTCCTGGAAAAGTTTACGTCGTTTGGAAGAAATCGCCATTCCCCAACCACGACGCTTACCGCGCATGTACGCTAGAGCCATATTCTCCTCGATGGATAAGTCCCCACAAGTCCCTGCTAAAGGATCCTGGAAAACTCTCGCACACTGCGTAGCACGTTGGTCCACACTCTTTCGTGTTACGTCTTGCCCGTTGATAATGACTTGCCCACCAATCATCGGTGTTTCACCAGTCACCGCACCAAGCAGAGTCGACTTTCCCGCACCGTTAGACCCAATCACAGTGAGGAACTGGTGCTCAGGCACATCCAGAGATACGCCTTTTAACGCTCGGTTTTCCAAAATCGTTCCGGGGTTAAAGGTTACCTGAATATTACTTAACTCAATCATAGCGCCTCCCCTGAACCATTTTTAGATGCCGTTTGTTTGGCGTCATTAACGCGTTGTTTGGCTTTCATTTTTTGTTTTAGCTTTGGTGCAATTAGAGCTACAGCTACAAGCACCGCCGTAACGAGATTCAGGTCGGAAGCCTGTAAGCCAAACATGCCAGAGCTCAGAGCAAACGCGACAGCAAGTCGGTATAAAACCGAGCCAATAATGACCGCACATACCGCCACCCATATTTTGCGACCTGGAATGAGTGTCTGGCCAAGAATCACTGCCGCAAGACCAACCACTATCGTACCGACACCAGAGGTCACATCAGCAAAGCTATTGGTCTGAGCAAACAAGGCCCCAGCAAAGCCAACAAAACCGTTAGATAGCGCCAAGCCAAAGTAGGTGTAAAACCCTGTACTGGCTCCTTGCGCTGCAACCATACGCGCATTGACGCCTGTAGCCCTTAAACCAAGGCCAAAATCACTGTTCAGTAAACGCACCACAAACCAAGCAGAGAACAAGACCAGTACACCGACAACTAACGGCCGGATGTACATAGAGTCCCCTATAGCTTCAAACGGGGTAAGAATGGTGTCTTCACCTAGAAGGGCCATATTGGGCTTGCCCATGATGCGAATATTGATAGAGAACGCCGCAATCATGGTAAGGATGGAAGCTAATAGGTGAAGAATGCCACATCGAACCGCTAGAAAAGCCGTTACCCACCCTGTCATCCCACCAGCAATAACAGCCATTCCGGTGGCAATCCAAGGATTGATGCCCGCTACAATCGCAGTTGCAGCCACGGCAGCACCCATTGGAAAGCTGCCATCAACACTTAAGTCGGGAAAGTCGAGAACACGAAAAGTTAGGTAAACGCCTAATGCAACCAAGCCATAAATCAAGCCGATCTCAAGCGCACCAAAAAAAGCAAATGCAGACATAACTGCTCCCTCTGCATAAATCAGGTCAGCATTTTACCGACCTGATAAGGACTCTTATTGCATGCTAGTTGCACGTTTCACTACAGCGCTAGGTAACTGTATACCGAGTTTGGTCGCAGCACCTTCATTCACCACTAAGTCAGAGCCTGTCGCAACTTTGACATCTAACTCACCCGGTTCTTTACCTTCTAATATCGCAGCAACATAATCCGCGGTTTGCACACCGACCTGATAGTAGTCAAACCCGAGGCTGGCAATGGCACCTTTTTCAACGTAAGACGTTGCACCACCAAACACTGGCTTCTTCGCCTGATTTGCCGCAACAATCATCCCTTCTATCGCACTTGCGACTGTGTTGTCTGTTGGCGCATAAAGCACATCCGACTTAGCGGCAATGGCTTGCGTCGCCGATTGAACATCCGCACTCTTCAATGCTGTCGCTTCCACGACTTCTAATCCATTTGCTGCTGCACTTTCTTTTAGCAGTTGTACCAGCGTCACCGCGTTTGCTTCTCCTGGATTGTAAACCACACCAATGGTTTTAGCGGCTGGGAGTATTTCTTGAATCAAAGCAACATGCTGTGCCACAGGTGATAAGTCAGAAAGGCCAGTGACGTTTTTCCCCGGCTGATGCATGGATTTCACAAGCTTTGCGCCCACCGGATCCGTTACCGCAGTAAATACCACAGGAATTGAACGTGTCGCTGAAACCAGAGCTTGAGCAGAGGGCGTTGCAATACCCACTAAAACGTCTGGATTCTCACCGACGTATTGGCGAGCGATCTGTACGGCAATCGCGGGGTTACCTTGGGCAGTTTTATAATCAAACTCGAGGTTTTTTCCCTCTTCGTAACCTTTGGCTTTTAGACCGTCTAATAAGCCTTGTCGGGTAGCATCTAACGCTGGATGCTCAACGATTTGGGACACCGCTACGGTTGCGGTGTTGGCAAACACGCTGGCGGAAGAAAAAGTCGCCGTAGCAGCTAAAATGGCGGTGGCTAGTAAACGTTTCGTTCTCATCATTACTCCTTGATGTCTCTTCATCCTTGTACCACGAGCGTTCGTAAAAATTATGATGCCAGCATGGTTATTCAGAAGATGGGATGTCGTGTTTTCTGTGCACTTTTTGTGCATCTCGTTTTCATTATTAACGCTAACTCTCGGTAAATAAAAGTAAGATTTAACAACAAAGTAACATTTGTGATCGCGACGCCGCTATTAAAGATAGTTTTGACAGCACAGAAAACGGTGGGATGGAGAAATGTAGAACAGACAGAAATGGAGTGACAAAGGCTCACTCCATTTTCATAACATTGACTTGAGGGTTGTTGTTGTCGAGATTAGAACCAGCGCTCCAGCGCAGTTTTATCTAACTGACGGAAAGCTCTGTTCAAGATAATCGCCAATTCTTTGTATCTTGGTTTTGCTTTTGCTGGCTCAAGTGCAAAGCCAGTCTCAGTGATCTTTTGATGCAGTTCTCGGTACCAAGACGCAAGTGCTGGAGGCAATTTGGTATTAGAACGACTGCCTAACCACCACATCCCTTGTAAAGGCATGCTGATGGCAAATAATGCGACGACAATGGCTTGCGGTAACGCATTGTAATTGTTAAAAGCCATTTGAGTGAGAACACTGATCGCCGCTACTGCCGGCATCACTTTAATGCCGAAACGCGTTGCTTTGATAATGCGTTGTTCGGGAAAAATGGCGGTCAGCTCTTTACGAACCGGCCAGATCTCCATGTAGTTTTGGCCATCTTTCAGGCTATGGAACAATCCGACTTTATTACTCATACCACTCTCTCACTAAAAAATAGTTGAACATTTCAACTGAAGGCGCAAAAAATTGATGAAAGTTAATATTCTTTCAAAATTTTTTTGTTATCATTGCCTATTATCGCTATCCTTTGCAGACCCTCAATCTCATTGTTGCCGTTATTTACAATTTAAGCAACTTGAGATTCCTATCTGCACGGATCGCATCATAGTGATGGATGGGTTCATCACTATTCTTTTATACGGAATTAGAACGATTTTTGACCAAGATTAGTACGCACCCTCGATGGTATCGTCTATTCTTGTGATTAATTTTTCATCCTTTAACTGATTTTGATCAGACGAATAACAGGTAGTCACACATGTCTAAGCTAGTTTTAGTTTTAAACTGCGGTAGTTCTTCTCTTAAATTTGCTGTTGTTGATGCAGAAACAGGTGCAGAGCACCTATCAGGTCTTGCTGAATGTCTTCACCTTCCTGAAGCACGTATCAAGTGGAAACTTGATGGTAAACACGAAGCTCAACTAGGCAACGGTGCAGCACACGAAGAAGCGCTAGCGTTCATGGTTGAAACTATTCTTGCTTCTAAGCCAGAGCTTAAAGCTAACCTAGGCGCTATCGGTCACCGTATCGTTCACGGTGGCGAACAGTTCACTCAATCTGCACTGATCACTGACGAAGTACTTAAGGGTATTCAAGACGCTGCGACTTTCGCACCGCTTCACAACCCAGCGCACATCATCGGTATCGAAGCTGCTAAGCACAACTTCCCAGAGCTTCAAAACGTTGCTGTATTTGACACTGCGTTCCACCAAACTATGCCTGAAGAGTCTTTCCTATACGCTCTTCCTTACAAACTATACAAAGAACACGGTATCCGTCGTTACGGCATGCACGGTACTTCACACCTATTCATCACTCGTGAAGTTGCAGGTCTACTAAACAAGCCAGTTGAAGAAGTTAACATCATCAACTGTCACCTAGGTAACGGTGCATCTGTCTGTGCGATCAAGAACGGTCAATCTGTAGATACTTCTATGGGTCTTACTCCTCTTGAAGGTCTAGTAATGGGTACTCGTTGTGGTGACATCGACCCAGCTATCGTATTCCACCTACACGACGCTCTAGGTTACTCTGTTGAAGAAATCAACAACATGCTAACTAAAGAGTCTGGCCTACAAGGTCTAACTGAAGTGACTTCTGACTGTCGTTTCGTTGAAGACAACTACGGTGAGAAAGAAGAAGCAACTCGTGCAATGGACGTGTTCTGTCACCGTCTAGCTAAATACGTAGCAGGTTACACGGCTTCTATGGAAGGTCGTCTAGACGCAATCACTTTCACTGGTGGTATCGGCGAGAACTCTGGCCCTATCCGTGAAATGGTTCTAAACCGTCTAGGTATCTTCGGTATCGAAGTTGATGGTGAAGCTAACCTTAAAGCTCGTTTCGGCGGCGAAGGTACTATCACTACAGCAAACAGCCGTATCCCAGCAATGGTTATCTCTACTAACGAAGAGCTAGTAATTGCTGAAGACACTGCACGCCTAGCAGGTCTTTAATAGAATGAAATGGCTAGCCCTCGGCTAGCCAGTTTTTCTTCCAAACGAATTTCTTAGGGGCTCAACTCCTATTCTCTGAACCTCATGGAATAAGAGTTGAGCTTTTATCCCCCAATAGCTAAAGGTACTCTACGAATGTCTCGTACTATTATGCTTATCCCTGCAAGTGCTGGTGTTGGTCTAACTAGCGTAAGCATGGGTGTTCTTCGCGCTATGGAGCGCAAAGGCGTTAAGGTTTCTTTCTACAAACCAATTTCACAGCCACGTTCTGGCGGCGATCAACCTGATCTAACTTCAACAATCGTTGGTTACAACAGCGATATGAAGATCGGTCAACCTCTAGCGATGTCTGTTGCAGAAAGCCTAATCGGTAACGACAACATGGACGAGCTGCTAGAAACGGTTGTTGAACGTTACAACCAAATCAACAAAGACGCAGACGTGACGCTTATCGAAGGTCTAGTACCAACTCGTAAGCACCCATTCGCTAACCAAGTGAACGCGGAAATCGCAGCAACTCTAGGTGCGGAAATCGTTCTTGTTGCAACTCCAGGTACCGATAACCCAGCTCAACTTAAAGAGCGCATCGAAGTAGCATGTTCTAACTTCGGTGGTACTAAGAACAAGAACATCTCTGGCGTTATCATCAACAAGCTAAACGCACCTGTTGACGAAGCTGGCCGTACTCGCCCTGACCTATCTGAAATCTTTGACGATGCAGACAGCGCGAAGCAAAACGAAATGAAAGTGATGGAAATCTTCAACACTTCTCCAATTCGTGTACTAGGTTGTGTGCCATGGAGCATCGATCTGATCGCTACTCGTGCTATTGATATGGCTCAGCATCTAAATGCTGACATCATCAACGAAGGTGACATTGCGACTCGTCGTATTAAGAGCATCACTTTCTGTGCACGTTCTCTGCCAAACATGATTGAGCACTTCAAACCAGGTTCTCTACTTGTTACTTCAGCAGATCGTCCAGACGTTATCGTTGCAGCAGCGCTTGCGGCAATGAACGGCGTTGATATCGGTGCTATTCTATTGACTGGCGGTTACGACATCCCTGAAGAGATTTCTGGTCTATGTAAGCCAGCATTCGAAACAGGTCTGCCGATCTTCAAAGCACAAGGTAACACTTGGCAGACTTCTCTAAACCTACAGAGCTTCAGCATTGAAGTTCCTGCTGACGATAAAGAGCGTATCGAGTTCATCAACGAACACGTTGCGGGTCACATCGACGGTAACTGGATCGAGTCTATGACTGAGGGCACTCAGAAGTCTCGTCGTCTAAGCCCACCAGCATTCCGTTACCAGCTAACTGAATTCGCTCGTAAAGCAGGCAAGCGTATCGTTCTTCCTGAAGGTGACGAGCCACGTACAGTGAAAGCTGCAGCGATCTGTGCTGAGCGCGGCATTGCAGAATGTGTGCTTCTAGGTAACCCAGACGAAATCCGTCGCGTTGCTGAGCAGCAAGGTGTAACACTAGGTGCTGGCGTAACGATCATCAACTCTGATGAAGTTCGTGAAAACTACGTTGCTCGTCTAGTTGAGCTACGTGGCGCGAAAGGCATGACTGAAGTTGTTGCTCGTGAGAAGCTACAAGATTCAGTATTCCTAGGCACTATGATGCTTGAGAACGACGAAGTTGACGGTCTAGTTTCTGGTGCGGTTCACACCACAGCGAACACTATCGTACCTCCGTTCCAAATCATCAAGACTGCACCTGATGCGTCTATCGTATCTTCTGTATTCTTCATGCTGCTACCTGACCAAGTACTGGTTTACGGAGACTGTGCGATCAACCCAGATCCAACAGCGGAACAGCTTGCTGAAATCGCTATCCAATCTGCTGATTCTGCAGCGGCATTCGGTATCGACCCTCGCGTTGCTATGATCTCTTACTCTACTGGTGAATCTGGTAAGGGTGCAGACGTAGATAAAGTTCGTGAAGCAACAAAACTTGCTCAAGAGAAACGTCCAGATCTAGTAATCGACGGTCCTCTACAGTACGACGCAGCTATCATGGAAAACGTTGCTGCTTCTAAAGCACCAAACTCTCCAGTTGCAGGTAAAGCGACAGTATTCGTATTCCCAGACCTAAACACTGGTAACACGACTTACAAAGCGGTACAACGTTCAGCAGACCTAGTTTCTATCGGTCCAATGCTGCAAGGTATGCGTAAGCCTGTAAACGATCTATCTCGCGGTGCACTAGTAGACGATATCGTATACACAGTTGCTCTAACTGCGATTCAGGCAGATCAAGCTGACCAAGCAAAAGAGAAAGCAGTTAACTAATAACCGCGCTTCTTGCAAGATAACAAAACCTCGCCTCGGCGAGGTTTTTTTTGCCTTTTGGTTTGATTAATCAATAAATCACCAAAAACAAAGCAGCCCCAGAAAGCACACAGCCAATCATTACCGGTGCCACTTTTGCCGACAGCGCTTTATCCCCTATCGCAACGACCATCCCCATCTTAACGATGGTATTTACAGACGCAGCAATCAAAATACCAAGTGCGGCAGTCGTCACACTCAAGGTTTGGGTACTTTGTCGTCCAAGAGCCAACGAGATTGCATCGACATCGGTGATGCCTGAAAGCGCAGATAATATCAATACCCCGGCATTACCAAACCAGTCTGACAGCGCATGGGACAACAGCATAATGGCCGCCAACACTACGCCAAAGAACAGTGCCGATTGAAGTGCTAAAGGGTTACGCTGTTTATTAGATTGCTCCACTTTCCCTATCTCGCTCCGACGCCATATCCACCAAGCAGGCAGATAAAGAGCGACCATCATGATAAGCACTATTGGCCACAATAAAGCGACTAATTGCGGGTTAATCACCGAGAGAACGATTAACAAACGAGGGAACATAGTCCCACAACTCAGTAGTATGCCACTGGCAAGCAAAGGGCTTATATTGGCTTGCTCACGAGAGAGGTGAGAGAACTGTAGCGTAAGTGCAGTAGAAGAACTTAACCCCGCAAAGACAGACGTAAACAAAATGCCCCGCTTCGCGCCACCAATCTTAATCGCGAAGTAACCCACAAATGAAATACTGGCAATTAGTACGACCATCCACCAGATTTCATAAGGGTTGAGCGCACTCCAAGGACCATAAGCTTGATTCGGAAGAAGTGGTAATAAAACGATGGAAATGAGTAGCAGACGTAAAGCTGCGTCAAGCTCATACTCTTGCAGCCTTTGCAGGGCATGGTGAAGCTCTTTCTTATTATCGAGTACAACCGCAGTAATGACCGCTGCTGCAGCTGCCAAAACAGGTTCGCCAGAAACGGTCAAACAGCCAAGAACAAAAGTAATCACTAAGCTAACCACACCTGTGATGCTAATGTCCTCACTCTTTCGTTGTTGAATGACAAATGCGATACAAGCAAGGATAACCAGTGCAATTAAAGCAAAGCCAATCAGTAAAGGGGTATAGATATTGGCAAGAATCCCAACCAAACCACCAAGTAATCCAACTAAGGAAAAGGTTCGAATACCTGCCACACGGCTACCTTCGACACTATTGCGCATCACCCAACCACGTTGTGTGCCCACAATCGCACCCAGTAATAGTGCAATAAACAGATTCCAAATTAGCTGCTCACCACTGACGAACTCATTGATATCCATTTCCCACCTCACAAAAGATCGGTTTCATATCATAAGTTTAAGTCGTTTCGCTCCTAATGTTGTGAGTATCTCCATAAAAAGCAAACTATAAACTAGATTTTCTTCTGCAAGGATAATGAGCTAACGAAACGCCCTGTCGCACGCCATATAAATAATGTCATTGGCCCACTAACAAGGCCGTCAATCATGTAGTGCCACCCTAGCGAAAATGAACCAACAAAAATAATGCTAGCGAACAAGCCAAATAGGATACCTAGCTTTTTATTTACCTTATTCATCCCAAGCATCATTAAAACCGCCATCGATACATGCATACTTGGCATTGCTGAAATACCGCTTCCAAGCATTTCTTTCCCGTTGGCATAAGCGTGCCATAGGTCATCTTGAGTTTTGAGTGCCATTACTCCAGTTAATTGATGTGACTCCAGCCAAAGGTTGTGTTGATTCAATATAAACATCAGTGCGTCATAATCATGGTTAGTTGGGTTTAGTCTTGCGGTAAAGGCAGGCCCAGCACACGACAGGGTCATTGCGACAACCATACCCAAAATAGTCCAACAAAGTATCCAGCTTAATAAATATTGTGAACGAAGAACTGATGGCCTAAGAAGAAGGAAATAGCTTAGTGTTCCCCATAGAAGAAAAAACCAAATTTTATAGCTATAGTTGATGGCTAAAATGACATATGGCGATGTAAATATTGAATGAAAAACAAGCCAAGGTTCGTGCCCACCAAGTAACCAGAAGTCGAGATCGTGAAAGAGAAGGTCAAACTCAAAAGGATGAACAAGAGGAATTAAGCCTTTCATGGTCGAAAAGCTTGAAATAAACACACTAATTGCAGTTAGCAAGACAAAAGCTGCACACAGCCTAGCACGATGATTAAGCGCAACTTTCAGAAGATTCAAATAGCATTGGATAGGTCTAGGCTCGCGGCGTGCCGCTAAAATAAAAAAGTAGCCAACACCAACAACAGAGAGCGTAATAAGCACAACGAATGGCATCGCATACATATAGGCAAATAGTGAAATATGATTACTGAAACCATTCAAGTGGGCAAACGTAGTTACCGTAAGCGTAACGATTCCAATCAAAAAATAAATTGGGTAATCGCCTTGTATAAACTTTAAAATTGACGTTAATTCACGCTTAAGCTGTGAGCTAAAAGCTGATAAAGATTGAGTAGCAAAGCTGTTCACTGTAGGTATCTCACTAAAAAACAGCCGACCACTATACCGCCCGCAATATTACGGGCAGAAACCATAAAGGACAGCTGTTCAGCTTCGCTTCAGAAAAGTCCAATTAAAGAGTTTTCTACTGCAATTTATAGCAAGCTCAAAACATCTCGCCGATGTGGTGAATCCAAATCTATCGCCGGGCCTTTTGGTACCACTTGCGTAGGGTTGATACCCGTATGACTGAAATAGTAGTGACGCTTAATGTGGTAGAAGTCAGTAGTTTCTGCCACGCCTTCTACTTGGTATAGCTCTTTCAAATAGCCTTGAATGTTTGCGTAGTCGGCAATGCGTTGTTTATTGCATTTGAAATGGCCTACGTATACTGCGTCAAAGCGAACAAGAGTCGTAAACAAGCGCCAGTCGGCTTCGGTGATTTTGTTGCCCGCTAGGTAGCGATGCGTCGCAAGATGAGCATCGATTTTATCCAGTGCTGCGAACAATGAATCAAACGCCTCTTCGTACGCCTCTTGCGTTGTCGCAAACCCACAACGGTAAACACCGTTATTCACGTTCGGATAAATGTAGTCGTTCCACTGGTCGATCACACTTTGAAGTTGCTCTGGGTAGTAGTCATCTTTGTTCCCCGTTAAATCGTTAAACTCGGTGTTAAACATTCGGATGATTTCAGACGATTCATTCGACACGATGGTGTTGGTTTTTTTATCCCATAAAACCGGAACAGTAACGCGACCTGTGTAATCAGACTTGGCTTGAGTGTAGATTTGGTGCATTCGAGTATGGCCAAACAGTGGCTCTGGCAGCCCCATCTGCCAGCCTTCACTTAGCATATCTGGGCAAACGATCGTGACGTCTATGTGTTTTTCCAAACCTTTGAGTTTGCGGAAGATCAGTGTGCGATGTGCCCACGGACAAGCAAGCGAAACATAAAGGTGGTAACGGCCTGACTCAGGTTGGAATGTTGCATCCGGTTTATTCTTTACCCACTGGCGAAAACCCGCATCTTCACGAACGAACTTACCACTGCTTGATTTAGTGTCATACCATACGTCTTGCCAAACGCCTTCAACTAACTTACCCATAACTGCTCTCCTCATATCTTGTCTTCTACTATATTAGCGATTCATACTGAGCTTAGAATCCGTTCACTTAGTACATCTTGTTCAAGAATTTCGAATGAACTTAAACCAACAAAAATCGTATGCATAAAAAAAGCGCGACCCTATAAAAGGAGCCGCGCTTAAGCCCGTCACAGGCTGAATTAGATTATATCGCTACGTTCAAACAGGAAACTGCGTGAACATCAGAGCCTTGGATATTTGGTTTAGTCTTCGAGCACTCATCCGTCGCTTGTGGGCAACGAGTGCGGAAAACACAACCTGATGGTGGGCTAATAGGTGACGGTAAGTCCCCTTCTAGCATTTGAATCTTTTTGTTGCGCTCTAACTCCGGATCAGGAATTGGAACCGCTGACATCAAGGCACGAGTGTATGGGTGCTTTGGATCGGCAAATAAAGCGTCTGATTCACCGAGCTCAACCGCATTACCAAGATACATAACCAGTACACGATCAGAGATGTGCTTTACAACGGACAAATCGTGCGCGATAAATACCAAAGAAAGACCAAGCTCTTTTTGTAGCTCTTTCAGTAGGTTAACTACCTGAGCCTGAATCGATACATCAAGCGCCGATACTGGCTCGTCACAAATGATCATCTTAGGCTTTAGGATAAGAGCACGAGCAATACCGATACGCTGACACTGACCGCCTGAGAATTCGTGTGGGTAACGGTTGATCACGTTAGATAATAGACCTACCTTCGCCATCATCTCTTTAACGCGGTCTTTCACTTCTTGCTTAGTCAGTTCTGGGTAGAATGTCTCTAGCGGCTCAGCAATGATGTCGCCCACTGTCATACGCGGGTTCAAAGAAGCCAAAGGATCTTGGAAAATCATTTGGATTTCTTTACGCGTTTCGCGGCGTTGAACGTCTTTCATTTTCGTCAGGTCTTGACCCAACCAAACCACTTCACCGTCGGTAGCTTCAACAAGACCAATGATCGCGCGAGCAAACGTAGACTTACCACAACCAGACTCACCTACTACACCAAGAGTCTCGCCTTCGTACAGACGAACATTTACGCCGTCTACGGCTTTTAGGCTCGAAGGCTTTGACCAAGGCCACGCTGATTTCGATGCAATGCTGAAGTGAACTTTCAGATCAGACACATCCAGAATTAGTTTTTTATCTGTACTCATTTGCTCCAAGCCTCCCATTCAGAAAAACATGCACGCTGACGACCATCACCAAATGGTGTCAAGATTGGTGCTTCGCGTTTACAACGATCCATCACGCGGTGGCAACGCTCTTGGTAAGGGCAACCAGGTGGCAGACGCAGTAAGTTTGGCGGGTTACCTGGAATTGTTGGCAGGATCTCGCCTTCTGTATCCAAACGAGGGATTGCCTTCAATAGACCTTCCGCGTAAGGGTGGCTTGGGTTGTAGAAGATTTCGTTCACAGTGCCGTACTCCATGGTACGACCTGCGTACATCACCAGTACTTTGTCACATGAACCTGCAACAACACCAAGATCGTGCGTGATCATGATGATTGCAGTGTTGAACTCAGATTTCAGTTCGTTCAGCAGATCCATGATCTGCGCTTGAACCGTAACGTCCAATGCCGTGGTTGGCTCATCCGCAATAAGCAGTTTTGGACGACACAGTAGCGCCATTGCGATCATTACACGCTGACGCATACCGCCTGAGAACTCGTGTGGGTACATAGTGATACGCTTACGAGCTTCTGGGATTTTAACCGCTTCAAGCATGCGAACAGATTCTTCGAACGCTTCTGCTTTGCCCATACCTTTGTGCAGCATCAGTACTTCCATCAGCTGATCACTAACTTTCATGTATGGGTTAAGGGACGTCATGGGGTCTTGGAAGATCATAGCGATCTGTTCCGCACGAACCTTGTTCAGTGCTTTTTCTGGCAGATTAAGGATCTCGTTTCCTTCAAACTTCGCGCTACCAGAAATGATACCGTTCTTCGCTAGCAAACCCATGATAGCGAATACGGTTTGTGATTTACCTGAACCCGACTCACCTACGATACCTAGGGTTTCACCTTGGTTTAGAGAGAAGTTCAAATCGTTTACTGCGGTCACGATACCATCTTGAGTGGTAAATTCTACGCGCAGATCTTTGACATCTAATAAACTCATCATTGCTTCCTTTATTCTTTCTATTTTTAATTATCTGTCTTTTGGATCCAGCGCATCGCGCAGGCCATCACCGACGTAGTTGAAGCAGAATAGAGTCACAACCATGAACGCTGCTGGGAACGCCAGCTGCCAGATTGCTACTTCCATTGTTTGCGAACCTTCTTGTAGAAGTGCGCCCCAACTTGTCATCGGTTCTTGAACACCAAGACCAAGGAATGAAAGGAATGATTCTGTCAGAATCATGCTTGGGATAAGCAGTGTCGAGTAAACCGCGACAATACCCAGTACGTTTGGAACGATATGGCGAGTGATGATTTTCCAATTACTCACACCACAAACGTGTGCCGCTTCAATAAACTCTTTACTACGTAGACTTAGCGTTTGACCGCGTACGATACGAGCCATATCTAGCCACGCAATAGCACCGATAGCGACGAAGATAAGAACAATATTACGACCGAAAAATGTTACCAGTACGATAACTAGGAACATGAACGGAACCGCGTACAGGATTTCAAGAATACGCATCATGATACGGTCAACTTTACCGCCGATGAAACCAGAAGCCGCACCGTAAAGCGTACCAATCACAACCGCAACCAATGCACCTAGAACACCAACCATTAGAGAGATACGACCGCCAATCAGCGTACGCACATAAAGGTCACGGCCTAAGCTGTCCGTGCCAAACCAGTGTTCAGCACTTGGACCGACGTGCATCGCATACCAGTCAGTGTCATCAAATGTGTATGGGGCAATCATTGGTAAAAAGATTACCGCCAGTGTCATCAATGTAAGAATGAACAAGCTCACCATTGCCGCTTTGTTACGCATAAAGCGGATACGGGCGTCTTGCCACAAACTACGGCCTTCAACTTCCAGATTCTCTGCAAATTTCTCGACCGCTTCAAGATTCTCTTTTTTCGTTAACATAACCATACTTCCCTGTTAGTAGCGAATTTTCGGGTCAATCATTGCTAGTAGAATATCAACGATGGCGTTGAATAGAATGAATAGGAAACCAATCAGGATGGTTACCCCCATTACTAGCGAGTAGTCACGGTTGAAAGCAGCATTGACGAATAACTTGCCGATACCAGGTAGACCAAAGATGGTCTCGATAACAACCGAACCTGTGATGATACCTACGAAGGCAGGCCCCATATATGACACAACAGGAAGTAGTGCTGGTTTTAGTGCGTGTTTGATAACGATGTAACGGTAGCTTAGACCTTTCGCACGTGCTGTACGAATAAAGTTACTGTTCAACGTTTCTATCATCGAACCACGGGTGATACGAGCGAACGTCGCGACATAGAGCAGTGACATACCGATAACTGGGAGTACGAGGTATTGCCATCCGCCATCATTCCAACCGCCGGCAGGGAATAAGTTCCAGTGCAACGAGAACAGATAGATTAAAGCGGGCGCCAATACAAATGAAGGCATAACCACCCCGAGCATGGCGGTCGACATGATCACATAATCCACCCAAGTATTTTGTTTGAGGGCTGCGATCGTCCCTATGCTTACCCCAAGAATGACAGTAAAGATAAAGGCAATGAAACCTACCTTTGCTGACACAGGAAGAGCAACCGAGATCAGTTCGTTTACTGTGTAGTCTAAGTATTTAAATGAAGGACCAAAGTCACCTTGGAGAACGTTGGTCAGATAAGTCGTATATTGCTCAAATACTGGCTTATCTAGGCCGTATTTAGCTTCGATGTTCGCCATAACTTCTGGCGGTAATGGACGCTCGCTCGAGAATGGGTTACCCGGTGCGAAACGCATGAGAAAGAAAGATACGGTGATCAAAACCAACATAGTTGGGATCGCCTCAAATATCCTTTTTGCGATGAATTTAAGCATAAACTCACTCTTTCAGTCTGTGACAGTTAAAAATTTGATGATAGGCACCGCACGTCCAGTGATTAGGACGTGTGGGCCTTTTTCTTATAGTCTTGAAGCGACTTTATTAGTCTGCTTTGATGTAAAGATCTTTTGAGTAGATCTTTTCTTCCGCGTTATTTGCTGGGAAACCACCAACATGCGGATTTAGTAGACGAGAACGAACGTACTGGTAGATAGGCGCGATAGGCATATCTTTCGCCATTAGCTGCTCAGCTTCTAGGTAAATTTTGGTACGCTCTTCTTCCGAAGTCGATTTAATCGCTTTGTCGATCAGAGCATCGTACTCTTTATTACCCCAGTGCTGACCACCCGTAGTGTTCGAGCTAACCATAAGGGTTAGGAATGAAGATGCTTCGTTGTAGTCACCACACCAACCTGCGCGTGCTACTTCGAAATCACCTTGGTCTTTAGTAGATAGGTATGTTTTCCACTCTTGGTTTTCTAGCGTTACGTCTAGACCTAGAGTTTTCTTCCACATTGAACCTAGCGCTACCGCCAGTTTCTTGTGGTTCTCATCTGTGTTGTATAGAAGAGAGAATTTAAGAGGGTTGTCTTTGCCGTAGCCCGCTTCTGCAAGTAGACGTGCCGCTTCTTCGTTACGCTCTTTTTGCGTCATTTTACCGTAAGCTGGTAGCTCAGGGTTGAAGTGCGCTGTAATTTCAGGCGTTAGGAAGTAAGCAGGTTTCTGGCCTTGGCCAAGAATTGCGTTTGCTACGATGTTACGGTCAATCGCGTAAGAGATCGCCTTACGTACACGAACATCGTTAAATGGTTCTTTCTTCGTATTGAATGAGTAGTAGTAAGTACATAGGCTACCTTCAACCGATACTGACTCTGGGTATTCTTTCTTCAAACGCTTAAAGTGCTCAGTTGGCAGTTTAGACGTGAAGTCGATTTCACCAGATAGGAAACGGTTCATTTCAGCAACGCCATTCTCGATTGGAAGGTACGTAACTTTGTTGATAACGGTCTTATCGTTATCCCAGTACTGTTCGTTACGTACAAGTTCAAGACGCTCGTTCACTACCCACTTGTTTACGACGTATGCACCGTTACCTACGAAGTTTTCAGGTTTTGTCCATTGGTCGCCAAACTTTTCGACTGTTGCTTTGTGCACTGGCTTCATTGTTGTGTGGCCAGCCATCATTACGAAGTAAGGAACCGCAGTGTCTAGCTCAACGACAAGCGTGTGATCATCAGTCGCTTTAACACCCAGCTCGCTCTTGTCTTTTTTACCTGCAACGATGTCTTTCGCATTTTTCATCTTGGTGTATTCCATGTACCAAGAGTAAGGCGAAGCCGTTGCTGGATCGACAGCACGCTGCCAGCTGTATACGAAATCTTGCGCTGTTACAGGGTCGCCATTAGACCATTTTGCATCTTTGCGTAAGTGGAAAGTAAACGTTTTGTTGTCTGTCGTTTCCCAACTTTCTGCAACACCTGGGATAGTATCGCCATCTGCATTTTGATTCACTAAGCCTTCAAGAAGATCACGAATCACATGAGATTCAGGAACACCTTGAGATTTATGCGGGTCAATTGTCGCAACTTCAGTACCGTTACCACGAACGAGTTCTTGTTTGTCAGCAAGTTTAGTGCCTGCTGGAACATCAGCAGAGAAAGCGGTAGTTGAAGTGGCAGCCACTGCCAAACCAGCACCTAGAAGAAGGGCTTTAGTGATTTTGTTCTTATACATGCGTAAAACTCCAAGTTTTTCATTAGCATCCATGACTTCTTTGCAAGGGACTGGAACGGTCAGCATTTTAGAACTTTTTAGTGCACTTTTTGAGCATAAACGTCTAAAACCTTACAAAGACTGCGGCACACATTAGCAATCCTCAAAGTAATTTGCCATAAAAATGTAGCAAAAAAACTAATAATTCTGTAATTAGTGCTCATATTTAGCAATAAATACTAATCAAAAAGTATTGCCTAGCGAAATAAGGATTCAAGCATCCATTTGGCAGCTTAAACTTTCGATAACTCTAAAATCAAACTCTTTGATAGCATCTTATGCTAGATATATGAACAAAAATTAACATTTATGACACATTGAGTCTAATTAATAATTGCATATATCTTGTTTGATATTTTTTATTGTGAACAAGGTCACCGGGAGCAAAAATGGAGGAATACACGGCTTTTACGCACGCTGGAGAATTGGATTGGAGATAACTTGGCAGAGTAAAAAAGAAAAAAGGCCAGCTGCTCTATACATCTGACCTTTTAGGATTAAGCTGTAGAACAAATAAGAGTTCTACTTCTCCCAGCGTTGCGCTGCTTGATGGTCCGTATCACGTGACTCGATCCAGCGATTTTCACTGGTCGTGCGTTCTTTTTTCCAGAAAGGTGCTTTGGTCTTTAAATAGTCCATAACAAACTCACAAGCATCAAAGGCAGCACCTCGATGGGCACTAGAAACACCAACAAAAACGATTTGATCACCAGTGTCGAGATCGCCAACACGATGAATTACACGGATGCCCAATAACGGCCAACGCGATTCGGCTTCGTCACAGATATCGATCAGGCTTTTCTCTGTCATGCCAGGATAATGTTCTAAATGAAGGCCAATGACATTATCACCTAAGTTCATATCACGAACTTTACCGATGAAAGTGACCACAGCACCAGAGGCTGTCCCTTCTGATAGACGCTGGTATTCTTGATCAACAGAGAAGTCTTCAGCTTGCACTGAAACGCGAGGATCCATTTTAGCCCCCTGTTACTGGTGGGAAGAAGGCAACTTCGTCACCTGACTTCACTTCTGCGTCTAGCGGAACAATAGACTGGTTTACTGCGGCAAGCAGTTTACCCGGCTCAAGCGCAAGGTCCCATTTACCCTCTTTATTTACACCAGCATCCACTAAATGTGCACGAATCGCTTCAACGTTATCAAACGCGCCTTCGAGCTCAAGACCATCGATACCAACTAACTCTCGTGTTTGAGCAAAGAAAAGTACTCTAATCATGATTCCGCCTTGAAATGCCCAGATTTGCCACCCGTTTTCTCTAATAAGCGGACTTGCTCGATAACCATGTCTTTTTGCACCGCTTTACACATATCATAAATTGTCAGTGCAGCAACAGAAGCGGCAGTAAGCGCTTCCATTTCCACGCCTGTCTTACCCGCCAGCTTACATACTGATTCGATACGTACTTTATTCTCCGCTTCAATCGCTTCTAGCTGGACTTCAACTTTAGAAAGCAATAAAGGGTGGCAAAGTGGGATCAGGTCCCATGTTTTCTTTGCCGCTTGAATACCAGCAATACGCGCGGTTGCAAACACATCACCTTTGTGGTGCTGGCCTGAAACAATCAGTTGCAGTGTTTCTGGCGCCATGTGTACAAATGCTTCTGCACGCGCTTCACGAACGGTTTCCGCTTTTGCAGACACGTCGACCATGTTAGCTTCGCCAGACGCATTAATATGTGTAAATTGGGTCATTGTTGTTCCTTCGCTTTTAGGAAAGGTTATACAGATAGGTGCGGCATGAAGTTACAAGGGCGGTGACTCGCGTCTAACTGCTGCTTGATGATCTTCGTCCAACCCGTGCGGCATGCACCTGTAGAACCAGGCATTGCAAAGATAACAGTGTGGTTAGCAAAGCCCGCAATGGCGCGAGATTGAATGGTTGATGTACCAATCTCTTCGTAAGACACCTGACGGAACAATTCACCAAAGCCTTCCACTTCTTTGTCAAATAGTGGCTTAAGCGCTTCTGGAGTACTATCACGTGAAGTAAAACCTGTACCGCCAGTGATCATAATTGCTTGTACGTTTTCGTCAGCAATCCATTGAGAAACGATTGCACGAATCTTGTACATATCATCGATAACGATTTGTTTATCAACAACGTTATGACCCGCTTCCTTTGCGTGCTCAACTAGATAGCCGCCTGAAGTATCGTTTTCTTCTGTACGCGTGTCAGATACCGTTAGAACGGCAATATTTGCAGGTTGAAATTTGCTTTCAGCGTGACCCATTTGTTCACCTATTCTTTAATTTGATTTTGATACGCAAAGTATCGATTCTGGAAAAGTCATCGGAAGCCACGTCAGCTCCCAATGTAAAATCTGAATTTAACCGCCGATAGACGCAAGATGTGGCGTCATACCCGTATTGCCGTCATGCAAGAAGTGACTGACCGATTTTGTTTGCAGCTGAGCTTGAATACGCTCAATCAATTCATTTTCTTGGTCATCACGTTCTAATAGGTCCCGTAACTCTACGCCATGATCGCCGAACAGACACAGGTGCAGTTTACCTTTAGCAGAGACGCGAAGTCGGTTACAGCTCTCACAGAAGTCTTTTTCATAAGGCATGATAAGACCGATTTCGCCCTTATAGTCCGGATGAACAAACACTTGTGCAGGGCCATCATTATGAGAACGAACTTTGAGTAACCAACCGTTAGCAATTAATTGATTTCGAATAGCAACACCAGAAACATGGTGTTTCGCAAACAAATCATCCATTTCACCAGTCTGCATTAATTCGATAAAACGCAGTTGAATTGGACGATCTTTAATCCAGTTAAGGAATGCGGGCAGCTCGTTATGGTTGAGGTCTTTCATTAGTACCACGTTAACTTTGACTTGCTCGTAACCCACTTCAAACGCACGTTCGATACCATTCATCACTTCAGTGAACTTATTTTCACCCGTGATTTGATGGAACATGCGAGGGTCTAAACTATCCACGCTTACGTTGATGTTGGTCAAGCCAGCTTCACGCCAGTCAGCAACGTGCTTCGCCATGCGGTAACCGTTTGTCGTTGTTGCGACTTTTTTGATACCCGGCGTGGTTGCGACAGAGTGGATAATGTCAGTAAAGTCTTTGCGTAAACTCGGCTCACCACCAGTGATGCGTACCTTTGAGGTACCACAATCTGCAAACGCTCTTACGACACGATTGATCTCTGGTAGAGATAAAAAAGACGAGTTTTTATTGCCCGATGGCTTGTAGCCGTCAGGAAGGCAATAGGTACATTTAAAATTACAAACGTCGGTCACAGACAGACGCAAGTAATAGAACTTACGATGAAATTTGTCTTCGAATTGTTGCGCCACGGAACACCTTTCCAAACACGGGAGGCATAATCATTTCCAATTATGCCCTTGTGACAGTATGTCACTGGCTCAAAACGCCTATCCTTAGACTTAGCATAGTGAGCTCGGAGTTATGGCAACCAGAGGAAAGCCCCCTGATAGCTTTGCCGTGTAAAATACTTAAAATTTGTAATGGAATCCAGAGCAGAGTGATAAAAAACTCTCTAGAAACACAATTTACCGCTAAGTGAGTACCGTTAAGACACTCATTAAGATAAATTGTAGTCGCTTTTTACAAGATTATTAGAAGAACGTAATGAATATCTACACCAATAAGAAAGTGGTCGCAGTTGGCGGTGGTCACGGTTTAGGTCGAATGCTGGCCGCACTTAATGATTTTGGCAGCAATGCAACGGGCATTGTGGCAACCACTGACAACGGCGGATCAACTGGCCGTATCCGCCATTGTCAAGGCGGAATAGCTTGGGGCGATACACGAAACTGTATCAACCAGTTGATCACTGAGCCATCGATCAGCTCGATGATGTTTGAGTACCGCTTTAAAGGGACTGGTGAATTAGATGGCCACAACTTGGGGAACCTGATGCTCACGGCATTGGATAACCTCTCCGTCCGCCCTTTAGACGCGATCAATCTGATTCGCAATATGTTGAAAGTCGATGTAAACATTCTTCCTATGTCTGAACATCCTTCCGACCTCACTGCTTTGTCTGTAGATGGGCAATGGGTAACAGGTGAAACTAATGTGGATGAAATGGATAAAGATCTTCGCCGATTAGACCTTTCACCAGAAGTGCCAGCAACAAAAGAGGCGGTAACCGCTCTTGCAGAAGCTGACGCCATCATCCTCGGCCCTGGTAGCTTCCTAACGAGTATCATGCCACCGCTACTCTTACCTGAATTGGGGAAAGCAATCGCAGCGAACCAAAAAGCAAAAGTCATTTTTGTGGCGAACCTTAGTCCAGAATATGGTCCAGCGGGTCGTATGACGATGAAACAAAAGCTGGAATGGTGTGAGCGAGCATGCCAAGGCAGACAGATTGATGTCGTACTTGCAGAGGAAACCGATCAAGAGGTTCTGGATAACTGGAATGTGGTCACCGAGTCATTGGCGTCTACCAACCGCGACTGGCGTCATGATCGTGACAAACTTAAGTTAGCGATTGAAAACCAATTGGTTGCAAAATAACACAGGAAGTGGCCTACAATTGAGGCACCTGAGCGTATAAAATGACAAAGCCCTTCACCGACGTGAAGGGCTTTGTTTTTATAAGGTTTAATACAGGGCTACTGCGTCCATAAACGATACGCATCACGAGTAATGTGAAGCAAGTTTAACATCGAAGTAATGTCTCCCCCCCCTTCTACTAACTCACCTGATTTAGCTTTCTTATCAATCGCTACGGCCAAATCACACAAGCGATCAGCCCCAAAACTGGCGGCACTGCTTTTTAAAGCATGACTGATTTCCTTTAGATAGATCAGTTGCTCACTGCCTTGGTATTGCGACAAGTTGGTGATATAGACATCCATTTCTCCGAGGAAAATATCCAGCAAAATAGGAACGTTATCTAGGCCAATTTCAGCGGCCAATTCGTCGATTTTTTGCTGATTCAATACATCCATGCTCATACGTTTTGTTTTTCTTCCCTATTATTCCAAGCTTGCAACTTGCGATATATGGTTGAAGGGCTGACATCTAAGTAACCCGCAGCGCGTGGAATATTGCCATCACACGCCTGAATCGCCTGCTCGATGGCCATTTTTTCAGTCATCCAAAGCGGCATAATGTCTGACACCGTCATGATTTCAGGTTCAATAAATTTTGAAATCGATTGACGAACCACCGGTTGATTCAGTGGTGGTGGTAGCATGTCCAGAGTAATTTCTTTGCCGTTGTTCAGCACCACGATATTACGCAACACGTTTTGCAACTGACGAACGTTACCCGGCCATTCGTAACTGTTGAAACGTTCAATCACATCTTGTGCAAAACGAATAAAACTCTTGCCTTCCTCGTGAGACATATAGTCTAGCAAAGAATACGCAATTTCGATCACGTCTTCACCACGTTCGCGTAGTGGCGGCAAATGTAAAGGAATCACGTAAAGGCGGTAATACAAGTCTTCACGAAAACGGCCTTCTTGTACTTCTTTCCACGGGTCGCGGTTAGTCGCACACACAAAGCGAACATCCACACTCTTCATCTTAGAAGAGCCTACTTTTTGGAACGTACCCGTCTGGATGAAACGCAATAACTTGGTTTGTAAATCCAAGTCCATTTCACATAGTTCATCAAGGAACAACGTCCCGCCGTCAGCCAGTTCAGCTGCACCTTGACGGTCATTTGCTGCTCCGGTAAACGCACCTTTAACGTGGCCAAACAACTCACTTTCGATCAGATCTTTCGGGATAGCAGCACAGTTGATCGCAATAAACGGCTTATCGCCACGTTTGCTTGCTGCGTGAATCGCCTCGGCACACACCTCTTTACCAGTACCACTTTCACCAGTAATGAAGATACTGGCTTTGCTGCTCGCTGCCGAGTCAATGGTGCGGTAAACCTGCTGCATGGTTTGGCTACTGCCGATGAAGCCTTGGTAGTTTTGGTTACCTGGGTTGTCGGCTTCATTCTTTAATTTCGTTGCCTTACGAATCGCGTTATTTACCGTTACGCGCAGCCGATCAGCCTCACAGGGTTTGATTAAGAAATCTTGAGAGCCATGACGCATCGCCTCTACCGCGGTATCGATAGAACCGTGAGCAGTCATGAAAATAATTGGCACATCAGGGTGACTTTTCTTCACCGCGTGCAATACGTCCATCCCCGTCATATCTGGCAGACGAAGATCGAGAAGAATAAGATCCGGAATACGGTGATTCAGGCTTTCGATTGCATCTCTGCCTGTTCCAACAATATTGATATCAATGCCGAGTGGCGTTAGGTAAGAACGGTACAATGCCGCAACGGAAGCGGTATCTTCGACCATTAATAGGTAACGTGACTTTTGACCTTCTGTTATCTGTTGCATAGCCTAGCCGATTTTTTGTTGTGTTTTAAATAATAATCGCATTACGCTTTGCATTTTGCAAATAAACATTCGTTAGATTGTGGGTATTCTAAACAAATTAAACCGAATATCAACAGGTTAAAATATGGCACAAACCATGCTGTTTGTTTAATGACCCCTCGGGTCACCTAGCCAACTGACGTTGTTAGTGAACGATATGTTCACAAAACAAGCCAATAGACCCGACTGCCTATTGGCTTCTTTTTTGTCTGTTTTTTGGGGAAATATAAAACCCAAATACAAATGCACTCGGGTTTTGGTAGGCCTAAAGAGTTAACTATTGGCAATAAACTGCGCTCGTAGTTTCTCTATCTCATCGCGTTTTTGTGCGGCCAATTCAAACTCAAGATCTTGAGCATGTTGGTACATCGCAGCTTCTAAACGACTGATCTCTTTTTCCAATTGCTGTGGTGACATCACGTCGTAAGACTGCGAAGGTTCTGCCACCTTAGATAATGGTACCTGCTTGGTATTACGCTGGCGCTTAGATTTAGTAATATCACCCAATTCCATGATGTCTTTGATATTGCGTTTCAGAGGCTGAGGCTCAATACCCATCTCTGCGTTGTAAGCTTTCTGTTTCTCACGACGACGATCCGTTTCATCCATTGCTTTTTTCATCGATTTTGTAATCGAGTCTGCATACAAAATCGCTCGACCTTCGATATTTCGTGCCGCACGGCCAATGGTCTGAATCAAAGAACGCTCTGAACGTAAGAAGCCCTCTTTATCCGCATCAAGAATCGCCACCAGTGATACCTCTGGCATATCAAGACCTTCTCGTAACAAGTTGATCCCAACCAGCGCATCAAACTCACCCAAACGCAGATCTCGAATGATCTCGACTCGCTCGACAGTATCGATGTCTGAGTGAAGGTAACGCACTCGAACATCATGCTCATGCAGGTATTCCGTTAAGTCTTCTGCCATACGTTTGGTTAGTGTAGTTACCAAAACACGCTCGTCTTTCGCCGCTCTAATTCGAATCTCAGACAACAAGTCATCGACCTGAGTTGCCACTGGGCGAACTTCTAATTCAGGATCAAGCAGACCCGTTGGGCGCACGACTTGATCGGCAATTTCATCTGCAGATTTTTCTAATTCGTAATTGCCTGGAGTTGCCGACACGAAAATAGTTTGTGGTGAGATCGACTCAAATTCCTCAAATTTCATCGGACGATTGTCTAAAGCAGAAGGTAAACGGAAGCCAAATTCCACCAGCGTTTCTTTACGCGAACGGTCGCCTTTATACATGGCACCGATTTGCGGAACCGTCACGTGCGACTCGTCGATAATCAACAAACCATCGTGAGGCAAGTAATCAAATAGTGTCGGTGGCGGCTCACCCTCGGCACGACCACTCAAGTAACGAGAGTAGTTTTCGATACCTGAACAGAAACCCAATTCGTTCATCATCTCAATATCGAATTGAGTACGTTGGCTGATACGCTGTTCTTCCAACAACTTGTTATTGTCTAGTAGTTGTTTCTTACGAACTTCTAACTCAACTTTAATACTTTCAATTGCATCTAAAATACGCTCGCGTGGCGTAACATAGTGCGTTTTAGGATAAATGGTGTAACGAGGTAAATCGCGTTGCTTTACGACCCCAGTCAATGGATCAAATACGCTAATGCAATCCACTTCATCATCAAACATTTCTACACGTACAGCATCTTGATCTGACTCGGCCGGGAAGATGTCAATCACCTCACCACGAACACGGAACTGGCCGCGTTCAAATGCGACGTCATTGCGTGAGTATTGCAACTCTGCAAGGCGGCGTAGCATATCGCGCTGATCAATCACATCACCGCGACGCAGGTGCAACATCATTTGTAGATACGATTCAGGGTCACCCAAACCATAGATAGCCGATACCGACGCGACAATAATGGCATCTTTACGTTCTAGTAGTGCTTTTGTAGCGGACAAACGCATTTGTTCAATGTGCGCGTTAACTGACGCGTCTTTCTCTATGAAGGTATCCGTGGTCGGAACATACGCTTCCGGTTGGTAGTAGTCATAGTACGAAACAAAATACTCCACCGCGTTATTGGGGAAGAAAGACTTCATTTCACCATACAACTGAGCAGCAAGTGTTTTATTGGGTGCGAGTAGAATCGCTGGTCGTTGCGCTTCTGCAATAACATTCGCTAATGTAAATGTTTTACCAGACCCCGTTACACCTAAGAGTGTTTGGTGGGCAAGACCGGAATCTAACCCTTCTAGCAACTGCTTGATGGCTGTTGGTTGATCACCAGATGGTTGATAATCAGAGACCAGTTCATAAACTTTACTCATACCCTTCCTCAAAATTACTGCACTTTGGCTGTATATATATACACCTTCAAAGATGAAATCTACGTCTATCTATGATTTATAGCTCATTACTATTAAATTTTGTGCTTTCTCTACTTTGATCTAGCCTTATTTAACACGTTCTGATATAGTCTTTCGCCCTAGTCGATGAAGCGTCTGCACTCATCACGATATAATTTCCACAAGTTTTCCCCAAAAAACACAAAAATCATCCTTTATCCCCAAAAGTGTAAATTTTATCCACTTTGATTGATTTCATAGTAAATTTAATAAATCACTGTTTTACTTGACTAATCAGTGAATATTCTCGCGTAAAAATTCACACAAAGCACACCCAGTTGCATAACAATGATCTTTACTCAGATCTCATCAACATAGTTATCCACAATTTTGGTGGATAACTAACTCCAGCCCTTTACTGGCAAGGAGTACAAAAAAGTAAAGATGTAAAAACTAACTTTTTTGCTCAAAATGTGTTTTTTGGGTGTTGACAGCTTTGTGGGTGCTCGGTAAGATTCGTCCCGCTTTCAAGCAAAGCAATTCCTCCTTAGCTCAGTTGGTAGAGCGACGGACTGTTAATCCGCAGGTCGCTGGTTCGAGCCCAGCAGGAGGAGCCAAATTCCCGAAAAGCCCAGTTGAAAAACTGGGCTTTTTTCGTATCTAAATTCAACTTCTCAGCACCAATAAGCGCCTCAGAGCATCTCGTTGCCAGTACCGTCCTTCACTAACTCTAGCGCAACGTCCCTTTTTAAGTTCCGCCTTATTTTCTATTCTTAGAGATTTATTTCTTCTTTTTGGCCTTAAAACACAATTAATCCATTGATTTTTATATAAATGCAAAATAATCATTAAAAAAATGAAAAGCATTCATTTTACTCATACAGATTAAATCCATACGATTGACAGGGTTAAGAATGGTTCCGTCCTACTCGTCGCCTCCATTCTATTTATCAATAACTTAGGGATTTACTTATGACTATTCCGACGACTGATATGCTAGACGCATGGGCTGGATTCGCTGCTGGTGAGTGGCAAAACTCTGTCAACACTCGTGACTTCATCCAAAAAAACTACACACCCTATGAGGGAGACGAGTCCTTCTTAGCCGAGGTTAGCGCATCCACTTCAGCATTATGGAACCAAGTGCTTGAAGGCATTAAACAAGAAAGCCGCACACACGCTCCTGTTGATTTCGATACCGATCTGCCATCAACGATTACTTCTCACGATGCGGGTTACATCAACAAAGATCTGGAAAAGATCGTTGGCTTACAAACCGATCAGCCTCTAAAACGTGCAATCATCGCTAATGGTGGTATTCGCATGGTGAAAAACTCGTGCGAAGTTTATGGCCGCGAATTGGATCCAACAGTCGAAAAGATCTTCACTGAGTACCGTAAAACTCACAACAAAGCGTGTTTCGACCTTTACACCAAAGAAATCCTAGCGTGTCGTAAATCAGGCATCATCACTGGCCTTCCTGATGCCTATGGCCGTGGTCGTATCATTGGTGACTACCGTCGTATCGCCCTTTACGGTATCGACTTCTTAAAAGCGGACAAAAAAGAGCAATACAACTCGACACAAACGTTCCTAGAGCGCGGTGGCGATCTTGAGAAAACGCTTCGTCTACGTGAAGAAATTGCAGACCAAGTTCAAGCACTTGAAGACATTCGTCAAATGGGTTTGAAATACGGAATTGATATGTCGCTACCTGCAAAAACAGCGCAAGAAGCGATTCAATTTACCTACTTTGGTTACTTGGCGGCAGTTAAGTCTCAAAATGGCGCAGCAATGTCATTGGGTCGTACATCAACTTTCCTAGATGTTTACCTAGAACGTGATATCGCAAATGGCTTGATTGATGAATCGCAAGCGCAAGAGATGATCGACCACTTCATCATGAAACTGCGCATGGTTCGCTTCCTTCGTACACCAGAATACGATTCATTGTTCTCTGGCGACCCAATCTGGGCAACAGAAGCGATGGCAGGTATGGGTGTTGATGGCCGTACGCTAGTATCTAAAACGACATTCCGATACTTACATACGCTACATACTATGGGCCCTGCTCCTGAACCAAACATGACGATTCTTTGGTCAGAGCAATTGCCTGAAGCGTTCAAACAATACGCTGCAAAAGTATCGATTGATACCTCTTCTGTTCAATACGAAAACGACGATCTAATGCGTCCTGATTTCGACAATGACGACTACGCGATTGCATGTTGTGTGAGCCCGCAGATTGTTGGTCAGCACATGCAATTCTTTGGTGCACGAGCCAACCTTGCAAAAGCACTGCTTTACACTATTAATGGTGGTATCGATGAAAAATCGAAAGCGCAAGTGGGTCCGCTAGTGGACAAAGTACAAGATGAAATTCTCGACTTTGACGCTTTGATGCCACGCTTCGACAACATGTTGGAATGGCTAGCAACACAATACGTCACAGCGTTGAACATCATCCATTACTCGCATGACCGTTACAGCTACGAAGCATCACTGATGGCATTGATGGATCGCGACGTGCACCGCACTATGGCGTGTGGTATTGCAGGTCTGTCTGTTGTCGCTGACTCTTTGGCGGCAATTAAATACGCGACCGTGAAGCCTGTTCGTGATGAAGATGGCATCGCCGTTGATTTTGAAATCGAAGGTGATTATCCAAAATTTGGCAACAACGATGCCCGTGTTGATGACATCGCTTGTGATCTGGTTGAGCGCTTCATGAAGAAAATTCAGAAGATGCACACCTACCGCGAAGCAGTGCCAACTCAATCGATCCTAACGATCACATCTAACGTGGTTTACGGCAAAAAAACGGGTAATACACCAGATGGCCGTCGCGCAGGTATGCCTTTTGGCCCGGGTGCAAACCCAATGCACGGTCGTGATGAAAAAGGGGCGGTTGCGTCTTTGGCATCGGTATCTAAACTGCCGTTTGCTTACGCAAAAGATGGTATTTCTTACACCTTCTCAATTGTGCCTAACGCGCTGGGTAAAGATGACTTGAGTCAGAAGAAAAACCTAGCCGCGCTAATGGATGGTTACTTCCATCACGAAGCAAGCAACGAGGGCATTGCGATTGAAGGTGGTCAACACCTTAACGTCAACGTTCTGAACCGAGAGATGTTATTGGATGCGGTTGAACACCCAGAGAAATACCCTCAGTTGACGATTCGAGTATCCGGTTACGCGGTACGTTTTAACTCGCTAACTCGAGAGCAACAACAAGACGTGATCAGCCGAACTTTTACAGAAAAACTGTAATCGCGAGATTGTAAAATAATCAAAGCTCATACCTCTAACTCATTAGGGGTATGAGCTTTTGTCATTTCTAGCTAACCACACGAAGTGATACCAAAATCATCAACAACGCGTGCGTTAAATCAGTGGCGGAAATTGCGTTTTTCTTTGTTAACAACCATTCACCAAACTTTTCAATTTCTTATTAATTCATCTGCTCACATCACATACACGTATAATTTTCCATCGGGCGCATAAAACCACACCGTTCTCTGGTTGTTATTGGTGTCACAAAACACGATAATATTGGGATCGGATTTTAAGAACGTAATAACTATGACCGAATATATTTTGTTGTTGGTCGGCACTGTGCTGGTGAACAACTTTGTACTGGTGAAGTTTTTAGGCTTGTGTCCTTTTATGGGCGTGTCTAAAAAACTGGAAACAGCAATTGGCATGGGCTTAGCTACAACTTTTGTACTAACGCTCGCGTCTGTGTGTGCATACTTGGTGGAAAGCTATGTTTTGCGTCCACTGGGCATCGAATATTTACGAACCATGAGCTTTATTTTGGTGATCGCTGTTGTTGTACAGTTCACTGAAATGGTTGTGCACAAAACCAGCCCAACGCTGTATCGTCTGTTGGGTATCTTCCTACCTCTGATCACAACGAACTGTGCGGTTCTAGGTGTTGCTCTACTTAACATCAACGAGAACCACAACTTTATCGAATCGATCATTTACGGTTTTGGCGCAGCGGTTGGCTTCTCTTTGGTACTGATCCTATTTGCGTCAATGCGTGAACGTATTGCCGCTGCTGACGTACCTGTGCCATTTAAAGGCGCGTCGATTGCGATGATCACCGCAGGCCTGATGTCTCTTGCCTTTATGGGCTTTACAGGTTTGGTGAAGTAAACGATGAGTACGATTTTAATTGCGATCATCGCTCTTGCTGCCCTCGCCGCTGTATTTGGGGCCATACTTGGTTTTGCATCGATTCGCTTCAAAGTCGAAGCGGACCCGATTGTCGATCAAATCGATTCTATTCTTCCTCAAACTCAGTGTGGCCAATGTGGCTACCCGGGTTGTCGTCCATACGCAGAAGCAATCGCGAATGGCGATAAAATCAATAAATGTCCTCCAGGTGGTCAAGCAACCATTGAAAAACTGGCGGACCTAATGGGCGTTGAAGCGGAAGAGTCGGCACACGATCTCGACAGCAAAGTCAAAACCGTTGCTTTCATTCATGAAGACATGTGTATCGGTTGTACCAAGTGTATTCAAGCGTGTCCTGTCGATGCGATTGTTGGTGGTACTAAAGCCCTTCATACCGTTATCAAAGACGAGTGTACCGGTTGTGACTTGTGCGTTGCGCCTTGTCCAACTGACTGTATTGAAATGATTCCTGTGGAAACTACCACAGAGAGCTGGAAGTGGAAGCTTAACGCTATTCCAGTAGTTAACATTACGGATGCTGCCAATGCAGCGAACGTGACTGATTCAATTAAATAAGGTTTCGTATGTTGTCTTTGATTGAACAAATTCGTACTGGTTCGCTATGGGATTTCCCAGGCGGCGTGCATCCGGCAGAAAACAAAAAGCAATCCAACAAAACTGAATTGGTTCATGCAGCCATTCCGTCGGAAATCGTCCTACCTTTAAAACAACACATCGGTAAAGCAGGTAATCTATTGATTGCTGTTGGTGACACAGTGTTGAAAGGTCAACAGCTAACGGCGTCAGACAGTGGTTTCACCGTTCCTGTTCATGCGCCAACTTCTGGGCAAGTGACAGCTATTGAGCCACGAACCGTCGCTCACCCATCGGGTTTAAGCGAACTGTGCGCAGTGATTACGCCAGATGGTAACGATACTTGGTGTGAGAAAACGCCAGTTGCCGATTATACCCAAGAATCTGCAGATGCGTTAATCGATGTGATTCGCCTTGCTGGTATCTCGGGCATGGGTGGCGCAGGCTTCCCAACGGCTAAGAAGATCCAATCGGGCATTGCACGTACCGAAATTCTTATCGTCAACGCGGCTGAATGTGAACCTTACATCACCGCCGATGACAAACTCATGCAGGAGCATGCGGACGAACTGATCCAAGGGATCGAGATCGTCGAGCATATCCTTAAGCCAAAACTGACCATCATTGGTATTGAAGATAACAAGCCAGCAGCAATTAAAGCGCTGGAACAAGCGGCGATGAACAAAGACATCGTGATTCGCGTTATCCCAACCAAATACCCTTCTGGTGGTGAGAAGCAGCTCATCAAGATTTTAACCAACAAAGAAGTTCCTAGCGGCGCTATCCCTGCTGATATTGGCATTCTGGTTCAAAACGTTGGTTCTCTCTACTCAATTAAACGTGCAGTGATCGATGGCGAACCTGTGGTAAATCGCATCGTGACTCTGACAGGTAAGACCTTCAAGCAACCACGTAACGTTTGGACGCTACTTGGTACGCCAGTACAAGCACTGTTAGACGAGTTCGGCTACAGATCAGATAAGAAACTGCAGCGCCTGATCATGGGTGGCCCAATGATGGGCTTTACCCTACCCCACGCTCAGGTTCCTATCACTAAAACAGCAAACTGTATTCTGGCACCGAAGCGTCGTGAGATCGCTTCTGACCAATACGAAATGGAATGTATCCGTTGTAGCCAATGTGCGGAAGCGTGCCCTGCCTCGCTATTGCCACAGCAGCTTCAGTGGTATGCAAAAAGCCAAGAATACGAAAAGCTGGAAGAGCTGAACTTAAAAGACTGTATTGAATGTGGCGCGTGTGCGTTTGTGTGTCCGAGTGAAATCCCACTGGTTCAATACTATCGTCAAGCGAAAGCTGAAATCCGAACACGCGCTCAAGAAGCGGCAGCCGCTGAACGAGCTAAGCTGCGCTTTGAAGAGAAGAAAGCGCGTATGGAACGCGAAAAAGCAGAACGTGAAAATCGCTTTAAGAAAGCCGCGGATGATCGTCGTAAAGACATGAAAGCCTCTGGCGGTGATGATGCGATTGCCGCAGCCATCGCTCGCGTGAAAGCACAAAAAGATAATACTGAAGCGAAAGCCGAGCCAGCAGTGAAACCAGCGGTTGCTGCCGCGATTGCCAAAGCAAAAGCGAAACAAGCTGCAGCGGCTCAATCTGGCGCAGCCGAGCCTGATAACTCAGAAATGGCGAAGCTACGCGAAGAACGCAAACGCCTTGCTCGCGAACGCAAAGTGCAAAAAGAACAAGGCGACGCATCTACGGATAATGCTGACGACAAGAAGTCAGCGGTTGCAGCAGCGATTGCCCGTGCTAAGGCGAAGAAAGCTCAACAAGAAGACGCATCAACACCTACTGAAGCTGGTGATAAGAAAGCAGCCATCGCAGCAGCTATCGCCAGAGCTAAAGCGAAAAAAGCACAACAAGAAGATTCGACCGAATCTGTAGAAACGGAAGCACCTGTTAAACAAGCTGAAGATCCGAAGAAAGCCGCTGTTGCCGCTGCCATTGCCCGTGCTAAAACGCGCAAAGCTCAGCAAGAAGACTCTACGGAATCTGCAGAAGCGGAAACACCTGCAGAACAATCTGAAGATCCAAAGAAAGCTGCTGTTGCCGCTGCCATTGCTCGCGCTAAGGCACGCAAAGCTCAGCAAGAAGACTCTACGGAATCTGCAGAAGCGGAAACACCAGCAGAACAATCTGAAGATCCAAAGAAAGCTGCTGTTGCCGCTGCCATTGCTCGCGCTAAAGCACGCAAAGCTCAGCAAGAAGCACAAACAGAATCTGTTGAAGCTGAAGCTCCTTCTGAAGAACCAGAAGTGGATCCGAAGAAAGCTGCTGTTGCCGCAGCCATTGCTCGTGCTAAAGCACGCAAAGCTCAGCAAGAAGCACAAACAGAATCTGTTGAAGAAACGCCTTCTGAAGAGCCAGAAGTGGATCCGAAGAAAGCCGCGGTTGCCGCAGCTATTGCTCGTGCTAAGGCACGTAAAGCGAAGCAGGAAGCACAAACAGAGTCTATTGAAGAGACACCTTCTGAAGAGCCAGAAGTGGATCCAAAGAAAGCCGCGGTTGCCGCTGCCATTGCTCGCGCTAAAGCACGTAAAGCGAAGCAGGAAGCACAAACAGAATCTGTTGAAGAAACGCCTTCTGAAGAGCCAGAAGTGGATCCAAAGAAAGCCGCGGTTGCCGCTGCCATTGCTCGTGCCAAAGCACGTAAAGCTCAGCAAGAAGCACAAACAGAATCTGTTGAAGAAACACCTTCTGAAGAACCAGAAGTGGATCCGAAGAAAGCTGCTGTTGCCGCTGCCATTGCTCGCGCTAAAGCACGTAAAGCTCAGCAAGAAGCGAATAAGAACAATACTGAGGAGAACGAGTAATGTCGTTTTTTATTGCCAGTTCACCACACGCTCACAGCCGTCGCAGCACGCCTGATTTGATGAAATGGGTAGCACTGTGCGCTATTCCTGGCTTAGTGGCTCAAACCTATTTCTTTGGTTGGGGCACCATCATTCAACTTGTGTTCGCTATTGCGGTCGCAGTGTCACTTGAAGCATTAGTCATGCTTGTGCGTAAACGTTCTCCAATGCGTGCGCTGCGTGATAACAGTGCCATCGTGACAGCCTGGCTATTAGCTGTGGCAATCCCACCATGGTCTCCTTGGTGGATCATGGTTATCGGTTTGATTTTTGCCATCGTTATTGCAAAGCACTTATACGGTGGTATTGGCCAAAACCTATTTAACCCAGCGATGGTCGCTTACGTTGTATTGCTTATCTCCTTCCCTGTCCAAATGACAAGTTGGAGTGCACCTGTTTCATTAATGTCTGAGCATGTGACTTTTGCAGACGCGTTGTCTCTGATCTTCACTGGCTATGATTTTGATGGTTTGTCGCTACAACAAGTTCGTGCCGGCGTGGATGGCGTAACAATGGCAACTCCATTAGATGCATTCAAAACCGGTATTCACACTGGTGCTACGCCAAGTGAAGTACTTTCACAGCCAATGTTTGGTGGGCTTGCGGGTATCGGTTGGCAATGGGTAAACCTAGCTTACTTGGTTGGTGGCCTAGTGATGATCAAGAAACGCATCATCCAATGGTACATTCCTGTTGGTTTCCTAGGTAGCTTGGCACTGTTTAGTACCGTCTTTAGCTTGATCATGCCGGGAGAAACCGCGTCACCAATCTTCCACCTACTTTCAGGTGCAACGATGTTAGGCGCGTTCTTTATCGCAACCGATCCTGTTTCAGCATCAACGACCGTGAAAGGTCGCTTAATTTTCGGTGCTCTCATCGGCGCGTTGGTATTCATTATTCGTAGTTGGGGTGGCTTCCCAGATGGCGTTGCGTTCGCCGTTCTGCTTGCCAATATGTGTGTACCGTTGATCGACTACTACACCAAACCAAGAACTTACGGTCACTGAGGTAAACATGTTAACCGCTATTAGAAAAAATGGTCTGACATTGGCGATCTTCGCCTGTGCAACAACCGGTCTTGTGGCACTGACTCAGTACCTAACAAAAGATCAAATTAAGCTTCAGGAACAAAAGCAATTGCTATCGGTTCTTAACCAAGTGATTCCGGAAGAAATGCACGACAACAACCTTGTCGCAGCATGTACTATGGTATCTGCACCCGATCTAGGTACGGTTCGCTCGATGCCAACTTACATTGCGACCAAAGATGGTAAACCTACGGCAATGGCAATTGAGTCTATCGCACCAGATGGCTACAACGGTGAAATCAAAATCATTACCGGCATCGATAACCAAGGCAAGATCCTTGGTACCCGTATCCTAAGCCATCAAGAAACGCCGGGATTGGGTGATAAAATTGATTTACGCGTTACGGATTGGATCTTGAGCTTCACCGGTAAGCAAGTGACAGAAAGTAACTGGAATTCTTGGCGAGTTCGTAAAGATGGTGGCGATTTCGATCAGTTTACTGGCGCAACCATTACCCCTCGTGCGGTAGTGAAAGCGGTGAGAAACACAGTAAACTATGTAAATAAGTCTCGTGATGAGATTCTGAATCAGCCCCTAGACTGCGCAGGAGGCAACCATGAGTGAAAATAAACTGCTAATGAAAAACGGCATGTGGAGCAACAACCCTGCCCTAGTGCAACTTCTGGGTTTGTGTCCTCTGCTTGCTGTTTCTTCGACCATTACCAACGCCCTTGGTTTGGGTATTGCGACTTTGTTGGTGCTTGTCGGTTCTAACCTGACAGTTTCACTGATTCGTAACTACGTACCAAAAGAAATCCGTATTCCGGTCTTTGTTATGATCATCGCAGCCTTGGTAACTTGTGTTCAACTCTTGATGAACGCTTATGCCTACGGACTGTATCTATCTCTGGGTATCTTCATCCCATTGATCGTAACCAACTGTATTATCATCGGCCGTGCGGAAGCTTACGCATCGAAGAATGATCCATTACCAGCAGCATTGGATGGTTTCTGGATGGGTCTTGGTATGACAACCGTATTAGTTGTACTTGGCGCTATGCGTGAACTTATCGGCAACGGCACCTTATTCGATGGTGCAGACCTATTATTGGGTGACTGGGCTGCGGCACTGCGTATTCAAGTTTTCCACTTCGATAGCAGCTTCTTACTGGCATTATTGCCGCCAGGTGCGTTTATCGGCGTAGGACTTTTGATTGCGTTGAAAAACGTTATCGACAGCTCAATTCAGGAACGTCAGCCGAAAGAAGAAAAACCAGCCATTGAGCGCGCCCGCGTAACTAACGCATAATACAAGAATTCTAAAATCAAGGCTCTACCACTCGTAGGGCCTTTTTCATAAACCGCAAAGACGGGTTTGGAAGTCAGCAATGAACAAAGTCAAAAGAATTGAAATTCTCGAACGACTCCGAGAAAACAATCCCAATCCTCAGACAGAGCTCAACTGGAGCACGCCGTTTGAGTTGCTTATCGCCGTACTGCTTTCTGCGCAGGCGACGGACGTAAGCGTAAACAAGGCAACAGACAAGCTCTACCCTGTTGCGAACACGCCTCAAGGCATTCTTGATTTGGGTGTCGATGGTTTAAAGGAATACATCAAAACCATCGGTCTGTTTAATTCAAAAGCCGAAAACACCATCAAGACTTGTAAGATCTTACTAGAGAAGCACAACAGTGAAGTACCAGAAGATCGTGCAGCACTAGAGGCTTTGCCGGGTGTCGGTCGTAAAACCGCTAACGTGGTACTGAATACCGCCTTCGGTTGGCCAACTATCGCGGTGGACACACACATCTATCGTGTTTCTAACCGTACAAAGTTTGCGATGGGTAAAACCGTCGATGACGTAGAAGAAAAACTGCTAAAAGTGGTGCCAAAAGAGTTTAAGCTTGATGTACACCACTGGCTGATCCTTCATGGTCGTTACACATGTGTGGCAAGAAAACCGCGCTGTGGTAGCTGCATCATTGAAGATCTCTGTGAATACAAAGAAAAAGTGTACCCAGACGAATAAACCCGTCTGAAACAATCGCTAGGAGCAAATAATGTCAAACGGTCGAATTCTTCACACCATGCTACGCGTGGGTGATCTAGACAAATCTATCAAGTTCTACACTGAAGTAATGGGCATGCAGCTACTTCGTACCAATGAAAATAAAGAGTACGAATACACGCTAGCATTCTTAGGTTACGGTGATGAGTCTCAAGGTGCCGTCATCGAGCTGACTTACAACTGGGGTACAACCGAGTACGACTTAGGCTCTGCATTTGGCCATATCGCAATTGGCGTAGACGATATCTACTCAACTTGTGACGCAATCAAAGCAGCAGGTGGCAATGTCACTCGTGAAGCGGGCCCAGTAAAAGGCGGTACAACGCACATCGCTTTCGTGAAAGACCCTGATGGCTACATGATCGAGCTGATCCAAAACAAGCAAGCATCAGCAGGATTAGAGGGCTAAACCCAGCCCCCATTCTGAAATGCTGTAAAAGATGACAGGCAGATCTGAGAGCTGCCTGCTCATTTATAAACAAATATCTTTACTTGATAATAATTATCGTTTAGATTTATTCGCAACATCGATATGTGGGACAAACGATAATGATCAGTGAATGGGAAAAACACACACTTCTAGCCGATACTGCTCTTCAACTAGATGACCCTGTTCGCAGCATTCTTCATTACCAGCAAGCCCTTAGCCTGAGTGAAGATATTAGCGAATGCGTGGAAATAGAAGCTGATGAACGCTTACTAATTTCAGTGATTTCATGCCATAACCTCGCTCAATTTTGGCGCTGGGCTGGCGATACCGAGTATGAACTCAAATATCTGCAACTCGCATCTGAAAAAGTACTCACACTGATTCCTCAGTGCCCAAACAAAGATTGCGCGAGCTTTATTGATTCGATTGGCTGCTGTACAAAAGCACTGATTGATTTTATGAAACGACATCCGAATCCAGCGATTGCAAAACAAGTCGAAAAGATTGATACGGCTACGAATTGCGAAATCATTGCTAAATTTCGCTTAAACTAGCTGAAGTGACATGAAGGTAGCAACACAAGCGCATAAGTACTTTCAACAAGAACACAGTTATATAGAAACGCCAGAGTCTGACTCTGGCGTTTTTATTTGGTTAGCATTTCAATTAAACCTGAGTTCGTCCTAGCGAAATCACCACACGGCGATTCTTATCTTTACCAATTGGTGAGCCATTATCAGCAATTGGTCGACGCTTGCCGTAGCCCTGCACTTGAATACGATCACCCGATAAACCCAGAGATTCGAAATACGCTCTAAGTGACTCTGCTCTTCTTTCTGAAAGACTTTGACTCGCACTCTTGCCATCCGTTGAATCTGTGTAGGTTGCAACAAGGACTAAATCGATATCTTGGTTGTGACGAACATAATCAGCAATTTGAGCCAAACGCTTCTTCGACGCTTTTGTTAACTGATCGCCTTGACGTTCATAGTGAAGAATCGTAAAGGCAATATCTTCGAAACTGTACTTCAACAAGTTAGCAATACAGTTACTAAAGGCATTGTATTTGCTCTGAAAAAGCACCGAAGACAAGGCAACTTCAATACGTTGGTCACGACTTTGCCAATCTTGGTAGCTAAATGTCGGATAGCGCCCTTTTTCTAGCTCAGACAAAATGCCCCATGCCGTTTGACCACCCACGTAACCATCGAACTGCTTAAAGAACCTAAGATTAGTGATTCGGTCCGCATGCTCTCCCGGACGCCAAGGAGGCGGCATTGAAATCAAACTCACGTTGCGTGTTTCACCCATTGGGCGGCGCATTTTCAGTTCGAAATCCAAATTGATCTTTTTGCTCGCACGAGACGAAAATACCGCGTCACCAAATCCAGGAATAGGATGCACAAGTTGGCATTCCAATGGCGTATTCATCACCATTTCCCATTGTGACTGTTGCGGAGTGGCGACGTAGCGTTTACCCATTGATGCAAAACTATGTGCACTGAGTAAAGATAACGCGACGCCACTGGTTACAAGCCATTTATTCATCTAGGTACTATCTCTCAAACGGCACTCTATTGCCGCTTATTCGCCTGAATTAAAAACACGTGAAAGAATGCAAAAATCCCGCCAACATAAAAATAGCAACTTGATAGAAGGACTTAAGGGATGATTTGGCAAGCGCATAAAATGGGAAATAACATCACGAGAATAACAGGTGACCTTCCCCCTTATTTTTAGTTATAAGTCTCACCCAATACGGACGAAACAGAATTCTACATTTATCCAAATTGCGGTTTTTCTCATCGATAGAATCTGCAATAATGCAGCCTTCGTCACACAAAAATAAGCCAACATGACAATAGAAAATGAAGCTCTAACCCTGAAAAAGCGTTTTCGTGGTTATTTTCCAGTGGTAGTTGACGTTGAGACCGCAGGTTTCAATGCTCAAACTGATGCACTTTTAGAAATCTGTGCCGTAACGTTGAGCATGGATGAAAACGGCGATTTGCATCCTGCCTCCACCATTCATTTTCATATCGAACCTTTTGAAGGCGCGAATTTAGAAAAAGAAGCGCTAGAATTCAACGGCATTCGTGACCCTTTTAGCCCACTCCGTGGTGCTGTCTCTGAGCAAGAAGCGCTGAAAGAAATTTATAAGTTGATCCGTAAAGAGCAAAAAGCAGAAGATTGCTCGCGTGCAATCATGGTGGCGCATAACGCGGCTTTCGACTTAAGTTTTGTTAATGCAGCCAACGAACGCTGCAAACTAAAAAGAGTCCCTTTCCATCCATTTGCCACTTTTGATACCGCGACATTAAGTGGACTTGCTTATGGCCAAACTGTTCTGGCTAAAGCATGCAAAACAGCAGGGATGGACTTTGACAATCGTGAAGCACACTCTGCGCTTTACGATACACAAAAAACTGCAGAGCTATTCTGCGGCATCGTAAACAAATGGAAGGCCCTAGGCGGTTGGCCGCTTGTTAGCGAAGAATAATAAATAAACACAACATATTAGGAAAAGTATGAATCCTGTCGTTATATCTGTGTGCGTCATGCTCGTGTTAGCATTGATGCGCGTAAACGTGGTGGTTGCCCTCACGTTTAGTGCCATCGTTGGTGGCCTTGTTGCTGGTATGAGTCTTACCGATACTGTTTCTGCCTTTGAAAGCGGACTCGGCGGCGGTGCAACCATCGCATTAAGCTATGCAATGCTTGGTACATTTGCCGTTGCGATTTCTCGCTCGGGGATTACTGACCTACTTGCTAAAAGCGTTATCAAGCGCCTAAATGGCAAAGAAAGCTCTGCGTCGACTACTGGTCTTAAATACGCAGTATTGGTTGTGCTTGTCCTTGTCACCATGTCATCTCAAAACGTGATTCCGGTACACATCGCCTTTATTCCAATTTTGATTCCACCTCTTTTGGGCGTTTTCGCTAAGCTGAAGCTGGACCGTCGTTTGGTCGCTTGTGTGCTTACCTTCGGTTTGATCACGCCTTATATGATTCTACCAATCGGTTTTGGTGGCATCTTCCTAAACAACATCCTATTGAAGAACTTACATGACAATGGTCTAACAGATGTCGTGGCAAGCCAAGTACCGACAGCAATGCTGTTGCCGGGCGCAGGTATGTTGTTTGGCCTTCTGACGGCAATCTTCTTTAGCTACCGTAAACCTCGTGAATACAAAGAAACTGAACTGACCGTTGTTCAAGAATCTGAAGAGAAGCTAAATAAGAAACACATTTTGGTTGCTGGCTTAGGTATTCTTGCTGCGCTAAGCGTACAGCTATACACGGGCTCAATGATCATCGGTGCACTAGCTGGCTTTATGGTATTCACCTTCGGTGGTGTTATCGCATGGAAAGAGACGCACGATGTGTTCACTAAAGGTGTACACATGATGGCAATGATCGGTTTCATCATGATTGCAGCGGCAGGTTTTGCGGCAGTAATGAAGCAAACTGGCGGCGTTGAAACACTAGTACAATCACTATCAACAAGCATCGGCGATAACAAACCTCTAGCTGCTCTGCTTATGCTGATTGTTGGTCTATTGGTCACTATGGGCATTGGTTCATCGTTCTCTACGATTCCAATCCTTGCAACTATCTATGTCCCGCTATCACTAGCGTTCGGCTTCTCACCAATGGCAACTATCGCACTAGTCGGTACTGCTGCTGCGCTAGGTGATGCAGGCTCTCCAGCTTCTGATTCAACCTTAGGTCCAACATCGGGGCTAAATGCGGATGGCCAACACGAGCATATTTGGGAAACCGTAGTTCCGACATTTATCCACTACAACATTCCACTGATCATCTTCGGTTGGATTGCTGCAATGGTGCTGTAATCGCATCATTTGAATGGATACAATTCGTTACGAAAAAGCCGCTCGAGTGAGCGGCTTTTTGTTAATTTGAATACCTACGAATAACGCTTTAGAGGCTTCAATTCAATCATTGAGCGGACATATTATCAACGATGCGCTCTCGAATAAGCTTTAGCGTCGCCTCAGTCGATAGGTAATCAACTTCAATCGGGAAGTAAGCATCGTTGATTTGCAGTACCAAGCTTGGGTACCCGTTCACACCAAGGCTTTTTGCAAGACTCAACTGATCTTGGAACACGCCTTCTAACAAAGCGCCATCCATATCGTTTTTGAACTGTTGAACGTTCAAACCAATCTCTTTTGCCAATTGCAGGTGCGTTGCTTCTTCGTGAGGAGGAAGAGCTCGCAGGTAGTACGCATGCTGAATTGCTTCTAACATTTGCTCATAAGAATCTTGGAACCCCGCGGCGATAACCGCACGGCATGATTGGTATGTACTTCTTACTGGCGTACACAAGGTCCAGAAATCATAATTGAACTTGGTGCCAAGCTGGCGCTCGATCTGCTTCCAAATTTGTTCGATCTTTTGTTGCATTTCTGGAGGCATCGGCAGATTAGTATCTGGCGCAAGGCCACCCACAACATACTCAAACTGAATCACACCCGGCAGTTGCTGCTTCAATTTTTCGATGGTTGGTTTGTAGCCCCAACACCAGCTGCACATTGGATCATGTACGTAGTAAAGCTTCAAGTTCATTCCACTAACCTAAAAAAGAAAAAGGAGCCAATGCGGCTCCTTTGTATTCTATCGCCAAATGTGAGTATTTACGAATTACTCAGCGTCACCTTCAACGCGTGCTGCCGCTTCTTTGATAAGAGGCTGAAGCTCACCTTTCTGGAACATTTCCAAAATGATGTCACAACCACCGATCAGTTCGCCTTCAACCCATAGTTGTGGGAATGTAGGCCATTGAGCGTATTTAGGTAGTTCAGCACGAATGTCTGGGTTTTGTAGGATGTCTACGTAAGCGAACTTCTCGCCACATGCCATTAGCGCTTGTGCTGCTTGAGAAGAGAAACCACAGCTAGGCAGTTTCGGTGATCCTTTCATGTACAGCAAGATTGTGTTTTCAGAGATCTGCTGTTTGATTTTATCGATAGTTTCCATCGCTTCCTCATTCATGGATGTGAACTTTAGTTATTGCCACATTTTACTCAATAAACACAGAATATAAACCATATAATTAGTAAGTCTTTATTGGTTTTATCTTAAAATATTTTCATATCGGGGTTTTAATAAAGTAAAAACTTGCTAAAATACTTTTCAAGTCAGTCGTAAAGACTACATATAAATAAAAACACTGGAAGCAATCGAAAGGTAACCCTTTCATATCTATGGAGAATTGAGCAATGGCATTTGAACTACCAGCTCTACCTTACGCGAAAGACGCACTAGAACCACACATCTCTGCAGAGACTCTAGATTTCCACCACGGTAAGCACCACAACACTTACGTTGTTAAGCTAAACGGTCTTATCCCTGGTACTGAGTTCGAAGGCAAAACACTAGAAGAGATCATCAAGACTTCTACTGGTGGCGTATTCAACAACGCAGCACAGATCTGGAACCACACGTTCTACTGGCACTGTCTAGCTCCAAACGCGGGCGGCGAACCAACTGGTGCAGTTGCTGAAGCAATCAACGCAGCATTCGGTTCTTTCGAAGAATTCAAAGCGAAGTTCACTGATTCAGCAATCAACAACTTCGGTTCTTCATGGACTTGGCTAGTTAAGAAAGCTGACGGTTCTCTAGAGATCGTTAACACTTCTAACGCTGCAACGCCTCTAACAGAAGAAGGTACCACTCCACTTCTAACTGTTGACCTTTGGGAACACGCGTACTACATCGATTACCGCAACGTACGTCCTGATTACATGAACGGCTTCTGGGCTCTTGTAAACTGGGACTTCGTAGCTGAGAACCTAGCGAAGTAATTTACTTCCCCCTAAGTTCAATTTAGTCATATTTAAAAGCTCGCATTATTGCGGGCTTTTTTATTGCTTCTCCGACCTATTTTTTCAATTAATCCCCTCTTTTTCCTAAAGTTCTTCCCTTCGTTGCCGTTAAAAGTGCATTAAGCGAGGAACATCATGCAAATCCATACTTTAGACAAGGCAGTAATCATCAACGAACTTCAGTTCGGCAATGGTATTAACCATGCTGTACATGAAGGTCGCCGCGCTGATTTCTCGCTGATTCTGTCTATGTTCTCTAATGATGTTCGCGATGTAGTCCCGGTTGAAGAAGTACAAGAAGTCATTACAAGCGATGACCTCCTTCGTAAACAGTTTGGTTTATCACAACCACAAGCGCTTCGCTCAGACAGCAGCAGTTACGAGCTAGCTGCAGAGCAAGCAAAGCAGTTTCATGATGCGGGTTTACCGTCTGCTAAGCTAAGCCACTACCTTAAACCTGATGCACTAACATATTTGCCTCAAGACACGTTCAACCTACCGGAAAACGTCTATCACAACCTTTCCGGTCATGAGCGCCGTTGTTTAGGCGAACGTAACAAAACACTGATTCCTGACGCTGGGCTTTACAATCAATTAGTGACGGCACAGCGTCAGTATCAAATCCAAGCGCAAGCTTAACGCTCCGTGTTCACCCCAACTGATTGCATTCTGCACACGTCAGAAATGTGACGCCTTACAAATTCCCAAACAATAGTTGCGGTTCAAAAGCGTTACTTTGAAGCTTTTCACACTGAGCTCATAAAAATTCATCCATGCTGTTAGCACAAACCACTGATGTATTGTTTAACACAAGAAATGACAGTGTAGGTGCTATGGATATTAAAGAATCAATCATTCTCGTCACTTCCGCAGGAACTATCCTCGGCAGAACATGCTCTAGTCACTTTGCCCACTTAGGGGCAACGATTGTTCTTTGCGACCAGAATCCAACGGCCTTGAGAGCCAGTTATGAGCAAATTAGCGCCTTTTCAGATAAGGTGTACGCCATTAATGTGTGCAGTGATAACACCACGTCCATCAATTTATTGTTTGACCAAATAGAATCTCAGCTTGGTGCGACACCAGATGTCATCGTCAATTGTTGGACCAGTTCACCAATGCCAAGTTTGATGGCTCCAGAACCAATGAGTACTTATATCGATCATCTTTCATCTGCGGCTCGCTTTCTTTATACCTATGGTCAAGTGAGCGCAGAGCGCTTCCGCTCCAGAGAAAAGAAAGGCGTAATCGTCAATGTCATTTCTCATGATAATCATGAAGATCTCACGGGTGTGGAAAGCATGGCGGCATTAGTCTCTGGTTTTACCCACAGCTGGGCAAAAGAACTGACCCCTTTCAACATCCGAGTTGGTGGTGTCATCCCTTCAGTAAATCATACGAGTGAAGATGTAGATGAACGACATTGGGCGCAAATTCAAGACGAGCTAGTGAGGAATACGGCTTATATTGTTGCTAACGAGTACTTTAGCGGTCGAGTCGTAACGACCGAAGTCTGAGTAAACCTCCTAACCAAAACACCTCTTCAAGCAGAACTTCTCATAATTTGAAAAGCATAAAAAATGTATGGTCCGCCCCGTTATTGCAACTACAATTAAGTAATAACGGAGTTGGTTTGCGCTAATGTATTCGGAGTCCTTGTTGGG
>NZ_BAOG01000103.1 GCF_000400365.1 Vibrio jasicida CAIM 1864 = LMG 25398 | reverse complement strand
AGAATGGTGGGTCGTGCAGGATTCGAACCTGCGACCAATTGATTAAAAGTCAACTGCTCTACCAACTGAGCTAACGACCCAATGGTATCCCGTAGGGGAGTCGAACCCCTGTTACCGCCGTGAAAGGGCGGTGTCCTAGGCCTCTAGACGAACGGGACACTGGATTGAAGATATTGGGATATCTTCGTCTCTTTTACTTATAAACCGTATCAATCTGTGTGGACACTCATCGTGA
>NZ_BAOG01000104.1 GCF_000400365.1 Vibrio jasicida CAIM 1864 = LMG 25398 | reverse complement strand
ATCTAATCCTGTTTGCTCCCCACGCTTTCGCATCTGAGTGTCAGTATCTGTCCAGGGGGCCGCCTTCGCCACCGGTATTCCTTCAGATCTCTACGCATTTCACCGCTACACCTGAAATTCTACCCCCCTCTACAGTACTCTAGTCTGCCAGTTTCAAATGCTATTCCGAGGTTGAGCCCCGGGCTTTCACATCTGACTTAACAAACCACCTGCATGCGCTTTACGCCCAGTAATTCCGATTAACGCTCGCACCCTCCGTATTACCGCGGCTGCTGGCACGGAGTTAGCCGGTGCTTCTTCTGTCGCTAACGTCAAAT
>NZ_BAOG01000105.1 GCF_000400365.1 Vibrio jasicida CAIM 1864 = LMG 25398 | reverse complement strand
CACAAAGCAATTTCGATTATGTTTGCTAAGTGGCTGGTAAATCGCGTCCTCCCTTCTCGCCAGTCATTGGTTTCCTAGTGATTTTCCCAATCGCCTTGCAACTTCCTGTAACCATCCTCAACCAGAACTTATCTGCAAGGGTATATAAACGCTGCGCGCCCCTGCAGAGAAGAACCATGTTTGAGAGTTGGACAGTCAGGCAACGACGAAGATGAAATTCACTCCATAAGGAAACCTAGCCATGACTGACTCAAACGTAATCTGCTCAACCATCACTAAGCAACCAGAATCGACCAAGTTCTCGAACTTGGAGTCGAAGGCTGCCTCTAAAGATGAGTTTTTAAAATCTTTTACTGGTCATAAGCTGCGCAAGAATGCCAAAAAGAAAATCGCTCGATTACTTGCGTACGCGGATACTGTTATGCTTAAAACTCAGTCTATGGGGATGGATGATTGTTTCCGCCATAATGAGCCTATCGCAATGGCAAAAGAGGATTTCTTTGCGTGGTATAACAAGGAATACTCAAGCATGGTTATCTATCTGACTATTAAAGAGGGCGTGCTTCAGAGTGTTAGGTTTTGTGACTGTATTTACCACTTCTCAAATGATGTCGTGATGACATTTTCTTTGGAAGCGCAAGAGAATAAAACTGAAACTGTAGGAGGGGGTCAAAGCTCGGCTTCTGTCGCTTATTCGGATTCTGGTTTGTTCACAGCACATGAACAAGCGGCTTTAGATGAAGCAGCGGCAATTCTTAAGTCAAAGTTATGTATTAGTGAGCAGCCAGCTCTCAGTTCGCCTGAGCTGGTGAAGAATTTCTGTCGCTATTCTTTAGCTGCGCGTGAGCATGAAGTGTTTGGGGTTATTTTTCTAGATAACCAGCATCGCGTGCGTTCTTCTGAAGAGCTTTTTACTGGCACCGTTAACGCCGCTTCGGTGTACCCTCGCGAAGTTGTCAAAAAGGCACTAGCCGAAAACGCAAGCGCAGTTATTTTTTATCACAATCACCCATCAGGTGTTGCTGAGCCGAGCCAAGCAGACCGTCGCATTACGCGCCGTTTAATCGATGCACTAGCGCTTATCGATGTTAAAGTACTTGACCACTTCGTAGTCTCTTTTGAAGGTACAGTTTCATTCGCAGAGCGTGGTTGGATTTAATAGAAAAGGCGGCATTCGCCGCCTTTTTTGGTTCTTCTACTCGTCGAAGAACAAGAATTGAATGACCTTTTTAACTGTCCACCCAAGACGGATTAAGTCCCAAGGTTTCAGTTTCAATGTTCTCATCTTTGTGAGTAGTTTTTTACTCAGCTTGTTAAATTCAAGCATTGGGAATCCTTAACTTCGCCCAGCGGCGAAGAAATTGACATATTTTATGTCAACTTTTCGGGTTCTTTGTTATCCTTTGGGTGTCTAAATCAAAGAGTTTACTTAGAACCTGTTCTAGTTGACTCGTGAGTTAACCCTAAACAGAACTGTTTGGGGTTTTCTTTTATTTGCGCTTCATAAACTTACCTCTCTTCTTGTTTTGCCTATCATACTTCAATTGTAATTCTGAATGCTAACCTGCTATCTACATACTTGTTAAAGTGTACATGTTGCTAAGGTTATGTGTTGGTGCCATTAAACTCAATCATTTGACGTCGATATGATGCTAATCGATCTGGTGCCTTTAATTTTTTGTAGATTACCACAGTGCATTTTTACTCGTCACTCGACAGCCGTATTTGAGCTGATGAATATTGAGTAATCAGTTTCTCAATTGGTATCACGCCCGTATGTTTAGCAACCTTAACAGTCTTTCTTGGTTGCAAAAAACATCAAGAAAGCCATGCTAACACAGCCACGTTTATTCCTAGAACGATCTCGATAGCTTAAATAACAAAAGGTTAGGGCGTGAACAACGTTCGTACACTAATTGCCCAATGCTTTATGTGTAATACATATGTATTACATTTGTTTTGATGGTGATTAATGTTCCGTTTGGGCGTTCTCGCATTCGCTCGGTTCATTCCGTCGTTTCACTCCTCCCACGATAACTAGCCTCAAAACGAAATCGGTCTTTGCACCAGGTTCGTTCCTCACTTGGTGCCATCTCTCTTTCTGTTCGGCTTAGTTCCTGTGAACAATCACCCAACGCAAAAGCATTCCTATGGCAGTGCCATAGTCACAAAGCAATTTCGATTATGTTTGCTAAGTGGCTGGTAAATCGCGTCCTCCCTTCT
>NZ_BAOG01000106.1 GCF_000400365.1 Vibrio jasicida CAIM 1864 = LMG 25398 | reverse complement strand
TATCATTCCAACAGAATGATAATGAATTGACTGTGCCAAGTCCGAAGACTTGATTGGTCACTCAGTTCATTGAAACCTAATTTGAAACTGCTCTTTATTAAGAGAAATTTCTAATTGGATTATCATCAACGAGTGCCCACACAGATTGATAGGTCTATATTTTTAAAGAGCGATTCTTCTTTGTGACTCACATCACTTCGGAAGAGGCGGCCATTCTAGCGAGATAATTTTTTGTGTCAAACACTTTTTCAAATTATTTCGCTTTTTTTTCTGACCTTATCGACGTTGCTTGAACCCTTGTGAGCGCTTGCCCTGTCGATGAGGTGGCATTATAGAGATCGCGCTCACGTTGGCAAGTGTTATTTTGCAAAAATTGCAAAAATAATGGTTAAACGTCGACTTTTCATTCAAAGGCTTATTTATCCAACTTTACCCCAAAGAGTTAAACAACTTATCCACAGAGTTATACTTTTTTGCCCATTTTTACTTACTGTAAATAAAGAAAGCTGCTTTACAGCAGCTTTCTTTATTTAGCCGATACGTGTGTTTCGGCGTCTAAATGACTAGATGCCAGAACCATCTTGTTCTGCGCCCTCATCTTCATGAAGACCACACTCTCGTTTTAAACCGAAGAAGCGGGTTTCTTCTTCTGACATGCCTGGTTCCCACTTCCTTGTTGTATGAGTATCACCTACCGAAAGATATCCTTGGTCCCATAGAGGGTGATAACTTAAACCATGTTCTTCTAGGTAGTAATGCACATCTTTATTCGTCCAGTCGATCACTGGTAAGAATTTAAATACACCATTTTGAATCGACAAGATTGGTAGACCTGCACGAGATTGGCTTTGCTCTCGACGCAATCCTGAAAACCAAGTACCGACATTTTGCTCACGCAGAGCCCGTCGCATTGGTTCTACTTTGTTTATCTTGTTGTACTTTTCAATTCCCTCTATACCTTGTTCCCAAAGTTTTCCGTAACGTGCTTCTTGCCAATGGGCGCTTTCTTTTGCTCGGTATACTTTAAGGTTGAGGCTCAGTTGCGCTTTCAACTGGTCAATAAATTGATAAGTCTCCGCAAATAGATATCCGGTGTCCGTTAGGATGATTGGAATGTCCGGCTTTTGTTGTGTCACAAGATGGAGCATCACTGCTGCTTGGATACCGAAACTGGATGAGACTGCGAACTCCCCTTCCAAATTCTCCAATGCCCACTTTACTCTCTCTTGTGCCGAAAGCTGTTCGAGCTCGACATTGATTTGAGCAAGACGGAGGATTTGCTCCGTCTTAGTTAATGTCAGTAACTCTGCTAGCTCCGGGTTGGACGCTACAGAATCAAGCATGGAAATCCCTCTTTGATATAAACACTTCTTGGATAATGCCAGCTCGAATCGTGAAATCGCCAAATGCTTCGCCTTCTTCACGTTCGGCAGCCCAACGAGCCACCAGCTGATCAATCTCTTCTAAGATTTGCTTATCCGTAATGTTCTCTTTATACATCTTCGGTACTCGAGTACCGCCGCGGTTACCACCTAGGTGTAAGTTGTATCGACCCGGAGCTTTACCAACTAAGCCGATTTCTGCCAACATTGCTCGGCCACAGCCATTTGGACACCCTGTTACACGAAGAATGATATTGTCTTCTTCCGATAGACCATGCTTTTCTAGAATATCTTCAACATCAGTAACAAACTGAGGAAGATATCGTTCAGCCTCAGCCATCGCGAGCGGACAAGTAGGAAATGCGACACACGCCATCGAGTTCTTACGCTGCTCACTCACACCATCATTCATTAAGCCATGTTCACGAGCAATCTTCTCGATCTTCGATTTTTGGCTTTTTGGTACACCAGCAACAATCAAATTTTGGTTTGCCGTCATACGGAAATCGCCTTTGTGGATTTTGGCAATTTCAGCAACACCTGTCTTAAGTGGTTTACCCGGGAAATCCAACAGACGACCGTTTTCGATGAAGAGTGCTAGGTGATGCTTACCATCGATCCCTTCAACCCAACCAATACGGTCACCACGTTCTGTTAATTCGTAAGGGCGACTTTGCTCAAACTTAACACCAGCACGCTTTTCTACTTCTGCTTTAAAGACATCACTTCCGACACGATCTAATGTGTACTTCGTTTTTGCATTCTTACGGTTCGAACGGTTACCCCAATCACGTTGCGTCGTTACTACAGCAGCCGCAACATCAAGCGTTTTCTCTAATGGGATAAAACCAAAGTCATCCGCTCTGCGTGGATAAGTTGATGTATCGCCATGCGTCATCGCGAGACCACCACCAACGAGCACGTTAAAACCAACCAGCTTGCCGCTATCTGCAATCGCTACGAAGTTAAGATCGTTAGCGTGTACGTCTACGTCATTTTGCGGTGGGATAACCACTGTGGTTTTAAACTTACGTGGTAGATAGTTCTTACCTAGAATCGGTTCGTCTTCTTCCGTGCTTTCTACTTTTTCACCGTCTAACCAAATCTCTGCGTAAGCGCGTGTCTTCGGTAATAGATGTTCACTGATCTTCTTCGCCCACTCGTAAGCCTCTTGGTGTAGCTCCGACTCCACTGGATTAGTGGTACACAACACGTTACGGTTAACATCACCCGCGGTGGCAATCGAATCAATACCAATGCTGTTGAGCGTTTGGTGCATCAACTTGATATTTGGTTTTAGCACGCCGTGGAACTGAAACGTTTGACGAGTCGTAAGACGAATACTTCCATATAAAGAGTGCTCAGTTGCAAACTTGTCGATCGCTAGCCATTGCTTTGGCGTAATGATGCCGCCCGGCATACGTGCACGAAGCATGACATTGTGCAACGGCTCCAACTTTTGCTTAGCACGCTCATTACGGATATCGCGATCATCTTGCTGGTACATTCCGTGGAAACGAATCAACTGGAAGTTATCTGCAGTAAAACCACCGGTAACGCGGTCTTGTAGATCTTGTTCAATCGTTCCACGTAGTAAGTTACTTTCTCTTTTAAGGCGCTCGTTATCCGAGAGTGGACCAAGTACCTCACCTAATACTTCTTGGCTGTTTGATTGTTCATTCGCGCTCATTAGTACACATCCCTTTGGTAACGTTTCGCTTTACGTAGATCGTTGATAAATGCTTCGGCTTCTTCACGAGATAGCTTGCCTTGTTGCTCGGCTACAAATACCAGCGCATCGTGAACATCTTTTGCCATACGAGTGGCATCACCACATACATAGATGTAGGCACCATCTTGAATCCATTGCCACACTTGTTCAGCGTTTTCTAGGATGCGATGTTGAACATAAACCTTCTCTGCTTGGTCACGACTAAACGCAACATCAAGGCGAGTCAGCAAACCTGACTTGAGGTACTTCTGCCATTCCACTTGGTAAAGGAAATCTTGGGTAAAGGTACGGTCACCAAAGAACAACCAGTTCTTGCCTTCCGAGTCACGGTTATCACGCTCTTGAATAAAACTACGGAAAGGCGCAATACCGGTACCAGGGCCAACCATGATGATTGGTGTGTTGTCATCTTGTGGCAGTTTGAAGTTATTGTTGTGCTCAACAAACACTTTCACTTCACCACCTTCTTCCAGACGTTGAGCGAGGAAACTCGATGCGCCGCCATAGCGCTTCTCATCACCTTTATCGTATTCAACTAATCCTACGGTTAGGTGAACCTCTTCATCAACTTCGGTTTGGCTTGAAGCGATAGAATATAGGCGAGGTGTCAATCGACGAAGTAAACCAACCAACTCTTCTGCACTTAGCTTGGTCTTCTTCTCCGCAAGCACATCTACGACTTGAGTGTTTGCTGCGTACTCACGAAGTTTGTCTTTATCTTCCACTAGCTTTTGTAGTTTCTTACTACCAGATAGCTCTGCAAATTTGGTGACAAACTGAGGGTTTGATGCGGTGATTTCATATTTGCTAACCAATGCACTATGAATAGAAAGGCTTTCACCATCCACTTCTACACTTTCTACACCGGATAGACCAGCCTTAGCTAAGATGGCATTGGCTAATTCTGAACTATTATCGAACCACACACCTAAAGCATCGCCGGCTTGATAAGTTAAACCTGAGTCTTCGAGGTCAATCTCTACGTGGCGAACATCTTTGTCCGAATCACGACCCGTGATTTTCTGGCTAGTCAGTAACGTTGCGGTATATGGGTTTTGCTTGTTATAAGCAGAGTGACCAGGAGCGGCTTGACCAACAGGAAGTTGAACCACTTCCGCTTCGTTACCAGAAGAAAGCGCTTCTTTTACTTGCTCAAGCGCTTGTTTACGCCACTCTGCGGCCGGCGCTTCGTAATCCACATCACAATCAATGCGATCGATGAAGGCAGTTGCACCTAGCTTAGATAAGTAAGTATCGAAGTCTTTACCCGTTTGGCAGAAAAATTCGTAGCTAGAATCGCCAAGAGCGATCACCGCATATTGCAGGTTTGGTAGCTTAGGCGCTTTCTTTGATTGAAGGAATTCATGCAGCTCAATGGCATTATCTGGCGCTTCACCCTCTCCATTAGTGGACGCAACGATGATTACATGCGTTTCTTTAGCAAGATTTTTGCCTTTGTAATCACTAGCATCAAATAGCTCTACAACAATGCCTTCTGCTTTGGCTTCTTGCTCTAGTGCTTCAGCAACACCTTTCGCATTGCCGGTTTGAGAAGCAAAAATGATGCTTAGCTTGCCTGCTGGTTTTGCAGCGACAGAAGCAGCAGCCTGTGCTATTGGGCCTGCAGCTGCTGAACTTGGTTGGTTTTGCGCTAAACCCCAAAAATAACCACTGACCCAAGCGAGTTGTTGTGAAGATAACTCAGAGACAGTTTGCTGGAGTGAACTAAATTGCTGGTCATTCAGAGGGCTTGCGATTGGTGGGTTTCCACCTTGCCCATTATTTTCTTCCGACACATTCTTGTAAGACTCATTCTTTTGAAAAGACATTGTCACGACATCCCTATTCATTGCGTGACGATAGATTAACCACTCTCCCTAATAACAAGAAAGAATAGATGTGAATGTTTTATAACTTTTTGGAAGTAAGAAAATCAAAGTTAGGGTCAACGATCTTCAATCCGAACTTGTTGAAAGCCGACTGCCATGGCCGATTTAGAGGCCGTATCGAGGTCATCATAGAGACATTCTTCCCCATGAGTATCGGTAAGACAGACAAAACCACCACGGGCATGCCTAAACTCAACAACCCAACCTCCTTCTTGTATTGAAGGTTCGATAATGGCTTCTACCAGCTGGTTATCACGAAATAGATGTCTCAATTCATTTATTGTCATCGCAATCCTTGCTCCAACTTTTATACATTGCTCCTAAATAAGCATGGTCGAAGTCTGAAAACTTGGGCGATTAATTCGATTGAATATAATGAAGTGATATAAAAAAACGCCGCTTATAAGGCGACGTTTTAAAGGAATAAGTTAATTATGTTTAGAAAGAGTATTGAGCACCAACAAAGAAGCCATCAGCAAAAATGAACTCTTTACCTAAGCTCGATAAGAACTCTTCTGACTCAAGGTCAATCACACGGTAGCCACCACGGAAGGTCAATTCAGATTCCTGGAAAGGGATACGGTACTGAACACCAGCCATTAGGTCGGTGCTCTTGATGCCTTTGCTATCGCCGAAGTTCATCTCACCAATCACATCGAAGTTGGTATTAGGTACGGTGATTTCTGCGTAGCCATACCAAGCCCAGATAAGTTCATCAAACTCTTCCGTACGGGCATTTGTACCCGCATCCACATACTTAGTGTCACTCAAATTACTAAAGGTCAGACCCGCATCGAAATGCAGTAAGTCATGTTCAAGAATTTGGTAGTAAAGAGTGAGATCTAATTTGTCGAAACCCATGTAATCTGCATCAACGTTAGAATAACGAAGGCGAGTATTTGGCACGTATTTTATGTCGTGCTCAACCGCAGCATAGAAAGAACCAGTTGTATTGCTATCTCTTCTTACTTCATTAACTTTAGTATCTGCCACCCACACTTCTGCACCTACAGTGGTAGTAAAAGAAGAAGCTTCTTCATTTGCAAAACAAGGATAAGACGCTGCCAACGATAGTGTCGTTAAAGCGATGGTCGCTTTATATGTCATGTAATTTTTACTCCGAGATAGCTGATTTCAACATTAAGGGGCATGTGAGAAATATTATCATACTCTCACTGCCCTCTATCAACTAAATCTCTACAATCCGTTACTTATAGCGCGGCTGGGCAACGAAGTTTTTGAAAAACCATATACCAAGTGCTATCACAATTAACCAGGGCAATAATTTCAATACCGCTCCAACCATACCAAGTAAGAACATCACGATTAACGCAATACCCGTCGCGGCAAATACAGTCACCATCGTAATACCAGTCACGAGCAAAGTTGCCGCAAATACTAAAATAAAGATCAGCTCCAACATAATCACTTCTCCTTTGTTTTAGTTTTACTAGAGCAGGTTCTGTACCAACTTATTAAAACAAGAATAAAACCATGATCTATAAGTAAAAATAAAGCCAGAGACATTTCTGCACTCTGGCTTTTCTATTTGTGAGTTGGTAATTTTCACCAACCACTGGTGAAATTTACACGTTCAATTCTTTTGGAATCTTCGCCAGTGCATCTTGCAACACCTCTAAACCAGAACCTGGCTTGTGTGCATTCTCACTGATGTGGCGACGCCATTGACGAGCACCAGGCATACTTTGAAATAAGCCCAACATATGACGAGTGATGTGGCCAATGTAAGCACCCTTTGCAAGTTGTGCTTCGATATACGGGTACATCTCTTCAACGATCTCACTGCGCTTCTTCACTGGTGCGGTTGAACCAAACAATTCTTGGTCAACAGATGCTAGCAAGTAGGGGCTTTGATAAGCTTCACGACCAATCATCACACCATCTAAATGTTGTAGATGCTCTTTCGCTTCTTCTAATGACTTTACGCCACCGTTCACAGCGATAGTCAGGTAAGAGAAATCTTTCTTCAACTGGTAAGCGCGTGGGTAATCCAACGGTGGAATCTCACGGTTTTCTTTCGGGCTTAAACCACTTAACCATGCTTTACGCGCGTGGATGGTGAACTGCTCACAGCCGCCTTTCTCTGAGACGATAGATACAAAGTCCGTTAGGAACTCGTAAGAATCTTGGTCATCAATACCGATACGAGTTTTTACCGTAACAGGAATATCAACCACGTCTTTCATCGCCGCAACACAGTCCGCAACCAGTTGAGGCTCTGCCATTAGGCATGCACCAAAGCGACCGTTTTGAACACGATCAGATGGGCAACCCACGTTTAGGTTAATCTCATCGTAGCCACGCTCTTGGGCTAACTTAGCGCACGTTGCCAAATCAGCTGGGTTTGAACCGCCAAGTTGAAGGGCTAACGGGTGCTCTTCTTCGTTATAAGCTAGGAAATCTCCTTTTCCATGAATGATCGCACCTGTTGTTACCATTTCGGTGTACAGCAGGGTTTCTTTGGTCATTAAGCGATGGAAGTAGCGACAATGACGATCCGTCCAATCCAACATTGGTGCTACAGAGAGCCTGCAAGAATGAGTCATGATATAAACACCCGTTTTTACGTTGCCAAGGTAGAGCGCGGCGTTGCGCCCCAAAAATTAAGTCGGGTATTGTATACCCACCGTGCAATGGATGCGAGCGCTGTGAATCGCCGCCCCAACACCCTATTTCGGCATTGGTATCTCGTTCTGTGATATCCGTTGCTCACTCTACTCTTCATCGACTTGCTTTAGTTCATGATTTTCGGTCTGATAGTAGGTAAAATGCAGTATTTCTAAACGAACTTCGTATAGAAATGGTTTATCATAAAGCACGTCCGATAGTTATGGTGAAAGATTTGGACCCAACAATCCTTGAACAAATTGAACAAATCTGCGCTGAGCGCGGAGTAAGATTGACGCCGCAGCGCCGACGCGTTTTTGAGCTAATTTGTTCTAATCGCCGCGCCTCTAGTGCGTATGAGCTATTGGAGCAACTGAAAGAGAGTGAGCCTCAGGCTAAGCCACCGACTGTTTATCGAGCATTAGATTTTCTTCTAGAACAAGGCTTTATTCATCGAGTGGAATCAACGAACAGTTTTATTACTTGTTGTTCGTTCAATACTCAACAGCATTTTTTCCAACTGTTAATTTGCGATAAATGTGGCGATGTCGTTGAACTCGAAGACGAGACGCTGATATCCTTATTAGCCAATAACGCCGAGAAACATGGATTCAAGCTAACGAATCAAGTTATCGAAACCCATGGCGAATGCCAGGCGTGTTCCTCGGAGACGAAAGAAGAAAGATAGAAGAACGTTATGCGCGCTGAATTTGTAAACCCGTTTTTAGCTTCTTTAATGAATGTTCTAAAAACTATGGCTTCGCTAGAATTGAAGCCACAAAAACCGCGAATCAAGAAAGATGAGATCGCACGAGGTGACGTTTCTGGTCTTATTGGTATGGTTGGCCCACAAACTCGTGGTTCAATGTCGATTACCTTTGATGAAGCGTTAGCACTAGAAATCATGCAAAACATGCTTGGAGAACGTCCAAACGGACTGAACGAGGAAGTGACTGACATGGTTGGTGAGATCACTAACATGGTGACTGGTGGTGCGAAACGTATTCTAGCGGAAAGTGGGTTCGACTTTGATATGGCAACGCCAGTTGTGGTATCAGGTAGAGGCCATACCATTCGCCACAAGTGTGAAGGCTCAATCATCATCATGCCTTTCTCTTCACAGTGGGGAAATGCCTTCATCGAGATTTGCTTCGAATAATAGAGAATAAATAAGTTGGTAAATGCCAACCTATTTGTTTCTGTCTCAGACAATAAAAAAGGTCAGCACTTGCTGACCTTTTCTTTTTCTATCTATTCAAACATTAAGCTTTAAAAGCTTTGAATGCGTTGATTAGACCGTTTGTAGAGCTGTCGTGTGAACTGATTTCAGAACCGTCAGCTAGCTCAGGTAGGATTTGGTTTGCTAGTTGTTTACCTAGCTCAACACCCCATTGGTCGAAGCTGAAGATATTCCAGATAACGCCTTGAACGAAGATTTTGTGCTCGTACATTGCGATCAGGTTACCTAGCGTGCGAGGTGTGATTTGCTTAACTAGGATAGAGTTCGTTGGGCGGTTACCTTCAAATACTTTGAACGGTACTAGAGACGCCATTTCTTCTTCACTCTTACCTGCTTTCGCAAATTCTGCTTGCACTGTTTCTGCAGGCTTACCAAATGCCAAAGCTTCTGTTTGTGCAAAGAAGTTAGACATCAGTTTTTGGTGGTGGTCGCTTGCTGGGTTGTGGCTGATTGCTGGTGCAATAAAATCACATGGGATCAACTTAGTGCCTTGGTGAATCAGCTGGTAGAACGCGTGCTGACCGTTAGTACCTGGTTCACCCCAAATGATAGGACCAGTTTGGTAAGTCACTGCGTTACCTTCACGGTCAACATACTTACCGTTAGATTCCATGTTACCTTGCTGGAAGTACGCCGCGAAACGGTGCATGTACTGGTCGTACGGTAGGATTGCTTCAGACTCAGCGCCATGGAAGTTGTTGTACCAAATACCGATCAAAGCAAGAATTACAGGGATGTTGCTTTCTAGATCTGTCGATACGAAGTGGTTATCCATCTCGTGAGCACCGTCTAGAAGCTCGATAAAGTTGTCGTAACCTACAGCCAATGCAATTGAAAGACCGATTGCTGACCATAGTGAGTAACGACCACCAACCCAATCCCAGAACTCAAACATGTTGTCTGTATCGATACCAAACTCAGACACTGCAGGAGCGTTAGTAGAAAGCGCTGCGAAGTGCTTGGCAACGTGTGCTTGATCGCCAGCAGTTTCTAGGAACCAATCACGAGCAGAGTGCGCGTTTGTCATGGTTTCTTGAGTCGTGAATGTCTTAGACGCGATCAAGAATAGTGTTGTCTCTGGATCGACTTTCTTCAGAGTTTCAACGATGTGAGTACCATCAACGTTAGAAACGAAGTGCAGGTTTAGGTGGTTTTTGTATGGTGCTAGTGCTTCAGTCACCATGTAAGGACCAAGGTCAGAACCACCGATACCGATGTTTACGATGTCTGTGATTGCTTTACCTGTGTAACCTTTCCACTCACCGCCAATTACGCGATCAGTGAATGATTTAATTTTCTCAAGAACTGCGTTTACCGCAGGCATCACGTCTTCGCCGCCAACCATTACTGGCTTGTTAGAACGGTTACGCAGTGCCGTGTGAAGAACAGCGCGATCTTCTGTTTTGTTGATTGCTTCACCACTGAACATCGCTTCAATTGCTGACTTAAGCTCAGTCTCGTTAGCAAGAGCGAAAAGGTGCTTCAGAGTGTCCTCGTTGATTAGGTTCTTTGAATAATCGACTAGGATGTCTGAGCCGAAGCGTGCAGAGTATTTGTCGAAACGCGCTGCGTCTTGAGCAAATAGCTCTTTCAGATCCATATCTTGTGCAGATTCGAAATGCGCAGTTAGCGCTTTCCAAGCTTGTGTTTGCGTTGGATTGATATTTTTCAACATGGTCTTTATCCCGATGTTACAGTAGGTTCCATTCCTTACAGTCTAGCGAAAACTGCGGAATCCCCGATTTAGCAAATAGAATATAAATAAGATGTTAGGGCGAATTGCCACAAAACAAGTCTTTGTAATTTTTTTTCAGCCATCAATTATGACGGAGTGCCTTTACACTCACATTGAGTTAGGTCACGTTCCCTGTTTCAAATTTAAACAATTAATTTATGATGCTGAGAATCATATCATTTCGTAATGACAGGCTCTAATTGGATTAGGATAGACGCCAAATCAAATTTTTCCAAAGGAACGCATATGTGGGCACAAAAAACACTGCAATTAAAAGCGCGTCAGCGTGGTTTCCATCTGGTCACTGATGAAATTGAACAACAATTACCACAAATCCAATCGCTTTCAGTAGGTTTGTTACATTTGTTTATTCAACATACGTCCGCTAGCCTGACCTTAAATGAAAACGCCGACCCAACAGTACGCATGGATATGGAAGCCCACTTCAACAAATTTGTTCCTGAGCGTGCCCCGTACTACCAACACACTTATGAAGGCGATGATGATATGCCCGCACACATCAAAGCGTCCTTATTGGGCAATAGTGTGACAATTCCCATCCAAAACGGTCAATTAGCGTTAGGAACATGGCAGGGTATTTACTTGGGTGAGCACCGCGATTACGGCGGAAGCCGTCGTGTCATCGCAACCATCAACGGTGAATAGTTCAGATAAAACAAAGGCTAACCAACTGGTTAGCCTTTGTTTTATCTCAATTTAGAAGGGCTGATTGATCATTACTCGGAAGGTGCCTTCATCAGCACCTTTGGCCATTTCAGCACGAACAACAATACCCTCGACTTGGAAGCGCACTGCACCACCGATGTTCCACTTCATGTCTTCATGTAATGTTTTAAGATTGTATTCATCTGCAACTCTACCCACTTCGACAAAAGCTACCCACTGCCACCATGGTAAGTCGTAGTAGTTAATCAATGGAATATCATCGAGCGGTTGCCAATCTGGCAATACACGATACTCAGCAGAGTAGTGAATCGCGCTGCGTCCATGGTAGCGACCAGCTGTATAACCACGTAGACGATACAAACCGCCTAAACGAACTTGTTCTTGTTCTGGTGGACGACTACACACTGCACCATCACATTGATCCCACGTCGGCGTATCTGCAGTGAAAAAATCAAAGGCGAGCACTTGTTGATCGAACCAATCCCCTAACGGCCCCAATGAATAATATTGGCTGTTTTGAAATTCCCACTTTAACCACAGATCCTCTGATTGCAAACTGTCCGCGCCAGTGGTTAGGTCGAAAGAGGTATGAGAGCCACGCGTCGTGTTACGTACACTGTCTCGATTATCCCAATCAAAGGTCAGAGTAAAGCCCGTCGCTTCTTCCTTTTTATCATTGTAGATATCCAACTCTCGAGACGAGTAAAAAGGCGTGAAGATGATGGAGCTCACTCCCGAGTCAATTGGAGAAGCAAAGCTAACATCTCGAACCGGTTGGAATGCGCCAAGTAACCCATGTTCACGGACATTCCCCCAAGGCAGTAAGTACTTGAATTCAAGCTTATAGTTATCTTCGTCTCCATTAGTCACGGTTTTATCTTCCGTTGAAGAGTCATTCGAGCCTTGGTTGCCTAAGTAGTACGGATTATCGTTAAAACGCGCTTGGTACATCTGCGTACTGAACAACAGATTTGAAGATAGAGCGTAATTGAAGGCAGAAAGAAAACCGACATAGCTATCTTTCTCAGAATAAAGTCCCATTCCGAATAAAGCCGCTTGAGGCTGACCGACACCTTTCGCAACCCCGGCTAAACCGACGGTGCTCCCCATGGTATCCGTACTGAAATAGAAAGGAACAAATGCTGAATCTTTCTCTTTCGCCAGCGTCTGTGGAGATAAAAAAAGGCTGGCAGAGAATGCCAGCACTGAAAATAATATTTTCTTCATGGGTTACTTCGAATATTCCATTTCGACACGAGAAGTCAGTTTAGTCACTAACTCATAAGCAATGGTGCCAATGTGGCTTGCCACCTCTTCTACAGGGAGTTCTTTCCCCCATAGTATTGCTTCATCACTGACCTTATCTGTCGCATCAGGGCCGAGATCAACAGTCAACATGTCCATTGAGACTCGACCAGCAATAGGCACTTTGCGACCATTGACCAAAACGGGAGTGCCATTCGGGGCAGTTCGCGGGTAACCATCGCCATAGCCAACCGCAATGACCCCTACTTTGGTATCACGCTTGCTGGTCCACATACCACCATAGCCAACACTTTCGCCTTTCTTCACCTCACGAACTGCGATCAAGTGCGATTTTAGTGTCATGACCGGTTGATAGCCAAGTTCTTGCGCCGTTTTATCATTGAATGGTGAAACACCGTACATGATGATCCCCGGACGAACCCAATCCAATTGACTTTGTGGCCAAGCAAGTAAACCAGCTGAAGCTGCAAGAGAACGCTCTCCCTGACAACCAGCAGTCAAAGACATAAAACGTTCAATCTGTTCAGGAGTGATGTTGCTGTCTAGCTCATCTGCACAACCGAAGTGACTCATGTAACGAAGTGGTTTCGCTACGTTTGAACACTCTTTTAAGCGTGAAACGAATTCGTCGTATTGCTCTGGACGAACCCCCAAGCGATGCATACCGCTGTCGATTTTAAGCCAAACGACCACAGGGGTTTCCAGCTCTGCTTGCTCCAGAGCAACAAGCTGTTCTTCACAGTGCACGACCGTTTGAATGTTGTTGGTCACTAAAATAGGTAAGTCACCTGGTGAGTAAAAACCTTCTAGCAGCAGAATGGGTTTTACCACACCACAAGCGCGTAATTGCAGCGCTTCTTCAATCCGTGCAACACCAAAGGCATCGGCGTGTGTCGCATGCTTCGCGACATGACGTAGGCCATGGCCGTAACCATTGGCTTTGACCACCGCCATCACTTTGCTGTCTGGTGCTTGCTCTTTTACACGTTGCAGGTTGTATTGCAACGCAGACAAGTCAATGCATGCCATCGCGGCTTTCTTGTAACTCATTGCATTACTCATCATCAATATCAAATGCTGGACCCGCGTAATTATCAAAGCGCGAGTGTTGTCCTTGGAAGGTCAAGCGTACTGAACCGATAGGACCATTACGTTGTTTACCCAAGATAATTTCTGCGGTGCCTTTGTATGGGCTATCTGGGTGATAAACCTCATCACGGTAGATAAACATGATCAAGTCTGCATCCTGCTCGATAGAGCCTGATTCACGCAAGTCCGAGTTAACTGGGCGTTTATCAGAACGTTGCTCTAGAGAACGGTTAAGCTGCGATAGTGCGACAACTGGCACGTTCAGCTCTTTTGCTAATGCTTTAAGTGAACGTGAGATCTCTGCAATCTCAAGAGTACGGTTATCCGACATTGCAGGGACACGCATCAACTGAAGGTAGTCGACCATGATCATTGATAGACCACCATGTTCACGAGCGATACGACGTGCTCGCGAGCGAACTTCTGTTGGAGTTAGACCTGAGCTGTCATCAATGTACATGTTCTTCTTCTGCATCAGGATACCCATGGTAGAAGAAATACGCGCCCAATCTTCATCGTCTAGCTGACCAGTACGGATCTTGGTTTGGTCAACACGAGAAAGAGACGCAAGCATACGCATCATCAACTGTTCTGCTGGCATCTCTAGCGAGAAAATAAGCACCGGCTTTTCTTGCTGCATCGCGGCATTTTCACACAAGTTCATCGCAAAGGTCGTTTTACCCATCGATGGACGCGCAGCAACAATCACCAAGTCAGAGCCTTGTAGGCCAGCCGTTTTCTTGTTGAGGTCAGTAAAACCAGTATCGACACCTGTCACACCATCTTGTGGTGTTTTGTACAGAATCTCGATACGTTCAAGTGTTTTTTCAAGAATGTTATCCACGTTTTGTGGGCCTTCATTCTCACTGGTACGAGCCTCTGCAATTGCAAAAACTTTACTCTCGGCTAGGTCAATTAAGTCTTCAGAGCTACGACCTTGAGGATCGTAACCTGCATCCGCAATCTCATTGGCTACACCAATTAAACCGCGCACAATCGCGCGTTCAGCAACGATATCGGCATAAGCATTAATATTCGCAGCACTTGGTGTGTTTTTGGCCAGATCGGCAAGGTAAGCAAAGCCACCCACATCTTCAAGCTGTTCATGACGCTCAAGATGTTCAGAAAGTGTGATTAAGTCGAGAGGCTTACCCGCTTCTAGTGTGGTTTTCACGCCTTCGAAAATAAGACGGTGTGGACGGCTATAGAAATCACTGCTGACAACACGCTCTGCAACGGTGTCCCAACGTTCATTGTCCAGTAAGAGACCACCAATCACTGATTGCTCGGCTTCCAGTGAGTGAGGTGGCACTTTGATTGCGTCTACCTGACTGTCTGAAGGTTTGCGATTTCTGTTTTCCGCCATGACTTTGCTCGATAACTACTAATGACCCAAGATTATAACCTTAAACCCAACCAAGATGCTTCCCCGATGCGACAATTACTTGTTAAGAATTCAACAAGTGAATGACTAACAATCTGCTTTTCATCGCAGTTAACTTTTGTGATTTAGTTAGAATCGATTTATCCGTAGTGAAACAGATAGTTCACTAAGTTTAGTCGTTCGAGAGGGAGCCTACACCTTGGTTCTTACGTTTAGGTCTAATAAAATTTAACCTACCATTGACCCAATAAAATATCTGTATCAGTATCATGCCCCTCCTTTTTTAATTACGTTCGAGGTATTTGTGTCCCGATACTGGTTACTTGGCTTTAGCTTACTTTGCACGGGAGCATCGTTCGCTGAAGAATCAGTACAGCCAGAGCAAGAAATTGAAGTGCCCGATCCTCTACTTACTGAGGTCGAGTTCGGCTATCAAGCTCACACAGGTAACACGGACTCTCGTTCCCTGAATGCTCGTCTGAGTGCTGAATATACTTCTGGCCGACACCGTTCAAACGGTGAATGGAAGTATTACAACCTTTATAAAGATGGTGAAGAAGACAAGCGTTCTTCGACCTACACCGCGCAAAGTGACTACAAGTTAGGCTCAAAGACTTATTTGTACGGCAGTTTTAAAGGGGTTGATTCGCGCTACAGTGCTTACTTTAAAGACTACACACTTTCTGGCGGTCTGGGTTACCAGTTCGCCTATACAGAGAATTTCACGCTAGAGGCGGAGATCGGTCCTGGCTTTCGTTATCAAGAACCAAACCTTGATGAGATAGACGATGACGATATCGTCTTTCCTAATATCGTTCGAGAAGGCATTTTCCGTGGGAATATCAATACCACGTGGCATGCTTTGGATAACTTAAGTTTTTCTGCCGACATTACCTTAGTAAGTGGTAAAAGCAACACGCGTGTCGATAGTGATCTCAGCGTGACTAACGACATCACTGAAGATATCGCCTTAAAGTTGGCACACTCGCGTCAATACCACGATAAAGTGCCAGAGGGGCTCAGTAAAGCAGACAGTGTATTCTCTGTAAACTTACTGTTCGCCTTCTAATTCTCACTTTTTCTCTGAAAATCAGACATAAAAAAAGCACCTCAAAAGAGGTGCTTTTTAATATTTCGTCTTGGTACTGAATTACTCAGCAGCAACAACTTGTACGTTCGCAGTAGCGAAAACTTCAGAGTGAAGTTGAACGCTGATCTCGAACTCACCAGTGTTACGTAGAGCACCTTCAGGAAGGCGAACTTCGCTCTTAGCAACTTCAACGCCTGCAGCTGTGATAGCGTCAGCGATGTCACGAGTACCGATAGAACCGAACAGTTTACCTTCGTCACCAGCTTTAGAAGCGATAACAACTGCTTCTAGAGCGTTAACTTTCTCAGCACGTGCTTCAGCAGCAGTTAGTTGCTCAGCAACTTTAGCTTCTAGTTCAGCGCGACGAGCTTCGAACATTTCAACGTTGCCTTTAGTTGCCATAACTGCTTTACCTTGAGGGATAAGGAAGTTACGAGCGTAGCCAGACTTAACGTTTACTGTATCGCCAAGACCACCTAGGTTACCGATTTTATCAAGTAGAATAACTTGCATTGTTTAATCCTCTTTCTTAATAAAACGAACCGATTACTGATGCTTGTCAGTGTACGGTAGTAGAGCTAGGTAGCGAGAACGCTTGATAGCGCGAGCTAGTTGACGCTGGTACTTAGCGCTTGTACCAGTGATACGGCTAGGTACGATTTTACCAGCTTCAGTGATGTAGTTTTTAAGAGTTGCTACGTCTTTGTAATCAATCTCTTGTACGCCTTCTGCAGTGAAACGGCAGAATTTACGACGACGGAAGAAACGAGCCATGGGCTATCTCCTGATCTTAAATTTGAGTAATGTTGTCGGCGTGTAACACTAATTTCCCAACGCCATTTCGGCCGGTCTGATAAGCGACAAAACCGCCTACCTTAATGTTACTGCCTTGTACTAAATTCTGAGTTAATGCTTGTGACCCAAGCCCACTAACCACTACCGGCATTCGACAATATACTTGTCGAGGTAGATTAGCTTCGATAACGGTAGAGCGATGCTCTAACCAAAATCGACAGTGTTCAATGCCACCAGGGCTTTTACTACGAATGGGCGGCTTGGCAATGGTGCCACTCAGCTCCATTCGATTGGTCATAAGAAATATTACTCAGCAGCTGCTTCTGGCTTAGCTTCAGCACGCTCTTCGCGACGAGGAGCACGCTCTGCACGCTCTTCTTTCTGCTTAAGCATGATAGATTGCTCAGTGATAGCCGCTTTAGTACGCATGATCATGTTACGTAGAACTGCATCGTTGAAACGGAAAGCAGTTTCTAGCTCATCGATTACAGCTTGGTCAGCTTCAACGTTCATTAGAACGTAGTGAGCTTTGTGAAGCTTGTTGATTGGGTAAGCCAGTTGACGACGGCCCCAGTCTTCTAGACGGTGGATTTTACCGCCAGCTTCAGTGATTGAACCAGTGTAACGCTCGATCATGCCAGCAACTTGCTCGCTTTGATCAGGGTGCACCATGAATACGATTTCGTAATGACGCATTGGTTGCTCCTTACGGATTATTAGCTTCCACGATTGGCTCGGTCGTCCAGAGGAAGCAAGGAACTAAAGAAAATTGACCGAGAATTAAGGAAGACGGATAGTACAGAAAGGAAGCAAAATAGGCAAGTGATTATTTGCGTCACTCATACGATATCTTCCTCGCTCTAGCCCTAGATATGACAAAGGCTGCCAGCAAAGTGACAGCCTTGGAAGCTTAAGACTTCAATGCTTATTTTGCTTTTGCTAGCTCTTCACGCATTTGGTCGATCACTTGCTTGTAGTCTGGCTGACCGAAAATTGCAGAACCTGCGACAAACATGTCCGCACCAGCCTCCGCAATTTCACGAATATTATCGACTTTCACACCACCATCAATTTCAAGGCGAATATCACGGCCAGACTCATCAATCATCTTACGTACAGCGCGCAATTTATCCAGCGTATGAGGGATGAATGATTGGCCACCAAAGCCAGGGTTTACTGACATTAGAAGAATTAGGTCAACTTTATCCATGATGAATTCAAGGTGTGACAGCGGTGTAGCTGGGTTAAGTACTACACCAGCTTGACAGCCATGTTCTTTGATCAACTGCAATGTACGATCAACGTGCTCTGATGCTTCAACGTGGAAGGTAATCATCGATGCACCCGCCTTCGCGAAGTCTGGAATGATGCGGTCTACGGGTTTCACCATTAGGTGAACATCGATTGGAGCCGTGATGCCATAGTCACGAAGTGCTTTACAGATTGGCGCACCAAAAGTCAGGTTTGGTACGTAGTGGTTATCCATTACATCGAAATGCACCACATCCGCACCCGCTGCGAGTACTTTTTCCACGTCTTCACCGAGACGAGCAAAATCAGCCGATAAAATGGATGGAGCAATAAGAAAATCTTTCATACCTGACCTCAGTAGTGGCGAACAAACAACAAATAATGTTGCGCGCAATTCTACCGAAGCCAGTGGGGAGATCCACTACTTAGACGTAATAGTGTGAGAATTATGAGGCAGAAGTATCCGAGTTCGGCGCATTAAAAAGAGCCAGTAACTCATCGACTTTGTTTCGGCCGCTGCCATTACGGCTAATAGTACGCTTAACTTTAACAACGCTCAGAGCAGCACCATGATACAAGCGGCGCGTGAGTGTCGTATCGTGGTTAGAAATCAAAACAGGAATGCCGCGTTCAGTCGCTGCCCTCTCTGCGATGTCCGCCAATGCGGCTTGGTCATCAAGCGTAAAGCCATTTCCAGCGTAAGAGGTGAAGTTTGCCGTGTTCGATAGTGGAGCATAAGGTGGATCGCAGTAAACCACACTGCCCTTACGTGCTCGACTGAATGTCTCAGGATAGCCTTCACAAACGAAAGTGGCTTTCTTCGCTTTTTCAGCAAAGAATTCCATTTCAGCTTCTGGAAAGTACGGCTTCTTGTATGAGCCAAAAGGCACGTTGAAGCCACCTTTTTTGTTATAGCGACAAAGGCCATTAAAACCAAAACGGTTCATGTATAAGAAGGCCAGTGATCGATACATCACATCGTCTGTGTTGTTGAACTCAGCACGAATACTTAAATACGCTTCTTTACGATTGTTCTCAGCAACAAACCAGCGTTTCGCTTCTGAGATGTACTCTTCAGGATGCTCTTTCAGTAAGTTGTAGAGATTGATCAGATCAGGGTTGATGTCGGCCAATAGATATTGGTCATAATCAGTATTTAGAAATACTGAACCTGCACCAACAAAAGGTTCAACTAGCTTTCGAGCCGGTGGCAAATGACGTTGGATGTCTTCAACCAGACCGTATTTTCCTCCTGCCCACTTAAGAAAGGCTCGTTGCTTTTTCATCTACTGCTCTATCTATCGACCAAAAATTAAGGCTGCGGAATGTAACATATTTTTCAACGAAGCTCAGGATTATTTCACGCGATCAATTTCACGATGCACCTGACCTAAAGATTTTGCCCAAGGACTCAACGATTTCAGTGATTCTGGCAAACTTTCCACCGCATCGCGTGCAAGTTGGATAGTCGGATAATCTTTATAGGTCACAATGTACCATTCCGTCCCGCTGCGCACGGTTGGGTAGATTCTCACTTGTTGGCTAAGTTGGTGTTCATCCAAAAAAGCTTGCACATCTTCCATTGACGTCATTGCGGCTAGCTGCAAGGTATACGCTCTTGGCGAAATCGCTTTGAGCTCTTTTCGCGCAAAAGAGAATTTTACGATCGGCTTGCTGGAAGGGCTCAGTTCTGTTGATGCAACCTGCTCTTTTTTAACCACATTAATCAATGACGAAGCAGCGCTAGTTTTCGCTTGAGGAACAGACTCTTCAACCACTTGTTTGATGTCATCTGTATTGGCTTCCTCTGGCTTTCCTTCCAACAGCGCATCCACGACGTCAGATTCAATCACAACGCGTTGCTGTTTATCTTCAGAGCCAACACTTGCCACTTCATCCGTTACCGCTGGAGGCAGTGAATCAGAATCGTCCGTTGCCTTAGTTAAATCCGCTTGCTCATTGGTATCATTTTGCGCGGTTGCAGAATCTGCACCACTGACTTTTGATTCTGGAGTCGTTAAGGTTGGAATGGCCGTTTGTTCAATACTACCAGTGATCAGCTGAGCTTTATCGTCAGCACTTGGTTGATTGAACATCCACCAGTACCCACCCGCTGCTAACAGTAATAGAACCAGCACCACCAATGCGATATTTAGTGGTGAGCCAACAATTGAGCGGATAATGATCCTTTTTTCCACTTTCATTTCTCCTAACGCCATGATGTCACCCGGTACAGGGTCGACTTTTTTAAATGCATCTCGAACGCGCTTTTCGGATTCATCATCAACGTACCGAATCACCAAGGATTCAAAGAAACGACGCGCTTCCACTTCTGAGAGCATTTCTACATCAAGCTCTACTGGTTTGTGCTCTTGTCCGTAACTAATACGTGACAATAATGATTCCAATCGACCAGCTTGAGTGAATAACAAGATGTTTATTTTCCACTTCGGATTCACTTGCGCTGCAAGTACTAACGTCCAAAGCTCCGAAACTAACGTTTCACTGAGAAGATGTGCATCATCGACAACAATAGCGATGTCGCATGCCTCGTTACCCAAGATTCTTTCAAGACTGTCAACCAAGGTATCTTGTTGGTTAAATAAAGCATCCGAAACGATCTGGCTCAAGATGAGCATTCGACGTTGAACATCATCTTGATTGGCATGACAAAGTAGCAAACATTGATTTTTGTTACTTGCACCAAGCTCAAGATATCGTTGCGCTAACCAAGATTTGCCATATCCCGCATGGCCATTAATCGCGATAAGATTAGAGCCAAAGTTGGTTAACAATCCTAATCGATCCAATAACTCGGTTTGAGAATCCAATTCCAGAACGTGAGCAAAACTCATCTAATAACCTTAATAAACAACAAGAATGACGCCCGAAGACGTCATTACAAGGTTAAATATCGCGACCGAAGTCGATAGCTTGTTTGATCACATCTTGAGGAGTATCGGCAATGACTTCTGCACTACCAATCCCCGTAGGTAAAACTAAACGAAGCTGACCTGAAAGCACTTTTTTATCACGCATCATGTGCGTCATAAAATCATCAAAAGTCATGCTTTCTGGAGTGTGGACTGGCAATTTCGCACGACGCAGAATCGCAATAATGCGATCAAGCTGTTCTTGAGTGATAAGCCCACGAAGATGTGACGTTTTCGCAGCCATCACGGTGCCAGAAGAAACGGCTTCACCATGTAACCAATTGCCGTAACCTAGCTCAGCTTCAATAGCATGACCATAAGTATGACCCAAGTTGAGCAATGCTCGGATACCCGATTCTTTTTCGTCTTGAGCAACGACTTCCGCTTTAATTTCACAACAACGTGCAATCGCGTAAGTCAGTGCTTCTTCTTCAAGGGCATAGAGGCGATCGAGATTCTCTTCTAACCAATCGAAAAACGCACCGTCATAAATGATGCCGTACTTGATCACTTCAGCAATACCAGCGGCGAACTCACGCTCTGGCAGTGTAGATAAGCAATTGGTGTCAATGATGACCGCTTTAGGTTGGTAGAAAGCGCCAATCATGTTTTTGCCCAGCGGATGGTTAACCGCAGTTTTACCACCAACTGAAGAATCAACTTGAGACAACAAGGTGGTCGGGATTTGAATAAAATCCACCCCACGTTGATAACAAGCGGAAGCAAAACCAACTAAATCACCGATCACGCCACCGCCCAGTGCAATAATCATAACGTCACGTGCATAGCTTCCCTCTAGCAGGAAGTTCATGACTTGATTAAATACTTCTAGGCTTTTGTATTGCTCACCATCGGGTAATTCAAGCAAAGAGGCATCACAACCAAGTTGCTTTAGTTGACTAAGAATTTGGTCCGCGTACAGAGGCGCGACCGTGACATTACTGATCACGACAACCTTCTGATTTGCGTTTTTATTTGAGAGAACTTGAGAAAGGTACGCCGGGTCCTCAAATAACCCGGCGCCAATAGAGATTGGGTAGCTACGCTCTGCTAGATTGACCGTAATCCGTTCCATCGGTGTGCTCCAATTTGAAAAAGATAAATGCTTATCTCTCTTCTAGCATTTTTACGATCTGGTTGGCTACCACTTTTGCACTCTGATCGTCAGTACGAACTGTGTAATCCGCTACTTCTTCGTATAGTGGGTTACGTTCGCCTGCCAAAGATTCCAACACTTCACGAGGATTGTCCGTTTGAAGTAATGGACGCTTCTTGTCACGGTTTGTACGTGCAAGTTGCTTTTCGATAGTTGTTTCTAGGTAAACAACAACACCACGAGCAGAAAGGCGATTGCGGTTTTCTTTGCTCATTACAGAGCCACCACCAGTCGCTAGCACGATGCCTTGCTCTTGAGTTAAGTCTTCAAGCACCGTTTCTTCACGCTTACGGAAGCCTTCTTCACCTTCTACATCAAAAACCCAAGAGATATCTGCACCGGTACGTTCTTCGATCACTGTATCAGAGTCCACGAACTCCATATGCAGCTGCTGTGCTAGATGTCTACCAATTGTACTTTTGCCGGCACCCATTGGGCCAACAAGAAAAATATTACGTTTCTCAGCCATATTTAGCGGTAATTTACAACGTTAATTCAATAAGATCGCCACAAGAAAACACAGCCAAAGTGCTGTTTCACAAGGCTTGTGGCACCAATTCCTCACAGATAATTCGTGATAAGACCCGAAATTATCCAAGCATGGTGCCACTAATGCAACTTTATTTTTGATCTAATCGTTTTTTTGCTGATTCTGTCTTACTGAATAACGACCTTCGGTGTAACAAAAATCAACAACTCACTTTTGCCTACATTTTCGTAACTTCGGCGGAAAAGCGCTCCTAACAGCGGTAAATCACCTAATAAAGGCACCTTATCGACGGAGTTGGTAATACTATGTTGGAAAATACCACCGAGTACGACGGTCTCTCCGTTATTCACTAACACTTGAGTACCAATACGTTGAGTATCGATCGCTACCGCCTCACCAGTGCCCGTTTTTACCACTTGCCCTGGTCTATCTTGCGTAACACTTAAATCCAGCACCAAACGGTTGTCAGGAGTAATCTGCGGTGTCACCTTCAAACTAAGCACGGCTTTTTTAAAGGTCACAGAAGTTGCACCACTGGATGACGACTCTAAATAAGGGATCTCTGTACCTTGCTCTATATAGGCCGGTTTTTTGTTAGTGGTAATGAGACGTGGACTTGAAATGATTTCAGCTTTTGATTCTTGTTGTAGTGCAGACAGCTCTAAATCCAACAAGGTGTCAGAACCTAGCTTAGCCACTTGAAAGGCAAGGCTGGTTGCATTTGGACTGGTTGCTGCCAAGTTGACGTTAAGGAAGTCATCGATACCGACACTACCACCACCGTCGTCACCTTCGCCGTCACCACCTCCGCCATCATAAAGGCCGATAGTGGCAAGGTTGTTTTCGATAGAACCACCCACCGTGTGACTACCATTAATAGAAGTAAAGCCCCAACGAACACCCAGCTCGTCCATATTACCTTCATTGATGGTAACGATACGCGCTTCAATTTGAACCTGTTTCACTGGAATATCGAGAGACTCTATGATTTCACGAATCACTTCAATGTTACTAGGAAGCTCTCGAATCAGCAGAGAATTGGTGCGTTCATCAATCGTCATACTGCCGCGGTCCGACAACATGCTGATATTACCTTCACCATTGATCATCTCTGCGATATCAGAGGCTTTCGCAAAGTTCACTTTGATGATCTCCGAAGAAAGATCTCCCATCTCTTGCTCAAGCTTCTGCTTCTCTAACTGCTGCTTCTCACGCAAGTCCAGCTCATCTTTTGGTGCGACCAGAATAACGTTGCCATCCACGCGTTTGTCTAAGCCTTTTACTTGCAGAATGATATCGAGTACTTGCTGCCAAGGCACACCGTCAAGACGCAATGTGAGATTGCCTTCTACTGAGTCAGAAACAACTAAGTTGAACTGGTTATAATCCGCGATAAGTTGCAGAACGTTACGCACTGGGATGTCTTGAAAGTTAATCGAAATCAACTTGCCTTCTTTTTCCAGAATACTTTTGTCTGGCACCTTTTCGTTCGGCTTGAGCTTACCCACTTTAACTTCCAAGTATCGCCCTGTCAGACGGTAATCATGGGTATAGTCTTCATCAATATAAGCCACGAGGCGCGTTGTCGAGGTATCACGAAATATCTCGACACTTTCCACTACGGTAGAGAAGTCTTTTACATCAAGAAGATAAAGCTGATCATCTTTAACTGACGTATTGAGCAAATCGATACTCAAGCCTTCTTGCACGCGCTTGATGTCCACAATGGCAGCAGGCGAAGCAAGCTCAACCACGATCACCGCGTCTTTGTCTTTATTGGTACGGAAATCAATGCTTTTGAAGGCATTAGACTGAACTTCGTTCGCGACTGCGAAAGGGGCTAAAAATAAAAACAACCAAAAAGAGAAGAGCCCTATTAGCTTCCTTGGTATACGTGTTAATCCTTGTCTCATTTTCATCATTACTCAATATCAAAAATAAATGCAGCTATGCCTATCTCAACGCCAACTTAACTTTGCGTTTTTGCCAACAACCCAGACCGTCTGGCAGAGTTTCATTAATCAATAAATAGTTGTGGGATACATGGGTGACCTTGCCGTTGTTGCGCCCTAAATATTGGCCCGGTTTTACTTTATAAACAGTGCCATTCGGCGCTTGGACTAACCCAGATACGCTACTTCCCATTCCCATTACGCCCTTCAAACGCAATTGCCCAAGAGGAAAACGCTCTAACTTGCCAGTTCGCTTCCTTGAAGGTGGTTGCCAACAGTCTTCTCTGGCAACCGGTTGGGTGGCGATAGTCGCCTCCTTCGGCAGCTCAAACGGTGCTCGCATGATTTGAGGGTCGTAATTGACCACCACATATTCTTCGGCGGGCTTGAGCTTGGAGACGTCACGTCGAGCTTGGTTTTCTACATCACGAATAAAACCGGTAAGCGACTCATCATTGGCTTGGCAACCCGTTAGCAACGTGACCATACAAACCATCAGCAAAGAACTATTTCGCATCTTTCTGTTCCTCTGGTTTGAACTGGTATGTATTCGCCTTAACACGGAAGTGCAACGTCTCACTTTCTTGGCTGACACGCTGCCAAGTCACGTCTTTAAATGTGATGATGCGAGGTAATGTCGCTATCGCTTGTGAAAAACGACCAATGTCGTGGAAGTCTCCCGTTAACTCGATATTGAGCGGTAACCGATAAAGGAAGTGTTCAGATTGTTTTTTACCCCAGTCAATCCGAGTAAAAGTCAGTTTGTTATCAATACCGAGTTCGTTGACTGAGGCCAACATAGTTGCCAGTTCTTTTTGCGCAGGTAATTGCTGAAGCAACAACTCGTAGCGCGTGGTTAACTCATCGAGTTGAGATTGTAGCTGGGGTAAGGCCGCAACTTTGTTAGCTTTGATGCGCAACGCGACTTTCAAGGTTTGCTCTTCTTGAATCAACGTATTCAAGCGCTCCTCTTCGGGCTTTAAGTAAAACCAATACCCAAAACCTTGGATTAAAAGCACCATTAATAAGATGACCACTAACTGAGGCAGCACTGGCCACTCAGCAATTTCATCCATATCAAGATCTTGCCAATTAACCACGTTGCTCTCCTTCCGCTTCTTTAAACATGAAAGAGACTTTGAACGTTTGGAACTCTTTACCAAAACGCGCTTTACCATGAACGATAGAATGCATCTCTACATCAAGTAACTTCGCAGAGCGTTCCATATTGTCTAACATCGTCGCCAAACGTGGTGTGCTGTCTGAAATACCAGAGATTTCAATCTCAAAATCGTTCATTTTGATTTTGTCGACGTAGACACCATCCGGAATCACCGACGGCATCAAGTTCATAAACTCAGTGGTTTTGTTACGTCCGTTTTGTAAACCTTCCACCGTTTTCAAACGCTCTAGGATTTTGCCGTGCTCTTGCTCTGCAATCTTCATTGCCTCAATGCGTTTATCCAACTGAGATATATAGTGTGCTAGGTAGTCCAAACGCTGTTGCTGCTGATCTTGTTGATACTGGTAGTATTTACCGATTCCCCACTGCACACCCAGCGCCGCAATAACACCAAGCACAATCAAACCGACAAAACGGCGGCGGTGTTCTTCACGCTGATTTTCACGCCAAGGGAGCAGGTTAATGTGATAGAGCATGATGACCTCCCAGCCACTGGATACCACGAACTGCCAAACCCGCAGCGGTAGTGAAGTGCTGCCAATCTGCGGCGCGGCGCTTGCGCTTAGAAACTTTCATTTCAAATAAGCCCAGTGGGTTAAGCAACTCACATTCGAGCGCCAGTTGACTGGAGAGCTCTTCAGCTAACATTGGGGTGGACGCCCCCTCACCGGAGAGCCAAATACCTTTAATATCTTGAGAACCATTAATAGAGGTATAGAGTTGCATTTGACGTTTCACGCGATCCACAACTTGACGGTTGAATTGTTCTGTCATGACTTGAGCATCATCAGAAAGCGGGTTGTCGTGCAAAAGGCCACTAGCGGCACGAGTGCCACACACAAACTCTTTATGGAATAACTCACCTTGCTCGGTAAACATAGTGAACGAGCTATTTAATACCCCGATGTCCAGTAGGCAGTATTTGCTTTTGTCAGGGTAGCGTTCCGTGGTTAACTTCCAGATATGCCCAAGACTTTGGGAATGCACGTCCACCAGCACGGTTTTTAGACCAGATTTTTGCAATGCTTCTACGCGGGTTTCCACCACGTCTTTACGTGTTGCGAAAACTTGATAGCTTTCTGTCCCACGCATTTGCTCATCAGATTCCACTAATACAAAATCAAGACTAAGCTCTTCTACAGGGAACGGCGATTGATGAGAAAAAGCCTGTACGACGGCAAACTCTTTTTCACTTTCCTCTAAACTTTGTTCGATTTGCAGTTTTTTGCTGATCACCGCATTGTCAGGAACTGAAATCGCGACTCGATTAGCCCTAAAAGGGAGGTCTTTTTTCATCTCTTTTAGGGTCTTTACAATTTCTTGATGATTTATGGTGTTATTTTCAGCGACAATACCTTCTTTAAGTATTATTTCTTTGTAACCCAGTAAGGCATAACTGTTGCCATTGGGTTTAAGTACCACGGCTTTGAGGCTGTTATGGCCGATATCTATGCCCGTAACTAATAGCTTATCCATCTCTACTCTCGCTCCGAAATTCCTGTGTGCCAGTGTCATTAGCACCCAGAGAATTTTCTTCGTGCAAAGGTTGTTATTAGCATCCAAATAAGAGTTAATATCTCTTATGTGCTAAATTTTTGACCTAAGAGTACAAGGGTTTGCCGTTACACAGCCTCAACCAATCAGGGATTCTCCGGTGAAGTTCATAAAGCGTTTATTATTTTTAACATTGATTTGCATAATTCTTGGAGTCACCACAATTTTTGGCTTCTATCAATACGTGAAGCCTGAATTGCCAGATGTTGCAACACTAAAAAATGTTGAATTACAAACACCTATGCAGGTATTTAGTCAAGACGGGAAACTGATCGCACAGTTTGGCGAGAAGCGTCGAATTCCTGTTACCTACGACGAAATTCCGCAAGATTTAATTCATGCGCTGATCGCAACCGAAGATAGCCGTTTTTACGAGCACCCAGGTATTGACCCAATCGGCATTACGCGTGCAGCTGTTGTTGTTGCGTTATCGGGTTCAGCAAAACAAGGTGCGAGTACTATTACTCAGCAGCTAGCGCGTAACTTCTTCCTATCTAACGAGAAGAAGATCATGCGTAAAATTAAAGAAATCTTCATCGCCATTCATATTGAGCAGCTGCTTTCTAAACAAGAAATCATGGAGCTGTATGTCAATAAAATCTTCCTTGGTTACCGCTCTTACGGTTTCGGCGCAGCAGCTCAAGTTTACTTTGGTAAGAGCTTAAATGAACTGACCTTGAGTGAAATCGCAACACTGGCAGGTATGCCAAAAGCGCCATCAACCATGAACCCGCTTTACTCACTAGAGCGCGCAACAAACCGTCGTAACGTGGTTTTGATGCGTATGCTAGATGAGAAATACATCACTCAAGAACAGTACGATGAAGCACGTTCAGAGCCGATTGTTGCTCGCTACCACAGTGCTGAGATTGAACTCTCTGCTCCATACGTTGCAGAGTTAGCACGCTCATGGGCAGTAAAAGAATACGGTGCGGAGCAGGCTTACACGTCAGGCTTGAATATCTACATGACGGTAGATTCAAAACTGCAAGATGCCGCAAATACCGCATCCATCAATAACATCCTTGCGTACGATGAACGTCACGGCTACCGCGGCGCGGAAAAAGTACTGTGGAAAGAAGGCGAAACGGCTTGGGATTCAGAACAAATTGAAAAGCATCTGAAGAAACAACCGACCTATGGCCAGCTCTATCCTGCTATTGTCACTAAAGTCGATGACAAAGCCGCGCAAGTTTGGGTGAAAAATAACGAAGAGCAAACCATCGCTTGGACTGGTATGAATTGGGCTCGTAAGTACCTGACTGATCAACGTCAAGGTAGAGCACCGAAATCAGCCAAAGAGATCTTAGCTGTAGGCCAACAAATCTGGGTACGTGAAATCAGTACGACAGATAAAGAAGGCACAACCATCAATAACTGGAAGCTAAGCCAAGTACCAAGCGCAAATACAGCGTTTGTGGCAATGAACCCAGAAAACGGTGCAATACTGTCTCTAGTTGGTGGCTTTAACTTTGTTCATAGCAAGTTTAACCGTGCAACCATGTCTATTCGTCAGGTTGGTTCGAGTATCAAACCATTCATATATTCGGCAGCAATCAATAAGGGCTTAACCCTTGCTTCACTAGTAAACGATGCGCCAATCAACAAGTGGGATGCAGGTTCAGGTTCGGCATGGCGTCCAAAGAACTCACCGCCGACTTACGTTGGCCCAACTCGCCTACGTATCGGTTTAGCGCAGTCGAAAAACGTAATGGCCGTACGTACACTACGTGAAGTTGGCCTAGATGAAACACGTGAATACCTAACTCGCTTTGGGTTTGATATTGACCAAGTGCCTCGTTCAGAAACGATCGCATTGGGTGCTGGTAGCTTAACACCAATGAAAGTCGCGCAAGGCTACTCTGTATTTGCAAATGGTGGCTACTATGTAGAACCGTTTTACATTGACCACGTTGAAAACTCATTTGGTGAAGTACTGTTTAAGGCAAACCCAAAAGTGATTTGTCAGCACGACTGCCCTCAAATGCCAGTACAGCCTGAAGATAAGTTTGCAGCCGAATTTGGTGAGCAAGATGTAACAACGGAAAACATTGCCCCTGATAACGCTCTAGAAAACGACACACCACAATATGCAAAACAAGTTATCTCTGCTCAAAATGCATTCATCATGCGCGAGATGATGTACAGCAATATCTGGGGTGGTGGCAGCTGGCGTGATGGTACAGGTTGGAACGGTACCGGCTGGCGAGCACAGAAACTGGAGCGTCGTGATATCGGTGGTAAAACGGGCACAACCAACGACTCAAAAGACACTTGGTATAACGGTTACGGTCCGGGTATTGTGGCTATTGCATGGGTTGGTTTTGATGATCACTCTCGCACGTTAGGCCGTACCACTGTGAACAGTAACCTAGGGAAAGGCCAAATTTCTGGTGCAGAATCTGGCGCGAAAACGGCAGAACCAGCTTGGATTGATTTCATGCGTGCTGCACTAGACGGAGTGCCTCAACAAGGTAAGAATATTCCAGACGATATCGTTCGAGTTCGTATCGATCGTGATAGTGGCCTACTGACTCATAAAGTTGATGGTTCATCCATGTTCGAATACTTCGAAAAAGGCACAGAACCAACCGAGTATGTCGGCAACAGCCTGGAAGACAGCATCTACTCTGGTGGTAGCGGCGGTGCAGAAGAACTGTTCTAATACCACGCAATACTAACAAAGAAAAAGGGAGCCGATTGGCTCCCTTTTGTTTATATCAGCATCTCAAAGCTAGGCTGCAATTGGTGCTTCTTTCGCTTCAAGAATGTTTTTGATGGTCGCTGCTAAGGTTTCAAAACGCGTACGCAATGGAGAGCCAGGACGGTAAACCAACACAATGCTGCGTGATGGTGTTGGGTTCATTGCTGGCACGTAACACACGCCATCTTTTTTCTTTTCATGCGGCACAGACAACTGTGGCAACAGAGTAATCCCTGCTCCCGCCGCCACCATGTTACGCAGTGTTTCTAGGCTAGTCGCTTTAAAGCGCTCATCATCTTTCGCTCCTGCAGCAAAGCAGAAACCCAGAGCTTGGTCTCGTAAACAATGACCATCACCCAAAGACAACACCGTCTTGCCATTGAGGTCGAGCATATCAATATGATCTAACCCAGCCCATTCGTGATCACAAGGTACCGCAACACTTAAAGGCTCGTTGTACACCTCAATTTCTTTAAAGGGCGCAGTCTCATCAACCGATGCTAAAACAAGACAATCTAACTTGCCATCTTCTAATTGACGGACCAATTGGTGGGTCTGCGCCTCATGTAAAAACAGCTCCAAATCTGGAAACTCTTCTTTAAGGTGAGGAACTATTTTAGGTAGGAGGTAAGGACCAACTGTTGGGATAAAGCCAATGTGCATTGGGCCAGTCATGGCACCACTTTGACCGCTCGCCATATCTTTGAAGGTTTTTACTTCACTCAAAATACGTTTTGCTTGCTCAACCAATTGTAAACCAGAGTCAGTAAACAACACGCGACGACTGCTTCTTTCAAGCAGGGCAGTGCCTAACTCGTCTTCTAGTTTACGAATCTGGCCACTTAACGTCGGTTGGCTGACAAAACAGGCTTCCGCTGCTTTTCGAAAATGCTTGTGCTCCGCAAGCGCCACCAAGTACTCAAAATCTCGAATATTCATAACGTACGATTCGCTTCTTGTTTGGCGATAGAAATAATCTATCAAAACCATAGCATTAAACGATTAGAGCTATCAAAGTTTTTTTTCAATAATGAGCTCAAGAAAACGAAACTGAGCGCTAAATAACGCTAAGCTCGATAATGAATTATTCATAGATTTAAAAGGAAATCATCATGTTTGCATCAAAAGAAGGTCAAGCTGTACCACAAGTTACTTTTCCTATCCGTAAAGGTGACGCATGGGTGAATGTAACCACGGAAGACTTGTTCAAAGACAAAACGGTTATCGTATTTAGCTTGCCTGGTGCTTTTACTCCGACGTGCTCATCAAGCCACCTACCACGTTACAACGAACTGTTCTCTGTATTTAAAGAACATGGCGTGGATGAGATTCTATGTGTTTCCGTAAACGATACATTCGTAATGAACGCATGGAAAGCCGACCAAGAAGCTGAAAACATCACTTTCATCCCAGATGGTAACGGTGAGTTTACAGACGGTATGGGTATGCTTGTAGATAAAAACGACATTGGTTTTGGTAAGCGTTCATGGCGTTACAGCATGCTAGTGAAAAACGGCGTAGTAGAAAAAATGTTCATCGAACCAAACGAGCCAGGCGACCCGTTCAAAGTATCTGATGCAGATACGATGATGAATTACATCGCTCCTGAGTACAAAACTCAAGAATCAATCACCGTATTCACTAAACCAGGTTGCCCTTTCTGTATGAAGGCGAAACAAAACTTGATTGACCACGGTCTTCAATATGAAGAAGTGATTCTGGGTAAAGACGCAACAACAGTAAGTCTACGTGCAATCTCTGGTCGCACAACGGTACCTCAAGTGTTCATCGGTGGTAAACACATCGGCGGTAGCGAAGAGCTAGAAACGTACCTAGGTTAATAATTTGCCTAATGGGCTTGGGTTGGCAATCTCGCTGTCTAGAACTCAGCCCTAGGTCTCCCGGAGCATCCCTCGCCCGGGAGACCATCCCTCTCAATCACTTCCTATGCTTAGTCTTGATAACTGGTCGTCTTCACCGTTCGACCAGTTATCAAGATTAATGAACTCAAATTCACTCATCCCGACTTAGTCACTTCAACTACGTTTGGGAAAAACGAGAATCCATTATGAAACAGTTAAATGTCGACGTAGCAATTATTGGTGGTGGTACAGCAGGTCTTGGCGCCTACCGCGCAGCGAAAGCACACACAGACAGTGTTGTGATGATTGAAGGTGGCCCTTACGGCACAACATGTGCTCGTGTCGGATGCATGCCGTCGAAACTTTTGATCGCCGCCGCTGAAAGCGTACACCAAATCGAGAAAGCACCGGGCTTTGGTGTACATCCACAAGGCGACATTTACATTAATGGTCGTGAAGTCATGGACCGAGTAAAGCGAGAACGTGACCGCTTTGTAGACTTTGTGTTGGAAGGCGTCGATGAGATTCCTGCTGAAGATAAAGTGTCGGGTTATGCTAAGTTTACCAACGACAACACGTTAATCGTTGATGATCACACTCAAATCACAGCTAAGCGTATTGTGATCGCAACCGGTTCGCGTCCTGCTTACCCTGCCGTATGGAATGAACTCGGCGACCGCTTAGTGATTAACGATGATGTGTTCGATTGGGATGACTTGCCAGAATCTGTTGCCGTATTTGGTCCGGGTGTGATTGGTCTTGAATTGGGTCAAGCGTTGCATCGCTTAGGTGTAAATGTGAAGCTATTTGGTCTTGGTGGTCAAGTAGGACCATTGACCGACCCTGAAGTGATGGCGTATGCCGATAAAGCCTTCAAAGAAGAGTTCTACCTTGATGCCGATGTAAAAATCGAAAGCATGAAACGTATTACTTCACCAGAAAATGACGGTGAAGATAAGGTCGAAATCCAATTCATCAACCACGATGGTGAACTAGAAACCTTTATTGTTGATTACGTATTGGCAGCAACTGGTCGTCGCCCGAATGTCGACAAGCTAGCGATTGAAAACACCAATGTGGCACTGGATGAGCGCGGCGTACCAACGGCGGATCATTACACTCTGCAAACCTCGGTAGAGAGCATCTTTATCGCGGGTGATGCAAGCAATCAAATTCCATTATTACACGAAGCGGCAGATCAGGGGCGTATTGCTGGCGACAACGCAGGTCGTTTCCCTGATATTCGTGCAGGCCTGCGCCGCTCGTCAATCTCAGCAGTGTTCTCTGATCCACAAATTGCTATGGTAGGAGAAACCTTCAAGCAACTAGAAACGCGTTTTGGCACATGTGGCTGTTTCGCTACCGGTCAAGTATCGTTTGAAAATCAAGGTCGCTCACGCGTTATGCTTCGAAATAAAGGCATTCTGCATGTCTATGGGGAACAAGGTACTGGTCGCTTCTTGGGCGCAGAAATGATGGGACCAAACGCCGAACACCTAGCCCACCTGCTTGCTTGGGCACACCAAAATAAAATGACAGTATCTGAAATGCTTGATATGCCATTTTACCACCCTGTGATTGAAGAAGGCGTTCGCACTGCGCTACGAGATTTGAATGCGAAGCTCCACTTAGGTCCTGAGATGATCAAACATTGTCTTGATTGTGGACCTGGTTGCTAACGCTCACTCTCTTTACCTCTCCCAGACAAACAAAAGCCTCGTCATAGACGAGGCTTTCTCATTCCAACTCTATCAGTTCAAACTGAGCAAAGTGGTTGTTTATGCAGTCATCATTGCGTAACGGCTAACAAGCACAATGGCAGTAAAACCAATTGTGAAGAAACCACCAGCAAGGCCTAGTGCTACTTTAAGTTCTGTCGACATTATAATTTTTCCTATTGTCAGGCTGACAGCGCACCATACACCAATTACGTGCTACACATTTTTAACCAAGTTAATTTTCCATTTTTGGTTCGATAGACACGACATAGAAACCAGACAAAGAGAAACTCAAACATGAGTTAGCCGTTATAATCAGGGACAAATAGATAGTGTGGATAGAACTATGGCTTGTCGAAGTTGCCAAGAGCACTGGTTTTGGAAAAAGATCGGACGTTGCCAACGATGCATGGATCAACTGACGGTACTTTCTGTTTTATGTTGGATCGTGTGGTGGTTTGCGTTTAAAGATGATCCACAAAGTATTGAATCGATCGCGCTGATCTTTGCCGGATTTGCATTTAACGGCTTACTGTTTTTGCACCTATGGATGCGCTTCGTGGTTTTGCCGTGGCAGCGCCGTCGTGGAAAAGAAAGTAAGGATGCTCATCACCCAGATGACAGATAGAAAAAAGCCCCAAAACCAATACCGGTCTTGGGGCTCTCTTAGATTCTTCTAAGAAAAAGCAGTGGTACTTTAATAGACCGGGCTTCCTCTCAAAGGTTCCAAGTTTTTTTCCAATTTTTTTAGTATTTTCTTAAATACTAATAGAATCATCAACCTAGGCTACGTTACTTTTCTGGATCAATTGTTCGAACAAGTTGATCTCTAGTGCAACTTCATCACACGCATGCTGACGCGGACACTGATCGCAATCTTTCAGTACTTTTTCTGGTAGCAACGACTTCGAGGTTGGCAAGAAGCTCTGCTTCATAAAGAATTCAGGCGTACGTGTCAGCACAAAGACTTTCTTGATAGCCATTTGGCGTGCTTTCTCAACCAGATAGTTCACAATCGCACTACCCTGCCCTTGGCCTTGCCAACCAGCTTCAATGCCTAGAGAACGAATTTCTGCTAACCCTGAGTCATAGACATACAAAGATGCACAACCAGTAACCTCTCCGTGATGCTCGGCAACCGCGAAGGAGCCAATATCACGTACCAACTCATTGCGTGAGCGCGGTAGGTTTTCCCCCATATTCGCCCAATAAGCAACCATACCTTCTACGGTTTCAATATCGGTTAGACGAGCAGGTCGAACTTTCACTGCTGATGTATCACGTTGAGAAAGGCGCTTGTCTGCTTGATCGACGGCGAAAGCAACTTGCTGAGGCGCGACACCACCAAGTGCACAACGCTTCTCAAGACACGAGTCGATGGTTAAGATGTCATACACATCCGCTTCAATCACTTCAGAGAAGGCTTTCAGCTCATCAATCGACAGCTCTTCTAGTGCACAGCCTTTGGCAATAGCACCGACCACAGCGACACCGACAATATGGTGCGCTTCACGGAATGGGATGCCTTTCGCCACTAGATAATCTGCCAATTCGGTAGAGTTTGCGTAACCTTGTTTCGCCGCTTCTAGCGTACGCTCACCATTGACTTTGATGCCATCAAAACAAAGTGCCGCCATTTCCATGCAATCGTTCCATGTATCGAGCGCATCGAACAGACCTTCTTTATCTTCCTGCATGTCTTTGTTGTAAGCCAGTGGCAGCGCTTTCACTGTCATCATCATGCCAGCAAGTGCGCCGTACACACGCCCCGTCTTACCACGAATAAGCTCGAGTGCATCTGGGTTTTTCTTCTGTGGCATCAGAGAAGAACCTGACGTCACCGTATCGGCTAATTCAATAAAGTTAGATTCACCCGAGTTGTAGAAGATCATATCTTCTGCCAAACGCGAAAGGTGCAACATCGAGATAGACGCCACAGACATCAATTCCATCACATGGTCACGATCGGAAACTGAATCCAATGAGTTACGCGTTGCGCGATGGAAACCGAGATTGTGAGCTAACTCTTCACGATCGATTGGGTAAGCGGTGCCCGCAAGCGCTCCAGAACCAAGTGGACACGTGTCCAAACGCTTAAGTGCGTCACTCAGACGCGAGTAGTCACGTTCAAACATTTCAACATAAGCCAAACACCAGTGAGCAAACGTAACAGGCTGAGCACGTTGCAAATGCGTGTAGCCCGGAAGCACCGTACCTTGATGTTGCTTAGCTACGCCTACCATTTGTGTTTGCAGACGATCTAAAGCAATCAACAGCTGTTGGCCTTGCTGACGACACCAAAGTTTAAGGTCGGTTGCCACTTGGTCGTTACGTGAACGTCCCGTGTGTAGTTTTTTACCTAGGTCGCCGACCTTGTTGATCAGTTGCTGCTCTACCCAAGAGTGGATATCTTCCGCATCCGAACGTAGGATTTGCTGAGGGTCTTCCATGACTTCAAGCTTGAGCTCATTCAGTGCCAGCTCAAGCTTTTGTTGTTCTTCTGCTGATAATACGTCAACAGAAAGCAAGGCTTTTGACCACGCAATTGAACCAACAATATCTTGCTCAGCCAATCGGTAATCGAAACGCAATGAATCGTTGAAGTCCTTAAATCTGGTGTCTGCCGCTTGGGTAAATCTTCCGCCCCATAATGCCATTGCGTTTCTCCTGATGACTATTGCTTACGCTAACGTATTCTTCATTAAGTGTTGACCAAATCGGTGGTCATTTGCTCACTTTTTCTTATGCCTCAACGTTACGATAATCACAGATAAAAATAAAGTAGAAATTCAATATTTTTACATATTTATTCATGATTATTTTATCTTTATGCCTACGAGGTCAGCAAAAACGAAAAAGACCCGCCAATAGTGGCAGGTCTCTTATCTTATAAAG
>NZ_BAOG01000107.1 GCF_000400365.1 Vibrio jasicida CAIM 1864 = LMG 25398 | reverse complement strand
CGTTTCTTTCGAAGCGTTGCCGTGTCAGCGAGGTGGCATTATAGAGATTGCGATCACATTGGCAAGCCCTTTTTCACCTTTTTTTTGATTTTTTTATCGTTTGAATGTTTTTTATTCTAAAAGCCGAGTTTTTGCTACTCTTCTCACCAGATATCACTGTTATTGGCGCTTTATAAGGAGTAAAGATGAGTTCAATCAGAAGTTATAAAGGCATACGCCCACAGCTAGGTAAACGTGTATACATAGATTCAACCTCTGTTTTAGTCGGTGATATTCGTATTGGCGACGATTCGAGTGTCTGGCCACTAGTTGCAGCTCGTGGTGATGTGAACCATATTCATATTGGTGCTCGAACCAATATTCAAGATGGTAGCGTACTGCATGTAACCCATAAAAATGCTGAGAATCCCAACGGCTATCCGCTAATCATTGGTAATGATGTCACTATTGGTCATAAAGTCATGTTACACGGCTGCGAAATCCACGATCGTGTATTGGTTGGTATGGGAGCAATCGTTTTAGATAACGTTGTTGTCGAATCAGACGTAATGATAGGCGCTGGAAGTTTAGTCCCACCGGGGAAAGTATTAGAAAGTGGTTACTTATATGTGGGCAGTCCGGTAAAACAAGCTCGCCCTCTATCAGAGAAAGAACGAGCTTTCTTGCAAAAGTCTGCCAATAACTATGTGCAGAACAAAAACGACTACATTAACGAATGTGGAAGACATCAATGAGTAGTTAGGAATAGCCCGCTAATCGATGATGATATGGCCTTCTTCACTGAAGGCTTCCTCTTCTATTAACTCTTCGGCGATTTCTTCAAGATCAAAGCGGTAATCAGTAAATACTTTGATTGCCGCTTGCTCAGTTTCAATCAGTGAACCACTGAGTTTTGCTAACTTTTGTTTAGTGACATAACACTCAATCAGCGCACCTGATTGCTGCGCAGCAAAATTTACCGATTGTGATGCTTCATCCCAAGACTGCATGTCAGGGAACAGAATGGATTGATTCATTGATTACTGACCTTCAAGATTCTTTCTTAGCTCTCTAAGAATTTGTTTTGAGCCAGGGCGTAGACCTCGCCATAACATAAAGCTTTCCGCTGCCTGCCCTACCAACATTCCAAGACCGTCATACGCATAGGCAGCACCGTTTTCTTTTGCCCATAAATTAAAGCTCGTCACTCCTTTGCCATAAATCATATCGTAGCTAGTACTATTGCTACCAAAGATAGAAGAAGAAATAGCAGGCAACTCACCACTAAGAGAAGCGGAAGTGGAGTTGATGATGACATCATATTCTTCATCAATGCTCCCCATCTCTTTGGTTGTGATCGGGCCATGAGAGACAAACAACTCTGCAAGCTCCTGAGCTTTGCTAAAGGTACGGTTGGTTATAGTTAAAGAGATAGGGTTTTGCTCAAGGAGTGGTTTAATCACACCACGAGCAGCACCACCAGCACCGATGATCAGGATTCGTGCACCTTCCAACATGACTTGATACTGAAGTAAGTCTTGTACTAGACCCGCACCATCGGTGTTATCACCAATGATTTCTCCATCATCAAGCTTCTTTAGTGTATTGACCGCACCCGCTAGCTGAGCGCGCTCTGTGAGGCGACTAGCAAATTGATAAGCGTCTTCTTTAAATGGCATGGTAATGTTGCATCCCTTGCCACCTTCAGCAAAAAACACCGTAGCTGCGTCAATAAAGCCATCAACAGGTGCACTTTCTGCGGTGTACACCAAAGACTGATTGGTTTGACGGGCAAACAAGGTGTGAATGAATGGCGACTTACTGTGTCCGATAGGGTTACCAAACACGGCATAGCGATCAATTTGCTGAGTCATTTCCTTACCTTTATTCCTTACTTATATAGAAAAAAACAGGGCCACCTGATTACAGATGACCCTATCACTATCTATCTATATAGAAAAGGAGATTCAGCGCCTACCACTCTCGGGGCGTTAGGTATTGCTCGTAAAGCTCAGCCTCTGGTGAACCAGCTTGCGGCTCATAGCTGTATTCCCAACGCACAAGTGGTGGCATTGACATAAGAATCGACTCGGTACGACCACCACTTTGCAAACCAAACAGAGTGCCACGGTCATACACTAGGTTGAACTCTACGTAACGGCCACGTCGGTACAGTTGGAACTCGCGCTCACGCTCACCGAATTCAATGTCTTTACGACGAGCAACTATCGGTAGGTAAGCTTGACAGTATCCCTCACCAACCGCTTTGATGTAGTCAAAGCACTTGTCGAATTCCCACTGGTTTAGGTCATCAAAGAACAAACCACCAACACCACGAGTTTCATTACGATGTGGTAGGAAGAAGTATTTGTCACACCATGCTTTGTGCTCTGCGTAAACGTCGTCACCAAATGGTGCACAAAGCTGTTTTGCTGTGTCGTGCCATAATTGGCAATCTTCTTCAAATGGGTAGAAAGGCGTGAGGTCAAAACCACCACCAAACCACCAAATTGGGTCTTCACCGTCTTTCTCTGCAATAAAGAAGCGGACATTGGCATGTGAAGTCGGTACATAAGGGTTCTTAGGGTGGATAACCAAAGAAACACCCATCGCTTCAAAACGGCGACCCGCTAACTCCGGACGATGTGCTGTCGCTGATGCTGGCATTTCATTACCTTCTACATGAGAGAAGTTCACTCCTCCTTGCTCGAAGATATGGCCATCACGCAATACGCGAGTGCGGCCACCGCCACCAAGACGCTCTCCTTTTTCACGTTGCCATGCATCTTCGACAAAGACGGCCTTTCCATCTTCTTGTTCTAGTTGCTGACAAATGGAATCCTGAAGTGACATCAAGAACTGCTTTACGGCGTGCTTATCGATTGCTGACATACGTGTAGTACCTATTGATTGCTGACTAGCAGGGTTAGCCCTGTCTTAATATTTGCGAGGTTTTAGCATCACGGATTTCACTAGGCTTGTCACGACCACTGGTTTCACCACGTAAGATCGCCACAAGTCGGTCACCTAACTGTTCTTCGACTTCTTTCGTCGTCATGCAAGGAGGCAGACCTGTAAGATTCGCGCTGGTAGAGGTTAGCGGCTTTCCGAATGCATTACACATCTTTTGTACTAAAGGATGATCAGTCACACGAACTGCAATCGAATCAAATTGACCCGATACCCAGTGAGAAACTTTGTCACTCGCAGGCATGATCCAAGTGTATGGCCCTGGCCACGTCGCATGGACTTTATCTAACTGCTCTTGAGTCAACTGAGATTCATCAACATAAGGCAAAAGCTGCTCATAACTCGCAGCAATTAGGATTAAACCTTTCTCTACTGGGCGCAGCTTTAGCTCTAGCAACTTTTGAATCGCTTTTGGGTTATCTGGATCACAGCCGACACCAAATACGCCTTCTGTTGGATAGGCAATCACTTCGCCTTTTTGTAGTGCTTCAAGCACCTGTTCAAAGTTATCCACCAATTACTTCCTGATAGTCTTATCTGTTGTGTTTGCACTAAGTGTACAAATATTCATTCTCAGAGACTAAATCAATTTGTTTATAAAATGTATCAATAGCATTTACAAATACACGCAAACGTTTGCTTGAGGTAAAAATCCCCGTATAATGCGCACAAATTTATCAGCTCACCTAATTTTGCAGCTTGAAGGAGTTTGAGATGAAAGTCGGTATCATCATGGGTTCTAAATCAGATTGGCCAACCATGAAACTAGCAGCGGACATGCTGGATCAATTTGGCGTGTCTTACGAAACAAAGGTGGTGTCAGCTCACCGTACTCCTCAATTATTGGCTGATTACGCAAGCAGTGCGAAAGAACGTGGCATTAAGGTCATCATCGCAGGTGCGGGGGGTGCAGCTCACCTACCAGGCATGGCGGCGGCGTTTACCAGCGTACCTGTACTTGGCGTTCCAGTTCAGTCTCGTGCACTAAAAGGCATGGATTCGTTGCTTTCTATCGTACAGATGCCAAAAGGCATTGCGGTTGGCACATTGGCGATTGGTGAAGCAGGCGCAGCAAACGCAGGCATTCTGGCTACTCAAATCCTTGGTACACATGATGAGGCGATCATGGCAAAAGTCGAAGCGTTCCGTAACGAACAAACGGAAACCGTTTTGGCGAACCCAAACCCTGCTGAGGATTAATCAGATGCATGTACTGGTTCTTGGTGCGGGCCAATTGGCTCGTATGATGTCTCTGGCTGGTGCGCCACTGAATATTCAAATCTCAGCTTACGATGTGGGCAGTGGTAACATCGTTCATCCACTGACTCAGCATGTACTAGGTAACGGCTTAGAGAATGCGATTGAACAAGTGGACGTCATTACTGCTGAGTTCGAGCATATCCCACATGACGTGCTTGATGTGTGTGAAGCCAGTGGTAAGTTCCTACCAAGTAAGCAAGCCATCAAAGCGGGTGGTGATCGCCGTATTGAGAAAGCATTGCTTGATGATGCAAACGTACGTAACGCGAAATACTACGTAATCGAAAATCGTGAAGACTTTGACCGCGCAATTGAACATGTTGGTATGCCAATGGTTCTGAAAAGTGCGTTGGGTGGTTACGATGGTAAAGGCCAGTGGCGCTTAAAAGAGACTTCTCAAGTCGAAGATATTTGGACAGAGATGGCAGAGTGCATTGCCGCAACACCAACTCAAGCGATTGTTGCCGAGGAATTTGTCCCTTTCAACCGCGAAGTATCACTGGTTGGTGCCCGTGGTAAAGATGGCAGCGTTGAAGTGTACCCTCTGGCAGAGAACGTCCACACCAATGGTGTATTGAGCCTTTCTACTGCGATAGATGCACCAGAGTTGCAAGAGCAAGCGAAACAGATGTTCACGGCCGTTGCACACAACTTGAATTACATTGGCATGTTAGCGCTGGAGTTCTTTGACGTTGACGGCACGTTGCTGGTTAATGAAATCGCACCACGCGTACACAACTCTGGCCACTGGACTCAACAGGGTGCTGAAACCTGTCAGTTTGAGAACCACCTACGCGCAGTATGCGGTATGCCGTTAGGCAGCACGAAGTTGGTTCGTGAAACCTCGATGATTAATATTCTTGGTGAAGACACAGTGCCAGAAACATTGCTAGCAATGGACGGTTGCCACATTCATTGGTACGGCAAAGAAAAACGTGCGGGTCGCAAGATGGGTCACATCAACGTGTGCGGCGATTATACTGGCGAGCTGAATCGTAAACTGTGTGCATTGGCAGATGTTCTCGATGAAGAAGCCTTCCCTGCAGTGCATGAATTCGCTAAGCAGTGGCAAGCGTAGAAATATTTCTGAATAAATAGCAAAAGGGTCGCATCGTGCGGCCCTTTTTTAATTAGAGCTGAAGGCTATTGTGATTGAGTATGCTGGCACTTACGACTTGCGCATTGCAGTTTAACCCCGCTGGCCAGTTTCTTTTCTACCAACAAGGTAAATCCACATTCCTCGCAGCGGCCTCTTACAGGCGGCAAGTTCACCGCAAACTTGCACTTCGGATAGTTATCACACGCGTAAAATGTTTTACCAAATCGGGTCTTACGCTCAACCAAATGTCCTTTACCACATTCAGGGCAAGCATGTTGCTCTTTCACTTGCTGCTCTGGCTCAGGTTGGTTAATCGACTCAATATGATGACATTCTGGGTAATGGCTGCAGCCAACAAACATACCATAACGCCCTTGCCGCAATACCAGCTCATTACCGCAATCTGGGCAAGGCACGCCCAACTCTTTTACGATGTGGCCATCATTGCTGTGTAGCGGCTTGATATAATCGCAACTTGGATAATGGCTACAACCTAAAAACGGGCCATGCTTACCGTGTTTAAGAGAGACTTCCCCACCACATTTAGGACAAGGTTCGCGCTCAAGCGCATGCTCATGTGCCGAGAAAAGGTTGTGATCGATTTTACTACTCATACTCATCGCTCAAGCAGAAGATATTAATGAAGAATACCTTGTTCCTTGGTGTATAGCAGCTCTTCCATCAGCGTGTAGGCGTTTTCGTTGCCCGGCACATTAAACAGCACCATAAGAATGATCCATTTCAGGTCTTCAAGCTCAAATTCATGAGTTTCTAACCCCATCACCCGATCAATAACCATTTCGCGAGTTTCCGTAGTCAGAACATTGATTTGCTCTAGAAACAATAGAAAACCACGACATTCAAGATCCAAACGCTGCATCTCAGACGATGTATAAATACGGGTCGATGCCGCTGCAATGCAAGTCGAGATAGCAGAATGTGCGTCACTTTGTTGCAACGCCGCCAGCTCTTCTAACCAGACAAGGGCTTTGTAGATGTCTTTTTGTTGGAAACCTGCACGAAGCAACTCATCTTCCAACTCGTCTTGATCGACCTGTAAATCTGCATCGCTATGGATGTAGGTTTCAAATAGATACATAAGTATATCCATCATCATAGCTAGCCCCTCCCCTTTCGAATATAGCCACCGGATACTGCAACAACACGCCCTGAAAGCTCAAGCTCTAAGAGCTGCATCATGACTTCTTGGACAGGTATATTGGTCCTGTTTGCAAGAATATCAACTGGTGTAGCCTCATTTCCTACGTTAGCTAACAGCTGAGGAAATGGCAATTCTTCTTCATCAATTGGCGCAGAAAATAAATCTAAGCTTTGATTAATAGACCAATCAAGCAGTGACTGTATTTCATTTAACACGTCTTGAGTAGTTTGTACGAGACAAGCACCGTTACGAATCAATTGATTACCGCCACTCGCATTGGGCGAATGAATAGAGGCAGGAAGCGCAAATACTTCACGACCTTGTTCCAGAGCATAACGAGCAGTAATCAAGGAGCCACTTTTTTCCGCCGCTTCCACCACCAATACACCCAACGACAAACCACTAATAATTCGATTGCGACGTGGGAAGTTTTCCGCACGAGGTTTCGCTTTTGGACGAAACTCCGAAACGAGAGTGCCATTCTCCATGACACGCTGCGCTAAACCACGATGCCTGGCGGGGTACACTTGCTCCAACCCAGAACCTAAGACAGCGATAGTTTTACCGCCCGCCATAAGCGCACCATCATGAGCATGACCATCAATACCCAAAGCCAAGCCACTGGTCACGATCAGATCATGTTGTACGAGTTCTGAAGCAAAGCTACGAGCATGTTGCAACCCATCCACACTAGCATTACGACTACCAACCATGGCGATTTGCGGTTGAGACAAACAGCTCGCATCTCCCTTTACAAATAATAAAGGAGGTGGCGCGACCGTTTGTTTTAGAAGTGGAGGATAAAGTGGATTCGCCAAGGTGAGAATAGAATGATGGGAAGAGGATTCTAACCAAGTTAAACAAGCATCGACTTCTTTATCGACCTCAGCCCATGCTTGTAACTGTTTCATCGTCAGCCCAAGGCGGAGAAGCTGTTCAGTCGAGTACTGGACAATGTTATTCGGCGTGTCTTTGGTCAGCAGCTTATTCATCTTAACCCCGCCAATGCCTGGTAAGCAGCTGAGCTTTAACCAGGCAGCGAGGTCGGTATCATTGTGTGGTTGCATTGGTAGTCGATTCCTCTACCAGAGGAGAAACCACAGATACCTCTTTGTTGATTGGCTTCGTGCTATTGGTGATCAGAGCAAGACTGAAATACTCATACGGGCGAATCACTAACAACTCCCCAACTTTGCTCTGTGGTAAGGTAATTTTCGTATCGAGCAAACCATTATCTTTGGCAAAGTCATCACCGTCTTTGAATACTGGGTGTGCGTCTTCTTTCAAATCAAACACACTGCCTTGGCGAAGCGCATCCGATGTGCCTTTATCTATCACCACAACTTGGTTGGTCGAGCTATAACGGATACCTTCAATATTCCCCAATAATTTCGCAGAAGAGCCTTGTGGTGATGGCAACGGATAGAATGTTGCAGAGAAATCACCGTTATCAAGAACTTGAACTGGCAAAGCAATGTCGTTACGGACAATCTCTTGCAATTGCGTGGTGATCTTCAGACCAGAAAATTCACTCGACGCCTCGATCAACTCACCTTTAGCAATCAAACGTAATGCCGTGATTTGCTTTGATACATCATCTCGCGAAAAGGTTTCTACAGGTCGATAGATAGCCCATCCTGCCGAAGTTTGCTCACCACTAATATACAGCGTGTCTTCCGCAGTAAGGAATTTGTTGCCTTTACTGCTGCCCATCACTTTGGCTGCATTTTCTAATGTTTCATCATCCACTAAGCGATCGGATTTCAGATAAGGCATCACCAACCCTTCCGCAACCGTCGGTACCGCTTTTCTTTCCGTGATACGCGCTTGAGGGCTAAGCTTTTTAACCGGCTTTAAACTCAATACCGGTTGGCCATTAATCCAAACCAAAGAGAGCTTATCACCGGGATAAATCAGATGTGGGTTGTCTATTTCTGGGTTTACCTGCCACAAACGAGGCCACAACCAAGGGCTATCCAAATACAAAGCAGAAATATCCCACAGCGTATCACCTTTCACCACAACGTAAGTTTGGGGTGCATCGTCTTTAACGGTAAGTGGTTGGGAGTCCGTGTTTGCTACGGCACTGAAAGAGAAAAGTAACGGCAACGTAATGCGAGAAACGTTGCGGAAAATTCGATTCATGACCCTCGTCCTTGGTCTGTTAGGCAGTTACCGGAATGGAAATTGGTATCAGGATGCTGTCATTTAGGTCATAAAATGTCTAGAATTGAGCCAACAAGGTTTGTGCTGTTACGGCACAGTTCAATATTTCGAGTGAATATGTCTGTATTACAAGTATTAACATTCCCAGATGATCGCCTGCGTACCGTTGCAAAACCTGTAGAAGAGGTGACACCTGAGATTCAAAAAATCGTCGATGACATGATTGAAACCATGTACGACGAAGAAGGTATTGGCCTTGCGGCAACGCAGGTTGATATCCATAAACGTATCGTAGTAATTGATATTTCAGAGACTCGCGATGAGCCAATGGTGCTTATCAACCCTGAGATTCTGGAAAAGCGTGGCGAAGATGGCATTGAAGAAGGCTGTCTGTCGGTACCTGGTGCTCGAGCACTTGTAGCTCGCGCTGCTGAAGTTACCGTTAAAGCCCTAGATCGCGATGGCAAAGAATACACTTTCGACGCTGACGATCTGCTAGCAATCTGTGTTCAGCACGAACTAGACCATCTAATGGGCAAACTGTTCGTTGATTACCTATCGCCACTAAAGCGCAAGCGTATTCAAGACAAGCTAGCGAAAATCAAACGCTTTAACGAGAAACAGCAAAACGCTTGATCTCGATACAATTTAATTAGAAGGAAGTCTACCTTGAGTCAGTCTTTACGTATTGTCTTTGCAGGTACTCCGGATTTCGCCGCCCGTCACTTGGCGGCGTTGTTGTCTTCGGAGCACGAAGTAATTGCGGTTTACACTCAGCCAGACCGCCCTGCTGGTCGCGGTAAAAAGCTTACTGCCAGCCCAGTAAAAACCATCGCGCTAGAGCACGACATTCCAGTTTATCAGCCAGAAAACTTCAAATCAGACGAAGCCAAGCAAGAGCTTGCCGATCTAAACGCCGATATCATGGTAGTAGTAGCTTATGGCCTATTGCTTCCACAAGTTGTGCTAGACACACCTAAACTAGGTTGTATCAACGTACACGGTTCGATTCTTCCTCGCTGGCGCGGCGCTGCTCCTATCCAACGTTCAATTTGGGCTGGTGATGCCGAAACTGGCGTGACTATCATGCAGATGGACATTGGTTTGGATACGGGCGACATGCTTAAAATCGCAACATTGCCGATTGAAGCAAGTGACACCAGCGCATCTATGTACGAAAAACTTGCAGGCTTAGGCCCTGATGCTCTGATTGACTGCCTAGCAGACATCGCAACAGGTAATGCTGAGCCAGTGAAGCAAGATGACGAGCTTGCAAACTACGCGAAGAAGCTGAGCAAAGAAGAAGCGCGCATTAATTGGAATGACGACGCGGCACACATTGAGCGTTGCGTTCGCGCATTCAACCCATGGCCAATGAGCCACTTTGAAGCGGCTGAAAACAGCATCAAAGTATGGCAAAGCCGTGTGGCGGAACAAACCAGTGACAAGCCAGCGGGCACTATTGTGCAAGCAGATAAAACTGGTATTTATGTTGCGACAGGCAATGGCACACTGGTACTGGAACAACTGCAAGTTCCGGGTAAAAAAGCCATGTCAGTTCAAGATATTCTGAACTCACGTGCATCTTGGTTTGAAGTTGGCACCCAACTGGTTTAAAAAGCCAGACAATAGTGTCAAAGACCAATAATACGAACTTTTAGAGGGCAGAGATGCCCTCCTTTACTTTAAGGTACTCATCATGAATGTTCGCGCTGCGGCTGCCAACGTCTTGTATCTTGTCGTCGACAAGGGCCACTCACTTTCAAGCGCTCTTCCAGCGGCTCAACAAAACGTACGACCACGTGACCACGCTCTTCTACAAGAGATCTGTTACGGCGCTCTACGTTACCTCCCTCGCCTAGAAATGATTGCAAACCAGTTGATGGATAAGCCGCTAAAAGGCAAACAACGCGTTTTCCATCACCTGATTTTGGTAGGCATTTATCAGCTAAGCTTCATGCGTATTCCTGCGCACGCTGCAGTTGGTGAAACGGTTGAAGGTACCAAAGAGCTGAAAGGTCCTCGTCTACGCGGTCTTATCAACGCGGTATTGCGTAACTACCAGCGCAACCAAGAAGAACTAGACCAAATGGCAGTCAGCAACAATGCGGGCAAGTACGGCCACCCAAGCTGGTTACTTAAACTGCTGCAAGAAGCTTACCCAGAGCAGTGGGAAAGCATTGTTGAAGCCAACAACCAAAAAGCGCCAATGTGGCTGCGTGTAAACCACCAGCACCACACTCGTGATGAATACCTAACGCTACTCAAAAATGAAAACATTGATAGCACGCCACACACACAAGCAATGGACGCCCTAAAATTGGCGGCGCCATGCGATGTGATGAAACTGCCGGGCTTTGAAAAAGGTTGGGTATCGGTGCAAGATGCGGCAGCACAGTTGTCGATTAACTATCTTGAACCAAAAGATGGCGAGCTGATCCTAGACTGCTGTGCAGCACCGGGCGGTAAGACGGCGCACATTCTTGAACGTACGTCTGGCAGCGAAGTGGTTGCCATTGACTGCGACGACACACGTCTTAAACGTGTGCACGAAAACCTGAAGCGTCTCAACCTTCAGGCAAAAGTGGTTTGCGGCGATGCGCGTAATCCTCAAGAATGGTGGCAAGGCGAACAATTTGATCGCATTTTGCTGGACGCACCATGTTCTGCAACGGGCGTAATTCGTCGTCACCCAGACATCAAATGGCTACGTCGTGCTGATGATATTGCTGCACTTGCGGAACTACAGAGCGAAATTTTTGATGCCATGTGGACGCAACTGAAACCGGGCGGCACCATGGTTTACGCGACTTGCTCAATCACACCACAAGAAAACGTGGAGCAAGTAAAAGCGTTCTTAGCACGAACTGCGAACGCACAACTAGTGGACTCTGATCCCGAACAACCTGGTCGTCAGATTCTACCAGGTGAAGAAGATATGGATGGTTTCTACTACGCAGTGCTAACGAAAAAACACGCGTAACAGCATGCTAAATAGGGCGATTGAAGCGAATTCAATCGCCTTTTTCAGATAACGAGTAAAGAGTATGAAAATCATTATTCTTGGTGCTGGTCAGGTTGGCGGCACATTGGCAGAAAACCTCGTAGGTGAGAATAACGACATCACCATCGTCGACAAAAATGGCGACCGACTGCGAGAGTTACAAGACAAGTACGATCTTCGTGTTGTTAATGGTCACGCGAGCCACCCAGATGTGCTGCACGAAGCGGGCGCACAAGACGCTGACATGCTCGTTGCGGTAACCAATACCGATGAGACCAATATGGCCGCGTGTCAGGTTGCCTTCACTCTGTACAATACCCCAAACCGTGTTGCACGTATTCGCTCTCCAGAATATCTGGCAGAAAAAGAAGCCCTATTTAAATCTGGTGCTATTCCTGTCGATCACCTTATCGCACCAGAAGAGTTGGTAACCAGCTACATCGAACGCCTCATCCAATACCCAGGCGCGTTGCAAGTGGTAAGCTTTGCCGAGCAGAAAGTCAGCCTAGTAGCGGTAAAAGCCTACTACGGTGGCCCTTTAGTAGGTAATGCTCTGTCTGCCCTGCGTGAACACATGCCACACATCGATACTCGTGTTGCTGCGATTTTCCGTCAAGGTCGTCCAATTCGTCCGCAAGGCACCACCATCATTGAAGCTGATGATGAAGTGTTCTTCGTTGCGGCAAGTAACCATATCCGCTCAGTAATGAGTGAGCTTCAGCGCCTCGAGAAGCCCTATCGTCGCATCATGATTGTTGGTGGTGGTAACATCGGTGCGAGCTTAGCCAAACGCCTTGAGCAAACCTACAGCGTCAAGCTGATTGAGCGTAACTACCAGCGTGCAGAAAAACTGTCTGAGCAGCTTGAAAACACCATCGTCTTCTGTGGTGATGCGGCAGACCAAGAACTGCTAACAGAAGAAAACATCGACCAAGTAGATGTGTTCATCGCGTTAACCAACGAGGATGAAACCAACATCATGTCTGCGATGTTGGCAAAACGCATGGGCGCAAAGAAAGTGATGGTGCTGATCCAGCGCGGCGCTTATGTTGACCTAGTGCAAGGCGGTGTGATTGACGTGGCTATCTCACCACAGCAAGCGACGATTTCTGCCCTACTGACGCACGTTCGTCGTGCTGACATTGTTAACGTATCTTCTCTGCGTCGTGGCGCGGCAGAAGCGATTGAAGCCGTTGCGCACGGTGACGAAACCACATCCAAGGTGGTAGGTCGCGCGATTGGCGATATCAAACTCCCACCAGGAACCACCATTGGTGCTATCGTTCGTGGCGAAGAAGTTCTTATCGCACACGACCGCACTGTCATCGAACAAGATGACCACGTCGTGATGTTCCTGGTCGACAAAAAGTACGTACCAGACGTCGAAGCGCTGTTCCAGCCGAGTCCATTCTTCCTCTAGGATTTTCCTATGGTCAACTTACGTCCCGTACTGTTTGTTATCGGGCTGGTTTTATCCAAACTGGCCCTTTTTATGTACGTGCCGACTTTGGTCGCGTTTTTCACAGGTACGGGCGGATTCCTCGATTTCGCCCAAGCCGTTGTGATCACCCACCTAGCCGCATTCATCTGTTTGACGATTGGTCGAACCGCTAAATTCAAGCTCAGTGTTCGCGATATGTTCCTCATCACCAGTTTGGTGTGGACCATCGCCAGTGCCTTTGCAGCATTACCATTCGTATTCATCAACCACATTAGCTTTACCGACGCTTACTTCGAAACCATGTCTGGCATCACGACAACCGGATCTACAGTGCTCAGTGGCTTAGACAACATGGCTCCGAGCATTTTATTGTGGCGATCTATCTTGCAGTGGCTTGGGGGTATTGGCTTTATCGTAATGGCGGTAGCTATCCTACCAATGCTTAACGTTGGTGGTATGAAGCTGTTCCAAACCGAATCGTCTGATTGGTCTGATAAAAGCAGCCCAAGAGCCAAGACCGTCGCGAAGAACATCGTATTGGTGTATTTGATGCTGACAGGCTTGTGTATTGTGGGTTATTTGCTGACTGGCATGAACCTGTTTGAAGCCATCAACCACGCCTTCACCACCCTATCCACTGGCGGTTACTCAACGTCTGACGGTTCGATGAACCACTTCTCTAATGGTGCGCACTGGGTCGCCACCACCTTTATGTTCCTTGGTGGTCTGCCATTCCTGTTGTTTGTTGCCGCGTTACGTAAGCGCAGTGTCGAAGTCTTAATACGAGACGCCCAAGTGCGCGGTTTTGCCTACTTGTTTTTGTTCTCAAGTCTCGTGGTTTCTGCTTGGCTCGTGCTTCGTGATGGTTACACCATTTTGGATGCACTGCGTGTATCCATGTTCAACATCGTCTCAGTCGTTACGACCACTGGCTTTGGTCTAGAAGACTTCACCGCATGGGGCGCCCTCCCAACGACACTATTTGCCTTCTTAATGATGGCAGGTGCATGTTCGGGCTCGACCTCTGGCGGGATTAAAATCTTCCGTTTCCAGATCGCGATGACGTTACTTAACAAGCAAATCATGAAGCTGATTCACCCATCTGGCGTATTCGTTCAACGTTATAACCAACGCCCAGTGAACGACGATATTGTTCGCTCAGTGGTGGCATTTGGCTTGATGTTCTTTATTACCATTATCTTCATCGCTGGCTGTTTAAGTGCGCTTGGCCTAGACCCTGTGACCAGTATTTCTGGTTCGATTACTGCGGTAGCAAACGTAGGTCCTGGCATGGGTAGCGTGATTGGCCCAACAGGTAACTTTGCGCCTTTACCAGACACAGCGAAATGGCTCCTAAGCTTTGGTATGTTAATGGGACGCTTAGAAATTTTGACTATTCTTGTACTGTTCTTCCCGGCGTTTTGGCGTAGATAAGCAGACTTAAAATAAAAGGTATAACAATGAAAACATGGATCACTCTGGCTACCCTACTAGCCACTTCATCCGTTTACGCGGCAGAAGTCGTGAAGCTTGCGGATGGGCGCGAAATAAAACTGAACGACGACTTCACGTGGGAATATGTCGTGAATAAAACCGCACCAAAGGCCACAGAAACGACACTAGAAAACGTTGAAGCGGTAGAAGCGGCGGCAGTGGTAGCCTCGACAACAGCCGTAGCAACAGTAGCTGCACCAGACACAACAACAGAGATAGCGACGATTCCAGTTGTGAACAAGAAAGTCGGAACCACCGTTGTTGTAAACGCGAAGAAGCCAACCATGCAGCTGTCTGATTCAGGCGTGGATGTATTGATTGGCTCGGCGAGCTATGAAGATGGTGAACTGATTTTCCCAACTTCTATCACTAACCAAAGCTCACAATCAGTGATTCAGGTAGAAGTGGAAGTACAGGTATTCGATATGGCTGGCAAACAATTGGCGAAAGAAAACATCACGGTTTGGCAATCTATCAAACGCATGGCAGATACCTACCTTCGCCCACAACAAGCCGAGCAAGGTAAAGCGATTAAACTGGCAGTGCCTAAATCTCAGCAGTACCAGTTCTCGGCAGAAGTGTTAGAAGTGAAAACTCGCTAATATATGGCACATCACTTTGTCGAGTTTATCTTTATGTTAGATAGGCTCGACAAAGTAATAAATCGCAAAGAAGTGACAGACACAACCCGCCAACACAAAGCCATGCCAAATCGCGTGATTAAAAGGAATTCGTTTGGCAACGTAGAAAATCACCCCTATTGAATACACCAAACCACCCGCAGCTAAAAGCGTCAAACCACCAATATCCAGATTTATCGCCAGTTGGTAAATCACAATCAACGATAACCAGCCCATAACCAAATACGTCATCAAAGACAATTTTTTGAATCGATAGACAAACGCGACTTTCATGATGATACCGATCAGAGCAATGGTCCAAATCACAATCATCAACCCAATTGCTAGTGGCGTACGTAGGCTCACTAATAAAAATGGCGTATAGCTACCTGCAATCAGTAGATAAATAGCGCAGTGGTCAAACGTTTTTAGCCAGCGCTTGGCTTTCGGATATGGGATCGCATGGTAAAGCGTGGATGCCAGAAACAAGACAATCATACTCGAGCCGTAGATAGCCATACTGGTAATGGTCAGCGCATCCGCTTGATGATCGAAAGCCTTGATGAGAAGCAGAACCAAGCCAACAATGCCGAAGATCATTCCAATACCATGCGTAATGGAGTTGGCCAGTTCTTCGCCCTGACTGTATTGTGCTTTCTGAGGTGAGGACATGAACGCGCCTATACTAGAGTTTTGAATATTCACTCTAGTATGGCACATTAGGCTTACACGTGTAAGCTTAAATTAGGACTCGTGCGCTGCGGTAGTTTGATCAAGATAGTTGAGCACTAATGAGCCAACATCATCCAATTTAGTATTGATTGGAATACTCAACTCACGTTTTAATTTCCCACTGCCGAGTAGGCTAGCTAACATGCCACAAGCACCACTACGAGTCCGATCAACTTCAAACCATAACTTCAGGTTTGTCTCGTCGCGGTGAGCAACAAACTCCAATTCTCGCCATACTCCGTGATATGGGCCGTCGGTTGGCACCATTTCAAACTCTTGCACAAATGGGAGGTCAAAGCCTTTCACTTCTTCGCACTCCACTTGTCGAATACGCAAACCTTGCGATTCAAAAGCAGACAAAATGGCATCCATAAGTGGGTCGGGTCTAACAGTGAGAATGTCTTTGTCGGTTGGATCTAGTGCCATGGCGACGTCTAAGCCAGTTTCAAGCCAGACTTGGGCATCACCAATAGTGACAGGCGTGTTCCATGGTACGTCGAGCTTCACGTCAAAGGTGCGCTCTTCACCAGGGTGAATGGTAAATGCATAAGGGAGGTTCCACTTCGCCAAAACATGAGTCTGCGGCACTCTTCGCATACTCTGTCCTTCACGAGCACCACGATCATCTGGGGCTTCTGCGATATAACGACAGCAAAGTTTGAGGTCGATATTGTCGATCGCTTGCTCTGTCGCTCCACCATAGACATGGATAGAAACATCCACGCTCTGGCCGGGATATAGCACATCTTGATTCAGGACCGAGTCGACCTTAGCACTACCGATCCCAAAACTTGCCAGTGTCTTCTTCAAAAATGACATATGCACCTCCTTCGTAGAATTCTCATACTACTACTGCTGATCATGGGATCAAAACAAATTTCACCTTGTTCTAAGCTCAAAAACGATAAAATCCATACAATTCAACTGTTCAACTATCGACCAATTATGGCAGGAGTGCTAACCTATACACGATATGCATGCATATCATTATTCCTGATTCATTATTTGGATTGGCGAAAGCCAGAAGAGCCACCCTTCAAGCAGTTGAAGCTCAACTCATAGTGACTCAGGCCATTACATCGGCAATGGATATGCCTGGCAGTTAGGTATCTAAATGCGCCCAACAACAGTCAGGTTCGCACACACTAATCGTAGTGCAATGCGCCGTCGCAGTGGTTTTACTGCTGCGCCAAAGGCAAAACAAGTTGCGCCAACAATGACTCTGGTTGAGAAGACAGCGATTATGCCAAGTGTTCCAAACAAAGTTATTAAAGCAGCTTAATTAAAAAGCGCGGCAGTCACCGCGCTTTTTTCTTTTCTCTCCGCCCTTTCCTATTTGGTGTTCGCCAAGCAATTTGATACCTTTAGTAGCAAATAACACCTATAAATTCTGTGGAGAAAGAAATGAAGTGTCATCGTATTGAAGAGCTGCTTGAGCTACTAGAGCCAGAGTGGCATAAAGATCAAGAAATGAACCTGCTACAGTTCATCGTTAAACTGGCAAACGAAGCGGGTTATGAAGGCAAATTGGAAGATCTGACTGATGATGTGTTGATCTACCACCTAAAAATGCGCAATAGCAGCAAAGACGAAATGATCCCAGGTCTAAAGAAAGACCAAGAAGATGACTTTAAAACCGCCATCCTTCGCGCTCGCGGCATCATCAAGTAAACGGCTCAACACCCAAGACTGATAAGCGACTCATTTGAGTCGCTTTTTTTTATAACTAAATCAACCAGTTCGAAAAGCCATTTATAACTGTTCAGCCATTTATCAGGTTAACTGTACTGACTTTTGTTGTTAAACGTTGACAGTGTTAAAGAAACGGAATTGTTATTGATTGTATAATCGCCGTTCATCAGTATTTACTAAAATAATTATGCCCAGTCATGATTCACCGTCTGGGCAAAACAGCAATGTCATTGAGCGTCATCAATAGAAATGTCGCCGCACATTATAAGAGCCGAAAGAAGGAAGCGTTCATGAGTCAGGATAAGATCGATATCAAAGATGTGACTCCCAAAACCTTTAATCCCAAAACCCACAAAGGGAATGGGGACCGTTTCAACCCAAGTAATCGTATCTATGTGCGTGAGAGCAAAGGCACCTTTCAAAAGCTACGCCGTTATGGTGGTTGGTTTTTGTTGTTGCTGTTTGCATTGGTTCCGTGGATTCCTTACGGAGAGCGCCAAGCCATTTTGCTGGATATCGGAAACCAGCAGTTCAACTTTTTCGGCACCACTCTGTACCCTCAAGATCTCACCCTGCTCGCCCTGTTGTTTGTGATTTCCGCTTTTGGGTTATTCTTCATCACCACCTTTTTAGGTCGGGTTTGGTGTGGCTATCTGTGCCCACAAACCGTGTGGACCTTCATGTATATCTGGTTTGAAGAAAAGCTAGAAGGCAGCGCCAATAAACGCCGTAAACAAGATTCCAATAAGTTGACCACCAATTTGGCGATACGCAAAACCCTCAAACATATCGCGTGGTTTGCGATAGCCCTTGCGACAGGTTTCACCTTTGTTGGTTACTTCGTACCGATGAAACAGTTGGTTATCGACTTCTTTACTTTCAATGCTAACTTCTGGCCAGTGTTCTGGGTGATGTTCTTCGCCATTTGTACTTACGGTAATGCAGGTTGGATGCGCTCTATCATGTGTATTCACATGTGTCCTTATGCACGCTTCCAATCCGCCATGTTCGACAAAGACACCTTCATTGTTGGTTACGATACCAAACGCGGAGAAAAGCGAGGTCCTCGCTCACGTAAAGCAGATCATAAACAAATGGGGCTCGGTGACTGTATCGACTGTGATTTGTGTGTTCAGGTCTGTCCAACTGGCATCGATATTCGCGATGGCTTGCAATATGAGTGCATTAACTGTGGTGCATGTATTGACGCCTGTGACAAAACCATGGAACGCATGGGCTATGAAAAGGGTCTGATCAACTACACCACAGAACATCGCCTCTCAGGCAAGAGTACAAAGGTCATGCGTCCCAAACTGCTTGGTTATGGTGCAGTATTATTGGTGATGATTGGCTTGTTCTTCCTACAAGTCGCATCCGTTGACCCGGCAGGTATGAGTGTACTGCGTGATCGTAATCAGTTGTTCCGCGTTAATAGCTCAGGTGAAGTGGAAAACACCTACACCCTCAAAGTGATCAACAAAACCCAACAAGTTCAAAAGTATGACTTAAACGTGGAAGGCTTGAGTGATGTCAGTTGGTATGGCAAACAAACGATTCAAGTTGAACCTGGAGAAGTCTTGAACTTACCAATGAGTCTTGGCGTTGATCCTGACACGCTAAACTCCGCGATTACGACAATTCAGTTTATACTCACCGATAAGAGCAACGAATTCACTATCGAAGTAGAAAGCCGATTCATCAAGAAGCTATAACTTCGAAGACCAATGGAAAAAGGCTCAGTAATGAGCCTTTTTATTTATATGTCCCAAGGTACTTTCAATTTTGATGCCCTGACGCCCGACTTTATGTGGTACGCGCTAGAGAGCATCGGTATTCGAGCAGAGTCAGGATTTCTGCCTCTCAACAGCTATGAAAACCGCGTATACCAATTCACTGACGAAGAACGCCAACGCTACGTAGTGAAATTCTACCGCCCAGAACGTTGGAGCAATGAGCAAATTCAAGAAGAGCATGATTTCACGCTTGAACTGATCGACAACGAAATTCCCGTCGCCCCACCCGTTCGCATTAATGGTCATACCTTGCATCACTATCAAGGTTACGGCTTTGCTTTGTTTGAGAGTGTTGGCGGTCGTCAGTTTGAAGTGGATAACCTCGATCAATTAGAAGGCGTTGGTCGCTTTTTAGGTCGTATTCATAAAGTGGGAAGCAAACAAGCATTTCAGCACCGTCCAAGCATTGGTCTACAAGAGTATCTCTACCAACCAAGAGAGATTTTGCAAAACGCCAATATGATCCCAATGCATTTGGAAAATAGTTTCTTCAATGATTTAGACATGCTGATCAAATCACTCGAAAACCACTGGCAAGATGGCTTTAAATCCATTCGTCTGCACGGTGATTGCCATCCGGGTAACATCTTATGGCGTGATGGGCCAATGTTCGTCGATTTAGATGACTCACGTAATGGCCCAGCGGTGCAAGACTTGTGGATGCTACTCAATGGTGAACGTCAAGATAAGCTAATGCAATTGGACATTGTTTTAGAAGGTTACCAAGAGTTTTGCGATTTTAACTCGGCAGAATTGAAACTAATCGAGCCACTTCGCGGTCTACGAATGGTGCACTATATGGCATGGCTAGCAAAACGTTGGCATGACCCGGCATTTCCGCTCGCTTTTCCATGGTTCAATGAGCCAAAATACTGGGAAGGTCAGGTCCTTGGATTTAAAGAGCAGATTGCCAACTTAGAAGAAGCACCACTGTCTTTAATGCCTCAATGGTAAGTCGGGCCGAACAATTCAAAATGGAGATTATTTAAATGAAAAAGCTGTTCGCACTGTTTTCTATGCTGATGCTTAGCCTGTCGGCACATGCAGCGCAATTCAAAGAAGGTGAACAATACAAAGTATTGGATCTAGAAGCATCAAAGAAGCCTGTCGTTACTGAGTTCTTCTCTTTCTACTGCCCACATTGCAATACGTTTGAACCTATCATTCAGCAGTTGAAGAAGCAGCTACCTGAAGGGGTGAAACTGCAAAAGAACCACGTGTCATTCATGGGGGGCAACATGGGGCCTTCAATGAGCAAAGCCTATGCGACCATGGTTGCGCTTAAAATTGAAGATAAGATGGTACCCGTGATGTTTAACCGCATTCACAACATGCGTAAAGCACCACGTGACGACGCAGAGCTTCGTCAAATCTTCCTAGATGAAGGTGTAGATGCGAAGAAATTCGATGCTGCATTCAAAGGCTTCGCGGTGGATTCAATGGTTCGTCGCATGGACAAGCAATTTGAAAACAGCGGCCTAACTGGTGTACCTGCAGTGATCGTGAACAACAAGTACCTAGTTCAAGCGCAAGGCATCAAATCAACTGAAGAATACTTTGCTCTTGTAGATTACCTACTGACACTTAAGTAATTCGAATTGAAAATGAAAAAGGGGAGCAAGATGCTCCCCTTTTCAATTTAACTTTAGCTCGGATTATTTATGAATATCTTGCAGCAAGATATCTTTCTCTTGCCAAACCTCGCCTAACCATTGCTGGAATTGGCGCTTGTACGGCTTATCATTGAAGTAATCCCCCAATACCTTCTCATCCACAGGCAACAAGTTCACACGCACCACAATCTTGGTCATACGGCCCATCAAAATGTCTTTAAATGGTTTATCTGTGTTTTCTGGGTAAGCTAATGTCACATCGATAATGTTCTCAAACTGATCACCCATTGCCGCTAATGTATATGCGATACCACCTGACTTAGGCTGTAATAAGTATTGGTAACCGGCACGGCTCTTACGCTGCTTCTCTTGGGTAAAACGAGTCCCTTCGACATAGTTCACTACTGTGGTCGGAGTATGTTTGAATTTGGAACACGAACGGCGCGTGGTTGCCAAATCTTGACCACGTTTGTGTGGATTACGAATCAAAAACTCCCGCGAATAACGACGCATAAACGGCATATCCAGCGCCCAACAAGCCATTCCGATAAAAGGCACATATAATAGCTGTTGCTTGAGGAAAAATTTTGGCATTGGAATGCGATCTTTAAACACGCAACACAGTACAACAATATCAGTCCAACTAAGATGATTACTGATCAAGAGGTACCAACCATCCTTCTTTAGGTTTTCACCGCCTTCAATATCCCATTCAACGCGATTGAATAAGGCAAGAATACCCATGTTGATGGTGGCCCAAACCCACATCATTTTATTGGCCGCCTCTGTCCCCTTAGCTTTGAGCTTTGCTGTTGGAAGCAAAAGCTTAAAAATAGCAATGATACAAATTGCGATGGAACAAATCGCAGAATTTATAATCACAAAGGAAGCGTTAAAAATGAGTAACAAATATGCCAACATGGTAACCAATCGATAACTTGTGCGCGTGAGCAATAAAACAGCGTGTAATTATACGAATCCATTGCCATATTGGAACATTTGTAAGAATGGTCAGATTTGTTGCAATGTAAAACTGGACCACCGCTCAAACAAATATTCTTCATTCGACAAATAAGGAGAACGCGAATGAATCCAAGGCTAACCTTACTGCCTTTGGCCTTTATCGTCAGCACAGCTCAGGCTCAACTAGCAGAGACCGCAGGTTTTAGCGGCGAAGTTTCATTAAATGCTGGCTTCGTCTCATCTGAATCCCACTTTAATACGGATAACAGCAGCACTATTAATTCTCTCAATGAAAGCGCCGAGAGCGACAGTTCTTTCATTGCTGCCCCTCTAGGCAACGCAGCTTATACATTCGGTCACCGACTTAACCACCAAGTGTATGCAGGTACGACACGTTCCGATATCGCTATCGGTACTTTGGCATTCCAATTGGGCTATAAATACCAATTAGATTCAGGCACTGTGCTCGATTTCTCATATTTACCGACCATTTTGGAAGGGGAAACCTGGCAAAACCCTTACTTAACCAATCAAAAAAGAAAAACCACAGATGAGGGTGGCAACGCCTTTCGTTTCCAGATCAACCGCTTTTTAGACGATAACTTTAATCTTGATCTGGCTTACGCAGACAAAGACGTAGAAAAAGACACCGTGACCGATCCATCACTGGCCCGTGATGCTAAGATCTACCACATCAAAGGTGACTATCGAATTCCACTCAGCCGCACATCGATGCTACAACCCGCATTTACTTACATTTATCATGATGCAGATGGCGACGCAGAATCCTTTAACTCTTATGGATTGGACTTAAGTTGGTTCCAGTTTATCAATCGACATCGTGTTGCCTTAACTGCCGGCTACACGGTTAAAGACTTTGAATCAGCAAGCGCGACGTTTGGTAAAACTCGCAACGATGATAAGTTAAGTTTGTTTGCTGCATACGAGTACAAAAATGTATTTGATTGGGACAACTGGTCTTTCATCTCACTAGCAGGCTATAGCAGTACGGATTCCAACATTACTTTTTATGATGAAAAAGAGTACTTGTTGTCGGTCGGTTTAAACTACACCTTCTAACCCTTATACGCAGCGAGTACAAACCAGACTCGCTGCGAAATAGCTTCTATACCGCCTGTGCGGTTAACTGCTTGAGCAATCTATCCATCGCTCTGTACCCTAACGCTTCTGCAAGATGCGTTCGTTCAATCGCTGCAGAGCCCTCCAGATCAGCAATCGTCCGCGCAACTTTGATAATCCGGTGATAGGCACGAATCGATAACCCAAGACGATGCAGCGCATTCTCTAAAAATTCCGCATCGGATTTTTGTAATGGGCAGAAAGCTTCAATTTCTCGGCTCCCCAACAGGGCATTTACCTTACCACTGCGTTGCAACATACTCTCTCTGGCTAAGTTGACCCTTTGTTTTACTACGGAGGTTGGCTCACCTCTATCACCTCCTTCAGCTAACGTACCTTTCGGCAGTGCAGGAATCTCTAACGACATATCAAATCGGTCAAGCAACGGCCCTGATAGTCGACCAAGATAACGCAAAATCGCCTGGGGATTTGTACGAGATTGGTTACCTTCGTAATAACCCGTAGGGCTCGGGTTGAGCGCTCCGACCAACTGAAATCGAGCCGGAAAACGGGTTTTACCCTGCGCACGTGAAATAATGATCTCCCCCGACTCTAATGGCTCCCTTAAAGAGTCGAGTACTTTACGATCAAACTCTGGCATTTTCCTAATATCGATTTTGATTAAGAAATATTGTCAATTAGAGACTTGTAATATTGTCAGTGTTAGTGGAGCGCATCGCTTCAGATGTAAGCGGAACGATAGCAATGCAACTTAGTTTTTAGTCGAGCAACCATCTATGTCATCCATTTAATCCAACCTTTTTGCCCACTTGCCCCATTGAATGGATATTCAATATTTATAAAAAACTATTATTGCTCTTGGGAGTGACTACGGGTACAAGCGGAAATAAACTGTGTGTCAACGCGGAGCGTTGTCCACATTTTATTCCGTGATCTTGCGGAGCAAGATGTGCCTGTAGTTGAGCGACCAACCCAAATTCCATACCCAAAACCTATCTCGATCTGTACATTGGCTCGCTAGTTTGATCTCAGACATCGGCACATTTCTGCCCCAAACCTTCACATGCGGCACTTTGTTCTGCCTTGGCTAGCTCGAAGTTTGTTAATGATCACAATACATCTGTCGAATCCCATACTTACTGATATTCAGAAGCACTACCCTAGTGATATGAATACAAAGACCTTCCTTCTCGCACAAATCCATCGAGCAAAACTGGATTGTGACAAATGTTTAGACGAGCTTCTTGATATGTTGAGTCAAGCCTTGATGCGAACCGATTCCACAGAAATCGATTGGCATTTAATGAACGACTTGGTGGACGATGATATACTTTTAATCATTGCATTGACCGATGCAGACTTAACGATCAACTTTAATGAACTTGTACTGCGAGAGGCGGTGAAGTTCGTCATGGCGTTTAGTCACGAATTACCGCATTAACGCCACTTTTTGCACATACGACCCAACGCTTATTTGTCCAAGGACGTGCTGACGCCGATCTCAGCAAACACGCCTTTGCCCCATTCTGTGCTAGCGTCAATTGAGCCTGTTCCCTGTTGCTCTGCTTCATGACTTAGGTTTACTAACACGTTTTACATGTTTACATAAGAAGGATACTTCGCTGAGTAACAATGAAAATTCAGCGACTTTGTTAATTGCTCAGTTGACTATAGGACAGCTATAATTTCAGCTACTGCTTAGTTGTTATTTGGTACTGGTTAACATCCAAGTAATGATTAATCTTATCAGCGACAGGAGTTCACAATGAAAGTTTATGGACAAAAAACGATAGAGGTCGTTGTTGATCGATGTTGTGATATCTGTGGCACTAGCGTGATGGTCGATTCAAATGGCGTTAAGTTAGAAGAGGTTGGTGAGCTGACTGCTAACTGGGGATTTGGGTCAAAAATGGACGGTATTACTCACCACCTTGATATGTGTGAAAGTTGTTTTCAAGTTGCATTATCTGCTCTAAAGGAGCATCGTCGAAGCATTGTGATGTTCGATGATGAGCAAGACCTTCCCGATGAAAGATTTGGTCAACAACCTGTTGGCTAAAATCAGACTCGCGTGTTAGTGAAACAAGCCGTTTCCCAATTGTGCAACAGCCTGTTGCACAAATCAGTCAAAATCAAAAATGCCCCAGAGTGTATTTCGAACACAGTAAGCCTCAATAAGAATAATTTGGGCAACAAATTGTTGCCCAATTGTGCAGGAGCCCCCGGAACTTTCACGCGATGTCTATGAGTAATCAACTCCCTCTTTGAGCTTGTCAGTGATGTAATTAGAACCCTTGAACAAGTGTTAAAGGTTGGACTGGGCCACTTTTTCCCTTTTATCTATAAGGGCATGAAACCCTTTTACCGCAGAGAAAGTTGCATACTGAACGATCTTTTGAATATCTGCATCAGGAGTCTCTTTAAAGGGGAGGCCTGTCAGTTCCACTGCAAATTTCCAGTAAATGGCACACATATCAAACGTCCAATTAGGGCGGCACTTTCTAAGTTCGCAAAAATCTTCGTTATTATCTATTGGTGGTTCACTATCCATATAGTCAAGCCACAGTACCATTCGCATTTGAAGAGAAGCAGTTAGATCAATGGGACGCTTACTCCAGCCGGGGAACTGAAAATGTAAGATCCTTTCGGGAGCAAAGACTATATCGTAATGTCTGTAGTTATCCGGGATGAAATCTTCAGCTAACTGGTAGTAGCCTAAAGAGTGCATACTATGGTGGAAGGCATGTGAATCCTCGAAGCTTTCAATTTTTACTGTCCGGTACACTTGGCCTTTCTCATTCAATACCGCACTAAAAAATGTTCTGTCTAAACCTACACGCGCACGCAAATTTTCAGATAAGCGACTAGGATTATTACTTGATATAAGTCTCTTAACATCTTCATCTTTCAGTGATGGGGGCACACCGTGGATAGTTGAGGAATATACCTTGCCATTGGGCGAATATAATACATTCACAGGATAGGTATTGACAGCATCAACCATGGACAGTTGATTGATAGCCTTGTGCCAACCTCCAGATATCCCATTTTTTTCTGCAATGATATCAAGAGCTCGACTAGTACTCAGCTTACAACCTAAAGACGTAGCTTCTTTCTTAATTTTTTTTACGTCATTACGGCAGGCTTTCACTGTTCTACCTGACGGAAAGACCAAATGGTTGGTTTTATTGGATTTGGACACAACTAACCCCTTAACACAGGATAATGTGTAGCCACCGACACACCTGCATCTCAAGTTAAGTTGCAAGAATGAGAGAATTTGCTTGTCTGATGTTGGTCTGAAGCGACCTTCGCCGTTGGGTGGCTAACTGGGACACACGAACCCCGTAGCACAAAGCTTACATAAGTCTCATCTTTTTGACAAGAAGTTAAGACTTGAAGGATGATAAATATATTCTATTTAACAGAGCGTTAGAGGTTACGATGTTTACAGTTTATGGACTAGTTGATCCATTGACCTATACTATTTTTTACGTTGGACGCACAAGACGCGATGTAAGGATCAGATTAAAAGAACATTTAAATGAGCCGCATACTTTCTCACTTAAGCATCAACGAATAGAGAAGATTTGGTCAGAAACGGATGAGCCGATTAGTGTGGTTGTTCTTGAGTCGGACATTCATGATGAAAAAACGGCCTTCAGTAAAGAGGTATTCTGGATGCAGATGTTATTGAATACCGGAAACCAGTTAACTAATTCTTCGGTTGATTTTAACGACAAGCTATTTTTAAGAGTTGATACTTTAGAAACAAAACCCACGACTGTATCCCCTTTCCAAAGAGGAACAAATCATCAAAATCAAAACTCAGACGAAAGTGTATCGTACAAATCAGCCTCGCATAGCTGGGAGCAAGATATTTCAGACATTGAAAACGAACCAACAATAGCCGAGCGTTATTTGGAAGAAATGGATGGGTGCTTTTTTCAAATCGAACATTATCTTCCCCCGCATAAACTATTAAAAGAAACTTACCTAACAGATGAAGACATACAAAACCGACGACTCAAAAATATAGAGAATGCTCACCTGATTAACCGGGGAATGCCAATAACACCTTTAGAAGAAGAAAAAGCTAAAGCGTTTTATGAGGCCAACCCAGATCTTGATACTTTAGAACGCTACTTTCAGCGAAGCCGTTTATCTTTGGAAAAAATGATAGAAATATAACGGTTATTGATATGGCTACAGAGCATGTGAGCGCAACAATGAGACCGGAGCTTGAGCCTGATTTAGTCACTTAAGAAGTGCGGACTCTTTTGTCATGATTTCGAGTATTAGGAAGATTTCAGTTTCTTAACGGTAACTGTTGGGTACGTCATAGAAGATTGACTAGATGTCTGCTTGAGGAGTTTGTTAGCCATCTTTATTTTACTAAGCCTACGCTGTTCAATGACTTCTTTCACATTAATCTTTGGCGCATCCTCTAATTCTACTTTTTTCACTTTCAGCCTCCAATAACCGATCCCGTATAGGACAAAATCACACAGATATTCGTTCCAACATTAGTGTTTCTGTGTGTGATTTAAGCATCAATTGATGCAATAGGCAAAGTCACTGGGTGTTTTGGGATCGATACAATACAGTGGAGCAAGACCGCACATGTGCTTTCTTGCTAGTAGCCATCAAAGTCTTTTCTAAAACAGGAACGAAGTCGTTATAACTAGTTATACAGTCGCTTTGAAACTGTTTTCGCCTTTTATTTTTGCGTAAAATATGCTCATAAAGTAAAAGGAATACCAAATGAAAAACAGATGGTTAGGTATGGCTTGTGTGCTTCCTTTATTGGTTGCGTGCAATAGCGAGAATTCGGCAATCCCAGTGTCTAGCGAGACCGTATCTCAAAAGCAAATCGATACGATTGTGTCGAACATCAATAAGCTTTATCCAGAGGCCACTCAAGAGCAAAAATTGAGAGCAGCAAAAACCGTAGTTCGAGCAATTGAAGAACTAGTGTTTGTTGAAGGTGGAAGTTTTGAGATGGGGGACTTTGGTGCGCCATGCGAAATTCCAAGTGGCACACCAAGTCGAATGGATTGGTCACCGGATGTGCAGTGCTTTAGCTCCCCAAGCACCGGAGAAACCGGTGCTTATAACCTGCACAAGGTAACATTAGACTCATACTCCATTGCAAAATTTGAAACGCGCTTTGTCGATATGGAGTGGATGCGATGGATCAATGGATTACCAGTAGCGAAAGACTTTTATAATGGTTCATCTGACCGAGCAACTATTGAACGAGATTCTGAACGTTATGTGTATGCAATGGAGGACGGGCAAAATACTGCGGCATCTGCAAAGAAATGGCAAGAAGCGAAAGA
>NZ_BAOG01000108.1 GCF_000400365.1 Vibrio jasicida CAIM 1864 = LMG 25398 | reverse complement strand
AAGTAGTTATTCTACAATCAAAAATTGCAACGCAGTTATCGAGTATTTTAACAAGCTAGAATGACCAGTTATTTACTACGATTGGTATAACAGAGAATTTATAGACAACGACTCGCTTAATCTTCGTTTAGTGAGTAAACAACGTTGGTTGGAAAAACACACCTTAGAGTGTGAACGAAAGGAATCATAATGAGCAGCACTTTAGAGTCCGTACATATTGGAACAGATAAGCCTAAAGCCAGTGAGGATGAACTCACTTATGAACAACAACATAAACCAAGCTCGGAGTTTGAGTCCCGAGAACAATATTTAGAGCACGAGTTGCAAATCATGGCGCCTAAACGTTGGCGTCCCAATTTGCCGTTTAAAGATTATCGATTCGAGGTAGAAGACACCATTCCAGCGATGGCCGCGACCATTGGTAAAGTCGTTATGGTGGGCGCCATCGCAGCAACCTTTGCCGGAGCGCTAGGGCTGAATGAAGGCTTTATTTTAGAAAATGTTCGTTATGAACTACTCATCGCCTCTGTTTTCATTATTCTTTTCTCAGGCTTTCTATTACCGACCGCAAACCTCGCGGGTACACACGGCCCACTCATTCCATTAATTCCTATCGTCGTTGCAGCAGGCGGGCACCCTATGGCCTTTGGTCTGCTGATTGGCGCCTTTGGCATACTGTTAGCCATCAGTAAAGGTGGCAGCATGCTGGCAAACCTCACCAGTAAAGGCGTGTGTGGCGGTTTATTGCTCTACCTTGGTTTTGTTGGAACCGTCTCTCAAGTGAAAAAACTGTTCTCTTGGGCAGAGGGAATAGGGATGAGTCACATCGCTTTTGTCGTGATCTTTTGCACCATTATTTTATATGCACTACTTGAACATTTTCGTAAGCGTTGGCTAGCCGTCCCTCTTAGTTGCTTGCTAGGTGGTACTTTAGCTTTTGCCATGGGGGCCCCGTTTTCTTTTCAAACTGAGCCGGGCTTACCCAATATGAACCCTATGTATTGGTGGGGGGAAGATACGGGATGGATGCTAGGTTTACCGACGATTGAACATTTCATGGTGGTACTGCCTTTTGCTATTTTGGCCGTAGCCATGTGGTCGCCAGATTTTTTAGGGCACCAAGTGTTCCAAAAAATCAGCTATCCAGAGCGTACAGAAAAAGTACATATGAACATCGACGATACCATGACCACCGCTTCAATTCGTCAGACGTTCGGCTCTCTGCTCGGTGGTACTAACTTTACGTCTTCGTGGGGGACTTACATCGTTCCGGCGGCTATCGCTAAACGTCCTATTCCTGCTGGTGCTTTGCTAACGGCACTGTTCTGTATCATCGCTGCGGTTTGGGGCTACCCAATGGACTTAGCGATCTGGCAACCAGTACTTTGTGTTGCGCTCATTGTTGGGGTATTTGTCCCTTTGCTAGAAGCAGGAATGGAAATGACGCGTGAGGGTAAAACCACGCAATCGGCGGCGATTGTTGTATTTTCTTCGGCACTCGTGAACCCTGCATTTGGCTGGTCTCTCACAATGCTGCTAGATAACTTAGGCTTAGTCGGCTGTAAAGAACGTAGTGGGGAACTCAGTAAAATGAGCCGTTGGGTGTTGCCTGGCATTATGTTTGTTGTGCTAACAAGCGTAATGGCGTTGGTTGGTCTATTACCGGGAATTCCAGCGATTATCCCAAGTTTTCGTTAGATAGGCTCATCGTACGATTTATGGTTTGAAGACCCTTTTTCAAACCTGATAGAAACGGTTTAGTTCTGTTGATCTAAACCGTTTTTGGTTCCGAATTGCTCCGGTGATAAAAATGGTTTTCATTGTTTAGTACCTAAATTCATTCAAACTAAGAATGAACTGGTCAATACAGAGCATCGACCAGCTTCTAATGGACATTACAAGACTTATTTCACAAGTACGCTTTTTTCTGACAAATGAATTGTTGTACGTCTATCAAGACTACCACTGACTTGAGTCAGAGCCAGCGCAACGAGAACTATCACGGCACCAATCCAAGGGGTATGCATTAGCCCCATTTCAGACACGATCATACCCCCTCCCCAAGAACCAAGAGCAATACCAACGTTAAACGCCGCAATGTTTAGACCAGATGCGACGTCTACCGCATCAGGAGTGTATTTTTCAGCTAGTTTCACTACATAAACTTGTAGACCAGGTACATTACCGAATGCAAAAGCCCCCCAAATTAAAATGGTCGCTACCGCTGTGATAGGGTTAACTGCAGTAAAGTTAAATATAACTAGGATAGTGGCGAGCCCAGAAAAAATAATTGTCAGCGCTTTAATTGGTCCCATCTTATCGGCCATTTTACCGCCCCAAATGTTACCAATCGCCACGGATACACCGTATACCAGCATAATAAGGCTGATAGCATTGGCGTTGAATCCTGTTTTCTGTTGCAAAATTGGAGCAAGGAAAGTGAAAGCAGTAAATGTACCACCGTAACCTAGCGCTGTAATCGCATAAACGAGTAGGAGTCTTGGTTGAGTTAACACTTTTAACTGTGATGACAGTTTAGCCGCAGGAGGCTGTTTTAGGTTGCGCGGAACTAAGAAAGCACTACCAACCAACGCAATTAGCCCCAATAACGCAACAATCAGAAAAGTTGATTGCCAACCAAAGGTTTGACCGATGTAAGTCCCAAGTGGTACGCCTGTCACTAGCGCAACAGTTAATCCTGTAAACATAATCGCAATCGCACTTGCTGCTTTTTCTTTAGTCACAAGACCTGTAGCGATTGTAGAACCGATAGAGAAAAATACACCATGGGCTAAACCAGTCAAAATGCGAGCAAAGATAAGAGTGTTATAACCAGGTGCTTGCCAGGCTAATAGATTGCCGATCACAAATAGTGACATAACCGCAAGTAACACGTGTTTACGGTTCATCTTACCTGTTAAGGCTGTCAATACAGGTGCGCCTACTGCAACACCCAGTGCATAAAGGCTCACCAACAGTCCTGCGGATGGTAGTGAGACATTTAAGTCAGAAGCCATCGTTGGGATCAACCCAACGATCACAAATTCTGTTGTTCCAATGGCAAAGGCGCTAAGCGTCAATGCGAGTAGTGCTAATGGCATTTCATTTACTCTCTTGTTTGTTAGGTGCAAGTACATAGCAACGAATGTGTTTATCAAGATGTTGCTGAGTCCTGGTTTGGTGGAGAGATTCTGCGTTGAAATTCCATTGCAAAAAATAGGTTATTTAACAAATGATATTTGTTATAAATGCAATAATTAAAATTAAACCGTTCAGAAAATAGTAGGCAAAAATGCGCACAAAATCGGATGATTTAGAAATTCTACTTTCTGTGATCGATACTGGCGGATTTACAGCGGCAGCAGATAGTTTAAATATACAGGTGGCACGGGCATCGCGAGCGGTAAGTAAGGTGGAAAGCCAACTTGGTGTGACGATATTAAACAGAACGACAAGGCGGATTGAATTAACGGATGAGGGGCGACAATTTGTTGATTCGGTACGAATAGGATTGATGCAGTTGCAGTTGGCAGAAGATGAGATCATATCCCGTGGCGAATTACCCAAAGGTAAGTTGCGCGTCGATGCCGCCAGTCCATTTGTCTTTCATCAGTTAGTGCCTTTAGTACAGTCATTTAATCAAGCTTACCCTGATATTGATTTGGAGCTGACCTCCAACGAAGGGTTCGTAGATTTGCTAGAGAAGAAAACCGATGTCGCTATTCGAATCGGTGCATTAAGTGACTCAACGTTACATGCGAAGCCTTTGGGTAGAAGTTTACTTTACATTGTGGCTTCACCTGATTATTTAGCAAAACGTGGCTTTCCGAGCCAAAGTAGTGATTTAGAGCATCATAGTACGATAGGGTTTTCAACGCCGAAAACGCTCAATGAATGGCCTTTGAAAGGTTTTTCTGGGCTAATACCAACGCTAACTTCAAGTAACGGTGAAACAGTAAGGCAACTTGCTTTGATGGGAAATGGAATCGCCTGTCTGTCAGGGTTTATGGTTAAGAAAGACATTGCTGAGGGAAGACTAATTTCTTTATTAGAGGGAGATAAAATTAGTCATTCCGACCGAGAACAAATCAATGCGGTTTATTATAAATCTTCTTCCGTCGCCAAGAGGATTTCTGCGTTCATTGATTTTATTCAGCCGAAGTTGGATTTGTAGCTCGTTCAAAGCGAGACCATCACTGAACTCATCATTAATGTATCGGTTGAGGTTGGAGTCGTTGTATGAGTTTGATGCCTCTGATGAAATATATTGCTCCACCGTATTCCTCTAGTGAGACAGATTAGACTCTTCCAATTTCTACGTTCTTCATGAATTGCTAATGTTCAATTCTTAGTAACGCATTTTTGTCCAAAGGCGTGCTGATGAGGCATGTAACACGAAATTGCCCCAAACCGTGTTTGCTGCCTATCTTCGTTAGTGATAAAACGAGATCGAAGATAAGAAGAACGCCCTCTCACTAGCTTCTCGAAACCACATTTCCATAAATTTTGCGTCTTTTCTGCGGTGAAAGCGTCTTATTGATATAACCAATTAATAGGAAGCTTCTATGAGCATAACGTTCATTGTTTTGAGCGCACTTTTCTTCGGATTCTATGCGCTTCTAGTGACATTTAAAAAACAGAAAAAAACATTCAACTTCAGAGTGTTAAGCGCACTGGCTGCTGGATTGCTATTTGGTGGTGCTATTCAAGTGGTATTCGGGATAGAAAATACTGCAACGGTGGGTTTTGCTGAGCTTATTTCATTGTTCGGTAAAGGGTACATTAAGCTGCTGCAAATGATTGTTATTCCATTGGTATTTGTCGCCATGATTTCATCCATTATGAATGTGGATGGAAATGGTGCCTTATCTAAGATTGCTCCTAAGATCATTGGCGTATTAATAGTGACCGTAGCCATTTCAGCGGCCGTAGGTATTGCAAGTGTTTACCTATTTGGTATTGATGCGAATGCACTCGTAAGTGTAGTGGGTACTAACAGTGCTATTGAAGCTCGAGGTGATTCACTGCTTGCCACACAAGATGCAATGGCAAATACGGGTCTTTCGGGGTTAGCGCTGTCGATTATCCCTACCAACATATTTGAAATGCTGACTGGGTCTGAGCGTACGTCAACATTATCGACCGTACTGTTTGGCATGTTACTAGGATACAGCGTTCTACAAGTGAAGAAACGTAAGCCAGAAAAAGTAGAAAACTTTGTCGCTTTCATTAACTCGGCAAAAGAAGTTGTGCTGTCCATGGTACGCGAAATTCTTAAGCTGACCCCTTATGGTGTGTTTGCGTTAATGACCTCATTTATGATGACTAACGACTTGTTTGCATTGGCTGAAATGGGCCGATTCTTATTGGCTAGTTACGTAGCGATTGGCGCAATGTTTGTGATTCACTTTATCTTAGTGTCGGTATTTGGTTTATCTCCAATCACGTTCATGAAAAAAACATGGCCGGTGCTCGTTTTTGGCTTCGGCTCTCGTTCAAGTATGGCTGCGATACCACTAAACGTTGAAACTCAAACTCAACGTCTTGGTGTTGATGAAGAAACCGCAAATATGTCCGCTACGTTTGGTACCAGTATTGGCCAAAATGGTTGTGCCGGTATTTACCCAGCCATGCTCGCCATCATGGCTGCACAAGTCATGGGTGTACCTGTTGACATCAGTTTCATTATGCAACTGATCTTGGTGATTGCGATTGCGTCATTTGGTATTGCTGGTGTCGGAGGCGGAGCGACGTTTGCTGCTGTCGCTGTACTCACCATTATGGGGTTAGACATTACCGTGGTTGCCATTCTAGTTTCAATCGAGGCATTAATTGATATGGCACGTACTGCACTGAATATTTCAGGGTCAATGCTCTCTGGTGTGCTCACCTCTAAGACAAATGGTTCACTGGATATTGAGCAATACGCCGCTGACAGTGCAACGGCAACAAGCAATGAAATCGCAGCGTAGAGCAGATTGAAGCCTATCAGCATTTAGAACAGCTTAAGAGAAGTACGTCTCTATTCGTCGTATTTCTCTTACTTACCTTGTTCAACTTTGGAAATATGAGATGAAAGTAGTCGTTATTGGCGGAAACGCCGCAGGAATGAGTTTCGCTGCAAAATACAAAAGAAACCAACCATCAGATGATGTTGTTGTGATAGAAAAACGGGATTACCTCTCTTTTGGAGCGTGCGGATTGCCTTATTTCGTGGGGGGGATGTTTGATGATACCGAGCGAATGATTTCACGAACCCCAGAGCAGGCGATAGCCTCAGGGCTAGAGGTTCGAATGAACACCGAAATGTTGTCAGTCAATCGAGTTGAAAAGCAGGTATTGGTGCGTCATCAAGGTGTTGAGAGTGTACTCGATTACGATCGTTTGATCATCGCCACAGGTGCTCGCCCAGTAGTGCCAAATTTTGGCGAATACAATGATGAATATGTGTATACGTTAACCAGTCAAGAAGATGGCTTGGCGGTCAAAAATGCATTAAAAGACAGCCAGAAACAGCGTGTAGCAGTGATTGGAGCAGGTTTCATCGGGTTAGAAGTGTTCGATGCGGCGCATGAGCTTGGTAAACAGGTCACGATTATTGAGCGTGAATCACAGATCATGAGTCAGCAATTTAGCCCTGAAATGATTGATGTGGTTGAAGAGGCGATTCGTGATTCAGGGGCTGATTTAAAAACAGGCACCAGTGTATCGGCTATACGAGATTCAGAGCAAGGTGGCTACATTATTCACACAAGTAACGGTGATGTTGAAGCGGATATCGTTGTGCTGTCACTTGGGTTTAAGCCGAATACCGAAATGTTCTCACTCCCTAAAGCGGCCAACGGTGCCTTGCTGGTCGATGAGTTCGGTGCGACTGAAGATGCTCACATCTATGCGGTGGGTGACTGCGCAGTAGTGCATCACTTAACACTTGGCGAAACTACCTATTTACCGCTAGCGACCACGGCGAATAAACAAGCTCGTATGATGGCAGATAAATTGGCAGGCAAAGACGCGCACATGGCGGGGTTCTTGGGTTCGTCATCGCTCAAAGTTCTTGATTATGAATTGGCGCGTACTGGCATTTCAGAACGGATGGCGCAGGCTCACAACGTGAATGTCAGTGTTTCGGCCATAGCCGACAAAAATCAAACCGATTACTACCCAGGTCAAGAGGATATTAAGGTCAAATTGATCTATCAGCCAGACACGAAAGTGCTTCTTGGCGGCGAGATCATTGGTAAAAAAGGTGCGGTAAGTCGCATCAATGCACTAGCGGTAGCTATTACCGCCAAGTTTACCACCGAGCAGTTGGGCTATTTAGATTTTGCCTATGCGCCGCCATTTTCGCGCACATGGGATGCCTTAAATGTGGCAGGCAACGTCGCAAAATAACGATGTTGCTATTTATGAATGGTTAATTAATTTATATGAGAGAAAACGTGATGGTGCAAAAAATTACCAAAGGCATTAAAGAGCTGACCGAAGAAGCGCGTAAGACAGTACAAGACATGTCGATTGAGCAAGCAAAAGCTCTGTATGCTGATGAGCGGTATGTATTTGTCGACGTTCGTGAAGCACAGGAGAGAGAGAAACAGGGTTTGATTCCTGGTGCGTTCACATGCCCTAGAGGTATGTTGGAATTTCTTATTGACCCAGAATGCCCGGCTCATAACAAAGTATTTGCCCAGGATAAAACCTATGTCTTTTATTGTGCTCATGGGCTGCGCTCACTCTACGCCGCTAAGATCGCCAGTGAAATGGGGATACATTCTGTGAAGAACCTTGCGGGTGGTTTTGCTGCATGGCAAGAAGCTTCAGGGAAGATACAACAGAGTGGTTGATTAAATTGCTTGGTCTTTGCGCTTTACATTTTTTATATTTCTACTATTATCGAAATATTGTGCGTATATATCGATAATTGAGGAAAAGCTATGTTAGCGGAGTGGATGACACACAAAGACCAACTAAGAAGTTACATAGTGAAAAAGACGGGTGATCTTGATTTGGCTGATGACATCTTGCAGGAGGTCTACATCAAGGCCAGTCAAAAGATTGAACAGCTAGAAACAAGAGATAAGCTTCAGAATTGGCTGTATCGCATAACTCATAATACGATTATGGACTTCTATCGGACCCACCAACCTCACGAAGAATTGGTCGACAACCAAGTAGAAGAAGAAACCTCTTCTGAGTTAACGAACCTACAAGAGATGGGGCAGTGTTTACGCCCTATGTTTGATTGCCTGCCTGAGAAATACCGTCAAGCGATGATTCTTGCTGAGCTTGACGGACTATCGCAGCAGGCGGTTGCTGATCAACTAGGTTTGTCGCTCTCAGCAGCGAAAAGTCGAATTCAGCGTGGACGTACAAAACTAAAAGATGTTTTAACTGATTGCTGCAACATCGAGGCTGGCAGTGAAGGAATCGTAGACTTTCACCCTAAGCCGGAATGTGCAAACTTCGCCAAAAACAACAAGTGCAGTGAATGAACTTGATCGTGAGTCGGTGCGGGTGGTCACTACAGTGATTTCTTAAAGATGGGGCGTCCGATTGCGTGATATTTACTATGACGCAGTTGTGACAATCTCCACCAGCTTATTCAATGGCACATTCTCTTTTCCCCTTACCATCAAAATTAATATCAAATAGAACGACATTTTTTGCGTCTTTTAACAGCTAGCTGCGTCTATAAGTAACGAAAGAAAATATGATGCGGAGATAATCAATGTTTAACGTAGAACCAAAAAACAAAGATATTAAAAACAACTTTATTAAGAAAGATAACCAGATGCTCAACCAAATGTGGGGGAGTGATGATGTTGTACCGTACTGGGTCGCGGATATGGATTTTCCAATTGCGCCGTCTATCACACAAGAGCTGCAACGTTTGGTGACACGTGAAACCTTCTCTTATGAGTTCGATTCCGAGTCGGTTTTTGCCTCTATATCTAAGTGGAACAGCAAGCGACATGGCTTAGATCTCAACCCCAAAAACTTTGTACAAGTACCAGGCGTATTGAGCGCTATAGGGTTGTTGATCCGCGAATTTTCTGCTGAAGGTGAAGGCGTTCTTATTCAGACTCCGGTTTATCATCAATTTCGTCGTTTGATCGAATCAGCAGGTAGAGTTGCAGTCGATAACACTTTGAATCTGGTTGATGACCATTATCAAATCGACTTTGATGATTTTGAAGCAAAACTTCAGCACTCTAACGTTAAGATTGTGCTGTTGTGCAATCCTCACAACCCTGTGGGAAGAGTTTGGAAGAGAGGTGAGCTAGAGAAGTTAGTTGCCATCGCCAAGAAATACCAAACCTTGATCATCAGTGACGAGATCCATGCTGATATTGTTTTTGAGGGCTCTGAATTCACAAGTATTGTGTCACTGGGTTACGGCAACACGATTTCTATTATTGGCTCTCCGGCTAAAAATTTCGGACTCAGCAGTATCTCAAATGGCTACATCTATAGCGATAATGCTGAGTTGCACACAAAAGTGAAAGCGATGTCAGCATCAATGTCGTTGGACCATGGTAATGCGCTGACAACTTATGCAACGATAGCGGCTTATCAGCATGGTGAAGAGTGGTTTAATGAGTTTCTAAACTACACGCAAACCAATATGAACTGGATTACATAGTTCTTAGAAACGAATCTCCCTCAGATTAAGGTATACAAGCCTGAAGGAACCAACCAAATCTGGTTAGATTTCACAGGGCTTGGCTTAAAGCCAGAACAACTTAAAGAACTGCTAGTGATGAGAGCAAAAATGGCGCTGACACCTGGCAGCTGGTTTGGAGAGCCGGATAGCAACTATTACAGAATGAACTTTGCCTCACCGTTACCTCAAATTAAAGCGTCTCTGAATCTACTGCTCAGTGAGATTCAGAAGCTTTCATGATAAGAAAACGCCTTCGCGATAATTGATCTTTTGATTAACATGCTGCTTAAAAGTCGCTCTGCTGTTCAGGTCGACTTTTTCTTTTGTTAGACAGATCTGTTCGCTCAGGAACTTATATATCTTCTTTTTAAAAAAACGAAAAAATGTGCGTCTTTTTCTGTTTTGTTGCGTCTTAACTGAGTGAATAACATTTTTATCGAATAAGACGAATGAAAAAAGAAGCCTTCCCCAATGAAATGCACACTCTGACTAATGAGTCGTTGTTAGCCTTTATCACAAGTGATGATGTAAAAAAGACTCTGCAAGGTGTTCGCCGTGGAGTTGAGCGCGAAATGGTTCGAGTGTCACAAAGTGGTGCGCTTTCTCAGCGCCCTCACCCTGAATCCCTAGGTTCAGCACTGACTCACCCATACATCACCACTGATTTCTCGGAAGCCCAGCTGGAGCTGGTGACACCTGCGGTGACGGATAGAACAGAGACCTTTAGAACCTTGTCTTCATTACACCACTTTGTTGCATCACATCTAAATGACGGTGAATCTATGTGGCCGGCGAGCATGCCTCCACTCCTGCCCGTTGATAATGATATCGCGATAGCAAATTACGGAACATCAAATGCTGGTATTGCGAAGATGCGTTATCGAGAGGGGTTAGCGAACCGTTATGGAAAGAGAATGCAGCTGATTTCAGGCATTCATTACAACTATTCGTTACCAGACTCTTTCTGGAAGGCGCTTCATACTCATACTGAAAGTCAGTTGCCGTTAGAAACCTTTATTTCTGAGCGATACTTTCATCTGATTCGCAATGTTCTACGCCATGGTTGGATTATTCCGTATTTGTTTGGCGCTTCACCGGCGGCGGATAAGAGCTACCTGCAAGATCGACCTCACGCATTAAACCAGTGGGATAGCACGACAGATTACTTACCATGGGCTACATCGCTACGATTGAGTAACTTGGGCTATGGGAGTAGTGAACAGTCTCGTTTTCCGATGAGCTTTAATAATATACAAGACTATCTAACCGGCCTATGCCACGCATTAACTCAGCCAAGTGATCTGTACGCTCACCTCACTGAACATCAGCAGTTGAATAGTTCAGTTCTTCAACTCGAGAATGAATTGTACGGTTCTGTTCGACCTAAAATTGTTAATGCACAAATGCGTCCTTTGGTTGCCATGTGTCATTACGGAGTGGAATACATAGAGTTGCGCAGCTTGGACAACAACCCTTTGTTGCCATTTGGTATTGATGAACTTCAAAGTCAGTTCATCGACCTATTTTTGCTGTATAGCGCACTCACACCAAGCCCTGAAATGAGTGAGCAGGAAAGCCAACTGATCATGCAAAGACAAGAACTGGTGGCAATGCAGGGCAGGAAGCCGAGTTTGATGCTTCCTACCGTAAATGGCGACATGTTACTGACAGATTTAGCTAAGCCACTAATGGGTATGTTAGCTGAAATGGCAAAAAGCCTGGATGACGCGCAGGAAACCAATAGCTATGTAACGGCAGTAATGCGTGAACAAGCAAAGTTTGACGACAGCCAATTAACGCCTTCTGCACAGATCCTAGCGGTTATGGAACAAGAAAACATCAGCTTCACAACGTTAATGAGAAGGTATTCAGGCGAGCACAAGCAAGGTTATTTGAACAATACGCTCTCTGTCGATGACATGACGCAACTGCAATCGATGGTGGACAACTCGCTAGTTGAGCAAAAACGCCTAGAGTCTGAAAACGAAACCAACTTTGATGATTATTTAGCTCAAAAAAATCAAATTGATTGTGGAGTCCCTTCTCGAGGTGATGCCTCACAGTCAATGTCAGAACATTTAAACTCATCTCAAGGTAATAAAGAGCACGTAAACCCATTATGAATATTCTTTGGAAGCTAAAAGACTACTTAACAATGTTTGGCCGACACTATCTGATTGCCCTTGTGGCTCTGCAGTTGGTGGCTTTGGTCAACTTGGTTCCTTCATGGTTGATTGGTCGAATAGTCGATGGCATTAGCGAAGGAACATTAGATACACAAACCCTAGTTATCCACGTAGGTGGGATCATTGTTTCGGGCGCGGCAATGTATGGTCTGCGTTTTGTATGGCAAAGCAAGTTATATGGGGCGTCTATTGCGATTACTCGTGTGATGCGCGGTGAGCTATTTCAAAAGTTCTCACAGCTCCCTCCAGCCTTTTATGCCCGCCGCAGTACCGGTGATTTAATGGCGCATGCCACCAATGATCTGAATGCTGTCGAAGAAACCATGGGCATGGGTATTATGACATTGGTGGATTCGTTCATCGCAGGCATGACCGTCATTTTAGGGATGATATTTGTTGTCAGCGGGCAGCTCACGACCATTGCATTGCTTCCCTTCCCGTTGTTGGTGCTGATCACTCGTCGTTATGGTGTGCAGCTACATAAAGCCTTTGGCAAGGCGCAGGCTGCATTTTCTGATTTGACAGAAGAGACACGAGAAACAGTAGCGGGTATTCGTGCGGTTCGTTCACATGGTATTTCTGGTCGTCAAGAACAACGTTTTGGACAAACCTTAGATCAAACGGTTGATGCCAATCTAACTGTAGCGAAAGTGGATGCAGCGTTCGCTCCAACAATCCAATTGGTTTATGGCTTGTCGTTTGTGATCGCTCTTGGGTACGGCGCATGGCTAATCGAACAAGGTAGCATCACCGTCGGACTCTTTACGACTTTTACTTTGTACCTTGGTCAATTGCTGGGGCCATTCATGCAGTTTGGTTGGCAATTTAATGTCTTTCAACGCGGCAAAACATCTTGGCAGCGACTAGAGCAATTGTTTGCTGAAAACCTAGAAGTCGTCGAAGGTGACAAAACGCTAGCTGCCGATTCGGATTCAAGTATGTCATTTGATATCTGTGAATTTACCTATGAGCAAGCAAATCGAAGAGCTTTGGACAACGTAAAGTTTGAACTGCCGTCAGGTGGGTTAGTGGGCATTACTGGACCAACAGGCGGTGGCAAAAGCACACTCCTGCATCTGGCGTTGCGTCAATTTAAACTTGAGAAGCCATCTAGCATCCACATTTCAGGTATGCCAAGTGACAGTCTCACCTTTGATGCCTTGCGCAGCAAGTTGGCATGGGTTCCTCAAAAGCCGTATTTATTTTCCGGCACTATCGCAGAGAACATTGCGTTATCGAAACCGAATGCGTCACTGTCAGAAATAAAACATGTGGCGGACATGGCGGACATTCTAGCAGAGATTGAAGCGATGCCCGATGGTTTTGATACCCCGCTTAGAGAGGGAGGAACAAATCTATCAGGGGGCCAAAAACAGCGATTAACGCTTGCCAGAGCACTCCTGTCAGATGCAGATATCCTGTTGTTAGATGACCCTTTCAGTGCGTTAGACATGAAAACAGAGGTGCAAGTACGCCGAAATTTAAAAGCGCATTATTCTCATAAAACGATGCTGCTTGTTACCCAGCGTTTGACCAACCTTATCGAAGCTGACCATATCTTAGTCTTAAATGATGGTCAGATAGAAGAGCGTGGCTCTCACTATGAATTAATGGCAAATCAAGGTTGGTATTCGATGGTTTATCAGCGCCAAAGTCAGTTAGGAGGCAAACAATGAAAAATACTACCATTTATCGTCGGTTGTTGGCGTTTTCCTTGCCTCACAAAGCCCGTTTTGGCTTTGCATTCCTCATGTTGGGGCTAGCGGTTACTGCTGAAATGACGATCCCTTGGTTGGCGAAAATCGTCCTTGATGAGGTGATTGTGCCTCAGCAATTTGAATGGCAACAGCTTATCACTTTGATTGGACTGGTTATGGTTTTCTACGTATTAGCTGCGGTGTTCGGGTATTTGCAAGCTATCGCGTTTAAACACGGTGCATTGCTGGTGGTCAAAAATGTGCGAGAGCAGTTATTTCGCCATGTGTTGAACTTTCCGATAGCGACCTTCGACAAGTTGCCGACAGGGAAACTGGTTTCTTACATTACTAACGACACCGAGTCGCTGCGAAATATGTTCGTGTCGACGCTCCCAACTGTTGTTCAAGGCGCCTTACGTATCTTAGCGATCTTCATCGCCATGGCGTTATTGGACTGGCGTTTGATGTTATTGAGTTTGGTGTTGATCCCCGTGTTACTTATGACCATGCATCTGTATCGCAAGATTTCAACACCAGTATTTGATGGAATTCGAGTTCAAGTCAGCAACATTAATGGCCAAATCAATGAGTCATTACAGGGAATGGCGTTGATTCAAGCGTTTCGCCAGCAAAAAAACTTTCAAACCAAGTTTGAGAAAGAAAATCAAAGCTGGTTTAACTTCAGAACCAAGTCAGTAGCCATTGATAGCTTAATGTTGTTACCACTGACGCGTTTAATTGCGACGCTGACTGCAGCGGGTATTGTCGCCTGGTTTGCTGGGGCTTCAATGTCGACCGTTGTTGAGGTCGGCACCTTATACGCCTTTTTGAATTATGTTGAGCGATTCTTTGACCCGTTCCGACAGTTATCGATGGAACTGCATAAATTTCAGGTTGCCACGGTATCGTCAAAACGTATTTTTGAGTTACTAGACGATGAGTCTGAGGTTCATAACCAAGTGATGCCTGAAGTAACGTTCAACAATCGTCACGATATTGAGTTCCGCAATGTCACTATGGGGTACGAAGAAGATAAACCCGTGCTTAAAGACGTTAGCTTTACAGCAAAAAGCGGTGAGTTCACCGCTATTGTAGGGCATACCGGTAGCGGGAAAAGCTCTGTGATCAATCTGTTAATGCGTTTTTATCAACAGCAGCAGGGTGACATTTTCATTGGCGGGCAATCGCTTCAAACTCTGCCAGAAGCACAATTGCGTAAGTTGTTTGGCTTGGTATCGCAAGACCCAACCATCTTTAGTGGCTCAATCGAGGAAAACATTAACTTATCTCACGGTTTAGTTAGCACAGGTGACACAAATGAAAACGCAGCAGCGAAAAGCCGAGAGAAAGCGGTCAGTGCAGCCGAAATGGTGCAAGCAGATCGTTTCATTCATCGTCTGCCTGATGGCTTTGGACATAAACCGGGCAATGGCGGTGCCTCACTTTCAGTTGGGGAAAGGCAGTTATTAGCGTTAGCTCGGGTAATTTCCCACGATCCGAAAATATTTCTGCTAGATGAAGCCACGGCGAATATCGATAGTGAATCAGAGGAAGCGGTAAAACAGGCGTTAGAGAATATCCAGGATGGTAGGACTGTCATTACCGTTGCACACCGTTTATCAACGATTCAAAACGCTGATCAAATCTTGGTGATGAACAGTGGCAAGGTCGTACAAAGAGGCACACACCGAGAGCTGATTGCTCAAGATGGCGACTATCGAGATTTGTACCTAAGTCAAAAAGCACAAGAAGAACATGACACTCAGAACAGCACGCTTGGCTTAACCACCGTCAGTGCAGCATAAGTGATTAATTATGAAGAGAAAGAACATTATGAACAACCAAACAATATACATCGAATCTAATGATACTGCTCAAACACAATTTGTATCTGAGCAAGTGATTGAAGATATCCTTGAGTGGGAAATCATGCACGGTGTAGCCTTTCGTCAGACCGACAATACCGCAAGGCATGTACCATTTAGTATTGCCCCGATGACAATGGAACGTTCAGCCTATGACCACCTACGTAAGGTCACACCATTGATTGCTAAGTTGGTGAGCAACGTTTCTGAAGATCATCGTTTTCTGCAAAACTCATTGAGTGAGATGGCGAAAGCCGACCCGTTCTTCGGTCGCTTAATGGAGCTGCACCAGCAAGCTCATGGTGATGCAACCTCCCCCAAGCAACCTGAACGTCAGCCACTGTTATTAATGAGAACAGACTTTATGGACGATCGCCAATACGGAGCAAAAGTCATTGAATTTAATGGCATAGCCGCAGGAATGGGACCTTTCGGTCAACGTGCTTACGAGCTGCATAGCTTTGTGAAAAATCAATGGAACGAGGTTTACCGAGAGTGGCTAGAAGATGATTCGGCGACTCCTGCAGATAATCAAGGGTTGGAACAATTAGCCTTAGGCATCGCGACAGCTGCAAAAAAGGTTCAAGCTCATTTTGCAGATTCAAGTGCTAATAGTGACAGCAAAAATCCTGCTCAAAAGCCGACATTCTTAATGATCGTTCAAAAGGGTGAGGATAATGTGTATGACCAGCACCTTTTGGAGGTGGCCTTACATAAATTGGGGGTTCGTACCTTTAGGAGAACCTTCGAACAATTGAGCACTCAGCTCTCAAGTGGTGACAACCAACGTCTTATCCTTAATGGGGTTGGCGGAATTGATACAGTGTACTTGCGTGCTGGCTACCAATATTCAGATTATTGGGCGCCAGAGCTGAACGAAGACATTTGTTGCCAGACCCTGAGCCAAACTCGACTGTTTATTGAGAAACATTACGTGGCGATGAATGCCACTATCAGTCAACAATTGGCGACTAGCAAATCAATGCAAATGCTACTCACACAGATGCCTGCCGAAACCTATGCTGAGTGGGGACTATCACTTGATGAAGCTAATCTGGTTAAAAGCGTGTTGGCGGATATGAAAGCCATCACGACAGAGAGCATTAAATGGTTTAATGAAAGTGCAGACAAAAAAGAGTGGGTATTAAAAAACCAAGGGGAAGGCGGTGGCCACTGCGTATTTGGCGAGGATATTAGTGCTACTTTAGAAACGCTAAAGCCAGAAGAGTACAGTGCGTGGGCATTAATGCAGCGCCTGTACCCACACGAACGTGAAACCCCAACCATTGCTGTAAGAGATGGCCAGCAAACACTAGTTAACGATCTTGTTAGTGAAGTGGGTCTCTTCACTGCGCATTATCAAGGAGAGCCCGTAACTGAAAATAATGGTTATGCCGGATACTTAATACGCAGTAAGCCTGCCAGTGAAAATGAAGGTGGAATCCATAGCGGGCAAGGTATTTTGGACTCGTTAGTTTTGATTGACCAATAATTGGCTTTGATTTTGGTGATGTACAGCCTGAATGCAGGTTGTACATCAGCGTTTAGTACAAATGGGTAACAGAATTGTGGGGAATTTGATACCAATGCTTGGATTGAGATGTATCTGTTTGATGGACCGATATCGACCCATCTTACTAAATCAACCCCTACCGCACGATTTTCCAGTACCTAGAGTTATTCGTATATTACTAAATTAGCAAAGCCGCTAACTCAGAAATGTCCAGAAACAAGCCAGTGACTCTTCAGGTCAACTCAGTCACTAGAACATCGACACAAACAAAAAGGGGCTACGTGAGCCCCTTTCTTAATTGGATGTAAAGCGATTAACCTAAGCTTTCTGTTACTACTGGTTTGGTATTGCGTTTGGCAATCCAGTAAGCAACGCCGCCCCATAATACCGTCAGAACCCAAAGAGCAGTCCAGTGTTTAGCTACTTGTTGCCACGTTGCGCCCATTTGGTTGAGTGCTAAAAAGCCTTTGATTGCCCAAGTGCTTGGGCTTAAATCTGCAAACCAAAGCAGCGGGGTAGGAATTGATTCAACCGGCCAAATAAACCCAGCTAGAAAGATCAACGGCATTGAGCTCACTAATACGACGAATGTCACGAGCTCGCGTCTTGGCAATAAATAGCCTAGCCATAAGCCTAAGCCACAGCAGCTAAGTAAGAAAGGCAGCAGCAAGGTGAGTAGCTCACCTGCGTTGGCAACATGGTTAACGTTCAAACGTTCGAAGCTATAGCCAAAGTAATATGCGCTCAGTAGGTAGTAAATCGCGACAAAAACTACGGTTCTTGCTAATAACAATGCACCGGTTGAAACCTGCGACCAATAACCGCGACCATGGCGTTGCGTACCCGTTTGTAAACCGACCGCCATCAACAATGTTTGCTGAAGGATCAACACAAACACCGCTGGCACAACGTACTCAATGTAGCCCATAGTCGGGTTAAAGGTTGGCTTCATGTTCAGCTTAATGGCAGAGTAATCATGGCTCGCCATACTCAGTGGCACGCCATCAATCACCATCTTACTGACTTTAACTTGAGCACCAAGCGTACCGCCTGCTGTTGCCAGGCCTTCTACCACGGTGCCGTAGACCAAGAAGTAGGAAGCATCAGCCGCATAAGCAAGAGTAGGACTGCTGCCAAGCATCAAGTCTTTATAGAAGTGTTCTGGAATCACCAAGAAACCCGTGATCTCTCGGTCTAAGAACGCTTGTTTCGCGTCAGCAATGGTGTGTAGGCGTGTCACAACTTTAACTTGTGGCGTCGCATCGACCATACGCTCAAGCTTCAAGCTGGTTTGGCTTCCATCGAGATTCACGATCGCTATCGGCTGTTCTCTTGGCGTTTGTTGCGCGTACGGAAGTGGGTATAAGAACGAGTAAAACACTACGCCACCAAAGACAGTCAGTACCACGACAGGATTGGTCAGCACTGAGCGTAACTCGGTTTTAATCAATTGCCATAAGTTCATATTGCCCCCTGCTTACCATCAGCACCAGTTGCGCTATTGAGTAAGGCGGTATTACGATGTTTTGCCATCAAAGCCGCCGTCATCAATAACGGAATAACGTACCCAGCCATCGGCCATAGGGAGCCGATAGATTGCGCCACACTAGCGCCGTAATTTGCTTGATCCACTTGTACTTCAATGTAATGAGTGATCGGTAGTAGACTTCGCCATGCTTGCGCCAATGTGTTCATGTCTGAAACTGGGAAGGTGATGCCCATGAATGCAAAGCTCGGTGCGGTAAATGCGCCAGCAAAGCTCATCGCGCGTGCTGGGTCCATGGATAGGAAGAAGAACAATGCCCCCATGATGATGCATGCAATGGTCGTTACGAATTGCGCGAATAACATTGTCAGATAACTCCCTTCCATCGGCCAATCTAGCACCACATAGAACCAAACTAAGAACAGTGCGCCTTGTGCCATAAATACAGGAATGTACTGGCTCAGAACTTTGCTTAGTCGAGTGAAAGGACGTTCGCCTAAGAACGCGAAGCTGTTATGGCCATTACCATATAAACGGAAATGCGCCGCGAGGATCAAAATGGTGCTGACCACGACGCAGATTTGCCAGATAGCTGGAACAATCGCGGTTACCAAGAACTGAGCGTAGTTAGTGTTACGGTTAAACAGAGCAGTAATCTGGGTGGAAATCGGCACGGCTTGCCCAATGGCGGCTAACGTTGTGGTATTGCCTTTCGCTAGATTACCCATGGCTTCAAGCTGAGCATCAAAATACCCTTGAGATTGCGCGACCGCGGAGTTAATCAACTTCGCAACCAAAATGTATTGGCTGTTGAAGAAGACCGATAGCTGCGGTTGGCGATGCAAAAGAATGTCTTGGTCAAATTGAGGGGGAATCACAGCATAAGCGTAGATATCACCCTCGATCATTGCGTTCTTCGCTTCTGTTGAACTGACGTAGTGGTAATCAACAGAAAGGGTGGATGAGGCGTCAAGAGATTGAATCATCTTGCGTGACAACTGTGAGTGCTGTAAATCGACCACGCCAATAGGAAGATCTCTGGCAATGCCTGCAGAGAATACCCCCCAAATACTGATTGCCAATAAGATCGGCACCCAAGTAAGGCAAGACAGCAACCACTTATCGCGCCTTAGGACCTGTCGTTGTGAGATTTGAATCGTCATAGTACTAAACCAACGCGATTACAGGTCAACCACGACGCTCATGCCCATTCGAAGCTCAGGCTCTGGCTGGGTAGGGCGAGCTTCGACTTCAAATGTACGAAGATCAAAACCTTTTGATGCATCTGTGGCGCGCCATGTCGCGAAATCACCCATAACGGCAACGTGCGTTACTTTAAACTCAACGTCTTTATCAAGGGCAGGCAGATAAGCTTCGAACGTAGTACCTTTGGTAAAGTGTTTGAGCAAATCTTCACGTACGTTAAGGGTTGCCCATGAGTCTTGCGTATCGATAACCGTCACAACCGGGAAGCCTTGAGGAGACAGCTCACCACTTTGCAGTAGTACTTGAGAGACTTCACCATCAAACCAACTAAAGATTTGCGTGTCTTTTGCATACGCTTCTACTTCCGCTACAGCGCCAGCCGCCATACGCGCTTTCTCTGCTGCAGCGACTTTGGTTTCGCTACGCGCACCTTCTTTTGCCATGTTGTACATTTGGAACGCTGCGCTCTCGGTGTACTTAGAAGCTTGCCACTGAGTCAGCGCCTCATCGCGTTTTTGTTCTGCGACAACGCCATCTTTGTAGAGGTTATTTACGCGCTGGTAAGTTTTTTCCATCAAATTAGCAGCCGCTTGTGCTTTCAACCACTGGTCTTTTGCTGCTTGAATTTGTTGCTCACGCGCGCCTTTTTCTGCTTCTAACGCCAACGCGCCAGCGGCTTTTTCACCCGCTTTTGCTTGTTCTAGCTTTGCTTCGATTTCTGGGCTGTGAAGGGTAAAGATCAACTGACCTTTTTCGACATCATCGCCTTTGCGCACCATGACTTCATCAATACGACCTGGGACTTTTGAAGAGATGCTGTATTGCTGCGCTTCAATCAATCCTTGTAAACGAGCTGGTTCCGGTTGATACGCTTGGTAGAACTGGTAACCAACCCAAGAAGCGACACCCAAAGCGCAAATTGATAGTAGAGCGGGTTTTAGAGATTTTGCTGCCATGACTTATTTTGCCTCTTTGGATGTTGATGCTGGAACGTAAGCAGTATGTTGGTATTGAGCGAAGCTGTTCATTTCGCTACTTAGTGCTAATAGTTTGGTCAAAGAAATTAGATAGCGGAAACGCGCCGCAGATTGCTGTGTTTCTACGCTGGCGACATACAGTTGCGCGTCGACCACATCCAAAGATGACGATAAGCCCTGAGTGAAGGCTTTTTCGCGTAAGCGTAGGTTCTCGTCTGCAAGGGCGATACTGGATTCTAAACCTTGGACCTCATCAATGGCTTGCTGCGCCTCTAGGTAGGTTTTCTGTACCAGAAGCGACAAATCTTGCTTGGCTTGTGACTTTAGTGCATCCACTTGCGTGACCATACTTTGCGCTGCTTTTACTTTTTCACTGCGACCGGTGGATTCAATCAGCGGAATATTCACTCCGACACCAACTAACCAATCGGGCTTAATTTGGCTGGCAAGTGAGTCGTCTTCATACAGGTTGTAATCACCGTACAAATAGACTTCTGGATAGTATTTGCCTTTCTCGGCTTTTATCAGGCTCGATGCTTGTTTGTGTTTTGCATTTAATAAATCCAAGCCAGGGTAGGTCAATAGAGTTTGATCGACAAAAGCATTCAATGGAGGAAGGTTGTCATTGATGAAGAGGGATTCTGATGGCTCTACTGAATCATTCTGCGCCAAGATTTTGCCAAGAGCAGCTTGGGCAATACTTAAATCGCTGGCCGCTTTACGAGTTTCTACTTTCGCTTTGTCTAGTGATGCTTCTGCTTGAAGGCGTTCAACTCTTGCAATCTGGCCTTGCTCTTCCATCTTAATTGCAAAATCACGGTGTTTGGTTAAGCCTTTTTCGACGGCTTGGCGAGTCGCCAGCACTTCTTTCGCTAATACAACCGAGAAGTAGTATTTAGAGAGGTCTTCAAAACGCGCCTGTTGCTCCATTGCGAGCTGGCTTTTTGCTTCGTCTGTTTTACCTTCTGCTGCTGATTGAGCAGCATTAATGCGACCCCCGGTAAAGATTGGCCAGATAGCACGAATCGAAGAGGAGAAGATGTCACGCTCAGTGATCGTTGAAGTAGTATTCGCAAGTGCACTAAAGATAGGTTGAAAGACTGGTGGCACACTGATTTGTTGCCCAGTACTGTCGAATAACTGCTGACCCGAGACCGTTACGTCAGTGTCTAAGCGCGTGTAATTCGCTCCGATGCTGACTTGTGGAAGATTAAGGTTGTCTGTCGCACTTTGTTGGTATTCGTAACTTTCAACGTTCGCACGCTGTGCTTTTAGTGAATAGTTGTTTTCTAACAACAATTTCCATGCGTCATCAAATGTGATGGGAGCCGATTGACAGGCAAGAGAAATTGAGCTGCTGAGAAGGCCCAAGATCCAGAACTTTCCGGTTTGTTTCATAGTGGCTGCTTTGCTTTAGAGTATTAGCTCTAATATAAAGTATTCATTCGAAAGTGTTAAGTGATTGGCGAAAAGAATTGTTGAAGAAATGTTGCGCTCAATTGAGTGTAGACCACTTGAGCGCAGCTGTGTTGTTTTTTATTTCATGGAAGGGCAGTGAAACTCTGCTCTCCACTCAAGTTGGCGAGAACCTCGCATTGTATTCAGCAGGTCTTTACCACTCATCTGTGGGAACGATAGCAGCACCTTAAGATCTGGGGAGCTGGCATCACTCTTTTCGTAAGCTCTGACGTGAGTAAACGTTGAATACATATTCTCTGACAGCATAGCCTTATTCAGGCAAATTCCAAATGTATCGCGTTCCATGTTTAGGTGTTCCTTCTAACTATAAAAGCGCCTCTGTTTATAGTTATTGCAGTGGCAGATGGTGTCTAAGTGATTGTCTTAACGTCAGTATTTGTATTTTTATCAATGTGTCTTCAAATTTTCTGACGCAAGTGTTGAGCGTTAAATAGACTTCCAGTTGGCTGCTTTCTTTTGCCGAAGCTCTCTCAGGCTTCTTGACTAAAAATTATACGATGGAAAGTCTCAAAACGCCTCAAAAACCGATAAATTTGATGTGATCGTGTTCAAGATTTAGATGGCAATTTATGTATGGTGTTGAATAAATAACAACATTATTTGGCTGGCGATTTGATTGCTTTTTTATATTTCGTTTCGCTTATCAATGATGGATCGCGTACGTGACATAAGCATGAACCTGATGATTTTAAAGCGTCAAATGTTGTCACTGTTGCAGCGTTGTTAATTCGTACTCCCTTTTGTCTTTATCTCTACTTATTTCGACTTAACTCTTTGCGAGAAAGGCATTCTGATTTTTATTAATGCAATAAAATCATGTTAAAAATGCAAACGATTCATTTTACTCATGCGCATAAATCAATAATATTTTTGAGGTTATTAGAGGATCTGACTGGTTCTCATATCAAAAATGCTTGTGATGAGTAAATCCTTTTTGCAGGTGCGTTTCATATGAGAATTAATCTGTTAAAGGAAACTATTTATGGCTCAGTTAGTCGATGAAATCGTATTTCAGTCAGGGGTCAAACTCAGCAATCGCATCGTGATGGCACCGATGACGATTCAGTCCGCTTTTTTTGATGGCGGGGTGACTCAAGAGATGATCAATTACTACGCCGCTCGCTCAGGTGATGCTGGCGCAATTATTGTTGAAAGTGCTTTCGTTGAGAATTACGGTCGTGCTTTCCCTGGTGCTCTGGGGATTGATACTGATAGCAAAATAGCAGGTTTGAAAAAGCTCGCCACCGCGATTAAAGCGAAAGGTTCCAAAGCCATTCTTCAAATCTACCATGCCGGTCGTATGGCTAACTCTGAATACAACGGTGGTCATCATCCTATTTCGGCAAGTCCTGTCGCTGCACTTCGCGAGAATGCGGAAACACCTTTAGAAATGACAAAAGAGCAAGTCGAAGCCATGATTGAAAGCTTCGGTAATGCAGTCAATCGTGCCATCCTCGCTGGTTTTGACGGTGTTGAAATTCACGGCGCAAATACTTACCTGATCCAACAATTCTTCTCACCGCATTCAAATCGTCGACGCGACAAATGGGGTGGTAACATTGAGAAGCGCACCAGATTCCCTCTTGCGATTTTAGATAAAACGAAACAAGTCGCGTCATCTCATAATAAGTCGGATTTTATTATCGGTTACAGATTCTCGCCAGAAGAGATCGAGCAACCGGGCATTCGCTTTGAAGACACGATGTTCCTATTGGATAAGTTGGCGAGTTCAGGCTTAGATTACTTCCATTTCTCGATGGGCAGTTGGGCACGTAATTCAATTGTTACTCCAGAAGATCAAGAGTTACTTATCGACAAGTATCGTCAACTTCAATCTGATGCCGTAGCAAAAGTGCCTGTAATTGGTGTTGGTGGTATCGCTCAACGTGCAGATGCGGACAGTGCATTGGCACAAGGTTATGACATGGTCAGTGTTGGTAAAGGCTATTTGGTCGAACCAACATGGGCAGGTAAGGTGCTGGATAATGAAACTTGCGCTGAGTTTGCTGATATTGCTCAGCAAGAAGCATTGCAGATCCCAACACCGCTTTGGGAAATCATGGATTACATGATTGTTGATAGTGCAGCCGAAGCGCTAAAACACCAACGTATTAAAGAGCTCCAAAACATTCCGATTAAATTCAATTCGGGCGAGTACACGGCATATGGGCGCGGTCACAATGGTGACTTACCAGTAACGGTTACCTTCTCTGAGGATAAAATATTAGAGATTTTTGTCGATTCATCTAAAGAGTCTGATGGTATTGCAAACCCTGCTTTTGAGCGTATTCCGCAGCAGATCCTTGACGGACAAACACTGAATATTGATGTTATTTCAGGTGCGACAGTCAGCAGCCAAGCGGTTCTTGATGGCGTGTCAAATGCGGTTGATTTGGCTGGTGGCAACTCAGAAGCATTGCGTTGTAAAGCGAAGGAAGCAGTTGAATGGTCATCAAAAACCATCGAAGAAACCGTTGATATTGTGGTTGTTGGCGGCGGTGGTGCTGGTTTGAGTGCAACGCTGACAGCGCTTGATAAGGGTAAGTCAGTTATTTTGCTTGAGAAGTTCCCTGCGATTGGTGGTAACACTGTTCGAACGGGTGGTTGGGTTAATGCTGCAGAACCTGAATGGCAAAATGACTTTGCTGCGCTTCCGGGTGAGAAAGAGACGCTAATGTTGCTGGCGAAAACGCCAGAGTCAGAATTTGTGGATGAGTACCTTGCTGATTTCAAAGTGCTGAAATCACAACTCGATAACTACTTCACTGACCTAGAAAGTGGCAAACAGTACTTGTTTGATTCGGTAGAGTTACATCGTATCCAAACTTACCTTGGTGGTAAACGCACTGATTTAAATGGTGAGTCTATCCATGGTCAGTATGACTTGGTTGAAACGCTGACTTCTCGTTCTATGGAATCCATCGATTGGTTGAGTGAAAAGGGCATCGACTTTGACCGCAGTGTCGTGGAAATTCCAGTCGGGGCGTTGTGGCGTCGAGCACACAAACCAAAGCGTCCAAAGGGCGTTGAGTTTGTCGATAAACTGTCAAAACGTATTCAAGACCAAAACGGGCGCATTATTACTGATACGCGAGCTACCGATCTGATTGTAGAGGATGGCAAAGTCGTTGGTATCAAAGCGGTTCAAGCGAACGGCACTAAGCTTGTACTGCGCGTAAATCATGGTGTTGTTCTGGCCTCAGGTGGTTTTGGTGCAAACACTCAAATGATCAAAAAGTACAACTCCTACTGGAAAGAAATCGCGGACGATATCAAAACCACCAACTCACCAGCGCTTGTCGGTGATGGTATTGAAATCGGTGAAAAGGCCGGTGCAGAACTTGTAGGCATGGGATTTGTGCAGTTAATGCCGATCGGTGACCCTAAGTCGGGTGCTTTGCTTACGGGGCTGATTGTTCCGCCAGAGAACTTTGTGTTTGTTAACCAACAAGGTAAGCGCTTTGTTGACGAGTGCGGAAGTCGCGACGTGCTTTCGGATGCCTTTTTCGACAATGGTGGCCTTATCTACATGATTGCCGACGAAAATATTCGTCAAACCGCGGCGAACACATCGGATGAAACCATTGAGCGAGAAATTAAAGAAGGCATTATTGTTCAAGCCGATACGCTAGAAGAGCTGGCTGAGAAGATTAATGTGCCAGTTGCTGATTTGACCAATACGATTGCACAGTACAATGCCTGTGTAGAGCAGGGGCATGATCCTGAATTTCATAAGAGTGCGTTTGGTTTGAAAGTGGCGCAAGCCCCGTTTTATGCCACACCTCGCCAACCATCGGTTCACCATACGATGGGCGGCTTGAAAATCGATACTAAAGCGCGCGTTATCGGTAAAGATGGCAACATCATCGAAGGCTTGTACGCTGCGGGAGAAGTTACGGGTGGCATCCATGCGGGTAACCGTCTGGGCGGGAATGCCTTGATCGACATCTTCACCTACGGCCGAATCGCAGGTGAAAGTGCATCTGACCTTGTTTAATCGTCATTAAGTTAAGAAGTACCAGTTAAGAGGGGAGCGATGCTTCCCTCTTTTTCACATTGGACATTCAGGATCTTCAGATGAGCATAAAGAAATACAGCGCACGATTTCCGATGATGGGCACATTCATCGACCTTGTCGTTTACCACGCCAATGGTGAAAAGCTGATAAAAGAAGCTTATTTTCAGCTAGAGCAATACGCTCAACGTTTTACGGTGAATCAACCAGATTCGGAACTGATGCGCGTTAATCAAAACGCAGGTATTGCTCCCGTTTGTGTTCAACCGGACCTTTTTGCCCTGATTAAACTGGCAAAATTGGTCAGTGAAGACCGAAACCATCCTTTCAATATTGCGATTGGTCCTCTTGTGAAAGCGTGGCGAATTGGATTTAAAGATGCCAAGGTTCCGAGCCGTGAAGAGATTGAAACAAAGCTTAAATTGGTTGACCCTAGCCAAGTCATCCTTGATGAGCACCAATGCTCTGTTTATTTAAACCACGTCGGTATGGAGATAGATTTGGGTGCCATTGCTAAAGGATATTTCGCCGATCAGGTTAAACGAGAGTTAGTCTCTGCTGGCGTAGAAAATGGTTTTATTAGTTTGGGGGGGAACGTATTAACGATTGGTCAATCACCAACTAATACGAATCAAGCATGGAATGTTGGCATTCAGAATCCGTTAGGAGAACGTGGTGATGTGATTCGCGTTGTTCCACTTAAAGGGATGTCGATGGTCACTTCCGGGATCAACGAGCGCTTTTTTCAGAACAATGGGCAACGTTACCATCATTTGTTGGACGCAAAAACGGGAATGCCGATTGAGACTGATATCGCTGGGCTTACGATTCTATCGGAGCATTCGGTCGATGGTGAAATATGGAGCACAGCAGGGTTTTTACCATCAATGCAAGAATCTATGTCTTATTTGAATCAGCAAGCTGGCATTGAAGCAGTGGCGGTTTCAAAGCTAGGTGAGGTTGTTGTTACCGAGGGATTAATCGATCGAAATGGCGGGATTTACCTACGCTGAGGCTTATCGACGCGAGACACGAAACAGAGGCAGAAAGTATACATTCTCCCCCTTGTTATCTCATGATTTTATTGAAGTCAGGTGATTAGTCATCGGCTCCACACTTCACGCATTCTTCATAAGTGCGTTCTTCTTCACTGATCACCACATAGCCACTGACACACTTGTCACACAGCGCGAGTTTTGGGTAAGCCAGTTTTTGCTTTTTGGCGCTCGTGTCGCCTTCAACAATGTAATATTTTCTCATGTTATTTTTTCATTTTAGAGCGAACCGTGTACTTTAACATGCCGCTAGTTAAGGGGAGCAAACGCAAAATAAAGCCGCTGATTCTGCTTTATAAGAACTTAACTCGTTCATCAAGGCATTCATCCGATCCCATTTCGAACTCGCGACATATCCAAGGCCGATTTTCATAAATAGTGCACATTAAACTGTCTCTATCTAACGCTGCGCACCAACCATCATCCAGTCGCATCATTGTCTCACCGCCATATTGATCACGTTCGATAAATTCTTCTGGAACGCCAGTATCTGAGATAATCATAACTTCAAGACGACAGCAGCATGCTTGGCAGTTTGAGCAAGAAACATTGGAGGATAACGGGTTTTTAGTGGGTATGTTCATGGATAGCTACAACTAGATCAATTGTGCATGATACCGTAAATGCTAGTTCAAATGACCTTTATTTTTTAGCTGGGGGCGCCTAACTGAACCCTTTGGGCAGCATTTGTTGGTCATTTCTACTACGTTATCGATTTCTCATGTAGGCAAGCTACTCCGCAAAGTCTCTGTCTTGTATAAATACCCAACAATTCGCTGCAAAAATCAGCTCAAAGGTCAACAGACCCTAACTTTGTCAGCCAGAAAGTAACTTAAGTAGGAGAGTGGACGATCATATTCTCTTCCCTAGCGCCTAAAAACTGAGCACCAGCCAGCGAGATTATTTCCCTCGTTCACATATTTGTCATTTAGCGGGTACGGCTTTGTTAACTCAGTGTTAACGTAGGAGCGTCGTCACAGTGATGTGGTAGTTTGAAAGTCGATAAAGGATATATCAATGAGTTGGAGAACGATCAGCTTTCGCAAGCGCATGCTCATTATTATGACGCTGTCGGGTTTGATCGAACTTCTTATCCTTGTGGCTGCGGGCTTTACTTACCTTAAGTTCGATCAAGAACAAGAGATGGGTGAGAAAGCACTGGGTGTGGCGCGTTTCTTATCGACATCCCACATCGTCATCGAGATGATCGAATCTCAAAACCCTGAGCCATACCAACAGCGATTTCGTGAAATGACCGATGCGTTAGGTGCTGCGTTTATTGTTATCGGCGATAAAGATGGCGTGCGTCTGATTCACCCTGTCGATGAACGTATTGGCAAGCCGATGAAAGGCGGTGATAACCAAAGAGCGTTGGTGGAGGGGAAGTCCTATATCTCAACGGCTCAAGGTTCTCTAGGCTATTCCGTTCGTGGTAAAGCGGCGATTTTTGACCAGCAAGGCAACATCATTGGGGTGGTTTCTGTCGGTTATCTCTTGGAGCGCCTACAAGATCGAATCGAGCCGTTTCTTGCTTTTCTAATTGTAATGGCATTGGTTGTGGTTGCAGCCAATGCCGTGGTCTCTAACTATGCGTCACGTAAATTCCAACGAGCGATCATGGGCTTTGAGCCGGAAGAGATTGGTCGCTTATACGGTGAATTGGATGTGACTATGAGCACCATTAAAGAAGGGGTGCTCAGTGTTGATGCGCAAGGTGTATTACGCTCAATCAACCGTAGCGCATGCCAAATTCTAGGTATTAACCGAGAGGCTGCGCTCAACAAACCGTTGACCGATACGCTCCGAGATAGCGATTTGTATACGGTGTTAGAAACAGGACAAGAAGATCACGACATCGAGATCTTCCTCAATCACAAACGCTTAATCGCAAACCGTTCACCGATCTTTGTAGATGGCAAAATCGTCGGTGCCGTATCGAGTTTTCGTTTGCGTGATGAAATCAATGAACTCACCGAGCAACTTTCGCAAACCAAAGAGTATGCGGATTTGCTTCGCTCACAAACGCATGAACACCGAAACAAACTCAACACCATTAGCGGCTTGGTTCAAATGGGTGAACTAGATGCGGTGCAGCAGCTTATTGGACAAGAGACGGCGCATTACCAAGCGATGATTGAGTTCTTACGGGACACCATTAAAGATCCTCTTATCGCTGGCATGCTTTTAGGCAAGACAGAACGTGCACGGGAGCTTGGTTTGCAACTGGTGGTCGAAGAAGGCAGTCGCCTAGAACCGCTACCTGAATGGCTCAATGCCGAAGATTTGGTGACCATTCTTGGCAACCTAGTCGATAACGCATTTGACGCAACTTTGTCTGCTATTCGTGTTGAATCTGCGTTTGCCTTAGAGCGTCGCAGTATTGATGTGTCGATCAGTGATTACGGAAACGAAGTGATATTAGAGGTGGTCGACCAAGGTTGTGGGCTACCGGAAAACATTGAGCCACAAGAGCTCTTGAAAAAGGGCATTTCAACCAAGTCTCGCCAGAATCGAGGGGTAGGATTACACCTTGTGAATCAACTGGCGACGCGTTATCACGGTTATGTTGAGATGCTACCAAATACAGAACATGGAACGAGAATTACCGTGTATTTGCCTAAGGAAGAACAAGTATGAATACGGCAACGCGAGTCATGATCATCGAGGATGATATTGCCATTGCAGAGCTTCACCATAAATATCTTAGCCAACTCTCCGGCTTGGAAGTAGTGGGCATTGCAACGACACGGATGGAAGCAGAAATGCAGCTAGAGATCCTTAAACCAGATTTGTTACTGATGGATGTTTATTTGCCAGACGGAACGGGTTTGGAGATTCTCAATACGCTGCGCTCAAACAATCAAACTTGTGACGTGATTTTAATTACTGCGGCGAGAGATGTGGATACGCTTCAACAAGCGATGCGTGGCGGGGTCGTTGATTATCTACTCAAACCTGTCATGTTCCCTAGATTAGAAGCGGCATTGCAAAAGTACATTTCTCAACGCCAACAACTGAACGTTGCAGAAAGCTTGGATCAGAACCTAGTCGATAAGATGCTTCAATCGAGTACGAGCGCAGATAGCACGCCACAACGATTACCAAAAGGGATTGATGGCGTAACTTTAGACAAGATTCGTACTTTGTTTGTTGGAGAAGGCATGTTTACGGCGGACGAAGCAGGCGAACAGATCGGCGCCAGTCGCACGACGGCCAGACGTTATTTGGAATACTTGATTAGCTCAGGGGAGCTAGAAGCGGATTTGAACTACGGAACCGTAGGGCGACCAGAACGCAGTTATAAAAAAGTGATTCGATAGCTCGTACTGTTTACACGCAAGAACGGCGGCACGATTTCCCGCCGCTTTCATTTTCCTAAGAATTTGCCACTCCAGATCGGGGAGGTTTCTGATAGAACACTCGAGTGTTGTTCCGTCAAAATCAAACGCAACAAAAAACGCGCAACATGACAAATGTAGCCTATTGCACATTACTTATGTAATGGATTGCAAATCTGAACAATTATTCCTCAATTTAGAGTTTTTGCTTGAATTTTACCCAGTCAAAATGAGTTGGCTTTATTCCATTATATTCAATTGCTTATGTCGTATTGTGTAAATTATTTAAACGTTTGCACTACCAAGTGTTGATGTAAATCAAATAGTCGTAGACAATACGCCCCCGTGTCGGAAATCTCCTCCGTAGAGTGCAAGGTTGTACTCGAGAGACATAAGTGTCCTAAAAGACCGTCAGTTGTTGAATTTCAAACTATGGTTAAGGAGTTCAACCGTTGAGGTGGGTTTTAGGGCTATAGGCTTTACCTATCAACGTAATAGGTAAGACCAATTTTCTATTTTGGGGTGCCATTGATAGGGTTGGCTCAATCCTTTTAGCCGTATCCGGGCACACAATAAGTACCTCGTTTTTAAGGGAAAGATGATGGTAATACCAGAAAACAGCAGCATCGTTATTTTTGGTGCTTCAGGTGACCTTACATACCGTAAGTTAATTCCTGCTCTATACCACCTTTATGCGAACAAGCAGCTTCCAGAGAATTTTGCCATTCTAGGTGTAAGTCGTACTGAATACAGTGACGAGTCTTACCGCGAGAAGTTGAAAAAATCGCTTCAGGAAATGGAAAAGACAGAGCCAGAAACGCTTGATGCATTTATCAACCACCTGCATTACCAAGCAATCAATACTTCTGACACACAAGATTACAGCAAGTTGGTGGTTCGACTAGACCAACTCGCAGACGAATATCAATTCGAACAACGTAATACGCTTTTCTACCTTGCTACACCACCAAGCCTTTACAGCGTGATCCCTGCAAGCCTTGCAGCGCACGGTCTGAATAACGAGGATGATGGTTGGAAACGTCTGATCATTGAGAAACCTTTTGGTTACGATCTTGAATCAGCGCGCATCTTGGATAAAGAAATTCACGAGCACTTTCAAGAGCACCAAATCTACCGTATCGACCACTACCTAGGTAAAGAAACGGTTCAAAACCTTCTTGTACTTCGTTTCTCTAACGCTATGTTTGAGCCGTTGTGGAACCGTAACTTCATTGATTACGTTGAAATCACAGGCGCAGAATTCTTAGGCGTAGAAGAGCGTGGCGGTTACTACGATGGTTCTGGTGCAGTACGCGACATGTTCCAAAACCACTTGCTACAAGTACTGGCAATGGTTGGTATGGAACCACCTGCACAAATCAATGCTGACGCGATGCGTGATGAAGTCGTGAAAGTGCTTCAGTGTCTTAAACCACTGGATGAAGACGCACTTCGCAACGACCTTGTATTGGGTCAGTACACGGCGTCTGAAGTTCGTGGTCAACAACTTCCTGGTTACCGTGAAGAGAACGGCGTAGCAGACGATTCTCGTACTGAGACTTACATCGGCCTGAAAGCTTACATCAACAACTGGCGTTGGAATGGCGTGCCTTTCTACGTACGTACAGGTAAGCGTCTACCGACTCGCGTTACTGAGGTGGTTATCCACTTTAAACAGACACCACACCCAGTGTTTGGTCAAAACGCACCAGAGAACAAGCTGATTATTCGTATTCAGCCAGACGAAGGCATTCAAATGAGCTTTGGTCTGAAAGAGCCGGGCGCAGGCTTTAAAGCGAAGGAAGTGAAAATGAACTTCCATTACGCTGATCTGCAAGAAACCCAAATGCTAACTGCTTATGAGCGTCTACTACTTGATGCCCTAAACGGTGATGCAACGCTATTTGCTCGTAGCGATGCGGTTGAAGCGTGTTGGAAATACGTACAACCAATTCTAGATTTCAAGCAAGACCCACAAGCGCTATTCGGATACGCATGTGGTACATGGGGACCAAAAGAGGCGGACGACTTGCTACAGCGAGCTAACCGCGCATGGCGCTTCCCTTGTAAAAACCTAACAGATACGGACTACTGCGAACTATGATCAACCATAAGATCTACCAAACAGCAGAGCAGGTAGTAGAAAGCCTTGCTAACGACATGAAAGCGTTTAGCGAAATGGGCCGACCTGTTCACATCTCTCTTTCTGGCGGCAGCACACCTAAAATGCTGTTTAAGCTATTGGCAACAGAAGCTTACGCGACGTCAATTCAGTGGCAAAACCTACACTTCTGGTGGGGTGATGAGCGTTGCGTTGCTCCTGATGATGCAGAAAGCAACTACGGTGAAGCAAATACGCTACTATTTAGCCAAGTAAGCATTCCTGCTGAGAACATCCACCGCATTCGTGGTGAAGACGAGCCAGAAGTTGAAGCACAGCGCTTTGCGAAAGAGATGGCAGAAGTGATTCCAACTGAAAATGGCACTCCTGTGTTTGATTGGATCTTACTTGGTGTTGGCGCAGACGGTCATACCGCATCGCTGTTCCCAGGTCAGACAAACTACGATGATGAGAACCTATCAGTATTGGCGTCTCATCCTGAGTCTGGTCAGATTCGTGTATCGAAAACGGCACGCGTACTAGAAGCAGCGAAGCGCATCAGTTACTTGGTACTTGGCGCTGGTAAAGCAGACATTATCGAAGAGATTAATAGCTCACCAGCACGCGTACTTCCATATCCGGCAGCGAAGATCCAAGCGAAAGCGGGTCTGACGGAATGGTATTTAGATTTAGACGCAGCGGCAAAAATCGCTTAATGCGGCCGCTGGTCGAATAAAAGACAATTGGAGAGAAACAATGAAAGGTGATATCGGTGTAATCGGCCTTGCTGTAATGGGGCAAAACCTTATCCTAAACATGAACGACCACGGCTTTAAAGTTGTGGCTCACAACCGTACTGCTGCTAAAGTAGACGAGTTCCTGGAAGGTCCAGCGAAAGGCACAAACATCATCGGTGCATACTCTCTAGAAGAACTAGTAGAGAAGCTAGAAACACCACGTAAAGTGATGCTTATGGTTCGTGCAGGTGACGTTGTTGACACGTTCATTGACAACCTAATTCCGCTTCTAGACGAAGGCGACATCATCATCGACGGTGGTAACACTAACTACCCAGATACAAACCGTCGCGTAGCACATTGCCGTGAGAAAGGCATTCACTTCATCGGTACTGGTGTATCTGGTGGTGAAGAAGGTGCACGTTTTGGTCCTTCAATCATGCCTGGCGGCGCGGCTGAAGCTTGGGAAGCGGTTAAGCCAATCTTCCAAGGTATCTCTGCAAAAACTGACGCTGGCGAGCCATGTTGTGACTGGGTTGGTAACGATGGTGCTGGTCACTTCGTTAAAATGGTACACAACGGCATCGAATACGGTGACATGCAGCTTATCACTGAAGCTTACCAGTTCATGAAAGACGGTCTTGGTATGTCTGCAGACGAGATGCAAGCAGTATTCGCTGATTGGAACAAGACTGAGCTAGACAGCTACCTTGTTGAAATCACTGCTGACATCCTTGGCTACAAAGATGAAGACGGTGAGCCTCTAGTTGAGAAGATCCTAGACACTGCGGGTCAAAAAGGTACTGGTAAATGGACTGGTATCAACGCACTAGACCTAGGCATTCCACTAACGCTTATCTCTGAGTCTGTATTCTCTCGTTGTCTATCTGCACTGAAAGACCAACGTGTGGAAGCTGAGTCTCTATTCGGTAAGACAATCACTACAGTTGAAGGCGACAAGCAAGAGTGGGTTGATGCACTACGTCAAGCGCTACTAGCTTCTAAGATCATCTCTTACGCTCAAGGCTTTATGCTAATGCGCGAAGCGTCTAACGAGAATGGTTGGGATCTAAACTACGGTAACGTAGCTCTAATGTGGCGTGGTGGTTGTATCATCCGTTCTGCGTTCTTGGGCAACATCCGTGATGCGTACGAAGCGAACCCAGACATTGCTTTCCTAGGTTCTGATGAGTACTTCAAAAACATCCTACAAGGCAGCCTAGCAGCATGGCGTAAAGTAGCAGCGAAATCTCTAGAGTCTGGTATCCCAATGCCATGTACGATTTCAGCGCTATCTTTCCTAGACGGTTACACAACAGCTCGTCTACCAGCGAACCTACTTCAAGCTCAACGTGACTACTTCGGTGCTCACACTTACGAGCGTATCGACCGTCCACGTGGTGAATTCTTCCACACAAACTGGACTGGTACTGGCGGCGACACAGCGTCTACAACATACGACGTTTAATCCGCAGTCAGTAAACTGATCAAAGCAAAAGGATGCCCAAGTGGCATCCTTTTTTATTACCTGCAATTCATGAGAGAGATAGTACTAAAACTAACAGTTTCACAATGATTTGAAGTCAAACGCAGTTCTCACAAATGGAGAAGAACCTTTCAGCACTCTCCTTAAAATACTTCTCAACATCAGGTTTGGGAATAAGTGTATGGCAAGCGATAGATTTCAGTGTTTGAGCAAGAGAAACAAAAGTCAAAGAGATCAATGTCTAAAGTCTTTAGACATGCATGAAGTAGATATTTATGTACTAGACCAAAAGGGACTCGTCGATCTTTGGTTATTTGAAAAGAAAATGAAAGGGTTAAATGAACAGCAAATAACCGACTTAATAACGGGAATGGAGTTAGTAGAGGTTATCAGTGCAAAGGGAAGTTTAATACATGACTTATCTGCGTTTTATCTCTTAGCCGAGGACCTTAAGAAAGGTGGTTCAATACTAGGGAAGTATGAAATCACAAAGAAGGGAGCACAAAGTTATATTAGTTTTTCTGGCAACCATAAATTACGTAGTATTATCAAACAGTCAAGGTATTTATCCTCGAATGCACAGATGCTGGCTTTGGGGATAGGAAAACTTGGCTTAAAGGCTGCTGCAAAAGGTGGTGTGATCTTAACGGTTATTTATTCTGTGCCTTTCAGAACACTAGAACTTGCTCTCAAAAAAGACTACTTACTGTCTAACTGGGTTGTAAATGTTTCAACTGATATTGTAATAGCTGCTATTTCTGGAGTACTGGGCTATGTCGCTGGTGTAATGATTTCTGCTGTGACAACTACGGTATTAGTGCCAATAGGATTCGGTATCGCTGTCGCAGCAATCTTCGGATTATTTTTAGAGTATTTGGAGGGCGAATACCTAGTTAAAAAGAGACTGATCGCTCAGTTAAACAGTTTTGTTGAGGCTCAAGTAAAACATGAAAGCGAGATGAAGATTCAAAGATATAAATCAGCTCGAGCTATGAATCAGTTTCTAAGGTTTAATAATGGATGATACGCCAAGCATAAAAAAAGTTAGCCTGGTCGCTCTTGTTATCAGCTTGATTACATGTGGCATTGCTTTTACGTTGCTCAGTGATCATTTCGAATCTCTAAGCTTACAGGTTCAATTAGCTAAGCAATATCAAATAATCTACATTAATACGCGCTATGTAATCGTTATTGGCGCTAGTATCACTATTCTTGTAAGTTGTGTTTATGCCATATACAAAGCAAAGATAGGCAAAGCCGTGTCGACGGCATTAAGTCGTTCGCTTGAAGTTATGTTGTTGTCAGCAATAGCTCTAGCGTGGCCCGCTTCTCTTATAGAGCAAGAAAGATTAATTTCACTCGCGACAGGTCAAGGCTACTATGAATGCCCGTTATTTTCTTTAGCATCGAGTAAGCCGAGCATTGAGGTAATGGTCAGAGAGCCTGAGTTATGTCGAGATGAGACGATGTTGACTATGACCGAAGACGGCAACTTATATCAACTTGATGAAATAAATGCTTATCTGAAGTCTAGGAGCATTGTTCATTAGTACTCAAAGAGCGTCTAAGCGCTCTTTTCTTTTACATTGCCTTTTGGGTGATGGCCGAATTTGTCATTCAAGTAGAGAAGTCCACTGACGAAAAGTGCCACAACGGAAACCGTAAAGAGGGCATACATACTTAATACCCAAGCGAATGTGGCTGTCAGAAAGGCAATGAAGGAAAACATTCTGCTGAATGACATTACATGACCTAATTTTTTACTTTTCATAACGCCTCCCAGAGCTTAGTGGGTAGAGCCAGAGTGTTTTCACTCCGCATTTGTATTGTCTCTTTTTTGCTCAGAAGATACCCAAAAAGTAGGCTAAATATTTCTCAAAAAAGATTAAATATTGACCTGGTAGACAGTTTTCAATCGCCAATTGTTGTGAGTTTCATTGCATAATGCTTAGGACAGCATTTTTGATTCTGTTGAGCGTCAAAAATGATTTTTATCTTTGACTAAAGTAAATGCATCCCAACTGAAAACGCAGGAAACTCTTATGTTAAAGACTCAACTTAAACGTGTCGCATTGATTACCAGCCTATTGGTTTCATCATCAGTGATGGCAAGCACAGGCGCTTACAACACTGACATTCCATCAAGCATCATGACACCTGATAAGGTTGAAACCAGCATTGGTACTCTGAATTTCAAGGATGGCGTGCCAAGCCAACAAACCATGGATACGCTGTACAACAATCTCGATACCATGCGTGCGACAGAAGTGTTTATGAACGCGATTCCTATGGCCTCTATGGAAGCGTTGAGAGTCGGGCATGAGAAGATGGGGCTAACCAATTCAAATCAGGTGATGCTGTTTGATGATCTGATGGATTCAAACCCGCTATTTTTAACGGGTAACACGGATACGGTTTACGCATCGGCATTTCTTGATTTAGAACGTGATGGTCCAACGGTTGTGGAAATCCCGCCGGGCATGGGGCCAACTACAGTCAACGATGCCTTCTTCCGTTTTGTGACCGATATGGGCGTTGTAGGTCCAGATAAAGGTCAGGGCGGTAAATACCTCATCTTGCCACCAAACTATGAGGGGCCAGTACCTGAGGGTTATCATGTTTCGCAATCGACAAGTTATACCAACTGGTTTATTGCGCGTGGCTTCCTGAAAGATGGTAAGACGGATGCAGCGGTTAACTCATACCACACAGGTTTGAAGATTTACCCACTGGCGAAGAAAGGCGAACAACCGAAGATGGAATTCATCTCAGGTAGTGGTAAGTCCTTCAATACTATCCATGCGAACGACAACCATTTCTATGATGAAATCAAAACGGTGATCGACAAAGAGCCGATTGAATTCATCGACCCAGAAATGCGTGGTTTGATTGCGACTATCGGTATTCAGAAGGGCAAACCATTTGCACCGGATGCTCGCATGCAAAAGATCCTTGAAGATGGTGCTGCGATTGGTAATGCAACGGCACGTGCACTGATGTTCAACCCACGCACCGAGAATGCATATATTTGGAACGATCGTAACTGGAAAACCGCATTCATTGGCAACGACTACCAGTGGCTAATTGAAGAAGGGAACGGTGGACGAAACCTAGATGCACGTACCTATTTCTTCTACATGGCAACGGTTAACACGCCTGCAATGGCATTGAAGATGGTTGGTAAAGGGTCTAAGTACGCGATTGTCGATAAGTCTGCGCAAGGCGAGTACTTTGATGGTGGCAAGAATTACAAACTGACGATTCCTGCCAATGTGCCAGCGAAGAACTTCTGGTCTGTGGTGGCTTACGATACGCAAACACGTTCGGAGCTACAAACGAGCCAACCGTTCCCAAGCAAGAACGACAAACGTGATGAGATGCTTGAGAACTCAGATGGCTCGATTGATTTGTACTTTGGCCCGCAAGCACCAAAAGGCAAAGAAGCAAACTGGATTCAAACCGTACCTAACAAAGGCTGGTTCACCATCTTGCGTGTATATGGCCCATTAGAACCTTGGTACGACGGTACTTGGAAGCCAAGTGATATCACTGAGGTTAAATAAGATAAGAGCTTAAGTCCTAGAAGCTGAAGAAGTAAGCCGACCTGTTTATTGGTCGGCTTTTTTGTATTCGTTGACGATGTGGCAATTGAATCTAGTGGTTTATCTAAGTGCTTGTTTAATAAATGCTTCTACTTGCGCAATGATTGGGTGTTGGTAGAAGGCACGATGGTACTGAATACCTACGTCAAACATCATGGGTTTACCTTCCAACTTCAAAGGTAATCGACGAATGCCTGCGGGTAGCTCTTGGTCATCGATATACATACCGACAAATACATACGGGCTGAATTTGACGCAATCTAGCGCAGCACTCATGGAGGAGACAGTCAGCTTTTGTTCTAGATTCACGCCAGTCAACTTACGCATTCGCTCGTAATAAGCGCTCACATCGAGCGATCCCATTGAGACGCGCACAGTATCTAGGTTCTCCATATCACTCAGCTCTATTTCTTGCTGTTGACTGAGTGGGTGTTGATCATTGACGTAAGCGAAAATCGGCACTGAGCTGACTTTGCGTTCTACCATCCTTTCATTGAGTTCATTCGGAAAACCACCAATACCAATCGCGACAGCACCACGTTTGGGGTTTTCTATGCTTTCAATCGACCAATCAATAAAGGCGATCTTAGGCTTTTGCTCTTCTGTTGTGAGGGCGGTGACCAAAGGAATCGTCAACATGGCAGAAAGAGGATTGATAATGCTGAATAGGTATTCGTTCGCATGCTGATTCGCATTGTAGCTTTGTGCCAGTTGCGGTATCTGCTCAAGCTGTTCTAACGGCTCGCTTATGGCTTCACATAGCTGCTGGCAAAGGAGAGTGGGGGTGTAGAAGCCTTTCTCTGCATTGAACAGTTCGTTGTCAAATCGCTGGCGACATTCGGCGAGCTGTCGAGTAAAAGTCGCTTTGCTGATGTCGAGGGTGTGACACACTTTCGCCTGCGTTTTTTGCTGGCTGAGTAGATAAAGAAAGCGATACAAATTTAAATCAATGGTATTTTTCACGAAGTAAGCGCCTCAAAACATTGAGCTTTAAGTATCAACGCCTCTCATCCTCTGTTCCAATAAAATCTGCATCATTTTTTTCTTTTGTGACATAGAGTTAGCTCGTAAGGGTATGGTGTATCAATACTGATATCGAAACTAAGATTACGTAAAAGATGAAAAACAGTGTTAGGTAAGCCCTTGATCTCCTCCTATAATTAGCATGCATATGGAGGATGTTTAGTAGACAAACATCCTCTATTTTTTGAAACCTACAACAAGGAACCGGCATAAGTCGTTTTTGCTGGTGTTGTTTACATTTACCAAGAAGGTGATTTAACACTATTAATTGAGGTTCTTACGATGACTCTTAACAAGTACTTTGTTTTCATTCCGGCAGATATGGATCAGGAAACGCACAAGGAACAGAAAGTGAATTCTGAAACGGAAACTCAACGTCAGGCATTAGTAAAACAGGCGCAGCAAGAAGGCGGACTGTAAGGCTAGGTTTCAAAACAAGAAGAGCACCCAAAGAGGTGCTCTTTTTTTATCTCTCACACTTCATTATTTCAGCATACCAAGACTCTTGAGTTTGCGATAAATGGTATTGCGGCTCAGACCCAACATGCGCGAGGTTTTACTGATGTTGCCTTGGTTTGCTTGGTAGGTTTTCACCAACTTATCTTCCACAGTCGTACGCATGTCTCTGGTTTTTGACGTATCCACTTGTTCGATAGCGTTTGTTTGGCTTAGCTTTTTGGCAAGGTGGTTCGGTACGTGGCTAAGCTCGAGTTGCACTTCTCCTTGCGCCATCAAGGCTGACACTTTGATTAAGCTGTCGAGCTCACGCAGATTCCCCGGCCAACCATAGCCCAACATTAATGACAGCAGGTGAGGGCAAATGCTTTGTTCAGACTCGGCGTGACGACGATGAATGTTTTCAATCAGTGCTTGTTTGTCACTACGCTCTTGGAAACGAGGCAGCTCAACGATTAATCCGTTCAAACGGTAATAAAGATCCTGACGAAATTCCCCTTGCTCAACCAATCGCTCTAAGTCTTTGTGTGTGGCGGCGATGATTTGTGTATCCACTTGGATGGTTTGGTTAGAGCCGACAGGCAACACGGTTTTGTCTTGTAGCACATGCAGCAGTCGGCTTTGCGCTTCTAATGGTAAGTCTGCGATTTCATCTAAGAACAAGATGCCTTTGTGCGCTTGACGGATCTTACCTTGGTAGCCTTTGTTGTTTGCTCCGGTGAAGGCACCTGCGACATAACCAAACAGTTCGGATTCGACCAAGTCTTTCGGCAGCGCACCGCAGTTCACGGACACCAAGGGCCCGTTTTTTCTCTGGCTGTTTTTGTGCAGAGCTTTAACAAACTCATTTTTACCTACGCCTGTTTCGCCAAGGATCAACAAGCTTATGTCTTTGTCGATTACGCGATTAGCTTGCTGCCAGCAGTGCTCGACGGTGGTGTCGCCATAATGCAGGTCATTAGAGGCAGAAATGGCACGAGATGATGTTTTACGCTCCGATAGTGGCTGAGTTTTGAAGACTAAAGATTGGTTACTGGCAGAATCGTCGAGTATGGAGGCGAGTTGCTGTCCAACAACGTTGGTTTGATCCAGCAGCTGTGAGGCAACTTGGTTATGAGCCAGAATCTGACCCTCTTCATTGGCGATGATGATGCCTTGCCAACCGCTATTCAGTAAACCTTGCTCACAAGCTAAATCAACTCGAATGTGCCCTTGAGGGATTTGGTTGAGCAGTTGGTTCTCCACTTGCTGAACCATGTTTTGCACTAAGACCTGTGTTGAAAAGTCATGCTTCTTTTGTTCACTGGTGATGTCGAGAACCCCAATCAAGTGACCCAAATGATCAAAGATAGGGCTTGCCGAACAACTGATGAAACGATGATGTTGTATGAAGTGCTGGTCACCAATCACAGAGACGGGTTTTGCTTCCACTAATGCCGTACCAATGGCATTCGTTCCTTTGAGCTTTTCTTGCCAGCATGCACCAGAACTGAGAGCAATCTCGGTCAACTTTTCACGGAATTTGGGTTGTCCCCAACTTCCAATGATCACGCCTTCCGCATCGGTCAATATTAGGCGACTGTCGCTGTGAGCGAATAGCTGGTTAAACAAGGGAAGAGCGAATTGTTTGACCGCATCGATCAAGAAATTGAGTTGGTGGCGTCTGTCTTCAAGAAACGCGGAAGTTACGCGAATATCGTCTGGTCGACGTCGCTGTTTTAAACCGGCTTGCTCACTTCTATCCCATGAGGTGGAAAGCCAATTGCTGTTGGTAATGTGTTGAAGTTCCATGACTGTACCATTTTGTCACAGTGAGGGTGTGCCATTTTGGAACACTTGAACACTGGTGTTCACACCATACATCCGCTCAAACGTCACTCACTTGGTTTGTTATCGCTTGGTAATCATAGTTTTCCATTTAATTAACAACAAGACGCGCGTTGTTGGCATGTGACTTGAGTAATGAAGTGAACAACACAACAGAGTTGAACACTCGGTTGTTTAAAACAAAAACTGAACGAGAACAAAAGGAAGAGTTATGATTTATGCACAGCCAGGTAGTGAAAATGCCATCGTTAATTTCAAATCGCATTACGACAACTACATCGGTGGCGAATGGGTAAAACCAACGGGTGGTGAATACTTCGACAATACGTCGCCAATCAATGGTCAAGCGTATTGTAAGGTGGCTCGTTCTGGAGAAGCAGACATCAACCTTGCACTGGATGCTGCACATGGCGTAAGAGCGCAATGGGCGAAAACCAGTGTGACCGAACGTTCGAACATTCTACTCAAGATTGCAGATCGCATTGAGCAACATCTTGAAGAACTGGCTGTGGCAGAAACATGGGAAAACGGCAAACCCGTGCGTGAAACATTAGCAGCAGACTTGCCTTTGGTCGTCGACCATTTCCGTTACTTCGCAGGTTGTATCCGTGCTCAAGAAGGCAGTGCGGCTGAGTTAGATGAGCATACCGCAAGTTATCACTTCCCTGAGCCGATTGGAGTCGTGGGGCAGATCATCCCTTGGAACTTCCCAATGTTGATGGCGGCTTGGAAGTTGGCTCCAGCGTTGGCTGCGGGCTGTTGTGTTGTGCTAAAACCTGCCGAACAAACGCCGACTTCGATTCTCGTTCTCATGGAGAAAATCGGTGATCTTCTGCCCGCTGGCGTAGTGAACGTAGTCAATGGCTTTGGCTCAGAAGCAGGGCAAGCACTGGCGACCAGTAACCGAATCGCTAAGTTGGCATTTACGGGGTCAACAGAAGTCGGTAACCATATTCTGAAATGTGCCGCAGAGAACCTTATTCCATCAACGGTTGAGCTTGGTGGTAAATCTCCAAATATCTACTTCCCAGATGTGTTTGATCACGAAGACGAATACCTAGATAAGTGTATTGAAGGCACCTTACTTGCGTTCTTTAACCAAGGGGAAGTGTGTACCTGTCCTTCACGTGTGTTAGTGCATGAGTCTGTGTACGACAAGTTTATCGCTAAAGTTGCAGAGCGCGCGCAAACAATCAAGCAAGGTAACCCACTCGATACCGATACTCAGGTTGGCGCTCAAGCCTCGCAAGAGCAGTTCGATAAGATCCTAAGTTACCTAGAAATCGGTCGTCAAGAAGGTGCGAAAGTCGTGTTTGGTGGCGATGTAGCGAAACAAGAAAACGACTTGGAGCAGGGCTACTACATTCAACCGACTTTGTTACAAGGTCACAACAAAATGCGCGTATTCCAAGAAGAGATCTTTGGCCCGGTCATCGCAGTGACCACCTTTAAAGATGAAGCGGAAGCACTAGCGATTGCCAATGACACAGAATATGGCTTGGGTGCGGGTGTGTGGACGCGCGACCAAAACCTCGCTTATCGCATGGGGCGAAATATCGAAGCAGGGCGTATTTGGATTAACTGTTACCACGCATACCCAGCACATGCTGCGTTTGGTGGTTACAAGAAATCGGGTATCGGTCGTGAAACCCATAAGATGATGCTCGATCACTACCAGAATACGAAAAACCTGCTCATTAGCTACGACGTCAATCCGCTAGGCTTCTTCTAGAGTAAAGATAGAAAACACTTTAATTAGAAAGCCCTGAATTATTCAGGGCTTTGCTCATCTCTGAAAACCCAGTCATAACGACTCACTTTTTTTCCACACCGTCACTGATAATTTATATATCAAGCATCAATGAATAAATGTGTTAACTGTTTGCTTTATTTTTGGTTAATGCCTTATTAAACATCAATGGCTTGTATGTTCAACTCAGTGGTTCCTTTCGGACAGAACAATTACACAAGTCATTTGGTTCATCGGAAATGAGATAACTAAATGAAAAAAAGATTTGTACTAATACCCTTGTTTCTCCTATCAGGTGCAGCTCATGCGGCGAGCGATTATGTCGTTGGTCAATTGATTCCTGAAAAAAGCGTCGTGGTAAAAAGTGAAGTCGTCGGCGTGGTGGATTCTTATCGCTACGATAACGGTGATGTTGTGACTCAAGGGCAGGAGCTTTTATCTTTATCCTCAGAAGATTTTGCATTGAGTTTGGACTTAGCCCGTAACGAGTTAGAGGTGAGTCGTGCTGAGTTGGATATTCAAGAGAAACAACTAAAACGTTATCAATCCTTGCTGACCAGCAATGGCGTCTCGGCAAGTGACGTGGACAACCAAATTCGTGTGACTAACATTGGTCGAGCTCAATTCAATGTAAGCAATACTCACTACAAAATTGCCGCACGAACATTGGATAAAGCCTCTCCAGATGCGCCTTTTGATGGAGTGATCATCAATCGCTCTGTTGAGTTAGGCCAGTTCATTTCGGTGGGCGATGCGCTCTTTACCATTGCAGATATGGAACGATTGAAAGTGCGTTTTCACCTGTTAGAAATTGATTTCAACAAGTTCAGTAAAGGCGAGAAGGTTAAGGTCGAAGTGCCTTCCGTTGAGCAAACACTAGATGGCACCATCACCTTGCTTTCTCCTGCTTTCCAAAACAGTGAACCGGGCTTCCTTGTCGAAGTGACGGTCGATAACGCCAACGGCGAGCTTAATCCGGGCATGGAATCGTACGTGTATTTCAATGATCAGGAGGCACTGTGAATTTCTTCTTAGATTTGCTCTCTCATCGAAAGTTTGCGTCTAAAATCCTGACCATTTTGATCATCAGCATTGGTGCCCTCACTGCCTACAATCTTCCCCTTGCTGAGAAGCCTCGATTTGACTTAGGAAAAGGCGATATCGTCACGGTTTATCCTAGTGCCAGTGCGAAAGACATTGAAAGCAACATCACCAGTAAAATTGAGAAAGAACTGCTGTCTATTTCAGGTTTGAAAGAGTTTACCTCTACGTCGGAAACGGGCGTCTCAAACATCAGCGTGGTGTTGGACAGCAATGTTTCTGATCCGAATGCGGTTTACCAAGACATTAGAGATGCTCTGGCAAGGGTTACGGATTTACCTGCTGGTGTGACCGAAGCACCAGCGTTGTCGATCAAAAAGTCGTACAGCTTGGATTTCATGGTGGTCGGTATCTCTGGTGATGTTGGTTATAAAGCACTGCGAGATAAAGCCAAAGACCTAGAGTTGGCTTTGCGGCGTGTTGAGGGGATTGGTGAAGTTTATACCGTCGATTTGCGTGCACCTGAGTTCTTAATTCAACTCGAACCAATTTCTTTAAGACGCTACGGCTTAACATTGGATCAAGTGGCGGCATTGATTGCAGAGCGTAATACGCTGATCAGCGGTGGTCGTCTGGAAACCTTAAAGAACAACCCTGAACTGATGACCTCTGCCGAGCTGGATAGCATTGAAGAACTGCGTGAAATGTTCATCTCATTCAGCCCGAATATTCAGCTCAAAGACGTCGCAGGTCTTATTGAGGATGGGTTTGAAAAAGGTGAGGTTTATGGCTCAATCAACGGTAGCAAGAGCATTCTTTTTGACTTAAGAACTAATGAAAGCGCGGACGTTATTAGCACCTCTAACGCGGTGAAAGCTCTGATTGCAAATCAGCAAAATCTACTCGGTGACAAATACACTATCGCCATCGGTTCTGATTTGTCTGAGGACATCCAAGAGAAAGCGCGCATCGTGCAAGACAACGGCTTGGTTGGACTTGGTTTGGTGCTGATTACGTTGGCACTTTTCCTAGATAGACGCATTGCATTTTGGGTCGCAGTTTCTATTCCAGTATGTATCTTTGGCACGTTGGCTTTGCTGCCTCCTTTCGGCCAGATTCTTGATGTGTTCACCATGTCCGCCTTAATTCTGATTGTCGGAATAATTGTCGATGATGCCGTGGTGGTGAGCGATAAAATTGTGGCATTGGTTGAAGAGGGTTATCCGGTTGATAAGGCCGTCACACAAGGGGTGAAGAGTGTATTCCCAGCGGTGTTGGCAAGCATTTTATCGACCATGATTGCCTTTATACCTTTGCTTTTCTTGCCGGGAAACAGCGGCAAATTGGTGTATGTGATTCCGCTTACGGTCATTATTGCGTTGTGTTTTTCGTTTATCGACGCGCTGTTCTTTATTCCTGCGCACTTAAAAGGCATTTTGAATAAGAAGAGTCAGGTAAAGAAAAAGCCATTTTTAGATTTAAGCGCACTGAATCGTTTAATTGAATTTGTCATTCGAAACAGCAAGGTCGCGTTGCCTTGTATTACAGTGGTGATTCTGACTTTAGGGGCAATCTCATATAAGAGCTTGAGCTTCTTGTTCTTCCCAACAGACGGCGCGTATTTGATAGAAATCAGTGCTGAATCGAATCCAGAGTTGGATTTGGATGACGTCTGGAAAGAAACACAACAACTCGAAGCGCTGATCAAAAGCACTGAAGAGGTGAATTATTGGTATGGCGAAGTGAGTTCACCAAATAGCTATTGGGTGATTTCATTAACGCCGCCAAATAGCCGAACAAGAACCGCAGAGCAAATCGTCGAAGAGTGGGAAGAGAAAGCAACGCAAATTACTGGCTTGGCTCAAATTGAGTTCGATATTGATGGCGGCGGTCCTCCGGTAGGGCGTCCGGTGGATTTGCGCGTCGTTGGCGGTACGGATGAAGGGCGAGAAAAGCTTGCTAATGATTTGACGGCGTACATTGAATCATTAGAAGGGACGAGCCGAGTACGACGTGATTTAAATGCTCCAGCACCACAAATTCAAGCTGAGCTGCAGCATCATTGGCTCAAGTACTACGGCATCAGTGCCAACAAGGTCGGCGATATCATTAAGTTTGCGATTGACGGTCAACGCGTGACGCGGATCTTTAATGGCGAAGAAGAAGTTTACTTCCGAGTCGCGCTAGAAGAAGACGACAAATCCTTAAAAGAACTGGATAACATTCTGGTTCGTGCCAGCAATAACAAGCTGGTCCCATTAAGTGAGTTGGTTCGCTGGAAAAATGCCGATGCAGAAGCGCAAATCAAACACTTTAATGGTGAGCGAGTGATTCGTGTATCGTCAGGTGTCGATTCGACCGTGACCGATCCAGTCGCCGTTTTTGCTGCGGTTCAAGAAGCCTTTGCCAATAAAGAATACGGCGGTGCTTCTATCATTGCGACCGGGCAGATCTTAGAAACACAAGAAGCGCAACAAGGCTTTGTCATCGCGATTAGCGTGGCGTTTATTGGTATTGCGTTGCTTCTGATTCTTCTGTTTGACCGAATGCGCGAAACCTTGATTGTGTTGACAGTGATTCCATTTGGCATCGCAGGCGCGCTATTCATTCTGTTCTTACATAATCAGGTGCTGAGCTTTTTCTCTATCATCGGGATGATTGCCTTGATTGGTATTATGGTGAACAACAGCTTGGTGCTGATTTGGCATTTCAAAGAACACGAAGCGGAATGTGACGACACTAACTTGTTGGAGTTTGTCATTCGTGGAACGCAAAGCCGCGTAAGGCCAATCACCTTAACCACAATCACAACTGTTGCAGGGCTTATACCGCTTGCGTATGGCTTAGGTGGTTACGATAACTACATGTCACCGATGGCGCTGGTGGTCGGTTGGGGCTGTGTGATCTCAATGATTGTCACACTTACCGTGATTCCATCCATTTATCTATGGACACACAGGAAAGGGAATCAAAGTGTATCCGCAGTCAATGACAACGGCGAGGAGAGAACCTTAGCGACCGACTAAGTACGCTTGAAACACCGGACAGCCCGTAGGCAAACTCTGCGGGCTTGTTACTTTGGACTAAAACTAAAGTCGTACGCGGTTCATAATTGCTTACCGATCAATGCCTTTTGCGACGTGGTGATAATTCTCAGGATGTGATCTCGAACGTTATCAACTTGTTAACGGTTGCTATACTTATCTGGCCATAAACAAAGGAAAAAATAAGGACGTTCAATGTTAAAGCTCAAGCAAATTGCTGTCGCGGCTTCTCTGGCTGCACTAAGTGCAAGTTTTTCAGTTTCTGCTAAAGATACGTTCGTAACCATTGGTACGGGCGGTGTAACTGGCGTGTACTACCCAACAGGTGGTGCTATTTGTCGTTTGGTGAACAAATCACGTGCTGACCATGGCATCCGTTGTTCAGTAGAAAGTACCGGTGGTTCTATCTACAACATCAATACCATTCGTGCAGGTGAGTTAGATTTAGGTATCGCTCAGTCAGACTGGCAGTACCATGCTTATAACGGTACGAGCAAGTTTGAAGATAAAGGACCTTTCAAAGAGCTTCGTGCTGTGTTCTCTGTACACCCAGAACCGTTCACCGTTGTGGCTCGTAAAGACGCGAACATTCAATCGTTTGATGATTTGAAAGGTAAACGCGTTAACATCGGTAACCCTGGCTCTGGTCAGCGCGGCACGATGGAAGTGCTGATGAAAGAGTACGGTTGGACGAATGACGATTTCAAACTGGTGTCTGAGTTAAAAGCATCAGAGCAGTCTAAAGCACTGTGTGACAACAAGATTGACGCGATGATCTACACAGTAGGTCACCCAAGTGGTGCGATTAAAGAGGCGACTACCTCGTGTGACAGTAACATCGTAACGGTAGCTGGCCCACAAGTTGAGAAGTTGGTTTCTGATAACAGCTTCTACCGTATCGCAAACGTACCGGGTGGTATGTACCGCGGTTCAGAAAGCGATGTACAAACCTTTGGTGTAGGTGCGACGTTTGTTTCTTCAACGGCAGTGCCAGACGAAGTGGTTTACAACGTAGTGAAAGCGGTATTCGAAAACTTTGATGATTTCCGCCGTCTACACCCAGCATTCGCCAACTTGAAGAAAGAAGAAATGGTGAAAGATGGTCTATCTGCGCCGCTTCATCCAGGTGCTGAGAAGTACTACAAAGAAGTGGGTTTGATTAAGTAATCTCACTCAGAACCAATAAAAACGCCATCGTAATTTGCGATGGCGTTTTTGTTTGGGTGCTATCTGAACTTGTTGTTATTGAAGTATAAAGTAGAGGCTAATATTCAATACCTTTAGAGGTGGGTTCTCGAACGCTATTTAGAATGCGTAAATGATCGTCATTCCGTTAAGCGTGTCGTCTCTTTTTCCTGCTCCTAATCCATCTTCTTCTGTTGCTCTTACTTCCCCTGAAATGATGAATTGTGGTGTCGCGTGGTAGCTGATGCCGAATGAGTAGACATTGCGATTGCCGTTTACCTGTAGCGTTGAGTTATCGAAATCTACGTTAGATAGGTAAATGTAAGGACGAATACCCATTGCGAAGTAGTAGTGTACGTATACGTCATAGGCATTTGCATCAGCGTAAAGGTTGGGTTTACCTGTTGGCGCTGTACCATCAAATCCGTAACCAAACAAATCGGTTTCGTGTGCATTTTCCCCGATCGTATAGGCTGCCGATATTTGGAAGCCTTGGTTTACGTACTTTGCGGCAAGAGTCGTTAGTTCTTGCGAATCACCATCATTTAAACCACCAGAGCTACCTTCCACTTTGTTGCGCATATAGGTAGTACCAAGGCTCAGGCCGGAATCAAAATCGTAACTTAGCGCGAGTGCTAGGTTGTTATCCCTAGTCAGCCCACCCATTTGATTGCTCACGTTATTGAAGCCGTATTGAGCTGATAGGTTCAATGCATCAAAGCTATTACGATAAACGACAAGGTTATCACGCGTGCCGTCGCTAAAAAACCACCGTCTTTTCCATCGCTGAATAGTGGTGTTGCGTCCGGATCAAAAACAATGAGGTTGTCCATGTATCCCGCTACGTCGTAATAAGCAGAATATTGCTTACCAATTCGTAAGCTACCCAACTCAGTGTGGTTGACGGATATGTAACCCAAACGACTACGGAATTTATCTCCATTTTTATTTCCAAATTCATTCGATGGTGGATTCAGAATCGTGTCCCATTCGAACTTAACGTCCGTAGACCACTTGTCATTGAGGGTACGTGCTACACCAATGTTCAATGTACTGCGACTTGTGTTAAAGAAGTGGTCAAGAAAATGAACAGGTTGGAAGTAGTCCATGAGAAATGCACCACCAATATCGACTTTGTTTACTTCGTCTTCATAAACAGTTACCGAATAAGCATTGTTAGAAAGTAGAACCGTAGAAGCGACAATAAGTAACTTAGTTTTCATCTTAAACTCCATTTCAAAATCTCTGTTTATTGGTTAATAAGGGTGGGTAGGAGATCCATCATCGACATGAAGTGGAAGGTGGCAGTAAGCAAACCAAACAGAAGCACCATGACGATCATTGTGTTGCCAAACGGGGTTTTAAATCCTTCTTGTCCACCTTCGAGTTGACGAGTTTTATAAACAAGTAAGGCCGGGATAAAACAAGTCCATATGGTTGCGGCAGCGCCTGCGTATCCAATTGCTATGGCGAATCCAAATGGGAATAGTAGGGATAAGATGAGTGGGGGAAGGAAGGTTACGAGACACGTTTTGGTTCGGTCTTGCCGCGTATCTGAAAACTTGAAAAAGTCAGCAAGGTAATCAAATAGCCCTAGTCCCACACCGATAAAAGAAGAAAGAATCGCAGCCATTGAAAAGGCGTTAATCGCGTTGGACACCTTATCTGAGTCAATGACGGAATCTAACGCGGCAAGTAGTGTTTCGACGTTTCCGCCTTGCTCGATTACGGGAATAAACTCAGAACGAGGTAAGTTGCCATTAATACTCACTAGCCAAAGCACGTAGAGTGTAAACGCGATGCTTGTACCGCCGAGAATCGCCAACTTGGCGTGGTACTCACATTTGTAATAAGCACGCATAGTCGCTACCGAGTGATGGTAACCGAAGGAGGTTAACGCTACGGGTAGCATCGCTAAAGCAAAAGGCGCGTAATTTGTTTCTTTACTGATATGGTCAAACAATATGTTGGTATCAATATTTATCGCTAAACCTGATACACCAAATATAAAACTCAATATCATGAAGATAATCAGAATGACTGAAATTCTGTCTACCGCTCGTGTTGAATGCCAAACAAATAAAGAAAATATAGCGACAAATAAAACAGAGGAAACTTTACTGTTAATACCAAGGATACCTTCAATGATCAGACCTGATGATGTGATATAAGCATAAAGTAATATGCCTCCAACAAAATAAACTGCGATATTATTAAAAATATTTACTCTATTGCCAAGAACGTCTTGCGTGACAGTATTAAAAGATACTTTTAAATCATATCGCTTAAAAGATTCTAAAAGCATCCATCCTGATATTGTCATCATGATCATGGTTACAAAAATGGCAATAATACTCCAGGTTGTCCAAGCGCCGGCTCCAGCACTTGGTAATCCGAGCATTCCTGCACCTACGCAAACACTTGCAATTATACAAGCGCCGCCAAATAAGGACGGTTTCTTTTCCATGTTTATATTCCTGTAAATGAAATGAATAAACTCAAACCAAATAACGTGTAAGAAAGGAATCTCGCGCATCTAATTATCGATGCGCGAGTGTCTTTTAGACCTCTTTTAAGCGAGCAGTAAAGTGACGTAGTACTTTTGGTTCATAAGTGAAATTCAAGCCTTTTACGTTTTGAGCGTTCTCTTTCACTTTTTGGAAAGCTTCTATGACAAAGTCCATATGGGTTTGCGTGTAAGTAGCGCGAGGAATGGTAAGACGTAACAGTTCTGCGGGACACGGATGTTGTATGCCGGTAGCGGGATCTCTGCCAAGCAACAAAGAACCGATTTCAACCGCACGGATGCCCGCTACTTTATACAGTTCGCAGGCGAGCGCATGAGCGGGGAACTGCTCTGAAGGAATGTGTGGGAGTAATTTTCCGGCGTCAACAAATGCTGCATGGCCGCCCGCTTGTTGGCAGACTACGCCAATGGCTTCTAAGCCATCCACCAAGTATTGGACTTGTCCAATGCGGTATTCCAACCACTCGGTGCGCATGCCATCATACAATCCCACAGCAAGGCGTTCCATGGCACCGCCTTCTAAGCCGCCGTAAGTAGGAAATCCTTCTTGCACGACACACAAAGTTCGGCTCTCGGTATACACATCCATCATTGAGTCATCTTTGAAACACAACAGACCTCCCATTTGTACCATTGCATCTTTTTTCGCAGACATCGCAAGGGCATCAGCGTATTTGTAAGTCTCTTTGGTGATCTCTGCGATGGTCCAGTCTTTATATTCAGGCTCACGCTGTTGTACAAAGTACGCGTTCTCGGCGTAACGTGCAGAATCCATGATGACAGGGATGTCGTAGCGTTGAGCTATCTCATAAACGGCTTTTAGGTTGGCGATAGAAACAGGCTGACCACCGGCTGAGTTACATGTAATAGTGCTGACAATGTAAGGGACGTTTTCTGCTCCCGCCTCTAATATTGCGTGTTCTAATTTCTCTAGATCAAAGTTACCTTTGAAGTCAGCAGTGACGGACGTATCGAACGCCTCTTCGGTATAAACGTTTTTGGCAACGCAGCAATTCACTTGCGTATGGCCTTGCGTTGTATCGAAGAAGTAATTGGATAGCGCCACCATTTTTGAGCGATCTAAGCCTTTTTCCTGCTCACGCTTTTTGATGAGTATTGGGATGTAAATCTGCTCTGCACCGCGGCCCTGGTGGGTCGGGATGGTCAGTTCATAGCCGAAAATGTCTTTAACCGCGTTGGCTAGGGCATAGTAACTACGACTTCCGCTATACGCCTCATCACCCATCAACATTGCAGCTTGCATTTGTTGGGTAATAGCACCAGTACCACTGTCGGTGAGTAGGTCGATAAACACATCTTCACTATCGAGCAGGAATGGGTTCATGCCTGCTTTTTGAATGGCTTGTTCTCGGTATTCACGTGTGGTGGTTTTTACTGGTTCTACGACGCGAATGCGGAATGGTTCTGGCAAATGTTTAAAGTTTTCCATAATTAAGTCTCTTATTTTATATAGACGTGCGAAGCTAGCCTTTAATATTTTTATATTTAATAAAGGAAGTGCTAAGAAAATAAATGTAATAAGGATCGACTAACCTTCTTACCGATGGTTAGTAAGATGAGACTAGAGAATAGAAAAAAGAGGTAGGACAGATAGTTTAAAGTCGTTGGTGTACCAAGCTATTGAGCTTGACCATAACTTTTCTTGGATCTGAATATACTTCATATTTAATCCTGTGAGTTATAGTGGTTAGACACATTATTATGCTTACATAACTAATATAAATTAAAAATGTAAACGTGCAACAATTGTGAGGTTGTTAATGTATATACTGGGAAAATGTTATATACGTTCACATAATAAATCCGTGATTATGCAAGGAGTTTCTATCCAGATTTTTTAACTTATAATGCTTTAGTTGGTGTTTTTTAGTATGAACAACTTTAATTTAATGAGTAGTTAAGGTTTACATAATTAACTTGTTTCTAATATTTTCTAAAGAAATAGCAATTGATTGCGTATTAAAATGTTAGCAATAACCATGTTCTTTTTACATATATACATCGATAAAAAAGTAGATAGTGATGGCGATAGAAGAAAGGGCAACAAAGCCTTTTACGTGGCTGGGATTCAACTGGCGAGACACACGTGCTGCCAAGTAGCCGCCCACTAATGTGCCAACCATCACAACGCTACCTTTGGTCCAATCGATTGAACCGTTAGCAACAAAAATCACGATAGCAATCAGAGAAACACAGGTCGAAACGAGCAGCTTGAGCCCGTTCATTAAGTTGATGTCTTGGTGTCCTGCAACCACTAAATAACTCAACACGATCACGCCTAGTCCCGCGTTAAAGAAACCACCGTAGGCCGAAACTCCAACCAAAAGTAGACTCAAAGCTATTACGCCTAAAATGCCGGCGTGTTTGGTCTCTTTGGCTATAGACTTAATCAACGCTGTCATGCGTGAGCCAGTTAAAAAGAGTACGGTTGCGAATAACAGTAGCCATGGAATCGCTTCAAGAAAAACAGATTCTGGCGTGTTCAGCAAAAGGTAAGCGCCGACAGCGCCACCAATCAAACTGAAAGAGATAGTGAAAGCCAGTTCTTGCTTGTTCTTCATGATTTCTTCGCGAAAACCGATTGCACCACTGATGTAGCCTGCGCAAGAAGCATAGGTATTCGTCGCGTTCGCCATAATGGGAGGCACGCCAACCGCCATCAAGGCAGGAAAGGTTATGAAGCTGCCACCACCGGCGACGGAGTTCATGATCCCACCCACGACGCCTGCAGCAAACAAGAGAGCAAATTCTAGCAGCATAAAAGGTCCTTTTTGTTTTTATGATTTTTTTTCTGAACGGTTAACACTACGCAACTCACCCAAAGAAATAAAGTAGCGATTAGTCCAAGAAAAAAGCCACCGCAGAGGGTGGCTTGGTTTCAAAGGTCTATCTTGAGGGAGAGATAGAATGCTTATTGCTCAACTTTTACTGGTTGTGCTTTAAGCTTTTGAAAAAGTTTTACAAACAGTGGACTACCAAGTACCAATACCGCAAGTACGGTGAATGTCAGCGTGATTGGGCGTTCCCACAAGAAGCTCAGTTCACCATCGGAAATCATCAATGCTCGGCGTAGGTTCTCTTCCATTAATCCACCAAGGATAAAGCCAAGCAACAGCGGTGCGAGAGGGAAGTTTGCCAGCCTCAGCGCGATGGCAGCCATTGCCACAAGTAACATCACAAACACGTCCATGGTGTTGAAAGAAACCAGATACACACCAGTGATGGAGAAGAACAGAATCATCGGCAACAACACGGTTCTTGGTACGGCCAACAGCTTTGAGATGTATGGGATCAGCGGTAGGTTAAGAATCACCAACACAATATTGCCGAAGTACATAGAGATGATCACTGACCAGAACACATCTGGATGCTCAACGAACAGACGAGGACCTGGTTGAATACCGTAAGCGATTAACGCTCCAAGCATGATTGCGGTTGTACCGGAGCCCGGAATACCAAGGGTCAAAAGAGGAACGAAAGAACCACTTGATGCTGCGTTGTTCGCTGACTCCGGAGCCACCAATCCTCGGATGCTGCCTTTACCAAACTGTTCTTTTTTATCCTTTGGAGCAAGGTTACGTTCCATGCCGTAACTTAAGAAGGCGGCGATGGTTGCACCTGCGCCCGGAAGAACACCTGTAAAAAAGCCAAGGATTGAAGAGCGAATAGAAACCGGTGCCACTTCTTTGATTTCTTCCTTGGTGACTTTCATCGAGCCAATGTTGCTCAGCTTATCTTGTTCCTCATCACGTGTGTCCTCGGAAGGCTTCAAAATACCCATCAAAGTTTCACCTAGCGCAAAGGTCGCCATTGCTAACAATAGGAAGCTGAAACCATCCATCAAATCTGTTAGACCAAAGGTGAAGCGCTCAACACCGACGCCTTTATCAATACCGACGGTAGATAGCATCAAACCCAGGATAGTCATCATCCATGCTTTTATTACTTGTCCTTTGCCAGCGAACGCAGCCACTGCGGATAAGCCAAGAAGCATTAGCGCAAAGTAGTCAGAAGATTGGAAGCTTAACGAGACGTTAGCCAATGCTGGTGCCGCCACAAGTAGCATGATTGCTGAAAGCGTGCCACCAGTGAAAGAAGAGTAAGCCGCCAGAGCTAGTGCTTTACCTGCTTGTCCTTTCTGTGCCATTGGGTAGCCATCAAACGCGGTGACTACGGTTGAAGAACAACCCGGTGCGTTGATAAGAATAGAAGATGTTGAGCCGCCAAATACAGCACCATAGTAAACACCTGCCATCAGAATCAGACCCGAAGACGGATCCAAGCCATAGGTGATAGGGATCATCAGAGCGATGGCAGAAATAGGACCAAGCCCCGGTAGCATGCCGATAAATGTACCGACAAAACAGCCAACAATCACCATCATGATGTTCATTGGCATCACGGCGGTGGATAAACCTTGTAGAATTCCATCTAACATAATTCAGTCCTTTCTTTTTACTACCAGATGGTGAAAATCAGACCAGGCTCAAGGTAGATATCCAAACCCTGAGTGAGCAACAAGTAAAACGCGATAACGAACGGAAATGAGGCTCCGAACAACACCGATTTACGTCGTTCGCCAAGAAGGTAAAAGCCCGCAATCAGGAAGAATCCTGTCGCTAATACAAAGCCGATGTAAGTCAACCCCAGACCATAAAGTGCCATCAAAACTAAAAAAGCGATCAGCAGTTTCCAGTTGAATGACATCACAGCGCCGCTTTGTTTATCGGGCTGACCAGTGACCAGTAGCATTAACGCTAAACCAATCCCGACGTAGGTCAGAATGGTCGGTAAGGTGCGAGCCGTGAAGGGTTCGTATTCATCCCCGGGAAAGAGAGGGATCTGCGTGGTTTGGTAGCCATAGCATAGGCAAAACAATAAAAAGATCATCGCACCGACACGATCGCGGCACAGCAAATTTTCTTTGGTAAAAATATTGGTTGAATGAGACATATCCAACTCCTAGAACAACAGGAAAAGACCGTATATGGGCGTTAATGAAGAAGGACTAAGTCATTAACAATTAAGCGCATCGCTGCTAGTCGAGTTACTTAGTGTTTACCAATCAATAAACAAAGGAGTTTTTACTTGTCGATTATCGACAATGCCCATATACGGTGAAATTAGAGTGCAAATACAACTGGGGCCAGGGATAGCCAACCCCATAAACTCGGATGGGAGTTATTGCTTCTTAAGGAAACCTAATTCGCGCATTAGATCGCCCATTTGCTGCTCTTGCTCTTCTAGGAACGCGAAGAACTCTTTATCCGCTTTGTAGTTGTCAATCCAACCATTGCGGTCACGAACAACTTGCCATTCGTCCGTTTTGTACATCTTGGTCAGAGCTGCGTTCCATTCGTCGAGCTTGGCTTGGCTTGTGCCAGGAGCGGCAAAGAAGCCACGCCAGTTCGCGAACACAGTCTCATTGCCATATTCTTTGAGGGTAGGGATGTTTGGAGCGGCGTCTAGACGTTTTGGTGCCGTGATCGCCAGTACTTTTACCTGACCAGATTTCGACATCTCTAGCACTTCGCCAAGACCGGTTGAAAGCAATTGTGTTTCGCCAGACAGAAGTGCCGCCATTGCTTTGCCGCCAGCATCGTACGCGATGTAGCGAACTTTACGTGCGTCAAAGCCTTCACCTTTAAATGCGGCTGCGACGACAAGGTGATCCATCGAACCTCGAGCAGAACCGCCTGCGATTTTTACTTTACGTGGGTTAGATTCGAAATCTTTGACCACATCTTCCCATGTGTTGTACTTCGAATCCGCGGAAGTCACGATAGCGCCGTAGTCAGCAATCGTTGCGGCTACTGGCGTTAGATCTCGGAAAGATTGCGGGAAGATCCCCGTCAGTGAGCGAACAACGATTGGGGTGGAGTTGACCATTAGCGTGTCAGGTTGGCGCTCAGCGGTTTCGATGAGGTGCGCAATGGCTTTACCACCACCGCCACCAGAGAGGTTTTGGAAAGAGACATTCTCAACGATGTCGGATTTAACCAGAACATCACCTGTGCCACGAGCTGTCATATCCCAACCGCCACCAGCACCACCAGGGATTAGGAAATGGAGTTTTTCAACATCAGCAGCAAAAGCGTGGAAAGAAAATGAGGCTGCAATGATGGATGCGGCGAGCGTTGGTTTGAGTACCTTTAACATGTTTCACGTTCCTTATGTTGGTGACTCTCTTGTTTTGAAGAGTCTTATTATTTGTTCTCCTAACGAGGTAGGGAGACTCGCTAGTGATTAGCTAAAGGTTAATAAGGTGTTAACGTGATGTCTCTAATGCGTAGATAAAGAGAATATTGAGCATAAGCGACATTTTGTTCATAAAGTTCACGCAAACATGCGGCCAGAGAATGTGGTGAAAGACTAGGTTGGTCACATCAATTAAGAGTCTAAAACCGCCATAATGATGGAGATTGAATAGGGAGGAACAGCGATGAAAGGAACATGTTTATGTGGCGCTATTGAAGTGGCCGCACCTAAACACAATGAAGTGAGCTTGTGTCATTGCGATATGTGTCGAAAGTGGTCAAGTGGACCTCTGCATGCGGTGCATTGCGGCCCCGATGTGACATTTAGTGGTGCTGAGCCCAAACGCTATCAATCATCCCAATGGGCAGTACGAGGTTTTTGTGCTGAATGCGGTACGAACATCTATTACCATTTATTGGCAACGGATGAATACATTCTTTCCGCCGGGTTATTTAATGAGCCAGATTTCAAATTGAGCTTAGAGATCTTCACGGATGAGAAGCCTGCGTACTATGATTTGCAGCCACACAGCAAGAAAATGACAGCTCAAGAAGTGTTTGACCAATATGCGCCAGAAGAGTAGATAATCATGAAGTTTCTTTGGTTAAAGGTATTACTGACGGTAGCGGTATTTGCTGGTTTGTTTTTGATTGTCTATCAGCAAGTACAAAGTGGCGTAAGTTGAACATAAAAAGCCGAGTACAATGAACTGACCCCCAATAGTTGGACACTAATTATTGGGGGTCTTTTTATGTCCAAATATAGCCGCGAGCTAAAATGTGTCATTGCTA
>NZ_BAOG01000109.1 GCF_000400365.1 Vibrio jasicida CAIM 1864 = LMG 25398 | reverse complement strand
CGGGGGTACTTTCACAATAACTTCAAGGGTTCACGTCACTAAGGCAACTCGCAAGCGTTAGCGCGCCAGTGTTTGAGCGTTAGCGAGTATTTTCTGGTGAAAAGTTTTCCCGAGCCCTATTGCTTTGGTTTCTTAGGTACAAGCCCTCAACCATAATAGATAGCGATTCAATCTCTGACTCATTAAACCCTTCGATTGCTGAACTGATTTTTTCTATCAGTTTTTCATGTGAGCTTTGATCACTTCCAAGGATCTCATTGATGGAAATTCCTAGTCTTTTCGCGATCAATATAAGCTCTGATGCTTTGGGTTCTGTTTTTCCTGACTCCCCATTCATCACGGTTTTGGCTGATGCTCCTACTGATTTTGCCATCTCAAGCTGGGTCACCCCTTTTTCCTCTCTAAGTCTCTTAATATTCTCGTTTAACATGACATTTCCCCAATAGAGTCCATATTTTTTCTTATTATAAGGAGTGTTTTTTCATACAGTGCCTTGACAAGGTAAAAATATTTACCCAACATATGCAATAAATTTACTCTTGACAGGTTTTGGGGTTTAGGTGAAAAGCACATCAAAAAGACACTTTGCATGTACTGACTGTGGTCAGGTCTACACGTCGTTTTTCTTCTCCGTGTGTCCTCACTGCCGTT
>NZ_BAOG01000110.1 GCF_000400365.1 Vibrio jasicida CAIM 1864 = LMG 25398 | reverse complement strand
GCTCTATCAGAGTATCTGCATCTTCAAAGCTCTGGTTGTGATACATCTCTGTTTTAAGTAAAGCAAAAAAGTTTTCTGCAACAGCATTATCCAAGCAGTTACCTCTTCTCGACATACTTTGTATTAACCCACTCTCTTCGATTTTTTGCTGATATTGTCGATGCCGATATTGCCAACCTTGATCGCTATGTATAATTGG
>NZ_BAOG01000111.1 GCF_000400365.1 Vibrio jasicida CAIM 1864 = LMG 25398 | reverse complement strand
AATGGTAGACATATGGTTCACCTCGTTCTGAGAGCCTACTCTAAGCGTAGGGCTTGAGAGTGAGGCGGACCATATAATTAGCCCCGCTCAATGAGCGGGGCTATTCAAAAGTCATCAGCGTGACGGGCTTAGTATGACTTCAGAATCTTACTTAAGGATCGCGCTGTTGCCGTTTTCACGGATGTGTTTAAGCATTGATTTAACGCCACGAGCGCTAGAAGCAACGATGTTGCCTGACTTCATGTACTCAGTGCCGCCAGCAAAGTCAGTTAGGATTGCACCAGCTTCACGAGCGATAAGCTCACCAGCTGCCATATCCCAAGGTTTTAGACCTAGTTCGAAGTAACCATCAACACGGCCTGCAGCCACGTAACATAGGTCAAGAGCAGCAGAGCCGCTACGACGGAAGTCAGCACATTCAGTGAATAGAGAACCTACGATTTTGATGTAAGACTCAGCGTGTTGCTTCTGTTTGAATGGGAAACCAGTTGCTAGAACAGTACCTTGAAGGTCTTTCAGTTGAGCTACACGAATACGAGCGTTGTTTAGTTGAGCGCCAGCACCACGTTGTGCAGTGAATAGCTCGTTTTGCATTGGATCGTATACACAAGCCACTTCAGTTTTACCTTTGAAGCGAACTGCGATAGATACTGCGAACGTTGGGTAACCTTTTACAAAGTTATTGGTGCCATCCAGTGGGTCGATGATCCATTGTACGTCTTTATCTTTACCTTCGATAAGACCAGCTTCTTCAGCAACGATACAGTGCTCTGGGTAAGAGTGCTTGATAGTATCAATGATGATAGCTTCTGCTTCTTTGTCTACGTTAGTAACAAAGTCATTAGTGCCTTTTAGCGTAGACTCAACTTTATCTGTGTTTTCTAATGATTTAGCAATATGATTGCCTGCTTTTCGCGCAGCGCGAATAGCAATGTTTAGCATTGGATGCATACGAATTTCCCAACGGATGTTAAAGAACAATTTAAAGCGGCGGCGAGTATACCAGAGTGCAGAGAAAAGGGAAGTGGTTATTTTTTGGTCGCATGTAAAAGCCGCACTAATTAGCCCTACCTTAAAGCTGAAAAACAATTGATGAGAATGCGAATAGAAACCTGCTTCACCCTAGGGTGTGTTAAAAAATTATGGTAATATCCTTCGGTTTTAATTTAGGTAGTAATCACAGATGTTGGATCAAGTAAAAGTCGTACTCGTCGGAACTTCTCATTCAGGCAACATTGGCTCGGCAGCTCGAGCAATGAAAGTCATGGGTTTAAGCCAGCTTGTATTGGTTGATCCGCAATGTGAGGTCGACGACCAAACCCTAGCACTAGCGGCAGGGGCAGGTGATATTGCACAAAATGCCAAGGTAGTAAAAACACTAGAAGATGCCATTGAAGATTGTGGCCTAGTGGTTGGTTCTAGTGCACGTTCACGCACTTTAGAATGGCCAATGCTTGAACCACGTGAATGTGGTGAAAAGTTTGCCGTCGAAGGCCAAAAGCACCCTGTTGCATTGGTATTTGGCCGAGAAAGAACAGGCCTCACTAATGAAGAATTGCAGAAGTGTCACTACCATGTTTGCATTCCAGCTAACCCTGAATACAGCTCGCTCAACCTAGCAATGGCTGTACAGACGCTGAGCTATGAAGTGCGTGTTGCACACCTCAACCTAGAACAAAGCCAGTACACGCCAAGTGAGCCTGAAGAGTACCCTCGCCATAAAGAATTAGAAATGTTCTTCGAACACCTTGAAAAAGTAATGGTGGAGACCCAATTTATTAGCAAAGATCAGCCTGGTCAGGTGATGAACAAGCTTCGTCGTTTGTATTCACGAGCTCGACCAGAGGCTCAAGAGCTTAATATCTTGCGTGGTGTTTTGACGGCGATTGAAAAGAAGCTCTGAACAAAGAATAACCACTTTAGGTGTAAGGATGAATACCTGACTATTTTAGTCAAATAAATACTTGACCATTTTAGTCGGGTATGGAAAAATCCTAATCATTACAAACGATGTGGATACGGTGTGGTATGAAACTTACATCTAAAGGAAGATATGCGGTGACGGCCATGCTGGATGTGGCACTGCACTCGCAACAAAACCCAGTACCTCTAGCTGATATCTCAGAGCGTCAGGGTATCTCGCTCTCATACTTAGAGCAGCTTTTTTCAAAATTGCGCAAAGCCGGTCTTGTTGCCAGCGTTCGTGGTCCTGGCGGTGGTTACCGACTGGGTACTGACGCTCACAGCATTGCTATTGGCACTGTTATCGCAGCGGTTGATGAGTCAGTTGACGCAACCAAATGCCAAGGCAAAGGCGACTGCCAAGGTGGCACTCGTTGCTTAACCCACACTTTGTGGCGTGACCTAAGCTCTCGCATTAGTGACTTCTTAAATAACATTACGCTCGGTGAGTTAATGACAGATAATGAAGTCTTAGAAATTTCTGATCGTCAGGACATTGATCTTGTGGTCACTCATGGGTTATCAAACAAAAATACAACCACCGCGCCCATCGGTGTAAACGTCCGCTCTTAGCGGTCAGCATTTTACATTGGAGTAGAGAATGAAACTGCCGATTTATCTTGATTATTCCGCTACATGTCCAGTCGATCCTCGTGTTGCTGAAAAAATGGTTCAGTACATGACAATGGATGGCACATTTGGCAACCCAGCTTCGCGTTCGCACCGTTACGGCTGGCAGGCAGAAGAAGCTGTAGATACTGCTCGTGAGCAAATTGCTGACCTTCTAAATGCAGATCCACGCGAAATCGTATTTACATCAGGTGCGACCGAGTCAGACAACCTTGCAATCAAAGGTGCTGCTCACTTTTACTCTAAGAAGGGTAAACACGTAATCACTTGTAAAACAGAGCACAAAGCCGTTCTTGACCCATGTCGTCAATTAGAGCGCGAAGGCTTTGAAGTGACTTACCTAGAGCCAGAAGCAAACGGCCTAGTTGATTTAGGCAAGCTGCAAGCAGCAATGCGTGAAGATACTGTTTTGGTTTCAATCATGCACGTTAACAACGAGATTGGTGTTATCCAAGACATCACCGCAATCGGCGAATTATGTCGTGAACGTAAGATTGTGTTCCATGTGGATGCTGCACAGTCGGCAGGCAAGTTGTCAATCGACGTTCAAGAAATGAAAGTTGACCTTGTTTCACTGTCTGCGCACAAAGCTTACGGTCCTAAAGGTATCGGCGCACTTTACGTACGTCGCAAACCTCGAATCCGTCTTGAGGCGCAAATGCACGGTGGCGGTCATGAGCGTGGTTTCCGCTCGGGTACACTTCCAACTCACCAGATCGTAGGTATGGGTGAAGCATTCCGCGTAGCAAAAGAAGACATGCAAAAAGATTACGATCACGCATTAGCACTTCGTAACCGTCTTCTAGATGGCGTTAAAGATCTAGAAGCAGTAACGGTGAATGGTGATCTAGAACAGCGTGTTCCACACAACCTAAACGTGAGCTTTGCATTCGTAGAAGGCGAATCTCTACTGATGTCACTAAAAGACCTAGCAGTCTCTTCTGGTAGTGCTTGTACATCAGCGAGCCTAGAGCCATCTTATGTTCTTCGTGCTCTTGGTCTAGACGACGAATTGGCGCATAGCTCAGTACGTTTCTCATTTGGTCGTTTCACGACTGAAGCAGAAATTGATTACGCAATTGAACAAATCCGCGTTGCAGTGACTAAGCTACGCGACATGTCTCCTCTATGGGATATGTACAAGGAAGGGGTTGATCTGAGCACTGTTGAATGGGCTCATCATTAATCTCACGGACTGAATAGAGGATTCGAGGTAATTTATCATGGCATACAGCGAAAAAGTAATTGATCACTATGAGAACCCACGTAACGTTGGTTCTTTCGATAAAGAAGACCCATCAGTAGGCAGCGGCATGGTTGGCGCACCAGCTTGTGGTGACGTAATGAAACTTCAAATCAAAGTGACGCCAGAAGGCATCATTGAAGACGCGAAATTCAAAACATACGGTTGTGGTAGTGCAATCGCTTCAAGCTCACTCGTAACTGAGTGGGTAAAAGGCAAGTCTATCGACGAAGCGGCATCTATCAAAAACTCTGAGATTGCAGAAGAGCTAGAGCTTCCACCAGTGAAAGTTCACTGCTCAATCCTAGCGGAAGATGCAATCAAAGCAGCAGTTGCTGACTATAAGAAAAAACACCAGGAATAAGTATTCCGTATATAATGGGAGCCCTTAAAACGCTCCCATTCCAAAACGTAATTTAGATAAACTTAAGGTGCAGTATGGCCATCACAATGACAGAAACAGCGGCAAGTCGCGTAAAAGCATTCCTAGACAACCGAGGCAAAGGTGTCGGTTTGCGTCTTGGAGTGAAGACGACAGGCTGTTCCGGCATGGCTTACGTACTTGAGTTCGTCGATGATCTTAACGAAGAAGATGAAGTATTTGACCTTTCAGGTGTGAAAATCATCATCGATCAGAAGAGCTTGGTGTACTTAGACGGTACCGAGTTAGATTACGTGAAGGAAGGGTTGAATGAAGGCTTTGAATTCAACAACCCGAATGCAAAAAGTGAATGTGGTTGTGGTGAAAGCTTCAACGTCTAATTGTTCGTCCTTCTGGGCGACCGAGTCCAGAAGGCTTTACTAGGACCCGATCTTAATGAATCACTTTGAATTATTTGGGCTACCAAGTCAGTTTAAGCTGGATGGTAGCCTTCTTTCTTCTCAGTTCCGAGAACTACAAAAACGCTTCCACCCAGATAACTTTGCTACTGCTTCTGAGCGTGATCGCTTGATGGCGGTACAAAAAGCAGCGCAAATTAACGATGCTTATCAAATTCTAAAGCAGCCTATTTCACGTGCGGAATATCTCTTGGCTGAAAAGGGCATCGAAATCCGTGGCGAACAACAAACTATGCAAGACCCAATGTTCTTGATGGAACAAATGGAATTGCGTGAAGAATTGGAAGAAATTGCTGACAGCTCTGATCCGGAATCAGCGCTTTTTGACTTCGACTCTAAGGTCAGCAAAATGTACAAACAGCATTTGGCGAGTGTAGAGAAAGAACTTGATAATAGTCTTTGGCCAGAAGCCGCAGACCGAGTTCGAAAACTCAAATTTATTGCCAAACTAAAGAACGAAATTGAACTGGTTGAAGACAAACTCCTCGGCTAGTTAGCGTGACAAGGACCCATCATGGCACTACTTCAAATCGCAGAACCGGGCCAAAGCTCGGCACCTCATGAGCATAAGTTAGCAGCGGGTATCGACTTAGGTACCACTAACTCTTTGGTTGCCTCAGTTCGAAGCGGCGACGCAAAAACTCTGACAGATGACCAAGGCCGTAGCATTTTGCCTTCAGTGGTAAACTACACGCAAGATTCAGCGTCAGTCGGTTACGATGCCAAAGCAAAAGCAGAGTTAGAGCCAGCAAACACCATCATCTCGGTAAAACGTCTGATCGGCCGTTCATTAAAAGACATTCAAGCTCGCTACCCATCTTTGCCTTACCAATTTAAAGAAAGCGACAACGGTCTGCCAATTCTGCAAACCGCTCAAGGTGACAAAAACCCGATTGAAGTGTCTGCCGACATTCTAAAAGCGCTTGGCAAGCGTGCAGAAGAAACGCTAGGTGGTGAATTAGCTGGCGTGGTAATTACTGTTCCTGCTTACTTTGATGACGCTCAACGTGCAGGTACAAAAGACGCGGCGAAATTGGCTGGTCTTCATGTACTACGTCTGCTTAACGAGCCAACAGCGGCTGCGATTGCTTACGGTTTAGATTCTGGCCAAGAAGGCGTTATTGCGGTTTACGACTTGGGTGGTGGTACGTTTGATATCTCTATCTTACGCTTGTCGAAAGGCGTATTTGAAGTATTAGCAACAGGTGGTGACTCGGCGCTAGGTGGTGATGACTTTGACCATCTTTTAGCAGACTACCTGATGGAGCAAGCTGGCTTAAAAGCGCCGCTTTCTGCTGAGAAAAACCGTGCGTTGCTGAACATTGCAACCGAGACGAAAATTGCGTTTTCTGAGCAAGACCGCGTTGATGTTGATGTATTTGGCTGGAAAGGCTCAGTGACTCGTGAGCAGTTCGAAGATTTGATTCGTCCTCTGGTTAAGAAAACGCTGATGTCTTGTCGTCGAGCATTGAAAGATGCAGATGTCGATGCAGAAGATGTACTCGAAGCCGTAATGGTGGGTGGCTCAACACGAACGTTACTTGTTCGCGAAATGGTCGGTGACTTCTTTGGTCGCAAACCGCTTACTACGATCAATCCAGACGAAGTCGTCGCAATCGGTGCCGGTATCCAAGCGGATATTTTGGCAGGTAACAAACCTGATTCTGAAATGCTTCTGCTTGACGTCATCCCATTGTCTCTTGGTATTGAAACCATGGGTGGCCTGGTTGAGAAAATTATTCCTCGTAACACCACAATCCCAGTTGCACGAGCGCAAGAATTTACCACATTTAAAGATGGTCAAACGGCTATGACAGTGCACACCGTTCAAGGTGAACGTGAAATGGTGGACGATTGCCGCTCACTCGCTCGTTTTTCATTGAAAGGCATTCCTCCAATGGCAGCAGGCGCAGCACACATTCGCGTGACTTATCAAGTGGATGCTGACGGTCTATTGTCCGTGACCGCGATGGAGAAAAGCACAGGCGTACAATCTGAGATTCAGGTGAAGCCTTCGTACGGTCTGAGTGATAATGAAGTCGCGAACATGCTACGTGATTCAATGGCGTTTGCGAAAGAAGACATGCAAGCTCGAGCTCTAGCGGAGCAACGTGTTGAAGCTGACCGAGTGATTGAGGGCTTGATTGCGGCAATGCAAGCTGATGGCGATGAGTTGCTGTCAGAGCAAGAAAAACAAGCATTAGTTAAAGTTATTGAAGCATTGATCGAGTTGCGCAATGGCGACGATGTCGCAGCAATCGAACAAGGTATTAAAGACACCGACAAAGCAAGCCAAGACTTTGCGTCGCGACGTATGGATAAATCAATTCGAGCTGCACTGTCTGGTCAGTCAGTTAATGATATATAAGAGATAAGTAGTTATGCCTAAGATTATTGTATTACCGCACGAAGATTTGTGCCCAGAAGGTGCAGTGTTGGAAGCAAACACTGGTGACACCGTTCTAGATGTAGCACTGAAAAACGGTATCGGTATTGAACACGCATGTGAAAAGTCATGTGCTTGTACAACTTGCCACGTGATCATTCGTGAAGGTTTTGATTCACTAGAAGAGAGTGAAGAACTAGAAGACGATATGCTAGATAAAGCATGGGGTCTGGAACCAGAATCTCGCTTAGGTTGCCAAGCGAAGGTCGCTGATGAAGATTTGGTTGTTGAGATTCCGAAATACACGTTGAACCACGCGTCAGAAGATCACTAATACTATCTCCCCAATAATATAGGGGCGAAGCAAAAGGAAGATGAGCAATGAAATGGACAGATTCTCGCGACATCGCGATTGAGCTTTGTGACAAGTTTCCTGATACGGATCCTAAAACGGTACGTTTTACGGATTTGCATCAATGGATCACTGAATTGGAAGAGTTTGACGATGAACCAAACCGTTCTAATGAAAAGATCCTAGAAGCCGTTATCTTGTGCTGGATGGATGAAGCTGACTAATACTCGATTCGGCGGTAAAACGCAGCAGAGTTAACAATTCTCACTAAAAAAAGCGGACCTCAAGGTCCGTTTTTTTATCAAGTTGACATTTTTACCCTACATAATGCTAACATCCGTTAGTTATTAAAAAGAAGAGGCGTAGGCAACGCCGTTATAAGACAAGGAGAAACCATGTCTACACAGATGTCTGTATTTCTAAGCCAAGAACCAGCGGCACCACATTGGGGCGACAAAGCATTGCTTTCTTTCGCTGAAAATGGCGCAACGATTCACCTAGGTGAAGGGCATGATCTTGGCGCAGTCCAACGTGCAGCTCGTCAACTAGATGGCCAAGGAATTCGTTCAATTCTACTTGCTGGTGATAACTGGGATGTTGAAAGCGTTTGGGCTTTCCACCAAGGTTACCGCAACCCGAAAAAACACGGCACACTAGAGTGGATTGCTCTGTCTGAAAAAGACCAAGCTGAGCTTCATGCTCGCATCACTGCAACCGACTTTACTCGTGACATTATCAACAAAACAGCAGAAGAAGTTGCCCCTCGTCAACTGGCAACCATGGCTGCGGAATTCATCAAATCTGTTGCGCCTCAAGGTACAGTTACTGCTCGTATCGTAAAAGATAAAGACCTACTGTCGGAAGGCTGGGAAGGTATCTACGCAGTGGGTCGTGGTTCTGAGCGAACGTCAGCAATGCTGCAACTTGACTACAATCCAACAGGTGATGAAAACGCACCGGTATTTGCATGTTTAGTTGGTAAAGGCATTACATTTGACTCAGGCGGTTACAGCTTGAAGCCATCAAACTTCATGACGGCAATGAAGGCTGATATGGGCGGTTCAGGTACGATTACTGGTGGTCTTGGTCTCGCTATTCTTCGTGGTCTGAACAAGCGTGTGAAGCTGATTCTTTGTTGTGCTGAGAACATGGTATCTGGTCGTGCGCTTAAACTTGGCGACATCATCACCTACAAAAACGGTAAGACGGTTGAGATCATGAACACCGACGCCGAAGGGCGCTTGGTACTTGCTGATGGTCTTATTTACGCAAGTGAGCAAACCCCAGAGCTCATCATTGACTGTGCAACGCTGACAGGCGCAGCGAAGAACGCACTAGGTAATGATTACCATGCGCTAATGAGTTTTGATGACGAGCTTTCTCATCAAGCGCTAACGGCCGCGAACCAAGAGAAAGAAGGTCTGTGGCCACTACCTCTTGCTGATTTCCACCGTGGCATGCTGCCATCAAACTTTGCTGACCTGTCTAACATCAGTTCTGGTGATTACTCTCCTGGTGCGAGCACTGCCGCGGCATTCTTGTCTTACTTCGTTGAAGATTACAAGAAAGGTTGGTTGCATTTTGATTGCGCGGGTACCTACCGTAAGTCAGCGTCAGATAAATGGTCTGCTGGTGCGACAGGTATGGGGGTTCGTACTCTTGCCCGTTTCCTAAACGAACAAGCCACGAAATAAGACTTTTACCAGTGCAGACTTTTGTCTGTACTGGTATAACTAAGAGAGACGCAAGTCCCTCATATAAAACTATTATTACAAGTACAAAAAGGAAACTTTATGGCTCTAGAAAGAACGTTTTCAATTGTTAAGCCCGACGCTGTAGAACGCAATCTGATTGGTGAGATCTACCACCGCATTGAAAAAGCTGGTCTACGCATCGTTGCTGCAAAAATGGTTCATCTGACAGAAGAACAGGCGAGCGGTTTTTACGCAGAACATGAAGGCAAACCTTTTTTCCCTGCACTGAAAGAGTTCATGACATCTGGTCCTATCATGGTTCAGGTTTTGGAAGGTGAAGATGCAATCGCTCGTTACCGTGAGCTAATGGGGAAAACAAATCCAGAAGAAGCGGCATGTGGCACTATCCGTGCAGACTACGCACTTAGTATGCGTTACAACTCTGTTCATGGCTCAGACAGCCCTACATCTGCAGCTCGTGAGATTGAATTCTTCTTCCCTGAGTCAGAGATTTGCCCGCGTTAATCTTGTTCTAATATGAATGTTGAGCCTCGGAATTTTCCGGGGCTTTTTATTATCGAAAATTGACTGAGAACTGATCACACCTATTGTCTAAAATTTAATCTATAGGATTTTAATGCCTTAGCAAACTCAGGGTCTTAGAACCCTTGTTGTAGCTGCATAAAGGCTGTACAATTCGCGCCCTTATTCTTGTTTCAGTCATTGAGAGGCAACATGACCACTGAAAAAATCAATCTACTCGACTTTGATCGCAAAGGCATGCGTCAATTTTTCGCGGAAGAGCTAGGCGAAAAAGCGTTCCGTGCGGATCAGGTTATGAAGTGGATCTACCATTTCGGTGTTGATGACTTCGATAACATGACGAACATCAACAAGAAGCTACGTGAAAAACTGCAACACAAGTGCGAAATCAAAGCACCAACGGTAGCAGAAGCTCAGCACTCTTCAGACGGCACAATCAAGTGGGCGATGAAGGTGGGTGATCAGGACGTAGAAACGGTTTATATCCCAGAAGAAGATCGTGCGACATTATGTGTATCGTCTCAGGTAGGTTGTGCGCTGGAATGTAAGTTCTGTTCAACTGCTCAACAGGGTTTCAACCGTAACCTAAAAGTATCTGAAATCATTGGTCAGGTATGGCGTGCTGCGCGCGAAGTTGGTTTGCAAAAAGAAACCGGTCGTCGCCCAATCACTAACGTGGTAATGATGGGCATGGGTGAGCCTCTTCTAAACATGAAGAACCTTATCCCTGCGCTTGAAATCATGCTTGATGATCTTGGCTTTGGCTTGTCTAAACGTCGTGTCACCGTATCTACTTCTGGTGTGGTTTCTGGTCTTGATCAGATGACGGGTAAAATTGACGTCGCATTGGCGATCTCTCTACACGCGCCAAATGATGAACTGCGTAGCCAAATTATGCCGATCAACGACCGTTGGGACATTCAAGATTTCCTTGCATCCGTTCGTCGTTACATCGCTTCATCGAATGCTAATCGCGGAAAAGTAACCGTTGAGTACGTACTACTTGATCATGTGAATGATGATATGGACCACGCTCGTGAACTTGCGGAACTCATGAAAGATACGCCATGTAAGATCAACCTGATTCCGTTTAACCCGTATCCAGGTTCTCCTTACAAAAAACCAAGTAACTCACGCATCGACCGTTTCCAGAAAACATTGATGCAATACGAACACACGGTAACGGTTCGTAAAACGCGTGGTGATGATATCGATGCCGCATGCGGGCAGTTAGTTGGTGATGTTATTGACCGCACCAAACGTACAGCATCTCTAAAAGCTGCGCGTGGTGCAGAAACCATCGACGTAAAAGCAGTATAAGTTGTAACAAATTCTTGAATAGCCAGAGCCTTATGCTCTGGCTATTTTGTTTGTAATATCTACACTGTATCCTTATAGACACAGCGTTGTGAGTAGAAATATTACTTAGCTGTGTCAATTTTTGGACAAAAGCTTGAGCTATCTGTTAATTTGAGAGCAAAGAGTTTTTGTCTTCCTTATACATTCGCTTATCATGGTGAGCGAAATATAACAAAGACACTGACTATTCTCAGTATTCTCTCAATTACGTTTGCTGATTCATTGCAAGCGAGCATTCATACTCCGAACACTGAGAATTTCTAAAAGATTATTTTGGTTAACGCGTTTAGGCTAGCTATCTTTAAGTGAGGCTTAAGAACAAAAACGAAAATAAATAACTGTGTTAGCCACCAAACAGATTAAATACCGCCATTATGACAGAACACGAAAACACCAATGAAGTCCCGCTTTCTATGGAAGCTGGCACGTTACTAAAAAACAAACGCGAATCTCTAGGGATGACTCAGAAGCATGTTGCTGATCGCCTAAGACTTCGCGTTTCTGTTATTGAAGATATTGAAAGTAATCGATTTGAAGCACAGCAAGTTACTACGTTTACTCGTGGTTACTTACGTTCTTATGCAAAGCTTGTTGGGCTTGATGAAAAGATTGTTTTGGCAGCTTTAGAGCAAACTTCTGAAGTTCACGTTAAGCCACAAGAAACAGAGATGCAAAGTTTCTCTCGTAAAACCAAACACGAGAAACACAATAGCCGAATTATGCTGCTCACATGGGCGATTGCGATTGTGATTACTGGTATCTCTGGCGCTTGGTGGTGGCAGAACCAGCAAGAAAACAGCCTTGCTCAAGTTGTGACAGAATCAAGTTCAGAAACGGAACAAACAGCGGACGATGCTGATATCGATCTAATGAGTGCCGATGAACTTATCGCAAGCACGCCTGCGGAAGTTGCGCCAGTGGTAGAAGTTGCTGAAGCCGTTTCATCTGCTGACGAGACGGTAAGTAAAGCAGAAAGCGCGGTAGCAACAACTGAAGAAACGATGACAGAAGCTGTGGCAGAAGAGCCTGTTGCGGTCATCGAAGATGCTCAAGCAACTCAAGAACCAATGACGCCTGTTGTGCCAGAGGGCATGACGTTATTAACCATGAAGTTTAAAGCAGACTGCTGGATTCAGGTTAAGGACTCGAATGGCAAAACGCTAGTAAGCGGGACCCGTAAACCGGGTCAAGACGTAGAACTTGCCGGAAAAGCACCTTTTAAAGTGATATTAGGCGCACCAGAAGGCGTAACCATGACATTTGCAAGTGAACCTGTCGACCTTTCTGGGTATACTTCAGGCAAAGTCGCTAGATTCACTTTACCGTTATAAATATTATGCAACACGAATCTCCAATTATTCGTCGTAAATCGACGCGTATTTATGTGGGTGATGTGCCAATTGGTGATGGTGCACCGATTGCTGTACAGTCAATGACAAACACTCGCACGACTGATGTGGAAGCTACAGTCGAACAAATCCGAGCATTAGAAAAAGTGGGTGCAGACATTGTACGTGTTTCTGTTCCTACTATGGATGCAGCGGAAGCTTTTAAGCTCATCAAACAGCAAGTGTCTGTGCCGTTAGTTGCGGACATTCACTTTGACTACCGTATCGCCCTGAAAGTGGCAGAGTACGGTGTTGATTGTTTGCGTATCAACCCAGGTAACATCGGAAACGAAGAGCGTATTCGCTCTGTTGTTGATTGTGCCCGTGACAAAAACATCCCTATCCGTATTGGTGTAAACGGTGGTTCTTTGGAAAAAGATCTGCAAATGAAATACGGTGAGCCAACGCCAGAGGCATTGGTCGAGTCGGCGATGCGTCACGTGGATCATCTAGACCGTCTTAACTTTGACCAGTTCAAAGTCAGTGTGAAAGCGTCAGATGTGTTCCTAGCGGTGGATTCATACCGTCTATTGGCAAAACAGATTGACCAGCCACTACACCTAGGTATCACCGAAGCCGGTGGTGCAAGAGCTGGTGCTGTTAAGTCATCGGTTGGTCTTGGTATGCTTTTGGCTGAAGGCATCGGTGATACGTTACGTATCTCATTGGCGGCAGATCCAGTAGAAGAGATCAAAGTTGGCTTTGATATTCTTAAGTCTCTGCGTATTCGCTCACGTGGCATCAACTTTATTGCTTGTCCAAGCTGTTCACGTCAGGAGTTCGACGTGATTAACACAGTTAACGCATTGGAAGAGCGTCTAGAAGACATCATCACACCTATGGATGTGTCTATCATCGGTTGTGTCGTAAACGGTCCAGGTGAAGCTGAGGTTTCACACCTAGGTCTAGCTGGCAGCAATAAGAAGAGCGCATTCTACGAAGACGGCAAACGTCAGAAAGAGCGTTTTGACAACGATGATCTAGTGAATCAGCTAGAAGCGAAAATCCGTGCGAAAGCGTCTGTATTAGACCAAGCTAACCGCATCGATATCAAACAAGAAGATTAATCTCATAGCTTGAGCACGCTAAGTGTGCTCGGGTTACTAAGCGACGGTAATAATTGTGGCAAAGAAAATCCAAGCAATCCGAGGCATGAACGACTGCCTTCCAACTCAGTCTCCGCTGTGGCAGAAACTTGAAAACGCAGTAAAAAGTACCGTGAGTGCATACGGCTACAACGAAGTGCGCATGCCAATCGTTGAAGAAACAAACCTATTCAGCCGCGCGGTTGGTGAAGAGACAGACGTCGTTTCAAAAGAAATGTACACCTTTGATGATCGTAACGGAGACAGCCTAACACTTCGCCCTGAAGGTACAGCGGGCTGTGTACGTGCATGTATTCAAAATAGCCTGATCAACCGTGACGAACAACGTCTATGGTACATGGGACCAATGTTCCGCCATGAACGCCCGCAGAAAGGTCGTTACCGTCAATTCCACCAGTGTGGTGTTGAGGTGTTCGGTCTAAATGGTCCAGATGTTGATGCTGAGCTTATCATGATGACAGCACGTCTATGGCGTGAGCTGGGTATCCATGAACATGTTCGTCTTGAGCTTAACTCTATCGGTTCTCAAGAAGATCGCGCAGACTACCGCACGGCACTGGTTGCGTTCCTTGAGCAACATATCGATGTGCTAGACGAAGATTGTAAGCGTCGTATGCACACGAACCCACTGCGAGTTCTGGATACGAAGAACCCTGACGTTCAGGCTATTTTAGGCGATGCACCTCGTCTTTCTGAGTACTTAGGTGAAGAATCTAAAGCACACTTCGCAGGTCTATGTGAACTTTTAGACGCTGCAGGTATCGAATACACAGTTAACGAGCGTCTAGTTCGTGGTCTGGATTACTACAATCGTACGGTGTTTGAGTGGATCACTGAGAGCTTAGGTGCTCAAGGCACAGTATGTGGCGGTGGTCGTTACGATGGCCTTGTAGAACAATTAGGTGGCAGTGCAACACCAGCAGTTGGTTTTGCAATGGGTCTAGAGCGTCTTGTTTTGATGCTAGAAACACTAGAGCTAACAGATGTTCGTCGAAGTGTTGATGTTTACGTAGTGACAGCTGGCGAAGGCACAATGATGGTAGGCATGAAGCTAGCAGAACAGCTTCGTGAAGCTGTTCCTGGTGTTCGTGTGATGAATCACTTCGGTGGTGGTAACTTCAAGAAACAGTTTAAACGCGCAGACAAAGTCGGTGCTGTTGTAGCATTAGTGCTGGGCGAAAACGAAGTTGCGGATAATACCGTAGTACTAAAAGATTTGGTTGGTGGTGAGCAAGAGACTTACAATCAAGCAGAAGTTGCTGAGAAGATCGCAGCACTTATCTAAGTCTTTTAATAAGCTAAAGATTATATCCTAATTTGTAATAACGAGGCTCCCAAGATAGGAGCCTTTCGACGAATAGGAGCAATGGTAGCCCTTGCTGCCATTTACATGTTTTAAGAGGACAGGAAGTGGAACTTTACGATACTGAAGAACAACAAGTTGAAGCCATTAAAGACTGGTGGAAGGAAAACGGCAAAGCCGTCATCATCGGTGCGGTTGTTGGTTTAGGTGGTCTATTTGGCTGGCGTTACTATCAGGATTCTGTCGTTCAGGCGAGTGAAGCAGCTTCTCAAAGCTACACAACAGCGATGAATGCTTTGCAAACGAAAGGCGCAGATGCTCAAACAGATATTCAAGCGTTCATTGATTCAAACAAAGTGAAAGAGTACTCAGTACTTGCTGCACTTCAATTAGCAAAAGTTCAGGTTGATGCAAAAGATCTTGCCGCTGCGCTTGAGCAATTGAAATGGGCTCAAAGCAACACGAAAGATGCCGCGCTAACTCCACTTATCAGCTACCGTATTGCGCGCATTGAAGCGGAAATGGGCAACTTTGACGCAGCAAATGCTGAGCTAAGCAAAGTAACAGATGCAGCATGGACTGGTCGTATTGCAGAACTTCGTGGTGATATCGCACTTCGTCAAGGTGACAAAGAAGCGGCATACGCAGCTTACACGGAAGCTCAGCAAGCAGCAGATGCTAGCCCGACGCTACAAATGAAATTGGACGATCTGGCGAAATAAGGACCGCATTGGATGAAAAGAGTCTTTAAGAAAGCCTTGTTAGGGGCATTAACAGTGGGAATTCTTGCCGGTTGTGCTAGCGAGGAAGACACCATTGTTATGGCTCCACTGCCTCAGGTAGATAGCCAGTTCACACCAAGCAGTGAATGGAGTACATCAATTGGAGATGGCGTAGGTCATTACTTCTCTAAGCTGTCTCCTGTCATGGCCAATGACACTCTGTTTGTTGCTAGTCGTGATGGTTTAGTTAAAGCATTGGACCCAGAAAACGGCAAGCAGAAGTGGCAAGTAAATCTAGAAGAAGATGTGATTGCTCGTCTTTCTGGCGGTATTACAGCGGCTTACGAAAATCTTTATATTGGTTCTGAAAACGGTGAAGTGATCGCGCTTGACCAAGACACTGGTGACGTGATTTGGCGTATTGAAGTTGGCGGTGAAGTATTGGCGAAGCCAATCGCAGACTCAGGTTTGATCATCGTTAATACTAGCCGTGGCACTCTCATTGCGCTTGACGAAAGCACTGGTGAGCAACGTTGGGCACTGAGCACTGAAGTTCCAAACCTAACCTTGCGTGGCGATAGCACACCAACTGCAATCGGTGGTGGTGTATTCTGGGGTACAGCGAATGGACGTCTTGCGGCGGCAATCGTTGAACGAGGTCAGTTGATTTGGCAACAGCCAGTTGGAACACCAAAAGGCGCAACTGAGATTGATCGTCTGGTTGACGTAGATTCTTCTCCTATCGTTCTTGGCGGTACTCTTTTCACTGTTGGTTACAACGGTCAGTTGATTGCTATCGACTTGCGCAGCGCAAACCCAATTTGGAAACGTAACTACTCATCAGCCACAGATATTGCGACAGATGGTAGTCGTATCTTTGTGATTACAGAGAAAGATCATGTGGTCGCTGTTGATGCTCGTAGTGGTACTGAGCTTTGGGAAAACAGCAAGCTTGAGTACCGCCAGCTAACAGCACCTGTCCTTGTTGATAACTATCTTGTTGTTGGTGATACATTGGGTTACTTGCACTGGATGGATCGTTCAACGGGTGAGTTCGTCGCACAACAGTTTGTCGATGACAGTGGTTTCGCTGTAGGGCCAACCTTGTTGTCAGATGGTTACGTGATTACCACTCGCAATGGCGATGTAAAGAAACTAACCATTAACGAATAATATCGTGATATAATTCACATTCGGCTCCTGGCTGGTAACAGTTAGGGGCCGTTTTGTTGTTTGAAATTATTATTTATTAACAGTTATTCCTGACGTGGTTATAGGTAAAAAGCTGGTTTGATTTGGCATTAGGCAAGTCGTTACCTATAACTACAGAAGAAAGATTATTGTAGAGGTTGTTATGGTACCTGTTGTTGCTCTTGTGGGGCGTCCAAACGTAGGTAAATCTACGCTATTTAACCGATTGACTCGTACTCGTGATGCGTTGGTTGCGGACTTCCCTGGCCTAACGCGTGACCGTAAATATGGCCAAGCTCGCCTTGGTGAGGAACACGAATTCATCGTTATTGATACCGGTGGTATTGATGGTACGGAAGAAGGCGTAGAAACAAAGATGGCAGAACAATCGTTAGCGGCTATTGATGAAGCTGACGTAGTGCTGTTCCTTGTTGACGGTCGTGCTGGACTAACACCATCGGATGAAGCGATTGCTGCGCATCTGCGTAAAATCGAAAAGCCAGCGATGTTGGTAGTAAACAAAATCGATGGTATTGATGCTGACGCCGCATGTGCCGATTTCTGGCAACTTGGTGTTGACGATATGTACCAAATCGCTGCGGCACACGGTCGTGGTGTAACGGCATTGCTAGAGCGTGCATTAGCGCCATTTTTCGATGATCTACTGGCAAGTGAATCTGAAGAAGGTGAGATTGAAGATCTGACTGAATTCGAAGATGAAGAGTTAGCGATCGAAGATTACACCGAAGAAGACGCAGAAGCTGAGTTCAAACGTTTGCAAGACCAGCCAATCAAACTGGCAATTATTGGTCGTCCAAACGTAGGTAAATCAACGCTGACTAACCGTATTCTTGGTGAAGAACGTGTAGTGGTATATGACATGCCAGGAACCACTCGTGACTCTATCTACATTCCAATGGAACGTGATGGTCGTGAGTATGTGCTGATCGATACTGCGGGCGTACGTCGTCGTGGTCGTATCAACGAAACAGTAGAAAAATTCTCTGTTGTTAAAACGCTGAAAGCCGTAGAAGATGCAAACGTGGTTCTATTGGTTATCGACGCGCGTGAAAACATTTCTGACCAAGATCTTAGCCTACTTGGCTTCGCACTGAATGCTGGTCGTTCAATCGTACTAGCGGTAAACAAGTGGGACGGTCTGGATAACGATGTAAAAGAGAATGTGAAGAAAGAACTCGATCGCCGTTTAGGCTTCGTTGATTTTGCACGTATTCACTTTATCTCTGCATTGCACGGTACTGGCGTTGGTCACTTGTTCGAGTCGATTCAAGAAGCTTACAAGTCGGCAACGACACGTGTAGGTACATCTGTTCTTACTCGTATCATGAAGATGGCAACAGACGATCACCAACCGCCTATGGTTCGTGGCCGTCGTATTAAGCTTAAATACGCACACGCGGGTGGTTACAACCCACCAATCGTGGTTGTTCACGGTAACATGGTTCGCGATCTACCTGATTCGTACAAACGTTACTTGATGAACTACTTCCGTAAGTCTCTGGAAATCATGGGTACACCAATCCGTATTAACTTCCAGAACAGCGATAACCCGTACGAAAACCGTGGTGGCAAGCTGACTCTTTCTCAAGAGCGTAAGCGCAAACGTATGATGTCTGCAGTGAAGAACCGCAACAAGTAATCGCCTAAGATTTTATGAATACCCAAGTTTCGACTTGGGTATTTTTTTATTCGAAGCTTTCATAAGAAGTAATCAACACATGACAATCACAGCAACCAAGACGCGTTTCTGTCACCAAACTTGGCAGTTAGAGGCGCACGTACAATTTGTTCAATCTACATCAGAAGCTACCCATGTTGTTACTGATGTCACGCCTTTTCATCCAGTCAGCCATATTTGGCCAGATCATCCAGCGGATAAAGGCACACTCACTATAAAAGGCATGAAGTTTGAAGTGGTTGACTGCCAAGTTGGTGCTGTAGAACTAGCAAGCGGCGAGTTATATATTGGCCAAGCTATTCCGGTAAAACGTGATACGGAAGGGTGGGCGTTTGTTGTAGTGCATGTCTTGCCATTCACCGATACGTTTGATGCTGGTGATATTGCGTTGCTGGAAGTAGACAAAGAATACCAACTGTCTCTAAGTCGCGGTCATAGCGCAGGACACATCACATATCTTGCGCTCAATAAGGTGCTGGCGCAGAACTATTGGCGTAAAGATGCTGACCGTAAAGACCCGCATGGTAACTACGATTTCAATAGCTATGCGCAAGAAACCAGTTTTGTCACCCAAGACAAATGTCTGGATACGTATCGTTTAGGCAAAACACTCCGCAAAAGGGGTTTAAACAGTGCAGATATGCTGTCTGACCTGAAAAGTATCGAACAACAGGTGAATGTTCTGTTGGGGGATTGGTTAAAAAGAGACGCTGCGATCACTGTTGATTGCCATGGGGAACACCTCACGGACTCACGTTATTGGCAATGTGATTTAGGCGAAGGAGAAATCGCTGTCATCCCTTGTGGGGGAACGCATGCGAGTCATTTGAGTGACTTTGGTTCTATCCTAGTCACACTAGTGGAAATAGACTCACAAACTATCGAAATGCACACCGATGTAATACGCTAAATTTGGATTCTGATCTTTTTATTAAATCCTGTTATCGTGGTTTTTGGTTCGAAAGTGTAGTTTTTAGTTCTGAATAAAATTGAGGGACAGAATATGTAACTTATGCTTTCGGTATGTGGTTATATAAATATTCTTTTAAGGGGTGATCGCTGATCAAAGGGGAAATATCCGAAGATCAGTATGTGATCTTTTATAGTGTCGCGTGCGCATAATGTGAGTTAGCTACCTGTGTAATATTAATAGATTTATTATATTCCTAGCTAACAAACATAATAACAATGTGAATACGCAGTACGATGGATAAAGATAGACTGTTAGATGCTCACCGAGCAGTCAATCGTCTTTTAGGTAAGCTTGCTCTTGGGATGAGTCGCGATAAACTTAATCATGAAGTGATTGAGTTAAGTGAACATTTGTTCGGAAAGAGGCAAGCTTCAATATTACGATTACAGCCAGATACAAACACACTTCATTTAGAGTTTGCCCCGCATTTGCCTGATTTTTATAACCAAGCGATTGAAGGCGTTCCTATTGGACCTGATATTGGTTCTTGTGGGGCTGCCGCATTTTTAAAGCAAACCGTTGTAGTGAGTGATATTGATCATCATGTTAACTGGGCGGCTTTTCTTAAACTTACTCAGCAGGCTCAACTCCGGGCTTGTTGGTCTGTCCCTATTATTGCTTCCGATGGTCATGTGCTTGGTACATTCGCGGTCTACAGTACTGAGCCGTCAACACCGCACCCTTATGAAATTGAAGTACTAGAAATGCTTGCGGCTTTGTATGCGATTGCATTGGAGAAGTTTCGCCTGGAAGAGCAGCTCCACTTTCATGCAAGTCGAGATTCATTAACTCACTGCTTCAATCGTCGAGCTTTGTTGGCCGAGGTTGACCACAAAGTGAATGGTGAATGTGGGCGGAATGCCGTTGTCGGTTGCTTTTTTGTCGATATCGATGAATTTAAGTACATCAACGATCGTTTTGGTCATGAAGCGGGTGACCAAGTGCTTATTTTAGTGGCTGAGCATTTAAAGCAGGTCTTTCGTTCATGTTCAGTGATAGGGAGATATGGAGGGGATGAGTTTGTTGGCTTTAGCTGCTTTGCTGATGATCGCGCTTATCAAGAGTTTGGTATCCGTTTAGAAGCGGAGCTCAACCAAATCTGTCATTTAGAAGAATATTCAGTTAGGGCAAGTATTGGTTGGGCTTGTAGTTTAGCGAGTGAACGTGCAGTGTTAGAGCAGCTTATCCAACAAGCTGATGTGGTAATGTATCAAAACAAGCGTGCCAAACGAGCGTGATTAAGATCAAAGCACAAGATTGCCTTATGATTAAACTGTGAGTCAGTAAATAGAAGTTTTTAGGGGTAACCATGCAACCGAATATTTGCCCAACATGCGATATTGAGCTGGAGTGGACAGGTCAATACCACTGTAATCAATGTGAGTCGGATTATAAGAAAGTGGGATTTTGTCCAGATTGCGACGCTGAACTAGAAAAGCTACAAGCTTGTGGTGCGGCGAACTATTTCTGCAACAGTTGTAATGAACTCAAATCGAAATCACGTGTTCGATTTGAGTTTCAGAAAGTCAGTTAATTAACGGTTGAGCGAAGCTCACCATCAGATAAGCGGGTGACCAATACGTCGCCCGTTTTTACATCTTTCGCTTGAGTAACAACCTGACCTTGCTCAGTTTGAGTGATCGAGTAGCCACGTTTTAGCGTTGCCAGTGGGCTTACCGTATCTAGCTTCTCAGCCGCGATTGCCAGTTGATGGCGCATGGTTAGTAACTTACGGTCCATCGCATCCAGCAATTTTTGCTCAACTCGATCAAGCTTCGACTTCTGCTCAGCCAAGCGCTTTACTGGTGAGTTCAGTTGTAGGCGATGATGCTTACGCTCAACAGCTTGTTGGCGTGTAGTAATGAATCGTTGCATCGTGCGTTGTAGGCGCATCTCCAACTCATCAAGTTGTTGCGTCTGGCGTTGCAATTGATAGCTTGGGTGTTGGCGCTCTAAACGGTGTATAAGTTGAGCTGATTGCTGTTTTTGCTGCGCTAGGTAGTAACGCATTGCACTGGCTAGCTTATGTTGACGAGTCACCAAAGCTTGATCTTTGTGGCTGTTATCGCGGCTTACCAATTCAGCCGCCGCTGATGGAGTCGGCGCTCGCATGTCCGCTACAAAGTCGGCAATAGTTACGTCAACCTCATGACCAACTGCACTGATGATCGGAATTTGGCTTGCAGCAATCGTGCGAGCAAGAATTTCGTTGTTAAAGCACCAAAGGTCTTCTAACGAGCCGCCACCACGACCAACAATCAATACATCACATTCATCACGACTGTTTGCACGACCGATCGCTTGCGCAATTTGAATGGCCGCTTCTTCACCTTGCACCATGGTCGGGTAAACCACCACGGGTAGGGAAGGATCACGGCGTTTCAATACGTCTAAGATGTCGTACAGCGCTGCACCGGTTTTTGAGGTGATCACACCAACGCGTTTTGGGTGCTCAGGTAAAGGCTGCTTATTGGTTTGAGCAAACAAACCTTCTGCTGCCAATTTCATCTTAAGTGCTTCGAACTCTTGTTGCAGACGACCATCACCTTCAGGTTGCATGCTTTCAATGATCAATTGATAATCACCACGAGGCTCATACAGAGACAGACGTGCTTTAACTAATACTTGATTGCCGTTAGCAGGTTTGAAAGTGACGCGACGATTGTTACCACGGAACATGGCACATTTAACTTGAGCGCGAGAATCTTTAAGAGTGAGATACCAGTGACCAGAGACAGGAGCTGAGAAGTTGGATATCTCTCCGACAAGCCAGACGATCCCCATTTCGTTTTCAAGTAACAGGCGGACTTCCGCATTGAGTCGAGAAACAGTGAAGATGTTTTGATTGGTCTGGGAGAGCACAGCTAATTCCGTAGACGTGAGTATGGAAATTAGCGGCAATATAATACATATCAAGGGGGTAATTGCAAGAAAAAAATTAAAAAATTTGTGGTCAAGCGATTGCGTTAACCGTATAATCCCTCCGCAATATCTAATCCAAATGTAGCCAACAACCTAAAACTGGTTACCCTCATTATGCGAAACGATGAGATTGGATTGTTCTTTCTACTCCTCTAATTGTGAGATATTGCAAATGCTAAGAATTGCCAAAGAAGCGCTGACATTCGATGACGTACTACTCGTGCCAGCTCACTCCACTGTTCTCCCAAACACAGCTGATCTTCGCACTCAGCTGACTAAGAACATCACCCTAAACATCCCAATGATTTCAGCGTCTATGGACACTGTTACTGAAGCTCGTCTAGCTATCGCGCTAGCGCAAGAGGGTGGCATTGGCTTTATCCACAAAAACATGTCTATTGAGCAGCAAGCTGCTGAAGTTCGTAAAGTTAAGAAGTTCGAAGCTGGTGTCGTTTCTGACCCAGTAACGGTAAACCCTGAAGCGACAATCGCTGACGTGGTAGCTCTAACTGAAAAACACGGCTTCGCTGGTTTCCCTGTCATCACAGAGAACAACGAGCTTGTAGGCATTATCACTGGTCGTGATGTGCGCTTTGTTACTGACCTTTCTAAGAAAGTGTCGTCAGTAATGACAGCAAAAGAAAACCTTGCAGCAGTTAAAGAAGGTGCAACTCGTGAAGAAGTGCAAGAGAAGATGCACGAAGCACGCGTTGAAAAAGTACTGGTTGTGAATGATGATTTCCAACTAACCGGTATGATCACTGCGAAAGACTTCCATAAAGCAGAACGTAAACCAAACGCATGTAAAGATGAACGCGGTCGCCTACGTGTTGGCGCAGCTGTTGGTGCTGGCGCTGGTAACGAAGAGCGTGTTGCTGCTTTGGTTGAAGCTGGTGTTGACGTTCTACTTATCGACTCTTCACACGGTCACTCTGAAGGTGTACTAAACCGTATCCGCGAAACTCGTGTTGCTTACCCAGATCTAGACATCATCGGTGGTAACGTTGCGACGGGTGCTGGTGCTAAGGCTCTTATCGAAGCGGGTGTTAGCGCAGTTAAAGTTGGTATTGGCCCTGGTTCAATCTGTACAACTCGTATCGTAACGGGTGTTGGTGTTCCTCAAGTAACAGCAATCGCAGACGCAGCAGAAGTGGCGAATTCATTCGGCATTCCAGTTATCGCTGACGGCGGTATCCGTTTCTCTGGTGACATCTGTAAAGCAATCGTGGCTGGCGCATCTTGTGTGATGGTTGGTTCAATGTTCGCTGGTACAGAAGAAGCCCCTGGTGAAGTGATTCTTTACAACGGTCGTTCTTACAAGTCTTACCGTGGTATGGGTTCTCTTGGCGCGATGTCTCAAGGTTCATCTGACCGTTACTTCCAGTCTGACAATGCAGCAGACAAGCTAGTACCAGAAGGTATCGAAGGTCGTATCGCATACAAAGGTCGTCTAAAAGAAATCGTACACCAACAAATGGGTGGTCTACGTTCAAGCATGGGTCTTACTGGCTCTGCAACGATTGAAGATATGCGTACTAAAGCTGAATTTGTTCGTATCTCAGGTGCGGGCATGGCTGAATCACACGTACACGACGTTCAAATCACTAAGGAAGCTCCAAACTACCGTCGCGGTTAATTTTTACTGTTGTAAAAATAAAACCTATACACTCGACGTAAACGTTTGCTTTTTTCCTTGAAGCATTAATAAGAGGCGAGTACACTCGCCTCCGTTTTAATAACCTAGCTTATAAGACTGCTCAAAATGACTAAAAATATTCATGACCAACGTATTCTGATCTTGGACTTCGGTTCTCAGTACACTCAGCTAGTAGCGCGCCGTGTACGTGAAATCGGTGTTTACTGTGAACTGTGGAGCTGGGACGTTGAAGAAGCGGATATTCGTGAATTCAATCCAGACGGTATCATCCTATCTGGTGGTCCAGAAAGCGTAACGGAAGATAACTCTCCACGCGCTCCTCAATACGTATTTGACTCTGGTGTGCCAGTACTAGGTGTATGTTACGGCATGCAAACTATGGCTGAGCAGCTAGGTGGTAAAGTAGCGGGTTCTACTGAACGTGAATTCGGCTACGCACAAGTTAAAGTTTCTGGTGAATCTGCACTATTTAAAGATCTTGAGCTAACTCAAGACGTGTGGATGAGCCACGGTGACAAAGTAGTAGAAATTCCTGCTGACTTCGTGAAAGTCGGTGAGACAGACGCATGTCCGTACGCTGCGATGGCGAACGAAGAGAAGAAATACTACGGCGTTCAGTTCCACCCAGAAGTAACGCACACGAAAGGCGGCCTACAAATGCTAGAGAACTTCGTTCTTGGCGTATGTGGCTGTGAGCGTCTATGGACTTCTGAATCTATCATCGAAGACGCGGTTGCTCGTATTAAAGAGCAAGTGGGTGACGACGAAGTTATCCTAGGTCTATCTGGTGGTGTGGATTCATCGGTAGTAGCGATGCTGGTTCACCGTGCAATCGGTGACAAGCTAACGTGTGTATTTGTAGATAACGGTTTGCTTCGTCTAAACGAAGGTCAACAAGTTATGGATATGTTTGGCGACAAGTTCGGCCTGAACATCATCAAAGTTGACGCAGAAGAGCGTTTCCTAAATGCATTAGAAGGCAAAGCGGATCCTGAAGAGAAGCGTAAGACAATCGGTCACGTATTCGTAGACGTATTCGATGAAGAGTCTAAGAAGCTGAAAAACGCGAAATGGCTAGCTCAAGGTACGATTTACCCTGACGTTATCGAATCTGCTGCATCTAAGACTGGTAAAGCGCACGTGATCAAATCACACCACAATGTGGGTGGTCTTCCAGATGACATGGAAATGGGTCTTGTTGAGCCACTTCGTGAGCTGTTCAAAGATGAAGTTCGTAAGATCGGCCTAGAGCTTGGTCTTCCATACAACATGCTTTACCGCCACCCATTCCCAGGTCCCGGTCTAGGTGTTCGTGTTCTTGGTGAAATCAAGAAAGAGTACTGTGACTTGCTACGTCGTGCAGACGCTATCTTCATTGAAGAGTTACACGCTGCGGACCTATACAACAAAGTATCTCAAGCGTTCACGGTATTCCTACCAGTTCGTTCTGTAGGTGTAATGGGCGACGGTCGTAAGTACGATTGGGTTGTCTCTCTACGTGCGGTAGAAACTATCGACTTTATGACTGCGCATTGGGCGCACCTACCATACGACTTCCTAGGTAAGGTTTCTAACCGTATCATCAACGAAGTTGAAGGTATTTCTCGCGTGGTTTACGACATCTCTGGTAAGCCACCAGCGACAATCGAATGGGAATAATATTCCCTTCATATTTGAAGTAGCAACGTTGTTGACTTCTCCATTTCACCCTAATCACATAGTAAACCTATGCTCATAGGGCTGAAATGGCTTGTCGCCTAGTTGCAACTCCAACTATTTTGGGAATTAGCTTTCGTATTTGACGTAAAGATTAAAATAGTAAAGCCAGCCTTCGGGCTGGTTTTTTTATGCCTGAAAAGTGTGAACGCAGGTCTCAACTTTTTTATTAGAAAATATATACATGCGAGATTGTTGAATATATATTCATTTTTAGTGTTTGAATATTAAAGTTGGTATTGCTATGGAACAGGCAGAAGTTACCTCCCTCATCCCCATCATTATTACGTTAGTCCTCGCGCTAACTACAAGAAACGTTGTTGTCGGTCTTTTTGCCGGCGTTGTTAGCGGTGTGGCTATGTTAGAAGGCACATTCGTCGATAAAGGTCCGCTCGATTCGTTTAGCGCACTGATGAAAAGTTACCTGTTGCCGCAACTGACTGACAGTTACAATGCGGGCGTCATTTTGCTCTTAGTCTTTATTGGTGGCTTTGTGGCCTTGATGGAAAAATCTGGCGGTGGCGTGGCGTTCGCTAAAAAGATCACTCAGTGGGTTGCAAGTAAATGCCAAGCGCAGCTTTCTGCTTGGTTTGGTGGCGTTGTTATTTTCTTTTCAGACCTTGGTACACCGTTAATTGTTGGCCCTGTCTTTCGTCCTCTTTTTGATAAGCTGAAAGTCTCTCGCCAGAAACTTGCGTTTATTATTGATTCCACTTCATCCCCTGTGGCTATCCTGATCCCTTTCATTGGTTGGGGCGTTTACATCATGAGCCTGATTCAAAAAGAGTTTGCTGCGTTGGATGTGGGTATAAGTGATTGGGATGCCTTTATTGGCGCGATTCCTTACCAGTTTTATGCCTTTTTAGCGATCGCGATTGTGCCGATTGTCTCTTTCTTCAAACTGGATTTTGGACCAATGGCGAAAGCCGAACAGCTTGCTGAGCAGGGTTCTGATTTTGGAAAAGTGCAAGATTCATTGAATGTGTTTGAGCATAAAAATGCAAAAACAAGTTTTGTTTGGGCACCGCTGCTCGTCATGCTTGTGGTGCTTTGTTCAATCTTGGTTCCTCACGGTTTTCCATTTCAGAAAGTAGCAGGCTCAACTTTCCGTGCTGCACTGTCGTCGGCGTATTTCTTTGCTGCAATTACCCTAATTAGTTTGATGGCGTTTTATGGCGTGAGAAAGCTCTCTGATGGCATTCAGGTTTACCTAAAAGGGATGTCGAACATGATGTCCGTTGCGGTGATTCTAGTTCTCGCTTGGTCGCTGAGTTCTGTCGGTAAAGAGCTTGGCGCTGCGGCTTACATTGCAGAGCAGGCACAAGCTGGCTTCCCATACTGGTTATTACCAGCGGTGGCATTTTTACTGGCGGGTATTATCTCTTTTGCCACAGGGTCGTCATGGGGCACTTTTGCCATCATGATGCCATTGGTCATTCCAACCGCAGTCGCGATTGATGCGCCATTATTGGTGTGTATCGGTGCGGTGCTATCTGGTGGCTTATTTGGTGATCACTGTTCGCCAATTTCGGAAACCACCATCTTGTCCTCTACGGGTGCAGGTTGTGAGCAGTATGAGCACTTTAGAACTCAATTGCCTTATGCGGTACTCAACGGCGCTATCGCTCTGACAAGCTTCCTTGTTGCGGGTGTGATGGCTTCTCCTGTAATTGTGCTGGTGGCAATAGTCGCGCAGTTTGCCATTTACTTGGTGCTCTCTAAACAGCAATCTTCACCGACGCTAGAGCAAGCAACAGCAGATCAATAACAATAAATGAGAGCGGGGGATTATCCCCCGTTTTCTTTTGAGTCGAGGTAACAGTTTTTGTGATACCCACTGTGTAACAGTATTTATTTATGAAATTTGCGTCGCAGAATTAATTCACTTCACTCGGCGTTTTTTCTACATGATCCACTATGTGTCTAGTTATTCCTTGTATATTGTATTGTTAAATACGGAGATTAGACATGTTTGCACTCAAACATCTGCCTCTCGCATTGGGTTGTGTACTCGCTGCACAAGCTCATGCCAGCATGAATATCCAACCTGATCCACAAAACCCAAATGGTTACGTGATTGCTCGTGGCGACATCCAAGCTATGGAGCAAAGTAAAACCTCTGACCCTATGTATGCTATTTGGTCACAAGCGCTAGAGACTCGTCCAAATACGGTTGTTGAAGCGATTGTTCCCGGAGCAGCAAGCAATCCGGAAAACGTTAAGCGAGTTGAACGTGTCTTCCCTGAGAGCGAATGGAACTTCCTTACTCAGATGGCGGCACCAGAGTATACGTACACACGTTTCTTGCGTGCGATCGGTAAGTTCCCCGCATTCTGTGGTGAGTACACCGACGGGCGTGATTCAGACGCGATTTGTAAGAAATCTATCGTGACAGCATTTGCGCACTTTGCTCAGGAAACCGGTGGTCACATTGCGGTTGATAACGTATCGGACAACCCGCTTGCATTAGAAGAGTGGCAGCAGGCACTCGTGCACGTACGTGAAATGGGGTGGTCAGAAGGTCAAGAGGGCTACACCACAGGTTGTGGTCAGAACGATTGGCAAAATAAGCGTTGGCCTTGTGAACCTGGTCAGGGGTATTTCGGTCGTGGTGCAAAACAGCTTTCTTACCACTTTAACTACGGCGCTTTCTCTGAAGTTATGTTCGATGGCGATGCATCGGTATTGCTGAAAAATCCGGGCTTAGTCGCAGACTCATGGTTGAACTTAGCTTCTGCGATTTGGTTCTTCTTAACCCCTCAAGCGCCAAAACCAGCAATGCTGCACGTGATTGATCGTACTTGGGTACCATCGCAGCGTGAAATTGATGCGGGCATTGGCTACGGCTTTGGTACCACGATCAACGTCATCAACGGTGGTATTGAGTGTGGTGAGCAAAACAAAGACAAAGGTCAGCCAGTTAACCGCATTCGTTACTGGGAAGGTCTAGCGGCGCACTATCAGATTCCTATCGAAGCTGATGAAACCAATACCTGCTGGCAACAAACGCCTTACGGTAGCTTAAACCTTAACGGTGCCACTGACGTGCTTTACACCAACTGGGATGGTAACTGGAAGTACTACTCAGATCGCCCAGGCGGTCACTCATTTGAATGTGAATTGGTTGGTTTCCAAACCGCGTATTCAGCGCTAGTGGCTGGTGATTACGAGAAGTGTGTTACTAACTTCTACCAATCTCATGCAGGTTGGCCTGAAGTTCGCGTTGTCGATAAATTAGACCCAGTCGATCCGGTTGACCCACCTGTAGGCGGTGTTGCTGCATGGGATGCTGGCAAGGTTTATAACACGGGCGACCAAGTCTCTTACAAGGGGGCGGTATATGAAGCGAAGTGGTGGTCACAAGGTAATGAGCCTACTAAAGGTGACCCTTGGAAATTGGTCTCAGGTACGCCAACAGAGCCACCAGCGACTGAACCGCCAACGACTGAGCCACCTGTAACAGAACCACCTGTCACCGAGCCGCCAGTGACAGAGCCTCCGGTTACTGAACCACCAGTATCGGGTGACTTTATTGCATGGGAACCAGGTGTGACTCAAGTGGCTAATGGCGACAAAGTGACTTATCAAGGTAAATGCTTTATCGCGAAAAATGGGCCGGGAGTATGGGAATCACCGACACAGAGCAATTGGTTCTGGGATGAGATCTCTTGCCAGTAGTTGAACAATAAATAGTCTAACTATCTATAAAGACTCTTCTTTTTAGCAGGGTCTTTTTTTATTCGTTTGGTTGCTTATTTGTGCAATCTAAGTTTTCAATAACGTCTTTTCTCTTTTGTTTTTGAGTCCATTAAAATTCGCGCGCAATTTTTATCAACATTTTTGAAAAGGTAATGTACATGTCTACAAAACTGGCTAACCCAGCGCCACTAGGTCTAATGGGTTTTGGTATGACTACCATCCTGCTAAACATCCACAACGCAGGTTTCTTCCCAATGGATTCTATGATTCTGGCTATGGGCATCTTTTACGGTGGTTTAAGCCAAGTACTTGTTGGCATGATGTGCTTCAAGCGTGGTGACACGTTCGGTACGACTGCATTTACTTCTTACGGTCTATTCTGGCTAACACTGGTTGGTCTAATCGTAATGCCTTACATGGGCCTTCCAGCAAGCCCAGCACATTTCATGGGTTGGTACCTACTACTATGGGGTATCTTCACTGGCTTCATGTTCATTGGCTCTCTATGTTACCCAGTAGCGAAGCAAGTAGTATTCGGTTCTCTTACTATCCTGTTCTTCCTACTAGCGGCACGTGACTTCACTGGTAGCGAGCTGATCGGTACTATCGCAGGCTTCGAAGGTATCTTCTGTGGCGCGAGCGCAATCTACTTTGCAATGGCTCAAGTACTAAACAACGAATACGGCCGTACCGTACTTCCTGTTGGCGAAAAGCAAAAGCCACAAGTTGCTACGCAAGAAATCGCTGCATAATCGCTTCGAATTGAATGCAAAAGAAAAGGGTTAGCCACTGGCTAACCCTTTTTTAATGTCCGTTGTTCGGACCACTGCTTTTTCTTATATACCTGCCAACCCATTGGGGGAGGATGTTAAGTGAAGCATTAGGTAGATGGTTGCTCTACCGTTTCTGTTGTATCGCTTTCTGCGGTTGGTGCTTTACCTGTTTTGCGCTTGTACTTCTCTTCCCAGTAAGTCGCGCCTTTAATACCAAGTGCTACTGGGTTGAACGTAAACTCAGTCACACCACGTTTCTGTTGCTCTTCGTAGTCAGCCAGCGCTTTTAGTGCAGGCTTCGACATGAAGAAAATGATCAGAATGCCGACAATGTTCAGCCATGCCATTAGACCTACGCCCACATCACCCATTGCCCACGCAAGGTTGGCAGTCTTCACGGTGCCGTAGAATACCGCAGAGATGAGTACCAGCTTCAGAATGAACATCAGACCGTTTACTTTTACAGTGCGACGGATGTACGCGATGTTCGTTTCTGCGATGTAGTAGTAAGCCAGAATCGTCGTGAAGGCGAAGAAGAACAAGGCAACCGCGATGAATGGTTTACCAACCCCAGGTAGAGCGCTTTCAATCGCCATCTGTGTAAATACAGGGCCATTAGCACCGATATCTGCAGGTAGGTTTTGCACTAAGAATGAACCCTCTACTGCGCCTTGTACGTTGTATGCACCCGTGATAAGAATCATAAACGCGGTTGCTGAACATACTAACAACGTATCGATGTAGATAGAGAATGACTGAACAAGACCTTGTTGCGCTGGGTGGTCAACACTTGCTGCCGCTGCTGCGTGAGGGCCAGTACCTTGACCTGCTTCGTTAGAGTAAACACCACGTTTTACACCCCAACCAATCGCAGCACCAATACCAGCCATCGGCGTGAATGCATCACCAATGATCATGCCAACGATACGCGGAATCTCTCCGATGTTAAGTAGGATGATAACGAACGCGGTGATGATGTAAGCCAGCGCCATGAACGGAACCACAATCTGCGTGAAGTTCGCGATGCGCTTTACGCCACCAAAGATAATGAAAGCAAGAATGACACAGACAACCGTACCAGTGAAAATTTTAGCGAAACTGAAGGTACCAATAGCGGTTTCAATCATGTCACCTGAGCCAAAGGCTGCTTCTACTGCGTTACCAATACTGTTTGATTGAACGCCGGGAAGTAGAACGCCACATGCAAAGATGGTTGCGATAGCGAAGACCCATGCGTACCACTTCTGACCCATTGCTTTTTCGATGTAGTAAGCTGGACCACCGCGGAATTCGCCTTCGTCTTCCTCTTTGTAAATCTGTGCGAGTGTTGATTCTGCGTACGCCGTTGCTGCACCAAAGAAGGCAACAACCCACATCCAGAATACTGCACCTGGGCCACCGAAGCCGATAGCAGCAGCAACACCTGCAATGTTACCTGTACCTACACGGCCAGATAGTGAAACGGCCAAAGCCTGAAATGATGAAATCCCCTTGGTTGAACTCTTACCATTAAGTAGCAAGCGCCACATTTCAAAGAAGTGACGAATCTGCACAAAGCGCGTCATGATCGAGTAGAACAAACCAGCGCCAAGACACAGATAGATCAGTGCCGGACTCCAGATAATTCCATTCAGAAAATCAACTAATGACTGCATGAGTATTTTCCCTGTTTGTTATGGTTGTGGTTGTTTTTCGTACAACACATTACCCTTTTTTGTAATGCAATTGTTAACCTTTTTAACTAAAAATCCCTTGTAGCGTGATGGTGGGCACAGAACGGTTAAATATTGTTAAAAATTGGTTCTTGTTATGTATCTGTGTGGTTTTTATTGGAAATAACAATGAATTGATTGAATATGCAGAACATTGTCATGAAAATGTTCCGCGAGAGATGATAGTTATATCTTCTGAATGCTATTCAACTTGTGGAGTAATGCACTGTTTGAAATGGTTTGCAGGTGTTTAGGCGTAACGACTCAGGTTCAATTCTGAGTGATTTGTCACTTTGGGAACGGCGTTCATGATGACGTCTGTTAGTATCTGAGCTGAGCCACAAGCCATAGTCCAACCGAGCGTGCCATGCCCTGTGTTTGTAAACAAATTCTTGTAAGGTGTTGTCCCTATAATGGGCGTACCATCGGGTGTCATAGGGCGAAATCCACTCCAAAACTCGGCTTTAGTAAAATCGGCGCTTTGCGGAAACAGATCTCGAATCACCATTTCAATCGTATTTTTGCGTTTTTGCGGTAACGAAGGATCAAAGCCTGCTAGCTCCGCGGTTCCTGCGACACGAATACGGTCATCAAAGCGCGTCATTGCGACCTTATAGGTTTCATCCATGACGGTAGAACGAGGCGAAAATTGCTCACATTCAATTGGTACCGTCAGTGAATATCCTTTGACGGGGTAAACAGGAATGTCGATCTCAAGCTGTTTGAGTAACGCTGTAGAATAGCTGCCAGAGGCAAGGACAAACTGGTCTGCTTTAAACAAACCACGGTCCGTTTGGACACCCATGATCTTTTTGCCTACGGTAACCCAATTGCTCACCTCTGTATTGAATTCAAACCTTACACCATGGGCTTTTGCTAGCTCTGTTAACTGCTGACAGAACTGAAAACAATCACCCGTTTCGTCATCAGGCAGATATAACCCACCGACCAATTTTTCTTTTACTAATGCCAATCCTGGCTCTTGCTTTATGCACTGTTCGACATCCATTAACTGAAAACGTGTACCGCTTTGCTCTAACAACTCAAGGTCTTTCTCTATGGCATCGAGCTGCTGTTGAGAGCGAAATACTTGCAAGGTGCCTAACTGCCGCCCTTGGTATTCAATCGCATGATCACGGCGCAACTGCTCCAAACACGCGCGGCTATGATTGGCGATAGAGAGCATTCGGGCTTTGTTGATTTGATAGCGGGACAAAGTGCAGTTCGACACCATTTGCGTTGCCCAGCGGATAAGCTCCGGGCTAAGAGACGGTTTTATTTTGAGTGGTGCATGTTCTTCAGTGAGCCACTTTATGGCTTTGAGTGGAATCCCCGGCGCAGCCCATGGTGAAGAGTAACCATAAGAGATTTGTCCGGCGTTAGCGAAGCTGGTTTCCATCGCACTGCTTGGTTGGCGATCGATCACGGTCACCTGACAGCCTGCCTGAGATAAATACCAAGCCGAGGTTAATCCGATAACACCACTGCCTATTACGATGACTTCCATTGATGTGCTCCACACATTTTTGATGTTGCGCAGTTTCTCTTCTTTACCTTTTGTTAACAATCGATATAAATTACATTTAGCGTTTAGAAAATCTATAGGCTCAAAGATGAAAAGTAGTGTCGTTAGCGGATTGTGGTTATTCTGCCAAGTGGCGGAACACAACAGCTTTACCAGTGCTGCAAAGGCATTGCACCTAACGACGGGGGCGATCAGCCAGCAAATCATTCAGTTAGAAGAACAGCTTGGTTTTACTTTGTTTGAACGCCACTCGCGTGGAATTCGATTGACGCCTAAAGGATTGCAGTTATCTCAATCCTCACAATTCCACTTCTCCGAACTAGGAAAGACACTTAAAGAACTGCAAATTGAAAAGCCCCACAATGAAATTCGCCTCAAGCTGACGCCTTCTTTTGCGTTTAAATGGTTAGTTCCACGCCTTGAAAGCTTTCATCTAGAAAACCCCGATCTCCAAGTGCAGATTTTTGCAGAGGGAGCACTAGTGAATAGTGAGCGAAAGGACTATGACGTTGCGATAGACTACGGTTCTCATCCCTATCGAGATAAAAGCGCAGAGCGGATTCTCAATGAGCAACTTCTACCGGTGATGAGCCCCAAATACCTTGAGGATCATAGGTGGCTAAAAACTCTTAAAGCGTCACCAGAACAATGGAGAGACGCAACATTACTGCACGATGCTATGCCATGGGATAAGGCTCCGCGTGACTATGAATGGCTGTACTGGGCATCAAGCATGGGGTTTGATTTCAAAACAGAGGTAGGGCACTTCTTTAATCGTACGGATATGGCAATGTCTGCCGCCGAAGCTGGAGTGGGGATAGCAATGGCACGTATGGCGCTGGTGGAAGATGAACTTGAAAGCGGTCGCTTAGTCTCGCCATTTGAACCTGTGGATGCTAACGCAGGCTACTACCTGATCATTAATACCAAAAGTGAGCCTACAGCACGATTTAGACGTTGGCTTTTACAGCAAGTCCAATCATCAATGTAGAGAGATAATTGGCACAAGTGTTTAAGAAATAATAAAAATAAATTTCTTAATTACATGATACTTCGAATTGCTTCCCACAAATTGCCTTCCGTTTATTAACTCCTCTCACTCTGTCTTCTTTTTCCATATCATCCAAAAATTAATCAATGGATGAGAAAGACTATGGCTAAAAGAATCTCTCTTATGTTGGCCCTAGCTCTATTTTCGGTAGGAGCAAGTGCAATGTTTTGGCCGTTCAAAAAATACGATGTGGAAATGTCTCCGGATGTGCGTGGTGTTATCAAGCTTGATGGCGTGCCACAGGCGGGGTTAACGGTTCATCGAGAGCTTTATTATGAAGGGTACAAAAAAGGCAAAACCTTATCAGATGAGGTTCAGACCAATGAACTAGGAGAGTTCTCTTTCGAACGGCTCATTGTTCGTTCTAGTGCTCCTGGAGATCTCTTTGGAGGAAGCTTAAGGGTTCATCAAAAGATTTCGCTCACTTATAACGGTGAACAAAAGAAGCTTTGGGGAGTTTGGTCTCCTACAGATGGGCGGAAGCCTTTGGTATCAATGCTCTCTAATATCGATTGTGAGTTAACCAATATTGAACGTATTCATGAAGTAGAGATCGCGCCGGAAAAAGGTGCGCCAATTTCGGTTTACTCGGTTTGCGACTGGAATCACGACAGGGTAACCACCTATCTGTATGACGAAGACACTGATACATACATTGCAAAAAAGGATATGGCTAAATAATTATGAGTGATATTTCCCCAAAGCAAGCCAGTTACTTGGCATCCGCAGCTTATGCCATAAAAAACAACTTAGAAGACTTAGAGGTGCCTCTTTCTCTTCGCAATGATTTTTCTTTCAAAAACATGGTTACAGGAACTAGTGGTGGTTTTTTCTTTCGCCCAGAAACTGGATTTGCTTTGTTGGGGAAAGGAAAAAGTCAGCGCCATAAGAACGACTTAGTTTTAGCTTTTAGAGGTACCGCAGGATTAGCTGATGGAATTACCGACTTAACTTGCAGTGGAAAGGGGACGGGGACAGGAGAGATCGTGCACTCTGGGTTTCAAACGACTTTCTATTCTATGAAAAAGGGCCTAACTCGTTTTCTACGTGATAATCCGGTTGTTGGTAATGGTACTATTCATTGCGTCGGACACAGTTTAGGTGGCGCACTTGCCACTTTGGCTGCGAACTGGATATCGGCTTCCCCTGAGTTTAAAGGAAAAGTGAATTTGTATACCTTTGGCTCACCAAGAGTGGGAATGAAGCCGTTTTCTGTTAACTCATCCTCGCGCATATCGTCACATTTTCGTTGTGTGAATGGTGCAGACCCAGTGACAAAAGCGCCAGTGTGGCCTTTTTATCATGTGCCTTATGATGGTTCAGAATACATATTAAATCGTGCACAAGGACTGCTTCCTAGCGCGCATTTTATGTCGGAATATAGTTCTTACACACAATCAGCAACGTGGGATAGCCTAGGGCTTCAAAAAGCGAACTCAGCTTTTAAGCGTGTTGTCCTGAATTACGAGAATCGATTGCAAGCGAAACCTTCTGCTGATTGGGCAGATAAGATTTCAGCGGCAATCCTTACGCTGTTAATTGATGGTGGCTTTGCAGCAACAGTCTTTGCATTGCAAAGTGGTGGTGCTGCAATCGCAACTATCTACGATGCGATGGCGCGCTCAATGGTAAAAATCTCAGAACTTTCTAGTGAATTTGCCTCTCGCGTAAAAGGCTTACTTGGTCATATGTTGGTGTTTGCAGGTAAAGTCGCCCAAATTGCGATTAAATTTACTTACTCCTTTATCCGTTGGGTATTCGAACTGGTTTTAGGCAAACTAAATACAGCAGTAAAAGCCGCACTAAAAACTAGCTTTTAGTCTTCAATATAAAACCGCCTCATTCGAGGCGGTTTTTTAAATCTCTATGTTTGAGGGACTGCTTGAACGGTCTTGGGTGTGACTGCTGGCTGTAAAGTATCTGTGGCGAGGTATGTGGTACTTGAAGGGAAAGCAAATTGAGCGCCTTCTGCGGTAATGATCTTATCAATCAATATAAGAAGTTCTTGCTGCAAGTTGAGGAATGTCTCTCTATTTGTGGTGTTCAAGTGAGCGAGTATCTCAATATCCAGGCTGTAAGCATTGAAGGCACTAAAGTGAACTCGAAGAGGAGAATCTAAAACATCGGGATGCTCTTTGAGTAAGGACGTGATTTTCTCTGTAATGCTCTGCAATTGAGACATGCTAGTCTCATAGCGTAGCCCGATAGTCGCTTTGAAAGGATATCGGTCACGACGGCTGTAGTTGATGATCTCTCGCTTAATAAGGTCACCATTGGCAATGGTGATTTGTGTTCGGTCTTTCGCTCGAATTCGTGTTGAACGCACACCTATTTGTTCGATAACTCCTGACTGACTGCCAATTTGGCAGTAATCACCCACCGATAACGATTTGTCTAGGAATAAGATAACCCCGCCGATTAAGTTCTCCATAGTTGGACGGATAGCGAGTGCGATTGCCATGCCCCCTAAACTCAAGCCTGTCACGATGCCATAAACAGGGACTCCTAAGCGATTCAAACCATAACCAAGACAGGCAATGGCTGCCATTGAACCTAATAAAGTGCCAATAATTTGGGTCAGACTTTGTCGAAGTATGGTATTCGTGCGCTGCTTACTCATTAATAAACGACAAGTTTTGTAAATCAATAGGTAAGCCACTTGACTGAGTAATAGCCAACAAATGAGTTCTATGATGACGTTAAGCGTCGACATCAGTATGCCAGTTAAGTTGAGTTGATAGTCTGCGAGATAGAGAAAACCACTCAAAGTGATTACGGCACATATGGCTTTCGAAATCGGAGAGTGAATATGGTTATAGAGCAAAGCAAGTGCGGAGATGGTTAGAGAAAGAGAAAGAACCAACCCGAGCCATTGCCATATCGCTTGATCTCCATATTCAAGCATAAATACGCTTGGTAATGTTTCTACGAGGTGAAACCATGTTGGTGGAATCAATCGTCCTGCGCTTAGCGAATAATATTGGTAGTAATCCAAGTCCGCGCCTGAATGAGAGGGTAGATGTTTTACCAACAAGTAATCACTGTAAAGCCCATGAACGGTTTGCCCTGAGAAACGATACTGCCCATCAGCTTGTTTGATCAACTCCAAACCTGTCTCTGGTATTTGCCAGCGATCCAGTGTGTTGCTATCTGGAATGAGTGATAAGTCCAAAGGCGGGGCTCGGTCGAGAATTTCCTTCATCAACATGACCGATTCAATAGCAACTCGATTTTGGCTAGATTCCGGTACTTTAGACAGATCGAAGGCTTGAGTTGCTTTGTCGAAAAGTGCATAGATGTGTTGTCGGTTTGGTTCGGTATTTTGGGTTGGATCTTCGATGATTTCTGTCAGCTGCTGATTCGCTTGTGAAACCAAAGTCTCAAAGCTTGTGAGTGCTTTTTGAGGGCTAGAGAGATCGGGAGGTGCGAGGGGGAAAGCTTCCTCAGCCTGAGCAAAGAACGTGAAAAGTACACAGCAGACACTGAGCATCGATGATGTGATTGTTTTCATTATATTATCCTAGCCTTGTGATTATTGAATAAGTCTAGTCAATGATTTTCATATGCGGAAAAGCCTTGTTGTTATCTCTTTATCTCCGTCTGACTTGAATAAAGTCCAATCCCTTCAATGTGACTCAAACTGCTTTTCTTTGCTGAAAAAATCGGCAATATAAAAGAATAACCATTCACTCAATAGTTCAGGGAAGATGCATGAAAGACGAAACACTCTCAATCCATTTTGGCTACGAAACAGACCCAACAACCAAATCTGTTGCGACACCGATTTACCAGACCGTCGCGTATGAGTTTGATAATGCTCAGCATGGTGCCGATCTATTTAACCTCGAAGTTCCAGGCAACATTTACACCCGCATTATGAACCCAACCAATGACGTGTTGGAAAAACGTATGGCAGCACTAGAAGGCGGTATTGCTGGTTTGGTTGTTAGTGCAGGCAGTGCGGCAATTAACTATGCCATTCTCACGCTCGCGCAAGCCGGCGATAACATCGTTTCTACTCCTCAGCTATACGGCGGCACTTACACTTTATTTGCGCATATGTTGCCGAACCAAGGTATTGAGGTACGTTTTGCCAAGGATGACAAACCTGAAAGTCTCGCTGAGCTTATCGATGAGAATACCAAAGCGGTTTACTGTGAAAGCATTGGTAATCCGGCTGGCAATATCATCGATCTTGAACGTGTTGCTGAGTTGGCTCATGGGCAGGGCGTGCCTGTGATTGTTGACAATACGGTCGCAACTCCTGTGTTATGTAAACCAATCGAATTTGGTGCAGATATCGTGGTGCATTCACTGACTAAGTATGTGGGTGGTCACGGTACGACATTAGGTGGCATCATCATTGATTCGGGCAAGTTTCCTTGGGCGCAGCACAAAGATCGTTTCCCGGTATTTAATCAGCCTGAACCTTCCTACCACGGCGTGGTTTACACCGAGGCATTTGGAGAGGCAGCGTTTATTGGTCGTGCTCGCACCGTTCCTTTGCGTAATACCGGTTCTGCTTTGTCACCGATGAATGCGTTTATGTTGATGCAGGGGCTGGAAACGCTGTCGCTGCGTATGGAGAGACACACCGAGAATGCACTCAAAGTTGCGGAATATTTAAGCCAGCACGATAAAGTGAGTTGGGTAAGTTACGCAGGCTTGCCTGACTCTGAGTTCTATCCGTTGGCTGAGAAATACATGCAAGGTAAGCCGTCGGCGATATTGTCGTTTGGGTTGAAAGATGGTTACGAGGCGGGTGTACGTTTTTACGATGCGCTTAAGATATTCAAGCGACTGGTGAACATTGGTGATGCGAAGTCGCTTGCTTGTCATCCTGCATCAACTACACATCGACAGTTGAGTGAGGCGGAGCAAAAGCAAGCGGGCGTTTCTCCAGAGATGATTCGTTTGTCTGTCGGCATTGAACATATCGATGATATTCTGGCTGATTTAGAACAAGCTCTGAACGCATAATTATACTTTTCAACAGAGCTTTGGGTTACCCATAGGTCAGCCTTACTAAAAGCTGGCCATATTTCTATAAGGTGCTTATTTATAATGATTTTTGAGTATTTGGGTTATAGTATTCCAAATGCTCATGATGGTGTACTTTTCTTACCTTGCGTATAAGTCTCATCTTACTGACTATGCTTAGAAAATAGTCACTAGGAAGGGGCGCTCATGTCTTACGTGTTTCACCGTCATTGCCACGCCAAATTGCCCACTATCGCCAGAGGGGAAGGGGTTTACCTGTTCGATAATCAAGGCAACCAATACCTCGATGCTTGCGGCGGAGCTGCTGTTTCAAACCTTGGGCATAGCTACCAAGCTGTTAAACAAGCCATGCTCGACCAAATCGAAAAAGTGCCTTTTGCTCACACGGGCTTTTTTACTAGCGAAGCTAGTGAGCAGTTGGCTGAGTTGATTTGCCAGCAAATGCCATCGCAATTTAATCATGTCTACTTAGTCAGTGGGGGCTCTGAAGCGGTTGAATCTGCGCTAAAGATGACAAGGCAATATTTTGTGGAATGTGGCAAACCTGAGAAAAAGCAGTTTATTGCCCGCCAACAAAGCTACCACGGTAATACACTTGGTGCGTTGGCTGTTGGTGGTAATGAATGGCGGCGTGAGCCTTTTAAACCCATCTTGCACCCAAGCCATCATATTGCGCCGTGTTATGCCTATCGTTATCAAAGAGAAGATGAGTCAGAACTCGATTATTCACTGAGAGCCGCCAATGAGCTTGAAGCTAAGATTTTAGAACTGGGCGCGGATAACGTTATGGCGTTTGTTGCAGAGCCGATTGTTGGCGCAACAGCGGGTGCAGTACCTGCCACTCAAGATTACTTCAAACGAATACGAGAGATTTGCGATCGCTATGATGTGTTGCTGATCATGGATGAGGTGATGTGTGGCGTTGGGCGCAGCGGTAGCTTTTTTGCTTTTGAACAAGAGCAAGCTGTCCCAGATTTAGTCTGTATGGCGAAAGGGTTAGGGGCGGGTTATCAACCTATCGGTGCGGTTGTTGCCAATGACAAAGTCTATCAAGCAATCGCGTCTGGTAGTGGCTTCTTTCAACATGGGCATACCTTTATGGCGCATCCTGTTGCGTGCGTAGCTGCCGTTGCAACCATTCAAACCATCGGTGACCAAAAGCTCCTGCAAGCCGTCAATCAACAAGGGGCGATGTTAAAAAGAGAGCTCGAATTGGCGCTTTCAGACTTCCCATATGTTGGGGATATTCGTGGTAAAGGGTTGTTTCTTGGCATTGAGCTTGTCGCAGACAAAGTAAGTAAAACCCCGTTGTCTAATTCAACTTTGGCAGACAAAAAGATCAAGCAAAAAGCGATGGAAAATGGACTGATGTGCTACCCAATGGGCGGCACGATTGATGGTGTAAATGGGCATCATATCCTTCTTGCACCGCCTTTTATCATCGAGCGAAGCCACATTGACGAGCTGGTGGAAAAGCTCACTCGTACACTTAGAGAGGTGTCGCAGAAATGGCAGTGAACTCCCAAACTAAAAGAGCTCGAATCGCGATTATTGTTGCGCCCAATGGAGCGAGAAAAACCAAGCAAGACCATGCTCAATTGCCGATGACTATTGAAGAAATGGTTGTCGAGGCGAAAGCATGTCAAACGGCAGGGGCTGCCATGATCCATTTGCATGCGAGAGATGCGCAAGGCAGGCATTCTCTAGAGGTTGAAGACAACTTAGAAATCTACCACGCGGTGAAAGCTGCGGTTGGTGATTCGATGATTGTTCAGCTCACGACTGAGGCTGTTGGGACGTATTCGCCACAACAGCAAATGGTGCTGATCAAAGCGGTAAAACCAGAAGCTGCTTCTTTTGCTTTGCGTGAACTGATTCCTGATGAGCAGAGTGAAGAGCAAGGTTTTGTCTTTTTTGACTGGGTCGCTGAACAGGGCATTCTCAGCCAAATCATTTTGTATGATCAGGCAGACATTGAGCGCTATTTATCCCTAAGAGAGCGAGGCGTTTTACCAAAGCAAAACCAACACGCGTTAGTGGTGCTTGGTCGATATCATGAGGCTCAACAATCTTCGCCATGGGATTTACGGGCTCTGCATTTAGAGCGATTTATCGAAGAGAAGGTTAGGTGTGCCGTGTGCGCGTTTGGCGCGAGAGAGCAAGACTGTTTAACCCATGCATTGTTATTGGGGTTGGATGTTCGGGTAGGCTTTGAGAACAACCATTTGAGTGCTGATGGTCAGCCCGCGAACAGCAATGCGGAGCAAGTTCAACGATTAAAAGAGATCTGTGAATTGCTCGATGTGCCACTGCATGATGCGGAGAGTTTTCGAGAATCCATTTAGCAACAGGTACAAAAAAGGCTCCAATCGGAGCCTTCTTCAAATGTATTTTAGTTTTCAGCCTGAGTCACTGTTTGGCGCGCTGGGTGTTTGATAAATACTGCTACGACAGCGGCAATTGCCAGAGCAAAACAGTAGTAAGAGTTCGCAACAACTTCTAGTGGAGAAAGGTTAAATACCGAGCCCAATAGCAGAACCTGTGCACCGTATGGCAATACACCTTGGATAACACACGAGAAGATATCCAACAAACTTGCAGAGCGACGCGGTGAAACGTTGTTCTCTTCTGCCAGTTGGCGAGCCACGCTACCTGATACGATGATGGCAACGGTGTTGTTAGCGGTACAGGTATTCACCATCGAAACCAGACCAGCAATACCTAGTTCGCTTGCACGACCATTTGCTTCTTTCGAGTGGCTAGAACCAAACGTACGGATGATGCCGCTCACTAGGTTAGTCAGAAACGCGAGACCACCTTGGCGACGCATAAGCTCACTCAAACCGCCAATCAGCATGGACAGCAAGAAGATCTCTTGCATATTGCCAAAGCCTGAGTAGATGTCTTGTGCGAAGTTGGTTAGACCGTAATCATCGATAGAAGACAAGCTCACGCCACCCGCCAAAACGATACCAATAGTAAGCACGACAAATACATTCATGCCTGATACCGCAAGGATAAGAATCGTTATGTAAGGAAGTACTTTCAACCACTCAATAGAACCGGTTTCTGGTACTTGAGTCGCTGTGCTGTTGAAGGCGAAGATAACAAGCGCAACCAGTGCTGCTGGCAGTGCGATACGGATGTTTTCTTTGAATTTGTCCTTCATCTCACAGCCTTGAGAGCGTGTTGCCGCAATGGTGGTGTCCGAGATGATCGAAAGGTTATCACCAAACATTGCGCCGCTTAGCACTACGCCTGCCGTTAGTGGAAGGCTCATACCTGCCGATTGAGCAATGCCCAGAGCAACAGGCGCAACTGCTGCGATGGTGCCCATTGAGGTGCCCATCGCTGTCGCGATAAATGCAGAAATCAGGAAGATACCCGGCAAGATCATGCTGGTTGGAATCGCAGAAAGACCAAGGTTAACAGTTGCATCTACGCCGCCAGACGCTTTTGCAACTGCAGCAAAGGCACCGGCAAGCAGGTAGATCATACACATCGCGATGATGTCTGGATGACCAACGCCACGCATAAAGTGTTCGATAGAACGATTGAGTTTGTCTTTGCTTAGGATGAGCGCAAGGATCACCGCAGGCAATACCGCGATAGGCGCTGGCAGTTGGTAAAATGCAAAATCTACCCCTTGCAGAGACAAGTAAGTGCCCACGCCAATAAACAGCGCAAGGAATAGTACTAAAGGTAAAAGTGCGACCGCTGATGGTGCGATTGCTTTATTAGAATTTTTAGAACCAGACATGTGAACGACAACATAATCAACAAATAAGGCGAGCAGACTAATCGGACACCAAAGACTTGTCAACGTCTAGACGTCTAAATGGCTGGTTATTTTAAATGGAAAAGACCCAGAAAAAAGGCTCACATAACATATCTTATTGATACCGTGAGCCTTTGCGGAATTATATTGGTTTAGATCACTTACGCTTTTTTTCGTTTAAGAAGCGCGAAGATCATCAGTGAGAACAGCAGTGCTGCGCTAGACCAAACCACGTAATGGTGTTCGGTGTAGAACTGGCTAAGGGCACTCAAGTGCTCAAACGCGAAGTTGGTGAGCAAACTGAACACGGCAACCCAAATGGTGGTTGCAAGCGCGTTACCCAATAAGAACTCTTTGCGCGGCATCTTAGCAATACCGCAAGCAAGCGGCATAAACTGCTTCATCCCTTCAACAAAGCGACTGACAACTAAACAAGCAGGACCATACTTCTGAATCGTATTTTGTAGCTTCTGCATTTTGGGGCCAGAAATATAGCCTTTCTTGTCTAACCAACCTTCAAAGTAATAGCCAATCAGGTAGCCGCACGTGTTGCCAAAAAAGCAACTCAACCAAGAAACTATCATCACCAAGCTAAGGTTCATGACATGCTCTGATGAGATGATAGACGCTGCAATCATCAGCGATTGCCCCGGCATCGGAATGCCAATGCCTTCAAGAAAGATGCTGACGATAAGGGCGAGATAGCCATATTGCTCAAGCAGCGGCTTCATCGCCATCAATAGTTCATTTATGTGTTCCAAACGCTTTCCTCTAACAAAACTGGAACGAAGCTGGAGTGATACTCCTGTTAGTTCGCTTGGTCAATCGACGTTGGTCTCCGTCAGTAAAATCTGACACGCCGTTGATAATAGTGCTGGGTATTTAGTCTTTTAGGTTACGCCTTACTAAGTCGTGCATTTGCTTAATCGTCATCAATGCTAACCAGATGATCTCTTCGACAGATCGTTGACCAGCCGTTGAGGAGGGATGATCGGCATCGGTTTTATTGCTCAGTGCTGGCAGCTCATGAACACGATTGTCACGAATCGTACTGATCAACGCATCCATCGCATCATGAATCAGGCGTTCGACTTGCGTTGAGCCTTCATAATGGGTGCCCGTTCTCACTAGAGGGATCAGCAAGCAAAGGTAGTGACTCAACAAGCGATAATGGCTCAGCATATCTTCATAATAATGCGGATCGGCGCGAGTGTGCCTTGGCTCTTGTTGCATCTCGTTGTAAATCAGTTCAAGATCGCTTTCAGCGGTGAGCATAGCGGCACGTTGCTTAGTGAGCGCCATGTGATCACGTTGCTCAGTGTCTACTTGTAACTGCTCATAGCAATACACAAATAAGCTTTTTGAACTATCGAGTGCTTTTAATGCTTGGGTATGAATCTCTTTACCTCGCCACTGCGGCCACAGTAAACCATAACCGAGTAGGACAATTGCGCCACCGACGATATTGTCTATCAGGCGCGGTGCAGCAAAGTCGAGTCCCTGGTGTGCCATGGTCTGATAAACCAAAATTAACAGTGCGGTAATACAGCCAATCGCCAGCGAGTAATGACGCATAATATTGAGCATTGCGACGGGTAATAGGACAGCTATTAACACAAACAGGATGGTCGTTGGTACGCCAAGGTGAATCAAGGAGGTGGCGAACAGTACCCCGAGCGCGGTACCTAAACAGCGTTGCCAGGTTTTACTTCGGGTTGCCAAGAAGCTCGGCTGAATCACCATCAACATGGAAATTAATACCCAATCCGGGCGAATCAATTCAAAGTATTCAGCAATCCCAGATCCAAGAGCAAACATCAAACCAACGCGAGTCACGTGGCGCCAAATCGGGTTGCCTCGACTTGGTAAACGAAAAGACAGCTCGAATGGTTGCACATCAAAGGAGCGTTCATAAGCGGGTTCATTGAGCTCAATACGACGAGAAATATGCTTGACCGCGTATGCCCAGTAGCGAAAGCGAGGTTGGTCTTCTAGCTTCACTGCTTCAATCAAATCATGAGCTTCCTGTTCTAGTGAGCTCAAGTGTTCCATCTCTTCATGCGTGTTATGCAAAAGCTGCTTGGCTTTGTGTCTTAATCTTTGCTGACAGTGTTGGCTCCAAACCAAGAGCAGATCTCGTTTCGGTTTACTGGATTGAAATTGCTTGAACAGATCAGGGTTGCTGGTATGGCTGCTCAAGACGACTTCAAATGTATCGAGCGCCAAAAACAAAGCCTGACGTAGTGAGTTGGCGCCTTCATGTTTCGATCGAAAAGATTCCGATTGCAGAGCTTGCTGAAACAGTTCAATCAACTGATATTTGATGCGTCGTTTCGGGGCATCATTTTCGCTTCCAAGCAAGAAAGCTTGGCGATATTGAATGTAGTCCGCTAGCGTTTCGTAAATCGCAGAAAGACAAACACGCAGCGCGTAATGTTTCCATAAGGCAAACCAAAGCCAACTGAACAGCGCAAAAGTGAGTGGTCCCAACACCAACATAGGATAGAGACCAAGTACCGCGCTGGAATTATGTAGCGACAAGCTCACGACCGCGATCAGCAAGCTCGACATGCCAAGACGTCCCCAAAACGGACCATTCACTGCTGTACTCGCCAATACTGCTCCCATCGCGCCGTAAGTCAGCCACAGTGGTAAGCCCATATTCAGCAGAGCATAACTGATGACGAGCGTAATGCTCCACGTGAAAGCAGTAATCGCAAAGCGTGTCCAGCGCCTAGGGCCGGCAGTGTCTAAACCACTGATCAATGCTGCGGGCATGGTCATTAAAGCCGTCATGGCGAGATTGATTTGGTTGAATAGCACACCCAACCCCATGAACAGAACAATCGCGCTGGTGGCACGCAAACCAAGGTTGATAGAAGGGGAGTACCAGATTTTACGCAGAAAGGCAGGAGATAACGTCATAAACCCTCATTACAGTTGGCAACCCCTTCAGTGTAACGCGAATATCTTTAGATGTGCTGGCTTCAACCACAGATTGAAAAATTGAAGCGGAGTCGTTATCTAACCGACGCCTTCTCCAAGCTGAGCAAATAACCAATCATTGAACAGTGAGACTTTTCGCGCCGCTAGACGGTAGTTCGGCACAAATACGTAATAGCCATAATGGCTCAGCATACTCAGCTGTTGGATGTGGTGGACCTCATCTCTCGACATCGCCTGTTGCACCATAAAATCAGGTAGAAGAGCAAGCCCTTTGCCAAGCTTTACCGCTTCATAAGAAAGATAGAAATGCTCATGACCGACGGGGTGATAATGAATCGCGCTTTGCAGAGATTGTTCTAGTTTGAACTGCTCCCACAACTGCGGGCGTGTCGTTTGAGGAATAAATGCGAAATCTGCAATGGACTGTTTGTCGTTACATGTTGAAGAACTTGATGAGCCCGTTAGCAGTAGCGTTTCTTGACGCAACAATCGACCATGTTCGTAGTGACTAGAAAGAGGAAGGCAACGGATGGTGATGTCGCTGTCTACGTCTAGCTGATTTACTGGACCATCACTGGTGCGAACTTTAACGCGGATATCAGGATGGATTTGATGGAATGCATCAATGTTTGGCACCAACCACAAACTGGCGAAAGAAGGCGTAACATCCACCACCAGTAACTCTTGCTCTGTGTCGGTTTGAATTAGGCTCGCTGTGGCATGTTGGATGATTTCCAACGCTTCAGTTACCTTGGGTAAGTAACGTTTTCCTTCTTCAGTGAGCTCAATACCATTGATACCACGTTGGATTAAAGGTAGCCCAACCAGTTGCTCTAACGTCGCAATTTGTTTGCTCACGGCACCTTGAGTCACGCACAAACTCTCTGCCGCTTTAGAAAAACTCAGATGGTTAGCAACCGCAACAAAGGTTCGAAGTGCACGAATAGAAGGGTATTCACTGCCTTTTAGCATGATCTCATGTCCATTGATGAATGCTTAACCACAGACTAAGAGATTTTGGCTAGGAATCAAAGCGATGAGTTGAGGGGGAGATATAAATTGCAGATACAAAAAGGGCCAACCCTTTCGAGTTGGCCCTTTCCAAACGTTTGGTGGAGCTGGCGGGAGTATCCTTTAAACCTAATAAAAACAGTTACTTAGCTTGTAATCTAGTTGCATATGTTTAGCTCTTAGTACCGAACTGTAGCACCGACATTAATGCTTAATCAAGTGTGTTCGCTAACTTCGCTGTAGTTCGGTATTAACTAATTGATTCATTTTGGGTTCAACTCCTCGATAGGGAGCTGAATTGTGGTGAAAGGACTCTTAGTGCTTGTAAACTATCTAACGTAAGTCACTAATTTGGCACCGAAATCAAGTTTCTCTTGAATGTAGTCATTGCCAATAAGACAATAAGTTCATATCAATATGGACCAAGATAATGAATTACAATTACTCAGACTTGTCACCAACTCAATTTGAACACCTAGTTATTCATCTATGCGAAGAACTTTTTGGAATTGGTACTGAGACTTTTTCTGATGGCCCTGATGGAGGTCGAGATTCTCGGTTTCAAGGTTTGGCCCAAATCTATCCATCAAAAACAAGACCTTGGGACGGTCTAACAGTAATTCAAGCTAAACACACGATTAGCTACAATAGTAAGTTCAGTGACCCAGACTTTTTTAACCCAGACTCTGCTAGTGCGACCGTTACGCTCGAGGTCAGTAAGATTAAGAAGTTGATAAAGAACGATGGTCTAAAGAACTACATCATCTTCTCAAATCGTCGCCTACCAGCCAATATCAATGAAAAGATAAAAACATATCTATCTGAGCAAACCGGATTAGATAAGGGGAATATAGGGTTGATTGGTATTGAAGCTATGGCAACTTTATTTAGAAAGTTTCCAGAGGTGGCGAGTATGGTTGACTTAAATCCTTACGATGTTCCTTTGACTATTGACCCTGAAGACTTAGCGGAGGTCATAGTATCGATAAAAGATGTCCTGCCCACTATTAAGAAGAAAGATATCTCCTCTAGCCTTGATAGAACTGGGTTTGTTCAGAAGAATGAAATAAATAATTTAACAGAGGGTTACTCAAAGGCAATTCTCAAGAAGCTTGCAGACTTTACAGCCATTGAAGAATTTCTTTCCATGCCAGAGAATGAAGATTATCAAGAAAAATACATGGAAACAGCTGAAGAGTTACATGCAAAAATCTGTATCTATAAACAAGAACATCATCAGTTTGATATCGTTTTAGAGAAAACAATAGAGCTAATCTTGAGTCGGGATAATGACTGTAAGAGAAACAAAGCGCTGACTAGGTCTATGATCTATTACATGTACTATAAGTGTGATATTGGTGAGAACTATGCTGCTTAAACCTAACAAAAATGCTAATCCAGATTTAACAGTTCTTGCTGCTTCCTCACAGGTTTTGTCGATTCTGATGAAAGCTCAGTTTGAAACTATTACTGAATTAAGGCTCGCTCTTGTTAAATATCACAAAGATTCAGCCGCTTTGCTTGAGCCTGCATTGGAGCTTTTGTTCCTTTTAGGCTTGATTGAATACCATCCTAAGAATGACCTGATTGAGTACATAGGATCATGAAACTTTCAAAAATATACTCCAACAAACCCTGTACCTTTGAACCGATTGAGTTTAATGATGGATTTAATGTAATTATTGGTGAGATAAGGCTACCTGATAATAAAAATAAAGATTCTCATAACCTTGGGAAAAGTAAGCTTGCGGAGTTGATTGATTTTGGATTCCTTAAGAAAAGAAGTAAGGACTTTTTCCTTTTTAAGCATATAGATCTGTTTAATGAGTTCATTTTTTTCTTTGAGATAAAGCTTAATGATGGCTCTTTTTTGACTATTCGACGTTCTGTGGCTAAAAATACACAACTCTACTTCAAAAAACATAGCACTAAGTATCAAGATTATCGTTTTCTGGATGATGAAGAGTGGGATTATCAGAAGCTCACTTTTGATAAGGCAAAGCTTCTTCTTGATAGCTTATTAAACTTAAAGTCAATAATGCCATGGGACTATAGAACGGCAGTAAGTTATGCACTTAGAAAACAAGATGATTTTAATGACATATTCCAACTGAAGAAGTTTAGTCGTGGAAAAGACATTGCGTGGAAGCCTTATGTCGGTCAGATCTTAGGCTTTGATTCTGAGCACTTGAAGCTTAATTATGATTTGAGAGCTAGTTTAGATAAAATATCTTTACAACTAACTGATCTTCAAAAAGAAATTGGTTTGTATCAAGGTGATGAAGAGGAAATGTTACATGATGCTTTATCATTGAAATCTAAAGATGCCTCCTCATTACAAGAACAGTTAGATTCACTGAACTTTGATAGGTCTGACGCAAAAATTTTAGAGGAACTTTCTGAAGATATTGATGAAGAAATTGAAGAGCTAAATCGAGTTAGATACTACTTAAGCAATAACCTTAAGAAACTGAAACGTTCTCAATCAAAGCAACCCTCATCTTTTAACACTGATAAAACTAAAAAACTGTTTGCTGAAGCTGGGATTATGTTTGGTGAGCAAATTAAGAAGTCATATGATGACTTGTTGGATTTTAATCGAAAAATTACAGCTGAGCGTACAATTTTTGTAAAACAGCAAATCTCTGATTTAGAGCAACAGTTGTTAGATGTGACGAATCGATTAACTGAGCTTAATGCCGCTAAGTCATCTAAAGTGTCCTTTTTGACCAATACAAATGCTTTTGAAAAATACAAAGAGGTATCTCATCGCCTTTTACTAGTGACTACTGAAATTAATGCGATTGAGCGTAAATTAGATATTAGTGAACGTATCAAAGAAGTTCAGACTGAATCTAGAGATATCAGTCGACGTAAAGATGAGGTAGTTGAGAGGATTAGGTTCGATAGAGAAGCAGTAATTAAATCTGAAACATCTATCTACAAGTCTATAAAGGAAAATTTCACTAATTTTGTCAAACTTGTCCTTGATAAGAACGGACTCATATCTACTGAGCAGAATGGTGAAGGTAACTTAGTTTATCATGCCGGATTTATTGATAGGGACTATAGCTTCACCAGTGAGTCAGATGGTTGCAGTTACAAAAAAATTCTTTGCATAGGGTATGATTTAGCTGTGAATTTAGCATACTCAGAACGAGACTTCGTCCAGTTCATTTATCATGATGGCGGTCTAGAGACTCTAGATACAAGGAAAAAACAAGAATTTCTTAAATACGTACGCACCATACCAGAAGCTCATGGCACGCAGTACATACTGACCCTAATTGATTCAGACTTGCCGAGTGATGTAACTTTTACTGATGATGAAATAGTTTTGACCCTTCATGATAATGGTGATGATGGGTTGCTATTCAAGATGCCGCCTTGGTAGGTATTGTTTGTTTAAGTTTGGATGTTAAAGCGTTCTCGTTCTAATCGTCAGTAAATAGCGCAACATAGTCAATTAGATGTAGGTTGCGCTTTACTCCTTTCAGGTCTCGATATGCCCATTCTTTTTTAGCTATGCGTATTGGACGACCGGTGTCTAACGTCTGCTGCTCTATTTGTTTAGAGGGGTGTTCAACATGCACAAATTCAAATCTTCCAAATGGAGTAGAGTACCAACCAGAAGCTCCAGTTGTTGCAAGGATCATCATCATTGGAATCTGCGATATAACACCCCACCTAGATAGGGCATCTTCGAACGAAATATAACAATCGTATGAGGGTCTTAAAGCCAGTATCAAATGCTCGAATTCAACCGATGATTTGATATGACCATAGACGAACAATTCATTATCTATGCTTGTTAGGTAAGGGCTTCTTAGTAAGATTTTGTCCAGATCGGCAGATTGGTAAAGGCTACCAATCTCTTCTTTGCTGTAGAGGAATTTACCTTCTCTGCGATAGCGCATTTCTAAAACCATTTTCATACTGTTTTACCCAAACAAACTAATTGCCAATGCTTAAGGCAGTAAGATGTTCTGCCGTCTGTTCTAGGGCAGTTAATTCCCCAGATGCAATGAAGCTCAACGGAGTTTTACCTTCAAAAAACGAGCTGCGGTTCTTCATAGTCATAAATCCAAATACATTGCTTTGATTGTTGAACAACGTCCGAAGCGCTGCATGGATATTAAGGATATAGCTTATTCTAACTAATTGTTCTGACGAAAATTTACACGAGGGTAGGTTAGCGAGTTCAGCACTTGAAATATTTAAGATTGAAAGTGCTTGAGAGTCGTTGGCTCCCCATCTTTTCAGTATTTCTAGAGAAGTCTTTAACCCTTTTAGTGATATTTCTGAGGCTGGATTTGACAACGCATTACCCCCTAAGTGAACTCTTTAGTTGATCATATGTCTAGGTCGTAATTTTGTCAAAATTTACTTATAAATCATTATATTACCACAATTTTAGGCGTTGACTTTTTATGTTTTCATCACTAGGTTTGGTAGGTGATTTAGTCAAAGGTTACGCCGTATGAAAATTCAATACTTATCTGATCTACACTTAGAGTTTGCTTCTATGAAGCTTCCTGTAAGTGAAGCGGATGTGGTTGTTCTCGCTGGAGATATCCATTCGGATGGCAGAAAGGCTATCGACTGGGCATCAAGCTTCCCACAAGAGGTGATTTATATCCTAGGGAACCATGAGTTCTATACTGGCGGGACGATTGTCGACTTACCTGCTGACTTAAAAACTTATGCAAAAAAATATCCCAATATACATGTGCTCAACAATGACTCGATAGTGGTTGATAACGTGGCTTTCTATGGTTGTACACTGTGGACGGACTTCGAGTTATATGGAAAGCCGGAGGTGGCTTTCTACTATGCTGAAAAGGGCATGAGTGATTTCAGGGTTATCAATTTCGACAGTGCTCAAGTTTTTACGCCTTCGATAGCAGCAGCATTACACAAGCAATCAATGTTATGGCTAAGCCAAGCAATTGAGTCTTCCCCATATTCAAAAAATGTTGTTATAACACATCACCTTCCCACTCCAGAGGCCATACACGAACGGTATGCACGCAATAGTTTAAACCCTGCTTTTGCGTCAGATTGTTCTCGGTTATTTAATCAAAACATTACCGCTTGGATTTATGGTCACAATCATGATTGTAGGGAGTTTGAAAAAGAGGACGTTAAGTTTGCCTCTAATCAGCGTGGTTACCATGGCCACGAAATCATTGCAGATTTCGATGCATTTAAGGTAATGGAAATCTGAGGTAAGTAGCCTCCAGATCCCCATTTAATTATTAGCATTCTAGATACGTTACCGACTGGTGAGTGGCATCATTTGCACTTTATTAAAGGAGTTCTTAACCTTTAAGTAACCAGCTACGCACTTTCACACTTTTGCTACGCAAAAGATGAGCAAAGTGCTGCTGGCGAGGCTTCGCCCTCGACCCTAAGTCCCCAAAAAATCAACTGATTCTATGATCAAAACTACCATGATTTATCGTCATGTTAACTATCGAAAACGTGCGACTTTCAAGAAGAGTTTAATGCACTCTCTGCGTCTCAAATCTAACGAACTTAAACCCAATGAGTGGATTGAACAACTAGCAGATAAGAACTGGGTATTTACAGAAGGTAACCCCAAGGGGTTTAAGCTAAATGAACAGTCAGAAGAGGTACGCTCGGCTTTCGTCAGCAAGCTAATTTCTGATGAATTTGCTCCTAAACAAGTTCCTGCTTCAGTCAAGAGTAATTACAAAAAGTACGAGTACAAACTTAACAAGAAAATCCACTCTGTTATGAGTTCTGGAGATGAACATCTTGCACGTCAACTGACTCTGATTCGAGACCAAAAATTAGAAAATTATAGGGAGATAATCGAATCTATCGATGGAGTGAAACGTCGTAATCAACTATTAAAAATGCTTGATACTTATATGAATTTGTCAAAGCAAGTGGAAGGTAGTGAGGACGGACGTAGTGCTAAAATACACGAAGCATTTTTTAAGTTTCCTCATCGACATGGTGTGGTTATAGAGCCACAGCGTATGGCAGAGTGTATTAAAAGCTTTTACGAGAAACATTTACCAGATTATCCGATACGTCTCCTAGTTGTTCATGATGATGAGCGGAGCATCGATATGGAAACTGGCACACACCCTCACATATTTCTGAGTACGAAGAATAGCAATACGGGAATGCGAGACCTTTGCTCTTCTCTTAAGAAAGTAGTTGGTAAATACCTTTCAGCAAACCCTACAGAAGTTTCTATGTGGAACCCTGCTACTCGGCGGCACGAGAAACACACTATTTCTAGCATCGATAGTTCTTTTGTAGGTGGCTTGGCTGCTTCTAAAATCCAAGGGATAATTTTACAAGATATGTTCATGGCCCATGTTAGGTCTAATTTTCAAGATCTTGATGTGAGATGGACAAAATTTAGAAAGCGGAAGGTGATGTCGTTTCATCAACAGTACGAGAATGCCAAAAAGCCTAAAGCAGATAGGCAATACAACCTAAATCATCTCCTTGATATGCATAATCAACGCTTAAGGAACGAACGCAAAACTATCATTGCAAGGAGTAAATCAAGTAAACAAGCGCTACTTGAGGCCGAAAGGCGTGTAACGGATGAGGAAGGGCACTTGAATAGCGTTCGTTTGAGTATAGAAGCTAAAGAACTAGAGCTGAGAACCTTAGAGAAATGTATCAGTAGCATAAGAGAGATTCTAACTTTATTCCTTGCACCCTATAAAAAGCTTATAGAAGGCATTGTTGCAAACGACCAAGCTAAAGCTATTGAAAGCGCTAATGAGTGCCTCTATAGGCACTACGAGGCTACTCCTGAGGCAAAAAAGGTGATTTTAGAGACCGTTAGGTCTGATGCGGAGGAGATCAATAGCTTGTGTGTGGATAAGGATGTAATTGGTGTTTTCAACAACATACATGGACAGATGGAGTCTCGAACTCCAGAGTTACCCTCTCAAGAACGAAAAAAAGATACGCCTAAAATGAGACCAAGATTTTAAATTTTAAGGTGTACTAGTCAGGAAGAAATCTTTCACTTCTTAATTCACTGTTGAGTGAGGTCTGACAGATTGATTTGACTCATTAATTGCCCCAAATCTCTGCTTCATTAAGCTAACGAACGTTAGCCTAATGTTCGTTAGCCTAATGTTCGTTAGCCTAATGTTCGTTAGCCTAATGTTCGTTAGACTAACGTTCGTTAGCTTAGTTATTTCATGAAAATTAGATTGTTCAGTGGTTCTTACCCAATCTTTTGGTGCCTTTGGATGCCCGTTTCTGGAGTGGTTATGCTCTCAAGTTATTGATAAAAAACATTTTAATATCGATTTGTCACACACATCTCACTAAGGTATTAGGTCGTGTCAGTGTTTAATGTGTTACGTGGTTCTCACCTAGTCGTTTTGTGATTCTAGAGGCGTATTCATGGAGTGTTTTTATTTTCAAGTTATTGATAAAAAACATTTTAA
>NZ_BAOG01000112.1 GCF_000400365.1 Vibrio jasicida CAIM 1864 = LMG 25398 | reverse complement strand
TAAACCGTATCGCTGAAACGACATCTTTCGGTGGTAACCGCCTACTTAACGGTACTTACGGCACTCAGTCTTTCCAAATCGGTGCGGACAACGGTGAAGCAGTAATGCTTAACCTAAAAGACATGCGCTCAGACAACCAAATGATGGGCGGCGTGAGCTACCAAGCTGACAACGGCAAAGACAAAAACTGGAACGTTGCTGCTGATAAATCAGACATGAAAATCAGCCTAACGGACAGCTTTGGTCAAGAACAAGAAATCAACATCAGCGCGAAAGCGGGTGACGATATCGAAGAGCTAGCGACGTACATCAACGGTCAAACAGACCTAGTGAAAGCGTCAGTAGACCAAGACGGTAAGCTGCAAGTGTTTGCGGGCAACAACAAAGTGGAAGGCGACGTTGAATTCTCTGGCGGCCTATCTGGTGAGCTAGGTCTAA
>NZ_BAOG01000113.1 GCF_000400365.1 Vibrio jasicida CAIM 1864 = LMG 25398 | reverse complement strand
TCTCAATGAAAGAAACACCCGCTAAAGAAACCGCTCGCCGCAGCTCGAATAAGCGCAGCGTCTGAGAGTGAGGAAGCGGAACATGTATACGGCCAATCTTTGGCACGTTCACACAGGACTTATTTATGATTGATTTGATTGTTGAGTATCGAGGTTTTTTATTGTTTGTTGGCTGTTGGGTTTTAGCTGTCGTTATCTATATTGCTCACAACCTTAAACCTACCGCACCTT
>NZ_BAOG01000114.1 GCF_000400365.1 Vibrio jasicida CAIM 1864 = LMG 25398 | reverse complement strand
ATTAAGATCGCCTTTGGATTACCAGCGGCTAGCAAAAATTCTTGTTTAGCTAAACCTAATCGGTTGCGAGTGTTTTCTAGTTCAGAAACAGGACTTGCTTCCGAACGCCAAAGATTAAAGGCAATCCACAACAAGTAAGCCGCGCCCACAATTTTAATCGTTAGAAATAGAGTCTCAGAAGCATAGAGCACGACTGCTAAGCCAGAAGCAGCCAAGGCAATCATTACAGCGAATGCAGCAATACGACCAAGCCCAGCAATAAAAGCGGACTTGAAACCGTAACAACGAGCATT
>NZ_BAOG01000115.1 GCF_000400365.1 Vibrio jasicida CAIM 1864 = LMG 25398 | reverse complement strand
CCCCCGCCTCTGGGCATGGCGTTAGCGACTTTCCTATCGCCAAGTAAGTTTAAACGTGATGAGCGTGAGGCGGGTAAAGCCGCGGGTATCATGGGTATGATTGGCATCAGTGAAGGGGCGATTCCGTTTGCTGCCGGTGACCCAGCTCGCGTACTGCCTGCGATAGTTGCTGGTGGTATTGTCGGTAACGTGATTGGTTTTATGTTCCATGTGATTAACCACGCTCCGTGGGGCGGCTGGATTGTACTGCCAGTCGTTGATGGCAAGATTGGCTACATAGTTGGCACAATCGCAGGCTCGTTTACCACAGCATTGATTGTTATTGCGCTTAAGAAGACGGTCACAGAAGACGACAGTCCGGTTGGTCAATCTCAAGCTTACACGTCTGTGCAAGGTGAGGGTGAGGCAGATATTCTTGCCGTGACGTCTTGTCCATCAGGTGTGGCACATACCTTCTTAGCGGCGAAGTCATTAGAGAAAGCCGCCTGTGCGTTAGGCATTAAGATCAAGGTCGAAACGCAAGGGGCGAACGGCATCATTAACCGAATCACTGACAAAGATATCGCCAAGGCGAGGTTTGTTATCTTCGCTCACGATGTCGCCATCAAAGAGCCGGAACGCTTTAGAAAAATGAAGGTGCTGGATGTCAGTACTAAAGACGCGATGCTAAATGCAGCAGCACTGTTGCAGGCGAAAAGAATCCCTTAAGTACATATCCCCAAGTAACCTCGATATGCATGGTTCAGCGAGAATGATTTGGTTTTCAGACGAGGCAACGATTTGAAGTTCTAGTGGTGCTAAATCAAAAATCTTTAACAAAGTATGCAAACCAAATCAACTCGCCCTTCGGGAGCTTGTCACTGAAGCGATTTCTTTGTCAAACACCTTGGAAATAGATCACTATTACGCTGCGATGTTTTCCTCGAACTCGAGTCAGTGACCAAGCTCTGAATACTGCATATTGAAGTCACTTGGGGATAATCCCAATTAAGGCTATCTGCTAGTTAGCTCCATCATTTTTGATGGAGCTTTTTTTACCCCTGAGAAAAGTGCTTAACCAAGAAATCAATGAAAGTGCGAATGCGCTGAGGTTGGTACTCACTATCTTTGTAAACCATGTACATTGGTAGCTTAACTGATTGATATTGCGTTAATACTTGAATTAACTCACCATTGTTGAGCTCTTGTTCTACCATCCATTTTGGCATTGCAGCGATGCCTTGCCCAAGCTTCGCCATTTGCACCAACATCTCAGGACTATCACTTCGAACCTGTTCTTCCACTTTGACTTTAATGGTTTCATTTCCATCGCTAAAACGCCACAGGTTAGACGGATTGGAGAGTGAGTAGGTTAAGCAGCAGTGCTTACACAAATCGTTTGCACTAAGAATAGGGTCGCGCTTGTCGAGGTAGCTTGGAGAGGCGAAGTAAACCAGTTCGTTATCCATCAACCAACGCGCTTTTAACCCCGAGTCTTTCAGGTAGGCGGCACGAATCGCGATATCAACATTGCCTTCAACTAAATCGACAAACTTGTCCGAAACTGACACATCAACGCTAAGCTCTGGATGTTGGTTGAGAAACTCATTCAGTGGCGCAGATAACAAGCGAACGCTAAACGCACTCGGCACTGAAAGCTTGAGCTCGCCAGAGACCGACGCTTGCTCTTGTCTAAGCTGCGACTCGAAGGAATCCATTTGTTCTGTGAGTGTCTGCGCCAGCTCGAGATATTGTTTTCCACCAGAAGTTAAGCTGATAGCGCGAGCATGACGATGAAACAAGGTGATACCGACTTCACTCTCAAGCCAGGCGATCTTCTTGCTCACCGCACTCTGAGTGGTATTGAGTTCGTTAGCCGCGGCAGTAAATGAACCTAACTGAGCGACACGAGAAAAGACTTTCAAACAATCAAATTTATCCATGATGCATTCCTATTTGGAATGGTAAGTAGCTAAATACTACTCTCCTTAAGTTTTAAGTGGAATGCTTTAATACTTCCATCATCTGTTGGGGAGTTAAAGTCATAGTGTTTATTCAAGGGGTATTAATCGCGTTTTTCTTGTTTGCCAGTTCTATCAAAATCATTGGTTGGGTGAAACCGATTTTTGAGCCACAGCTCGCTTTCTTTCATAAATATGGGTTGAACCGTGCCGCTATGTTTTTGGTTGGACTGGTTGAAGTAACGGGTGCAATTTTGATGTTAATTGGCTTGTTATCGACGAACAACTTGTTAAGTGCGATAGGTGCAAGTTTTATTGTTTTCACCTCAGTTAGTGCGATGTTTTTCCATTTTCGTTTTGATACTTGCAAAGATGCGATTCCGTCCATTGTGACGCTTTTATTATCACTTTTGGTGGCTTCGCCTTTGATTGAGTTTGTTGCGCTTATTTAAGACGAAATTATTGCAAGTAATGTTCTGAAATCTTTAGTAACATGTTTCAAATATTAACTGTTTCAAATAGTAATAGTTTCAAAACATAACGTATTTCGAATTCAAGGAGGCTTGCAATGGAAAAACTAAGAGTAGCATTTATTGGTCTGGGTGTGATGGGATACCCAATGGCTGGTTACCTAAGTAAAGCGGGCTATGAAACCAAAGTATACAACCGCACAAAAGCGAAAGCCGACAATTGGGCTGAAGAATACCAAGGTGTGGCTTGTGAAACACCACGTGAAGCGGCAGAAGGCTGTGACATCGTTTTTACCTGTGTGGGTAATGATGATGATGTTCGTAGCGTTGTTTACGGTGAAGAAGGCATTCTGGTTGGCTTGAAAGCGGATGCAGTGTTAGTGGACCACACGACGACTTCTGCAGACCTAGCGGTTGAGCTGGCTGAAGCGTGTGTTAAATACGGCAATCACTTCATTGATGCGCCAGTTTCTGGTGGTCAAGCGGGCGCAGAAAATGGTGTTCTAACCATCATGTGTGGTGGTGAACAAAACATTTTTGATCGTGTGTCTCCAGCGATGGATGTGTACGCGAAGCAGATGACGCTACTGGGTGAAAACGGTCAGGGCCAACGTTGTAAGATGGTAAACCAAATCTGTATTGGTGGTGTTTTACAAGGTCTGAGTGAAGCTTTGCTACTGGCTCAAAAATCAGGCTTGGACATCGCTCAAGTTGTAGAAACGTTGAAGCATGGCGCTGCAGGTTCATGGCAGATGGAAAACCGTGCAAATACGATGGCGGAAGATAAGTTCGATTTTGGCTTCGCTATTGATTGGATGCGCAAAGACTTGGGTTTCTGTCTGCAAGAAGCAGAGCGAGTGGGTCTAGAACTTCCACTGACTAAGAAAGTGGATGAGCAATACGCAGACCTTCAACGCGATGGTTTAGGGCGCATGGATACATCAGTACTGATCAAAGCGGTCGCTAAAAATCAGTAGTTGATGAATCAGTAATAAATAAACAGTTCTTTGGTATCAAAGAGCTTAAAGAAATCTAAGTTAATCATAATGAATCTCCTTGAGCATTGGTTGTGGCTAGTGATTAAGGATTAGTGATTTGAAATCAGGAGGTGCTGTTGGGCACCTCCTTTTTTATGTCTTTTAATCACACAGTGTGATGATTACCGCGTTTGCTTACTTGTTTAAGCCTAGCGCAATCTCAAGACCTTTGCCGTACGCTTCGTCTGCTTGGTATGCATGTTGAACGTGGCGCTGTTGGATGAACTCTGGCACACCGTCCATTGCGCGAGCTGTGTTGTCGAACAGAGTTTGACGTTGCTCTTCACTCATCAGACGGAATAGGTCACCCGCTTGGCTGAAGTAGTCTTCGTCTACACGGTGATCGTAGTGATCAGCGTTGCCGTTGATGCGTAGAGGTGGCTCAGAGTAATCTGGTTGCTCTGCCCATTCTTGTTTGTAGTTTGGCTCGTAACCTAGTGTTGAACCAAAGTTGCCATCAACGCGCATTGCGCCATCGCGGTGGTAGCTGTGAACTGGGCAACGAGGTGCGTTCACTGGGATTTGATGATGGTTCACACCTAGACGGTAACGCTGAGCATCGCCGTAAGCGAACAGACGACCTTGTAGCATCTTATCTGGAGAGAAGCCGATACCAGGTACTACTGCTGCTGGGTTGAACGCTGATTGCTCAACTTCTGCGTAGAAGTTTTCTGGGTTACGGTTCAGTTCAAACTCACCAACTGGGATCAGTGGGTAGTCTTTTTGAGACCATACACGTGTAAGGTCGAATGGGTTGAAGTTGACTTCATCCGCTTCTAGCTCAGGCATGATCTGTACGTACATCTTCCATTTAGGGAAGTCTTGACGCTCAATCGCTTCGTAAAGGTCACGGTGATGGCTTTCGCGGTCTTTACCTACGATCGCTTCTGCTTCTTGGTCAGTCAGGTTCTTGATGCCTTGCTGAGTTTTGAAGTGGAATTTCACCCAGTAACGCTCGTTTTCTGCGTTGATGAAGCTGAATGTGTGGCTACCAAAACCATGCATATGACGGTAAGACGCTGGGATACCACGGTCACTCATGACGATAGTCACTTGGTGGAATGCTTCTGGTAGTGATGTCCAGAAATCCCAGTTGTTGGTAGAGCTACGCATGTTAGTGCGAGGGTCGCGTTTTACTGCGTGGTTTAGGTCTGGGAATTTTAGTGGGTCACGTAGGAAGAATACTGGTGTGTTGTTACCAACCAAGTCCCAGTTACCTTCTTCAGTGTAGAATTTTAGTGCGAAACCACGGATGTCGCGTTCTGCGTCTGCTGCACCGCGCTCACCAGCTACAGTAGTGAAGCGAGCGAATAGTTCTGTTTTTTTGCCGATGTCAGAGAAGATTTTAGCGCGAGTGTATTTTGTGATGTCGTGCGTTACTGTGAACGTACCGTAAGCACCAGAACCTTTTGCGTGCATACGACGCTCAGGGATCACTTCGCGGTCAAAGTGTGCCAATTTTTCAAGGAACCAAACGTCTTGTAATAGTTGAGGGCCACGAGGACCTGCAGTCATAACGTTTTGGTTATGTGCGACAGGGCAACCTGCTGCTGTAGTCAATTTCTTGCTCATTTGAATTTCCTTGCAATAGTGATAATAAATCTTGTCTTTTGGATAAATCCGAAAGTTATGCGAGGAGAATAACGCTGTAATTGAGAAGAAAAAAACTGTTATTAGCAATCAGTGTGATAGGTGTCACCTATGATTTAAGTGGTTGTTAATTAATGGCTTTGTGTCAATTAACATTATTTGTCGTGTGGATTATAAATGGTATTCAGGCATGTTTAGTGTGAATGATTTCTGTC
>NZ_BAOG01000116.1 GCF_000400365.1 Vibrio jasicida CAIM 1864 = LMG 25398 | reverse complement strand
CAACGCTTGCAGCGCCCGTTTCGTTAACATCATTGATATTTTCAACGGTTAAGGTTGGGATCATCGCCAACGCTTTAGCTGATGTGAATGACTCACCGGTATTGCCCGTTGCATCCTCAAAGCCTTGCAGCGTTAACGCCACACTCTTCACCGAATCCGCAACCGACGCGACTTCTGCAGTACCCACCCATTGGGTCTGAGTACCCGATTTTGCTGTCCAGTTGATCGACGCGGTCCCCAGCGTTGACCCCGTCGGCGTGGTGACGCCTTTGTCGAACGTGGCGGTAACGGTCACGCTCTCACCCGCCGCTGCGTACGTTGGGTTAATCGACGTTTGACCGTCGTCCACCGTCGGCTTGGTTTGCGTCAACGTAAATGTCGTCCCCACTTCTTTTGCTGGTGCGCCCAAATCGTTAGTACCGTTCACCGTCACCGTAATGGTGCCGTCTTTAAGACC
>NZ_BAOG01000117.1 GCF_000400365.1 Vibrio jasicida CAIM 1864 = LMG 25398 | reverse complement strand
ACGTCTAACGTCGTATTCCATTTACCCAATGCAGCCGCTGTCGTGGTTTGCGTGACTTCTTTATTGTCCGTATCGACCGCTTTGATGGTCAATGTATCTGTGGTTTCGAAGCGTGTGCTATTACCACTGACGACAACGCTTGCAGCGCCCGTTTCGTTAACATCATTGATATTTTCAACGGTTAAGGTTGGGATCATCGCCAACGCTTTAG
>NZ_BAOG01000118.1 GCF_000400365.1 Vibrio jasicida CAIM 1864 = LMG 25398 | reverse complement strand
GTGGACTCCGAATACATTAGCGCAAACCAACTCCGTTATTACTTAATTGTAGTTGCAATAACGGGGCGGACCATACATTTTTGTATCTGCCTCTTGTGTATGATTCTTACCTTTATTTCTACTAATAGTGCTTGCTATAGAAGAGGAGAGGGCTTTTCATTCTCTATTCTCTATTCTCTATTCTCTATTCTCTATTCTCTATTCTCACCACCTTGGCATTCTTACTTCTTACTTCTTACTTCCTGTCTTAGTGCCGCTTCATATCGAACGTTTGGGTTTCGGCCTTAGCCTTGCGTATTTAAAACCGATCACAAACATGCAGTTGTTTATGCGTAATAACGCTTGTACTTATGCATCGTTGAGTAAAAGAGGAGGGGAAGTTTGATGTAAGTCAATTGGTCAATAAGGGTAGGAAAAGTCTGCATCAACAGTTTGGGTAATCAGGATAGGGTTATCTTGATGTTGATAGCGGTTGATAAGGTTGATGGAAAATTTGTTGAGGTTGATGTTTTTACCTTTTCGACATGAGTGCTTTAGTTTTTTATCTTAAGTTGCTGTATATGCTAGCTTTATGTTTTTTAGTTTATCAGGTTTATCTCAACTTTATACCGATGGGCTAATTGTTTTATTGATAACCCCAAGTTTATTTTTTTCCCAGTTTTTGGGCGTAGTCTTCACTTCGAAAGTTAGCGAGGTCGAGCAGGTTCTTCCTCATAGCATCTCGCTAATAACCATTCAGTTTGAGTCATGTTGACTCGAGTAGAATAGATTTGGAGATGTTATGTCATCGAATGCGAAAAAAATCGGTCTTATTGCCTGTACGGGTGTCGTAGCCGGTAACATGATGGGTAGTGGTATCGCACTATTACCTTCTAGTCTTGCCTCTGTAGGCTCTGTTTCAATCTTCAGTTGGCTGATCTGTTTGGTCGGTGCACTGAGTCTGGCGTTCGTTTACGCTCGTCTGGCAACCAAAAACCCACAAGAAGGTGGTCCTATCGCTTATGCTGGCGAAGTGTCTCCGGTATTTGGTTTCCAAACGGGCGTTCTTTATTACCACGCGAACTGGATTGGTAACCTGGCTATTGCCATTACAGGTGTTTCTTACCTTTCAGTATTCTTCCCTGTGCTCAATAACCCAATCCCAGCAGGTATTGCGACGATTGCATCGGTATGGATCTTCACTTTCGTCAACCTACTTGGTGGTAGCTGGGTAAGCCGTCTATGTACGCTTGGTCTAGTTCTTATCCTTATCCCAGTTGTTGGTACAGCTGCATTTGGTTGGACGCACTTCGATACTGCGCTTTACAGCCAAAACTGGAACGTATCAGCAGGTACTGACAGCCACGCGGTAGTAACAGCGGTTCTTATCTGTCTATGGTCATTCGTAGGTGTGGAATCAGCAGCGGTATCGACTGGTATGGTAGAAAACCCTAAACGCACTGTACCACTAGCAACTATGTTAGGTACTGGTATCGCGGGTGTGATTTACATCCTCTCAACTCAAATGATCAGCGGCATGTTCCCTGCGTCAGAAGTTGCGGCATCAGGTGCGCCATTTGCGCTAGCAACCACTGAGCTATTCGGTAGCTGGACAGCACCATTCGTATCAGCATTCACAGCGCTAGCATGTTTCACTTCGCTAGGTTCTTGGATGATGCTAGTAGGTGAAGCGGGTAAACGCGCTGCGAGCGATGGTAACTTCCCTAAAATCTACGGTGAAACTGATAAAAACGGTGTGCCTAAGAAAGGTCTAATCCTTGCGTCAATCAAGATGACTGCACTGATGGTTGTACTGATGTTCTTCAGCTCTAAAACAGCACACGCATCAGACCTATTCAACCAGCTAACAACTGACGCGGTTCTACTAACAATGCTGCCTTACTTCTACTCAAGCATTAACTTGATCCGCTTCGAAGGTATGACAACACGTAACGGCTTCGTAATGCTGTTCTCTGGTGTGGCTTGTCTGTTCTGCTTCATCGCACTAGCGGGTGCAGAGGGCGGTACGCTAACAGCAACCTTCATCGTTTCTCTAGTTATCTTGATGTTCTACAGCAAAAAAGCAGGTCTTGCTCAGTACGTGAAAATGCACGCTGACGACATGCCTGCCCAAGCAAGCAACTAATCCCCAAACGCTGGCACTACGGTGCCAGCCCATAAACCCCAAATTCACGCGGCGCTCACCTTACTCATTGCCTGTAAATGGCAAAGAGCGCCCTCATTCGCCTTGGAGATGTCCAAATGAATATATTCGCTATCTTGAACCACATGGGTGTGTTCTTTAAAGAAGAGCCAGTTCGTCAACTTCACGCTGCTCTTGAGAAAGCGGGCTACGAAGTGGTTTACCCAGTAGATGATAAAGACTTGATCAAAATGATTGAGATGAACCCACGCATTTGCGGTGTGCTGTTCGACTGGGATAAATACTCACTAGAGCTATGTGAACGAATCAGCCAAATCAACGAAAAACTGCCTGTTCACGCTTTTGCCAACGAACAGTCTACTCTAGACATTTCACTAACAGACCTACGTCTAAACGTGAGCTTCTTCGAGTATGCTTTAGGTATGGCTGACGACATCGCTATCAAAATCAATCAAGCGACTGAGGCATACAAAGATGCCATCATGCCTCCATTCACTAAAGCGCTATTCAAATACGTAGAAGAAGGTAAATACACCTTCTGTACTCCAGGTCACATGGGCGGTACTGCATTCCAGAAAAGCCCTGCTGGTAGCATCTTCTACGATTTTTACGGTCCAAACACATTTAAAGCGGACGTATCAATCTCAATGCCTGAGCTAGGTTCTCTACTAGACCACTCAGGTCCACATAAAGATGCAGAAGAATACATCGCACGCACATTCAATGCAGACAGCTCGTACATCGTAACTAACGGTACGTCTACATCGAACAAAATCGTTGGTATGTACTCAGCACCTGCGGGCAGCACAGTACTGATTGACCGTAACTGTCACAAATCTCTGACTCACCTAATGATGATGAGCGACGTGACACCAATCTACTTCCGCCCAACTCGTAACGCATACGGCATCCTTGGTGGTATTCCACAAAGCGAATTCAGCCGCGATGTCATTGCAGAGAAAGTGGCGAAAACACCAGGTGCAACAGCACCAACTTACGCGGTAGTGACTAACTCAACTTACGATGGCTTGTTGTACAACACACAATTCATCAAAGAGTCGCTAGATTGTAAACACATCCACTTCGACAGTGCTTGGGTGCCTTACACTAACTTCAACCCAATTTACGAAGGTAAATGTGGTATGAGTGGTGAAGCGATGCCAGGCAAAGTGTTCTACGAAACACAATCAACACACAAACTGTTGGCAGCGTTCTCACAAGCTTCAATGATTCACGTGAAAGGTGACTTTGATAAAGAATCTTTCAACGAAGCATTCATGATGCACACTTCAACTTCACCTCAGTACGGCATTGTTGCTTCTACTGAAACTGCAGCGGCAATGATGCGCGGCAACACTGGTAAGAAGTTGATGCAAGACTCTATCGATCGCGCAATCCGCTTCCGTAAAGAGATCAAACGCCTAGAAGCAGAAAGCGATAGCTGGTTCTTCGATGTATGGCAACCAGAAAGCATCGATACCACAGAATGTTGGAAACTAGACCCTAGCGACACATGGCACGGCTTCAAGAACATGGATGACAACCACATGTATCTTGACCCAATCAAAGTAACGCTACTGACTCCGGGGATGAACAAAGAAGGCGAACTAGAAGAATCAGGCATTCCTGCTTCGCTGGTGGCTAAATTCCTAGATGAGCGCGGCATCGTGGTAGAGAAAACAGGTCCATACAACTTGTTGTTCCTATTCTCAATCGGTATCGACAAATCAAAAGCAATGCAATTGCTACGCGGTCTAACTGAATTTAAACGTGGCTACGACTTGAACCTAACCATCAAGAGCTTCCTACCTTCGCTATACAACGAAGACCCAAGCTTCTATGAAGGCATGCGCGTTCAAGAACTAGCACAAGCAATTCATGACCTAACTAAGAAATACAACCTACCAGAGCTAATGTACAAAGCGTTCGATGTACTTCCAGAAATGAAAGTAACACCACACGCAGCATGGCAAGAAGAGCTTCGTGGCAACATCGAAGAAATCAAACTGGAAGAAATGGTTGGCCGCGTAAGTGCGAACATGATCCTTCCTTACCCTCCAGGTGTGCCACTAGTACTTCCTGGTGAAATGGTGACTCAAGAGTCGCGCCCTGTGCTGGACTTCCTAGAGATGCTTTGTGAGATCGGTGCGCATTACCCAGGTTTCGAAACCGACATCCACGGTCTATACCAACAAAAAGATGGTAGCTACACCGTAAAAGTATTGAAGAACTAAGTTCCCCTCGAAGATGACGCCATTGGGAATGCAAGCATGCTCCACTCTTACGAGCTCAATGCGTCATCGAACAATAACGACATTTAGATATACCCCTAACTAATCTGTCGTAAAGAGAAGGGCAAGGATGCTCTGATCTTTTCTTCTATATATAGAAGAAACAATTTTCCAAGACTTCACCTGAAGTACCCCAAATAAAAAGCAAAGACCAAAAGAGCAGTTCGCCATCGTTCTGCTCTTTTTTTTCGTCTTTATATAGATAGAAAGAGAAAAAAGAACCAAGAGAGAGAAGTTCAGCAACCGAAATCACAAAGAAATAGGCGATCTTTTAATGCAGAAGTCAGGTGTTTCTTCATGAAAAGATCCTCTACAACCCGAAATATTAGACAAGAACGTTGAGTATCTATGCAGAATGCTCGTTATTTGTTCGGTTGAAAGTTTTTTTGCAAAAAACGCTTGTGCTAATTTCTCAACCCCCTATACTGCGCATCCACCGACACGGAGTGAGACGAAAGTCACACAGCGAGTCGGGAAGAGAGAAAAAGAATTTGAAAAAAAATGCTTGACTCTCTCACGGTGTGAAGTAAGATACGCACCCTAACGACGAGCAACTAAGTTGCTGAAAATGTTAGAAAAGCTCTTTAAAAATAAGAACCTATCAATCTGTGTGGGCACTCGTTGAT
>NZ_BAOG01000119.1 GCF_000400365.1 Vibrio jasicida CAIM 1864 = LMG 25398 | reverse complement strand
TCTGTTAATCGTTCTGGGGAGAACTGCATCAACAGATTACACCGCAACTTCCTTTCTCTTCCATACACCAGAAATCAGCATAGCTCGAGAGGTGCAGTTGAACAGCCTTGTAAACAGCTAACCTTCTCTCATAAGTTTCATAATTTAATCTTTGCCGGTTAATCACATACTGTTGATAAGCAACATAGATACCAACTACCGTCAAAACAGGTACGAGCAAAGCAGATAGCGTGGCAACCCAATCACTCTCAACTTTAGATACTGTTTCAACAACTAACCTAATAGGTTTATCTGAGCTCAAACTCTCTCCTTATCACATAACGCCCTGTTAAGGTGTGAGCAACGCAATACCGATGCCGCCGCATACCACCTTAAACACCTAAACCAACGCATAGTAAAAATGCCACGCGTTGCGAATCACTCTTAAACAGTTTGTTATGCGTGTGCCTGAGGCTTCAAAGAATCTAGCATTTTCTGCTGGAACTCTTTTCGCATTATTTCTCTTTCTTCGCTCTCATGAAGAGCCAACAAGAATGTCTGCCGATCACCCCACTCTTCTACTTTACGCCTCGGCAAGCCACCTAGGTCTCTAAGTTTCTCAGACATTTGAATGGCTAATAAACCTAAAGCAGCATATTTCATTGCTCTCGCCTCATAAAATTCCGCAAAATCAGGAGGTGTAGCAGTGTAATCACTTACAGCTGAAATATATGAGTTAGCTTCGTGAACCATTTGAGGTAGGTTTAACAAATCGTAGAGTAAATCTTGAGGCAGTATTTTCCAATCAACCTCAAGTTCTAACGGAGTAAAACTTGGGGTTTGCGAATGATAGTAAGTGTATCCATTCTGATCTTCGGTGCCATTATCAGTGACGACCTCACGGCAACCAACTATAAACTGCTCGATACTACTCGTGACAATAATTGCAAGATAGTACGTTTCTGCCGCTTTTGACTTTTTCGCAGCAACAGACTCTTTGAGGATAGTTAAAAGAAAACCGACCAAACCGCCTAAAATGACAACAATTAATTTCTCAAACACGATAATCCTCTAGTCGATAAAACGCATAACGCCCAATTAAGGTGTGAGGCACGCAATACGATGCTCCCGCATACCACCTTAATCACTAAAACCAACGCATAGTAAAAATGCCA
>NZ_BAOG01000120.1 GCF_000400365.1 Vibrio jasicida CAIM 1864 = LMG 25398 | reverse complement strand
GTGAATGGTAGACATATGGTTCACCTCGTTCTGAGAGCCTACTCTAAGCGTAGGGCTTGAGAGTGAGGCGGACCATATAATTAGCCCAGACAGTGTCTGGGCTTTCTTATTTTTTGGCGTCTTAATCAGAATTAGCGAACATCTTTTTCTTCAATGTCGCTTATTGGTAACCAGTTTACTTCAACGCCTGCTTGGTCAAACATATCTTGGCTCACTTGAATCTTGTCACCCCATCGAGACAAAAAGTCTTCTGATTGTTCTGGACAGCTTACTCGAGCGATCCCGGTTTGGATGATCTTTGCTGCGCAGTTTGGACAAGGGAAGTGGGTTACCCAAATATCACAACCGTCTAAATCGCGTTTAGAGAACAGAATCGCATTCTCTTCTGCGTGTAGTGTTTTGAGGTATTTTAGCTCACGTTCATCTGTATCAACGCTGTCAGACACGCCATGTGGGTAGCCGTTGAAGCCTACCGAAACAATGCGGTTCTGTTTAGTGATTACCGCACCGACCTGTGTAGATGGGTCTTTACTCCAAGACGCCACTAACTCAGCCATTTGGTAAAAACGTTTCTCCCATTTAGAAATCATACTCATCCTCGGTCGAAAGCTTTGAATTAATTGCATGATAACCCATTCTGTTTAAAAAAATAGTCAAATCATGCTTCCTCTCAACGAAGTTTTCACTTTATTAACTCATATAACAATGATTGCGTAAAAAAATGGCAATGATGAAGTGAGTTACCAAGATGATTTTCATGTTAAACCACGAACATGATCGCAACATTTTTAGCGCCATTATTACTATGTTTGCGAGTCGTTTCATCAGCTTACACTTTGAAACACATTCCCTTATTTCTCTTGAAGTTTTCGGACAAAGCTCCCTGTAAGGTTAGGGTATTGTCAATTGAATCCTGTTCTATAAAGACGGTATATACATGCAAAAGAAACCACTCGTCGCATTAATGGCGGCAACAGCTATCCTCGCGGGATGCGGAGAAGCAAACAATGCCCAGAAGGGGAGCCAAGCTCCTCTTGTTGTGACTCAGGATGTCACAATTATCGACTACCAGCCGAGTAAATCTTACATCGGCCGCATTGAAGCAGTAGAAGATACGAATATTACGGCACAAGTCTCCGGCTACCTCGAAGCTCGCCATTTTGACGAAGGTCAAATGGTCGAAAAAGGGGCGCTGTTGTACTCCATAGAGCCTTCTTCTTTCGAAGCTCAAGTGGCGAGCGCTAAAGCGGCACTAGCTCAAGCGAAAGCAGCATTGAAAAAAGCGGAGCTTGATCACCAACGCGGTAAAAACTTGCTTCCTCGTGGCAGTATTTCGCAATCCGAGTTTGATGCATTAACGGCAACGTTACTTGGTGCTCGTGCTGAATTGGAAGCCGCAAATGCACAGCTTAAACTGGCGGAAGTTAACCTTTCTTATACGCAAATCCGAGCGCCATTTAGCGGTCGCATCAGTGACAGTAAAGTAAGTACGGGCGATCTACTTTCTCCATCTTCTGGCATCCTAACGACACTGGTTAGCTTAGACCCAGTACATACTTCATTCAGCGTGAGCGAACGTGAGCGTTTAACGCTTGGAATGGATCGTATCAAAGGTGATGGGAGTGCTGAGTCGAGTGGGGTAGAGGTTCAACTTGAACTTGAAAACGGCGAGTACTTCGAGCATCTCGGTCAGTTGGATTTCTTGGGTAACCGTATCAATACTCAGACGGGTACGATTGCTATGCGTGCTTTGGTGCCAAACCCAGAACAGAAATTACTTCCTGGTCAGCATATTAAAGTGAACTTGCGTGATAAAAACGCGAAAGACGTGATTGTTGTGCCACGTCGTGCGGTTCAAACTGACCTCGAAGGTGACTTCGTTATGGTGACGGCAGAAGGTAATGTTGCTGAACGTCGCAATGTGAAGCTTGGTCCACAAGTCGAGCAGGGCATCATCATTAATGAAGGTCTAGAACAGGACGATACGGTCATTACACAAGGTCTGCAACGTGTGCGTAACGGCGTAGAAGTGCGCATTCAAGCACCTGCTGAAGACAAGCAGTAGGAGGCGGAATGTTAAGTCGTTTCTTTATACAAAGACCAAAGTTTGCACTGGTAATTTCGATCATTTTGACGTTGGCAGGTGCCATCTCTTTAGCGATCCTACCCGTTGCTGAATATCCTAAAATCAGCCCGCCATCGGTGAGCGTGACGGCGTTTTACACTGGCGCGAGTGCCGAAGTGGTTGAACAGGCGATAGCCGACCCCATAGAGACCTCCGTCAATGGCGTAGAAAACATGATTTACATGTCTTCGAAAAGCGCGAATGATGGTTCGTACAGCCTAAATGTCACCTTTGATGTAGGCACAGACCCAGACATGGCTCAGGTTAACGTGCAAAACCGAGTGTCACAGATTGAGTCCAAGTTGCCTCAAGAAGTGCGTATGGTCGGTGTCACGGTGAAAAAGCGTTCTCCGGACCTGTTGATGGTTCTGAACTTCTACTCGCCAGATGGTAAGTATGATGACAAGTTCCTTATCAACTACATCAACCTGAACGTGAAAGACCAGTTAGCGCGTGTTAAAGGCATCAGTGAAGTTAACGTTATCGGTGGCGGTGAATACGCAATGCGTGTTTGGTTGGACCCAGAGAAGATGGCCAACCTCAACCTAACCACGAGCGACGTATACGCTGCGTTAGCTGAACAAAACGTTCAAGTTGCTGCGGGACGTGTTGGCGCTGCGCCTTACAATAATCCGCAAGAAGTTCAGTTTAACCTAGTGACCAAAGGTCGTTTGGAAAGCGTGAGTGAGTTCGAAGACGTGGTTCTTCGTGCTAATTCAGACGGTTCAACGGTGTACCTGAAAGACGTTGCTCGTGTTGAACTTGGTAAAAAGTTCTACGACGGTAACGGTAAGTTCCGTGGTCAAGACGCTTCTATCGTGGCGCTGTCTTTGCAATCGGATGCGAATGCACTAGAAAGTGGTAAGGCGGTCATGGACTTGCTGGATCGCCTAAGTACGAACTTCCCTGAAGGTATGGCTTACGAAACCAGTTACGATACAACCGTATTTGTTGCCGAATCGATTAAGGGCGTTGTCAAAACGCTGATTGAAGCAATCTTGCTGGTAATCGCAGTGACTTATCTGTTCTTGGGGAGTGCGCGTGCAACCTTAATTCCAGTGGTGGCCATTCCGGTGTCACTTATTGGTACCTTTGCCATCATGCAGGCCACAGGCTTCACCATAAACACAGTAACGCTGTTTGGTTTGATTCTCGCTATCGGTATCGTTGTAGATGATGCGATTCTGGTTATCGAAAACGTGGATACCACGATGGCGAAAGACCCGAGTATTTCACCGCGTAAAGCAACCTTGATCGCAATGAAAGAGGTGACGGGTCCAATTGTTACGTCGACTTTGGTTCTATTAGCAGTATTCCTTCCAGTTGCCATGCTTCCGGGTATCACTGGCATCATGTATCGTCAGTTTGCACTGACCATCTGTATTTCAGTTGTTATTTCCTCGATTAACGCATTAACACTGTCTCCAGCGTTATGTTCGTTGGTATTGAAACAGGGTGGTGGCAACACGGCAAACTGGTTCCAAGCGTTTAACCGTGGTCTTGAGCGAGTGACTGCGCGCTATGGTCAAATTGCGGGCTTCCTAGTGAAGAAGTCGATCCTACTGATCACCTTCTTCTTTGTTGCGGTTGCTGCAGTAACCTTCTTTGCGAAAACGACGTCAACGGCGTTTGTACCCCAAGAAGATAAGGGCATCTTGCTGGTTAACGTGCAACTTCCAGATTCCGCTTCGCTTTCTCGTACTGAGGAAGTGACAAATGATCTGATGAAGATGGTGGAACAGGAACCGGGCGTGGATGGTGTTACCGTTGCGAATGGTTACTCATTCATGACAGGTGCCGCAGCATCAAACGGTGCGTCTCTGTTTATCAAACTGCATGATTGGGATTCGCGAAATGGTTTAGATGGAGAGCACTCTGCCAATGCGATTGCGAACCGTATTAACGGTCGAGCTGCAATGGAGCTTCCTCAAGCTATCGTCTTTGCCATGGGACCACCTGCGGTTCCGGGTATGGGTGCGGCATCTGGTTTTGAATTCGTACTTGAAGATACGCTAGGCCGCAGCCGTACAGACCTATCAATGGTTATGGGCGAGATGATTCAGGCTGCTAACCAAGCGCCTGAAATTGCTTACACTTTCAGTACGTTCCGTGCCAACGTTCCGCATTACTACGTCGACATTGACCGTGAAAAAGCGCAACAGTTAGGCATCCCACTGTCGTCTATTTTCCAAACTCTACAAGGTAACCTTGGTTCACTTTACGTGAATGACTTTACCATGTTCGGTAAGAACTTCCGCGTAACCATGCAGGCAGACAGTGAACACCGTAGCAGCATGGAAGATTTAGAGCGTTTCCACGTTCGTTCTTCTGGTGGTGATATGGTGCCGTTGAGTACGCTAGTGAGTTATGAGCAAGTGTTTGAACCGGATGTAGCATGGCGATACAACATGTACCGCAGTGCCATTATCCAAGGTCAGCCAGCTCCGGGTTACTCAAGTGGTGATGCCATTGCAGCAATGGAACGCGTTGCGGCAGAAGTTCTGCCACAAGGTTACACTTACGAATGGACGGGCATGGCCTACCAAGAGGTGCTAGCGGGTAACCAAGCGATTTATGCGTTTGCGTTGGCGTTGATCTTCATTTATTTGTTCATGGTTGCGCAATACGAAAGTTGGACGATTCCACTTGCAATTATCCTAGTGGTGCCAGTAGCGACGTTGGGGTCCTTCCTCGCATTGAACCTAACAGGCACACCTCTCAACTTGTACGCGCAGATAGGTCTCGTCCTACTCATAGCGCTCGCGGCGAAGAATGCAATCCTTATTGTGGAATTCGCCAAGCAGGAGCGTGAAGAGAAAGGTGTGGATATCGATAGTGCGGCTGTTCAAGGTGGTAAACTGCGTTTCCGTGCGGTGAACATGACTTCTTGGTCGTTCATCTTGGGTATCTTCCCGCTGATCTTTGCGGCGGGTGCAGGTCACGTGAGTCAGAATTCGTTGGGTATCTCGTTGATAGGGGGGCTACTCTGCGTGCTGCTAGCAGGTACTTTCTTGATACCAGGCTTCTACGCATTGGTACAGAGAAAGCGTGAGAAAATTCATGGCGGAAGTACCAAGCTTGTTCCTCTTGATGATGAATAAACGCTGAGTTCACTCTGAAAATAAAAAGCCCGATGCATGTGAGTGCCTCGGGCTTTTTGTTGATGTTGATAGTGAAAAGGCATCAGTTGCCAAGCTCTTGGCGCTTGCTCCAACCTTCGACGTTTTCATATGGGCTCAAATCTTGTGACGCTAGGTCGAAGTTATTGAGCACTTTAAACATCCCTATACTCTCACTAGGATGAAGGTAGAGCGAAACTGGCGTATTCACAGAATGCTTAGTGATTGTTGCTGTCTATACGTCGCGTGTCTTAAATTTAGCGACGGCATCGTCCATATCATGAGCTTGTGCAGAAACCGAGTTCACCTCGTGCAAACATTCTTGGGCTGACTGCATGTTATTTTCGGAAATTACATTCAGTTCGGTTATCGAATCACTGACTTGGTTCATCACAATGCCTTGCTCTTCAATAGCTGATGCGATGCGCTCCGAGTTGCCTTGAATCGCGTTCATGTCGGCAATGATTTGTTGTAAGCTTGAATCCAATTGTCCTGATGCCGATAGGGTTTGTTGCCCTTGGTCATTACATTGATCAATATCTGAAACCACCATCGACATTTGCGATTGAATGTCTGACACCACGCGAGTAATCTCCTCTGTCGATTGATGTGTGCGGCTTGCCAATGCACGAACCTCATCTGCAACGACCGCAAAACCGCGTCCTTGTTCGCCAGCACGCGCCGCTTCAATTGCTGCGTTGAGAGCAAGTAGATTAGTTTGTTCTGCAATGTCTTGGATGATGTTGACTGCACCACCAATTTTCGCAACGTGTTCGTTCAAAGAACCAATCGATTGTTGGCTATTAGACAGAATGCCCGTTAACTGGCCGACATTCGTTACTGTAGTCTCGACGACAGTACGACCTTGTTCTGCGTTGCTTGCGGCTTGATGGACGCCCTCTACAGCGACGGATGTGCTTTCTGAAATCTCTCCAATTGTCGCCACCATTTGCTGTACAGCGGTTGCCATAGAAGAGGTGTGGTCAGCTTGTGCGTGGAATTGCTCCATCACACCTTCAAGTTCGCGGTGCATATTGTCTGTGCTAGCAGATAACTGTGCGGACTTTTCTTGGGTGCCATGGATTAAGTGTTCTAGTTTATCTAATAGATCATTTAAGTGGTGACTAATGTCTACCAGCTCATCTTTGCCTTTTAGCTCAGAACGTAAACCCATATTGTTGCTTTCACTGATGTTTTTTATCGTGGCTAATAAGCTGCTGACTCGTAAGTTAATAGACCGAGATATCTGCATAATAAGGGCAAATATCACCACCAAAACCAGCACAGTGATGCTTTGCTTCACGATAGCATTCTGAGTATCGCGTTCTTGAGCCGCATTGGTCAGTGCTGAAGAGAACGTCTTAAATTGTTCTTCCACAGTATGAGAGAGGGCACGAGTCTCGCCCAATAAACCTTTATTGTAAGCAACGCCTATGGTTCGTTTCTGAGCGGAAAGCTGACGCGCACTCTCAATCAATGCTGGTACATATAAGCCTTGTAATAGGCTCTCATTAACTTCGCCTGCTTTTACGAGTTCATCGAATTGAGTCAAAGCGATCACTTGTTCGTGATTAGCGGTTATCTTGGCTTCAGACAGCGCTTGCTGATACGGTGCAAGCAACCCGCTTTGGTCATCCAATCCGAAACGTTCATAGGCCGCTACAAGTTTTTGAAAGCCAGCTTGATAAGATAATAGGTCTTGTTTGAATTGGTGGCTAGAAGGGAGGTCATAACGGCTAAGAATGCCTGCCAATTCTTGTTCGGTACTAAGGAACTTATCAACGTTTCCGTCAAACTTACCAAGGTATTTGTTGTTGCCGCGTAATAAAAAGTCCTTTTCGTTACGGCGAAGGTTGAGTAATCGGATTTCCAAATCTCCGACGAGTTTAATCGCGTGGTTGAGCTCTTGGCTTTGGTTAGCAAAGTGTGACGAGGTGGCCAACAGGGTGACGATACCCAAAATGGCGATCACTCCTAGGGAGTAGAGCTTGTGCCTGATAGTCATAAAGCTTGTCCTGAATAGTTGACTAAAGTAAGGAGCCCAAAAAGGTTCCCAATGGTTAGCTCTGACGTTTTTAGTACAGCACTCTTTGGCGTTGCTGTTTTTTTGTCGCTTGCTTGTTTTTACTATCAAGTCTGCGACGTTGCGAAGCGCGTGTTGGTTTGGTTTTAATACGCTTCTTATCCGTCCGGCTAGCAGATTGGATTAACGCTTGTAATCGGTTTAATGCGTCTTCTTTGTTCTGCTCTTGCGTCCGAAATTGTTGTGCTTTGATGATGATCACTCCCTCTTTGGTGATCCGGCTATCTGACAACGCAAGTAACCGCTCTTTATAGAAATCCGGCAATGTGGAATGACGTACATCAAAGCGCAAATGTATCGCGGACGATACCTTATTAACGTTTTGCCCACCATTTCCTTGAGCGCGGATGGGGGATAATTGGATTTCCCAGTCTTGAATTGTGACGGAGTTCGAAATTTTGAGCATGTTTACTAAATGCCAATATGGTTTGTTGCAATGGCTGATAAATTACCACTAGAGATGTATAAATAGAAGAATTGACATGAACACGATAGATTTAAGCCCCTACAAAGGTCTGATTTTCGATATGGATGGCACATTGATTGATACCATGCCAGCGCACTTGGCCGCTTGGCAAGCAACAGCCGATCGATTTGACTTCCCATTTCATCAAGACTGGTTACACAGCTTAGGTGGAATGCCAAGCTTCAAAATTGTAGGTGAAGTGAACCGTGAGCATGGTTTGTCTCTCGATCCTGAAACTGTCTCTCGTTTCAAGATGGAAACCTTTGCAGAGATGGAACTGCATGGCGAAATCATTTCCTGCACCAATACGGTTCTTGACCAATACTTTGGCGAAAAGAAGATCGCGGTTGGGACTGGCAGTCAACGTGACAGTGCACTGCGATTACTGACGAAAGCGGGTATCTTGAAGAAGCTAAACGCAGTCGTGACGGCTACTGACGTAGAAAATCACAAACCCTTCCCAGACACTTTTCTGATGGCAGCAAAACAGCTTGGCTTAAACGCGAAAGAGTGTGTGGTATTTGAAGATACCGAGCTTGGCAAAAAAGCCGCTCATGCCGCGGACATGGATTGTGTCATGGTGGAAGGGGATAAACTGGTATTTTACCCGAAAGCTTAATACAGCTAATCACTTTGAGATTACTTGGGTATAGCTTTATCTGATAGAAAAAACGCCGCGATAATCGCGGCGTTTTTGTTTTAATTTTTATTTTCTGTTTTCGAAATTCAACCCAGATAAATAAAAACTGTATTGTGAAGATAGTCAAAATATCAATCTGATAATAAAGTAATATACTCAGACTCTCTATAATTGTTATTTTTAATTATTACAATCCTTAAAAGGATGCATTATGAAGATCTCACAAAAGGTTTTTGTTGTTTCAGAAAATCCTGAGTGGTCTGAGTTGGTTATTGCGGGTCTTTCACACAGTTTTAAAGCTTATACATTTTTTATTGAAACTTCTGTCAATAAACTTTGGGGATTGAGTGAAAATGATCTGGTTATTTATGATCGTTCTACGCTAGGAAATCCATCTCTTCATTTAATTTCTCCAATTACACGTGGAGGGGCTTGGATACTTGTGAATGCAAATCAACAAGACTTAGAAGGTGTTAAGGGGCTGATTTCTTTGGGGTGGTGTGGCTTGCTTGAGTCAGATATGACGTTAGAACTTCTCCATAAAGCCACAAGGATGGTTACCTCTGGTCAGCTTTGGTTTAGTCGAGAGGCAATGTCTTATTCCTTGAGAAACATCGTAAGAGGGCAATCAAATACTGGCCTGTCCATGGAAGTTCTTGGTACGAAATATGAGTTGTCGGGGAAAGAGCAAAAAGTATTCTTATATTTAGTTCAAGGTTATTCTAATAAGGAAATTGCGGTTCAAATGAACGTAAGTTTAAGCACAGTTAAAACTCATGTATCACATATTTTATGTAAAACAGGGAAGCAGAGTCGTAATCAGCTTGGTGCTTTAATGATGGAGTAATTGTTGTTTTTATTGTTCTAAATCAATTTTATTTTTTTATGATACTTTCCTCATTCTTTATTTCATTATTGCTGGTCAGATGACCGATAGGAAAAAAGTTAATAAGGCGTACATTTATCTCGTCTACTTAATTCAACTTTTGGTCTAAACCGCAGGAATAAATGTAAAGGAGAACAATCATGAAACGTTTAGCAGGTTTTGCAGCAATGGCGTTACTTTTATCGGCTGGTGCCATTGCGAACCCTTGGGTCGTTGGGTCTGACGAAGGTCGTGCAGACTTTTATGTCAAGTTCAAAGGTGAAGTGCCTAAGCGTTGTGAAATGATGACTTACGGCAATTTGGACGTCATTAATTTCGACTTGACCAAATCATCTGACACCAAAGAATTTGGCTTTAAAACATGGTGCAACTCATACGGTACTAAAGGCATTGTCCAAGTTGACCCGTTCGGTTTTACCAACAGTAATGAAGATGAAATTCCAATGGAGTACAGCTTCAATGGTGAAACTAAGCTAAAAGACAAAGGGATTGACACTACCGTTGCTCGTATCCATCAAGTTGTTGAAATTAGTAACAACCTAGATAAAACGATGACTGATGAGCACAAGCTTTCAATTACCTCTAAACCTCAAGCTGGTGCGCGTTGGGGTGAATACAGCGGCGCGATGTATGTGACTCTATTCCACATGTAGAAAGGAATGTGCTGAGGGAGGCTCTGCCCATCCCTCAGCCATTATGTTGTATGAAAACACTTCGAATATTATTTCTTATCTTGATTTACATGCCAGCCCAAGTGTTGGCTTTTGAGCTTTTTCCTATGGTGCAATTTCTTTCCGATTCAGGGAAAGAGACGACGGTATTTTTTAAGGTAACCAATACCTCTCTTGCTCCTCTGCCTATCGAAGTGACTGGTGTTAAGCGATTGGTCGAATTCAACAATGAAGAGTCGCTTCTTGAAACCGGTGACTTGATGATCTTTCCACCGCAAGTTCTTATTCAACCGGGGAAATCTCAGACCATTAAAGTGCAATATATTGGTGCACCTAAGGGTGTGGCAGAATCCTATCGCTTGATCGTGAGCCAATTGCCACTCAAAGCGAATGAAGTTGAGAAAGATGCCATACAGATGTTGTTCCGAATCGGAGCGCTTGTATTTGTGTCTCCACAAGATGCGCAAGACCATTATTCTAGCGAAATCATTGTGTCCAATGGCAAGAAGCCGAACCTGAAAATTAGCAATACAGGTTCAAGTGTTATTGAGCTAAACAAACACACTTATTCGGTTGATTGGCAAGGTCAGACTAAGCGTTGGGACTGGGAACAATTAGAACCGGTTCTGCCGATGCAATATCTCGTACCAAATCAGAAAGTTCTGGTGAACGTCGAGTCACTTCTTGTGAACTAACGACCCCCCAGTTTTTATAACGTCACTGATATACACGGAAGGTTACAATGTGGCGCGCATTCGTCGTATCGATCGCTGTCCTTATTTCTGGGGCTGTATGGGGAAGCTCTTACAGCCTCTCTTTGCCCCTAGTATATGAGCAAAATCAGCTTGGCGATCTCCCTGTTGAAATACACGGTATGACTCTAGAACGCGTATCTGTTGATGTGCTTCAAAATTTGCTTGGGCCGCGAGTGAGCCCAGAATGGTGGCAGCAGTTTTTTGGCTCAGAATCATCAACATTCGTTGATGTCGCAACGCTCGCTGAGCGTGGTATAGAAGCCACTCTCAACACTGAATCATTGTTTATTGACGTCCGCCTCTCTGCGCAAATCCTTAGCGAGCAAGATATAAATCTATCGTCTAGTTACCCCGATTTTGTTCCCTCCGAAAGTGGCTCGCTAAGCTGGTTAAATAGTTTTAGTTTTGCCTATAACAATTATTGGCAAGAGAGCGTTGAGACTTGGGACACTTCGCTGGATTGGCTGTCACAAGGCAACATCGGTGGTGCTAATGGTGTTAACTTTCTTTTCGCCAATTACCTCGAAGTGGATAACGAAACAACAAATTTTTCCCGAGGTGAGTGGATTGCTTTTTATGACAAACCTAACCTACCAATGCGCACATCTGTCGGCGATGTGATCAGCGGTGAGTCCGGGCATATTTATGGAATGTTACTGGGCGGTTTTTCTGTTGAGAGTCGATATGCAGACTTGCAGCCGGATCGTGAGACAAGCCCAGAGAGCAGCCAGCAGCTTGTCCTGCTTGAATCTGCCGAAGTGGAAGTTTATGTCAACGGTGAGCGAATTTCTGGTGGGCGATTAGAGCCGGGGCGCTACAACCTTAAGAATCTGATTTTAGATAACGGTGCGAATGATATTACGGTTGTCGTTAACTATGTTTCTGGTAAGCAGGAAGTATTACGCTTTACTCAATTTTATAACGCTAAGCTGTTGAAAAAAGGTCTGATTGATTACTCTTTTTCCGTTGGGCAACCAATCATCTATGACAATCGTCAAGTTGAGTATCAAGACGAATGGGTGGCAACAGGCTATATCGAATATGGTGTTACCGATTGGTTGACGACAGGAGTCAACGGTTTGTATGCCCAAGAAGGGGCAATTTGGGGTGCATTGACGACATTTAAGAGTGCAGTCGGTAATGTCACCGCGCGTTATTCATTCAGCTCTGCAAGTTCAGACGAAGATGGGTGGATAACATCTCTTGACTACGAGAATAGTATTTTTGGCAGTGGCGAAAGCCAGTCGCCGAACTTACGTTTTGCAATTGAAAAATCGGATGACTTTCAAAGTAAGCCTTGGCAAGAGTCTCAAGAGGGTAACTCATATACGCAGTATCTCGCGAATTATTTTTGGCAAATCAATAGTGATTTAGATCTGACCTTAACGGGGCGTGTCACGCAACTTCCGCCGGATGACGATGAGTTGAGAGGTTCTGTGTTGCTCAATTGGCGGCATGGTGGTTTTACCGTAGGGGCTGGTACCGAATACGAAGAATCCGAGCGTTATAACGAACCGGATACGCGGTTCTTGTTTACCTTTGAATACAATTGGTATTCGGATGAGCATGGAAATCGTATAGGTCTCTCTTACAACAGTGAGAATGAACGAAGCCGAGCGTATTTTAGTAATGAAGGTTTGAACTATGTCGGTGATTACGGAGTGAGAATTGAAGCTGAGCGGGATGAGTTTCGTGATACCCAACGAGCTCAACTTAGCTACACCGCAAACCGATTCAGAGCCGAGTCTGAAGTGAGCCGTGATGTGGTGAGAAAAGAAGATTCCGAGCAATACCAAGCTTCAGTACGCTTAGCGACAGCAATTGGTATGGTTGACGGCGACTGGGGGTGGGGGCGTGCAACCAGTGGGCCATTTGTCGTTGCAGAGGTACACTCAACACTGGGGGAAGCGACAGCGAATCTAGATGTAGACTCCCAAGGAAGGCCGACAGCGATAGCAACCCAAAGCATTGATGGTCTGGTCTCTATCTCGCAACCTTATGCTCGTTATTCGATGGATTATAACGTGATGGATTCTCCCGTTGGTTATGACTGGGGGGATGGCAAACTTGAGCTAATGCCTGCGGCAGCTACCGGATATTTGTTGACGATAGGTTCCGATGCGTCATACACCGCGAGTGGTTATTTGAAGCGTCTTAGCGGTGAACCTATCGAGTACCGACAAGGGCGTGTGTTGGTTGATGATGAACAAATTGAGTTTTTCACAAACAAACAAGGGCGTTTCTTCATTCAAGGACTGAGTCCCGGTAAATACTTGGTTCAACTTTACGGTTTGAGCACCCAGCCAATCATTATCACTATTCCGGAATCTGATTCGAGCTTGATTAATTTGGGCGAAATCAAAGTGGTGCTGAGTAATGACAAGTAATCAAGTGCATTGTACTGCTAAGGAAAGGGTGAATAGGATGAACACGATAAGTTGCAGTGATGTCTTAACAATCGCAGGAATGTTGCTTGTGACCGCTTTTACTTCATCAGTGGTGGCAAGTGATATCAATGAAGCTCAGTGTGAGGGTTCGTTTCAAGTGAGTATCAATGATGTGCCGTATAAACTGAAAGTGGCGCAACCTGACACCCTGTGGTTTCAAGGTAAAGTCGAATTAGATAACCGCTTGGTCAACTGTGTAAATGGTATTGCCATCAAACCATCAAATGGTTGGCAGCAGGTTGTTACAGGGCCTCAAGGTAAGGTGAATTCGACAGTTTTGAACGCACAAAGAAAAAGCTTAAATAGAACTCCTCAAGGTGATTTTTTATTACCAAACCGTGGTGGCAAACAGGTCGATTTTTGGGTGCAAGTGCCAGAGGGTAAAATCATGCAGCCTGGGAACTATCGAGCTGATTTTGAACTGTCTCTGTTTGGTAAGCAAGTGGACGCAGTCGTCAAAAATGCCAGCCTTGATTACACCATAAAGCCTTTCGTTCGTGCTAGGATTGAAGCTAAGTCTAGCTCTCGCATTTCCGTATCGGGGGCGAGAATCACCGTGGATATGGGGAACCTGACTAACCAAAATCATAGAGCGTTGGATATAATTGTGATTAGCAATGCATCGGTTAAACTCGAGCTAAATTCATTGAATAACGGCCATCTTGTTAATACAAGGAAACCCACTCACAAGGTCCCTTATACCACTTCGTTGCAAGGGCAGAATATCGACTTAGATAGCCCTATATTTTTAAATACTCGACGTGGTAATCAAACTCGATTCAACATGGCTTTTGAAAACAAAGCCGTACCCGGAGCCACCGCTGGGCAGTATGAAGATGAGATGACGGTAAGTTTGATTGCATACTGACTACGATTGGATGTTGAGTTCATAAGCTAAACCAATAAAACAAAAACGCCGCGATTATCGCGGCGTTTTTTAGTTTATGGAGAGGTTATTGGATATCCAATAGCTCCACGTCGAAAATCAAGACGCTCGCTGGTGGGATTGGGCCTGAGCCACTTTTCCCGTAACCTAGTGTACTTGGCACGAACAGGCGGATTTTTTCGCCAACAACCATGTACTGTAAACCTTCTTGCCAACCCTTGATCACTTGGTTAAGACCAAATGAGATCGGCTCGCCACGATTTACTGAGCTATCGAATACCGTACCGTCGATAAGTGTACCGTGATAGTGTACTTTTACTTTGCTGTTCGCTGTTGGGTGGACTTCACCAGTGCCTTTTTCTAGTACTAAGTACTGTAGGCCACTTTCTGTTGTAATGACGCCTTCGGCTTTGCTGTTTTCTAGCAAGAACGCTTGGCCTTTTGCAAAGTTTTCATCTGCGACTTTATGGTTTGTCCAAGTGCGGTAAATAAAAAAGCCAGCTAGGATGAAAATGATAAGAGGAAACAGAAATTTAGACACAATTGCTCCTTGTCTTATTTTGGTTGTTTTAGCAGATAGTTGATGGTGTCTGCCATTGCTTCAACGGTTTCATGACCACCAGTGATCACTTGGTATTTGCCGTTTACGATAAAGGCAGGTACTGAGTTAATCTGACCACGAGTTGTGATTTCTTCTGCCTTTGTAATGAACTTAAACAGCTCAGCTTGTTGAGCTTCGTCCAATTGGTATGGGCTAATTAAATTACGAGATTCAAATACTTTCTCTACTGCTGCTTGACGCTCATCAGTCGTCGCTTCTGACCCCATTTGGACTGCTGCAAACAATTCTTCCATGAATGCTTTGTCTGGTGTGCCATCTAATTGCATAACCGCTGTGTAGAAGATGATGGCACTGATTTGCGCGCTTTCATTGAACGTCACATGCATTTTTTGCACTTTCTGTTCAGTGAGTGATTCGATTTGAGGAACAAAGGTTTCCATTGTACGGCAGTGACCACAGTTGAGAGAGAAGACTTCCGTCAGTGGGGCTAGGTCATATTCCGTCAATGATGTTGGCAGTACTTCGTATTGTTTACCTTGTTGTGGCTGAGAATTGCCGTTATCACAAGCAGCAAGTGCCGCTACTGCGGCAAAAAGGACAACGCCTTTAGAAATGGTTTTAAACATGGGTGACGCTCTAGATTGTAAAGTTATCGATAGTTTATCGGTTAACGTTATCAACGAAAACCATTAAAACGGCTTGTTACACTAAAGTGAGACAATCGAAGAAAGTTTAGTCAAAACATAGTTATGGCGCGTGGTTTGTTGCCCTAAATCGTGTTAGCGGATGTTAGCTCATAAAATTTGGTCGCAACTTAGTGATGTGCATATGATGGGATAGGCGGTTAAACCTTTGGAAACACCGATAAATTGTCGAGTAAAAGAAAACATTGGCACGATAGGTGCTTGGAAAATAGATTAGAAAAACGAAAGCACTAAAGTTTGGACATTTTGAGCCGACACAGTGAGCAGGAATTCATTCTACGTTGGTAACAGTATGAAGCATTGGTTTTTAGTTGCATGCGGTATGTTAGCCGGATGCACCAGCATGGATCCTAACATGGTCCCAGGGGGGAACATTCTTGATACCGCCCCTCGAACAAATTCAGAGCTAAGACATCCAGAGTGGGGTTACGCACCTACTTCTTATGTTTCTGCACCGAGACAGACTACACAAGCGACGAGTTCGATGGGAAAAAAGCCACAGGGCGTGATGTCACTGGAGATGTTTTTAAATAGGCATCAAATCGCCCACGAAACCATCAGTGGCGAGCATCTTATGATTCGGTTGAAAGAGCAGGTTCATTTCCAAACTGGCTCAGCGAAGCTCTCTTCGCAATCTCAAGATTGGATTCGTAACCTAGGTCATTATTTATCAGGCAGAACGGATGTCGATGTCGTGATTGATGGCCATGCGGACAGTACAGGTGCTGCAAGTTTCAACGACAGTTTGTCAGAAAAGCGAGCTCGTGAAGTCGAGAAGCAATTGTTGGCGACGAGTTTACCGCGCCAGCGCGTGTTTTCTCGTGGCTTTGGAGAATACGTACCACAATGCAGCAACGCGACGTCAACTGGTAAAGCTTGTAACCGTCGAGTAGAACTAATGTTGATTGTGGATCAGTAAACAGAATAATGTTTTCGCATCAAAGAAAAGAGGCACCAATAGGTGCCTCTTCTACATCCGCCAATGTTCTTAGGGGGAACTAGGCAAATTCTTTTTCAATGTATGTCACGATGTCTGAAGATTCGTAAAGCCATTGTGTCTCGCCATCTTTTTCAATACGAAGACACGGTACTTTAACGCGACCGCCACCTTGCTCCAGTGCTTCACGATGTACTGAGTCATTTTTTGCGTCACGCAATTCGATGTTTACTGACTGGCGTTTCATCGCTCGACGAACTTTTACGCAAAAAGGACAGGCTTCAAATTGGTATAGCGCGTAATGTGTGGCTTTTTCGTCAACACTTTTTTGAGCTTCTTCGCTACGTTTAACGCCACGAGGAGAGAATACAGCATTGAGAAGTAAAATGATTTTTCCCAAAATCCAACGGATAAACGTCATAATGATCCCTTGATGTTCAATGGATGAGTGTCCTTTACGAGCATGCAACGAGCTCAATAGTTAAGAAATCGTTGCATGTATGTAGGGCGTAGTCTAGCAGGTGTCGGGTTTTGACAAAACCATGTTTTTTATGAGGAAAAGAGTTGCCTTAACCAACCAAATAATCCATTCGATTTGGCTGGGGTTGCTTCTTTACCAAGGTAGAAGCTCTGCATTAAGTCGGTACGGAAAGCATCGAGATCCATACGTTTAATTACGAGTTCGTGCTGAAGGCTTTCTTGAGTTTGTTCTGCATGATCATGAGCAAGACTAAAATCCATGTTTAAGTAGCCTTGCGTATACAGCCATAAGTGAGTGATGAGTATTAAGTCTTCTGCGGACTGATTAGTAAACTTGTCTGCATGCTCATCGCCTAAGGTATCACTCAGCGCTTTCTGCATATGTTGAGAAGACGTGGAATGCTGCTCGTACAGTGCGCTGGCTTCAATATGAGACTTGGTCAAAAGGCCGAGTAAATGCAGGGCAGGCGCCGTTTCAGGCTTGTTTTCACATACTCTAATGAACAATGGGGCTTGTTCTTTGGTCCAACGTCGTCTCGCGGCTTTATGCTCGTTAACGAAAGGGATGTTTCTGAACCCCATTTCTTGGATCAGTTCATTAAGAGGTGTCATTACTTTGTAATTCCTTCACCGTCACTTCGACGTGTTGTTCGTTTATATCAACGAAAATTGAGGTGCCGGTAATCATAACAGAAAGGCTAGTGCCGCGGTCAAGGTGTTGTGAAATCAAGTCGATAGCGTCGTAATCCAAACTTGCCACATCAACAGGAAGCATGCCAAATTTGCCTGCCATCTTGTCCCACCAAACGGATGCTTTTGTGTTGTAGGTATACACTTTTACACGTTTTGCTAAGCGGGTTGCTTTCTTGATGCGGTCCGGTTCTGGTTCACCAATTTCGATCCAGTGCGTGATGCTCTGATCGTCTTCCACCCGCCACAAATCCGGTTCTTCAGTTGTTGAAAGACCTTTCGTGAACTCTAAATCATCTTTTGCATTAAGACAGAAAGCCAAAATACGCGCGAGCATGCGTTGTGGTTTCTCTGAAGGATGAAGGGCGATGGTTAGGTTCTTAGAGTCGTAGTGGTCGTTGTTCATATCGGAGATTGCGATACGAAACTTGTAAATTGTCGGTTTTAAAGCCATAAGGGGTATCAATAAATTAAGGGCAAAAAAATAGCCAGCTTAGAGCTGGCTACCATATCAAAATCTTAAAGGATTAAACTAGAGTGATTTTCTCAGCTTGTGGACCTTTTTGACCTTGAGTGATTTCGAATTCTACTTTCTGGCCTTCAACAAGAGTACGGAAGCCGTCACCTTGGATTGCAGAGAAGTGAGCGAAAACGTCAGGACCGTTTTCTTGTTGGATGAAGCCGAAGCCTTTAGTTTCGTTGAACCACTTAACTGTACCAGTAGCTTTGTTAGACATGTCTATTTCCTAAATATCTAATTTATGTAAATCTTCGCCTAATACGGCGCTTATAGCGTGGAAAAATAAATTGCTATTGCGTACCACAGGACGGGGGAATTACGAGTAATCCAACGAAATGTGAAAACAAAGAACTTTCTTTCTAGCCGTGAGAGAGTCTAGGTTAAATACAGGCAGAGTCAACATATATTGGTGCTTATAGGGCAAATATTTGTATTTAGTCACTTTTTAACCACTGTATTTTTGATGAAATTTCAAATAAATGACGTTGTTGTGAAGTTTTTGAAGAATAAAATGAATTTAATTCTACAAATTTGACTATTTTCGAAAATTATTGTCCAATCTGGTTCGACCATTGCGGAGGACTTATGGCAACGAAAAAACCGACTCCTCAGCTGAATGAATGTCATCAAGATACCGAATTCGGCCGAGGCGAAATCAAAGATAACGCACTAAAAGCAGTAATAACCAGCCAACTATTCAAAACTCGAGTAGTAAAAGCAAAGAAAGGGAAAGGCAGTTTTAACAGAAAAGCGAAACATAGAGGCAAAGAGCCCTATTCAAAGTTTTCACTACAGTGGATTTTGAATAGGGCTTTTTTCATGGCTGAAGAATCGATGTTGGCTAGCGTTCAATTTTTGGCGAGTAGATAGAGTAAGCGGTGATTTGTCCAGCAACGATGGCCGAGAACATAAACAGGGCAGAAAGACCAATACTTGGTATTGGTAGAATTGATTGTTCAAACACAGATTGACTTGCGCTAACCAACACGCGACTGCCTGGAACCAAAATGATGATGCCTTGGACAATGTAAATGGACCCCGTTAACTCCATCTTTTTCGCTATCCATGTACCGTACAACGTGATCAACACGGTTGTTACCCATGTGCCTACCACCCAACCACTTTCAAATCCAAGGTAGAAAGGTCCCCACATCCCGAGCATAGCAACGGGTAAGCCCAATAGAATATCGATCAGACGGGCATTAAAAATCACACCCAAACAAGCAGAGATTAAAAATAAGCCGCTGATGTGCATCCAAATCGGGATCTCGTTGGTATACGCGATGGACTGGGCTTGCCCCCAAATCGCCTCGCCAATATTGAGACCCATAGTGATGCCGACAAACAGTTTGATCAATGTGAGTGCGCATTGTCCGAGTAAACTCGTTCCGGAAACCAAATCATTAAATGCTAAACATTCAAGTGAGTTGGCGATAGATAGTCCCGGCACAAATAAGACAATAGTCGCGATGCACAATGCCCAAACGGGTATAGGTAAACCTGTGCTGGAAAGATAGGCAACGATGATGCCTGTAAATAGGGCGGCGATGAACTCGACGGCTATTGCTCGTCGAGCCCGACAGACCTGCTGACAGCCCCACACCATAAAACCGAGTAAAAATGCAAAACCAACCGCTTCTAATGTGCTACCAACTAACATTAAATACGCTGGCGGTATGCCCATGTTCGCAAGCGCAATGACCCAAGGCGGATAGCCCGCAGGTTCAGGAACGGGGTCGCTACTCGGTTGGTTGATCCGAATAATGGTGTTCGCTAACAAGCTTAGATTAATAGAGGCAGGTTTTAGGCGCTTAAGAACCACAGCGTTGTTGTCATCGGGAAATTGATAGTTGATCGCAGTCGGTGTCGCTTGGATCATCACATCGACGCCATGCTTTTGAGCATAGTGTTGAGTGTACTTCTCTACCTTGTATGGTGCGCAACCACTGCGGTGCAATGTATCGCCAATTTCGACGATTTTGTTAATTCTATATTGAGAAGGCATAGCGAAAGCGAAAAATTCGGGTCACAAAAAAATTGCGCGTAAGTTAACAAAAACCACAGTTATCGAGCGAATAATCATTACATTTTTTATGTTTTTTTGTGGGCTATGTCAGGTGTTTTCGCTGCTGCATAAAAATTCTAAGCAAACGTTTGAGTTCTACCATACTATTCTCGATATAAAATTCATCACAAAGGCTTATCAATTGGCAGTAACGAATAGCTAAAAAGTATCATTTTTGAGAAAATATGTATTAATTTAGATTCATATCAATAAGGTGTTCTACCAGTTTGATAAGTCTCTGCTATATCTTAGGTTCGATTGAAGTCTTAGACGAGATGAACCTAAGGTTGGCGAAAGTTTGTATGTACCTCATACGTTATAGTTCTTATGGTTGGAAAAGCACAAAGCTGCTCTTTTTAACGCTGGTGATGACGGTGTTGTACAGTGCTGCTTGTTATAGCCATGATTCGCAGCAAGATACACTTGTTGTCGCCAATTCTAAAGCGTGGAAACCTTTTTCTTACCTAACGCCAGATGGTGAACCTCAAGGCATTCTTATCGACTTTTGGAAAGAATTTGCAGCTCGAAATCATCTACACGTAGAATTTCTACTCTTAGACTGGGAAGCATCGTTACAAGCCGTGAAAGAGGGCAAGGCTGATATTCATGCTGGGTTGATTTATTCACGAGAGAGGGATACCTATTTAGACTTTGGCTCGGTGATCATGCCAATTGATACCCAACTGTATATCAACAAGGACATACTGGGCCTTGAAATCAATGCGGTGCTTAAGGGCGACTCGGCAATGGAAGTGGGCATCGTAAAAGGTGGCTACGAAGAGTTCTTTGTACGGCAAAGATACCCGAAAGCAACACTCACCCTTTATGCAAATAATGATGCGATGCTGCGTGCCGCGGCAGAGAAGAAAATTTTCCTATTCGTAGCTGATATGCAAGTCACTAATTTTTACATGGCAACCGTGCCAGGGGGCCTGACATTCGTTCCTGCGTTGCATCTTTATAGTAAAGACTTAAGAATTGCAGCAGGTGTTGGCAGCCCTATGTCCATTGCAAAAATTTCACATGCCTTTGAACGAGTGCTAGAAACGGATAAAGATCGCATCTTAAGCCGCTGGATACATGTGAAAACCGTATACCCCACTTACCTTGTCCCCGTTGCCGTTTTTGCTCTTATCATCGCTGCAATGTTTCATATCTTTTCATTAAAACGAACTGTCGAGTTACGAACTCGGCAGTTAACGCTCGCCAACCAACAATTATTCGAATTGACCCTGACTGATCCTTTGACAAAGCTCTACAACCGCCGTCATTTGATAGAGCAACTTTCTACGCTGAGCGCCATTCGCAGCAACTTGACTGTGATGGTGTTTGATATCGATGACTTTAAGTCGATTAACGACCAGTTTGGTCACCTAGTTGGGGACAAAGCGATCGTCGCGGTTGCGAATACCGCGCAATCCGTTATTGATGAGCGCATGACGCTTGCTCGTATTGGTGGTGAAGAATTCGCTTTGGTGACAGCAGCACTCTCCGCGGAAGAAGCAGAAGTGCTTGCTAGGGAAATTTGTGCTCGGATAAACGATTTTCCCATATTGCTAGATGGAAAAACTATGCACGTTAGTGTCAGCCTAGGATGCGCTTTCTATCCAACATTCGATGCAAAATTAAGTTTACAAGACGCAGATCAACTTATGTATTGCGGTAAGGCCAATGGTAAGAACCGCGCTGTTTTTCAGATCATTAATAGAACTAACGTTGAGCCGTTACTTCGTAAGGTTCAGTAAAACTTTGAACCACCTCTCGCTACCCCCTCCATCTTGCTTGCTATACTGATTTGAACCTACTGTTTTCATTGTTATTTTTTTAGTAAATCATTGTTTTTCTAACATTGAGGTATGTCATGTATAAAGCCTTATTATCTCTACTGTGTGTTACTGCTTCATGTTCTTTGCATGCGGAAAGTGCCTCCGACATTGTTAAAAAGTCAGATCAAGCAATGCGAGGCGACTCGAGCTACAGCGAATCAACAATGGAGATTGTTCGGCCTGATTGGACACGTTCAATGACAATGAAAAGTTGGACTAAAGGAACGGATTTATCGCTCGTATTAGTGACAGCACCGGCCAAGGACAAAGGAAGTGCCTCGTTGAAACGCCAGCGCGAAATGTGGAATTGGGTGCCGAGTATTGAACGCGTCATCAAAATTGCGCCATCTATGTTGAGCCAGTCGTGGATGGGCTCAGACTTCACCAACGATGACTTGATCAACCAGTCTTCCATTGTGGTCGATTATCAGCATCAATTGAAAGGCGAGGATACATTTGATGGCGACAAGGTTTGGGTGATAGATGCGGTTGCTAAGCCCGATGCTCCCGTGGTTTGGAGCAAAGTCACGTTGTGGATATCTCAATCCACCTACCTGCAGCGCAAAGTGGAATTCTACGATGAGTTTGATGAGCGAGTAAACGTCATGACGACTTATGACGTGAAAGAGCTCGGCGGGAGAAAATTAGCAACCAGAATGGAAATGCAGCCGCTTGATAAGCCAGAAAACAAAACCGTACTCATTACTCACCAAGCGCAGTTTGATTTTGATATCGATGACAGTTTTTTCTCTCAGCAACAGATGAAATCGCTGCGCGACTAAGTTTGGGTGAGCGAACGGCTAAAAGAAGAAACGGATAATCAAATATCAACGGAAGGAAGCGAATCAATGCTTGTGAAACTGGCTTGGCGAAACCTCTGGCGACAAAAGCGCAGGACACTACTGACGGCGTCTGCGTTGGCATTGGTGCTGTTTCTTTCGCTTATTACGCGAGCGTTTCAAGAAGGGAGTTACACGTCCAATATCAAAAATGCCGCCAAGTTTTATACCGGGTTGATTCAACTGCAAAACCCCGAGTTTGGTGACTCTTCCAGCATTGATGATGTCTTACCGCAAACCAACACCTTCATTTCAGCGGCGAAAAACAATCCCAATATTGATGTGGTATTGCCTCGGGTAGAGTCTTTTGCTTTAGCCGCAAAAGACGAACGCTCAAAAGGCGTGATGGTACTAGGCGTTGAGTCTGAAGCTGAAGACCGGTACTCCAATATCAGCGACAAGTTGATTGAGGGAAGCTACATCCAATCGGGGCAAAAATCAGTGCTAGTTGGTGGTGGTTTAGCGAATTATTTACAACTCAAGGTTGGCGATGAATTAGTACTTTACGGTGCCGGTTATCGAGGACAGACCGCGGCAGGTTTGTATCAAATCTCGGGCATTCTTCATTTTCCTTTGCAGCAGCTTGATTCTCAGTTGGTGTACATGCCGCTCGATACTGCGCAAAACCTGTATTCATTGGATGACCAAGTCACCGCATGGGTTTTAAATACTGAGAGTCTAAGAGATCTACCTGATACTGTTGAACAGCTTAAAGCCGAGTATGGCGATAACGTAGCCGTGAAAGATTGGAAAGAGCTGTCGCCTGAAATGGCACAGCAAATCGCCTTGGATAAAGCGGGCGGCATTTTCTTGATTTACATTCTCTACGGTATTGTTGGTTTTGGCTTGTTCGCGACAATCTTGATGACGACATTGGAACGCCAGCGCGAGTTCGCCGTCATGCTGGCAACCGGAATGTTGCGCTCCAAGCTCGTCCTTCTGCTCACGATAGAGTCTCTGTTTATGTCCGTCATTGGCATCCTTATTGGGCTTATCGTGAGTGCCCCTGTGTTGGGGTATTTCTACTTTAATCCAATCGAAATTACCGGCGATGCTGCCAAGCTCATGCGCGAAAGTGGTTTTGAACCTATTGTGCCCGTTTCGCTCGCCCCATACTTACTGCTCAATCAAATCGCCGTCGTGCTGTTCATTCTTTTGTTATGTCTGCTTTACCCAATGGCTCGCATGTTTCGAATGCCCATTGCGGCAGGGCTAAAAGGAGGTGCTCATGCTGGTTAAGTTGGCTTGGCGTAACTTGTGGCGCAACAAGTTGAGAACCTCAATTATGCTCGGAGCCATGGTATTTGGCCTGATGGGCGTGGTTGCCATGATGGGGTTCATGAATGGCTTGGTCGATAGCATGATCAAGAACGCCATCTCTTGGCAAACCAGTCATTTGAAGATCCAGCAAAAGTCCTATTTGGTCAATCCTGAGCTTAAAGATGTAATTCCCGATGCGGATAAGATAACCAAAGTGTTGGCGAGTAACCGAGAAGTGAAAGCCATCTCTGAGCGATTTCTAGCAGATGGCATGATAGCGTCGGCGCGCAGTACACGTGGTATTCGCATCAACGGCGTTAATATCGAGCAAGAGCAAAACATCACGCCACTCTCGAAACATATTGTCGACGGGGAATGGCTGAGTGAAGAAGGTAGAAATCCGATTTTGGTTTCGAGCAAGATAGCCGAACGATTGAAGCTACGCGTTGGCTCCAAAGTGGTACTTACTCTGTCTGATGTGAACGGGGAGGTTGCAGGGGCGGCGTTTCGTGTTCGAGGTATATTCAAAACACCATCGACAGGGTTTGATGACGGGAATGTTTACGTCCGAAAAGCGGATCTTGAAAAGGTAGCGGGGCTGAGTGGCACGCACGAAATCGCGATACTCCTTACTTCTAATGACGATGCTGAGCTCAAGCAGTTACTGGCGTTCACTCATTCTATTTTGCCGCCGGAGAGTAAAGACTTGCTCAGTGTGAGACCTTGGCAGGAGATCCAACCTTTGCTCTCTACCATGATGAGCACGATGGATGTTTCCAACCAAGTGATGTTGGTGGTGTTTGTGCTGGCGATGACCCTCGGCATCGTCAATATCATGCTGATGTCGGTGTTTGAACGCACACGAGAGTTCGGTGTGTTAATGGCTGTCGGGATGCAAAAACACAAGATACGCTTGTTGATTGTTTTCGAAACCTTGTTCCTCGGATTAAGCGGTTGTGCGCTTGGGTTACTCGGGAGTGCAATTATGCTTAAGGTGCTAAGTGTTACCGGATTGTCGCTGGCTGGCATGGCGGAAGGGCTAGGGGCTTATGGCGTGGATACCTTGCTTTATCCACGGGTATCAATAGCGGAATATCAAATGATCATTGTCGCGATTTTTGTTGCCAGCCTTATCGCAGCCCTGTATCCCGCACGACAAATTTTGAAGCATCGACCTGTGGATACCATGGCGGAGAAAAGCTAATGACCATCAAACTAGAAAACCTAACTAAGATTTACAACGCCGATGGTGATTACCCTGTGCACGCAGTGCAGTCGGTAGACTTAGAGATTAAGCAGGGTGAATTTGTTGCGATCATGGGGCCATCTGGTTCGGGTAAAACGACGTTACTGAACATGATTGGCGGTATTGATGCCCCAAGCTCTGGCAAAGTGGAAATCGACGGTTGCATGATTTCATCGATGTCAGAAAAAGAACTGATTGCCTATCGGCGCGATAATATAGGCTTCATCTTCCAAGACTACAGTTTGTTACCTGTGTTAACCGCGCTTGAGAATGTGGAATTCGTCATGCACCTGCAAGGTAAAACTGAGCGAGAGTGTCGTGAACGTGCGACGTCCTTGCTTGAACAAGTAGGGTTAGCGGAACAGATGAATAAGGTGCCAGGTAAAATGTCCGGCGGGCAGCAGCAGCGTGTTGCGGTTGCTCGTGCTTTAGCGCCGAAGCCTCGTTTTGTCATGGCGGACGAACCTACTGCCAATCTAGACGCCCAAAGCACCGCTGAGCTGCTCGACATTATGGAGCAGCTTAGCGAACAAGAGGGAACGACGTTTATCTTCTCGACCCACGATCCGCGTGTGATAAAACGTGCTCACCGGATTATCGTGTTTGAAGACGGTCGTTTAGCGCGTGATTTCAGCAATATTGATAATCGCGCAGAGAGGTCGCATGCATAGAGCTGTTTCCTATTTGTCTGCGACTTGCACCAAAACTCTCCGATTACATACTTGCTTGCCCTGCACAAAAGTAAATGCAGTGTTTATTAAGGCGTTAAGTCTTTCATTGCTCAGTCTTCAGGCTGGTTCTGCCTTGTCTGCTGTTCCCGGATTAGAGCCTCAAAAGTCATGGGATTTGGATGGTTACATCAAATACATGGCAACCTACAGTATTCCTGATGGAACGGATAATACGTTCGATAACCTGATACACAATCGACTTAACTTTGAATACCGTTTTTCCTCTAGTTGGCGTGTGAATGTTGGGCTACGAAATCGAGCACTTTGGGGCGATTCTACCGACTTTCCTGGCTATGCCGATTTGGTTGCGTTGGATTCTGGTTACATGGATTTGAGCAAAAACTGGCATGAAGATGATGTGGTCATTAACAGTCAGCTTGATCGTCTATATCTCACTTGGCAGCAAAATGACTGGGGAGCGCAACTAGGGCGCTTTCGTATCAATTGGTCGATGAATACGATATGGAATCCAAACGATATCTACAATGCGTATTCGATTTACGATTTTGACTATGAAGAGCGGGCAGGCACGGATGCGGTCATGCTGAGCAGAAAGCTGAGCTTTGCCGACGGCGTAGATTTGGTGTTTTCACCAGCTCGTCAGTCAGGGCAAGACAGTGCCTCACTGCGTTATTTCGCCAATCAATCGGGATGGGATTATCAGTTTATTGCAGGGCGAGCTCGGATGGATTACTTACTCGGTGCTGGTTTTGCAACGGATGTGTTTGATGCGGGTTTTCGTGGAGAGCTCACATGGTTTGACCCCATTGATCCAGAATTTGAGGGTGAACCGACCAAAAAGACCACAGTTGCCAGTATTGAATCGGATTACAGCTTTGGCGGCAAACGCAGCTGGATGGGGCGTGCAGCGTGGTTATTTATCTCTGAGCCGCAAGATGCATCAAGCGCATTGGCGTATTTGAACCTTCCTCTCGATGCAAAAACGTTGAGCTTTACACGAAATACATGGTATGCCGATGTGAGCTTTGACTTAACGCCTCTAAACCGCGTCACTCTCTCAACCAGTTACTACGACGATCATTCCTATTTCCTTGGGATATCGAGTAACTACTCCCTCGCTAATGACTGGCAATTGTTCACGGTAATCCAAAGCTTTAACGGTAGCAGTGGCAGTTTGTTTGGCGAAGTACCTGCGACTTTGTTGTTTGCTAATATTAAATACAGTTTTTAAATATATGTTTTAAAAGTGAATTTATTTAGCAGTTAGTAAGTGAAACTCTTCTATCAACTCTGATGTAAATACGATACTGAATGCTGCTCCATAAATGCCAACCCGCTCACGCTTTGACAGTTGAGTGCAGGGTTGATATGAAATTAAATGCAATTTCTTGGTAAAGCTAAAAAGCCTTGTCTACACTCAACGTAAAACGAATGTTATTCGTTGGGTGGCATATTAATTGAGCCACGGAGAAAAGTAGCCAAAGAGCTACACCAGTAAAGTTGGCTGATAAGGACGGGGAAATGAACAACGAGTGTTTTGCTAGGTCCCGAGGTGTCACGGATGAGATGCCAATGAAAGAAACGCTTTCTGCAGGTAAAGATCCTTATGCACATTACCTAAAAGACATCGTGGGGATTGATTTACTCTCTCGAGAAGATGAACTGCATTATGCCAAACTCAATCGAGCGGGGGATAAAGAAGCGCGCGAGGTGATGATCGAATCTAATTTGCGTTTAGTGGTGAAGATTGCCAAAAGCTACTTAAAACGTACTGGCAACAACTTCACGCTGCTTGATTTGATTGAAGAGGGCAACATTGGCTTGATCAAAGCCATCGACAAGTATGATCCTGAGCCGGGTTATCGCTTTTCAACTTACGCAGTGTGGTGGATTCGCGAAAACATTGAAGCGGCATTAATGAACAACGGTCGCACGGTACGTTTACCTGCTCACGTTTGTAAAGAGATAAATAGCCTTGCGTCGAAAAAGCATGATGCGAGCAAAACCATGAGCAAAGACATCTCGATTTCAGAGTTGTCCTATTGTTCAGGCGTAAAGGTAGAGCGTGTTGATGAGTTAGTTGCGTTGAGTGGTTTTATCGATGTTTCAACGACTGTCGACCTTAATCATGCGCCATTTGTGCTCGAACAGTGCGAAAGTGAATACACAACAGATCCACAGCAAGATTGCGAAGACTATTGCTTTACTCAAGCACTGGAACACGTCGTTAACACATTGCCTGTAAAGTTACAGCAAGTGCTTATTCATCGTTTTGGCTTGTTTGAACATAACGTGAAAACATTAGCTGAAGTCGGGGACTTACTGAATGTCTCTAACGAACGCGTGAGACAAATGCAGAAAGAGGCGGTAGAGCGAATACAAAAACGTCTTCAGTTTGATGGATGGGTTTAATACCAATCGTAGCAAATAAGTGATCAATCTAGCTGGTTAAAACGCTCGATAACGTCGTTTAAAATTTTAATTGTAGAATCACTACTTATCGAAAATTTTAGCCTTGTTCTCAAGCGTTTTTCCTGCGCTAACTTTGATAACCTACTTACTGTGATTGGTATAAACACCGATAAATAGCTTCTAAAAAGCCAGCGTCGTTGCTGGCTTTTTTCTATCTGCGTGTTGCTCAGTTGGTCTTTGCTTGTTCTTCGGCAAAAAGCAGTAACTCAAGTTGTGTTTTCGCGGAGGGTTCGAGTGTCCAGATACTCAACACGCGGTTAAGAGCAGCTCGATACACTCTGCTCTTGAGTAAGAAAGCGAGGGTGCTCGTGTAGTTGTTCACCACTTGAGTTTGTGTTGCCACTAGCTCCGCTTTGTTTGCGATGTCGATTTGCTCGAGATTGAAATCAGGCAAAAATGCACACTCGTACCACACCTCGACAATCTCGCGGATTTCGAGTTCTTCTTCAGGCACATCAAAGTCCTGTAATGTGTGGTTTTCCGGTATCGCTGATAAATAAACCACATCCAATTTGTCAGCAACAAATGTATACATCTGAATCCTAAATACCTCTAAATCTCGGTCGAATCATCTCTCTGGTTTATATCTTTGTCAATTGTATCTGTCTGATTAAAGAG
>NZ_BAOG01000121.1 GCF_000400365.1 Vibrio jasicida CAIM 1864 = LMG 25398 | reverse complement strand
TTCACATCAGCTAAAGCGTTGGCGATGATCCCAACCTTAACCGTTGAAAATATCAATGATGTTAACGAAACGGGCGCTGCAAGCGTTGGCGTCAGTGGTAATAGCACACGCTTCGAAACCACAGACACATTGACCATCAAAGCGGTCGATACGGACAATAAAGAAGTCACGCAAACCACGACAGCGGCTGCATTGGGTAAATGGAACACGACGCTCGATGTCTCGGGTCTTAAAGACGGCACCATTACGGTGACGGTGAACGGTACTAACGACTTGGAGGCGCCGGCAAAAGAAGCGACGACGACATTTACGTTGACGCAAACCAAGCCGACGGTGGACGACGGTCAAACGTCGATTAACCCAACGTACGCAGCGACGGGTGAGAGCGTGACCGTTACCGCCACGTTCGACAAAGGCGTTACCACACCGACGGGTTCGACGCTGGGTACCGCGGCGATCAACTGGACCGCGCAAGCAGGTACTCAGACCCAATGGGTGGGTACAGCAGAAGTCGCGTCGGTTGCGGATTCGGTGAAGAGTGTGGCGTTAACGTTGCAAGGCTTTAGTGATGCAA
>NZ_BAOG01000122.1 GCF_000400365.1 Vibrio jasicida CAIM 1864 = LMG 25398 | reverse complement strand
GCTCTATCAGAGTATCTGCATCTTCAAAGCTCTGGTTGTGATACATCTCTGTTTTAAGTAAAGCAAAAAAGTTTTCTGCAACAGCATTGTCCAAGCAGTTACCTCTTCTCGACATACTTTGTATTAACCCACTCTCTTTGATTTTTTGCTGATATTGTCGATGCCGATATTGCCAAC
>NZ_BAOG01000123.1 GCF_000400365.1 Vibrio jasicida CAIM 1864 = LMG 25398 | reverse complement strand
GATATGTAGCTATTCTACCTGATAAGCCGATAACGCAGTAGAAAGCACCTACAAACGCTGCCCAAAGGGTTCGGCTAAAAGCGTTTTATTCTTTGTTGAGTCAATTTTACTTAGAGCCACTAGGCTTCAATCGACTCGCCGCGATTAAAACGCTTTTATCTCGAACAAAATTCAACCACGAAAGATAAACAGACCCTAGCCTTGCGAATGGATTACATAACACTCTCACGCATTAGCCTTAAACACCTTACTGTATTGCACATGCTGCTCACGACACACAGCGTGACTCAAGCGGCGGAACAGCTCTGCGTGACCCCTTCCAGCGTGAGTAAAACGCTCAGCCAATTGCGCGACATTCTTAAAGATGACCTTTTCTACCGCGATGGCACTCGCTTAGTCCCGACTCCATTTGCTTTGAACATCGGTCCTTCTGTTCATGGCATTCTTTCCAGCATGAACGGTTTGCTTTACCAAGGCTCGTTTAATCCGGCGTATTACGAAGGTCGCTTTTCTTTGGCAATGCGTGAAAGTACCTTCGAGATTTTCGCACCCATGCTGCAAGACTTGTCTCAGCAAATGGGGAGCCGCGCACAACTCAATGTGTATGCAAAAGAACAAATGAGTTTTGATTCTCTGATCCGTGGGCAAGTCGACTTTATGATTCTGCCGCACGACATCAGCCAACCACCGACGTACAACAAAGATTTGGTTTGGCAGACGATCCTAGAAGACGAAATGATCTGTTTGATGGGCAGCAATAACCCGTTAGTGAAAGAAGAACTTTCAGTAGAGAACTACTTGTGTGCGAGACACATTGGTATTCACGATAAAGATTTGTCCCAACCTTACTTTGAGCAGAACTTAACTCAGCGTTACGCTAAACGCAGCGTCGCGATGCACGTGGCCGATTTTGGATCGGCAGCGGTAATGTGCCACCACTCTGATTATCTGTTCACTTGTTCGAAACTTTGGGCGCGAATGGCACTGCAAGCGAAGGGGTTGGTAGAGAGACCTTTGCCGTTTGAGTACGGACAAGTGGCGTATAGTTTGGTGTGGAATAAAGCGAGCCTGAACGATCCCGCTTTAAGATGGCTACAACAACAAGTGCTTAAGGCTTGTGAAACCCTCGGTGGATGCCGCAAACCGAGAGTGAACAAACTCTAAACTGGTTCACCTTTACTGCGCTACACGTAGACCGATGGCATGGTCATTGGTCTGCTGACAAATTGACTTAATTGAGCGTGGAAGCGTTTCATTTCATCTTGGGAACATTTTTCCCATTCCAGAGCCTCACCCGTCACACCGTGATGCTGAAAGGCATTCAAACGAATGTTGACCGATTCTGGCAAAGATTGCAGATAATGCCCTACCGTTGCAACTTCCGTATCTAAATCGCTTTTACTCGGAATATGAAGCAAACGCACTTCGTACAACTTGCCTGCTTGCGCTAAATACTGAATGGTTTGGAATACACGGTGGTTATCTCGCCCGACCAACCAGTAGTGTGTTTCGCTTTGCCACGATTTAAGATCAATCATCGCGCCATCCATGTACGGCAAGACTCTTTCCCAACCTACGGTGGATAAAGAACCATTGCTATCAATGAAACAAGTGAGATGCTGCAATTCAGGATCGTGTTTGATCCCTTTAAACAGCGCCATAATGAAAGGGAGTTGTAAGGTAGATTCCCCACCGGATACAGTAACACCGCTAATGAAAAAGCGCTGTTTGCGTATCAAATCGAGCATTGCCTCCACAGAGTAGTCAGAAATTTTAGGATTAGATTGGTGCTGACATATCTCTATACAACGGTCGCAGTGGGTGCACTCCTCTTTAAGCCAAACAACGTTGTTGCTTTCGTCGAACTTCAGTGCGCCAGCGGGACACTCACTCACACAATCACCACAATGATTGCAGTGATTGATGGTGTGTGGATTGTGGCAATTGATGCACTGATAGTTACAACCCTGTAGAAAGATGACTAGACGGTTTCCCGGTCCATCAACACAAGAGAACGGAAGGATACGAGTTACCTTAGCCAAGAGGTTTTCCGAACGTCTAGTCATCTTATTCTTATCCGTCACCCATTACTTAGCGTAAGTCGGTGACATTTCGTGGCTCACCACACGTGGTGAACGCTCTAAAATACCGGTGTTCTTCGCCGCTTCTGCGCCTAGGAACGTCGTATTAGTACGTGATCCTTCTGCATCGAACTTTGCGATATCTGACAGTTTGACCATGTAACCCGTTACGCGAACCAAGTCGTTTGACGCAACGTTTGCCGTGAACTCACGGTATCCAGCATTCAATGCGCCTTTGCACAGGTTGAACATCGCTTCTGGGTTTGATTTCACTGTTTCGTCGATAGTCAGAATGTCACTGATGCCAGAACGGTAGTATTGGTGATGACCTGCCGTTGCTTGCACGTAAGACACTGGATCTGGTTCGTTTCCGTAAGGAATACGAACGCCCGGTGTTACATCTAAATCTAGGCTGATACCGCCTTGTGCATGCAGCAGTGCTTTGCCCTCTAGACCAAACTTCACTGGTGTGCTTTCGACCAATTCAGACAATTTTGCCGAGATCGCGTGACCGAGCTCGTTTGCCGTTGCATCTTGGCCGTAACGGCTTGCACTGCCCTCTTTTTCTAGTAACACATTCACTGCTTCTGCCATACCGTAGATGCCATACATTGGCGCAAAGCGAGATTCTTCGATCAAGCCTTCTTGCGTTAGAAAGCCTTTGAAGAACTCAGATTTTTCATGCAAATGTGACGCGCGTGCGTCCATCAGCTCAACCATCAAGCTGTGATATTCTGGCAGCACGTTATTAAAGAAATCTTCACGGTTGTCTGCACGATTCGCCGCTTCTTTTAGGTTCATACGCACTAACGTGTTTGAACCGCCAGCCAATGGCAAAGAGTTGTAGCAGCTCACAATACCAAAGCGAGCACCTTCGTAGGCATTCGCGTGCATTGGGTAATTCGCGATGTGTGGCTTGCTGCACTCACAAATGTTTTGTGTTGCTTGTTTTAACAAAGCGTCTGGTGTGACTGCTTCGTCGTACATGAACGTTAGGTTTGGCGCGATCTGTTTTAGCTCGGCGTCAACTTTCAAAATCGTGCGGCAAATGATGTTGTCCGTCGGACCAATGTTCACGTGCATAAACGCATCTGGCAATGTGCGATCCAGCATAATCCAGAAGTGTTTCAGTTTTTTGTAAATTTGCTCGTCAGTAAGATCACCGACGTAAGGCATCAACACATCATCAAGTTGACCTAGGTAAACCGGAATGCTGGTTACCGAAGGCACGTGATGGTAAAGGATGGTCAACATGTTGATCGCATCATCAAAATCTTCTGCTGGAGCTAACTCCAAGTATTCAGAACCTTGAGAAAGAAATTTTGCGTAGTCTGGCAAAACATAGCGCGGCTTAAACGGCGCGTGACCTTCAAACATGTCACATATGACGCCTTGCTGCATCGCTTGGCTTACCTCGTCAGAGACGGTCATATATGGAATTGTGGCTTCGGCTTCCAAAGCAAGAAAGTTTGATTTCTGTTTTGGAGACAAGTTGCTATCGGTCGCGATAGCAAGGAAACGCTGCTGAAGATCAGAAAGGCTTTGAGTCATCTAAGATGTTCCTGGAGAAAATACAACGAATACGCCCTTTCGAATCATTTGTTGATTTCAAATCATCGTTTGAGGGGACGCGTTGAATTTTACGCTCCAAGAGTCTTTGCCACTAATGAAAAAAACCAAAACGCCGATTTCCATTTTGGAAATAAGGTTTTTCTAATTTAGTCTAGGATTTAATAGCTTAGATTAATCCGCGGTTATTTAGCTTCGATGCGCGGTCGACAAAGCCACACCAGCGCTGATGAAGACACCACCTGTAAGACGGTTGAACAATTTAGCTCTTCCCTTTGCAAATAACCAGTTTGATGTCCTCACACCGAGTAATCCATAGAAGGTTAACCAACTCAGCTCGAACACCACAAACGTACTAGCAAAGATCATGTATTGAGTGAATAGCGATGCAGAAGGGTCAATGAATTGAGGAAATAGCGCGGTAAAGAATACAATGGCTTTCGGGTTGCTTGCACCAACGATAAAACCACTTACAAACGCGCTGAGATAACTAGAAGAAGACTGTTCTAACTTTGCTTGAGAAAAATCCGTCTGTTTGGATCGTAGAGCTTGGATACCAAGCCAAATAAGATACGCTGCGCCACACCACTTGATGATGTTAAAGACCAGCTCCGAAGAAGCAATCACAACACCAAGACCGGTAAAAGACAAAGTAAGAATGATGGTGATCGCGGCTAAGCTACCAAGTGCCGTCATAAAGGCGTGGCGAAATCCGCTGCTAACACCTTTGCTTAAACAAAGTAGCGAACTAGGCCCAGGAGAGGCAGTCAGGACAAGTATTGCGAGGGTGTAATAAATCCAAGTATCGAGTTGCATTGGCGCTCCTTTCCAATGTACGGATAAATGAGTGAATCACGTGGGATAACAGCCTTACTCAACGTTTCTATCCATGAAACATCACGTAGAGGGCTCCACATCATTCTGCTCATAACTGAACTAACTCAAAACCAATCGTACTCCTCAATAAGCGTTCAGAGTAAGGAACCAGAGCGAGAAGCCAGAGCAACAAACATGCCTCCATTTATCTATCTTCTCGTTCACGTTAAGTCGTTTAGTTATGCAATCAACATACTGATAATATGCAATCGTGTAAAGTGATTACTTATTGAACAAGCATCACAAACAAGCAAACTGACTGCACATTAATCGTAGAATGGCTTCGGATCGACTTCTAACGTCGAAGGCGCCACTGCTTTTTCGATAGTGTGGGCGCTGTTTTTCAAATCGACCATTGCCACATCAATATAGCGTTTGTATTTGCGAGAGTAGAAACACTTCACTATCGGTTTCAGAGCTTGAGATTCATTCGATGTCCAGACAATACCGACACGCCCATCACTTAACTGAACAATAGAACCGACTGGATAAACGCCGATGCAGTTAATAAATTTGTACACCAGTTCAGGATCAAGGTGGAATGGCGTCAAACTCAATAGGATTTTGAACGCCTCTGCCGAACTCATGCCCTTTTTGTAAACACGGTCTGCGGTCAATGCATCATAAATATCGACGATACAGCTCATGCGGCCATGCATTGGGATCTGTTCACCAGATAAACCTAGTGGATAACCGGTACCATCAAGTTTTTCATGATGCATTAAGCATACATCGCGGCTCACATCGGCAAGCCCTTTCACACCCACGATAATTTCACCCGCAAACACCTGATGCAACTTCATATGCTCGAATTCTTCAGGTGTGAGTCGTGCTGGCTTATGTAAAACCTCATCATCAACTTTGATTTTACCCACATCATGAATAATCCCGCCGATAGCAAGCTGTTTGAGCGTTTCTTTATCCAAACCTAAATGCTTACCAAAAGATACCAACAAACATGCGACGTTAACGGAATGCTCAAGCAAATATGAGTCTTTTTGCCGCAGTGCAGACACACATTGAAGCGCATCAGAATCAATAAATACGCTTTCGATCATGTCATCCGCCCACGATTCAATTTCGTCGACTTCAATGATCTTGCCTTCAAAGGTTTGGTTCAGCAGTTTTTGAGCTAAACCTTTCGCTTCTGCAATCAGTTTTTTGGCTCGCTTGTGCTGGGCTTCTCGGGAACGAAACGCGCGCTGAATTTTCGGTGTTGTAATAACGTCAGATGCCGCTAACGTGACATCATGTTCCTCTTCAACAGGGTTGAACACGCACTCCTGAGCAGAAAGTTTCTGATCAACCCACACAAACTTCACCCCACTGGCTTGCAGCTTTTTAATACCTTGCGAAGTAGAAACGCGTCCGGCATTGGCCAAGTTCACACGTTTATTTTGTTCGATTGCAGTAACGAACATACCGATACCGATATCTGCAATCGAAATTTTTATTGAGTCTTCTGGTTTGTACTGCATATCGCGAAACTTGTTAACATCTATTATTTAGCAAACGCATTATAAGGGATCTGACCATTCATCGTTATAAGAATTCACTATCAATTAAAATTAATGAGTATTAAGTCAATATATGAGACATTCGCCTCCCTAAAAACCACTTTTAATTTATGGACTTAGTCCAATTTATCATCATCTCTTGTCTGATTTTTGATAATTTGGGTGTTGAATCAATAACTCTTTCGTACAAATGGTATTTACTGTTGACTAAGTTTTATAAATGCCGATTATTAGTCGCATTACTCTAATATAATTTCTATTCCACATAAGCGAAGTCAGCTCATTAACATCACAGCTAACCAACCTGAATCGACTTGTTTCGTATGCAGTGTGAAAGGATAACCGCCCAAAATGTCATCAGCGTGTAGCTCGACTTATCTATTTATCTTCAACGCTGCTAGGATTGCGGAGGAAGCATCTTGACCACCAACAAGGTTGATCAAACCATTTCCGAACACGATCGTGAGTTTCTTCAGATCGTAGAGCAACGCTTCATCCACATCTTCGATGTGTTTAGTGAAGGACTCTTTTACATGGATGAGTTCGGCACTATGGCTTTCTATAACCAGCGATTCTATGAGCAATTTGGCATCAATGCGGGCCGTATCAATCTAGATAGATGGTTGGACTTAGTGCACCCTTTAGACAGGGAGCGTCTGTCTAAGCGTGTCGATGCCCATATCAACACCGACAACACTCGTGTCACCACTACCTATCGATTGCGTAAACCCAACGGACAATACGTATGGATTGAAGGTGTTGCGATGACCAAAGAAACCGAGCACGGCCACTATATGGTCGGCAGCCATCGCGATATCTCTGAGCGAAAACTAATGGAAAGCTACATTCATCAAGTGGCCTTTCATGACAACGCTTCCGGTATGGCAAACCGTGCACATCTGCTTCTCAATATCGATGAACTCGTGAAATCAAACCGTTGCCAAGCATCGATTTTTTATATCCAGATAGAAGAAATCAAATCTTACCTCAACCAGTATGGTAGTGAGCTGGTCGATGGCTTAGTCGAGAAACTATTGCAGACACTCAGCCATTTGCCTTCGCCCAACTGCACCGTTTACCGTGTTCATGATGATGATTTCGCTATTTTGGTGCTCGATGAAATACCACTCGAAGATTTGCACACTTATGCACAAACCATCAAACAGAATTATCATGATGCGGTAGTCGAAGAAGGCCAATATTTGGGCAGTAATATCAGTATCGGACTCTACCCTTCTATCGATCCTGAGCACTCAGCTGAAGAAATTGTCCGCAAGGCCGCGCGCACCTGTCAATATGCCAGCGAGAAAAACAAAGACCGTATCGCGGTATACAGCCAAAAAACGCAACATGCGGTGGACCGTTACTTTTTTATCGAGCAGGGTTTGAAAAACGCACTTGAAGAGAAAACACTGAGCGTGAAATTTCAGCCGATTGTCCGAGCATCCGATTTACAAGTGGTCAGCTTCGAGTCTCTGGTACGTTGGCGCAGTAAAGAGTTTGGTGAAATCTATCCTGATGAATTTATTCCTGTCGCAGAAAATAAAGGCTTGATAGTCGAGCTGGGGTACCAAGTCTTTGAAAAAGCTTGCAAGTTCATTAAAAGCTATCGTGAACGTTATCAGAACCAAGTGCGTGTGAACGTGAACGTGTCGGTATTACAGCTTCTCAATAGTGAGTTTCCGAGCAAGATAAAAGCAATGGCGGATAAGGCAGGCGTCGAACCCAAAGCGATTGTTCTCGAACTAACAGAAACCTTTATTCTGGATAATAACCAAGCGGCTATCGCCCCCCTCAACACATTAAGTGAACTCGGATTTGCGCTCTCACTCGATGATTTTGGTGCAGGCTACAGTTCTTTGAATTGCTTCTTCGATTTACCGATGACGCAAATCAAGATAGATAAGTTAATGGCATGGAAGACTCTAACAAACCGTTCGTCTCGAGAGTACTTGAAATTCTTGATCAGCATGTGTTTTGAGCAGAACATTGAGGTGGTCATCGAAGGAATTGAAGATGCTAAAATGCGCGATTTTTTTGCTGAGATGGGTGTCGATTACCTGCAAGGCTTCTGGTTTTCTAAACCTTTATCTGTCGCAAGTGCGAGTCGATACACCTTGAGTCAATAATCACTCCAGTTAAAAATCGCGAGAATGCATCCTGAGCTAAACATCCTACTCAGCTCAGGAGCATTCGATTATCTCAAGCGGTCAAACACGACATTCTGATCTAAGTGCTCGTGGTATTCGGTGTAGTCTAAGCCCATATCGAAGATGTACTTTGTCACCAAGTTTCTCACACACTCTACCAATTGCTCTGCCTGCCAAGGTTTTTCGAAGTAACGGTCGATACCCGCAGAGTTAATCGCATTGATGGTGTCCGTGTGCGTCGCCTGCCCGGTTAGCAATACTTTTCGAGTGCGTAGAAAACGACTGTCTTTAGAAATTTCTGTTAACAATTCCACACCAGTTTTACCTGGCATCACATGGTCAGAAATAATAAGCGCAATCATCTCTCCGTCTGCATCTAACTCATCCATTAATTCAAGTACTTCATCGGCAGACTCGCAATCTTCAATGTTGAGCCATTGGCCTAACGACTGTAAGTCTTGCAGAACCGCGCTTAACACCTCTCGCTGGTCATCAACGCAAATTAAATTAAGCTTGTCCATGTTCATCCTCTACCGGTAGTTTAATTCTAAATATGGTTTTTTCACTGTCACTTTTCACCGCGGTTGAGCCGTTATAACCCGCCACGATGCGTTTCACTATCGACAGCCCTAACCCCAATCCAAACGACAGACCACCTTTCTTAGTGGTGAAGTTTGGTCGGAAAATCTTTCTACGTGTAACTTCGTCGATCTCAGGACCATTGTTGGTGATAGTCACTAGAATCTTGTTCTTGCTTACCCGCGTTTGTATCTCAATCGCTGGTGACTCAGTCTCTCTTAGCGCGTCACAAGCGTTCTTCAAAATGTTGACCCAGATTTGCACCAGTTCGGTTTGCGAGCCTACGAACAGAGGTAAATCAGCCGGACTAAAACGCACACTTACACGTCTTAAATCGCTTTGTAGCAATGCAAGTGCTTGGTTTATCGAGTCATTAACTCTGAGCCCTTCTTCTTTGTCTATGTCGGTACGACCTAATTGCTTCACTGACTTCACAATGCCAACGGTGTGCTTTGAGGCAATGCGTAAGTCGTGCAAGTCTCGGCCCATCTGCCAGTAACGAATCGCTTCTTCTGGACGCTTTAACCAATGCTCATTGAGATAATCGGTTGGCACAGCGCGAGCTAATTCTCGGGCCAGATCTTTTGGCAAACCATAGAACTTCTCAAAATGGCGCCCTCGCGTTCTTGCTTCACTCGATGAGATTTTCTGCCCTTGCATCAAACCGAAATCGAAGAACTGGCTTGCCTCTGGATGGACCTCTTCGAGCAATCCCATGATCACCGACTCCAAACGCTCTGATTTACTGCTCACCACACCAATGGCATTGTTGAGCTCATGGGCGATGCCTGCTGCAAGTTGGCCAAGTGTTGTCATTTGCTCTGCGGTATGCAGCTTTTGCAATGCCTTCTCTTTACCCAGCGCTTCTTGCATCGCTCGGCGTTGACGGCGAGAAAGCTCGTTGACCATCACCGGCATAAACTGTGCAGTTAAAGGACCATACTTACGTGCTTCTACCGCTGGCGTATTGCGCTCAATCCACGCTAATTCAACGTCCGTTTGTGCAATCACAGTCGAAGAGGCAGTCCACGTTCCAGAGAAGAAACTGTGTACGCCAATAAACGCGCCCTTAGACGCCGCAAACACCTGAGTCTGCTTTTTGCTATCCTCAGAGAAATAACCGGCAAGCTCGCCAGACAGCACGTAGTAGAGCCGCTCGTTGTAGCCGTCTTGCTCAATCAATACCGAGCCTGCCGATACCGTAATGCGACGCTCGATATGATTGAAATAACGCTCCACCAGCGTATCTAATTTACTTTCGTACATGACTTAACCAATGTGTCCAACGGTGTGAAGGATCCACACCATCAAGAAACTGAGCAATACACCTACTACACCTAACACGACACCAACACGCGCCATTTGATTAGTTTGCACATGCCCTGTCGCATGAGCCAACGCATTTGGTGGCGTACTGATTGGCAGAGACATACCAAGCGAAGCTGCAAAGGTCACTACGAGAATCAACGTCACTTCTCCACCGAGTGGTGTTAACGATGCCATTGAGGTACCAAGCGCCGCCATGATTGGCATCAGTAAGTTGGCCGTCGCCGTGTGAGACATAAAGTTCGCCATAACCAAACACAAAAACGCAGCGCCAAACAGCACCACATAAGGCGAGAATTCATCAAATGGAATGCTGTGAACCACCAACCTCGCCAAACCTGTCTTGTCTAGTGCAAGACCCAACGCAATACCGCCAGATACCAACCAAAGCACGTCCCAAGAAATCTTCTTTAGATCTTCTTTGTTGATGATGCCCGTCAGTGAAAATACCGCGACCGGAATTAAAGCCACCGTGTATGAGTTCATACCGTGCGCCGAGCCCATCAACCAAAGCAGAATCGTGCCTGCAAACGTGATGTACACAATGATGGCTTTCGGTGTTTTCAAGAATTTACTCTTGATGTTGAGGTCAATTTTGGTCGTCTCAGCTTTGTAGAGAAAATCGATCAGGAACCATGCTAGTGCCATCATCACAATGACAAACGGGACGCCAAATACCATCCATTCACCGAAGGTAATAAGGTTATCACCCACTAGGTATTTCAATGCAATCGCGTTCGGTGGTGTACCTATTGGAGTACCAATACCGCCAATGTTTGCCGCGACTGGGATACACAACGCAAACGCAATGCGCCCTGGATCTTTCGGGCCAAACACCGCGATAACCGGCGTCAAGATGGACAACATCATTGCCGTCGTTGCTGTGTTCGACATGAACATCGAGAAGATTGCAGTAATCAGCATTAAACCCAGCATGACGTATTTCGGGTTTTGTCCAAACGGCTTAAGCAGCACGCGCGCTAAGTTGACGTCCAATCGATACTTGGTGGCCGCCATCGCGAGGAAGAATCCCCCTAAGAACAGCATGATGATTGGGCTAGCAAACGTCGCCATGATGTCACTGTATTGCAGTAACTCACCAAAATGAGGCTCCCCTTCATCAAGCCGAAAGAAAATCAGGCCCTTGTTGGAAACGAGCAACAACTCAAGCACGATGATCACCACAGAGGTGGCGTAAATTGGGATCGGTTCAAATACCCAACAGAGTGCAGCAAGCAAAAATATCGCGATAACACGCTGCTGAATGATGGTCATGCCTTCGAATGGAAACGCTGACAGTGGCATCAGCAAAATGAGCAAAGGGATCACCGTTGGGATGATGTATTTGAGATAAGGGCGCATAGTACTACTTCTCTTCCTGAGATGGTTTGCCGTGAGATAACTGACGTAAGGAGCTGTTTTAACTGGCTTCCTTTTTCGCCACTCCGAAGAGAAATTATGCGCGCGCTTTTGAGGAGAAATTCTGGTGTTAGATCAATGAACTCTTATTCACCGCAGAAAACATGCGGTATCTGTGTTCAAGCTCACTAATTGAGCGAGGATTATTTATTGATCACACATCTTTTTTGTCTAACCGCCTTTCCATTACATAGTTGGTTAACGTAGCACCACGGACTTCGATTTGCTGCTCGTTTACAACAATAAAACCCATGTGCTCATAGAAAGGACGAGCGGTAACACTCACTTCTGAGTAGATTCGCGTCAGCCCTTTTGCCTTTGCTTGCTCGAGTACATGGGTCATCAATGCACGCCCTACGCCTTGCCCTTGATATTCATGATGGCAAAAAAAGTGGTCGACTAATCCACTAGGCTGCACATCGCTATAACCAACGATGACACCATCTAGCACAGCGACAAACGGCTGGATAGATACCATCTTCTTTAACCACAGTTGGGAGTCAAATCCCTCTTGCGCCCAAGCCTTCACTTGTTGCTCGGTATAATCTCTGCGATTGACGTTTCGGACCGTGTTAAAGAAAAGTGCCCAAAGTTTCGGGGCATCTTCTTCTTGAAAGTCACGAATTATGATCATACGTCCTCCAATAAATCGATCTGCATTAATTGGCCACGTTCACCTGGTTCTCCCACCGGACGCCAACCATTTTTGTAATAGAAACGTTCACCTGCGTCATTTCCGGGAATATACCTCAGTCTCGCATACCCGCAGCCGTGATTGGCAAAAAGTTTAAGTAGAAAATCTTGCAGTTGCCTACCGAGCCCTTGATTACGGAATTCGGGCAGTAAATAGAACAAATTGATGTAACCGAATTTACGTCCTTCCTCGTCTAAAACTGGATATCGACACTCCAACTGCGCAACGATTTGATTGTCTTTGATGACATGAAAGAAGCCTGCTTGGGGATCTTTCGCAATCGACGTAAACCAAGAGGTGATTTCTTGGGTATCAAACCCATCCTGATGGCCAAAACTCACCTCATACGCATCTCTGCGAAACGCGATGCATAAATCCAAGTGAAGAGATAAATCGACAGGGACAAATTCCATTTAAGCTAACCCTTTTATTGCTTAATTATTCGCTATATAGATATTCGTTATTTTATATAACCATAAATTCAAGAATTTTATATTTCAACCGTCGGTCATTTAAAAACATGCTTTTATAGGAGAAGTTATTATGCATGCATCATCTGTTTCCCAAAAACCGACACAATTTGGTTATTACCTTGGCGTATTTGGCGTTGCCCTTGTTCTTATTTGGTTAGGTATTTATAAATTCACTCCAACCGAAGCAAAACTCATTGAACCTTTGGTGGTAAATCACCCTGCCATGTCTTGGCTATATGGCATCATTTCCGTTCAAGCCGTGTCTAATATCATTGGCTTAACCGAAATCATCGTCGCACTCGGCCTATTGGTTGGATTGAAAAAACCAACCGTAGCCTACTGGTCCGGTATCGCTGCAAGCGTTATCTTCCTCGCGACACTGAGCTTCCTAGTTACGACACCAAATACATGGAAAATTTCCGACGGTGTTTTGATCGCGAACTTTTTCCTTGTAAAAGATATTCTGTTCTTAGCGATTTCAATCAGCGTGGTTGAGCGAAACAAACCAAGTTTGACGCCAGCTATCGCCTAGTTTTAGGAAAAGTATCGAGAGATAGAAAAGAGAAAGCGCCATGACGATATGGCGCTTTTGTTTGCCGTAAAAACGTTTAACCCGACATCATCACAGCTTATTGTCCACCCCAATAGTATCAGTAGAGCCTATTGATGAGTTTCTACATTAAAAACGAAGGCCAGTCAGAAACTGAGCAACAGCGAATAAAGGGACGGACCACGCGATGACGCTTCGATAAGGCAACATATGAACGAGGAGAGACGGATAACGTATCAGTTCCATTATTTGAAGGTGAGTAAGTAAATGCTGCTCTGGGCTTGAAAAACATGCCCAAAATCGCCGGGTAAAAGGGTGAGCACAGATAGCGTGCAAATAGCTGGAACAGATTGACCATATTCCTAGAAAACCAACTAACTCAACGAGAAAGAATACTTCTAGGCTAATAGGTAACACGGAAGGTCCACTTAGCAATACAATGGCTAGAAAAAGCCAAATCTTACGGTTCATCTACACTCCTTGTTCCGTGCTCTCTTAGCGCATTTAATCCTTCCAGCGCCTTTAACGTTGATGCCTTCAGAAGGGGCTTGTCGTATTTTTTTCTGATGTTGAGAGCCGCATTAAACAGCGATTCTGCCTCTTTCAATCGCCCATGCTCTACATACAACTTGCCCAAATGCTGATAACTAAAGCTCAAATACAGCTCAGAGGCAAACGCTTGGCTTTGTATAAACACGCTCGTCGCCTCATCATAGTCCCCTATATACTGTTTTGATGTTGCGACAACGTGCAAAGCCCAAAATTGATGCTTATGGTCCAAAGCACTTTTCGCGACACGCTCCCCAATAGTTATTGATGCTCGGTAGTTGCCTAGCACTCGTAAGCTGTCAGACAACAAAATTTGTTGCCACTGTAACGCCTCTGAGTGCCTTCGAAACCAAAAGAGAAGACATTTACTCCCGCTTTTACACAATCGAGTAACCGCACCTAAGCTGGGCCTATCTCTTTGAAATTTCATCATTGCCATTTCGGATTGTGATTTGTGCGTCCTCACTGCTATAAATGACTTTGCTTGGCTTACCATCAACAAAATGCAGCGCGGCATAATCACTGAGGCCGTAGCAGGTCGCATCAAGATGACTATGAGCAAAGCGCTCGAATAGGTCGTGTTTCTCGTCGTTCTCAATAAAGTGAGCCGATGCTAAACCTCGTAAAAGACCGATGCCTTTGATGATGGAGTAAGCCTCTGGATCGCTGTCTGTAATCCCATAATCAAACCAACAAATGGCGCCTGCACTCATCCCACAAAGTATGATGCCGCGGTTGTAACACTCTTTGAGAATGTCGTCGATACCCCATTCTTTCCATAGAGCCAGCATAGAACGGGTATTGCCACCGCCAACGTAAATCACATCTTGCTCTAGCAACTTGGTTCGCCAGCCTTTCTCTAACTTGAACAGAGGAAAGTGTGTAAGGTGTTCGCTCAGCTTAGCATTGTGGAAACGGGTGATGACTTCTTCCGAATCTCCGGTGGCGGTCGAGAGATAACAGATTTTAGGGTTATTCTTTCCCACTAGTGACAAAATGTATTGGTCGAGTTGGCTTGGGAGCTCTCCCATCATCCATCCGCCTCCACCCAATACGACACAATGTTTTTCCAAAAGTTGACTTCCTTCTATTTTGGCTCAAACCGATAATGACCGGTTATAGGATAATCAAACAACATATCCTCCAGTACGACACCTCCTCCTATATTGTGAACAATCAAAGGTCGTCGTTTGTCTGTCGATAAGTCATCGGCAACGATACCAATATGAGGGAGGTTCCCAGGGAGCATCCACGTGACAATGTCACCTGACTTGAAATTATGACCATCATTCGAGATAGGTATTTCTACCCCATGACGTTGAAAGAACATTTGTAAATTTGGAACTCTGCGATGATCAATATTTCTATCAGTACGAGTTAAGCCCCAGATTCGTTTGGATGGATATGCAGAAAAGTTATCTCTCATGTCTTCATGAACAAGGACTTGGAGATCGACACCTAGTTTTCTATAGCTACGAATAATAACATCGGTACACACCCCGATATCAGAAGCAACATCGCCATTCGGGTAGCCAATTTGGTAATAACTTCCATCATAAGTAATGTCGTACTGTGTTCGTTCTTTTGCTGCCTCAGCAAGCAAAATAGGTTGTTCTGCTATAGCTGGCAAGCTAACAAGAACCGCCCACATGACAATGAATTTTCCCATAACAAGTTAAAGTCCTTTTCATCAAAGCCACCCAATACTTCAACACTATTTTATCGGTTGCAGAGAGATTGACTTTAGGTTGTTCGATAAGACCAATAAGAATTGCTTTTAAACTGCGTAAACTTCTCGGTAGAGTCAAATTCACCGACGGGCTTTTTATCTAATGTAGGACACGCTTCAAATTGATTTCATATAATTTGTACGACCAGAATCAAAAAGCTACCCCGAGATTAGCTTTACGCTTTTTCGACCACATGAACAACTTTCCCGGTTGTAAACAAGCAACGAAGCTACGAAGAGTGAATTCCTATCACTATGATTTACAAGTTATTTAACTCCCACCAACGACTTTATTACTTCGCACCACGAATTTATATCAGACCACTTTTCTGTGATTGGGGCTTCTGAATTTCGAATTGTAATCGCATACAATACATATGCACCCCGTGCAATAAAAAAGGAATTATATGAAAACGCTTATTTATGACACGCTTGTCAACCTTGCTAACCAAGAACCAGAACACCACGCGAAAATACGCCAGAACCTTTATGAGCAGTTAGATCTGCCCTTTGATAAGCAGCTTGCTCTGTATGCATGTGCACTCGGTCCTGCGAGCTCTGGTAAACTGGAAAGTCGTCAAGGTATCGACAATGCGGTAGATAGTGCAGTTAGACTATTAGCGACTCCTGAACGTTAATCAACTTTGCACTTTTAACGGCCCTACTCCCCTGGCGGGCCGTTTTTCTTCAAGGAAATAAACTCTCCTCTGTCCTCAACCAGAGATACACTGCCCCATAATCCCAAACGCACTCCCCATCGCGATTGCCCAAGAAATTGACCGTAAAACACCGAAGTTCAATAAATAAAGAACATGGTAAGCGATTCTAAAAACGATATGCGCTAACGCTAAGAGCTGAATCTTCTCATTTACTGCACCTGTCGATATTGCAAGTAGAACAGCAGAGGCAAAAACTATCAGAGATTCAAAAGCGTTCTGATGTGCCGCTAATGCTCTAGCGCCAAATCCTTTCAAGCCAGCTTGCTGCTCGCGAGGGTAATTATTGTTATAGCCGCCCGCTTTATGCATAGCAATTGCCACAGGTATTTTGGCTACATAAGGTAAGAAAGCCGCTACGATTAGACAAAAAATCAAAATATCCATGTTTCATCCTAGTTGGTACCGCGAGAGGTTAATTCTAAAATTATGAGCGATACTTTCACTATAAGCCGGATTACTCATGATTTAGTACCTAATTTGACTGCATTAGTACAAGTCAATTGTAAACTCGTTCCATAAGTTGTTCCTTAGAAGTGGACTCTCTATGGCAAACGTTTATACCATAATGAATGGTAAGAGCCTTATCAATTAGGCGTCTTCATCAATAGTGTTAGGATTCGTATTCTTAGCTATTTGTATGAAGGTATATGAAATACCGCATACAAAAAATTTAGTCACCCATAACATCAAAGCGGAAATAATCAGCCCTAAACCAAACTGGATCCCAGATGCTATAGATGAAAATACACCAAAAGCAGCAAATAACGCTACAACAACCGTCAGGAAGACATCTATTTTCTTTAATCTGGACTCAAACTGTTCGACCTTTTTCATTAACACTCCTTGTAAACTTAAAGAACAAAGGTTGAGTACAATCCTACAGTTAATCATATCGTCAATGCAATTTTGAATTTAGTCCAGAAGACACATTGTGAAGCGTTAATGATGTAACATGGACACCATTGAAGCAGGAATCACTTAGATTATTGGATGGTACGTATGTGGTTAGATAAATAAATTTTGAATCGTTTACTCTTCAACTTTGACGGCTGTTGCGTTCCAGTACGTAATCAGAACAACCAATACAGCCCAAGGCATTGCGAGCCAAAAATAGTAAGAAGCCTGACCATTTGTTAAGTGGTAATAAGAAACTAAAACAACACTAGCGAATATTGATATGCTATATGCAAACCACAAAGCCACACAAACATCATTATTAAACTTAGAAATTGAAACTCGGCGCTCTGCGCAAACCAAAAAAACCAAACCAAAAGCAATCAATCCACCCAAACCAAGGTGAATAAATAAAAGTGGAACTAAAATCCAAAACGACATATATACGCCCTTGAGTAGCCATACGATTTGTTAAAGTGAGATCGCCATAATACAACAACCTCTACAAACCACGTTGAGAAAAAAGTAAACGCATAAAAAATGCGACGCGCTGCGAGCCACTCTCAAATGCTTTGTTAGCAGGCTGCTAGCACTGATTTAATCTATTCCGCTCACTCTTATAGCTTTCAACTTTTCAATAAGAGCGTCAGCCATCGGTTTTAACTTATCCGGTTGCTCTCTAGAGTAAGATTTCATTGTTGCCAATACATCAATTCTTAACTTTTCTAACCGAGCTACCTCATTACCAGTAAGGTCTGTAAACACCATCCCTTCTAACTCATTTAGCCAATCGTTAAAGGGCTCTGGGCTTTCGGATAATAAAAGTAACGTATTCTTAGGCTCAACTTTTAGTGCAACCATCAATAAAGGTGAAACTTCTCCAGAAATAGCCCCGTCTCTACATTTCCAAATTTCTACCAAAGAAAAAAGTGTAGGAATTGTTTCCAAAGCTTCTTTTTTTTCAAGGTTCGGTTCAATAGATTTGTAGTTTTCTATCATCCAGTTATGCAAAAGACTTACCTCTGGGGTTTTAGCATGCAGCAGCCCTGAACAAAAAGCGGACAATATAAGAATTACCATATTCCTTATCATTATTTCTGCTCCAGTTTATTAGATATATTTATGGTAATTTTTCATAGCTCACGATTTCAACATAAATTTCTTTAAGAACCGATTTACTATTACCTACATAGTAATGAGATTTGGCCACACCCCCCACATTTTACCTGATATCAAACACCCAAGAGCATCTTTGTGATAATTTCCAGCATGGCTTAGAATAAATATTCTACCGGGAATATTTTGTAGATCATATATATTAGGGTACTTCGTTGATCTATAAGGAAACAATTTTCAAGTGCCTGCTTTGAACGCTTTAGATTTAATTTAACTTCATCTAGTTCTTTCACCTATCTTATTCTAGTTATCAAATCAATGAAATTAACAGAAGAGTCACATAACGCCCTATTAAGGGGTGAGCAACGCAATACCGAAGTTGCCGCATACCTCCTTAACTACTAAAACCAACGCATAGTGAAAATGCCACGCGTTGCGAATCAATCTTAAGCAATTTGTTATGTGTTACAACCAAGGTGACTTTTATTTTTACCTTCCTACATTGACTACATCATTCACACCAATGCTAAATTTTGCCTCAGTACGTTTTATACATGTATTACTAAAAAGTGAAAAATCAATTTCCCTTGATAATTCACTATATTTAATAACTTCGTCATCATTAGCAAATAATAAAAGTGTAATACTATCTAAATCTGATATTCTACTTAGATTCTCAGCATCCCAGTCGAATCCCAGCAAAGAACGAGCAGCAGTATTATTGGAGTACGGACCTAAAAAACAGACTCGATTCCAATCACCTTCGACAACTTCAGAAAAATCGACACTACTGTCATTTAATCTTAGTTGTATATCATTTGTATCTGAACAGGATACTTGAAGTAAAATAAAGAAAATCATAACCAATTTTTTCATTTTTTCTTCTCTTTCTTTATTACCTTAAGACGACCTGCTAGCAATGAAGTGTAACAATAATGTGCAAGTTTATCATTACTCGCCATTGATAACCCTAACCGAATACCAACTTTATTATTGTGTAAATCCATGACCTTTTCATTTTCTGGGTTTTCCGGAAAGTCTTCATGTGCTGTCGTAAATTCGAGAGCATTTTTGTATCCAATGTCACGAGCTAGCATCGCAGACCAAAAACAATGACGAAATGCATCGCTTTATCATTGTGTCCATTAATGCCAAAGCGAGATTCTGTTTCGAAAAAAGCAACATCTTTCGCTTCTTTTATTGCTATAGCATGGTGAGGGTTTAATGTAAGATACTCTTTTTCACCTTCTTTAAGAGAATTGTATTGTTGATAAATATGTTTAACCATGAGACCTCCGCATTTAAACACAAACTAGCCTACACTTTTAAAGCAAATCTACATTACTAAAAACTGATTAAAAATAAGACCTTGAGAAGGAAAGCACAGTTACATGATTATCAATTACATCTTCGAACTTACTCGGCTACATAACGCCTTGTTAAGGGGTGAGCAACGCAATACCGAAGCCGCCGCATACCACCTTAGTCACTAAAACTAACGCATAGTAAAAATGCCACGCGTTGCGAATCAATCTTAAATGCTTTGTTAGCTGGCTGCTAGCATTGGCTTAATCTATCACGCTCACGTTTATAACCTCCAACCTTTCAATAAGTGCGTCAGCCATTGATTTTAGCTTATCCGGCTGTTTTCTAGAGTAAGATTTCATTGCTGCTAATAAATCAACTCTTAGCTTTTCTAACCGATTCGCCTCATTGCAGGTATGGTCTGTGAACACCATACCATCTAGCTCATTTAACCATTTGTCAAAAGACTCTGGGCTTTCAGATAGTAAAAGTAAAGTATTCTGAGGCTCAACTTTTAGCGCAACCAACAATAAGGGAGAAACTTCTCCGGAAAAGGTGTTAAACTGTTTATCAGATAGACGTGTGAACTGGCGCTTCCAGTTCCGGATCTGCTGGGCACTGATGCCCAGCTCCTTGGCAACGGAGACAGCCGTTCGGCCAGGAAGACTGGCCAAGCGCACTGCTTCTTTGCGGAACTCTTCGGTGTACGCTGGATTACGATGTTTAGCCATAAATCACCTCTCAATTAGACCCTAGATCTAACTTAGTAAAGTGTCTACTAAACGTGGGGTACTCGGTCACATAACGCCCTGCTAAGGGGTGAGCAACGCAATACAAAAGCCGCCGCAAACCACCTTAATCACTAAATTCAACGCATAGTAAAAATGCCACGCGTTGCGAATCCCTCTTGAGCAGTTTGTTAGTTTGCAAACCCAACGCGTTTATTTTACGTTATTTTAAACTTTGCAAACAATAAGCTTTATGTGTTTTGATGCACTTAAGTCAGGCGTAGTCTCAAAGCGGCTACTTGATGAAACCACTTGGAACAAACAACGCCGCAGAAAACGAACTCACAACACCAAAAAGCGCTTTTGGAAAGTTAATCTCACAATGCGGACTTTCAACAAAGTCACTGAAACCACGTGGAACTTGCCACACCAAAGAAAGCGTCACTTCAGCGAGTAGATCGGCTTTTATTCCAACAAACTCAACGAGCAGAGTCTCAGCAAAAAAGTTCAACTCAGTTAACCCAAAAATCGCCGCACCAAAGAACAAATCAACCGTTGAAACGATACCAATTTTAAGTTTACACCACGCAAGTTAACACTGAAATTAAGTGCCGATATGACAATTTCGACTTTAAGCTTTTACCACTAGATCTTGCGATATAGGCGCGTTTTTCCTCTTGCAAACTAACGCCTTGCTAAGGTGTGAGTAACGCAATACAAAAGCTACCGCACAGCGCCTTAATCACATAAGCC
>NZ_BAOG01000124.1 GCF_000400365.1 Vibrio jasicida CAIM 1864 = LMG 25398 | reverse complement strand
ACATACTTTGTATTAACCCACTCTCTTCGATTTTTTGCTGATATTGTCGATGCCGATATTGCCAACCTTGATCGCTATGTATAATTGGTTTTGAGTTCGGTCTAAGCTTTGATATCGCTTCCGTCAACATATCAATGACAAGCGGTAAACAGGCATTTTTAGCTACTCTATAAGCAACCACCTCTTGAGTAAACAAGTCGACAACCGGAGACAAGTACACTTTCTGCTCTTTGA
>NZ_BAOG01000125.1 GCF_000400365.1 Vibrio jasicida CAIM 1864 = LMG 25398 | reverse complement strand
AAAAATGTATGGTCCGCCCCGTTATTGCAACTACAATTAAGTAATAACGGAGTTGGTTTGCGCTAATGTATTCGGAGTCCTTGTTGGGAGCACTAGCTTCCCAGCTCCACGATGATATCCGCGCCAGATTATCCTTAAAAGCCCCAAAGCAACTAGGTGCTATTTTTTGTATCAGGTTACTAATCTGGCCG
>NZ_BAOG01000126.1 GCF_000400365.1 Vibrio jasicida CAIM 1864 = LMG 25398 | reverse complement strand
CAAAGCATTTAAGAGTGATTCGCAACGCTTGGCAGTTTCGCTTCGCTCAAGTATAGCCAAGCGTCGCTCACACCTTAATGCGGCGTTATGTGCTTTGGAGGAAATATGAAATTAGATAACCTGAATAGAGAAGTAAGTCTGATGTGCCCAACTTGTGGTTGTACAGACTTTTCGTTTGAAGAGCATGATGAAAATGAACAGGTAACTTGTGCTCGATGTGAGCGTATGATGCTTAGAACCGACCTTATCAATGAAAATTCTGAGTTAATCTCAGAAAATACAAATGAGATTGTTAAAGATGCGCAAAAGCAAATCGAAGCAGAAGTGAGGAAAATGTTCAGGAATGCATTCAAAGGCAGTAAGAATTTCAAAATTAAATGAGGCTAGTAAATGGACTTTGGTCATGTTGTAGCATTGTTAGCTTTAGGCTTGTCGGGTTACGCAACTTGGAAAACAATCCAGTTTAATAAAAGACAAGACTCACTCGTTGAAACTCAGAACAAGCTCAATCAACTGTTGTTAGCTAAAGAAACGGATGAAGTGCTAGAAGATAGAAAGGCTGACGTAAGTGCCTCCATTATCAAGCTTGGTAACGGTAAGTATCGTCTGAAAGTATGGAATAAAGGCAGTTCAGAGGCTAGAGATGTCTCCATTTCTTTTCCTGACGGCAATCACTTAGTTGACGAGTCAGAGCTAGAAAGTAAATTCCCATACGAATGCCTAGAAAAACATGGCTCAATTGAGCTTATCGCTTTTATCCATGGGCAAACACCTCGAAAACAAAAAATACTCATCCGATGGTCGGATGATCATATGAATAAAAATGAAAAGCTTGTTTATCCCACCTGGTGAGACGCACATAACAAGCAATTCAAGCTGATTCGCAACGCTTGGCACTTTCGGTTTCAGTTGGTTTAGTGATTAAGGTGAAGTGTTCGGGTAAGGTGGCAGCGTTGCTCACAACTTAATTGGGCGTTAGCAATCAGGGAGAAATTGGAGTTGAGTGGTTATCAATCGAATTTAGAAAGTCAGCTGAACATGCTCAATGAGACTTGGGATTCATTAATAAGTAACGGAGTCACCAACGAAACAGAGTTAGTTCTAGAATTTAGCTACTTATGTCCAAATAAAGCATCAGCCATTCAACTAAACAATGCTCTCGAAAACTATGAGTCACTGAGCAGAAGTGAGGGGTTTATTAACCGCTCATGGTTTGTTGAAGGATATTCTCACCCGACAACGGTAACCAAAGGTATCCTTGCTCAATGGTTAGACTTTATGGTTACAAAAGGTTGGGAGTTTCAATGTACCTTTGATGGTTTTGGGGCTTCGTTTAGTTAAATTGCTAACAAACTGTTTAAGAGTGATTCGCAACGCGTGGCATTTTTACCATGCGTTGGTTTAAGTGATTAAGGTGATATGCAATAGCATCGGTATTGCGTTGCTCACACCTTAACAGGGCGTTAGCCCTTTTTGAGGAAATGATATGGAAATCGTGCAAGAAATTGACGTTTCAGAATTGCATCATAAGGCAATCGAAGCGTTAAGAAACCAAGCTTTCCCAGATAGTCAAGTAAGTCGCTCTTACTTTAAGCAGTTACCTCATATGCGTGCTCTTCATTTTCAAGGTGAACAGTTGGTTGGCTATCTTGGACTGGACTATCGAGCCGTGAGCGTCGGTGGGGAAATACATAAGGTTCTGGGCGTCATCGACTTCTGTGTTGATGAACGTTATCGAGGGCAAGGTATTGGCTCTTTTATGTTGTCAGAAGTATCGGCATTTGCCGAAACTAAAGACGTTGATTTCATAATCCTTATATCTGAGTTAGATGATTTCTACTCTTCAAATGGCTTTAACAAAGTTCAGTGCATGCAGTCTTGGTTAAGGCTTCACGAGCACACCAACTTTGGAGTTGCTGTAGAGCATGTTGATGAATTGTATGTGAAACCACTCAGAGATAAGCAGTGGGGTGTTGGACATTTTGATTGGCTAGGTTATATGTACTAGTCAACCACAGGGCTAACAAAGCATTTAAGAGTGATTCGCAACGCTTGGCGGTTTCGCTTCGCTCAAGTATAGCCAAGCGCCGCTCACACCTTAATGCGGCGTTATGTTTTTTGAAGGTTTTCGCGAATTATGGAGTTTAGAAAGTGAGTAGAGTTACGTGGATAGTTGTGCTGTCAGCAATCCTATCTGGGTGCGCAAGCAACCCTCGAATTGAGAACCTGACGGGCGAACAGCGAGCTAGGGCTGCCTCAATCGAGGTTTATCAAAAGGCTCCTAAACGAGATTATGAAGTTATTAAAACGGTTTCTGGGTTGTCCTGCAACCGAGATAAATATCAGGACCAAAATGTCACTGACCATGAGGCGCTAGAAGGTATCAAAATACAAGCAGCATTAGTTGGTGCGGATGCTGTTATTTATACCTTTTGCCAAACAAACTCAGATACTGACTGGGTTAATAATTGCTGGGCTTCAGTCAAATGCATGGGTGATGCGGTTAAATTCAAGTAAAAACATAACAATAAATTTAAGAGTGATTCACAACGCTTGGCGCCGTTACTTCAGGTAAGTTTAGTGTTTATGGCACAATGCTTTAGGTAAGGTGTCAGCGTTGTTCACACCTTAATTTGGCGTTATGTGATAAGGAGGTCACATTGAATATCGAATACAAAGTTAACCAGCAAATCTCAGCTGACGAGTTTATTGGTTTACTTAAGCGCTCGACGTTGGGAGAGCGTAGACCAATAGAAAATATCGAATGTATCAAGGGTATGTTGGACAATAGTAATCTTATAATCACTGCTTGGGATGGTTCTAAACTGGTTGGCATTGCTCGCTCTATTACGGATCTCCATTACTGTTGTTATCTGTCAGACCTAGCGGTTGATGAATCGTACCAAAGGTCGGGAATAGGCAAGCAGCTACAAGTTCAAACTCAAGCTCAAATTAAGCCTACATGTAAACTGTTTTTAATCGCCGCACCCGCAGCTAATGACTATTATGGTCAAATTGGCTACACCAAAAACGAGCGTTGTTGGGTGCTGGAACGTGGAAGTGAAATTATCACATAACAAAGCATTTAAGAGTGATTCGCAACGCTCGGCATTTTCGCTTCGCTCAAGTATAGCCGAGCGCAGCTCACACCTTAATGCGGCGTTATATTTTATGAAGGGAGTCAGAAATGCAGCAATATGAGCTAGCAGTCAAATTCTATGAGGCAGCAAGGGCTGAGTTAATCGAACGAATTCGTCTTCGGGAAAATATTATTTTGTTCTACGTTGGTGCCGTCGCGACTTTGCTTGGTGTCGCTTTCGGAAAAGAGAGCGTAAATAACGAGATTTTGTTTGTTATCCCACTTCTTTCCTTGGCTGCGTCTATACTGGTTTCACATCACAACTCTCTTATTGGGGCATTAGGTTTATATTGTTCAGTCGAATTGAAGAATAGCCTGAACTCCAATCTTGAAAATCCAGTTGTTCAGTGGGATGAGTCAAAAGCGCTAATTCAAGGCTCCTCTAAGGCTGTTCGAACCCGTCTCATTCCCCACTTACTCGTTATCTCTGCTCCTGCTTTAATCGCGTTGATTGTCAATATTCATTACCTCTCAACTTTGTGGAGTTGGGATGCAGTGGTCTGGTTCATGGGTTTTTGTTGTTTTATTAGTAGTATTATTTACATATGTTTATCAGGGCGAGATCGAAAACGTAATTTCGGGGAAATAAGTCGTGAAAATAAAATATAACAATAAATTTAAGAGTGATTCACAACGCTTGGCGCCCTCACTTCAAGTAAGTTTAGTGTTTATGGCACAATGCTTTAGCTAAGGTGTTAGCGTTGTTCACACCTTAATTTGGCGTTAGCACACAAGGAGTATGAAATTGACTTGGTACATAAAAGATCTCAAAGACTATGTGTCTGAGCTTTATGGAGAAGAGCAACGGCAAGCTCTTAGCATTTCTTTGGATTCAATCTTCGAAAACCAAGATTTTGCTCGTTTTCACTATGCAGAAGTGCAGCGTTTAATAAAAGGGCATATGGAGGGAAAAAATCCTGCATATGATTATGTCAAATTAATGCTAGCCACAGATGCGGAGACGTTAAATGCAGAGTTTGAATTTAGATTAGCGTATCGAGCGAATGTCTTCGCTTTGCTCAAGAATTTGCATAGTATTTCGGATTTCTTGGCTCACGTTTTGTACTACGCATTTGGACTTAACTTGTGTAAACAGACATTTATCAAACCCGATAAGTTAAATCTTTACCAAACTAAAAAGAGTCTTGAAAAAATTCAAATCACCGATGAATTAAAAGCTTTAATAGATTCACTAACAAATCATGACGATTACTGTTACCTCAGAGACCTAGTGAATCATACTAAGCACCGTTCCAATATCCTATCTCGATTAACTTACGATTCAAATCAAGTTGGTGAGGACGTCTATCAAGTTTCATTTTTGCCCTTTGAAAATTACGGAACCGTTGCTGTGAATGAATACTTGCATCGAGAATATGATAGGCAAAGTTCAATTGTTATAGAGATCGGTCAGCATATAAACCATGCTGTCAAAAGTGTGCTAACAAAGCATTTAAGAGTGATTCCCAACGCTTAGCATTTTCAGTTTAAGCTTGAGTTTTGTGTTTACGGTTCAATGGTTTAGGTTAGGTGGTGGCGTTGCTCACACCTTAATGCGGCGTTAGTTTTATGGAGGAAATATTGTGGAAATCTGGAAGTTATTGTTCTTTATACCTGCGTGTTTTGCGCTCAATATGACTCCGGG
>NZ_BAOG01000127.1 GCF_000400365.1 Vibrio jasicida CAIM 1864 = LMG 25398 | reverse complement strand
TGGCCAAAGGGAGCAGACTGTAAATCTGCCGGCACTGCCTTCGATGGTTCGAATCCGTCCCCCTCCACCATATTCTTTCTTATGTTTTTCCTTTAAACGTGAGAACAACTTGGAAGCTAGGTTGGGAAACTAACATCTAAGTATAAAAACACCCTGGAGGGGTTCCCGAGTGGCCAAAGG
>NZ_BAOG01000128.1 GCF_000400365.1 Vibrio jasicida CAIM 1864 = LMG 25398 | reverse complement strand
ATCTTATCTACTTCTGAACGCACCGCCTGTGCCACTTCTAGTGGGTTAGCGTCTGATTGCGGAACGACGCCTAAGCTAATGTTGACTACACCATCACTCTTAAAGGTTGAGTTTTCGTTTTCCGCACCAATGAATACGTCCGCCACATCTTTCAAATAAATAGGCGTGTTATCGCTAGCACGTTTCACAACAAGATATTGAAAGTCTTCTGGCGTATTGTACGAACGTGCTGTACGAACTGACATGACGGTTGAATCGTTACGAACCTCACCACCTGGACTTTCCAAGTTTTCACTTCGTAATGCTGTCGTAATATCAGATGCTGTAACCGAGCGACCCGCCATCAGGTCTGGTTTAAGCTTCACATACATTACTTTGTACAAGCCACCAGACAAGTCGATAGAACTTACACCAGAGATCAGACTGAAACGGTCCATCAGAACACGTTCCGCGTAGTCTGTTAGCTGGGTTCGGTCCATTTCAGACGAGCTAAGGTTAATATAGAGGGAAGCTTCGCCCGAACCGTTGTTCTTAAAGACCACAGGGTCGTCGGCTTCGTCCGGTAATGAACGCTGAGCACGAGCCACCGCATCACGAACATCACTTACGCCCGTATTAAGGTCATAACCCAATTCAAAGGTGATGGTGATGCGCGACATACTGTTGCGCGTCGTCGAGCTAATTTCGTCGATACCACTGATACCAGAAAGCTGGTCTTCCAATACCGACGTTATTTGGCTCTCGATAATGGTGGCAGAGGCGCCTTCATAACGTGTGCTGATCGAAACCACTGGGCTTTCGATGTCTGGCATTTCACGGACTGCAAGTTTAGTAAACGACACAAAGCCGAATACACACAGCAGCATACTCAATACCAGCGCAGCGACAGGGCGCTTTACGGAAACGTCAGAAAGTAACATTAGTTCGCTTCCTTAGCCGCTTTGCCTTCTGCATCTGCAGCATGTGCACTTTTCGATTGAGTTGGCGCGACAATTTCAGCGACTTCAACGCCATCACGCATATTTACGATGCCTTGAACCACTATTTTGTCGCCGATCTCAACACCCGATTCGATCACAACCTCATTATCAACACGCGCTCCTAGAAAGACCTCCTGACGCATTGCTTTATTGTCTTCATCAATCACGTATACAAAACGCTTAGTACCTGAATACTCAAGAGCTTGAACCGGAATGATTGGCGCTTTAATCGCAGGAAATGCCAACGATGCATTCATCAGCATGCCAGGTTTTAAGTGATTTTCTGGGTTATCAAATTCGATACGAACACGTAAGTTTAAGGTTTCAGCACTAATTCGCGTATCAATACCTGTTACCTTACCCACGAATTCTTGATTATTCCAAGCACTGGTGGTGGCATGCACTTCCATACCGACCGACAACATCGATAGGTAACGTTCAGGAACTTGAAGATCCAATTCCATGACAGAGAGGTCATCAAGCGTCAATAATTCAGAACCAGCGCTGACCATTTTACCTTTGCTAAAATCAATAAAACCAACGGTACCGGCAAAAGGTGCACTAATATGAAGATCCAATAAGTTAGCTTTAGCGGCATCTAGACGCGCTTGTGCAATTTCAACACTCGCCTTTTGCCCATCAATTTCAGTTTGGGTAATCGCATTACGTTTAACCAAACGCTGAAACTCTTTTAACTTACGCTGTTCATCTTTTAGGTATGCTTTTGCCTCTATTAAGGCAGCTTGTGCTTTATCATCGTTAAGTTGAATCAAAAGCTGGTTTTGCTGAACGTTTTGATTGGCGTTAACGGCGATTTTTTTCACCTTGCCAGCGACTTCAGAAGCAACCACTACGGATTCGGCCGCTTCTAACTTGCCGATCAACGACAGAGATTGGTTAATTTCATGCGTTTCTACTTGTTCAGTTACTACCGTAACTGTAGATGGACCACGTTTGGCAGCAAAAGCTACTGGCGAAGCCATTAAAATAGAAAGCGTTAAAACAGATAAAGTGGCTCTCATACTCATAATCTTGACTATTAATCGAATAAACTTATGTCATTAAACTGAATACAGTTTATCAGTAGATACGTCCTCTAACGTCAAGTAGTGTAAATTCAAGTAAAAAGAAGGTTTTCCTTTTGTATAAACGACATACAAAACGCTGACTTTCTACCATCTTTGCCCAAAAAGGCAGCATTCAACGTAAAAACGTAAGAAAAACGCTTTACAGCCGGAGCGAGTTTGCTATGATGCGCTCCGCACTTGAGAGATGTGTTGGGAAAACAAATCTTAAGTATAAAAATACCCTGGAGGGGTTCCCGAGTGGCCAAAGGGAGCAGACTGTAAATCTGCCGGCACTGCCTTCGATGGTTCGAATCCGTCCCCCTCCAC
>NZ_BAOG01000129.1 GCF_000400365.1 Vibrio jasicida CAIM 1864 = LMG 25398 | reverse complement strand
CTAGACGGAAAGACCCCGTGAACCTTTACTACAGCTTGGCACTGAACATTGACCCTACATGTGTAGGATAGGTGGGAGGCTTTGAAGCGCAGTCGCTAGATTGCGTGGAGCCGTCCTTGAAATACCACCCTTGTAGTGTTGATGTTCTAACGTCGACCCCTTATCGGGGTTGCGGAC
>NZ_BAOG01000130.1 GCF_000400365.1 Vibrio jasicida CAIM 1864 = LMG 25398 | reverse complement strand
CAAACAATGCGCCAGTAAGTAACGAGATATAAACCGCTTCTAAAACTGGTTTGCCTAGCTCGTCCCACACAAGAAACCATTGGAAGATTCCCCAAACAGGAGCAAAGAAAGCCACACAAAGCATAACGTTTGCAAAAAAACTCTGATAATAAGGCGGCGGAAAACATAGTCCGAGTTTACTTAACAACCTTACAAGTGGAGGATTGTAGTTCGACTTCCAAACACCTTTGTCACTTAACTCTTTGTGCGCAAGTTGTAGCTTCGTTTCATAATCCATGATCCAAATTCCTCGAATTCGATGTTTCCCGCGGAGAAACCTAACGCCCAATTAAGGTGTGAGGCACGCAATACGATGCTCCCGCATACCACCTTAATCACTAAAACCAACGCATAGTAAAAATGCCA
>NZ_BAOG01000131.1 GCF_000400365.1 Vibrio jasicida CAIM 1864 = LMG 25398 | reverse complement strand
AGAAGTAGTACTCGGTTACTCTAGGAGCATTTATAGCAATAGTTACGATCACTACAACAATCGCAATCCAGTAATCACCACTTTTTAGCAACTCAACAACTAAGTCCATTTATCGCGAAAGTCTCCTAATCTTTATAACGCCCAATTAAGTTGTGAGCAACGTTACCACTTTACGCAAGCACTTCGCCGTAATCACTAAACCAATTGAAACCGAAAGCGCCGAGCGTTGCGAATCAGCTTGAATTGTTTGTTAGGCAAATTTTCTGCGTACTCACCAACTTTGTTTGAAAACAGAATACCTTAAACACGATAAGCAACCAATCACGCACTGACTTTTTGTGATTCAAGAACCACTGAAGTCACTATGTTACAGCCTCACGTTCAACGCTCACGAAACAAAGCCTTTCAGCGATTAAGTTGCTTTTGAATCTGACAAGCTCAAAGCTGAGGACTAGCCACAAAAACGAAAGCTTTGATTGCCTTGCCCTCCCCACACTTTAAGCCAGTGAAATTCACCACCAACCAACACTGAAACTCGATGAGGCAACCCACGAAATTTGGCATGTTTTACGGTTGGAGAGGTTCAAGAATTTAAGCCGACAATGCTGAATTGCCGACTACGAAAAACGAACTGCCAGAGGGAACAAGAAGATTAGAACTAAGAACTTTTTTGCCCTTTGCCTAACGCCGCATTAAGGTGTGAGCAACGCTGCCACCAAACCTAAACCATTGCGCCGTAAACACGAAACCCAACCTTGAACTGAAAATGCCAAGCGTTGGGAATCACTCTTAAATGCTTTGTTATAAAACATTTACGTGGTTAATGACTTTCTGCACAAACTGTTTCAAATTAGCAGGTGCCCCTTCTTTATGTAGTGACTCTAGCGCAGGTACTATCCATTTATTCTTTCTGACATCTCCAAGATCAATCCACCCCTCTAGCTCGCCCACAGGTACAACAAACAGTCCATTAAGCGATAATTGTTGTATAAGCTCTTCGACTTCATTTTTAAGCTCCGGCGACAAGACTCTTGTACCTGAGGATTTAACTGTTGCCCATTTGCTGGCATCTTTTCTAATTCGGTTTATCGCACCTCTGGCGCCTGAAAATGTATGCTCCCCATTGTTCAATTGATACAAAAACTCTTCAATTTGATCAGTGATTGCTTTAACAGCTGCCAGTTCATCGCCAGATGCAACTTCTTTAGCAAGGGAATCTAATACTGAGATTTGAGTTAAGGACAAATTTTCTTGACCTAAACTATCCAATAGATTATTGAGGTCATCTTTACTATTGAGAACATCTATATCTAAAATACCACAACATGGAATGTTGGCTAATTTTAATAATTGTATGACGAGGTGCACTGTTTGTTTATTATGGGCATGAATAAAAAGCACTTCTTGGGTTGATAAATCATTAGCTGCAACAGTACTATAAAAAACTCTATCTGAGTCTGCCTCACACACGACAACTCCACGATGAAATAACGAATCTAAAACCCGCTGGCTCGACAAAATAGGTGACTTTGCGAGCTGTTCCGTAGATTCCTTTGGAATCATGTTAAAAGTGGTCGTATCTGAGGTCCGATTTAATCTATACAGATCAACAGGGTAACTGGCAGATAATATACCCGAAATAAAATTGGAATTATGTGTTGATATGATTACCTGTCCAGGAACTTGTGCCATATGCTTAGCAACCCAAAACCCCAATTGCCTTGCTTGAGCTGGATGGAGAAACGCTTCTGGCTCATCAAGTAACACAACTCGATCGTGGGATAGAAGAAGACTTAATACAACACCAACAAAACTTCTATAACCATCACCTTGTTCATCAAGTATTGGGTAATCTTTGAAGTAATTAGCTGCATCTTTAGGGTCTTGTGGTACATTTTCGAATTTGTCAGCAACTCGAAAAGTTAGTTCAGTTAGCCCACTATAATCTAGCTTGATATCTTTCCCAAAAACTAGATTAAATGCCTCCCTTAAGGCATTTTCAACACTGATGTCCGCTCCATACAATGCTTGAAGTAGGTTTTGTGCTGTGACTTTATGTAAATTGGCAGAAGGGGCTGTTTTAGCAACATTTAGTCTAGATTCAGCATCTAAGTATGAAACTCTAAATTTTGCGATGTTTCCAAACAATGCTTCAATTCCATTTGCTTCATATTGAGATTGCAAATATCCTCTTTGAAAAGCAACTGACTCATTATCGCTTAGCTTAGATGTAATTCCCGACACATTTTCCATGCCAACATTATATTCGTGAGGTTTAACATCAAGTCCTTTCAGGAAGAAATCAAATTCAGGTTTGCTATCAAATTCGATTGAGTCAAGTAAGGTTGTTTCAAAGCCTTTCTCTTTGATAAAAATGGAGTGAATGTCCTTTAATGTTTGGGATTTCCCTACATTATTTGGACCAATTAATACAGTAAACTTTCCAACAGTGACTTGTCCGCCACCTTTTATATTTATTTTATCAATAATCATTACGAACTCTTTGTTTTATAACGCCGCGTTAAGTAGTGAGCAACGCTACCACCCTGCCTAAACCATTGTGCCGTAAACACTAAAGTTGAATCAAACCGAAAGTGCCGAGCGTTGCGAATCTGTCTTAAACGCTTTGTTATGTGAATTTTATTACGCGCCTAAAAGAGGTAAGTTTTTACGCTGCTGATAGGTTAAAGCCAACTCTAAACAGGACTTAATCACTCTTTCTGGTATCGGTTCCGATAAGGACAGAACTATTGCTCTATTTCCCTGAAACACCAGTTCTTCACCATACAATTCACGAAATGTATCGACGAGCTTGGTTTGGCAATTAAAGAAAAGGTAATAGTTGTTAGGAGACTTGAGTCTCCAGTCCATTCTTAGCGGACTGCCTGTTTTTACACTGTAGCTTGGTTCACCCCATTTTAGAGTTTCTTCGACTTCACCAAGTTCCAATTCCGATGCTATTTGAAAGACTAGATTTCGTAGCTCCGCTAACCTAACACGAGCACTTTCTGGGTATTCATCGAAGCGATCTTTGACTACGTTATTCATTGGAACCTCCTATTCACATAACGCCCTGTTAAGGGGTGAGCAACGCAATACCGAAGTCGCCGCATACCACCTTAAACACCAAAACCAACGCATAGTAAAAATGCCACGCGTTGCGAATCCCTCTTGAACAGTTTGTTAGCCGCCACCTGCCGTCATTATCGTCGCTCCTATAAATACCGCAGGTACAACGACTACAGAATCTATGATGATTGTTGCCGGTGTGACGACTATTTTTCCAGCAGCTTCAGAAAAGGTTGATGGTTGCGCAATGGATATCCGCTGACTTGTTTCAAGCTTGTCTAATGGTAAATCCCCCTCTACAATAAATCGCTTTCCTGTTACTTTTTCCGTAAGTCGAAATTTTTTCAGGAGAGCATCCTTTCTGAAGCCAAGCGACAAAAGTTGACTTTCTAATTCTAGGGTAGGTTCATCGCTTAACAATGTCAGCGACACAGTGCCAACAATTGTATTGTCTTTCCTTAATTCAAAATCATTAAACGATGGGAAGAAATCAACTTCTCTGGATAAAGTAAGCGCCTCCCCCAAGTTTTTATTGATTTTGAAAAGATAAGCTGAGCTAGAAGCGGTAACAAACAACTCTCCGGAATCACTTTTTACGTAGAAGCCATCTATCATCTCTTGCTTATATTCAGGAGCCCAAAGCGCAGTTGTACATCCCGATAAGAATAAGGCAATAAATAATAAGAGTGTTTTCATAAAACTTCCATTTCTAAGCGTAGTAAATTTGAACGATATGGCGGCTAACGCCCTGTTAAGGTGTGAGCAACGCAATACCGAAGCTACCGCATACCACCTTAAACACTAAACGCAACGCATAGTAAAAATGCCA
>NZ_BAOG01000132.1 GCF_000400365.1 Vibrio jasicida CAIM 1864 = LMG 25398 | reverse complement strand
TTTAGCAATGACACATTTTAGCTCGCGGCTATATTTGGACATAAAAAGACCCCCAATAATTAGTGTCCAACTATTGGGGGTCAGTTCACATTTAGCGGCTTTTTTGATCGTGAGGTTCGAGAATCGATTAATCGTTTGATTCTGTACCTAGAAGGTTCTTGTAGATAAGTGCACCTAGGATACCACCAACGATTGGTGCTACCCAGAATAGCCAAAGCTGAGAAACCGCCCAGTCGCCAACGAATACGGCAACACCAGTACTACGTGCTGGGTTAACCGATGTGTTAGTCACTGGAATACTGATTAGGTGGATAAGAGTCAAACATAAACCGATCGCGATAGGTGCAAAACCTTGTGGTGCGCGTTTGTCTGTGGCACCCATGATCACGATTAGGAACATCATTGTCATCACAACTTCAGTCACTAAAGCAGCAACCATAGAGTATTGGCCTGGAGAATGCGCGCCGTAACCGTTCGCGGCAAAGCCAGAACCAACAACGTCAAACCCTGCTTGACCTGTTGCGATTACGTAAAGTACACCACCCGCAATCACACCACCAATCACTTGCGCGATGATGTAAGGCACAACGTCTTTAGTCTCGAAACGACCACCGGCCCATAGACCGATAGTTACTGCTGGGTTTAGGTGACAACCTGAGATATGGCCAATAGCAAATGCCATTGTGAGTACGGTAAGACCGAACGCCAAAGAAACGCCCAACAAGCCAATGCCGACATCAGGGAAGCCAGCCGCTAACACTGCACTACCACAGCCACCAAGCACTAACCAAAAAGTACCAAAAACCTCTGCCATGTATTTATTCATATTGTTTCCTATTGCGGATTTAGATTACCCGCTGAACATAGTAGAGAATTGTCAGAAAAGTGTGAGTTGAAGCACGGAAATTAACCAAAATGCCAGATATGCGCGTTTCTGTCTCATATATGAAACGGAATGGGTAGAAAGAGGGTAGGTGGATGAGTTCAAAGGAAAACCTCGGCTATCGTTATAGAGCTTGATAACCGAGGCGAGAGGAAGCGTTAGCTAAAAGCAATAAATGGTGAGATACACAACAAGATGCCCGTCGCGATGATTAGGTATAGTGAAGCACCTTTGTATTTATGTAGAGAAGGCACTTGATACACCAAGTAAGCAGGAATCAAACAGCCAATCAAACCAAAGATAGGGCTACAAACCGAAGTGAAGCTCAAAACCGGTAGGTTGAGTACGATAGCGCCCCATGCCATCAAAATCGCGAATAGAATGATGCCTTTCGTCACGAGATCTTTGTTGATTTGCTCTTCAGGCATCACTTTTTTCAATGCCAACATCGCAAGGCCTTGGCAAGAATCACGGAAGCCAAGGTAAACACCAAAGAAGGCTGTCATTACAGAAAAGATGTTCAACATCAGGCTAAGCAGTTTAAGCGTCGTGCCGTCCATGCCTTGTGCTACCATCGCAAGCGCAGAGATGTTCTCGTTTGCTGCGCGGACTGCTTGTTCATGAGACATCGCCAACGTGAAAGAAATCGCGTAGAAAAACACGGTCACAAACAAAATGCCAAAAGCGATATTCATGGCACGCATCGCTTTAAAACGGGCAACTTCAATAGACTTCTCTTTCGAACGGTAAGAGATCACCATCGGACTCAAGCTTTGAATAAACAAAATAGAAGTGAGGGTGAACGGCAGCAGTTCAATCGCATCTTTTAAGCCAGCACCAGCAGTTGGTACGGTACCTACATTCGCCAGATCCCATTTTTCAATCATCATGAAGCCTAGCAGTGCTACGGTACAAAGTTTTACCAATACTAATCCGGTGCTGACCTTAAATAGGACCTTCTCACCACGCGAAGCGATTGCCACCAAAGCGCAAACCAATGCTAGACCATACAGCGGGTTTTCCGACAACAGCCCCTCAGTGATACCAAAGCTGTGTAGGAAAGAGGCTGAGTCATTATTGATTGCTGTCGAGTATACGAATACCCAGATCACCAACATGATGAAGTAGAGCACGCCTAACAAGGCGCCCCATTTATTGCCAAGGTAGCCTGAGATAACGCCCGCATAGTCTTGACACTTCGGAGAGGTGGAAAGCGTGTTAATAAATAGGCGTTGGAACAAGTACATCGCTGGATAACCAATCACCGCGGAGGCAAGAAATACCCATATGCCAAGTACGCCCACCTTTACTGGAAGAAAAACAATACCAGCACCGATTGCCATGCCGATACTCATGATTACCCAGCCCCAGTCAGTGCTATCAAACTTAGTCGCCGCTTTCCATTCTGTGGCTGTCATTCCGGCTTTAACGTGAGGTGGTTCTTTAGTTATTGGAAGAGTTTGTGTAGGTACAGTAACGCTCATTGTCGTTTTCTCTTTGTTAGTATGAATTTTTCTCAAATCTATTTGAGAAAAAGATTAACAACAATTTTTTTGTGGAAAATTCAGATAAATTTGAGATCTCGACAAAATTACTCAATAAAATCTGAATTTAGATCGATTTGTGTGATCTGTAGTGGTTGTTTTGCTCACATATAGTTGAAAGAATAGCTTTGAAACGAAAGCAAAAGCTGAGTTTTACGACTAAAATTAAAAACTATGTGAGGATTAACATGAAAGAATTGATCACTTCAGAGCACGCTCCTGCCGCAATTGGCCCATATTCACACGGAACCACTTACGGGGATTTGATTTTTACGTCTGGCCAACTCCCAGTTGATAGCGCGACAGGTAAAGTAGTAGAGGGAGGGATTACTGCTCAAAGTCATCAATCTCTAACGAACTTAAAACATGTGCTTGAAGCGGGTAACGGCAGTTTAGATACGGTTCTAAAAACGACGTGTTACTTGGCAAACATCAGTGACTTTGCGGAATTCAACAAAGTGTATGCAGAGTTTTTCCAAAAAGATTGCCCAGCACGAAGCTGCTTTGCGGTGAAAGATCTTCCGCTAGGTGTTTTGATTGAAGTTGAAGCGATTGCTAGTAAAAAGTAATACGGAGAAGAAGCATGAATCAGCAATGGAACCAATATATCCAAATCATTAAGCAAGTTGTGAAACCTGCCCTCGGATGTACCGAACCCATTGCTGCTGCATATGCGGCAGCAGTTGCAAAGCGTGAGCTTGGATGCCAAACCCCGGACATGATTGAAGTACGTGTCTCAGATAACTTGTTTAAAAACTCCATGGGGGTTTACGTTCCCGGCACTGGGAAAATTGGCCTTAAGATCGCGGCGTCAGTTGGGGCATTAGCGGGAGACCCAAACGCAGAACTGGAAGTGCTCGCTAAAATTAATCAAGACGATGTGACTGCTGCCCAGCAACTTATTGATGAAGAGCGAGTCAGTGTTGCTCGCATTGATACACAAGAATTTATCTTTTGCAGTGTCACCATGAGCGTTGGAGAAGACACCGTCTCGGTGACCATCAGCGGTGGACACACTAATATTATCCAGATCACTCGCAATGGAGCGGTGACGTTCGATGCCCCTTTGCAGCAGCGAGTCGCGACAGGATCAGTATGTGAAGGGGTGGATATCTCTATTAAGCAGATTTACGACTTTGCTCTTCAAGCGCCATTTGATGACATCAAATTCATTCTGCAAGCGGCTGAACTCAACTCTTCCTTAGCGCAAGAGGGTATCGACCGAGGTTACGGCTTAGAAATTGGCCGAACATTAAAAGGCAATATCGAACAGGGGTTGCTTGGTAATGATCTGATGAGCAGAATCCAAATGATGACCTCTGCAGCATCCGATGCTCGAATGGGCGGTGCGACGCTGCCAGCGATGAGTAACTTTGGCAGCGGTAACCAAGGTATTGCCGCGACGATTCCGGTTGTTATCGCAGCAGAAGCGTTTCAAAGTAACGAAGAACAACTCGCTCGCGCACTAATCATGAGTCATTTAGGCGCGATCTACATTAAGTCATACTACCCACCTTTATCTGCATTCTGTGGTAACACCGTCACTAGTGCTGCCGCATCCATGGCACTAGTGTATCTAGCAGGCGGCTCGTTTGAGCAATCTTGCTCTGCAATTCAAAACGTCATTAGTGACAGTTCAGGCATGGTGTGTGATGGCGCGAAGTCATCTTGTGCAATGAAAGTTTGCACCTCATCAACGACGGCAGTTCGCTCATATTTGATGGCGATGGGTAACCACAGTGTGAAGAATCAAGGTATAGTAGGCGACGAAGTCGAACAAACTATAAGAAACGTAGGCTCTATGGTTAGACTTGGTATGCCGTATACTGACAAATCTATTATCGACATCATGTCGGCCTAGCCTCAAAGTTTTTGCTAAGGGAAGTAAATTGCAGCTTAAGAAACTCACCAAAAGTGATTTAGATATTTTGAATTCGATGAAGAACGTCGTCGATGGCATTGCGCGCATGTATGGCAAGCATACCGAGGTCGTTCTTCACAGTCTTGATGCAGAAGCTCCGGAAATCATCAAAATTGCCAATGGCCATGTTACTGAGCGTGGAGAAGGTGCACCGATTACCAACTTAGCAAGAATGAAGCTGCTTGAAGGTAACGACGTTTCAGATTCGTATGTGACGAAAACCGTAAGCGGTAAAACCTTGCATTCCATCACGACCATTGTCCGTAACCCAAAGAACAAACCTATTGGGTTATTGTGTATCAACGTCGACATGGATGTACCGATGCAGGATTTTTTGAGATCGATTATGCCAACTCAACAAAATGACTGCTGTGCGGGCGCACGTTCACCAGAAACCTTCGCTCGTAACATCGATGAAACCATTATTAGTACCATTGAGACCGTACAAGCAGAAGTGTGGTCAAACGAAGCGATTTCCCCTTCAAAACGCAACCGTGAACTGGTCACGCGTTTACAAGGTTTGGGGATTTTTAAATACAAAGATGCGGTATTGATGGTGGCAAATCATCTCGGTATTTCACGCGATACTATTTACCTTTACTTGAGAGAGTTGGGTAGTAACGACTAGGTCAGTTGTTCAAGTTCGGTGATATTATTTATCGCTTCTTGATTCGTTTTGCCGCACACAACTGGGCAAGGTTTGAAGTCGTGGCAAACTTTTGGGCGTTCAGGCATTCCGAAAAGTTTACATAAGTTGTCGTCATTTAATTGAATGCAGCGCTCTCCAGCAGGTTTGCCTTTTGGCATGCCCGGAATCGGAGAAGAGATACTTGGTGAGATACAACACGCCCCACAACCTAATCGACAATCCATCTAAAAGCCCTCGTAAAAATGAAGGGGGCATTATGGCCATTTCTCGTCAGATTGGAAGAGGCGTGCGTGAATTCACGCCAACAAAGTTAGCCCTTTCTACTCGTCATTAAGTCCTTTTTACTCATCATTAAGTAAAGCAGCGACTTCAAAATTCTGATCGCGTTTAGCCTGTTGGATATAACGGTTGCACTCTTGCATGCTTAAACCCCAGGTTCCAGCCTCGGTGCGAGAGGACATTTCCGTTAGGAACGTTGCTTGACCTTCTTGAACATTAGACGCTAGATCCTTGCCGTATTGTTGACAAAGTTCTGCATCGGTACTTGCCGCAGCTCCGAACGAAACAAGAGAGATAATGGTGATCATTGCGAGCTTCATAATATTGATTCCTTTATTCACACTATGAGCTAAAACCATAGGATAGGAATCACTAATAGTAAAAATATCAATGTTGTTCGCCCTTGCTAGTGAAATAGAACAAACGTTGATAATAGTTCGTATTACGGGGCGGAATTCGGCAAAACTTGAACTTTTGTTGTCAGAGGGGTATAAAACGCACCCAATTCATTCCCATTCGAGAAATAAGTAGTAAGCGTATGAGCACTCCATTTTGGCAAAGTAAATCGTTAGAGAACATGACAGAAGAAGAATGGGAATCTCTCTGTGATGGGTGTGGCAAATGTTGTCTGCACAAGCTAATGGATGAAGATACGGACGAAATCTACTACACCAACGTGGCGTGTAGTTGGCTGAACAGCAAAACTTGTTCGTGCAAAGACTACCCGAACCGTTTCACTTCAGGCGAAGAGTGCACCAAGCTGACGCGTGAAGATATTGATGATTTCACATGGTTACCACACACTTGTGCATACCGCTTGTTGGCAGAAAGCCAGCCACTGCCAGAATGGCACCCATTAATCACTGGCTCTAAGTCTGCAATGCACGCAGCTGGGGAAAGTGTACGAAATAAAGTGGTGTATGAAATCGATGTGGTGGACTGGGAAGATCACATTTTAAATCACCCAAATCGCCCATAGCCGAATGTAAAACAAGCCTTTCATTGAAAGGCTTGTTTATTTTGGGGTGAGGCAAAAGTACCTAACCTTTTAAGAAACGGTTATAGACAAACAATATAACGAAAGCACCTAAAGTTGCAGTGACGATACTGCCGATGTTTACACCGTCTGCACCGCCTAGGCCAACAAAGCTGCCTAAAAAACCGCCAACGAAAGCACCAACGATACCTAGCACCATAGTGGCAATCCAGCCACCGCCATCGTTACCAGGCATCAGCCACTTAGCCAATGCTCCTGCAATCAAACCTAGAATAATCCAAGATAGAAAGCCCATAATTTCTCCTTACTCATTATTGTGTTAGGTACGTGTCGTTACGTATTCATGGTTACGTTTCAATCATAGACCATTCATCCTAAAGCGTAGATTTAACTAACTGATGACCATCGCGATGTAACCTAATATCAGGACTAAAACTGAAGTTAATGCGTATGGCACGGGGTAGCCAATAGCTGGCATGTCACTGTGGCTTGCATCTTGGGCTCCTTTCATTGCAGGGGTACTGTTTCTCCCTCCGGCACAGGCTCCCGCTAAAATAGCAGGGTTCATTTTGCGGAAGTACAATCCGTATAACCAAGCTAGCAGAGGTGGTACGAGTGCTGCAGTCACACCCAGTAACGCAATCTTGATGACAATGATGCCTTGGAATGACGCTAAGATTTTCGGCCCCACGGTTGCCGCTAATACCGCGACAAATAAGTTTAGGCCGATGTCCTGTAGAAAGCTTCTTGCCCCTTCACTCATGGGGCCGCCAAAGCTAGGGTTACGAGTTCGTAGGAATGAGAAAACGATCCCGGTTAACATGCAACCCGCCGATGTGCCAAGGGCAAAAGGGATACCTGCAACGGTGACACTCAAATGTCCAAAGACATAGCCAATAAGAAGGGAGAGGGCGAGGTAGAAGGTTTCGGTGACCGTACTCTCTACAATCGGAACACTATTGAGTTTGGATGCGGTTTGCTCTACGCACCATTGGGAGCCTGCAATACGCACAACATCGCCTACTTCGACCTTAGTTTGTGGCAATAAAGGTTGCTGGTGGCCTTGTCGAAATATCGCTTTGAAATAAACACCAAAGCCGACTTCAGCATGCAATTGTGCGACAGTTTTCCCTGCATGCTCAGATTTACCAACGTGAATATCAGCCACTTCAATGTCGACATTTCTTGCGCGTGGCTCATCGACTTCATTTCCGATATCGGCTTCACCTTCCGCGATCAAGACGCGATATTCTCCCCGAATGCCAATAACATCATTTAACTCAAGCGTTGGGTTATCGGAAGCATCAATGACTTGCTCACCTCGAACCACTTTAAGCACGGCCGCATCAGGGAATTTCTGATACAACTCTTGCACTGAACGGCCAACTAACTCTTGGTGTGTGACTTTATAGGCACGAACATCGATCGGTAGGACGCCCACGTCTGAAAAACCAAAGGTGCTTGGGAGTTTCTCGTTGTCATCGCCAGTTGAGAATTCCGCTTCTGCCTCTTTACCTGCTTTGACGGGGTCAATACCAAAGAGCGAAGGGAGGTACTTAATGAACAAGATGATGAGGACGGTCGAAAGGACATAACTTATCGCGTAGCCCGCGGCAATATTGGCACTGACGTGATCAATGCTCATCCCTTCAGGTGGCGTAAATGCGCCTGAACTAATTGCTGACTGCGCTACGCCCATTACGGCGGTCACTGTGTAACTGCCAGAAATGATGCCAGCGGCGTAGCCGGGCTCCAGACCCATTAGCTTGGCGCCGATGACAACAATCGCAAAATTGCTGAACACGACAATCAAACCAATGACGACGAAGTCGATCCCTCCTCTAGCAAGACCGGAGAAAAATTGTGGCCCAACTTTCATCCCAATCGCGTACATGAACATCATTAAGAAGATATCTGAGACCAGACCCGGCTCTTCAATTTTTAGCCCATAAACCGAAAAGGAGGTAAGAGCTAAAGCAACACCAACAACTAAAGTGCCAGCTGTTGTTCCTAGGCTTACTCCTTTGAATGTGAGTCGACCAAGCGGGTATCCAATAGCGAGAGATAGAAAGAGAAAAACGAACGGATTTTCTGACAAGTAACTAAATAGAAAGGACATAGTGTCACCTGTGAATTTGTTGATATAGGAGCAAGGAACCATGAGAGTTCCTTGCTTTAAGTGGAAGGGGACAATTAGCCGTGGTTAAAGTTACTCGACTCATCAGCGTCGCTACCGTTGACGACAGGATGCTTGTCGAAGAAGTCCACGCAGTGTTGTAAATCGGAAATCAAAAGATCCGCCATGTCTCGGCTAAATCCATGTCGAACCAAAATACGCATGATCACTAGATCTTCGCGTTCGGCAGGCATAGCGTAAGCCGCAATTTGCCAGCCACGAGATCGAATGCGATCAGAAAGATCGTAAAGATTGAAGCCTGGGTTTGCGCCATCTTTTATTGACCAACTCAGTGCAGGGATACCACCATGTCCATCATAGATGATGTGGAACATACCCATTTTTTCGACTTCTTTGGCAAGGTAACGAGCTGTGTCATAACAAGCATCGTGGATCTTACGATAGCCCTCTTTGCCAAGACGCAAGAAGTTATAATATTGAGCAACGATTTGACCACCAGGGCGAGAGAAATTGAGTGCAAAGGTGGGCATGTTGCCACCGAGGTAGTTGACGTTAAAGATCAAGTCTTCATGTAGAGCATCGGCATCTCGCCAAACAACCCAACCAACGCCGAGTGGGGAAAGGCCAAACTTATGTCCAGAGGCATTGATGGACTTTACTCTTGGTAAACGGAAGTCCCACACTAAATCTGGATCGCAGAATGGGGCAAGAAAGGCACCACTCGCACCATCAACGTGAATCGGAATATCTAGCCCGGTATCTTCTTGTAGCTTATCTAACGCTTCGTGCACCGCTTGTACTGGCTCGTATTGGCAAGTAAAGGTCACGCCTAACGTTGGGACAACACCAATCGTATTTTCGTCACAACGTTTGATTACTTCCTCTGGGGTCATGATAAGACGGTCGCCTTGCATTGGGATTTCGCGAAGTTCAATGTCCCAGTAGCGCGCAAACTTATGCCAACAAACTTGAACTGGGCCACAGATAAGATTCGGGCGATCAGTTGGTTTGCCTTGCTTCTTCATTTTTTCGCGCCAAGCCCATTTTAGCGCCATGCCGCCTAGCATTGCCGCTTCACTTGAGCCTGTTGTTGAACACCCCATAGGGTTTTCAGCATCCGGTGCATGCCAAAGGTCGGCAAGCATATGCACACATCGAGATTCGATTTCCGCCGTTTGAGGGTATTCATCTTTGTCGATCATGTTTTTGTCGATGCACTCGTCCATCAATTTGTGGACTTCGTCTTCGACCCATGTTTGACAGAATGTCGCAAGGTTCTGACGCGAATTGCCATCAAGCATGAGCTCATCATGGACAACTTGGTAAGCATGATCGGGAGCATGCTCATGCTCTGGAATACGGTACTTGGGCATAACAATGGAAAGATCTTTAGACGAATACACATCGTCTAGGATTGAGCCACGAACGGTTGATTTTTTATGAAGAGGCATGGTGAATCCCTTATCTTATTGAATTAATTCCACTTATTGCTATTTTTTGTAGGGTTAATAGCAATGACGGCAGCAAAAATAAACATAGCAGGGTTTTCTATAATGTCAGGAAAAATAAGCATTTTGTTGCTTATTTCACGTTGTTTTATTTTATTTTGTGCTCGCTTAGGCAAATATCAGAGACGTACACCATGTGGCACATGAATTGAGTTGTCATAAGAGGAGAATTGTGAATTTAGTACGCACTTTTTATTAGTGCTCGTTTTCTATTTCGTGGTGTAAACTTACAGCATCTACTTTCAAGGATTTATATCCCGGCGCTTGACCATCCCGTTCAAGTTCGTCTCTTACGAGGTAAAAATGACGTTACTATCCCCCCTAACAGTGCGTTTTACACCATTCAAGGTGTTGTTTATGGCGTTTGTTTTGACGATGAGTTCCTTCATTGTTAATGCAACAGAAAGCACAGAAAAGGTCGTAGAAGTGCCAGAGGTTTCTGCCGCTGAAAAAGCGATCGATAATATCAATCAAGATATCATCGATTTGTCCGAAACCTTAAAAATAGCAAGTGGCGATGAGCGCGATGCGCTTCAGTTGCAACTGTTCCAGAAAAATGAAGAACTGAGAAGCCGCCTTGCGACAGCGATCAGCAATAAATCTATCGCTCATGATAAATTGATTGAATTAGTTCAAACTCAAGAAAAATATTCAGAAGGCGCGATCGCTTATCTGGATGAAAAAATCAAAGTTTTGAATGAAGAAATCAACAAAGCAAAAGACGCCGATAAACTCTCTCTTTTGAATGAGTACCGTGAATTACAGCAGTACCTAGACGTCAGCTACCAGTCAAGTTGGCAAAACTTGAGCTGGTTAAGTACGTTAGGTGTTCAAGATGAAGATGCAGATATCGCGTTTAAAGACAATGTTGATAAGCGTATGCGTTTGCTTTCTGCATCCATTGAGTATCTGAACCAGCAAAGCGGGATCATTGGATCTCAAGTTTCCTCTAGTCCGGAATCAGAGAAAGCATCGCTGCAATTAAGTCAGTTAATTTTGAAGCAGAGATTGAACATTGCAACGGACAGTCTGCGCACTCTGATCGCGATTGGCGATAAGGTTGGTTTAGAAACCTCTGAATATAAACGTCAGATTTTTGAAGTAACAGGCAGCATTACTCACGACTTGCTGAACACCAAAGTAATTCTGTCTATCTTGAGCCATTGGTCGAACTCAATGGTGGATTGGTTTGCTGAGAACGCACCACAGCACATCTTCCAGTTGTTTGTGTTTGCTCTGATCCTGCTGATTGCCCGCGCACTGGCGAAGCTAACGCGTAAAGTGGTTAGCAAGACGGTGGCATCGAAGAACTTGAAGCTGTCACACTTGATGCAAGACTTCTTTATCTCGATGTCAGGCAAAGCCGTGTGGATCATCGGTATCATGGTTGGTCTATCTCAAATCGGCCTTAACCTTGCTCCAATCCTGACCGGTTTCGGTATTGCTGGTGTGATCATCGGTTTCGCATTACAAGATACGCTCTCAAACTTCGCTGCGGGTATGATGCTACTGATCTACCGTCCGTTCGATGTTGGTGACTTTGTTTACGCAGGTGGTGTAGACGGTAAGGTAAGCCACATGAGCTTGGTGAACACAACAATCCGTACTTTCGATAACCAAATCATCATCGTGCCAAACAGCAAGATTTGGGGTGACGTGATTAAGAACGTGACACATGAGCGCATTCGCCGTGTCGATATGGTTTTTGGTATCGGTTACTCAGATGACGTACTAAAAGCAGAAGAAGTATTGGCAGATATCGTGACGTCTCACCCTTCAGTACTTCGTTCTCCAGAGCCAATGATCAAGCTTCATACACTGAACACTTCTTCAGTTGACTTCATTGTTCGTCCTTGGGTTAAAACGGATGACTACTGGGATGTTTACTGGGATGTAACCCGAGAAGTGAAACTGCGCTTCGACCGTGAAGGCATTTCGATTCCATTCCCACAACAAGATGTGCATTTGCACATGGTGGAAAAGAAAGAAGCATAAATTTCTTTTACTTGAATCCAAAATCAACAAAAAGGCGCTCAATTAGAGCGCCTTTTTTATCGGTTTAGCAGTAAAGATTACAGCTCATCCAAGAACGTGATTTTTGGCTCACTGGCAAGTAAACCATCAATCTCACTCAATAGAGTCTGGAAATGCGTTGTTTTGCAGTGTTCGTCAAACGCGGCTTGGTCTGCAAACTGCTCTTGGAATAAGAATTGGCTTGGGTCATTTTTGTCTTGGAACAAGTGATAACGCACGCAGCCCGTCTCATTTCGAGTCGGCTCTAGCATCGCTTCTAATGCTTGTTTTAGTTGATATACGCAGTCAGGTTTTGCGTGAAATGCAGCAGTTAAATGAATCATAGTTGTGTTTGCTTCTTTGTTTTTATTAAAGGGGATTGTGGCAGTTTCTGTTAGGACAGAACTTACTATCAGAGATAGCGACCTTGACGCTGCAAGAACTCAATTTTGTAGCCGTCTGGGTCGGTAATGAAGAAAAATGTCGCTAAGTGTTTTTCCTGATGGTCAAAGACTTTGATGTCGCTCGCTTCGATATCTAGCGAGTTCAAGCGTCGATAAGTCGCCGCAATGTCTTCTACGCTTACCGCAAGGTGCCCGTAAGCCGTACCATGTGTGTATGGCTCACTTTGGTCGTGATTGTGAGTGAGTTCTAACTCGAATCCCGTTTCAGGGTTTGCTAAGTAGGTAAGAGAAAAGCCGTCGAATACGTATTGGTCTTTGATTTCTAGCTCAAGTGCGTCGCGATAAAACTTAAGAGAACGCTCCAGATCGCTTACGCGAATCATGGTATGAATCATTTTTGTCATGAGTACTCCTTAATACTGCGCCTAGACTAGTCAGTTTTAGCGCGAGTTTGGTAGTACTCAGGTACGACAATAATATGAGTGGTTAGTTTTGCTCACTTAGTGCTTGATCTAGCGTCGCTTGTGGTTGTCGAGCGTAGGTAAGGCAGGCGCAGCGAAGCAGAGAGGCGAAGTTATTGACCTCCCCGTTGTGTTCTAACGCTTCTTGGTAAACGGTCGTGATGAACTTAGGTACGGTCATGTCTTGGGCAGAGGCAATTTCTTCTAGAATCAACCAAAAACTCGATTCCAACTTTACGCTGGTGGCATGGCCATCAATGCGGATGGAGCGGGTAACAAACTGATAGTTTTCTTGTGGTTGTTTAGCAAATATTTCGCACATAAGGTTATTCGTTTTTATAAAAGAGCCGCAATTATTGAAGGGAGGGAGTAAGCCGTCAACCGTTTCTATCACAAAAAAACGCTCCCAGAAGAGAGCGTTTGAGTATCACCATGAAAGTGGCTGAGTGTGGTTATGCGTTGACGAGTTAGTTAATTTGCTTGATGAGGTATTGACCTAGCTCAGAGTGATGCATGATCTTGGAGATAGGTAAAATCGTGCCAGCAGGCCCCCAAGCAAATACGTTTACAGGGGTGTGCGTATGTGTGCCAGTTCCCCAGACTGTATTCTGTTTCGTCCCTTGTTCGCGAGCGAGTAGGTTACCTCTTTGTAAGGAAAAAACGCATCAAAATCGTTAATTGCTGGGACGTTTTCTTCACTTAAATATTTGTGGCTTGCTAAGCGATAAGGGTTTGGTTTACTTGCTAAGACGCGCTCTGCCTGTTCTGGTGTGATAGAAAAGTCACTATTTTCGTTTACGATTTCGGCCAATTTAGCTGGTGTTTGTTTTGTTTTATCAAGCTTTTGAAACTCGCTGATCATACCGTAGTAGCTTTGTTTTTGATTATAAAGTCCATCAAGAATATCGAACTTGCCGAAGTTAAAGTTGGGAGCATAATCGCGGTTCGTAAAAGCCTCACCATTGCGCTTTTGTGGTTTGGGTAAATCAGCGGAAGAATAACTGAAGCCAAATGAACCGGTTTCATGATCGGCAGTGACTATCACCAACGTGTCTTCACGGCCTTTTGCCCATTCGTATACAGAGTTCACTGCTTCATCAAACTTAATCAGTTCGTGCAACATGGTTCCGGCGTCATTGCTGTGACCCGCCCAGTCGATTTGACCTCCTTCGACCATTAAGAAGAAGCCATCTTTATCCTTAGATAGGATATCGAGCGCTTTTACGGTCATTTCTTCTAGTGACGGTTGAGTCCGTTTCGGATCATTTTTGTTTTTGCTGTAAGCGATGCCATCATCCATGCCTGAATAGGCAAATAACCCCAGTAGCTTATCGCCGTTGGAGGTTTCAAGCATATTGCGGTTAAACGCCAAACTGTAACCTTGCTGCTGCGCTTCCGTCAGAAGGTTTCGCTCGTCTTTGCGTTTCGATTTTAGGTAAACGTCACCCTGGGTCAGCTTCTCAAGTTGTTTGTATGTGTCGCCTTTCTCGTTGGTTGATTTAGGAATCCAATGACGAAGGCCGCCAGAAAGCATCACATCCACGCCTGTCTCTAGCATATCAACTGCGATACTATTTTCGAGAGAACGATGCGGTTGATGAGAAGCAAAAGCCGCTGGTGTAGCGTGTGTCATTCGTGTATCCGACACCAAGCCTGTTGCTTTGCCTTTCGCTTTGGCTTTTTCCAGAATGGTTTCCACGTGATTACCCTGGCTATCAATACCGATCACTTCTGATGCCGTCGGGGTGCCAGTAGCGAGCATTGTGGCCGAGCAAGCAGAATCGACGACAATCGCATCTTCAGGGTTGGTCAAGGATGAACCAATTACCCCTTCCTGTGCGAGCTTGTAAATGGCGGTCGTTTCGCCTTTGTAAATCGAGTTTGGTGCGTGATTCGCGTAAGTCTCTAACAAGCCTACTTGCTGAGGGCCCATGCCATCACCAATCATTAGGATAACGTTTTTGATTTCTGCTGATAGAGCATTGAAAGAGAGCGTGGACGCCGCTACTGCGGTCACAATTGGGGTCACTAAGTGCTTCATTGTATATTCCTTATTTATAAAAGCGTGCAAATTAAAACAAGGATTTATGACAAAATTGCTACCGTCACAAAAGGTTCATGTGTACTTCATTTCTTTTTACTATGGCAGAAATAAGAAAGCCCACAGAAGTGGGCTTGAATTAGGTTTAGGAGTGGAAAGTCATGAGCTAAAGCTACACCGCGTAAGCAGGGCTTTGGGCCACGATTTGATTAAACTCGACTCTTGATTGCTGGGCCGCATCAGATAGCTCGAGTTTTCTCTCTTTTGCTTTCATGACATTATCCAATAGGGTCTGCAGCTCATCCTGCATCTCCTGAGGTAAGTGATGATCAGCAAAATCATTGTCGTCGCTATGCTCCAGAGCAAAAGCGCGAATTCGTTTACGTAGTTTCATGAGTTCGGCTAACGCTTCACGCTCTTCTTCTGCCGCATCTTGAGCTGCATCACGCGCACGTTCAAACTTCGCCATTGCCATGCCTTCTGTTGACCACGGATCAAATTCTGGTAGCTCTTCAATGTTGATGGTTGGTTCGATGTAATCTTCTTGATGACGAATATCCAGCGTGGTTGCACGTACCGCAGAAACCATCAGCATGATTGAGATACCCAACAAAGGTAAACCACCCACGATAGCCGCGGTCTGTAGTGTGCTTAACCCACCCATAAACATCAGAACTGTTGGAAGAAAGGATAAGGTGAATGCCCAGAACATTCGGTTCCAACGCATTGGTTCTTCCGTGACGTTGTTTTGTACAACAGACGCAAGAATGTAGGAAATCGAGTCAAAGGTCGTGGCAGTGAAAATAATGCAAAGCACAGTAAACACGGCGATGACTAACGTACTCATTGGCAGTGCATCTAACATCGAGAAGATCGCCGCGGTTGCGCCTTCTGCATTTAGGATAGCAACAACGTCTAGTTCTCCTGATAACTGTAGCGACAAGCCATAGTTACCTAGAATCATAAAGAATAAGAAACAGCCTAGAGAACCAAAGAAAATCGAGCCAGATACCATTTGTTTGATAGTGCGACCGCGAGAGATACGCGCCACAAACAGGCCCATGCTAGGTGCAAATACTAGCCACCATGCCCAATAGAAAATGGTCCAATCTTGTGGGAAGTGGGTGTTATCAAACGTACCGTAACCGCCGAACGGTTCCGCCCATGTTGCCATTACAAAGAAATTAGACAGCATTCGGCCAATCGAGTCTAAACCCGTTTCCAGCATGAAGATGGTAGGTCCAACCGCTAAGATGAACGCCAGTAAGCCCATCGCACCCCAGAAGTTAATGTTGCTTAAAACTTTAATGCCTTTCTCCATACCTGCGTAAGAGGAGTAAGCAAAAATGGCCGTACAGATCAGCAGTACTAACACTTGGCTATATGTGTTTTTAGGCATACCGAAAAGATAATGCAGACCTTCGCCGATCAACGGAGCGGCTAAACCTAAGCTCGTTGCGGCACCGCCAAGCAGGCCGAAGATAAACAGTACATCAACGATTTTACCGGCGGCGCCTTTACTACGTTCTTCGCCAAGCACTGGCATCAATGCACTGGATACTTTCAAAACGGGTTGTTTACGTACGTAGAAGAAGTACGCAATTGGCAGAGCAGGGATAAGGTAGATAGACCATGCGATTGGGCCCCAGTGGAAGAGGCCATAGGTCGCCGCCCAACGCACCGCTTCTTCACTGCCTGGTTCTAGTTGAAAAGGTGGTGATTGGTAGTAATACGCCCATTCGATGCAGCCCCAGTAAAGAATGCTGGCACCGATGCCGCCACAGAACAGCATCGCCGCCCATGACGCAGTAGTAAATTCTGGTTTCTCGTCAGGGTCACCGAGTTTGATTTGTCCCATGTCGCTGAAGACAACGTAAATCATGAAAATAAAGGCAGCAAGGCCGAGTGCAAGGTACAAGAACCCCAATTTATCCGTCATGAAGGTTTTTGCGATCGCAATCCATTCTGCACCCTCAGTCGGGAACATAATTAATGGAAAGACAATAGAAAGTAACAGCGCGATAGCGCCAAAGAAGGTTGGTTTGTCTATGAGAGAAAATGCATTTTTCACAGTTCATCGTCCGTTAATGAATAGTTATCCATTATGGACTTGGGTAAAAACAGTGTTCAAATGAGGATGGTTGTCGTAACGGAAAAAACTCTTTTTTAACCAATAATTTAAGGCGATATTTTAAACAAGAGCGAGAATAATGCCACCAACGGTCAATGCCGCAGACAAATATTGACCAGCAGAGTATGAGCCATCATCCTCTTCTTCAATCGTATCTGGGTGATCCATCCCGAGTGCGCCATGAGCGAAAGATTCGACTTTGTCACCAACGGTCTTATTTTCGGCTTCCACCTTTTTGCTCTCGTGATCAATCTGTTGTAATGCGACGAGTAAGGCTTTCCCTTCAGAGGACAGCGTGACCGTATTTTGGTCGACCTTTAATGGTGCGGCATTGGCACTTTGTTCAGCCACTTTCGCTTGGTCTCGGTTATTTTGCTGTGCTGCATTACTATAAACCGATTGACGGTTGACTGAATTGCTTCCTACTGGATTCATCTGTTACCCCTTCGAACAACGACACTCCTTTATGAGTGCAGGTATACCCAAGTGACTTCAAGATGCAGGATTCAGAGCGTTGTCATTGATTCGAGGTCAAGGAAAACAACGCAGCGTAATAGCTGGCTCTTTCCAAGTTGTTTGACGCAGAAATTGGGTCAATGACACGCTCCCGAAGGGCGAGTTGACTTGGCTTGTATACTTTGTTGTCGATTCTTGATTTGGATCCACCAAACCTTTAAATCGCCGCCGCGTCTACAAACCAAGTCATTCTCGCTGAACCTAGCATCTCGAGGTTACTTGGGTATAAAAAGCAGTTATCCCTATATCGACGGCAAAGGCTATTTCTTGAATCAATCAAATACAAAAATAGGTCTGTTTTTGCCGCTTTCTATGTATATCTAGAATAGCTAGCAAAAAGCAGACCTATTTATCTTAAGTCGTGGTCGGATTTTTCTGATTACTTACATTGAAGATCGCTATTACGCTTAGCAAGGTGCTTGTACGCAGCCATGCGGTTTGCGTCTTGTACGTAACGCACCGGTGGCGCAAGGACTTCTAGTTGGTAATCCGAACCGTCTGCAGTAATGTCCGCAGTAGGGGTAATGACGACAACGTTTAAATCTGGGTTACGATTCAAGATAGAAGCCGCTGTCCCTAAACCGCCTTCAGTATGGAATTTGCCCGCGACGTGAACCACTTGAGTACCTGGGTGTTGCTCTAGGTATTTGACGATGGATTCTGCCATGGTTTCATCCCATGTTACCTGAGCTGCATATTGCTTCTCAGTTTGTTCTGGCTTGCCGTGGTGCATGGATGCCATGAACCTCTCTTTGTATGGGCTGTTTGCGGTGTTGACTTCGTCCGCGACAAAACTGCGCTCATCACTGTCGAGCTTCTCTAAGTAATCGATGCCTTGGCGGCCAATGCAACGCACAATATTTTTCGGCGCATTTGCGGCAATCACGGGAATATCAGCTTGCTTGGCAAACTCAACCAGCGGGCGGTAATCACTTTCGTAGTTTGGCCAAGCATTACTTTGCTTCATAAAGTATTGCTCACCAATTTCGCCGTTTAAGTATGAATCTAAGATTGCTTGCTTGTCGCGTGTGACCTGCTCCATTGAAAGCGCAAGAGGACGACTAGTAGAAGACAACTGCTTTAGCATGTCAGTCTGGAAACGGTGAATACCTGCGTGCGTGTGCCATTCGCCAATCAAAATTACATCGGCTTGTTGTAGGGCTGGGGTTAGCTGATTGACTGAGATGGCTTCACCGGAAGGTGCATGAAGCTGGTAGTCGTAGAAACTGGTTACGTCGTCAGTTGCGGCGTTGGGAACGGTCGGTGCATTTGAAGCACAACCAGTAAGCAAGCCTGCAAAAATCAGACTTAGTGTAGAAAAGCGCATTAAAAAGCCTCCAAAAATGTCCGAATGATATTAATGGAGGCTGATAAATGAATCAATGGTAATGAGAATAATTAGCGTTACATTTTATGCTTCATTCTCAGATTGATTCGATTTCTTACGGTAAACGCGCAACATAAAGTCAGCCTCACATTGGAAAAGTGTAGATGACTTTAGCTCTTCGCGAAGCTCGTCGCTGGCTTTCCATGCGAATGGTGTCATTTGCAGTAGGTCGAATGCGACGCCGTCTTTTAAGTCCATGGTGTAGTTGAGCTTTTGTTGATGCTCAAGTTCGAACCCTTCAATGTTCTCGGGCTCTTCGTTGTGCAAGCGTATCTCTTGGTAGATACGTTCACGGAACTGGTACAAATGACGGCCTGCTGGCGTGACTGTGATAACAACACCGTTATCTTTAATCACACGTTGTAGCTCTTCTGCTTTACACGGAGCGTAGATACGTAAAATCGCGTCTAGAGATTGCTCTGCAAACGGCAAGCGATGGCTTGATGCCACGCTGAAATCGCAATTTGGGTAGCGCTTAGAGGCGAAACGAATGGCGACTTTAGAAATATCTAGACCATACACCGTCGCTTCTTCATTTTGTGAATGCAGAGACTGCTGAACTTGGTCTGTGTAGTAGCCTTCGCCGCAACCAATATCCAACAATTGATGGCTTGTGTCTTCGGTGTATTTGGCACATAGGCTTGCCACTTCTTGGCGCATCGGATCGTAATGATTGCCTTCTAAAAAGCGACGACGTGCTTGCATCATCTCTTTGTTATCACCTGGATCTTTTGAGCGTTTGTGGTGCGCTGGCATCAAGTTGACGTAGCCTTCTTTTGCTAAATCAAACTGATGGTTGTTTTCACACTTAAACGTCTTTGCTGTTAGCTCAAGAGGTTGGTGACATAGAGGACATTGATAGTTCATGACGATCTCTGGACAGGAAGTAGGGCGGCAAATTCTATCAAAAAGGGATGCTGCAAGCGAAACAAAAAAGAGCCGAATTATCGGCTCTTTCATCGGTTTTATTGGAGGGTTAGTGGAAGAAATCCACTTGCTGTTTTAAGTTTTGTGCTTGGTGCTGTAGCTCGGTTGCGCTTTGCGATGTTTTAGCGCTGGTATCACGGCTTTCGCGGTTCAATTCGCTAATAGAGTGCGCGTTTGCGGCAATCTCTTGAGAAACTTGAGCTTGTTCTTCTGAGGTTGCAGCAATAGCATCGGCTTGAGAAGCAATGGACTGAACTTGTCCTGCAATAGCTTCCAGCGCGGTGCCTGCTTCTTGTGCTTTATCCAATACCTTATTCGCGTTTTGCTGGCTTTCCGTCATCATGCTTACGGCATTGCTGGTGGAGCCTTTAAGCTTCTCGATGATCTCTACGACATCTTTCACGGAGGTCTGAGTACGATGAGCAAGCGTTCGCACTTCGTCTGCCACTACAGCAAAGCCACGGCCTTGTTCACCGGCACGTGCAGCCTCAATTGCTGCGTTAAGCGCAAGTAGGTTGGTTTGCTCTGCGATCTCATCAATCATTTTCGTCACGGTTTGGATGCTTTCGCTGTCACGGTTCACTTGCTCGATAGCTGCCGCAGATTGGTCGATTTGGTCGTTTAGCTGAGCCACATCAATACAAACGCCTTCAACGACTTCGAGACCTGATTGGCTATCAGTGTTTGCAGAGCGCACATTTTCGGCAATTTGCTCAACTTGCTGAGCGACAGATTGAGCAGACGAAGCCATCTCTTCAATTGCAGTCACCACTTGCTCTACCTGCTCTTGTTGAAGATCCGATTGCATGAGGTTGCGGTTTGCATCATCCACAACGCTGGTCGAGTTACTTTCAACTTGGTCGCTAGTTGAGCGAATTTGACCAACCAACTCGTTCAGTTGTCCCGCCATATTGGCAACGCCGTTGTTCAAGTTAACGATTTCGTTTTTCGATGCTTTACCTGAAGCCGGAATATCAATACTCACTTCACCTTTTGCTAAACGGTTCATATAGCCATTCAAAACGGTGAGTGGATTTAGCGTTCGGTTAAGAACAAGCGTAAGCACCACAAAAGTTGCCGCTGCCACAATTAGAGAAATCGTCGCAATCAGTTGAAGTAAAGCTTGGCTGCCTTTGGTGACTTCATTGATGAAAGTGCCACCTAAGAGTTTCCAATTCCAACCTGGTACTTGAGTGTAAACGAGGTACTTTTCTCCCACGGTGCCTTGGTATTCAAATGGGTAGCGTATTAAGCCACTTTCCTGTTCAAAAAGTTGGTAGAAAGGCTTGTTACCGTTGTAGTCAGACACTTCTTGAATCGGTGGATCGCTCTCTTCGTGTTTTGGGTGAAGAAGGTAGTGACCTTGGTTGTCTTTTTCGTTATCCAGAATAATGGTGTAACCAGTGTCACCCCATTTTACGCTTTGTAGCGAGCTGAATAGATCTTGGGTCGCGCGCTCAACAGGTAAACCAATGAATGAGATACCGTTGACCTTACCATTCGCGTCTTTTAAAGGTGCGTAGTAGGTGATGTAGCGCTCACCATAAAGTTTGATTTGCGCATAGTAAGGTTGGCCGTTTTTAAGCTTTTGGTAACCCGGGTGGTTAAGCCCCAATGTAGTGCCAAGTGCTCTTTTACCTTGAGGATCTTTTAGTGAAGTAGCGACGCGAATGAAGTCGTTGCCCATTGGAGCAAACAGGGTCGCAACAGCGCCAGTGTCACGAGTGAAGCTATCAACTAACTTAGTGTCACCAATCAAGCTTTCGCTGTATTGGGTGATGTTTGGTACTTGGTAACCTTGAAAGTCGACGTTGTAACTCTCGACATAGACGCCCGCTAAATAACCATTACGGAAGGTTGATTCCAAAACTTCTGCCGTGTGCAGATAAGCATTGAACTGGCCTGCAATGGTTTTTGCCATCGATTCCACTTTAGATTGATGTTCTTTCAGCGTGTTTTCTAAAAGTACGTTTGAAGCGTTTTGATAAACAAGCGCAGCAATGCTTGAAAATGCAATAAGCAGACACAGTGTGATGACCAGCTTGAGCTGAAAACCGACACTTTGATTCCGATATTTGTCTAGCATGTAGTGTCTTTCCTGATTATTGATAGATGTTATAAATGTTGTATCGGCATGCTAGCGATTTATATGACGAGTTTTTTTGATATTTATTAAGTTAATTGTCAAAAATAAGAACAACCAATAGCTTAGATAACAAATGACCGCTGACTGGGTGATTTTATTGCAGAAATGGAATGACCAAATAAGGTTGAGTAAGTTGAGCCACCAATGAATTTGATACTAGTGGGCGAAAGTTTCATTTGTTTGGTTGAAGCAATAGTAAGGAGCAGCGACTAAAAGAAAGCTCATACCTTCGGCTTTGGTCACGTTTATCCTTGTTTTTTATAGGTATTGTTGGGGCTTTACAAGCGTTTAATAGAAGCTGATATGACAAAGAAAATCATCCTAGACACTGATCCTGGCATCGATGATGCGATGGCCATTCTTTTTGCTGAAGCCCATCCTGATATCGACCTTATGGCCATTACAACCGTTTATGGCAATGCAACGATAGACAACGCGACGCAAAACGCCCTTTACCTAAAACAGAAGTTTGGTATGAAAGCCTTGGTTGCGAAAGGTGCGGATAAGCCCTTAATAAAAGCGCCAGTTGGAGCAACGGTTGTCGTGCACGGTGAAGCTGGTTTTGGTGATGTGAAAGCGCCGAGCGCACTGGATGTAAGTGCCATTGATACGTCTGCCTATCAGTTCATCATCGACAGCGTTAGAGCAGAACCGGGAGAAATCACCTTGGTGGCCGTGGGCCCTTTAACTAACCTTGCGCTCGCTTTGGAAGCAGACCCAGAAATCGTTAACTTGGTTAAGGAAGTGGTTGTAATGGGCGGCGCTTTTGGTGAAAACGATCATCGAGGCAATGTTACGCCATTTGCGGAAGCAAACATTCATGACGACCCTCATGCCGCCGATAAGGTATTCACGGCTTCATGGCCAGTCGTTATCATCGGTTTGGATGTTACGGAAGAGAGCTTCTTTACGGGGCAATACCTAGACCAACTGCGAGAGGATGCGGGAGAAGTAGGGCAGTTCATTTGGGATGTGAGCCGCTACTATTTGAAGTTTTACTCCGAGAAGGTTGGAATGGATGGTTGCCATGTCCATGATCCTTCTGCGATTGCGTATGTTATTGATCCTGAGCTGTTTACTTTGCGCAGTGGTGCCGTCCGAGTGGTGACTGATGGGCCTGCCGAAGGGATGACGATTCAGAAAACGGATCAACGCAAATACATGCACGATGAGTGGAGTGCTTTCTCCGCGCAAAACGTTGGGGTCGGTGTGAAAAGCGATACACTGCTTTCACTGTATCGAGAATCGATTATTCGTTATTCAAAGCGATAACGGAGTGGGGTTATCTGTAATAGTCGATGACTTGCACAGATATTCTCTCGTTGTCTGATTTTACGGGAAGAGTAAAAACATTCGACGCCGGATATTGATTTTGATTGTCGTAGGTCAGCCCCTCAATCTTCTTGAACGGTTTATTTTCGGCATAGAACATCTCAATGCTTATTGCCGTTTTCTGGTTCGCGGAAACTTGGAAGCGGCAGATTCCGGTGGGGCAATAGACTTGATATCGTGTTGGAGACAATTGCTTGTATTCGGCGACGTTCTTTTCGGCTTGTAACGAGACCTCAGTGTTGGCACAGCCAAACAATAAGCCCGTAAGAAGCGATATTGAATAAATGCGGTATTTCATCGTTACACCATTATCTCGACTCGTTTTGGTTGGACTTAGTATGGCATGAGTGATTCTTGTGTTGTGCTTTGGAAATGTAAAAAAAGGCCGGGAGAACCGGCCTTTAAACTGTATTACTGCGCTGAAATCACAGTGATAAGTTCATGTGTCTCACCTGGCTGTAACGTCTTGCCTTGCTCGATACTTGGCGCATGCACTGTCGATTCCACACATATCATGGTTTCGTAGCCATTGTCTGCCATGTCACCCATGCCTTGTGCGCCTTGTGCCCAAGGATTCCACAATACTGCTGAGTTATGGCCTTGGTTTTCAACGCTCAACGTGCGATCTAACACAGGGTCTTTCACCAAGATTTGCGCTTCTGGCTGAGTGTAAACACGGTCGATGGTATCAGTTAGTTGAAGGACATCACCACCTTGGCAGATTTCACCTTCTTTTAAGCTGTCGATGTACTCAGGTCCCATACCTGTTGTTTGTGCTTGTTTGATATCACCAACGTTTAGATATGTGTGTAGTGCACCTGAGAATGTCCACTCTGCATCATCAATGTTGGTGACTTTCAATGTCACTTTTAGCTCGTCGCTGATTTCAACAACAAGACGAGCATCAAACATATGTGGCCAGATGTCGTGAGTTTCTTCGGTTGGGAAGAGAGCAAGTTCGACGATCACGCCGTTGTCGTTCTCACGATGTTCAACCAATTCCCATTCTGCTGTGCGCGCAAAACCATGAGCTGGCGCTGCGATGCGGCCAAACCAAGGCCAACAAACAGGAATACCACCACGAAGTGCCGCTTTGCCATCAAAGATTGCTTTTTCGCTCATCCAGATTAGGTCTTCTTGGCCTGCTGGTGTAAACGAAACGACATGACCACCGTGTAGTGCGATACCTGCCGTTGCTTTCTCATGAATAACGCGAACGACTTTAACCTGATCAACTTCGACAATAGTGACGTTATCAGATAGCACGGTTAGAGCTGGGAGAGTTTTTAAATCCATGTGTTGCTTCCTATCGCTGGGAGGGAGAGTGTTTTAGACGCACTTCGCACATTGAGTGCAACGTCGAGTCTTCATTCTCTCAAATTCCAGATACAAAAAAGGCGACTCTAGAGCCGCCTTTTATTCAAATCTTATGTTTCAAACACAAGCTTCGCTAATTGCTTTTCAGCTAAGTAATAATTACTTAGAGATGTGAGCGATTAGGTCTAGAACTTTGTTTGAGTAACCGATTTCGTTGTCGTACCAAGATACAACTTTAACGAAGTTATCAGTTAGAGCGATACCAGCTTTAGCATCGAATACTGAAGTTTGAACTTCACCGATGAAGTCTTGAGAAACAACTTGGTCTTCAGTGTAGCCTAGAACGCCTTTTAGTTCGCCTTCAGAAGCTTCTTTCATTGCTGCACAGATAGCTTCGTAAGATGCGCCTTTCTCTAGGTTAACTGTTAGGTCAACTACAGAAACGTTAGCTGTTGGTACGCGGAAAGCCATACCAGTTAGTTTGCCGTTTAGTTCTGGAAGAACAACGCCTACAGCTTTAGCAGCACCAGTTGAAGATGGGATGATGTTCTGAGAAGCACCACGACCACCGCGCCAGTCTTTAGCAGAAGGACCGTCTACAGTTTTTTGAGTAGCTGTAGTAGCGTGAACTGTAGTCATAAGACCAGATACGATACCGAACTTGTCGTTAAGAACTTTAGCGATAGGCGCTAGACAGTTAGTAGTACAAGAAGCGTTAGAAACGATGTCTTGACCTGCGTAAGTTGAATCGTTTACGCCCATAACGAACATTGGAGTTGCGTCTTTAGAAGGACCAGTTAGAACAACTTTCTTCGCACCAGCAGTGATGTGCTTACGTGCAGTCTCGTCAGTTAGGAAAAGACCAGTTGCTTCAGCTACTACGTCAACGTCGATAGCATCCCATTTTAGATCTTCAGGGTTGCGCTCTGCAGTTACACGTACAGTTTTACCGTTAACGATTAGGTTACCGCCTTCAACTTCAACAGTACCGTTGAAACGGCCGTGAGTTGAGTCGTACTTAAGCATGTATGCCATGTAATCTACGTCGATAAGGTCGTTAATACCTACAACTTCGATGTCGTTGCGCTCTTGCGCTGCACGGAATACGAAACGACCGATACGGCCAAAACCGTTAATACCTACTTTGATAGTCATTATAGTTGCTCCACAACTTAATTTCTGATTAAAGATAACTGGTAGTAAAATTACAGAATCCAGTAAACATCTGCAACAGATAATCGGACTTAACTTGTTTAAAGTCAAAAAAAAGCGACGCTTTTTTTAACAATTCTTCGCAAATGCTCGTTTTTTAAACTTTTAACTGGTTATTCTACATCCCAGTTGGCGTAATATAACTTCCGAGATAAGTACTCGTATCAAATTAATTACACATGGTGTTCTGGTGAGAAAGTATGTGCTACAACTGTTACGAGAAGCAAGTTTTTTGCTAAAAAAGTCATTGCCAAAAATAAGAAATAAGGAACAGGAATTGGTGGAACAAAGCGGAAGAAAAGTAACGAAGTCCGATGAACAGTGGCGTGAGCAGCTCTCTGAGGAAGAGTTTCGCGTCTGTCGCGAGCAAGGAACAGAAGCTCCGTTCTCCGGTAAACTGCTTCACAACAAAGAGACAGGCGTCTATGCCTGTACGTGTTGTGATGCTCCTCTATTTGTCTCTGATAATAAGTACGACTCAGGGTGTGGCTGGCCAAGTTTTGATGCGCCAATTAATGACACCGCGGTCCGTTATTTAGAAGATCTGAGTCACGGAATGGTTCGTACAGAGATTCGATGTGGCGCTTGTGACAGTCATTTAGGTCATGTTTTTGAAGATGGGCCGCAAACAACAGGCGAACGCTATTGTGTAAACTCGGTGTCGTTAATTTTCAACAAATCTGACCAATAAGCCGGATAATGGTTGAAAGAATGTTTCATCCTTTCAATTAATAAAATAGTAATTGCCCACTCAAGATAAGCCGAGAGACAAATAAAAAACTCCCAATATGAATGGGAGTTTTTTATTTTATAAATTACTTGGGATTATCCTTGGCGAATAATTCCCTTTCTCTATCGACTTCGAAATAGATTTAGCCAAATCGTCTAGTTGTTCATATTTCTCTGTCTTTGAAAAATTGAACATACGCTTTAATTGTTGCTCATTGGCGAGCGGAACATCAAAGCGTTTGGCTACCATCGCCCATAAATAGGCCTGCTCTTTGTTACCTAACCCTTGATTGATGCTCGCGAGCGACTTGAGGATGGCTGGATTGAGGTTGTTCTCGTCAGACATTGAAAGCGAATTATGAAGTAATGTTAACGTTTTTTGCTGGTCTCTATTGGTATAGAAGGTCGCTAAGGCATATTGCATCTCAGCATTGTTAAGTTGAGGGGAGCCTTCCATTTGCAAGAATTGACGCCTCGCTTGATCGTCTCCCGTTTGAGACCATAAAAAGTATAGGGTCGCAGGATCGTCAGAACCTTTTAGTGTCGTGACGATACGTTCTAATTCGTCAATGCTATGCACTAATGCATCGAAACGTTTTCTTTTTAACGCGCTTTGATCGATAGGGGTAATTTGAGAGGCAAGCTCAAGGCATTTCCTGTACTCAGCAACCAAAGCGTATTCGGTGATCTGGTTCGCTTCTGTTGGGCTTTTGAGTAACTCAAATCGATGCCAGACTAAATTCGTTCTAGGAATCCGGCACTGTCCATCGTCCATGTTGAGTTGCTCGCAACGCAGTTTGGGATTGTTTTGGCACAATTCTTCCGTGGTGACGTTGCCTTCAAAGCAGCCTGTTAAAGTCAAAGAGGCAAGGCTTGCTAGTAGCCAGTATGTTCGTTTCATGGTTTTGCTTGTGATCCGTTACACCAATTCATTTTTGGATTCTTGACTCTGTTTACTAACCCGTTATGTTCTGTGAATAGAATGTAATAAGAAGGTACATTATGGACGCAGAACAATTATTAAATGCGATAACGCCAGAAGTCTATGATCGATTGGTTTACGCAGTAGAAACAGGAAGATGGCCTGAGGGTACAACACTTTCTAAAGAGCAGCGAGACTCATGTATGCAAGCTGTGATGTTGTATCAATCAAAACACAACACTGATGCGCAGCACATGACCGTGGCTGCTGGTGGAGAAATCAGTTTTAAATCGAAGCAAGAATTGAAGAAACAGTTCAACGAAGAAGAGCAAGATATTGTTCGAGTAAACCCGAATCACAGCTGATAGTCCTTATTCTTACTCTCCTTGCAGTAGGCAGAACAGTAAATATTGAAAAGCCCAATTTTGAATTGGGCTTTGTTGTTTAAGATACGAACAGTAGGTTTACCGAACTACAGGCTCATTTCACCACGCAGTACTTCTTGCATCTTCGTTTTGATCTCTTCATAAGACAGGTTCTGGCTTAGAAGGTAGTGCAGTTTTGCTAGCGCTGCTTCTGGCGTCATATCAAAACCACTGATTACGCCAGAATCTGCTAGTGCACAACCAGTTGCGTAGCCGCCCATGTTGACTTTACCCGCCAAACATTGCGTTAAGTTCACGACAATGACGCCACGCTCAGATGCTTCTTTTAGATGACCTAGTAACTCAGGATTTTGCGGGGCATTGCCCACACCAAATGTCAGCAAGATCATCGCATTGACTGGTTGACGAAGTGTATTGCGGATTACTTCGTGTGAAATGCCAGGGTACATGGTGATCACGCCGATAGGTTGTGGCGTGATGTTGTGTACTTTGAAGTCACCCTCTGGCTTTGTGCCTACTGAAACATTGTTGCTGATCTGGATATTGATACCTGCCTCCAACAGAGGTGGCAAGTTTGGCGATGTAAACGCGTTAAAGCCATCAGCATGAGACTTGGTGCTGCGGTTGCCGCGCATCAACTGATTGTTGAAGAACAATGTTACTTCGTTGATAGGGTAGTTTGCCGCAATATGCAGAGCATTCAGTAGGTTTGCTTGGCCGTCTGAGCGTAGTTCTGCCAGAGGAATTTGTGAGCCGGTCACGATGACAGGTTTACCTAGATTCTCCAACATGAAAGACAATGCAGAAGCGGTGTATGCCATGGTGTCGGTACCATGCAAAATAACAAATCCATCGTATTTATCGTAGTTGTCACGGATGTCGTCTGCGATTTGCTGCCAGTCTGCCGGTGTCATATCAGATGAGTCGATCAGAGGCTCGTACTCATGGATGGTGTATTCCGGCATTTCTGGGCGGTGGAACTCGGGCATGCTGGCGAGTTGTTTTTCCATAAAGCCAGCGACAGGGACGTAGCCGTGATCGGATTTTTGCATACCGATGGTGCCACCGGTGTAAGCGATGTAGATGTGTTTTCTAGTCATCGTTCTACTTTACTTTCATGTAGGGGAACAGTGGCGGGGATTATAGCGAAATGAAACCTAATAAAAAGGGGCATCTCGCACAGAGACGCCCCTTTTTGGCTAAGCTAGGATAGCTATTGCACTTGGCAATTTAAGCAGAACGCGTATTGACCTTTTGGATCATTAAAACTTTGTAGCATGCTAGCGTCTTGTTCAAATTGCTGAGCCACTGGTTGAAGGCTCTTAGGTAAGAAGCTCGTTGCGTCAATACCGAGAGATACTTTGACTTGGTTCATGAACTCTTGAACAAATTGCTCTGTCGGTGAAAGTGGTTCTTCAACCCAGTAGATTTCGTAGTTCTCTACCTCAGCCAGTTTCGCTGCCAGTTTAACGGCATCATCGAAATCACCCATTTGATCGACTAGACCGAATGACAACGCGTCTTGACCCGTCCACACGCGGCCTTGCGCTACTTTGTCCACTTCTTCAAGTGACATATCTCGGTTTGAGCCAACCAAAGAAATAAAACGTTTGTAACCGTGCTCAATACCCAATTGGAACGCCTCAGAAGCGCCAGCAGAAAGACCCGTCGTGATGCCATCACCAGAGAATGGAGAGGTCCCCACACCATCAGTGCTAATACCAAGTTTGTTAAAGCCCTTCTCAAAGGTCGTAATTACGCTGAAGATACCGATTGAGCCTGTCAGTGTCGTCGGCTGAGCAACGATTTTGTCTGCGCTCATTGAAATCCAGTAACCACCTGAAGCCGCAAGGCTAGACATCGAAACCACAACGGGTTTACCTACTTCTTTTAAGGCTTCTACTTCATTACGAATCACTTCAGAGGCAAAAGCACTGCCGCCAGGGCTATCAACACGAAGTACAACAGCTTTCACTTTATCGTCGTTGCGAGCTTGACGAAGTAGGCTTGCGACTGTGTCACCACCGACCGTACCACGTGGTTGTTGACCATCCATAATGGCACCGCTTGCAACAACAACAGCAATGTCGTTTTCAGCAAGGTTTAGTTTAGGACGCATGGTAGCAAGGTAGTCGTAATATCCAATTGCGTTGTAGCTGTCTTTACCGTCACTGCCAAACTCTTTAGCGAACAGCTTACGTACGTCTTGGCGAGTAGCCAGTTCATCAACCAATCCCATTTTTACTGCAAGCTGAGCGATGTCGCCATCAACCGATTTCATCTCTGCTAGCAACTCTTCCATGGTTGGATTTAATGCTTTTGCATCAATGTTACGGTTCGTTGCTACGTCATCAACAAACGCGCTCCATAGTTGTGTGATCCAACGAGTCGCTGATTCTTTTGCTGCGTCTGACATGTCATCGCGGATGAATGGTTCAATCGCGGATTTGTAAGTACCTACTCGGAATACGTGCGTTGAAACATCGAGTTTCTCTAACAAGGTTTTGTAGTACATGGAGTAAGAGCTATAACCCTTAATCAATACGCCACCATCGGGTGCTAGAAAAACTTTATCAGCGTAACTTGCAAGGTAGTATTGGCTTTGATTATAGAAATCACCCACCGCGTATACTGGTTTGCCTGATGCTTTAAACTCGTTCAGTGCTTTTGCAATATAACGAAGCTTAGTTAGGTTAGTTTCTGGCATATCACGCAGAGCAAGGACAAGGCCCGAGACTTTAGGGTCGTCTTTTGCGTATCGGATGGTATCGACAATGTCGAATAACACGTTTTCTTTCGGAATTTCGTTACCTAAAACCGAACCAGCAATGGAGTCCATTGGGTTAACGTAACGACGCTGCTCAACGATCGGTCCCGATAAGTTCATAACCAACGCCGATTCTTTATCAATGACAGGTTGACCTTCTCCAGTGTAGGTAAAGGCAAAGTAGAAGACAGCAATCATCACTAAAAAGATCAGGTTCACTAGCGCAAGTCTGACAAAGGTGATGGCTTTCCATATCCCCTTGAATATCAGACCAATAAATTTGAAGAGTTTTTTCATCTTGTCTCCATAACGAGATAGTCTTTCCCTAATCTTACAAAGTATGGGTTCTTATCTCTAAGATCTCAAAAGATAACAATTTTTTTAGCTTATCACGCTCATTCACAATTGGCATAGTTTAACGTGAGATTGACGCGTGTTGCAAAATTGTAAACGCTTGTTTGATTTTTTGGTTTTTGCGGCGTACTGTGGTCAGACCACAACAATAAAAATGGATGTTTAGTGATGTCTGCCATGTACCCAAATTTGTTAAAGCCATTGGACTTAGGTTTTACACAGCTACGAAACCGCGTCCTGATGGGATCAATGCATACTGGTTTAGAAGAGCACAAAGAAGGTCTTCAAAAGCTGGCTGCGTTTTATGAAGAGCGTGCCAAAGGCGGTGTTGGCTTAATCGTAACTGGTGGTTTTTCTCCAAATTTACGTGGCCGATTGCATCCGTTAAGCGCTGAATTTAGTAAGCCTAAGCACGCCAAAGCACATAAGGTTGTGACGGAAGCGGTTCACAAGCACGGCAGTAAAATTGCCCTACAAATTCTCCATGCAGGGCGTTATGCGATGCATCCATTCGCGCAAAGTGCATCGGGTATGAAAGCGCCTATCGCCAAATTTGCACCAAGCGAAATGAGCGAGCGACAAATCAAAAAGACCATCGAAGCTTTTGCTAATAGTGCTGAGCTGGCTCAGCTAGCGGGCTATGATGGTGTCGAGCTAATGGGCTCTGAAGGTTATTTGATTAACCAATTCTTATGTAAGCGTACCAACATGCGCTACGACGACTGGGGCGGCAGCTACAAAAAACGTATGCGTTTCCCTATCGAAATCGTTAAAGCAGTGCGTAAAGCCGTGGGCGAAAAGTTTATTATTATCTTCCGTCTCTCGATGTTGGACTTGGTCGAGCAAGGCAGCACGTTTGAAGATGTTATTGAATTGGCAAAAGCACTTGAAGAAGCCGGTGTGACAATAATTAATACGGGTATCGGCTGGCACGAAGCACGTATTCCTACCATTGCCACTCAAGTACCCCGCGGAGCATTTACGTGGGTGACTGAAAAGGTGAAGCCGCACGTTTCTGTTCCAATCATCACCTGTAACCGAATAAATACCCCAGATGAGGCCGAACGAATTCTTTCTTCTGGACATGCTGACATGGTTTCTATGGCGCGTCCTTTCCTAGCTGATCCTTACTTTGTTGCTAAAGCCGAACAAGAAAAGTCACAGCTCATCAATACGTGTATTGGTTGTAACCAAGCGTGCTTAGACAATGTATTTAAAGGCAAGCGAGCAAGTTGTTTGGTTAACCCATTAGCTTGCTACGAAACTGAAATTGTGGTCGAGGACGCGTTTAAGAAGAAAAATATTGCAGTCGTCGGCGCGGGACCTGCTGGCCTCGCTTGTGCGACAACGCTGGCAGAACGTGGCCACAAAGTAGATTTGTTTGAGAAGAACGATCGCATTGGTGGTCAGTTCCGTTTAGCCATGCAGATTCCAGGTAAAGAAGAGTTTCGTGAGACCATCCGTTACTTTGCGAACCGCATTGAAGAAACTGGCGTTAACTTACATCTAGAAACTGAGGCGAATTACGATCTGCTGACTGAATATGATGAAGTGGTCATGGCATCTGGCGTTGAGCCGCGTAAAGTGAAAATTGATGGGATAGAAAACCCAGAAAAAGTGATCGACTATCAAACGCTGATTCGTGATAAAACGCCAGTAGGTGAGAAAGTTGCCATTGTTGGCGCAGGCGGGATTGGTGTTGATGTGGCAACGATGCTTACTGAGCCCGTGGGACAAACACTTGATGATTGGCTGCATGAATGGGGAATCGACAAAGAAATGTCTCAACCGGGGGGATTGTACCCTTATCCTGACGCCGTTGCTGATAAAGAAGTGTGGGTACTTCAACGTCGTAAGGGTCGCGTTGGAAAAGGACCGGGTAAAACCACAGGTTGGATTCATAAACGTACGCTTGAAAAGCGCGGTGTTCACTTAGTCGGTGGCGTGTCATACGACAAGATTGATGATGGTGGCCTACATATTCAAGTCAGCGGCAAGGCGCAATTGTTAGAAGCTGACAAAGTGGTTATTTGTGCGGGGCAAGAGTCGGTTCGTCCGTTTGAAGACAAATGGCATGAGCTGGGCGAGAAATTACATATCATTGGTGGTGCAGACCATGCTGGGGAATTGGACGCGGTTCGCGCCATCCGCCAGGGTGTGAAACTGGCTGTCAAACTGTAAGTATCATTCTTTCTTAACTATTTTGCTGCGCCAAGTGCGCAGCTTTTTTTTGCCTACTTAACGCCTAGAAATCTAAAATTGGCTATCTAAACCCCCAGAAAACAGGTTGTTATTCGAAAGTTTGGATTATGCTAAAGTGAGCTGCGTAAAAATAATAATTCAATCAAATAAGGACTTGTTCATGGAAGCTCTCGATCTCTTGCTCAACCGTCGTTCTATCGCCAAATTGTCAGCGCCAGCACCAGAAGGGAAAGCTCTGGAAAATATTATTCGTGCGGGTTTACGTGCGCCTGATCATGCAGGTTTAACTCCTTGGCGTTTTGTGATTGCTCAAGGCGATGGCCTTAAAAAGCTTTCTGATATTTTAGTACGAGCAGCGGAAGCGGAAAATAGCGACGAGGCGGTCATTGAAAAAGTGAAGAATGCACCTTTCCGCGCGCCTATGGTGATTACCGTTATTGCAAATGTGACAGAGCATGAAAAAGTGCCAGCAATGGAACAATACCTCTCAGCGGGCTGTGCTGTTCAAGCAATGCAAATGGCGGCGGTAGCACAAGGTTTTCAAGGGTTTTGGCGTTCAGGTAAATGGATGTTCCACCCAGAAGTGCATCAAGCTTTTGGCCTAAAAGGCGAAGATCAAATTGTCGGTTTCCTTTACTTAGGTACCCCAGGTTGTACCCCGATGAAAGTGCCGGAGCGTGACTTATCTCAGTTTGTTGAGTTTCAATAACACACTACTCACTGTTCATCTGTACAGTTTTTCTTGATTTGTTAGGGCTACATTAGATAATGTGGCCCTAATTATTATGATTTCCAAAACCTTATGTCTCGTCTGTTTATTGCTGAAAAACCAAGTCTAGGCCGTGCGATAGCGGCTGCCCTGCCAAACCCTCAAAAGAAAGACCAAGGCTTTATTCGCTGTGGTAATGGTGACGTAGTCACTTGGTGTATCGGTCACTTGTTAGAGCAAGTCGAACCTGATGCCTACGACGAACGTTATAAAAAGTGGAATATGGCTGACTTGCCAATTATTCCCCAGCAATGGCAACTAAGACCGAGAAAAACGGCCAGCAAACAGCTCACGGTAATACGTAAACTCCTTAAATGTGCGACAGAAGTTATCCATGCAGGCGACCCGGATCGAGAGGGTCAATTGTTGGTGGATGAGGTGTTGGATTACTGTAAGCTCTCCAAAACCAAGAAAGAAGCGACACAACGACTTCTCATTTCAGACTTGAACTTACCCGCGGTTAAGCGTGCATTGAGTTCTATGCGCAGCAATCGCGATTTCATTCCTCTTTCTGTTTCAGCTTTGGCACGTTCTCGTGCTGATTGGCTTTACGGAATGAACATGTCTCGCGCTTATACTTTGCTGGGCCAAAAAGCAGGCTACCAAGGCGTATTATCGGTCGGGCGAGTTCAAACGCCTGTACTTGGTTTGGTGGTACGTCGCGACGAAGAAATCGAAAACTTTGTGCCTAAAGACTATTTCACTCTGCATGCATTGATCCCTTATCAAGATCAAAATGGTTCGTTTGATATTCGCGCTCGTTGGAAGCCAAGTGAGGCATGTAAGCCTTGGCAAGATGAGGAAGGTCGAGTTCTTAACCGAAAGCTCGTTGAGAACGTAGCGAATCGCATTGCCAACCAGCCTGCGAAAGTCACGGAATCCGAGCAAAAGCAAACTAAGCAGTCTGCGCCACTTCCTTATTCATTATCAGCCTTGCAGATTGATGCTGCCAAACGCTATGGCATGAGTGCCCAGCAGGTTTTGGATACTTGTCAGGCGTTGTATGAGAAGCACAAACTGATCACGTACCCACGTTCCGATTGTCGTTACTTACCGATGGAGCATTATTCGCAAGCGGGTTCTGTCACTTCCGCTATTGCTAACAATGCCAAAGAGCTACAAAGCGCGGTGCAAGGTGCGGATTTATCGATTAAGTCTAAAGCTTGGAACGACAAAAAAGTGGATGCTCACCATGCAATCATTCCAACGCCAAAACAAGCGAATGTGAATGCATTATCAGGTAATGAGATGAAGGTGTATCAGCTCATTGCCCGTCAATATTTAATGCAATTCTATCCAGCTGCAGTTTATGCGGAAGCGAAGCTCGTCTTTGATATTGCTGGTGGTACGTTTATCGCTAAAGGTCGCCAGCTTGTTTCTCCGGGCTGGAAAGCGTTAATGGGGAAAACAGACAAAGAAGATGAGGGTATTGATGCTGTGCCACCTTTAACAGAAGGCACCGTACTGACATGCCGTGAAGGGGAAATTAGAGATCGCAAGACAGAGCCGCCAAAGCATTTTACCGAAGCGACGTTATTACAAGCAATGACGGGTATTGCTCGTTATGTTGCCGATAAAGAATTGAAAAAGATTTTGCGAGATACCGATGGTCTTGGTACGGAAGCGACTCGAGCAGGCATCTTAGATACCTTATTCAAACGTCAATTGCTGACTCGTCAGGGTAAATCGATTTTGAGCTCACCAGCAGGGCGTGGCTTGATCCACGCTTTGCCAATGGACTCGACGTACCCAGATATGACCGCGCATTGGGAACACCAATTACAAGGTATGGCAGAAAGAAACCAAGCATATCAACCTTTTATGCAAGCGTTAGAACAACGCATAGACGGGCTGATGGGCGAAGTGAAATCAGGTCCGATTCCGGAATCTCTGCGTCATCTTCCTAAAGTAGAGCGACCAGCATTCAAGCGTAAGAAGCGCAGTTACAACAAATCTGGTGCATCAAAAACGACGACCACCAAACGTAAATCCTCCAAGTAATTCATGCCTTCCGGCGACTAAGCGGCACCAGCTAGTGCCGCTTTTGATATCAATATGATGACTAGTCGAACAAGTTATCGTTCTTGTCGATTGCGCCTCTGACGTCATCTTGCGTTAATACGCGTTTACCTAAATCCTGCTTTACTTGTTTACCCAAGTCGATCAATGCATCTCGATTTGCTTGAGTTTGACGCTTGCCTGCACTTCTTAAGCAGTAATTGAGCTCATGCTCTTCACTAAAATTCACCAGATCTTTATCTGCGGCCATTGTTACTCTCCTTAGTGGGGTTAATACCTCACTAAGTCTGGATAGGAAACGGTGAAATTCAAGTTAAGTAATGAGATTGGAGAATGGGCGACGAAACTGGGAACCTTTCGTCGCCTAACGTTAACTTATTGATACTTGACTATTACCAAGGAAGTTCGGTGCCATCATAGTTAATAAACTGCCCTGAATTTTCTTGCGTGCTTTGCTCAATCACTTTTGCTAAACCATCAGCAGACGTTTGTGGGTCGATAAGCGCATTAGGCCCACCCATTTCAGTACGTACCCAGCCCGGATGGAGTGCCAAGACAGTGAAGCCCTCATCGGTTAGGTCATTACTCAAACTTTTAACAACAGAGTTGAGTGCCGCTTTGGAAGAGCGATAGATGTAACCACCACCAGAGGTGTTTTCCGTTATGCTGCCGACTTTAGAGGAGATACACGCAATTTTCTTCGCTTTGCCTTGTTGTAGCAGCGGATAAAAGCTTTCCACTAACTTCAATGGAGCGATGGTATTTATCTCGAAGACTTGTCGCCACTCTTCGATGTCGGTGTTACCAAATCCATAGCCTTTAGGCCCGTAGTAACCTGCATTGTTGATCAGCAGATCGATTGCCGGGAGTTCGCTTGCGAGTTGGGCGACTCGTTGGTAATCCGTCACGTCCAATTCATATAGCACCAAGGTATTATAACGCGACGCTAATGCGTGTAGTTCTTTACTGTCTGTTAGGTTACGGCTTGTCGCGTGAACTTGAGCGCCTTGTTGCAAATAGAGCTCGGTTAAACTCAAACCGATACCGCGATTCGCACCAGTAATAAAGACTGTCTGACTCATGAGTACACCTATCTGTCTGATTCAATAAGGTTAAGTGGAAACAGAACCATTGTGTTAGCTAAGGGCGATAAAATCAACTAACCACCATGCACCTAACATCATCGACATGAACAGAGAAATCGCGCAGAAAGAACCAAAGAAAGCGCCGAGTATCGTATATAAGGTTTTATTCATAACAGGTAGAAATTTAATTGATATTGAAAATCATTATCAATTAAATTTCTTTTTAATCAACTCAAGGAGTTGGTACTATTTCACAACGTTTTATGAAAAGAATGTCTCATGCTGCCACTGATTTATCACCCTATTTACTCGCAACTCGATCTACCAGATGGTCACCGTTATCCGATCATGAAATATCGCTACCTTTATCAAGCTGTGATGGAAAAACTCGCGAGTGAGGGTTGGGGAGGGCGAATTGAATTCTTCCAACCAAGCCCTCTAAGTACGGATGATATTAAACAGGTGCATGATGGGGAGTATGTCGACTTGTTGGTGACGGGAGCTATGCCTGCGGCTAAAATGCGTCGAATTGGGTTTCCTTGGAGCGAGGTCCTGATAACACGGACACTGACATCCACCGCCGGAACAGTGCTGACCGCAGAAAAGGCATTAGAGCATGGTGTCGCGATTCACCTAAGCGGTGGCTATCATCATGCGCACAAAAACTTTGGCAGTGGTTTTTGTCTATTCAACGATCTGGCGATTGCTGCTAAGCACATGCTTGATCATGAACACGTCGATAAAGTGATGATCATCGATAGTGATGTCCACCATGGCGATGGCACGGCAACGATTTGTGAAAGTGAACCCGACATTGTCACCTTGTCTTTCCACTGCGATAAAAATTTCCCAGCGAGAAAGCCAGACTCTGACCTTGATGTTCCATTAAGTCGTGGAACCAGTGATGAAGCTTTTTTGATGACGTTTAAAGAAGTGGTCGAAATGGCAATTAATCTGCATCGCCCTGATATGGTGATTTACGATGCTGGGGTGGATATTCATGTCGACGACGAATTGGGGTATTTCAACGTGTCGATGGAAGGCATATTCGAACGTGACCGCTTTTTAATGCAGTTAATGAAAGATAGAGGGATTCCTGTTGCGGCTGTCGTCGGTGGTGGTTATCGAAGTGAACACGCGGATTTGGTGCCTATTCATATGCAGTTGTTGAATGCCGCTGAATTCGTTTTTAAAGACTGAATCTAGAATGTTGAAATTGAGGTAGCGGACTCAGTTCTCGAATGAACATTTAAGGCTGGGAATCCTTTCCCAATTTTATTTTCCTAGCCTTTGACGTTGTCTAAAACAACAAATGGATGGATTTAGCTAATGCAGAAAGAAGATGCTCCTGCCTTATGCCGAGGCGAATATTAGGGGGCTTCGCGGCATTTAGATAGTTATAAACACCTTACAATTCGTCTGATAAAAAATGTAATCAGCAACTAACCTGTTGATTGGCAAGCCCGCATCTCTGAATGTAGGCTTTTTTAGTGATAATGAACCATTGTCGATTAAATTCACTGAGAGAGTAGTTTCTATCACTTTAAGTGGCTTTATTTGAGCGGAATTGACCATTTAATTATTTTTTCGGTGAATTTGAATTCATAATTAATATGTATTTTATAAATAATTGATGTTTAGTTTGCTTATGGCAGTCAAGTTTATCAATTTATGAATGAGATAGGATAACGCCTTTAAATTCATAAAATTAAATAAACTATTCGGACTGTATATGAACCATCAACGCATTTCCAATACCATCTCTTTTAAAGGGCGAGGGGGAGAGTTTTTTGGCATCTGGATTGTCAATGTTCTACTTTCTATCGTTACGCTTGGAATTTACTCTGCTTGGGCCAAAGTAAGAACAAAGCGCTACTTCTACGGTAACACGTACATCGACGGTGATAACTTTGAGTATCATGCTGAGCCAATGCAAATTTTAAAGGGGCGTTTAGTCGCGCTGGCGATTGTATTGGTATGGGGTATCGCAAACTCGTTCATTCCCCAACTGGCGCTTGTGCTCTTACTTCTGTTTTATGTCGCTCTGCCATGGTTGTTATGGAGCAACGCACGATTTGATTCTGCAATGACGAGTTACCGCAATGTTCACTTCTCTTTTAATTCGTCACTGAAAGATGCATACATGACCATACTTGGCCGAGGCTTTGGTGCAGCGCTGGCGGTCATGGTTTTCATTGGTATCTGTGTAGCGGTTGCAAGCGTTTCGCAAGCTGCGTCGGTTATTTTAGGGCTTTGCTCAGTTGTCGTTATGGCTGCACTTTATGGTTGGGTTGTGGTTGGCGTTCAACGTTACTTTGTTAACGGCTACCGCTATGGTGATTGGCAGTTTAGTGGCGAACTTGAAACCAGTTTCTTTGTAAAAACCTACCTGAAAGCCGTAGCAATCGGCCTTAGCACAGCTGTCGCGATTGCGATTGTAGCGGTCATTGTGATGGTTGGGAGCTCAGGGCTAATGGAAGCAGCAACGGGCGACTTGGCTTCACTGAATAAATCTAGCCCTGTCATTACAATGGTTGTCATGTACCTTGGTATGATTGGCTTAACCATCGGCTTGACGGCATACACAGCAACAAGAACTCGTAACTACTTGTTCTCTCAAATGAAGCTAGAAAAAGAAGGGCAAGAAGAAAACAACTTTACCTTTAAGTCTACCTATACAGTTGATGGCTACATGTGGCTGATTATCTCAAACTTCCTATTACAAGTTGTGACCTTGAGTATTGCGAGACCATGGGTAATGGTTCGTACTTCTCGCTATGTTGCTGACAAGACGGTCGTCGTTGGAGACATGAGCCAACTGAAAGCAGCAGACCAAGATTCAAAAGTGAAATCAGCGATTTCTGATGAAGTTGCACAAGCCTTCGATCTCGGTGTTGGAATCGGTTAATGCAGTTTGAAGGAACCGCGTTTCCACCCAAAAGCTCTGAGCGACATCAAGCCAAATTGGATGTCGCTCAGGCCAACTCGTTGAGTTTGGTTGTTGCTGACAATATTTTCAGCTGTGACCAGCAGCACGCGGACATTACTGCTCCAGTCGGCAATTTACCCGTCAGATTTAAGCTGCCCAATGGTTGGGTTTTCGTTACCGAACGGACTGAAGAAGTGTCTCGGTGGCTACAGGCAAATAAAAGATCGAGCTTCATTGATAAAATAGAATCAAACTGGCTTGCTTGGGTCGTGTCTGCGATGGCATGTATTGCCGTTGTGCTCGGGGGATATTATTACGCGTTACCTTGGGTGAGCGACAAAGTCGCATACGCTATTCCTGACAGTGTCTCAGTTGTACTTGGCGAAAAGGTACTCGAAAGCTTGGATTCCCGTTGGGAACCGAGCGAGCTGAGTAAAGCCGAACAAGAAGCCATTCGAAGCAGGGTAGAGCAGCACTTAACACAGTTAGAGGCGTTGCCTTACCAAGTAGAGATTGTTTTCCGATCTTCTGAGCTAGGAGCGAATGCGTTTGCCTTACCTGGTGGAAAGATTGTGCTGCTCGATGAATTAGTCGCGCTGTCTAAAAACCAGCAACAACTGGACAGTATTATTCTTCACGAGCTTGGTCATATTCATCATCGCCACATGCTAAAGAGGTTGGTGTATTCGAGTGTCCTTTCTGTTGGTGTCGCTCTTTTAACCGGCGAAAGTTCTGGCATCGTGGACAATCTTGCCGGCGCAAGTGTGTTTGTCTTGTCCAGTGGTTACTCCAGAGAAGCCGAAATACAAGCCGATGCATTCGCAAGAGAGGCGATGCTCAAGGTTTATGGCGACACAAAGCCGATGGCTGAAATGTTTGAGTTGTTCCGTAACCAAGGTTATGAAGAGTTGCCTGAGTGGTTGAGTACTCATCCAGATCTCGATAAAAGGATTGAGGCAGCGAAAGGAAACTAACTCTTTCATACCAATACTTAACGATGAAAGCTCACTAAATATTAGTGGGCTTTTTTCTTGCATATTGAAAAGTGCTTCGAGGATTAGACAGGCTTTTTCTGGATGTGGCTGAGTGCGGGGACGCTTAGTTCGGGGTTGCGTTCAACTAGGGATTTACAAATCCCGTAATTTCCCAAGCGCTAAAACGACGAAAGCCCGTTGATTTCTCAACGAGCTTTCTAAATGTGGCGTGAGTGCTGGGCTTGCATTCAAGGAGGGATTTGTCTAAATCCCTCTTTACGCCTTCAGATACGAAAAAGCCCACTAATTGCTTAGCGGGCTTTTTCTAAATGTGGCGGAGAGATAGGGATTTGAACCCTAGATACGCTATTAACGTATGCCGGTTTTCAAGACCGGTGCTTTCAACCACT
>NZ_BAOG01000133.1 GCF_000400365.1 Vibrio jasicida CAIM 1864 = LMG 25398 | reverse complement strand
CAACGTGGACTCCGAATACATTAGCGCAAACCAACTCCGTTATTACTAAATTGTAGTTGCAATAACGGGGCGGACCATACATTTTTGTTGGATGATACGCCGATATTCGTCTACTTGCTCATTGGATTTGGCTATTTAAATCATAGCTAAAACCAAATTTTCTTCACCGAGCCGGAGTCGTAATATGACTCCATCGGCAGCAAATACTGCAAAAGAATTTTTAAACTTTATATCAATCCCGGTAAGAGAATCGTTCGTTACTACGATTGGTATCATCCTTCTAGGAGCAAGATTATGAACAAACAAGTAAGCCTAATTGGTCTAGACAGCGAACAATCAGCACAACTAGCTCAACAGTTAAATCAACTGCTAGCGCATTACCAAGTGTTGTACATGAACTCTCGCGGTTACCACTGGAACATTAAAGGTGCGCAATTCTTCGAACTGCACGTAAAATTTGAAGAAATCTATACTGATCTACAAACAAAAATCGATGAGCTTGCAGAGCGTATTCTAACTTTGGGTCATACGCCAGCGCATGCATTCAGCAACTACTTGGAAGCAAGTGAAATTAAAGAACATCAAAACGCGACTTCTGGTGAGGAGTGTGTACAAGGTCTGGTTCAAGGCTTTAGCGTTCTACTTCTAAAACAGCGTGAGATTCTACAAAACGCGGGTGAAGCAGATGACGAAGGTACAGCGGCATTGATGGGTGACTACATCCGTGAGCAAGAAAAATTAATGTGGATGCTTAACGCTTACCTACAAGGCTAAGTGGCGCATCACCCAAGTAATCCTTGGGAACGCATGAAACAATCGGGAATAAGTCATAAGGGGCACGTTGGTGCCCCTTTTTTTGTTTGCGTATTTTATATGTGTGCTTTATTTGCGTGGTAAGGATTCGAAACGGCTCAATAAATCACTGAGTTCATTAAGCGCCAATGAGGCTGAATCATTGAAGGTTTCTTGATTACCATGATGCACAAGGCAAGAGGGCATCTGCGCGTTATACGCTGCCTGCAAGTCGTAAAGGTAATCGCCGACATAAAGCACTTCATCAGGCATCAAACGCCACTCTTTCGCCAACACCTGCAAAGACAATGGGTCTGGCTTGGGCGGGAAGCATTCACGAGTGATGACTCGCTCCACAGAGATTTGGTTGTGCTCTAGTTTGCGCTGCGTGGCGATTTGGCAGTTGCGCGTCACGATAGCGGTTTTGATTTCATTTTGATGCAAGTGGGCGAGCAACTCATGGCAGCCAATCATTGGAGCAGACTGCTCAGCATCAGAAATCTCGTAATCAAATATCACGTTATGAGCGTGCTCTCGATGATGAGGGTGCTTAAGTGCGTCGACAAAATCCAATAGATCTTCACTCTGCGGACAACCTAGCTGTTGTCGCAATTCGCCGAAGTTCATATCAGAACTCACCAAGGTGTTGTCTAAATCAAACACCACGGCTTTAATTTTATCGAGCTGTAAAGGGAATGGAATCATAATGACCTCGTACAACTTAACCGAACTATCGTTTTAAAAAACAAAAGGTTATTGTTAAGTTTAGATTCTTCTGCTTAGATTGTACGAAAATAAATCAACGATGTATCACAAAACAAGGACGCGCATGATCATTCCTAAACCATTACAAAAAGGCGACACCATCGGCTTTTTCTCGCCATCCTCTCCAGCCACGGTATTTGCGCCAGCGCGTTTTGAGCGTGCCAAAGCGTATGTGGAATCCCATGGTTACCAGCTAAAAGCAGGTAGCTTAACGGGCAAAACTGACCAATATCGCTCGGGTTCGATTCAAGAGCGAGTAGAAGAATTGAATACGCTGATTCGTGATCCTGAAGTGCGCTGTATTATGTCGACCATTGGCGGTTACAACAGTAACTCATTGCTGCCTTACATTGATTACGAGGCATTGAAGAAAGATCCCAAGATCATTGTTGGCTATTCGGATGTGACGGCTCTTCTCATGGGCATTTATGCACAAACCGGCATCGTTACTTTCTATGGTCCCGCTTTAGTGGCATCTCTGGGTGAATTCCCGCCACTGGTGGACGAGACCTTCGCTTCGTTTGAGTCGATTGTGAATACGTTAGATGGATTGGCGCATCAATACACAATGCCTCAAGGTTGGACAGATGAATGGATAGAGTGGGGCGAGCAAGACCGCGCAAAGCACACGCTAGCGAACCAGTGGCACTTTAAAGGCGAAGGCAAGATCACCGGACGTTTGATTGGTGGCAACCTCAATACCATGACGGGTATTTGGGCAAGTAAGTTTATGCCGAGTATCGAACAAGGCGATATTTTGCTAGTGGAAGATTGTTTGCAGGGCATTGAAACGGTCGAACGCTCTTTTGCGCTGCTCAAGCTTTCTGGCGTGTTTGATAAAGTTGGTGCGATTGTGCTCGGCAAGCATGAAAAGTTCAACGATAAAGGCACAGGACGAGCACCTATAGACGTGTTATTAGAAGTACTTAACGGTCAACCACTGCCAATTTTGTATGACTTTGACAGCTGTCATACCCACCCAATGCTCACCGTTCCATTGGGCTCGACCATGACGCTCGATTTTGACAATGAAACGGTGGCAGTGAGTTTAAAGAGCTAGCTTTGTCTGACTAGCTCTTAAGAGAAAACTATTTCTCCTCAAGACGAAATATTTTGCCGCTGTCGGTAGAAAAGTAGATATAACCATCGGGGCTGATGGTTATATCTCTTACTCGCTCACCAAGATTCTCCATCAATCTCTTTGATTCGGTGAGCTTGCCATTCTCAATAGAGACCACGTTGATGTGCGCCAGTTTCAATGCACCAGCGAGGATTTTTCCGTCCAACTCTGGGTATTTATCGCCACGGTACAAAATCATATTGCTGGGTGCGATAGAAGGGATGTACACCAACTTTGGATCTTCCATTCCCGGTAACGACTTAGCTTCCCCGACGTCCAACGGTCCCCAATATTCTTTACCATGAGAGACTTTTGCCCAGCCGTAGTTTGCGCCTTTCTTGATTAGATTAATTTCATCGCCACCGCGTGGTCCATGTTCAATCGACCACAGCTGTTTTGTTGTTTCGTCGTAAAACATGCCTTGTGGGTTGCGGTGCCCGTAACTCCATATCTCAGGACGAGCTTCGGAAGGTTTGAATGGGTTTTCTTGCGGAACCGAACCATCAAGGTTGAGACGCAGAATACTGCCAGCATGGGTTTGAGTGTCTTGCCCATTATCACGTTCACCACGGTCACCGATTGAGAAGTAAACTTTGTCGTCTACAAATGAAAGTCGACTGCCGTAGTGACGCCCTATGTCGGTGATGGCATCAGCAACAAAGAGATCTTTCCAACCCACAAGCTGATTGTTTTGCAATTGCGCCGTCGCTAACGCCACCGTATTGCCTTTGCTCGTGCGCTTGCTGTAGGTAAAGAAGAGTTGCGGGTTTTGCTTATCGGCATTCGGTGCGAGCGCGACATCCAATAAGCCAGCTTGCCCACTGGTGTTCACATCGGGGACGTTAAACAGCTTTTGAGGTTTGCCTGATGTGATATCCAGCAACGAAACCGTACCGTTCTTTTCATTAACGATAACGCGTTGGTTATCTAAGAACTCGATCCCCCAAGGGATCTGAAATCCATTCGCCACTTCGTTAGCGCGGTATTCGGCAGCGTTGGCAGAAAGGGATAAACAAGCGAGTAGGGCAGCAGCAATCGTTCTCATGGTTCCTTCCAATATGAATCGTATTAATGCTTAAAAGCTAACACTAAAAGAGAACGTTTTGCAGAGCATGGATTGTATAAGAATGTAAAAAATCCCCGATACGAGATCGGGGATTGAATTAAGGCTAGAGAATTGTTTATGTAGCGAGATTACATCGCTTCTTCGAAGATCTTAGAGATTTCTTCGTGAGTTGCTTGTTTAGGGTTAGTGAAACCACAAGCGTCTTTCAGTGCGTTGTCTGCTAGTGTTGGGATGTCTTCTAGTTTCGCACCAAGCTCTTTGATACCTGCTGGGATACCTACATCTTTCGCTAGAGTAACGATAGCGTCGATTGCTGCCGCTGCACCTGCTTCAGCAGACATGCCTTCTACGTTTACGCCCATTGCTTTCGCTACGTCACGTAGACGCTCAGGACATACTTGCGCGTTGTAACGCTGTACGTGAGGCAGAAGAATCGCGTTACAAACACCGTGTGGAAGGTCGTAGAAACCACCTAGCTGGTGTGCCATTGCGTGTACGTAGCCTAGAGACGCGTTGTTGAACGCCATACCCGCCATGAACTGTGCATATGCCATTTGTTCACGAGCTTCTAGATCTTCACCATTTTTCACTGCTGTGCGTAGGTACGCTTGGATAAGTTCAATCGCTTTGATTGCTACCGCATCAGTGATTGGTGTTGCCGCGATAGATACGTAAGCTTCAATCGCGTGAGTTAGGGCATCCATACCTGTTGCCGCAGTTAGCGAAGCAGGTTTAGCTAGCATTAGCTCTGGATCGTTTACAGAGATAAGCGGTGTCGTGTGCTTATCAACGATAGCCATCTTGATGTGACGCTCTTCGTCAGTGATGATGCAGAAACGCGTCATTTCAGATGCAGTACCCGCAGTCGTGTTGATTGCGATAAGTGGCATCATTGGTTTTGCAGATTGGTCTACGCCTTCGTAATCTGCGATTTTGCCGCCGTTAGAAGCAACAAGCGCGATACCTTTCGCACAGTCGTGTGGTGAGCCACCGCCTAGAGAGATAACGAAGTCACACTCGTTATCAGTAAGAAGTGCTAAGCCGTCGTTAACGTTGCTGATAGTAGGGTTTGGTTGAGTGCCATCGAACACAACAGTTGCTACGTCGCGTTCTGTTAGTAGATCTTGAACCTGCTTTACTACGCCGATTTGGTTAAGAATCTTATCCGTAACAATCAAACCTTTTTTAAAGCCTTGAGATTGGATGCTGTCTGTTGCGTCTTTCAGACAACCAGCGCCCATTAGGTTTACGGTAGGGATAAAAAATGCACTTGTCATATTGGATTGCTCCGTCGTTATTTTTAATAATCTTTCTTAATCTGTCATTTACTCTGGCATACCCCGTTCTTGATTTAGATTGATCTAGGACAAGTTTAACCCCTTAGGGGTATCTTGAGGGCTGAAAGTGTGATGGCAGTCTTGTTGCACAGTGAGATGGTGCAACACCTACTTAACGTAGCTGAAATATCTCATTTATTACGCAAACGATTGGCAAAAATAACAAGATTCGTACGGTTTATCTCTCAATTAGACTAAAGTATAAAAAATCCCCATTAATATGTAGTCTATCAATGGGGATTCGTATGGTGTGTTTTAAGCAAACGTTTTCGACTTAGGCGATTTTAACTAGCTTATCTACTAGTTTTTCAATGCCTGACGCAGCTTGGGAGATATTCTCCGCTAACATATAAGCTGGTGTTGAAAGCACGTTGTGTTTTTCATCGAAATGGATTTCATCCACCTGACAATTGACGTGCTCACCCCCCATATGACCGAATGCTGCTGCAGTGGCTTCATCGTTACCAATGGTGCCTTTTACACCTTGATCGTAAATCATAGGGATAATAGTTGGTGCGATGCATAAATAACCTGCAGGTTTGCCCGCTTGAGCGAATGCACGACACGCTTGGGCGACGTGAGTATTGATCGAACATTCTGCGCCTGAGACGGCGAAGTCGGTTAAGTTTTTCGCGGCACCAAATCCACCTGGAAGCAGTAGGGCATCGTATTCATCAACGTTAAGTTTGGCGACATCGTCAATGTTACCGCGAGCGATACGAGCTGATTCGATCAAGACGTTGCGTGTTTCATCCATTTCGTCACCGGTTAGGTGATTGATGACGTGGAGTTGGTCAATGTTAGGTGCAAAGCAGTGCCAAGTTGCACCTGCCTTCTCGATGGCGTAGAGCGCCAATACGGCTTCGTGGATCTCAGAACCGTCGTAAACGCCTGAACCACTTAAAATGACTGCGACTTTTTTCATGATTGGATTCCTTTACTCTGAACGTTCCTTAGATTGTTCTTTACTATCTAGACCATGCGTTTCCGAATGTGTTTCAACGTTTTCACTTTCGTCGTCTTCCTCATAGTAGCGCACAACAAACGGTGTCAGAATGACACTCGAAGGCAGAAAATGTTTCATATCGACTCCAACCGCTTAATAGAGTGGTTTTTATACCGATTTTGGAAAAAGAGTACGTTGAAGCGGATCATTTTTGAGTTAAGCTGCAGTTTCCTTTGGCATTCATGAGCAGTAGGTCACATAGATAACATGCAATCCTATCAGTTTCGTTTCACCCTTTATGGTTGTATCGCCATTCTCTCTTGGAGCTGTTTGCTAGGCATCGCAAGATTGGTGACAGAAAGTTTGGGACCCGTGGGTGGATCAGCCATGCTGTATTCTCTGAGCTCCATTTTTCTGTTGATTGTGGTTGGCATCCCAAAACTGTCGTATTTCTCACCCAAGTATTTGGTTCTGGGTGGGGCGATGTTTGTCTGCTACGAGATCTTCCTCGCGCTGGCATTGGGCTACTCCAATTCTCGTTCTCAGGCGATTGAAGTTTCCATCGTCAATTATCTATGGCCGGCACTAACCGTTTTGTTTGCGGTATTGGGCAGTAACAAAAAGCCGAACTGGTTACTGTACCCGGCAGTTATGTTGGCATTCATTGGTGTCGCTTGGACGGTCAGTGGTGATAGCGGTTTATCACCGACGCAGTTATTGGCGAACATCAGTAGCAATCCGATTGTTTACTTTATGGCATTTGCAGGCTCAGTCATCTGGGCTGTGTATTGCAATCTGACTCAAAGACAACAATCGAAGCACAACGCGATTACTTTGTTCTTTATCGCGACAGCCATCTCTTTGTGGATCAAATACGCCTTTACTGATGAGCCGCCAATGGCATTCAGCTGGCAAGCGATGGGGTACTTAGTGGCTTCTGCAGCTTTAATGGCTGGTGGTTACGGGTTGTGGAATATCGCGATTGTTGGCGGCAATATGATGTTTCTCGCAACCTTGTCTTATTTTACGCCGATTTTCTCTGCTCTGTTTTCTTCTATTATTCTGGGTGTCACTCTAAGCCACAGTTTCTGGCAAGGGGTCGTAATGGTAACGGTTGGTTCGTTGATGTGTTGGCTGGTCACTAAAGAGAAGCGCGAAGCTGCTGGATAAGTTTTCTGTAGGAGAGGGCAAGTTCACAAGCCACAGTTCAATGTACCAACCCCTCCTAACCTGCCCTTGTATTTGGCATCTAAGCTCTCAACACTCCGAGTCAAAGGGGAGGGACTCGTCCTACATCTGAGGTTAGTCCATTGTGCACTATTAGCATTCGCAGGGTCAGTAGAGGAGTGGCGATCTTAAGTTAGCAAAGAATAGCCCTCCCCCTTAATCGCCGTATTCAAATGCGAAGCAACTCAAGTCAATAAAAGGGAGAGCTGGTGGGGGCAAGTTCACAAGCCACAGTTCAATGTACCAACCCCTCCTAACCTCCCCTTGTATTTGGCACCTAAGCTCTCAACACCCCGAGTTAAAGGGGAGGGACTAGTTCTACATCCGAGGTTAGTCCATTGTGCACTATTAGCATTCACAGGGTCAGTAGAGGAGTGGCGAGCTTAAGTTAGCAAAGAATAGCTCTCCTCCTTGAACGCCGCATCCAAACACGAAGCAATTTCAGTCAATAAAAGGGAGAGCTGGTGGGGGCAAGTTCACAAGCCACAGTTCAATGTACCAACCCCTCCTAACCTCCCCTTGTATTTGGCATCTACGCTCTCAACACCCCGATTCAAAGGGGAGGGACTGGTTCTACATCTGAGGTTAGTCTAGTGCGCACTATTAGCATTCGCAGGGTCAGTAGAGGAGTGGCGATCTTAAGTTAGCAAAGAATAGCTCTTCTCCTTGAACGCCGCATCCAAACACGAAGCAATTTCAGTCAATAAAAGGGAGAGCTGGTGGGGGCAAGTTCACAAACCACAGTTCAATGCACCAACCCCTCCTAACCTCCCCTTGTATTTGGCATCTAAGCTCTCAACACCCCGAGTCAAAGGGGAGGGACTGGTTCTACATCCGAGGTTAGTCTAGTGCGCACTATTAGCATTCGCAGGATCAGTAGAGGAGTGGCGATCTTAAGTTAGCAAAGAATAGCCCTCCCCCTTAATCGCCGTATTCAAATGCGAAGCAACTCAAGTCGATAAAGGGGGAGTTGGAGGGGGTTGTAAGTGCATCAATCGAAGAAATAAAAAAGCTCCCGAGATTGAACTGACCCCCAATAGTTGGACACTAATTATTGGGGGTCTTTTTATGTCCAAATATAGCCGCGAGCTAAAATGTGTCATTGCTAAA
>NZ_BAOG01000134.1 GCF_000400365.1 Vibrio jasicida CAIM 1864 = LMG 25398 | reverse complement strand
AGTTCTTTCTCAAGTAAATCATGTGTTTGTGGTAAAACATAACAAACAATTCAACAGTGATTCGCAACGCTTGGCGCTCTCACTTCGGGTTGAGTTAAGTGTTTACGGCGCAGTATTCAAGTTCAGTGTTTGCGCTGCTCACACGTTAATTGGGCGTTATGTGCTTTGGTGTTGATGATGTATAGATGTACATGAAAGTCATTTTAAATTAGTAAAAGGAATTACTATGTCCAAAAAGGAATCGAATAAAAGTACTGCAATAAAGTTGGGTTTGTTCATGGCTGGCTCGGTATTTGGTGCAGCCTTGTATATCTTTTTTGCGTTTCCAACATCTTGATTGTTCCGGTTGCGAAATTTCGTCGCTTGAATAGTTCATGGTCAGGCTACATGTAGGGATAGAATGTTAGTTGCCATCGTATACATCATTGTCACACTTCTTATGGTTAAAGTGTTTTTAAAGAAGAAAGTCTCCAAAAGTGTACTTTTTTATTTCGCTCTTGAACTCTATTTTGGTGCAGTTGCGGTCGCCTCTTATATCGATTAGCTGTTCAGAGAGTAAAGGTGTTTAATTTAAGCACGCACATAACAAATTGTTTAAGAGTGATTCGGCACGCGTGGCATTTTTACTATGCGTTAACTTTAGTGGTTAAGGTGGTATGCGGAGGCTTCGGCATTGCGTGCCTCACACCTTAACAAGGCGTTATGCCTATAAGAGGAAATGAATAATGACATCAAAAGACTGCGTAGATATGAAGCAGTTAGTAATGACATTTTTAGAGATGCATATGAAAGAGTACATTAGTCCTATGTATCACTATGTAAAAGAAAATCCAGAATTAATTAAGACGGTACCTGGGTTCCTTATGAATCCAAGGTCGATATCCGTATATCTTGGGCGCACTCATATAGGTGTTGAGTTTGATGGTCCAGAATTTATTACGGAGTTAGAGTCAGGTTCAAACATTGAGGTTAAATACTTCGATTACTCTGTAGAGGAATGTAATTTAGTAGAGAAAATCATTGGCTTTGAATTTGATTCAACAAGACCAATTTCACTACCGTTACCTCCTTACTCTGAAGATATTATATTCCCGACAAACCGTGGTTTTGATAAGTTGAGAGAGTTGAAATGGAACTTTTCAGCGCAAAATTCAATCATGGGGCTAAATGTACCGACCCCGTCGGTAATGAATGATCGCTTTACTCGAGTGATAAATGCGTTCTTTTTTGATGCTGATGAATCTGGTTTGATAACTAGGCAAATTAAGTGGCTAGACTTAATCCCTATCGAGTTTGACAGTAGCGACCCTGAAATGGATAGTTTTGGCTTTAATCTAAGTATCTATAAGGATCTAGTGAAGCCTGACGCTCATTATGTCTATCCTGCCCCCGATGAGTTTAAGTATATACAACTGCCAAAGATCAATAGATTTATTGAACTTTGGGGTAACAAAGATTCAAGCGAAGTAGATATAACAAACTTTATCAGTGAAGAAGAAAATCAGTTTATTCTATCTATGAAATTTGGCGCTACAGCAATTCATTCTGAATTGACATGTGATTGGCAAAGTGAAGACCGTAAATCGATCAGACCTGACTTTTTCGTGGTTCAACCTAATGGGTATGCGGATATTGTCGAGTTCAAGTTACCTCATATACCTAAATCATTTGTGGTCGGTTCAGAAAATAGAGAAACATTTTCCGCATGGCTTAACTCGTACATATCTCAAACTAGGGCTTATGTCTCATTTTTTGACGACCCTAATAATCGCAGGTGGTTCGAAGACAAGTATGGTTTCAAGGTTCATAAGCCAAAGCGTTACCTAGTAGTCGGTCGTCGTCATGATTTCAAATCGGAAGTGTGGCGTGAGATTCAATCAGACTTTAGGGACCTAGAAATAATTACCTTTGATGATCTTATCGACGGTGTAAAAGCACAGTTTTACCAATAGGCATAACAAACTGTTTAAGAGTGATTCGCAACGCGTGGCATTTTCACTATGCGTTACGTTTAGTGTTTAAGGTGGTATGCGGCGGCATCGGTATTGCGTTGCTCACACCTTAACAGGGCGTTAGTTTTATAGGAGGCAGTTGTGGCAAAACCGATTTCATTTGGTCAATTTAAATTTGGCACTCGAAAGGCATGCGAAGAAGATGCTCGTCGTCGTATTAATTCATACAGTCCCGGAACAATAATGGCTTTGGATGATAAAGCTTTTTTTGAAGCTTTGTTTACATTGCATAGTGAGTATGATGAAAAGGTTGGTTGTGGCATTAAAGATATTGAAGTTGGGTTAGATTTCCACCGAAATAGATGTCTGTTCATAATCCGAAAAGATGATTCTAGAGTCGTAATTAGCTGGAGACATTGTGTTAAGCCATATACAAAGAAAATGGTTGTTTCTTACGCTTTTCGAAGAGCTGTTAAAAGCACTGTCATGGCATTCAAAAACGAAGCTATTTTGAATGGGGCTGTATGTCCAAAACTAGGTGTTAATCTGACATTCGACAATAGCCATGTTTCTTATGTTTCAATGTCATTTGATGACATGCTGACGGACTTTCTTGCTGAAAATAGTCTTACTTACGAGTCAGTTGAATTAATTGACCCAGAGTATAGTGATTCCGATCAGCGGGGAAAGCTTGCTAGTCATGTAGTTACAGAAAGTTGGCAGAAATATCATCAATCAAGAGCAGAATTTGAGCTGCTTAGCATTGAGGCTAATTTAAGCAAATAAAACTAACAAACTGTTCAAGAGGGATTCGCAACGCGTAGCATTTTCACTATGCGTTGGTTTTAGTGATTAAGGTGGTATGCGGCGGCTTCGGTAATGCGTTGCTCACCCCTTAACAGGGCGTTATGTTTACTTGAAATTCAAAGACTTAAAGTTCTTAGGCTCTAGTTCTTTGTCCCTCTGGCAATCCGTCCCTAGTAGACTCAGCAAATCCGCATTGTCGGTCTAAGTTCTTGCATCTCTCAGCCCGTAAAACATGCCAATGTTCGCGGGTTGCTTCATTGTCAGGTCGTGGCGGTCGGCTTCTTGTTTAACTGGCTCAAAGTCGCTTTCAGGTTCATTACCAAGCAGCATTTCAGCTTGGCAGTTGCCTCGGCAAATTACCATTGTTTTGCGCTTTGGTTGGAAAGAAAGGGTACTTGTTGGAGCTTAGTCGGGTTGCCTCATTGGGCAGGGAAGTGGAATTACACGTTTAAGGTTACTCGCCTTTGGCGGTCAAGTTGGTTCGAGCCCTGTGGTTTACTTCAGAAAACTGTTCAGAAATAGCAGTTCTTTCTCAAGTAAATCATGTGTTTGTGGTAAAACATAACAAACAATTCAACAGTGATTCGCAACGCTTGGCGCTC
>NZ_BAOG01000135.1 GCF_000400365.1 Vibrio jasicida CAIM 1864 = LMG 25398 | reverse complement strand
CTAAAGAGTGGCGCGTCCTGGAGGATTCGAACCTCCGACCGCCTGGTTCGTAGCCAGGTACTCTATCCAGCTGAGCTAAGGACGCGCAGTTTTCGATATCAGTATTCCCAATATCAGGAGTTCACTAGGAAACCCTAAAGAGTGGCGCGTCCTGGAGGATTCGAACCTCCGACCGCCTGGTTCGTAGCCAGGTACTCTATCCAGCTGAGCTAAGGA
>NZ_BAOG01000136.1 GCF_000400365.1 Vibrio jasicida CAIM 1864 = LMG 25398 | reverse complement strand
GGGTCTTTTTATGTCCAAATATAGCCGCGAGCTAAAATGTGTCATTGCTAAACAATGCTTAAATGGTACGTCATCTAGTTATTTAGAAAAGCAATATTCAGTTTCTTCGAGACAGATTCGGTATTGGGCCCAAGTTTTTGCTATCCATGGTGCAGCTTCATTTTTACCAACTAAACATGCTGTTTCTGCTCAAACAAA
>NZ_BAOG01000137.1 GCF_000400365.1 Vibrio jasicida CAIM 1864 = LMG 25398 | reverse complement strand
TTTATTGTTTGTTGGCTGTTGGGTTTTAGCTGTCGTTATCTATATTGCTCACAACCTTAAACCTACCGCACCTTAGTGCGCATTATGTATATTATGTTAAATGCAGTATAGACGTACGCCAAATCTTCTCTACATTGGTCTCCTATCCCTCTCAGATTTCAAATTCAGACATCGGTTGTTAGGTTCATTAAACATAATGGTGATTTACCATAAAATACTTAATATAGATCTTAATAATCTTGCGATTGTTAAGATCTATATTAAGGAGCTATGCAGTTTCTACTAGTGACTGAATCACTTCATAAATATCTTGCCTGCGAACTGGCTTTGAAATGAAGCCATCCATTCCGGCCTTCAAACACATTCTCTTATCACTCTCCAACGCATGGGCTGTCAGAGCAATGATGGGAATTGAAATCCTTTTTTTTCTGATAAGTCTTGTCGCTGTTATGCCATCCATTACCGGCATTGAAACATCCATGAGTACCATGTCGAGTTCTTGGCTATTTTGCTCCAAGAATTTGATGGCCTCAGATCCGTTGTTTGCTATACAAACATTATGTCCCAACTTATTTAGAATCAGTTTGATCACCAACTGGTTTGATTCGGTATCTTCGACAATAAGTATATTCAGGGCCTTCGATGGTCTGTTCGCTTCAATCTTTACTGGGCGCTCTTGGTTATTACGTGTGAGAACTGGAATCCTTATAGAGAAATGAGACCCGACATTTTCTTTACTGCTCACGGAAATCGAACCACGCATCATTTCCACTAAATGTTTGGTAATTGCAAGCCCCAAACCTGTACCACCAAAACGACGCGTGATTGATCCATCACCTTGATGAAATGCAGTAAATAAGTGATTCAATTTTGCCTTTGGAATACCTATACCGGAATCCATAACTGAAACTTTAAGTTCGTTATTTTGTTCTTCGACCGTAACATTAACTTCACCAAAGTCAGTGAACTTTATGGCATTCCCGATCAGGTTGAACAACACCTGAGAAAGCCTGGTGGAATCTATCCAATATTGTTTACTTTTTTCTAATCCGAAGCTTAAATTAAAGTTCAAATTTTTACTGGTCGCTACTTGTTTTTGTTGGGAAATAACAAATGTTACAGCGTCACTCAAATCAACCCACTGTTCATTTAATTGAAAGCTGCCTGACTCTATCTTAGATAAATCAAGGATGTCACTGATGATCGCTAATAGGAGTTCTGCCGAGCATTCCATTTGATCAAGGACTTCGGACTGGTCATCGGTAAGCATGGATTGGCGCAGTATATCTAACATTCCCAATACCGAGTTTAACGGCGTTCGAATCTCATGACTCATCATGGCAAGAAATTCAGATTTCGATTGGTTTGCCTTTTCCGCTTCTTCTCTTGCTCTGGCGAGTTGAGATGTACGCACGTCAACGATACGTTGTAACTTCTCTTTGGTTTCAATATCTATAACAGCGCGTTCAATTAAGGGGCTAAAGCGTCTTAATGTCTCTTTGTTCTCGATGCTAAAATGCCCTTTTTGAGCACCGATCAATAAGATGATATTTTGGGTTACCTCGGTTCTAATCCCAGTTAAGACAACTGAATTAACATGGCTTTGTATGAAGCTGTTAAGGTTTTCAAACTCACGTAACCTTAGCGGCTCAAACAGTAAAATACACTCACCGTTTAAAGCTCGCTCGGAAACGCTACCCTGTAACCAATCTAAGTTATCGAACACACTATTTGTTGAGATTAAGGTTTTAAATGCGTCTCTAGTATGGTCTCGAGTGATCACGATGAAGTCATCAAAATTGATGTACTTTTTAAGTACGTTGTTAAGGCCGGAAAATATTTCGTGTCGATTTCGAGCCTCACTCATTGCAGAGATAGCAGATAGAATGGCTTTATTTTCATCTGCCAAAAGTTTTTCTCGTTGCCTTGCTTCTTTAAGTTCGACTAACGCTTCTTGCAACGCTTCTTGTTGATATATCTCTAAATATTTATTTTTCATAAGGTTTATGGAAAATCGCTGATGATATCATCAAGTTTCCATGTCCATTTTCACCACCAATGAATCTTCCTTGCTCACCAAATGTGAATGGGCAAATAAAAGGCAGGTGTTCTAATTCTTGGTTAATTTGTTCGCAAACACTGTTTATATCTTGCTTTAAGTGCAACATAGGACCAGCACAAAAGATATTGATCACACCTATTTTTCGAGACTCTTCTAATTTTTGATTAAAAGCGGCATTCACAACCCTTGCAGCTCTTGCAATTAGATGCTCCCTACTCCCTTTCATTAGCGTTAATTGCTCGCCTTCTTCGATAGTTGTGAACAACTCGATGCCACCGTGTGAGGTCTCGCGAATGGGATGGGACAGCTTGTAATAAGGCCTTTCATATAAGTACCCGGCAACACGACCTAACGGGTAAGCACTGGCATTAGTAAACAGAAATTGTTCGTTATCTGGTTGATTATTTTGGTGGTTTGTCCATCTTCGATAAACATCTAGTGCTGGCTCACCGTCAATTTCTAATAAACATCGGTTATGGGTTTTCGTTGCAGTTCCCGTAACATCCGTTGGGGAATGCCCTGCACTAAACGCAATATCGACAGGTTGAGATGAATAAAATAGTGTTAAGCTAATGCCAGCTTTTTCACTTCCTTGCGTGGTTATAATAGACCAGTTCCCTTCTATGTTATTGTCGGCAGAAGAGCCGCCAATAATGGGAACCAAAGTACCAAACCGCTGATCGATCGCTTCAATTACAGCCTCTTCATTCCCTGGCGTGGCATGTAAAAGAATAAGGTTGGGTACCTCGCCGAGCCGGTTAGCATGAGATAAGGCCATGTTCAGCGCTTCATCCACATAAGTATCGACAGAATCACCACATTTCGAAATTCCAGTACCATAGGAATGTGGTCCCGAATCATAGATAGCCAGAACGGCGATGGCTGGTCCACGATGGTAACCTTGGTTGGTCATAATTGCCTGACACGAGCTCGCACCGTGGAGAGACTGTTTAGGAAACAGCTCTCGAAACGCTGATTGAATAGCACGGAAGTCATACTCCTCTGTGTAATAGCAGATGAGGTGAGAGAGGTTCTCTTCAAAGAGTTCCGTGCGAAATTTCTTAATCGCTAAATATTCGTCTGTAATATGAGTAAATAATGATTGGCACTGCATACGAGTTTAATTATTGTGTGATCTTTAACCGTTATACCATTACGACAATATAGCGCTAGACAATAAAGTAATAATTGTATAAAGAAGCGTCATTATCTCGCGTCAGATCTGATTTATAAATGAACTTGGACAATGTTTTCGCTTATTTTGAAATTAATTACTCGAGTCTCAGAAATATCACTCCAATTGCTCTGGCGATATTTATCCGACAGATCTATAAACTCACCAGATTGATTTAGATCAATTTTTATACTGCCATTTTCTGTGCTTTCGATCGAAAAGCCATCAGAACCCTTGTTTATCGTGATTTTTTCTGTTCCGATTGTTACATCACATCGTTGTTTTTGTGAACAATCCACAACGCTACTCGTCTCATAAGTAAAGGTTCTCCAGAAAAATGCACCAATTAAAAGACTGAGCATGATTAAGATTTGTGCAAGTCTTGCCTTTGTTAACTTTTGTGCAGCCATAATTCCTAATATCCTTGTTACAAACTTCAAACTTTTTAAATAAAAAATGATTTCCAGAGGCCTAGTAAGGTTACTACTCTGTCATTGAATTGTTAATTCAAGTATAGTGACTCGCTGAAAATGCCACTTTTTATTAAAGTCAGCAATGGAAATAAAGTGATGATAACACTTAAATTCTAGAGTTTACTTGGGTGGTGTTACGACGCAAGTCGTGTTGGAAGTAAAGTGTAGTTAATTAGAAATTGGAAGCATGCAAATGAGCCAAGTAAAGCAGCTTGAACAAAACTACAACTATACAGTCGTTCGCCAATTTACCCTTGTGACCATTTTATGGGGCATAGTTGGTATGGCTGTTGGTGTTTTGATTGCCGCTCAATTAGTTTGGCCACAGCTAAACTTTGATACGCCGTGGTTGACGTACAGTCGTTTACGTCCACTGCATACTAATGCGGTAATTTTTGCGTTTGGTACCAGTGCTCTGTTCGCAACATCTTATTATGTTGTTCAGCGCACCTGTCAAACACGTCTTTTTGGTGGCCCACTCGTTGCCTTCACCTTTTGGGGATGGCAAGCAATTATCCTAGCCGCAGCAATCACCCTACCTTTAGGTTTTACCTCAGGTAAGGAGTACGCTGAGTTAGAATGGCCTATTGATATTGCAATCGCGATTGTATGGGTATCTTACGCGGTCGTGTTCTTTGGAACATTGGTCAAACGTAATACGTCTCACATCTATGTGGCTAACTGGTTCTTCGGTGCCTTTATCCTCACAGTAGCAGTACTTCACATCGTGAACAGTATGGCAATCCCAGTATCGCTTGGTAAATCTTACTCGATTTACTCCGGTGCCGTGGATGCGATGGTTCAATGGTGGTACGGACACAATGCGGTAGGTTTCCTACTAACCGCTGGTTTCCTTGGTATGATGTACTACTTCGTCCCTAAACAAGCTGAACGTCCTGTTTACTCTTACCGTTTATCTATTGTTCACTTCTGGGCACTGATCTCTCTGTACATTTGGGCTGGTCCTCACCACCTGCATTACACAGCACTACCTGACTGGACTCAGTCTCTAGGTATGGTGATGTCTTTGGTTCTATTTGCTCCATCTTGGGGTGGTATGATCAACGGTATCATGACGCTGTCTGGCGCATGGCATAAGCTTCGCTATGACCCTATCCTACGTTTCCTAATCGTTTCGTTGTCTTTCTACGGTATGTCTACCTTTGAAGGTCCAATGATGTCTATCAAGACTGTAAACGCACTATCGCACTACACCGACTGGACCATTGGTCACGTTCACTCCGGTGCTCTAGGTTGGGTTGCTATGGTTTCCATTGGTTCTGTATATCACCTTGTTCCTCGTCTATTTGGTCAAGAGCGCATGTACTCTGTTAGTCTAATCAATGTTCACTTCTGGTTGGCAACTATCGGTACAGTTCTTTACATCGTAGCAATGTGGATTTCTGGTGTGATGCAAGGCCTAATGTGGCGTGCAGTTAACTCTGACGGCACACTGACTTACAGCTTTGTAGAATCTGTAGAAGCATCTTACCCGTTCTACTTCGTACGTTTCTTAGGTGGTTTCATCTTCCTATTCGGTATGTTCTTAATGGCATACAACACGTACAAAACAGTAACGGCGCCTAAAGAAAGCCTAAAAGCTATCCCTCAACCGGCATAAGGAGATTAAAGAATGAGTAATAATTCGAATAATCGCCACGAAATCCTAGAACGTAATGTCGGTTTGTTGGCAATTTTCATCGTCTTTGCAATTAGTTGGGGTGCGCTCGTAGAAATCACTCCTCTAATTTTCCAGAAGCAAACGACGGAGCCTGTAGAAAACCTACGCGCTTACACTCCTCTGGAAATGGAAGGTCGTGATATCTACATCCGTGAAGGTTGTAACGTTTGTCACAGTCAGATGATTCGTCCTTTCCGCTCTGAAACAGAGCGCTACGGTCACTACTCTGTAGCCGGTGAAAGTGTTTGGGAACACCCATTCTTATGGGGTTCTAAGCGTACTGGTCCAGATTTGGCTCGTGTAGGCGGACGTTATTCTGATGAGTGGCATCGTGTTCACCTTATTGATCCTCGTGAGCTAGTACCTGAATCAAACATGCCTGGTTTCCCTTGGCTAGAAGAGAACGTACTAGACGGCAAACTGACGCAGAAGAAACTAGAAGTATTCCGCAACCAGTTCGGTGTTCCGTACACGGATGAACAAATCGCGAATGCGGCTAAAGATGTAGAAGGTAAAACAGAGATGGATGCAATCATCGCTTACCTTCAGTCTCTTGGTCATGCAATGAAGTAAGGGGGTTACATGGATTTCGGTACAATTCATAGTATTTATACCGTAGTACTCTTCGCGAGTTTCATTGGCATCGTATGGTGGGCATTTGGTAAGAAACGTAAAGCACGTTTCGAAGAAGATGCTAACTTGGTGTTTGCAGACGAAGAACAAAAAACGACCCCAAATAACCAAGGAGTGAAGAAGTAATGACTACATTCTGGAGTCTCTGGATTATCGTGATTACTGTCGGTACGCTGGTAGGCTGTGCGATCCTCTTGACTTGGTGCGCTAAAGATAAAATGGGCGTCGAGGAAGGGGAAGACATGGGCCACGAGTACGATGGTATTCGCGAGCTTAACAACCCTCTGCCAAAATGGTGGACATACTTATTTGTGAGCACGTTTGTGTTTGCAGCTGTATATCTAACTCTATTTCCAGGTCTAGGTAGCTTTAAAGGCGTCCTCAACTGGCAGAGTTCAGATCAAACCGTACGTACGTTGGAAGAATCTAAAGAAGCCATCGCACGAGCACAAGAAAACAAGCAGCTTAACCAATATGCTAAAGAGCTTGATGATGCAGATGCTTACTTCGGAGAAGCGTTCCGTGCACTTGCTCATAATGCAGAAGGTCTACGCCCTATCCCTGAGATTGCGCAAGATCCTGAAGCGATTAAAGTTGGTCAACGTTTGTTCCTACAGAACTGTTCGCAATGTCACGGTTCTGATGCTCGCGGCCAGAAAGGCTTCCCTAACCTAACTGACGACGCGTGGTTATACGGTGGCGAGCCAGCAGCTATTGTTACTACTATCATGCAAGGCCGTATCGGGCAGATGCCTGCGTGGAAAGATGCACTTGGCGAACAAGGTGTTCAAGAAGTAGTAAGCTACACGCTAAGCCTATCTGGTCGTAAAGTGAATGCACGTGAAGCGGAAGCTGGTAAAGCTCGCTTTGTAGTGTGTGCAGCTTGTCACGGCACAGATGGTAAAGGTAACCCTGCTGTAGGTGCACCTGACCTAACTGACCAAGACTGGTTATTCGGCGATTCACGCGCTGCAGTAACAGAAACAGTTATGAACGGTCGCTCTGGTGTGATGCCAGCTTGGAAGGACATTCTAGGCGAAGACAAAGTTCAACTTGTCGCGGCATACGTCTGGAGTTTAAGCAACTCTGACAATAAGTAACATTTCAATAACAGCCCCTTTCATAGGGGCTGTCTTTCCTTTAAATTTAAAGCCTTACATTTTTTCATTTAGCTGTTGAGAACTTTTTTATGGTAAAGCCTTGGTATAAACAATTTTGGCCGTGGTTCCTGATCATCCTACCTCTAACTGTGGTGATTTGGACAATCGTTACTGTGGTCGTATTCGCCAACAACTCGGTATCTTTGGTCGCTGAGGATTACTATAAAAAAGGCAAAGGTATCAACATCGACATCAGTAAAATGAATGTCGCTCGAGACCTTGGCCTTAACGCTACCGTTTCATCAGATGATAACACGGTAGTTATCTCTTTTAACAAAGGGGAACTGCCGCACTTCCCTGCGCTAACCGCGACGTTTACACACCGCACGTTGCCAGACCGTGATTTTACTAAGCTTCTCACTGCCGATGCGAAAGGCAACTATCGTTTGACGCAAGAAGACTCTATTCAAGGTCCTTGGTTTGTTGAACTTGAACCACACAACAAAGAATGGATGATTCAAGGTCGAGTTGAATTCCCTGCACAACCAACAATATTAATGAAGTAAGTCTATGTGTAAATCCTGTTATCACTGCGGTGAAGATGTACCAGCCAACACGGATTTCAAAGTAGAAATATTGGGTGAAATTCGCGACATGTGTTGCCCGGGTTGTGAAACTGTGGCACAGACCATTGTCGAGAGTGGGCTCGTCTCCTACTACCAATACCGCACTGCACCAGCTGAAAAAGCAGATTTAGTTCCGGAACAGCTCCAAGCGCTGATTCATTATGATAATGAAGAAGTGCAATCGGAGTTTGTTCGTAATAATGAGAACACCTCTGAAGTCACGCTTTCCTTGGATGGCGTTTCTTGCGCAGCTTGCGCTTGGCTAATCGAAAAGCAAGTCTCGGGCGTAAAAGGCTTAGTGTCTATCCGTGTAAATACCACCACGAACCGAGCTTTACTTGCGTGGGATAAAACACAAGTTCGTCTTAGCGAATTGCTCTCTGTGATTCACAAACTCGGTTATAAGGCTGCACCTTTTGAAGCGGATAAACAAGAAGCCGCATATCACCACACAATGAAGCAATACCTGTATCGCTTAGGCATTGCAGGCCTTGCAACCATGCAAGTAATGATGTTAGCAGTGGCGTTGTATCTGGAAGTTTTTGGCGATTTAGAGCCGGAGTTTAAAAACTACTTCCGATGGGTAAGCTTAATCTTCGCAACTCCTGTACTGCTCTATTCTGCGCTTCCCTTTTACCTCAATGCATGGCGAAGTATTAGAGGACGAACGCTTGGTATGGACGTTCCTGTGTCCATCGCATTAATCTTTGCTTATGTGGCAAGTCTAGTCGCAACGGTGACAGAGCAAGGTGAAGTATTCTTTGAATCCATCTCGATGTTTACTTTTTTCTTGTTGGTTGGTCGATTCTTAGAAATGCGTGCTCGTCGCAAAGCCGCGGCTGCTAGCGGTAACCTTCTTAAACTCATCCCTGCGATTGCCACCACGTTAGACGGTGAACAAATCCCAGTTAAAACACTAAAGGTCGGCGATCGCATTCGCGTTCTTCCTGGCGAACATATTCCTGCCGATGGCAAAGTGATTTCTGGTCGTATCCATATCGACGAGTCTATGCTGACCGGAGAGTCTGTTCATGTAGTTAAGAAGGCGGGAGATGCCGTTTATGCGGGTACATTGAATGGCGAGGAGTCTTTCGATCTCGAAGTGACGAATTCAAAAGCAGATTCGATGATTTCTAATATCGTTCGTCTTCAAGATGAAGCTCAGCATTCTAAGCCTAAAATCGCTGAAATAGCCGACGTAGTAGCACGTTATTTTGTCGGCGCGATTCTAATCATTTCAGCTGGCACGTGGCTTTACTGGCACCAAACCAAACCTGATGATGCGTTCTGGATTATGCTGTCTGTTTTGGTAGCGACTTGTCCATGCGCCCTATCCTTAGCAACGCCAACCGCACTAACTTGTGCAACCTCTCGAATGGGTGATTTTGGTATTTTGCTACGTAAAGGCCATGTTTTCGAAACGTTGTGTAAGATTAATCATCTTGTCGTAGATAAGACAGGTACGCTGACCAAAGGCGACATCGAAATTAATCAAACTCAAACCTTCGCTAGCTTTAACGAAGGTGAAGCACTTGCGATCGCATCGGCACTTGAAGCGCACGCAAACCATCCTATTGCTCGGGCATTCTCAGGGTTTGGTCAAGAAGACGTTACTGTAAGTAATGTTCAAAACATCATTGGTTCTGGCATTCAAGGTAATTGGAACAATAAGACAGTAAAGATCGGCAGTGCTACTTTTGTGGTTGGTGAGAACCGAGATGAAAGCAACGCCGTCTATCTCTCCGTCGACGAAAAACACGTTGCGACCTTCTATTACCGTGACCCGATTCGTAAAGAGAGCAAAGCATTCATCCAGCGTTTTGCGGATGCAGGTATCAAGACAACGCTATTGACAGGTGATTCTTTGCAAAACGCTCAACCAGTTGCTAACGAAATGGGTATTGACCATGTGATCGCCTCAGCAAAACCAGAAGACAAACTCGCGTATCTTCAAGGACTAGATAAAAACGACATCACTATGATGGTCGGTGATGGCATTAACGATGCACCTACTCTTGCAGGTGCACACCTATCCGTTGCGATGGGTGGTGGTACGGATGTTGCCAAAGCTTCTGCAGATATGACCCTTCTAGGCGATAATTTAGAGAAGCTATTAGAAGCAAGATTACTTGCGATACGTACAAGAAAGATAATCCGAGAAAACTTGGCTTGGTCTTTAGGTTACAACCTGCTAATTTTGCCATTGGCAGTTGCAGGTCTTGTCGCACCTTATGTTGCCGTTGTTGGAATGTCTGCGAGTTCTATCATTGTAGTATCCAACTCATTGCGACTGCTTAAAGAGAAGTGAAGTAAGAGAGCTAACATGGAAAGTCTTTACATTTTAATCCCTATCGCCATTGTTTTGGTCTGTGTGGCGGTTGCTATTTTCCTATGGGCCGTTCGCAGTGATCAGTTTGAAGATCTAGAGCGACAAGGCCACAACATTCTTCTCGATGAAGATGAAAAACCAAATAACAAAAAACCGTAACGTTACTCTATGAGTCCAGATTTTATCGGTGCTTTTATGATTGGCTTGGTCGGAGCCGGTCATTGTATGGGGATGTGTGGTGGTATCGCGTCACTACTCTCTATGGGCACAAAAAACACTAAGCCTTCACCCGTTATCCCTCTCTTCTACAATATTGGACGCCTCGCTAGCTACGGTTGTGTTGGAGCAATGGTTGGTGGGGCTATTTCTGGCTTGTCTGAACTGAGTGGATTAACCCAATCATTAGCGTGGCTCCGCTTTATTGCGGCTATATTCATGATTTTGGTTGCTTTATATATTGCTAAATGGTGGCAAGGCCTGCTGATTATTGAAAAACTTGGGCAGTCCCTTTGGAAATTGATTTCACCTGCCGGTAGGAGCCTACTCCCACTCAAACACCCTTTACATGCCCTGCCGTTTGGGTTTATCTGGGGATGGTTACCGTGCGGCTTAGTGTACTCGGCTCTCACTTGGTCAGCAGTGTCAGGAAGCGCATTAAGTGGCGGGATGATCATGCTGGCATTTGGTCTCGGTACTCTTCCATCGATGCTCGCGATCGGATACGGAGCGAGCCACTTTCAGAAGTTGCAAAAGTCGTTAATATTTAGAAACATCTCAGCGTTAATCTTAATAACTTATGGCGTGTATACTGCCGCCGGAGCTATGCGAATGCTCGGTTTCATATAGTATGAAAGTCGTTTTCAATAATTTTTTTGCTACCCTTTAGAAGTAAGCGGTGATAAAATATTGATGTATATCAAATAGTGAAAGGTTGTTATGATTTCTGAAAAACCTGCAACAAAGCGTATCCAATCAGGTGGTTGCGCGATTCATTGCCAAGATTGTAGCATTAGCCAACTGTGTATTCCGTTCACTCTAAACGAGTCTGAGCTGGATCAGTTGGATCAAATCATCGAGCGTAAAAAGCCAATCCAAAAAGGCCAAGAGCTTTTTAAAGCAGGTGATGAGCTAAAATCTCTGTACGCTATCCGCTCTGGCACGATAAAGAGTTACACCATTACAGAGCAAGGCGATGAGCAAATCACTGCGTTTCACTTAGCTGGTGACCTTGTAGGTTTTGACGCAATAACAGGTGACCAACACCCAAGTTTTGCTCAAGCGCTGGAAACTTCTATGGTTTGTGAGATTCCATACGAAATCCTTGATGACCTATCAGGAAAAATGCCTAAGCTTCGCCAACAAATCATGCGTTTGATGAGTAACGAGATTAAAGGCGACCAAGAAATGATTCTGCTTCTTTCTAAAAAGAATGCAGAAGAACGTCTTGCTGCATTCCTGTACAACCTATCAACACGTTTTTCCCAGCGCGGCTTTAGTCCTCGTGAATTTCGTTTAACCATGACTCGTGGTGACATTGGTAACTATCTTGGTCTAACGGTAGAAACCATTAGCCGTTTACTTGGTCGCTTCCAGAAATCTGAAATTCTGAGCGTAAAAGGTAAGTACATCACCATCTTAGATCACGATGCATTGATGGAACTTGCAGGCGTTAGCAAAGACTAATTTGCCCTATCAATTGATGTAGCTCGAAAATGAGCTACATCATATTTCTTCTAAAATCCCTTCGAAAGTCCTCAAATTCTTCTTCAAACTGAGCTACAGTAAAAATGTACCTTGTGTACTCCAATATACTGATTTACTTTATATTCAGTATTTGGTTTTACAATAATAAGTGGGCTTAGATATGAGTATATACAGTAAGATCCTTGTTGTTGCTGACATCAATAATGATGAGCAGCCAGCACTTGCAAGAGCGGTTCAACTCGCTCGAAAAAGTGTATCCAGAAGCCGAATCACTTTCTTTCTGTCAATCTACGATTTTTCGTATGACATGACCTCAATGCTGTCGGTCGATGAAAGAGATGCTATGCGTCGCGGTGTTATCCACCAACGTGAACAATGGATGCGTAAGATAGCCCAACCGTATTTAGACGATAGCTTCGACTTTGATGTTTGTGTTGTTTGGCATAATCGCCCCTATGAAGCGATCATCGCTGAAGTCTTTGCTGGCGGTCACGACATCGTTATTAAAGGAACGCGTAAGCACGACGTTCTAGAATCCGTCATTTTCACTCCTACAGATTGGCATTTGTTGCGTAAGTGCCCTATCCCTGTACTTTTAATTAAGAACGCTGATTGGCCTGAGCATGCGAAGATACTCGCTTCTGTTCACGTAGGCTCGGAAAATCCAACACATATTGACTTGAATGATTCGATGGTAGAGCGTCTTAAAGAAATCAGTAACCGACTTGATGCCGACCCGTACCTTGTTAATGCGTACCCTGTTACGCCAGCCAACATCACAATTGAGTTGCCGGAATTTGATCCTACAACCTATACAGACGCTGTACGTGGGCATCATTTAACCGCAATGAAAGCACTTCGCCAGAAACATGGTCTTGATGAAGAGCAAACGATCGTCGAGCAAGGCTTACCAGAAGACATTATCCCAGCAACAGCAGAAAAACTAAGTGCAGCGATGGTGATTCTTGGTACAACTGGTCGTACTGGGCTTTCTGCGGTGTTTATTGGTAACACTGCTGAGCATGTGATTGATAAAATCAATTGCGACGTACTGGCATTAAAACCAAACGGTTACATCAGCCCGCTCGATCCGAATACAGCGACATAACAGCGCTTGTTTTTGAAATGATATAGAAATGAAAATCCCCCACTTGTTGGGGGATTTTTTATTCTGTTCACGGCCTTAAGGCACGCAAATTAAAAAGGAGGCTCATTTCGCCTCCTCTTTTCGAATTAGATGTTGGTTACATCGATAAACATTGATTCGTCGATGTTTGTCGAAGATACCACTGCTTCACTGAATTCGTATTCTTCGCGGTTACCTTCACGATCTAATGGTAGGTTTACAAAGTCGAAGAGTTCACGGTCAGCAAGCTGGCTTGGACTTACGTTCTGGATTGACTTGAAGATAGCTTCTACGCGACCAGGTGTTTTCTTATCCCAATCGATCAACATCGCTTTAATCGATTGACGTTGAAGGTTCTCTTGAGAACCACATAAGTTACAAGGAATGATTGGGAACTCTTTATGTTCTGCGTATTTGATTAGGTCTTTTTCACGACAGTAAGTCAGTGGACGGATAACTACGTTACGACCATCATCTGAACGAAGTTTTGGTGGCATCGCTTTTAGACGCGAGCCATGGAACATGTTCAAGAACATCGTTTCTACAATGTCATCCATGTGGTGACCAAGCGCCAATTTAGTCGCGCCAATCTTCTCTGCGAACGAATAAAGTGTACCACGACGAAGACGTGAACATAGGCCACAAGTTGTTTTGCCTTCTGGCACTTTCTCTTTAACCACTGAGTAAGTGTCCTTGTCTACGATGTAGTAAGGAATGTTCAGCGTTTCAAAGTAGTCTGGAAGAATATGCTCAGGGAAACCTGGCTGTTTCTGGTCAAGGTTAACTGCGACAACTTCAAACTTGATAGGCGCTGCCTTTTGTAGGTTCAACAGGATATCAAGCATCGCGAATGAATCTTTACCACCACTAATACATGCCATCACAACATCGCCTTCTTCGATCATGTTGTAATCAGTAATGGCATTTCCAACATGTCTTCTAAGACGTTTCTGAAGCTTGTTGAATTCTAGGGTTTCTTTTCTTGTATCTACTTGGTTCATTGCGGGCTCTCACATCGCCGATAAATCGACTAGGGCTTCCTAACTTGGATTTCTATGGGGCGAGGATTATACGAGCTTTTTGCGCAGGATTAAATGTTTGTGTGACGGACTCATCAATAAATGCACTCAAAAACAGCGTCATGAACGTTAGAAACAAAAAAAGAGCCGCAATTGCAGCTCTTCTTCGGTTTCTTATGCTTATTTTTTTGCATTCGGTAGATAAGGTAATACACGAGTCGTTGGTTGAGGTAATGTCATATGACCACCCTCGCCAATTTCACTGATTGCGACTTGCACCTTCCCATTAACAATCGCTTTTTGAGCCCCATTAGAGAACGTAATAGTATCATTAAGTTCGTTAGCGAACTCCATGGTTACACCTTGTACTTGTGGCGTAAACCAACCCGCAAACATACCTCCAAGATCTTCAAGTAAGGCTTGCATTTGAGGCATCAAAGGCTTCAATTCTTCGTACGTAACGCTACCCTGTAACGGTTCTTTCGTCATGACTACAAGAGAGTAATCACAGCGCGTATCTTTGGGCGTTTGTACAAAGACAAGTGGATTCGCTGACTTTAGGTTTTTATCTATAGGAAGCGGTAGCTCTTTCGAAGTTGGTATCACAAACTCCTCAAAATGCTCTTCCTTTTCCATCCATGCTTTTTCGATTTCACACAATTGTTTTGTATCAGAATCAACAAAGAAAACACCGACTCTAACGTCATCATGGCCGTCTTTAATATTGTTCTTTAATTGCGTGTAAAGTTTAGAATACGTAAACATGTATTCTTGAGCGTGAGTGATAGGCGATGCCAAGATCAGTACCGCACTACCCAGTAAACTTAGGCTTAACTTCTTCATCCGATCCGTTATTTCTTTTATTGTGTCCAGTAAGCGTTATTGTGACGAATCATCGCCCGCAAGTCATTCACATAAGCGATACCGCGTTCAGAATAAGCAAGCAGACCGTGAGTAAGTTCTGATGCCGTCGCCACAGATAACAAATCCTTGTGTTTCCCTGCTAAATTCGCACGAATATCACGTAAATCAGCATACGCACGATTACGATTCACATTCATAAAATAGCCATGTACAGACTCTTGTACAGTGTCAAACTTCTCTACTTCGTGCGTTTTACCTGCACCGCGTTTCGCAGGGACGATTCCGCAGCCCTTCTTATAACACCATTGACCAAACAAGTTGTTTGCTTCGGTTGCAAAACGAGAGGTACCCCACGCAGATTCATTCGCAGCCTGTGTTAGCACCAAAGCCTCAGGCAAAACATTAACCCGCTTAAGCATTTCATCCAACCAAGCTTCCGTTACCGTCTCGTCTTGCAATGGATAAGAGTAAAGTGCAGCCAAGCGTTTAGCATATGAAGTTTGTTCTGAGCTCAACTCGCCAAGTTTCAAAGCCGTTAAGAAGGCACGCTCTTTTTCTATGCGCTGATTTTCTAAAGTAATTTTCGGACGAAGGAAGTCAAAGAACGCTGTCTTCTTATCTTTCGTGTCCTTAATCGAGTTGAAATCAGGAATGTCACCAATATAAGGGAGGTTAGACAAGTCTGGGTGTGTTACCGGGCCGTGTACCACCTGCGACTCAATCGCATTGCGATATTCGCGGTCGTAGTGCAAATATGGTCCTACAGAAACAAAAGTGGCGGCTATTGTGATAGCCGCCACTCGTAAACTCATTGATTTTAAA
>NZ_BAOG01000138.1 GCF_000400365.1 Vibrio jasicida CAIM 1864 = LMG 25398 | reverse complement strand
GTTCAGAGGCGGTAAACACAATACCGCCATTATAGTTGTGGACATTAAAAGGACGCAATCTGGTTCCGTGTGGATTTTGCTATTAAATAGAGGTCGCTAGCGACAAAGCGGATAATAAAAGCCTTGATGAATGTGCGCACCAAGTGTGGTTAGTAAATGGGCACATTCTGCGGTCTCCACACCTTCTACGATGACTGCACAGTGGTATGTGTGTCCCATCGCAATAAGCTGACGTAACGTCTCTACTTTTTTGTCGTCTTGCTTCAGGTTGATAACAAACAAACGGTCAATCTTGAGATAACTTGGCGTAATTTGACTGATGAGCTCGACATTGTTGTTACCAGTCCCGAAATCATCAATGCTGATTTTGCACCCGATGGCTTTGAGCTTGTTGATGTTATTGAAGATCTCCTGCGTATAGTACATCGACGCATTTTCTGTGATTTCAATCGTCAGAAGTGAACAGTCCAATTGAGCCAATAAGCGATACAAGCGTGTGAAATTACGCTTTTCCAGTAGAGAAGGGCACACGTTGATACTCAGAGGAGCGAGTAAGGATTTTGATTTGCCATACACGAGCCTGATGACCAATAAGGTATGATTGATTAGAAATCCATTGGCGATTAATGACTCAATAAACTTTTGAGTGTTTTTAACCTTAAAGCGCGATAGGACTTCATAGTGGATATTCTGTCGATTTGATGTGTTGTGGATAGGTTCAAGTTTGAGATTGAACTGACGGATAGCCCAAAGGTAAGTGGCTAATGAGCGAAGTTTGTTATGTCTAAAGGCAAGCATTAGAATAAAGCTCAAAACAAGGATGCTACTAATAGGCCCTTTTACGTAATACACCTCTTTGTAACCGTTTTCGTTGACGTTATACAAGAACGATTGCCCGTTGGTATCGCCAATTTCTAGCGCTGTGCCAGTATTGGTACACACTTTCATGCCAGACAAAAACATGCGAGACATATGGCTCTCAAAGCTATTCGATACATTCACGTTTTTTACTCTGACGAGGACTTGTGCACCGTTAAATATAAACGAATGGGTTGTGTAGCTTTCGTTGTTTAACCAGCTTTCTCTGTCTTTTTTGTTCACTGGGACCACTGCTTCTGGCGTGACTAGACAACGAATGTTGTGCTTGTCGATCATCAATGCTGACTCGACTAATTGAACATTATCAAATAAGCCTTTTAATTGGTCTTCATGCCCAAAACAACTCTGTTGCGCGAGATCTTGTGCGAAGTTCATTGCATCATCAAAATAGTTTTGCTTAACAATCGTCCCGATGCTGTAAAAACAAATGGCAATATACAGCGCGATGGTAAAGCCAATAAAGCACAACAAATTCAGGTATAGCGCTCTACTACGTAAGCAAATAGCAGCGGCCATTCTTACGCTATGAACGGCTTGCTGGTGGATTCTCGCTTGTTGAAGAAGCCCATCTTTTTGTGCGTGTTGGCTATCGTATGGCACAAAATATCCCTTTCGGTGAATGTTTTCGATGAGAGACTTTTGGGTCTCTATATGATTCTTTGTTAGTTGCCTGAACTTTTTCCTTATGGACGCAACAGCGTTCTTAAATCCATTTTCCGGCAACATCAAGTGATGTTGCGCTGACAACTTCTTTTCGATTTTCCTCTGGCTAATAGGCGCGTTTAGGCTCCCAAAAGCGGCAATGGTACTAAGGATTAAGTATTCGATTCTGCTTACGGGAATAGAAGAGTGGATGGAGTTATTGAGCTGTAATGAAAGTTCTTTTTCGGACAAGCAAACGCAGATTTGGTTTCCAAGTTCAAACCTAATCATGTGTTAAAGCGCTCCAGGATTAATTTTTGAATACGTTATCAATATTGAGATAGCAGGTATGTGACCTTCTACGGGCATATCCTAAACTTCTGGATATAGTGACAATTTTAGATTTTTTTATAAAGCTCAATCCAGAGAGATTTTACATGGGGAAAGATCTTTAGGCGAAAAAAAGCCCGAGCGAGTTGCTCGGGCTTCTGATGGGAGAGGTTGGGAGATTAGCAGATAACTTTTACTGCTAGGCCGCCTTGAGATGTCTCACGGTACTTTGCGTTCATGTCTTTACCTGTCTCTAGCATAGTTTCGATAACCTTATCTAGAGAAACTGTCGGTGCAGATGAGCGACGCAGTGCCATACGAGTTGAGTTGATCGCTTTTACTGCCGCGATACCGTTACGCTCGATACACGGAACCTGTACCTGACCTGCAACAGGGTCACACGTTAGGCCTAGGTTGTGCTCCATTGCGATCTCTGCTGCCATACATACTTGCTCTGGGCTACCACCCATAAGCTCAGCAAGACCAGCTGCAGCCATAGAACATGCCACACCAACTTCACCTTGACAGCCAACTTCTGCGCCAGAGATAGACGCGTTGCGTTTGTAAAGACCACCGATCGCGCCAGAAGCGGCGAAGTAACGGATGTAATCTTTTTCAGTCACGGTTTGGATGAACTTGTCGTAGTAAGCCAGTACCGCAGGGATGATGCCACATGCGCCGTTTGTTGGTGCTGTCACAACACGACCACCTGCTGCGTTCTCTTCGTTTACTGCGAAAGCGAACATGTTTACCCAGTCAACAACCGACATTGGATCGTTTGTTGTTTTTTCAGAAGTAAGCAGTTGCTGACGAAGTGCTGCTGCACGACGAGGTACGCGTAGTGGACCAGGCAGAATACCTTCTTCGTTCATACCACGATCCATACATTCGCGCATGGTGCGCCAGATGTTCGCGAAGTAAGTACGAGTCTCTTCATCAGAGTGCAGAGAGTGTTCGTTTTTCATCACAAGTGCACTAATAGAAAGACCACTTTCTTTACACTGGTTAACGAGCTCTTCTGCTGTTGTGTATTCGTAAGGAACCTTGATTGGGTTCTCAATCTCTTTACCGAAGTTTTCTTCATCAACGATGAAGCCGCCACCGATAGAGTAGTACGTCTTTGAGTACACTTTTTCGTCTTCGATCCACGCGTGGATCTGCATGCCGTTTTCATGTAGCTCAAGGTTAGTAGTATGGAAGTTCATACCACCGTCTTTCGGGAACGATACTGTGTGACAGTGCATGCCAACAGGAAGGCGTTCAGTTTCTTCTACTCGAGCGATGAAGCCCGGAATAGAGTCGATATCAACTTTCTCAGGGGAGTTGCCTGCAAGACCCATGATGATGGCGATATCCGTGTGGTGACCTTTCCCTGTCAGTGATAGTGAACCATAAACGTCAACGGTGATTTTAGTGATGTCGCGCAGTTTTCCCATAGCACGAAGGTCATCAATAAACTCTTTACCCGCTTTCATTGGACCTACAGTATGTGAGCTTGAAGGACCAACACCGATCTTATAGATATCAAAAACACTAATCATATCGATTACCTCAGAACAAAGCCTCCCAAGGGGAGTTGGGAGGCTTTTTATTATCGTTATATTCTTGGATTAATCATGCTTTATAAAAGAGCAGTGATTAAAGAGCGCCGTAGATTACAGAACTAATTGCCGCAAGACCACAGATTGCTGTGAAAATCTGTACAGGTGCTGAAGTTTTGTACTTTGCCATTGCTGGCACTTTCTGCATCGCGAATACAGGCATCAAGAATAGGATAGCTGCAATCATTGGTGCACCCATCGTTTCAATCATGCCTAGGATGCTTGGGTTAACGATAGCAACAATCCAAGTCGTCACAACGATGAAGATAAGAGACGCTTTTTCAATCTTGCTCTTAGGAGATTCAGAGCGAGACTTGATTAGACCTACTAGACCTTCGTGAGCACCTAGGAAGTGACCGAAGTAGCTAGAAGTGATTGCTGCGAATGCAACCAATGGGCCCATGTAAGAGATCAGTGGTGATTCGTGAACGTTCGCAAGGTAAGAAAGAACTGAGATGTTTTGCTCTTGCGCAGTTGCTAGTTGCTCTGGAGATAGAGAAAGCACTACAGAGAATACGAAGAACATTACAAAGCCCATCAGCATCATCGCTGCGCCGCCAGTGATAGAGTCAGTCTTCTTAACTGCGTCATCACCGTACACACGACGTTGTTCTTTAGAGAACTGAGAGATGATTGGGCTGTGGTTGAATGAGAATACGATGATTGGAATTGCTAGCCAAACGATTGAAGGCATTTCGCCCCAGTTTGGAGACACTTCCATCATTGATGTATTCCAATCAGGAATTAGGTAGAAAGACAGTGCTAGTAGGACAAATACTAGAGGGTAAACCATTGCTGATGTTGCTTTCAGCATTAGCTCTTTACCGAATACTACACCCGCAGTCATCGCAGCGATTAACGCGCCAGAAAGTAGCCAGCGAGGAATAGATTCCATACCCATTTGGTTAACTAGGAAAGAGTCAACCGTGTTTGTGATACCAACACCGTAGATAAGTACGATAGGGTAGATAGCGAAGAAGTATGCAAAAGTAATAAGGTTTGCGCCTGTCTTACCGAAGTGCTCTTCTACTGTGTCAGTGATATCAGCTTCAGGGTTTTTCGCAGAAAGTACGAAACGAGCGAGAGATTTGTGTGCGAACCAAGTCATTGGTGCCGCGATTAGAGCAAGGATAACTAATGGCCAGAAACCGCCAGCACCTGCTTTAATTGGAAGGAAAAGTACACCTGCACCTACTGCTGTACCAAATAGGGACAAACACCAGGTGAAGTCTTTGTAAGAAAACTTACTAGACGATTGTGCGGTTGAAGCCGCAGTAGTAGTTGTATTCATTTTTGAGTTACTCATTTTGGGAACAGGAAATAAGTCGGGAGCAATTTTGCAAGATTTTGCACTAGGAAAATTAGATCTAAATCATGTATTGCTCGAGCTTATTGAATGATATGTCAAAAACCTGCTTTTTATCACGAAAATGGCGTGCTACACGTGATAATTGCTAATGAGTGAAATTAGAAAAACTTATCTGAAGCGGTTGTTGTATAAATTTTTCTCACCGCAAGCGTTTGCCTTATAAAAATCAAATTAAACTAATGTGAATTGATGTTTGAAAAATAACTTTTTATTAATATAGATGCACATGATGTTTGGTTTTAAAGTCAACTTAATATTGATAAAGCAGTTACTTAGAAATGATGTGTTTTTGCATGGATTCGATGATCTGTGCGGTCATTCCCCAAATAAAATGCTGTTGATATGGGATGGCAAAGACGCGATGACTAGTGTTTCTTAGGTTGAATTTTGAACTGTACAGCTTTTCAGGGTTTAAAATATGATTGGCTGGGACTTCAAAAACTGAGGCAACTTCGTTGGGGTCAATTTGCGTTGTGTAGTCTGGAGAAATGAAGGCCAAAAACGGTGTCACATTAAATTGGCTAATCGTTGGCAGCTTTGGCAGCTGACCAAATACCTTTATATGCTTTTCATGAATACCAATTTCTTCTTCGGCTTCTCGCAGTGCCGTATTCACAAGAGTGTGATCCTCAGTCTCATATTTTCCCCCTGGGAAGCTAATTTGGCCAGGATGGTGTCGTAAATGTTCGGCTCGCTTGGTCAAAATCACTTGCATTCCTTCTTTTCTCTCAACAAAGCCAATTAACACCGCGGCATCACGAAGTGAGGTGTCTTTCAAATGTGCTAATCGGCCCAAAGACTCTTGGTGATAGCCTGTCGGTAAATGGAATTGGAAGTTTTGCAACAATGTCGTTTTATCAATGACCAAATCGGAGTCCTTAAGAAGTCAGCTGACGAATGGATTCGTATTATATTAATTTGAAACTTATAGCGTTATACACCATTCTTTATTTTAAGACGTCACTATAAGGTTAGCTGAATACGATGAAAGGAATCATTTTCACGGAGTTCATGGAGTTCATGGAGTTAGTGGAAGAGAAGTTTGGTCTTGAGGTTCTCGATCAGGTTTTGGACTTATCTAACGACGAAGGTATTTACACCTCGGTAGGCAGTTATGACCATCGAGACCTTGTTAAGTTGATCGTTAATCTCAGTAAAGTGTCTGATATTCCCCCTGAAACGCTTCAAGAAGTGTTTGGTGAGTGTGTCTTCCAGAATCTACTCAAATCGATTCCGAATCACGCCAGCCTGCAGCAGTGCAGCACGACGTTCCAATTCGTGCGCCATGTAGAGGACTTCATTCACGTGGAAGTGAAGAAACTCTATCCCGATGCAAATCCTCCGCAGTTTGACTTTATCAGTGAGACAGAATCGGAAATGGTGTTTGACTATCGAAGTGCGCGCTGTATGGCTCATGTTTGCTTCGGTTTAATACAAGGGTGCGCTCAGCACTTTAATGAAACGATAAAAATTAAACATCAGAATCAATCGGAAGATGGAAGCCAAGTGCGTTTTTGGCTGGAGGCTCAATAACCAAATATGACGGGAAATTCCTCATTAGAAAGGAAACTCAAGCGAGAAGTCGCGTCGCGTAAAGCCGCTGAATCACTGTTAGAGCAAAAGAGTTTAGAACTGTATGAATCTAACCAACAGTTAAGTGTGGCGCTAAAAAAGCTCGAGATGAAGTCAGAGAAAGACCTGCGCAAATTCGAGTTCGAAGAGCAAATCGATGCCACCTTGATTAGGTTTGGACGTACTTTCCTTTCTAGCACCTTCGATGAAACCATGATTGCCAGTTTCTTGGAACAGCTGACATCAAACTCTGTTGTGTCGGGGGCTTACCTGTATTTAGAAGCTGAGCGTTTAAGCTCATTACGTCGGCATCAATTTGGACACTTGGCGTTAGCGCATGATGCGCCTATCGCCAATAAACCACGTTGGAACGGGAATGCTCTCTATCTCCCAATAACAATAGACGCCAACATTCTTGGTGAGTTGATCTTTTCTGTTGCGCTTGATCAAGTCGAACAGGAGTTTATTTCTAAGCAAATGGTGTTGGTTTCAGACTTGGTTCATGGCGTTATTAGCCGTCACTTGAGCTTAGAACGTGAGGTTGAACTGCGTAAGCGTGCCGAGGCCTCCGAGAAGGCGACCAAAGAGTTCGTTGCCATGATCAACCATGAGCTGAGAACGCCGCTAAATGGTGTGCTCGGCAGTGCCGATCTGCTGAGTAAGACCGCCCTTGGGGATGAGCAACAACAGTATCTGAGTAATCTTACGCATTCTGGGGACCTACTTAGAGTCATCATCAACGACTTGCTCGACTTCAGTAAGATGAACGCTGGGATGATGGAAATCATCGATAAAGTTTTTGCTTGGAAAGCGCTAGAGGATGCATTAACTGGCGTATTTGCGGCTAAAGCTGCCGAGAAGCGCATTCATTTCTCTATTGATAAGAAACTCGGGATACCTGAGTTTTTGGTCGGAGATTTTGAGCGGATTACCCAGATCTTGGTTAACCTAATCGGTAATGCGATTAAGTTTACTCAACTAGGAGGTGTGGTGCTGCGTGTCGAATGGAACAATGGCTTTGCACATTTTGAAATAGAAGACACCGGCATTGGTATTCCGCTAGAAGCACAACAAGCGTTGTTTGATCCTTTTGTTCAAGCAGACCGCTCTACAAAGCGCAGTTTTGAAGGGTCAGGTTTAGGTTTGGCGATTTGTAAGAACCTTGTCGATCTGATGAAAGGACAGATCAGCTATGTCAGCGAGCCACGCAAAGGGACAACGTTCCAAGTCGTGGTACCGCTTAAACGAGGAGAAGCGCCCGCAAATTTAGCCGGGTCGGAGGCAACCGGTCGACAAATTGAGTTGGCAGGAAGAAACATTTTAGTTGTAGATGATATTCGGATGAATCAGGTCATCGTCACTCAAATGCTTAAAAAACTCGATATCACACCCGATCTAAAAAATAACGGCTTGGAGGCATTGGAGGCTGTTAAAAACAAAGACTACGAATTGATATTCATGGATTGTCGAATGCCAGAGATGGATGGGTATGAAGCCACGGTTCACCTAAGAGAGGATGGCTTTAACAATCCCATTATTGCACTCACAGCGGGGACGACGTTAGAAGAAAGGAAAAAGTGCATCGAATCTGGTATGGATGACATCCTCACCAAGCCCTACACCGCGGCAGATATCGAACAAGTGATGTGTAAGTGGCTCAAAGAATAGCGCTAGTAGAATAAAAACAAACGGCTCTGTAAGAACAACAGAGCCGTTTTTGGCTTAGTTTCTTCCACGTTAACTTTTACTTTAGCGCTGGTAGAATTTTCGAAAGCTTGTCTAAGGTTTCTTGATATTCCGAGGCACAATCACTGTCAGCCACCACACCGCCGCCAGCCCATGCATACAGTTTGTTGTTTTCTGCAACGAGAGTTCGAATAGTGATGCTGGTATCCATACGACCATGGCGCGAGATATAACCGATACTGCCACAATATGCGCTGCGGCGATGCGGTTCTAACTCTTCAATGATTTGCATTGCACGTACTTTTGGTGCTCCGGTGATTGAACCGCCTGGGAAGCAAGCTCGAAGCAAATCCGCCGCGGAATATTGCGGATCTAGATTGGCTCGAATGGTACTTACCAAATGGTGAACGGCAGGGAAGCTCTCAATATCAAACAACTTTGGCACATGGACACTACCTGGAGAAGCAACACGTCCAATGTCATTACGCAGCAAGTCCACAATCATCAAGTTTTCTGCCTGATCTTTCTCTGCGGTTTGTAGATCGTGCGCATTGGCTTGGTCTTGAAGGGTATCCGCACCGCGTGGTCGAGTGCCTTTGATTGGTTTGGTCTCGATAACGTTGTCTTTCAGTTCCAAGAATCGTTCTGGAGAAATACTCAACAGCGTAGATTTTGGCATACGAATAAATGCTGAGAAGGGTGCTTGGTTTGCCGCTTCCAGCTTTAAATACGCTTGCCATTCACTGCCCTGATAAGGTGCATTAAAACGCTGCGCCAAGTTGATTTGGTAACAATCACCGCTTAACAGATATTCTTGTACGCTATCAAAGCGTGAAGCGTAAGACGCTTGAGTCATGTTGGATTGCCAATCACCAATCAGCTTGAAGTGTTCAACATCAACTGGAAATTGTGAATTAAGCCATTGCCATGCGGCTTGCGTGTTTTGGCCAACAAGGATCGCGGTCTTCAACTTATGATCGACAACCAAAGCCCATTCATACAGACCAACTGCCATATCTGGTGTTTGTAGATCTTTAGCTGCTAACTCCGGCATAGATTCGACTCTACGGCCTAAATCGTAGCTGAAGTAGCCAAGTGCACCGCCGACAAACGGCAGATCCCACTCTGCGCCCAACTCAAGGTTTGGCAAAAGCTGTTGTTGAAGCTCGTCTAACAGCGAAAACGGGTCATCTTGAGAGGCGTACTCTTGCGTGTCTGTTTTGATTTGCGTATCGCCAGCGACTGTCTCTAGCGTTGCGATTGGGTTGGCCACCAACACATCAAATCGGCTGTCGATATGGGTCTCAGAAGCGGAGCGTAAAAGCATCGCCCAAGGTTGGTGTTCGATACGAGAAAATAGGGAAATGGTGAGGTCGTCGGCGTAATCCAATGCCTTAAAATCAAGCAATTGCGTATCCATGTTGTTCATTTGTTTAAATTGTGACAAAGAGTTCGTTCACTGCATGGCATGTCATGGGCTGCAAGAGTATCATAAACGCCACTATACCCAAATAATCTCTAGATACATGATTCAGCGAGAATGATTTGGTTCGCATACGCGACGACGATTCGCATGTTTTAGTGGGTCTAAATCAAGAATCGTCAACACTGTATGCGAGTCAAAGCAACTCGCCTTTCGGGAGCAAGCCACTGCTTTAAGAGAGCTTTGCGTTTGAACTTTCGTAAGTGTTTTACAACGATTCACTTACTGAGTTCTCTAAGTGGCGCCGCTATGAACTTGTATACGGGGGTTATTTGGGTATAGCGCCAAACTACCTCTATACAAGGGTTTGAGGTGGTTTTACTATATGGAAGGCGACTTCATTTAATCGTGTGTCGATATCAGCCGTTCGACAATTTGTTCACATAAAACGAAGCTCATTTAGAGCAATAAGCTCAACAAACACGAAAGAAGCCAGCCAATAATGGAAGCAAAGCATAACAATAATGAGGCATGCAATGACGGTAATACGCACGCAGGATGTCATCAGCAGTGTTGCTGATGCGCTACAGTATATTTCTTACTACCACCCGCTAGACTTTGTTCAAGCCCTTGAAAAAGCCTACCATCGAGAAGAGAGCCAAGCCGCGAAAGACGCGATTGCGCAAATCTTAATTAACTCCCGTATGTCTGCTGAAGGTCACCGACCGATCTGTCAAGACACCGGCATCGTCACCTGTTTTGTGAACATCGGTATGGGCGTCCAATGGGACTCAACCGACATGACAGTACAGCAAATGGTGGATGAGGGCGTTCGACAGGGGTACACAAATCCGGATAACCCATTGCGTGCTTCGGTTCTGATGGACCCAGCAGGTAAGCGAATCAATACCAAAGACAACACGCCAGCAGTTGTGCACATCAACATGGTGCCAGGCGATAAAGTTGAAATTCAAATCGCGGCGAAAGGCGGCGGCTCTGAAAACAAAACCAAGATGGTGATGCTAAACCCATCTGACGACATTGCAGAATGGGTAGAGAAAACCCTACCAGCAATGGGCGCAGGTTGGTGTCCACCGGGCATGCTTGGCATTGGTATCGGCGGTACCGCTGAAAAAGCTGCGGTATTAGCAAAAGAATCTCTGATGGGGCACGTCGATATTCAAGACTTGATTGATCGTGGCCCTCAAAACGCAGAAGAAGAGCTTCGCCTCGATATCTTCAATCGCGTAAACAAATTGGGTATTGGTGCACAAGGCCTTGGTGGTCTGACTACTGTTGTTGATGTAAAAATCAAAACGGCGCCAACGCACGCGGCTTCAAAACCAGTGTGTTTGATCCCGAACTGTGCAGCAACACGCCACGTTCACTTCACGCTTGATGGCAATGGCCCAGCAGAGCTAACGCCACCGAAGCTAGAAGATTGGCCAGACATTACTTGGGAAGCGGGCGCAAATACACGTCGTGTTAACCTAGATACAGTAACCAAAGAAGAGGTCCAAGAGTGGAAGACTGGTGAAACGGTTCTTCTGTCAGGCAAGATCTTGACCGGTCGTGATGCTGCGCATAAACGTATTCAAGGCATGCTAGAAAGTGGCGAAGGTCTACCTGCTGGTGTTGATTTCAAAGGCAAGTTCATTTACTACGTTGGTCCGGTCGATGCCGTCGGTGATGAGGCAGTAGGTCCTGCAGGCCCAACAACCTCAACGCGTATGGATAAGTTCACCGACATGATGTTAGAAGAAACCGGCATCATGGGGATGATTGGTAAAGCGGAACGTGGCCCTGCGACGGTTGAGTCGATCAAGAACCACAAAGCGGTTTACCTCATGGCCGTTGGCGGCGCAGCATACCTTGTCGCGAAAGCAATCAAGAAAGCTCGCGTGGTAGCATTCGAAGACCTAGGTATGGAAGCGATTTACGAGTTTGAAGTCGAAGATATGCCTGTAACGGTTGCCGTCGATTCTAATGGTACGAACGCTCACCAGATCGGTCCTGACACTTGGAAAGTGAAAATCCAAGAGATGGAAGCGTAAGAGACTTGGTCATCATTCGAACGTCTCAATTGGGAGAATGTGACAAAGTGCTGATTTACCTAGCAAACATTTGACAAAAGTGCAGCGAAAGCTGCACTTTTTGTCTATATAATCAAATATAAACTTATAGGCATAGCAAATCTCACTGTTATGCTGACCATGATTAGGAGACGGCATGCCTCGTTTTATTCAAATTCTACAAATAGTTCTTGCTGTTGTGATCGGTAGCTTTGTTGGCTACGACTTGATTCTTCACGGCATCAGTATCTTCGATGAAAAATACGTCACCATCACTTGTGTGTTGTGGCTGATTCTAGAAGTCTGCCTATTCGTTATCTACAAGTTGATAGAAGACGATTAGATTGCCCTAGTGCAGATAGAATCACTAAGCCTCTGATATTCTCAGAGGCTTTTGTGTTTTTGATGTAGGTAAATTTTGTCGTGAATACTTTGTTCATCTTTGATTAAGGTTGATAAAATTACACTGCGTAGCAAGAATTGATGAGATAAATAAAAAGTATGAAAAGAATAACGCAAGAAGTGAATGACTTTATCAGCCGAGGAATGGATTCTAACGTGCGAATCGCAGTGACTGGCTTGTCTCGTGCGGGTAAAACCGCCTTTATTACTTCTCTGGTTAATCAATTACTGCATACAGCAACACACGACAACTTGCCGCTGCTGACAGCGGCGCGTGATAAGCGCTTGATTGGCGCGAAGCGTGAGCCTCAAGCCAATATGATGGTACCGCGTTTTGCTTACGATGATGCGATGAACCAAGTTCACGCAACGCCGCCTCAATGGCCAGTACCGACTCGTGACGTCAGTGAGATTCGCCTGGCTCTAAAATACAAGCCAAATAAAACCACCAAAAAACTGCTGAGTAAAACGGCGGTACTGAACGTTGACATCATCGACTATCCGGGCGAGTGGTTATTGGACTTACCACTACTTGATATGGATTTTGCGACATGGTCGCAGACGCAATTTGAAGCGTTAAAAGGGCAACGTAGCGAGCTTGCTCAAGCTTGGCTAGAAGAGCTAGACCAAGTCGACCTCAATGCGGACGTCAATGAGAAAAAGCTAGAGAGAGTCTCACAGGCTTACACCGATTATTTGCATGCGTGTAAAGCGTCTGGCTTGCACTGGGTTCAGCCGGGACGATTTGTTTTGCCTGGAGAGCTTGCAGGCGCACCTGTTCTGCAATTTTTCCCCTGTCGATTAGAGGCCGAAGGAAAAACGGTAAAAGGCAGCAATTTAGCGATGCTAGAAGCGCGTTTTCACGAATATCAACAAAAGGTCGTGAAAGCATTCTATAAACACCACTTTGCGACATTTGACCGCCAAATCGTGCTGGTGGATTGCCTGCAACCATTAAATGCGGGTGATGAAGCTTTTTATGATATGCGCCAAGCACTTGAGCAGATCATGCACAGTTTTCGTTATGGTCGGAGTAGCTTCTTACGCCGCTTATTCTCGCCAAAAATCGATAAAGTACTGTTCGCTGCGACGAAGGCTGACCATGTGACCCCAGATCAGCATCCTCAACTTGTCTCTTTGCTGCAACAGATGGTGCATCCTGCATGGCAGACCGCAGCGTACGAGAACATAGAAATGAGCTGTATGAGTATCGCGTCGATTCAAGCGACGACTTCAGGTTTCATTGCTTCGGGAGATAAGACCGTGCCAGCTTTGCAAGGTACAACGCTTGATGGGGAGGCGATAACGATGTTCCCTGGGGAAGTACCAAAGAAACTTCCGAATGCTGTTTATTGGCAAAACAGTGGCTTTGATTTTACGTCTTTCCGACCTATGTCATCAGAAAGTGACGAGCCGATGAAGCATATTCGTCTAGACAAAGCACTTGAATACCTACTGGGAGACAAATTGAAATGAGCGAGCTAAAACAAAAACAAGTCTTCTCTGAAAAGGTCATGCACAGTGAAAAAAAGGATGTCTCGCCAGAGTTTACGGCGCAAAAGACATTCTCGGAAAACGAGACTTTCGTTGCTGTTGAAATAGAAGAGCAATCGGAAGACACCGAGCAAGAATTACAGCTTGAACATGTGATTCGTCCAAAACCTGGGCGTAAATGGCTTACAACAGGGGTATTTGCCACCTTTGCTGGTCTGGTTGGGTGGCAGGCGGTGGATTCGATTGTCACGGCTGTGCAAACTGCAGATTGGCTTGCATTGGGCTGGGCCGGTTTTATCTCCACTATTGCCTCTTTTGGTTTAGGAGCGTTAGGCAAAGAACTATGGAAGCTACGCAAACTTCGCAACCACTTTAGCGTGCAGGAAGAAAGTGAGGCACTTATCGACAGTCAAAGTGTTGGCAAAGGCAAAGTATTTTGTGAAAAAGTGGCTGAGCAAAGTGGTGTACTTGCTGAAAATCCGGGCTTCGATCGTTGGAAGAATAGCGTGAATCCAGCACACAGCGATGCCGAAATCCTAGAAATGTACGACTCAATGGTTGTCAGTCAGCAAGATAAACTCGCGACCAAAATTGTTTCACAGCACGCGACAGAGTCAGCCGCGTTAGTTGCCGTTAGTCCACTAGCTGCGGCTGACATGCTGTTAGTGGCGTGGCGTAATTTCAAAATGATCGATAATCTCTCGAAAGTCTATGGCGTTGAGCTTGGGTACGCATCTCGAATCAAGCTACTTCGTGCGGTTTTTGTGAATATGGCGGCGGCTGGTGCAAGTGAACTGGCGATCGATGCGAGCATGGATTTGATGTCGATGGATCTCGCAGGAAAGGTGTCTGCTCGAGCAGGGCAAGGCTTGGGAGTGGGTATTCTCACCGCACGCTTAGGTTTGAAATCCATGTCATTGCTTCGCCCACTGCCTTGGTACCCTGAGAGACAGGTGAAACTCGGCGCTATTCGTAAAGAAGTGGTGGCGAAAGTTGCATCAATCACGATGAAACCGTAATCAATATCACCTTTGACGGTGAGGATTGCTTGACGCCATTCCAAGCTTGGTAGAAACTACTGTCAACTTTTCCTGACAGTTGTGAATTGGGATATTTTAAGTGCGTCTTGAAGTCTTTTGTGAAGATAGACTCGGTTTAACCCGAGAATTGCTCGATATTTTAGCGTCTAAAAGCATCGACTTACGTGGTATCGAAATTGATATCAGTGGCATCATCTACCTGAACTGCCCAGATATCGATTTTGATACTTTCAGTGAGTTGATGGCCGAAATCCGCCGTATTCCGGGGGTTAAAGACGTACGTAAAATCCAATTTATGCCAATGGAGCGCCACAATACGGAGCTGCTTTCATTGGTGGATAACTTACCTGATCCGGTTTTTGCCATCGATCTGAAAGGCGCGGTAGACATGGCAAACATGTCTGCACTTTCTCTGCTCGGGCAACATAAGCAAGATGTGATTGGCACACAAATTGGTATGCTACTGCCAAGTGTGCGCTTTAATCGTTGGACAGAAGGAGTGAATGCCCGTACCAGAGAAAGTCTTGTCATCGATGGTTTGGATTATATCCTTGAGTTGATGCCGGTTTATATCAAAGATGAAGCTCAAAACTCCACGCTCGCCAGTACACTAATGACCATTCGTTCAAGCCAGCATGGCGTGCAAATCGAAGAGACATTGCCGTTACAAAACCAATTGGGTTTCGAGCATTTTGTCGGTTTATCCAATCGCCACAAAGCATTGATCAATCAAGCAAAGAAACTTTCTGTGCTTGACCAACCGTTGTTAATTGAAGGTGAGACTGGTACTGGTAAGGAAATGCTAGCAAAAGCGTGCCATAGCCGCTCTGGTCGTGCGAACAAACCATTCCTAGTACTTAGCTGTGCTTCTATGCCTGATGATGTAGCAGAGACGGAACTGTTTGGTCATGCCCCAGGTTCATTCAATCATGAACTTGGCCACAAAGGCATATTCGAACAAGCAAACGGTGGTACGGTGTTCCTCGATGAAATCGGTGAAATGAGTTCGCATCTGCAAATTAAACTGTTGCGCTTCTTACAAGATGGTAATTTCCGTCGTGTTGGTGCTGAAGATGAAATGCATGTCGATGTTCGTATTATCGCATCAACAAAACATAACCTTGCCGAGTTAGCCGAGGCCGGGCAGTTCCGCGAAGATTTATACTATCGTCTTAATGTACTCACCTTGAATATTCCTCCTCTGCGCAAGCGTTCAAACGACGTCGCTCCGTTGCTGGATTTATTCGTCACGAAACACGCGCAACAATTGGGCATTGATAAGCCAGAATTTGATGATGAATTGGTTGATGCGTTAGCGAACTATCAATGGCCTGGTAATATGCGTCAGCTAGATAACATGGTGCTTCGTGCGTTGACGGAAATGGAGGGTAGCTTGTTGAAAGCGGATAACTTCAATCTACCGCAACCTCAAGCAATGGGCGGTGGCTCAGCAACGTTGAACTTAGATGGTTCGTTGGACGAAATTATGCGAGATTACGAATCGCAAATCTTAGAGCGTTTGTATCAGTCTTTCCCTTCAAGTCGTAAGCTTGCGAAGCGATTGAATGTTTCGCATACCTCGATTGCGAACAAACTGCGAGATTATGGTATTCGAAAAGCCTAAGGCGATCGCAAAATTGTGGCTTCAGCAAAAGCTGGAGTACCAGCAAGAACTTATCTGGAATCAAATGGAAGTTGTCAATAACAATGGAAGATAAAAGCTCCTCAATCGCCGTTCACAAGTTGGACGGCGACTTGCTTCTACGCACTGCAGATATTGGTGATGCCGATATGATCGCCGCGTATTTTCAAGCGAACAGAGAATATTTAAAACCCTATGAACCTAAACGCGAGGACGCTTTCTATTCGGTTAATGGCTGGCTGCAAAAGCTGATCAAGTTGAAAGAGCTTCACCGTATGGGCTTAGGCTACTATTGTCTGCTTGTTCATGTCGATTCTGGTAAAATGCTCGGAACACTTTCTTTCAGCAACCTGACTCGCTTTCCTTTTCATGCATGTAACGTGGGTTACTCGCTCGCAGAAGAGGCTCAAGGAAACGGCTATATGCGCCGCGCGTTGAAAATGGCATGCGATTATATGTTTGATGTGCAAAAAATGCATCGCATTCAAGCGGGTTACATGCCACACAACACACGCAGCGAAGCGGTGCTACAGCATGTTGGCTTTGAGAAAGAAGGCTATGCAAAGGAATATTTGTTGATCAATGGTGAGTGGCAAGATCACGTGCTGACGTCCTTGACCAACCCGAATTGGAAGGCAGAGGCTTGATAAATGGAAAGACTGGAAAAGCAATTAGCGTTATTGATTGAACTCGATCAACTGAAAAGCGTGCTGCGTAGAACCCGTGTTAAAAGTGCTGAGGGTCGCTTAGAAAATAGTGGTGAACATAGTTGGCATGTTGCTTTAATGGCTGTGTTGATGCAAGAGCACGCGAATGCACCTGTCGATATTGGTCGAGTGATGAAAATGCTGCTTATCCATGATGTGGTAGAGATCGACGCGGGCGACACCTTTGTTTATGATGTTGCAGCCTCGAAAGAGCAAGAAGAAAAAGAATTGAAAGCCGCAGAGCGGTTGTTTGGCATGCTGCCAAGTGACCAAAGTAGCGAATTACTTGCTTTGTGGAATGAGTTTGAAGCCGCACAAACTGACGATGCCAAATATGCTAAAGCGCTGGATCGCCTTATTCCTATGCTACTGAACTATCATAATGATGGTCAAAGCTGGATAGAAAATGGGGTAACGCGAGAACAAGCGTTAACCGTTAACAAAAGAATTAAACTTGGCTCTGTCACGTTATGGGACAAAGCCAAAGAACTGATTGAAGGTGCCACCGAGAAAGGTTGGCTGAAGTCGTAAAAAAGGAGACTGAATGTCTTATTTGCCTTTGGACGAATACCAAAGAAAATGGATTTTTACTCACCAGTCGATGCCTGTGCCAGAAGAAGACCTCGCTTTTATCAAGCCGATGAGTCAGGCACGTGCAGCGCAGTTTTGGAAAGAGAACGTCAGTGCACAAAGTCCTGATATGGACCGCTTGAGCTCGTCTGATTGGCCAATGAAAGAGCAGAACTGGTCACAAGAGGTTGATTGGATGGCTGCATGGGAAGACGACGAAGAAGGGCTTCCTGAAGAAGTGATTACTTTTATCGATTGGCAAGACGACGTCACGGTTTATTTTTGCTACGAGAAGTACAACGTGATTGAAACCAAATGGTCGATTTTTAAAAAGTACTGGAAGAACTTTTTGTTCTACGATGATGGCCCAATGTTACTTGGACGGCGTCGTTCTGAAGCGTTGTGGTTTGACTCGAAAGGTAATGTCAAACTGGGTGAGCGCAGCTAAACACAAATCTAATTATGAAGCCACTAGTACGGTGGCTTTCGTCTTTCTATAAGTTTGATAACGGGCTCAACACTCCACCTGCGCCGCGCTCAATGACGTGTGTGTAGATCTGGGTTGTTTTCACATCTGTGTGTCCGAGTTGTTCTTGAACCGTTCGAATATCAGCGCCTGACTCTAACAAATGAGTCGCAAAACTATGGCGTAAAGTATGGCAAGTAACGGTCTTCTCGATACTTGCATCTTTGGCTGAACGCTTTACTGCTCGTTGGATAGCACTTTCATTGATGTGATGACGCCTTAATTCCCCAGTATCTTTGTCTGGGCTTAATTTTGTTGATGGAAATAGAAAGTGCCAGTTGAAATCTAGCTCCGCATCAGGGTACTTTCTTCTAAGCCCATCTGAAATATACACACCAGCATAGCCCGCAACATGACGATCTTTTTGATAGTAGTCGCGAGCTAAGTTCATTTGTGCTTTTAAGGGGGCGTGGAGCTCCTTTGCGAGTGTGACGGTTCGGTTTTTACCCCCTTTCCCTTGCCAAACACGAATTGCTCCGTAGTCGTAATCGATATCCTGTATTCTTAGCCGTAGACATTCCATGACTCTTAGACCTGACCCATAGAGTAACTGTATATGTAGTTTGTATTTTGGATCGATATGCTGAACGAAGCGCCTTACTTCAGCTTTCGTTAACACTACTGGCAGTTTCTTTTCTGTCAGAGACTTTTGAAAACGCATATCAAGCGAAAGTGGCGTTCTAAAATACTCACGGTACAAGAAAGAGATGGCATTCAGGGCAAGCGCCTGTGTTTTTACGGCAACTTTTTCATCTATCGCTAAATAGCTGAGAAAGCGTTCAACATCGTTTTCAGCTAATTTAGACGGATGAGCGAGCTGGTGGAATACGATGAATCGTTTGATCCAAAAGATGTAACTTTCAATGGTTTTCTTCGCATAGTGACGAGCGATCATATGTTCTTTTATGCTAAGTAAAAACTGACTTTTCATAACTAAATTTACATGGGTATTTACACAGTTCGATAAACTTAGCGTCTCACATCTAATTAGGCTTCACCATGCCGTCTAATTGCGTGGTTGAGCACACAGATTCATACTGATTTTCTATTTGTTTCATAAAGATAAGTGCTAGCATGCAGTTATCTTTTGGAATGAAAGAAGGCGGTAGCGTGCCTGAAAGGCAGCATAGAGCCGTATAGAAAGCGTTATGTTCTAAGGTGAAAAATGAGAAATCAAGGAATGATATTAGTTGCTTTCATCGCCTCAACTGTTCAAGCTTCTTTGGCGTAT
>NZ_BAOG01000139.1 GCF_000400365.1 Vibrio jasicida CAIM 1864 = LMG 25398 | reverse complement strand
GAATGGTAGACATATGGTTCACCTCGTTCTGAGAGCCTACTCTAAGCGTAGGGCTTGAGAGTGAGGCGGACCATATAATTAGCCCCAACCCTTTTTGTGTAAAAAGGATTGGGGCTTTTTTACTATTTGGTTAACGTTCAAAAGTAGATGAACAGACGTAAACCTTATCTACGCCGTTTTGAAAGTTGCCATCTGTTGATTCAGCTCGGTAACTTGCTCTTTTACTTGCAATGATGTCTCTGATGCACGTTGGCTGTTATTCGAAACCTCATCCACTGATTGAGTTATATCGGACATCAATCCAGTGATCGAATTGGTCGCATGAGATTGCTGCTCTGCCGCTGCCGCAAGTTCTGCCATTTGTTCATTCAAAGAACCAATTTGTTCAGTAGTGATGAGCAAACGAGTTACCGCTTTTTCAATGTGCTCAGCGCCCTGCTCCGCCAGTGATTGACTGTGTTCAATCTCCTCAACCACCGAATTAGTCGAGCGTTGAATCGCATTAATGATGCCGTTGATTTCTGTCGTCGATTGAGTGGTGCGAGTCGCTAACATACGCACTTCGTCCGCCACCACCGCAAAGCCTCGTCCTTGATCACCTGCACGCGCTGCTTCTATCGCGGCATTCAATGCCAGTAAGTTAGTTTGCTCTGCCAAGCCCTCAATCACCTCCGTAACTCGACCAATGGCTTCGCTCTCTTTGCTTAACTGCGTCACTTGCGTGCTCGCGGTTTCAATGCTGCCATGTAAGCTTTCCATGGTGACTTTGTTTTGCTCTAGTGCATCGCGACCTTGTTCAATCTCGCCTTTTGAATCAGAAAGCTTCTGCACCGATTGATTGGCTTGATCTAGGGTGTTACGCGCGGCTAAAGCGATTTCATCCAATTGGCTTCCCATTTCAACAATGCTGGTCTGTTGCTGTTCAACATTCGATGAAGTGACTTGCGCCGATTCCAATAAAGCCCCCATGCTGGTATCCACTTGGTGCGCTTTCTCACTCACCCCTGCCACGATGCTCGCTAACGATTGGTTCATGCGGTTAATCGAATCGGTAAGGTCTGCCAATTCATCTTTCCCAACAACGGTGAGCGGAGGCTGAGAAACGTCCCCTGAAGCGATCGTCTTTGCACGCTCCGATAAGTTTTTCACTCGACGACCAATGGTATTGCCCATGTATTTTGAAATCGCTACTGCGGCAAACAAAACCAATGCCGCAGCAATCAACATGGTGGTGAGTACGTTCTTGATCGACTGATTAATACCCTTTCCACTTTGATCAGCACGACTTTGCTGAGCCAATACGATCGTCTCTAAGCTTTGGTCTAGTGCATCCGCTGCTGGTAACAGTTCGTTCGCCATCAGCAAGTTTGATTCGTTCCACTCTGGCGATTGACGCAATGCAATTACCTGCTCTGCCAAAGGAAAGTACAGTTGCTGCATTTCTTTAAACAGTGACCACAGTGATTGGTCGTTATCGGTAAGTCTGTCGAGTTTGCTGTCGATTTCCGCCACAGACTGATTATGGTACTTAATCAAGTCGTGGTATTTGTCTAGATGATTTTGCTGCCCGTACAACAGGAAATCTCGCAGAGCAGACAGTGCATTGGCGAGCGAGGTATAACTGTCGGCGTAGACTTTAAACAAACGCTTTCTGTCCCCACCAAATGGGTTTCCTGACTCTTCGTTGATTAAGCTTTGAAGCTGATCAAGTGCTACTTCTGCAATGGGTGCCGCTTCGTTAATAAAGAGGTTGTGCGCGGGTAAGTTCTCATCACTGTGGCTGAGCTCAATCAACTTGTTTAGAGAGACTTTTACCGCGTCCCACTGGCTTTGAATCGCTTGAAAATCCTGTTCAGAGATCAAAGCCTGCAACGTTGGAAGCGACTCGTCTGTTGACGCCATGATATTGCGTACGTCCTCACTCAGACGTGCGCTCGCCTCTTCATCGCCACCTAGCAACATGTAGGCTCGAATAGAAGACAGCGACGCTTGAACGGACTGTTGGATACCGCGGCTGGTGTCGACGGTCGGTAAATCGGATTTAAGTAATGAAGAGGCGTATTGCTCTACGGTGGTGACGTTGCGATACGTGAATACCGCTGATGCCATAAAAAGTACGGCTAGCAGCACAAAACTGAGCTGCAACTTCCCTGATATCGTAAGGTTCATCCATAAACTCCTGAGAACGATGAGCCTTAAATATAACGATGTTTGCAAAAATGTTAAATACAGGTATCAAAAGTTACTAAGAAAACCATGTAAACCACTATTTCAAGCCAAGAAATGGGACTTATTCGAAGTATGGTATGCGCTCACTACGTAAAATCAGATAATTAACGTAAGTCGTTTCTAAGCAGTCTTGCTCCCACAGCGAAAGAATCCGCTTGGTGGCAAAATAGTAATCTTTATTACGCAGTAGCACGCCCACCGTACGACTGAGCTGCTCAAAGCGCTGTTGCTCATTAGCAGAGATGTAATTGTCTTTATTTTGAATGATGGGCGCCAATCCATCGGCAAACCAACTGTTCAGAATTTCACGCATCTCTAGTTCTGACTCCGGCACATCCATACACGATAACTCACGATGCAGTGGCGGCGGTACTATGTACTTTGACGCTTTTGGCGAACTGACATAACGGTACATGTCGCTCCTCCTTGTAATTCACTCTTTAACTAACTAAGAATACTTTTTTCAATTTCCAAGTTTTTTCTACAGCTCATAGAAAGAAATCCGACAAAAAAGCCATGCAAAGTTGGCTCTGCATGGCTTTGGTTTGGGCAGCAATGACACTGCCCTCGTCTATGGTTGGTTACATTGAGCTTTGATCGAAATCGTTGCCTTGGTCAGTACCCGTTTGAGTATCCGAGTCGAAGCTGCCAGAGTCATCCGTGAAGTCAACACCTTGATCTTGACCACCTGCACTTGTCCAGTCGCTGCCGCCAGATTCCATACCCGCCATGTCTGGTTGCTGATCTTGAGCAGAACCTTGCATGGTGTATTGATCATCGACTTCAACTTCAACTGTGTCACTCGCACCTTCTACTGCGCTACCCAATTCGTCGTAACCTTGGAATTGGATTTCGCTCGTACCTTCGTAACCTTCAGGTAGGTCAACCGATACTGGTTGGTTCAGGTTGCCACTTAATGTGAAGCTGCCATCGCCATTATCCAGTGCGTTGCTTACCGATGCACCATCAGGTAGACCGGACATTTCTGCATAATCCACCGATTCGTTACCACTGACCTCATCTGGAACCGAGATAGAAATGGTATCGCCTGGTGCTGCAGTCACATCGGCTGCGCTCTCCTCTTCACTGTCTGCACCGTTTGCTGCTTGCTCTTCAGGTTGTTGCGCTTCGCCAACTTGCTGCTCTGCTGATGCTTGAGCAGTTTGGATTTGTGGCTCGTCGCTTTGCGCTGAATCGTCCGCAACTTGGATGCTCAGATTCTGAGTCGATACTTCACCGTTATCGTTGACCTGAACATCCATAGCCAAATTGCCATCGAAGTCATCGTTCGGCCAGTATGTCCACTCTTCATCACCTGATTTCGCGAAGAAACCTGCATCGTTTGCATCGGCGACATCCAACACTTCTGCTGAAGGGCTAATGCCAAGCTCATCAATCAACTGTGCTTCCGTTAGTGTTAGTGAACCATCATCAGCGAGTGCGTAGCCTTCGCTGGTAGTAGTTTCACCTTCACCTTGGATGTCGACATTAAAGAAGCTCTCAATGCGGTTTTCACCGTCAGTTGCAATAAAGCCAACTTGAACATCTCCGGTGTAGCCTTCTGCTGGTGTGAATTGGTAGTTACCTTGGTTATCGGTCTCTATCACACCTTGACCTTCCATTAGGCTCACTGACTCAATGCTCAAGCTGTCGCCTTCTGCATCGCTCAAGGTCGATAGCATGTCATCATTGGTGAACGACAAGGTGCCATCCGCTGCCATTTCTGTGGTAGAAATGCTGTCGATTTCTGGAGAAGCATTCTCTTGTGGTGCGTCTTCTTTCACGACCACACCTGTTTGCTCATCATGAAGCACACCGTCTTTATCAATCACGTAAGCGATATCCGCTTCACCAGTAAAGCCTGGTGCTGGATTGAATGTCCATGTGCCATCACCGTTATCGACAATCTCACCTTGGCTGCGATCAGCTAGGTGAACGAATTTCACTTCATCACCCGCGTCAGCGTCTACGTTTTCTGCCAATCCGATTAGGTCATCAGCGGTTAGGATAACTGCTTCACCCGCTAGGGTTTCGAAGTCACCTGAATCGATACCATCTTCGAACTCTTCTGGCTCATCGCCATAATCCACCGTTGTTGCGGTCACGGTTACGAAGAACTCGCCATTAAAGTCAGCCGGAGGCGTCATTTGCAGGTCTGAGATATCCCACTCGTTCAAGTCGATGTATTGACCCGGCTCCGTAATGGTAATGGTGTTCACACCATCCGTAACTTCGAAGCCAACAGGGAAACCAGTCATCACTAGGTTACTTAGCGTTTCTGAATCGTCGATTAGACCGACATTCAAGCCTAGGTGACCTGTTTCGTCCTCACCGAAGACTAACGGACCATCATGGTCGGTTGTGATGACTGCGCCATCCGCAACAGGGCGAACAAACACTGGTACATCAAGTACCGTCTCAAACTCACCGTCACTTACCACAACTTGCAAGTCAGAAACACCTGCAAAATCGCCTGTCGGTGTGAATGTCCAAGTACCGTCACCGTTGTCTGTTACCTCACCACCATCTTCACCTTCTGCGGTGATAATGCGTGATACGACTAGGTTTTCAGTATCGATATCGCCGAACAGGTTCATCAGGTCGCCAGCGTCGAAGGTGAATGCACCATCCTCGTCGGTTGCCATAAAGGCATTACCCACATTAAATGGAGCATCGTTGACTGGAATAACATCCACATTCAACGAGCCTTCAACCACTTCTTCACCATCCGTCGCGGTGTAGCCCAGTTCCACCAAACCATTGAAGTCTTGAGTGGTTACCAAGTGGTACATACCATCTGGCTGCTGGGTTAATGTCGCGTTTGCAGGAGCACGAACCGTGATGCTTTCTACGCTGATTTCATCACCATCAAGATCCGTAACTTGATCAGCGATGTAAGCTGGGTCAATCACCATGACCACATCTTCTTCGCCTTGCATCTGGATGGTTGGCGCTTCTGGTGCATCGTTAACCGCTTCGACGTTTAGATTGCCTTCAACCGGCGTAACTAAATCACCATCGCTGACGCCGAACGACATTGGCACATCACCATTGAAGTTCTCAGCCGGAGTGAATGACCAAGTGCCATCACCATTGTCTAGCAAGTCACCGTATTGCTCATCAATCACTAGGTCGACAGCAGACAGTTCGTCGTAGGTGTTGTCGATGTCTGTCGCGTTAGCAAGCAACATGTCCTGTGTGATAAGAATGGTGGTATCTTCAGTGCCAGCAATATTCACTGGCGTTGATTGCGGCGCATCGTTAATTGGGTTCACCGTTAGGTCAACGCCCACTTCCACGCTCGCACCATCGTTATCAATCAAGTCGAAGCTCAGGTCGATATCGCCATTGAAGTTCGCATCAGGCGTAATCGTAAAGCTACCATCTTGGTTCTCAACAACGGTTGCATTGGCTACCGCGGTTAAGTTCACTGCTTCTAGATTATCGCTGTCGACGTCACCCGCTTGAGCCAGTAACTGCTCTTGACTCAATGTGATTGAACCGTCTTCATCGACGCTGTAAGCCAAATCGCCAGATACCGGAGCATCGTTGACTGGCAATACATCAATGTTCGCGTTGGTTGTCGCAGTTGCACCGTCTTCATCAGCCACTACTACGTCTAGACTTACGCCACCGTTGAAGTTTTCATTTGGCGCGAAGCTGTAAGTGCCATCGTCATTCGCCGTTAGAATGCCGTCGCTACCACTGTAAGAGACGCTTTCTAGGCTCACGTCACCTTCCACATCGCTTGATTGCGCTAGCAGTTGCTCTTCCGTGAAGATAATGACTTCATCTTCATTGACAGAGTAACTTGTCGCACCTGCGATTGGTGGATCGTTAACCTCAAGAACGGTAATACCCGCAGTGGTTGAGTCTGTCGCACCCTCTTCATCGACAACGACAACGTCTAGGCTGACCTCGCCATTGAAGTTCTCGTTTGGAGAGAAGGTATACGTACCATCACCATTGTCTTGGAACACACCATCGTTACCACTGTAAGTCACACTGCTGATGTCTACGCCGCCTTCAATATCCGACGAATTAGCCAGTAGTTGCTCGTCACTAATGGTGATCGAGTTGTCTTCATGTACGGTGTAAGACGTGCTGCCTGCAACTGGCGGATCGTTCTCTGGCGTCACACTCACATCAATGTTGGCAGAGGTTGTATCCGTACCGTCTGACACATCGAACGTAAAGTTCACATCGCCATTGAAGTTCTCATTCGGTGCGAAGCTGTACGTGCCATCGCCATTGTCGGTTAGGACACCATCGGCACCTGTGTAAGTCACACCTTCAACTGTTAGGTTGTCACCTTCTACATCCGTCGCGCCTGTTAACAAGTCTGCGTCTGTGAAGGTAAGAAGACCGTCCTCACCCACGGTGAACGCTTGATCTTGTGGCTCTGGCGCGTCATTGACTGGTGTTACTGTTAAGTCGAGACCAGCCGCGACCACTTCTTCCCCGTCAGTCACGTCGTAGGTGAACTCGATGTCACCGTAGAAGTTCTCGCTTGGAGTAATGGTGAAGCTGCCATCCTCGTTCATTTCAACCGTTGCATTTTCATCATTGGTGCTCAGGTTGATTGCACTTAGATCGTCACCATCGATATCAACAGCGTGCTCCAGTAACTGCTCTTGAGTTAGCGTGATGCTGTTGTCTTCGGCAGTTACCGCCGCGATATCACCCGTTACTTCTGGTGCATCATTGGTTGGCGAGATATGAATCGTAACATCTTGCGTCGCTGTCGCCGTTGTACCTGTATCCACATCCGTAGAGATTGCGTTTACGGTTAGCGTCACATCGCCATTGAAGTCCGCAGAAGGGATAAACTCTAGCCCTTCTAGCTCGCCTGGTTGTAGTGACCAAGTGCCGTCCCCGTTATCAACACCAACCGATAGTGCGCTGCCTTCTGGCACATCTTCAATCAAGATAGAGAGGTTTTCTGAACCATCGGTATCGGTTAACGCAGCATCGATATCAAGCGGCACTGGCGTATCTTCGGTACCGATGATTTGGTAATCCGCGTCCGCTACCGTGATTTCGATGTTGTCGATACCAAACGATTCATCCCAAACGTCTTGATTCAAGGTTGAACCGAAGCCAAGTTGCAATTCACCATCCTCGACAGGAACCGTCAGATTGATTTGGTGAGCTTGGTCGTTCCAACCACTGAAGCCTTCGCCTTGTGAAGAGCCGTGGACAACTTCACCTACTTCGTTACCGTTAGAGTCGTAAAGCGTTGTCGTACCATCTTGAGTAAGGAACGCTGAGTTCTCCAAGGTGGTTAGCTGTTCGCCGCCGACAAAGATTTGGAACGACTCGCCATCCCAAGAATCGATTTCGTAGAAGCTAAACGAGATATTCACTTCATTAACATCACTTGGAATATCGTAAGTTTTGCTGACCGCTTCATCACCGCCAGTGCCACCAATACGACCCAGCATGTTGCCCGTTTCGAAGCCTTGTGAACTTTCAGTGTTCGCGTTCCAACCGTTCGAGCCAGACTCGAAGTTATCAGAGGCAATCACCAAGTCTGAAGCAATCGACAGCTCTGGCATATCAACCACAGATTGAACATCAATGTTCGCTTCAGCAGGAACCGTTGCGGTGCCATCGTTGACATCAAACGTCACGTTCACGTTGCCATCGAAGTTTTCGTTTGGCGCGAAGGTGTAAGTGCCATCACCGTTATCAACCAAGGTACCGCTGTCAGAAGCAACGTTTTCAACCGTTAGGTTATCACCATCGATATCACCTGCATTTTGCAGCAGTTGCTCTTCAGTGAAGGTAAAGCTTGTATCCTCTTGCGTGACGAACTGTGGCTGACCAACCGTTGGTAGGTCGTTCACTGGGTTCACAGTCAGATCGGCAGTCGCTTGAATGGTCGCATCGCCGTCCGTAATGTCGAAGCTCAGATCAATGTCGCCATTGAAGTCTGCATCCGGCGTGATAGTGAAACTACCATCATCGTTCGCAACAACGGTCGCATTGCCGTCAACTGTCAGGTTGGATGCAGTTAGGTCATCACCATCCACGTCGCCTGCTTGTGCAAGAAGCTGCTCTTGGCTGAGAGTGATAGAACCATCTTCATCCACGCTGTAAGCCAAATCACCTGATACCGGAGCATCGTTGACTGGAAGAACATCGATGTTTGCATTGGTTGCTACCGTTGTACCATCTTCATCGGTCACGACCACATCAAGACTGACGTCACCGTTGAAGTTTTCGTTTGGTGCGAAGCTGAATGTACCGTCACCGTTATCGGTGAAGATACCGTCGGAGCCGCTGTAGCTCACGCTATCAATCGCAACTTCACCTTCAACGTCAGAAGCGTTCGCCAATAACTGCTCAGAGCTAATGGTGATGACTTCGTCTTCGTTCACTGAGTAGCTGGTCGCGCCTGCGATTGGTGGATCGTTCACCTCAAGTACTGTAATACCTGCGGTAGTTGAATCCGTCGCACCGTCTTCATCGACCACGACAACATCTAGGCTCACTTCGCCATTGAAGTTCTCGTTTGGCGAGAAAGTGTACGTACCGTCACCATTGTCTTGGAACACACCATCCGTGCCGCTGTAGCTGACGCTGTCGATTGCCACTTCGCCTTCGACGTCAGATGAGTTAGCCAATAGTTGTTCGTTACTGATAGTGATTGAGTTGTCTTCATGCACCGTGTAAGACGTACTGCCTGCTACCGGTGGATCGTTCTCTGGCGTCACGCTTACGTCGATATTCGCGGTCACGGTATCCGTGCCATCAGAAACATCGAAGGTAAAGTTCACATCGCCATTGAAGTTTTCGTTTGGCGCGAAGCTGTAAGTGCCATCACCATTGTCGGTTAGGACACCATCTGCGCCAGTGTAAGACACACCTTCAACCGATAGATTATCGCCATCGATATCTGTTGCGCCATCAAGCAGATCTTCATCAGTGAACAGCAAGACGCCATCTTCACCAATGGTGAACGCTTGATCTTCTGGCTGTGGTAGGTCGTTAACTGGATTAACCGTTAGGTCAGCAGTTGCAACAATAGTGTCGGTGCCATCGTTGATATCGAACGTGATATCAATGTCACCATTGAAGTTCGCATCAGGCGTGATGGTGAAGCTGCCATCATCGTTTGCCGTGACCGTTGCATCACCGTCAACCACTAGGTTAGATGCGGTTAGCGCGTCGCCTTCTACATCCGATGCTTGAGCAAGAAGCTGCTCTTGGC
>NZ_BAOG01000140.1 GCF_000400365.1 Vibrio jasicida CAIM 1864 = LMG 25398 | reverse complement strand
AATGGTAGACATATGGTTCACCTCGTTCTGAGAGCCTACTCTAAGCGTAGGGCTTGAGAGTGAGGCGGACCATATAATTAGCCCCTAAACGCAGAGCTCAACAAAGAGCGCTTCAGGAACAACTAAGGGCGATAAACCCAGTTCTCATCACACCAAAAACTTTCAAAGCTTCTAACAGTAAAACCTAACTCACCTACTCTATTTTGCTCATAAAGGGACATTTCTACTTGGGAGAAAAGAGGACATTTTAAAATGGGATTGACATAATCTGTTAGAGCAATTTAGTAATGTCCGGTTTTAGCCACTTTAAAATGTCCTCCTAAGATTAACAACATTGTTTGCTTTTGAGGCTTTAACCGATGTTGATTACGATGGGTGAAAAAGATATTTATCGATTTAAGGTTCTGTCTGACGTCCGTGAAAAGCGATTACGTCAAGTTGATGCTGCAGTTATTTTAAATGTGTCTGTTCATCATATCCGGCGTTTACTCAATCGACTCTCCACTTTAGGAGCTCAAAGTCTCGCGCACGCAGCTCGTGGTCGTCCAAGTAACCGACGTTACTCAGAAGATTTTAAAATTGAAATACTTAAGATCATCCACAAGTATTATTCTGATTTCTCACCAACGCTCGCTCTAGAAAAACTCTCAGAGCAACACAACATCGCTGTATCTAAAGAGACTCTGCGTCAATGGATGATCGCCGACGGACTTTGGGTCACACACTCTAAACGCAAGCCCCGAGTTTACCAACCTCGTTACCGACGTGATTGTTTAGGCGAGCTCGTTCAAATTGATGGCTCTCACCACGATTGGTTTGAAGGATCGTGACGCCGTAACCTTATCTTATTCAGTTCTATTTATTACGACATTAAAAAAGCGACTTGATATAGTCGCTTCAAACTTTTTGTGACACTGTCGCTTCTTTATATCATAAGAGTCATCTTCCCTGGAGCACTCATTCTAATTGATGATAATGCTTCCGCCGATATCTGGACGTTAGCAAACCAAAATGGTTTGTGCTTTTCTGCAAACACTGCACTTCTTGATAATCCATCATAGATTGCATATGCCCTAGCCTGCGCTAATGCTGCGCCATAGACACTACGCTCTAAGATGGGTTTGCTTTCGATGTCTTCAAGAACAGCAACTTTTATATGTTCTACATTCTTCGGCCATTGAAAGTTTTCTAAAAGTCTTTTAGTCACCAGAGCTTCCATATCGACAATGACTTTAGGCAAGAAAGCGGAATTTGGTCGGACATCTGCACAGGCATAATACTCATCTTTCCTGTTCGTTTTTCTATAGTTCAGCATGACTTCAATGAGTGCGTCTTCAAACGTATCTGTGAAGTGATTAATCAATACGATGCTACCTAAGCTACGAAGCGTTCCGATCAAAACACCACAATCGGGATCTTGAACATCTGCCGATTCCAATCGCATTTTGGTGACGTTGGCAGTCAAAACCAATTGTTGCCAAAACTTGGGAGTCAGGATTTTAGTATTACTATCTGACCATCTCATCATTGGGCGCGCCATTAAAACTGGGAATAGTTTGCGGCAATTTTCAATTCCAAGGCGACCAATCGCGACTCTTGCATCTGAACTGGTTTTAGCCACACTTCCTCGCTCACGCAGTCTTGAGTTTTCAATCAGGTCTATAATCGTTGAGCTTAGCTGATGGCTATTGTTAGCCAAGTCTGTCAGTTTTGAAAAGCTTAGAGATGGAGAATAGGCAAACGATGCGAACAGCTCAAATGCGGGTATAATGCTCGATAATTTATCAATTGGAAGCGTTTCAAGCTTTTTCATTAACATTCGATCGGCGACTTTCGATACATCGCTGATGACTTTTTGCAGTGTTTTCTGCTTGTCTTCCACGATTTGGCGCTTTTCTTTTACTCGCTCTTGTTCGCACATGAGAAGTATTCTTTGGTTGCGCGTGATTCTGTCTTCTTCACTAAAGATCACGTCGTCACAATATCGCCCCTGTAAACTAAGGAGCTTATCCACTTGTGACTGATCCACTTGGTGATTCATACTAGCTAGCCACTTGGCATGTCTAAGTTCGACTTCTTTCGATACCTTGACTGCGATGTCCATTGCTTCTGGTGTATAGTTTTTCTGCGTGAGCAACAAACTGCTATTCCTAACGTTGTTTTTATTTTCCTGTTGGCAAGTTTATCTATAAAGACACAAGCAGTAAATGAAATGTGACATTAATTCCACTTATAAATATATCCAAGTTATCGAAATATTATTAGTGAATGCTAATCACTCGTTGTTATGTGAAGTCGTATGTATTTTTCCGCAAACTTATAACGATATCGTTTACCAATTTTTAAGTTTGATTTTGCAAATTTACATACGCTTTTATCACCACTTTCCTTTACTTTTTTAATCTTCGCAGTCTTACCTTTATGCTCCATCTCAATCATTAGGTCACAATAACCTTCATAGCTATCAAATCGTCTATTGGTCTTCTTTTGCAATTCTGTTTTAATTTTCTTTGCAATGGGGTTCGTTTCTGAATCATCGGCTTTCGCGGCTGATGCCCCAATTAAAAAACAGATTAAAGTGACAGTGTATCGCATGGAGCTTCCTTATGATTCATAAAAGAAAAACTCTAACTTACTGACTTAATAGATATAAAACGGGGCGCAATTAATGCGCCCCATTTAACAAGAATAAGTAACTGATAGTTTTCTTAAGCTCTTTTTTTTCCTTTGCCTGACTTAAAACCTTGATGAGGGAAGACGTTACGAATTCGCTGCTGCACTTTCTTCGGAACTTGTTTCGAAAAGGTCAAACGCATTCCTGTTCGCTGATTGTAAACTTTCATCTCACCATCAAAAGGGTCATGCTCAGCAATGTCTTGCAAGTTGTGTTTAAAGGAAGGAGGAATATGACCTTTCACTTTTGTAATGTGCCCTTTCTCAAACGATATTTTTAAGACAGGTCTATCTACAGCGATAAGCCAAAAAATAACAACAGCAGCAATCAAGATTACATAAAGCATTTGATACTCCATTAACTAGACAATAGTTTATTTAAATCTTCTTTAATCGAGGTTACTTTTTGACTGGCCTTCTCACTGCGAGAAGCTTCTGAGAGTAAATATTCAATTGCGTCAGAGAGTGTACAACCTAACTCGTTCGCACGATTTGACAGTTTCTCCCAAACTCGATAGTCAAGATCAATCGATTTCTTTTTGGTATGAACTTGTTCAGCATTGAAATGGCGTTTACGCTTGGCACGAATTGCCTGTTTGAGTTTATTCTCTAACTCTTCAGACATATGATTTTCAATCCAAGCAAGCACTAAAGTTGGTTCATGTTCTAATTTTCGTAGTTCTGCAACGGCAGCATCCGCTTCACTGGTATCAATATACTTGGTGATCGACTCACCATCTTTCCATTTTTTGATCAGATATTTCCATTTCCAACCACACTCTAGATTTTCAAGTTGCTGATATTTCATCCTTTCGACCCTTAAAACACATCTGGTGACAGCGTAACCCAGATGTTGCTATACAGCAATTAAAACTCCATAAAGTATCGATGTTGATCACTCATTTGTCGAAGGTTTAATCATATGAATATTCAGTATTTTTATATTGCTCAAATTCTCGCTATGGAGTTATAGGACGTTTCGTTATAATGACCTCAACATTGAATTAAGACGATTATTAATGAACCAACTTGACTGGCAAGACGTAACTCCTTCATTTAAGCCATATGAAGCACTATTAGAAACCGCCCCATTTCTCCCTGCAAAGACGTTCACTGACCTACAACCTCGCTTGACGGCAACGTTGAGTCGATTTGCTCGGGTAAATGGCCTCACAAGAGTCCTACTCGTAAACTGCGCAGATAATGCAATTTACCGTGAATTCGTTAGAGAAGCTGTAATCGATATTGCGTCTTTGCCAGTGGTTTCAACAGAGTCTCTAGACGCAAAAGATCTATTTGATCGATATAGCGTCAATACTGAAGGTCAATCAACTTTCGAGAATGGCTTATTATCGAAGGCTCATGGTGGCTATCTAATCGTCCCTGCTAACCTCATTTTGGCAAACGCAGTAAGATGGCCGAGTGTGAAAGCTGCGATACAAGGGGAAGCTTTTGCTCCGATTAACTTAACCCCGAATCGTATTGCATCCTCTCCTTTTGTAGCTCAGCATTATGACGTTAAGTTGATCATCACAGGTGACCGAACTCAATTGGCAGAGATTGAGTTTGTAGATGACGATTTTTCTACGGGAATGACTATGTACACCGAAGTAGAAGAAGATATTCACATCTCTGAGCGTAGCCTCGCTCTTTATTTCGGCTTAGTGAATTGGATATGTAAAAAATATCAGCACCCTAGTTTGGACGATTCGGCATTTAGACGCTTAATGCTTGCCGGTATGCGTTATACGGAAGATCAACATTACCTACCTCTTGGTGTTCTTTGGCACAATCAATTGATTAGTTTAGCCAGTCAATATACTGAATGTGACACTATCAATTTTACATCGATTGATGCTGCCATTGATGACAAATACTATCGTGAGTCATATCTACCACAGCGCGCCGTTGACGACATTCTTGATGGACAAGTGATCATTGAAACTACCGGTGAACAAGTTGGGCAGATCAATGGCCTAACCGTTATTGATATGGCCGGACACCCTGTTTCTTACGGAGAGCCTGCTCGCATTTCTTGTGTGATTCATTTTGGTGATGGTGACATCTCCGACGTTGAACGAAAAGCGGAATTAGGCGGTAACTTGCACGCCAAAGGTATGATGATCATGCAAGCATTCTTGAGCTCGGCGTTAAACCTTGATGAGCCTCTGCCATATTCTGCATCTATTGTATTTGAGCAATCTTACAGTGAAGTTGATGGCGATAGCGCCTCATTAGCGGAATTGTGCTGTTTGGTGAGTGCCCTGTCTGAGTCTCCCGTTGACCAACAAATTGCGGTTACCGGCGCGGTTGACCAATTTGGCCGTGTCCAAGCCGTTGGCGGCTTAAATGAAAAAATCGAAGGTTTTTACCAAGTCTGTAAGCACCAAGGCTTTACCGGGGAGCAAGGGGTTATTTTACCTAAGTCAAACCTTAAACACCTTGCGCTACATAAAGATGTAATAGAAAGCATTAAAAATGGCGAGTTCCATATTTGGTCGGTTTCTACGGTAGATGAAGCTATCCCAATTCTGATGTCGAAGCCGTTCCGTGGTGAAGATGACAGCATCATTGGCAAGATCGCCGAACGTATTGAAAACTTTGAAAGACATGAGCATCCTTTAGGAATTGTGGAGCGCATCAAAAACTGGTTTGTCTAGTACTGATCGGAGTTGTTTAGCGTACACGTGTTCACTAAGATGCAGCTATCAAAAATTGGAGTAATTGATAATGCAAAACAAACGTGATTCTTATAACCGTGATGATCTTTTAGCCTCTAGCCAAGGAGAGCTGTTTGGTCCTGGTTATCCACAGCTTCCTGCGCCGAACATGCTAATGATGGATCGCATCAGTAAAATGTCTGAAACTGAAGGGGATTTCGGTAAGGGTTTGATCCTTGCAGAGTTGGACATTACTCCGGATCTTTGGTTCTTTGATTGCCACTTCCCTGGCGACCCGGTAATGCCAGGCTGTCTTGGTCTAGATGCAATGTGGCAACTGGTTGGTTTCTTCCTCGGTTGGGTTGGCGGCAAAGGTAAAGGTCGTGCTCTAGGTGTCGGCGAAGTTAAATTTACTGGCCAAATCCTACCAACAGCGAAAAAAGTAACGTACGAAATCCACATGAAACGCGTTGTTAACCGCAAGCTTGTAATGGGCTTAGCTGATGGTCGTGTATGTGTTGATGGTAAAGAGATCTACGTTGCGAAAGATTTGAAAGTTGGTTTATTCCAAGATACTTCTAGCTTTTAATCTCCTGCTTACAGATTATTCTTAAGGCTCCTTTTTGGGGCCTTTTTCATTTCTACATTCATCCTCGTTACAAATGTAGAAAAGGCTCTTAAAGAGCCTTTTCAAATCCTTCTGTTTGTATGTGGAGAGTTATTTGTAGAGACCAGATTGTTTTTCATCTCTGGCATCACGCCAACCACCTAACCAATATGACCGAGCATCAATTTGTTGATACGGACAAGCCTCTTGAGACCTCCCATTCAACCCAGCTTTATAGCCTTGAGATTGAGCTCGTTCTAGGCGATCACGCTTTTGTCTCTTCATAGTTAATTCCTCATACAGGTCCATTTACTAACGTACAGCTGATATTGTGAAACTTTGATGGAGCTTTTATGACTCCACTTATAAGAATCGATCAATTTGAGGATTTTCTCAAGGCATAAAAAAACAGAGGCTCATTTCTGTGAGCCTCTGCTTGATTTAAAAAATACTGACTATTTTCTACGGAACCCGAACAAACCTAGCATGGTCAAAGCCAACCAACCTAGACCCGCACCTTGTCGTTCTGCCGAATCTTCTTCAACGCTACGCGTTTCAATATCAGCAGCCGTTGCCCCAGCAATTGGGACTAGCTTAACGGCAACGATCTTCTCTTCACCATCACATGACGAGTTATGCGAGGTCGTTTTATAGCCACCACTACACATCATCGCTGTACCGGAAATTACGCCTGCATCGTTGATGTCCGTAGCATTAATGATACGGAATGCATTGTTCTCATCAGAGTGATCACCACCATTCGTTAAGTTATCTAAGAACCATGGCTTACCATCAAATAGTGTTGTAGAACGATCACTTGTCAGCTGTCCATCTTGGGTATACGGATAAATGAAACCACGTTTACGGCGAGGTTTACCATCATCTTCACGAGTGGCCTCTGCATCTAACTGACCCACAATTTCATTGTAAGCGTTAATACTACCCATGTGACCACCGGCGCCACTGAAGAAAATCCCTGTTGTTGGATAAAACGCACTAACAGACTCAGCACTCACGTTATCAACGATAAACAATCGATTAGGAGCAGAGCCTGTTGGCATTAAATAACCACCGGAACGTTTTGCTTCACCAATGGCGACAAAATTGTCATTGACGTCGGTTAAGCGAGAGTTTGAATGGACTGTATCACCATCTATACGTTGCTGTGCACCACTAACTTGTTTATTTTCCCAAGTAACGCCTGCGATAGAACCTGCTGTCGGCAATGTACCAACAAAAACAGTCGCATTCATGTAGTTGTCATCTTTGTAAGTGTTGTAACCTACGCCATACACCTTGTTACCACTTTCAGCGATACCACGCATGCTGCCTTGCGCTAAACGCTCACCATCTTTCGCAGTTCCGCTTGGCCATTCAACCTGACTGACGGCTCCAGTTTGATCCCAAATCGCTGCTTTTGATGTGTGATGGGTCCCGTTATCGTTTGAGGCTTTCTCTGAGATACTACCTACCGTAAACTTGCCATCAGTACGCCATGCACGGCTAGCGACGACAGTTGCATCTTCATCGCTTGGGACTATTGTTGGAAGAACAGGAGCTACTACTGTGTTTCGAGTTTCCAATTCAGAAGAATCAGAGCTACTCACAATACTTTGGTTACCAACAGCCTCTCCGTCCTCGGTAAGGCTGTTAATGACATTGTTGTATTTGTTTTCGTAAGCGTTTTCATCGCCTTCGACGAATGCAAAAGCATTTGTTGTAAAGTCTTTACTTAGCTCTTTACTCCATGGCTGCCAATGAACTGATGCCCAGGACTCACATGTTGAATAACGACGTTCATTGTAACAATAGCGTTCGAAGTCGTCATATTCTTGTACATAATAGAAGCCAGAGTCCATCGCAAAAGGCACTTCCTCTCGGTAGCTAACACCATCAACGGCTTCACTTGCAGATAACGGTGTTGTACGAGTCTCGAGAGCAAGCTTGAATTGTTCTGGCGTACACCCTGCTGAATCGTTGAAACAACCTAAGGCATACGGAGCATCTGTACCAGGGTTTTCTACATCCCCCTGTTGGATCGCGACACCATAAGCTGTTGAGTAATCAATATTGTCCCCGTTGACTCCAGGATCCACCTCAACCACTTGATACAATGCTGCATTCGCATTCATTGCCGTGCCAACCATCATCGCGACGGCGGTCAATTTGAATTTGTTACTACAATTCATCGAATTCTTAACTGTCCTGTTGCATTGCTTCGAGTTCTTCCCATCTCTCGAATGCGATTTCCAACTCCTGCTCTACAGCAGCGAGCTGTTCCAATACCGGTTGAGTTTCTTCTACAGATTTGGCAAAAAACGATGGGTCATTCACCTGTTCTTGTAGCGCCTCAATATCCGACTCTAATTGTTCTAGTTTAGCTGGAAGAGCTTCTAATTCTCTTTGCAGCTTATACGATAACTTCTTCGAGTTGTTCTTAGGTTGCGTAGTTTTGGGAGTTTCCTCAACCACTTTCTCTTTCTTCGCTGTTTTTTCAACCGAGCTGCGCGAAGCAAGAGCTTGTTCACGTTGCTGTCTTGCATCGTGATAACCACCAACAAATTCCTCAATTATACCGTTACCTTCAAAAATCCAACTGGTCGTTACTGTGTTGTCGACGAACTCACGATCGTGGCTAACTAATAGTAACGTACCCTGATAATTGGCAAGCATTTCTTCTAAAAGTTCCAACGTTTCGATATCCAAATCGTTAGTTGGTTCATCAAGAATAAGTAAATTGTTTGGTTTCAACAATATACGAGCAAGTAACAAACGGTTCTTTTCACCACCTGAAAGTGCTTTAACTGGCGTTCTAGCACGCTTCGGAGCAAACAAGAAATCCTGTAAATAACTCAATGCGTGACGCTGGCGACCACCAACCATCACTTCTTGTTTGCCGTCTGCTAGGTTATCGATAACCGTTTTTTCAGGATCGAGAATTTCTCGGTACTGGTCGAAGTAAGCCACCTCGAGTTTTGTACCGCAATGCAAACGGCCGCCTTGAGTTTCTAACTGACCTAATAGCAGCTTGAGCACGGTACTTTTACCGCAGCCGTTAGGACCAATTAGTGCAATACGATCGCCGCGCATAATGTTGAAGCTGAAGTTATCAACGATATTTTTACCGTCAAAAGCAAAAGAGATATTCTCTGCTTCAAAGACAATCTTGCCTGAACGAGAGGCATCATCGATGTTTAAGTTTACCTTACCCTGAACTTCACGGCGGTCACTGCGTTCTTCACGTAATTTTTTTAGAGCTCTTACTCGGCCTTCGTTACGAGTTCGACGTGCTTTAATGCCTTGTCGAATCCACACTTCTTCTTGAGCAAGTTTTTTGTCGAATTCTGCATTTTGCATTTCTTCAACACGAAGCATCTCTTCCTTCTCTACAAGGTAGTTCTCGTAATCTCCAGGGAATGATGCTAATTGACCGCGGTCGAGATCGACAATACGCGTTGCCATTGACTTGATAAACGTGCGGTCGTGCGAAATAAAGATGATCGAACCTTTAAAGTCTTTGAGGAAGCCTTCTAACCACTCAATGGTGGTCACATCAAGGTGGTTCGTCGGTTCGTCCAAAAGCAATACATCTGGATCGCATACAAGCGCACGCGCGAGTGCTGCTTTACGTTGCCAACCACCGGACAAATCCGTCAATTTTGTTTCGGGACTCAGCTTGAGAGCGCCCAAAACGTTATTAACGCGGTCATCAAAACGCCAAGCGTTCAAGTGGTCGAGTTGCTCTTGCACTTTTGCAAGACGATTAATGTTCTTTTCGCTCGGGTCATGCGTAACAAGATCAAGAAGATCATGGTAGATCTTGAGTAAATCGCCGACTTCTGCCAACCCGCCAGACACAAATTCGTAAACCGTGCCCTCTTGGTTACGAGGGGGATCCTGTTCTAAACGCGAAACCACCACATCTTGAGTCACTTGAATTTTGCCATCATCAAGCAAAATGTCTCCAGCGAGTACTTTCATCAAAGTTGATTTACCAGCACCATTTCGCCCTACTAAACAAACCCGTTCGTTTTCTTGTAGGGCAAATTCTGCTTTATCAAGCAGTGGATGGTCCCCAAATGCAAGTTGTGCATTATGAATGGTAAGTAATGCCATTATTTTCCAACCAATTTTTGAGTTGTTCCAAGTCAAACGGCCAGTTCAACTCAGAATTTTGATATTTTAACACAGGGATTGTGACGCCGTAACGCGAGAAGAGTTCATCATCTAGTGCAATATCGACAATGTTTGTGTGTTCGGCGAGACCTGCCTGACCCATAAGGTCATATGCCATCTCACAGAGATGGCATCCTTCAGTGCTGTATAGTGTGAACGCTTGTAACATCCTTTTATCTTTAATCCTTCGTTTATTCTACGTGAGACACTAACCAACAGTTGTGAATATGTTTATTGCGAGAGAAGTCTAGTGGCAATGTTTGCGAAGAAATATTCTGCGCTTTTAGCCCTAACTCTGCCAACGCAGCTTCATCCATTTTAAAGTGGCGTTTATTGTTTGAGAAAACGATCGTGCCACCTGAACGCAACAAACGCTTGAGATTGGTCATCAGCTTAATGTGATCACGCTGCACATCAAATGAAGTTTCCATACGCTTAGAGTTGGAGAATGTCGGTGGGTCAATAAAAATCAAATCATACTCACCTTTCGCATTCTCTAACCATTGCAAACAATCTGCTTGTTCAAAACGATGTTGACGACCAACACGACCATTTAACTGCATGTTGTCTTTTGCCCAGTTCAGATAAGTATTCGACATATCTACCGTGGTTGTCGAACGTGCGCCACCCATTGCTGCGTGTACGGTTGCGCTACCTGTATAAGCAAACAAGTTAAGGAAGTCTTTACCCTGAGCCATTTCACCCAAGCGACGACGAGTGATTTTATGATCCAAGAACAGACCTGTGTCTAGATAGTCGTGAAGGTTTACGATCAACTTCACGCCGTACTCGTTCACTTCAAGAGTTTCAGACTCCTGACCTAATTTTTGATACTGGCTACGACCTTTCTGCTTTTCACGAACTTTAAGAACAACTTTATTCGCTTCAACACCTGTCACCTGAATTGTGGCACGGATGATATCGGTCAAACGGCGTTTCGCTTTCTCTTCTGGGATATTCTTCGGAGCTGCGTATTCCTGAATCACAATTTGGTCGCCGTAAACGTCGATTGCTACGTTGTATTCTGGAAGGTCTGCGTCATAGATACGGTAACAGTCTAACTTCTCTTTACGAGCCCACTTACCAATCTTACCAATGTTTTTCTTCAAACGGTTTGAGAAGTCAGGTGCGATTTGAACTGTGGTACCGTTCGCTCCCTTCACTTCATCAGCGCTACGCTCTGCAATGCTGTAGTTCTTTTGGTGACACGGTAACGCACCGTTATTCAGTTTAAACTGTTTATCAGCACGCATGCGAAGACAGCTTAATAGTTCGTCTGAACTAGAGAAGATAGACGCGTTACAACCGCCAAATTCTGCTTTTAATTGGCCACCAAATGCTGTGTATAGCGCAATTAGACCTGGCTCAGTTCCAAGACGTTCACCATAAGGAGGGTTAGAAACGATAACGCCCGCTTCGAAACCAGCCGGACGGGTAAGAGTTGCAGCATCACCCTGAGCGAATTCAATCAACTCTTCGACACCAGCTCTGCGAGCATTGTCTTGCGCTACTTTCAGAACTCTTGGGTCGTTATCGAAGCCGAAAAACTTAGCGTCAACTTTTTTGACGCCACGACGAGCTTGTACATTAGCTTCAGATTTAATCTCTGCCCAAAGCTCAAGTTCGAAGTCTTCTAACGCTTCAAAGCCCCACTGTTTACGTTTAACACCTGGTGCCATGTTAGCGGCCATCATTGCTGCTTCAATCAATAAAGTACCAGAACCACACATAGGATCCAAAAGCGGTTGGTGAGTGTCCCAACCGCTGCGCATGATAATAGCTGCGGCTAGCGTTTCACGAAGTGGAGCTCGGCCAGATTCTGGACGGTAACCACGTTGATGAAGACCACTACCCACCATATCGACACCAAGAATCGCTTTGTCTTTATGCAGACGGACGTGAACACGGATATCCGGGTTCTCTTTACTGATGTTAGGACGAGGGAGCCCTTTTTTCTCGAAGCAGTCTACGATGCCATCTTTTACTTTCATTGCACCATACTGGCTGTTGCGGATTTCGCGGTTAGTACCGTTGAAGTCAACCACAAAACGCTTTGAGCTATGGAATTGGTTTACCCAGTTGATTGCAGACGTTGACAGGTAAAGGTCCATGTCGTCGTTACAGGTAAACTCCGATAAAACACGTACAAATCGAGACGCCAAGCGGCTCCACAAACAGCAACGGTAAATCTGCTCATTCGTTGCTTTAAATTTTACGCCTGCCTGTACTGGTTTGGCGTTTTCAATGCCTAGTTTAGTCAGTTCTTCAACCAGCAAGTTTTCCATGCCATTTGAAGTTACCGCGAGATATTGATTCATAGTGTTCTTTCGTCGATAAAAAATGGCTTTGATTATACCTGACTTTACGATCAATGCCTCGTTTTTAAAGGCTTTTTCGATTTGTTAGCGCAATCCATCACCAACCCTTCCCGCTGAAAGTCAAAACACAACGCCTGTCATCAAGAAATAAGTCTCTTTTTCATTACCTAATAAAAACAAGCTCTCCAGAAGGAGTGAATACTTATTTACCTTAAATTTGGTCTATACCAACTGCGAGTTGAGCGCGTAATTTACTTACAAAGTGGGCATATAGGGGAATAAAAGGTTAAATATTAGGCTCCAAGTTGTCTAATTTAAGGAAGCGCTAATGTGAAAAAAGTGAAATAAAAGTGAGCTGCTTCATATATGAGATACGAAATCCCCCTCACCTAGGGGTGAGTTTGGAGCATGTACTAGGAGAGATTTGGAAAATTCTAGGCAAAAAAAATCGACCTAGTACGGTCGATTAATGCAAATAAAGGAACGAAATACAAAGAAAATCAAAAAGGAAACTACCCTACCATTGCCATTGCCATTGGTGTCATTATAAATAAGTGATTAGCACATGACATTCTGTCATGCATGACTTTGATAGGCTGGCCGAAACCAAGTGCTTTACTTCCATTGAGCAAGAACTCTTCTTGCCCTACATAAGCACAAAGGCTAGAAGTATCACCTGCCTCAAGGACAATAAACACACCTTCGGAGTGTTGATTCGTTAAGAAAACCATATCCCCTTCTTCCGGTTCGTGATCGCATGCTTGAGCATCGAAGAACCAGCTCTTAGGCTGTACAGGTTTGTGGAAGCGTTTGGCGGCCACACAATAAAGTGTTAACTCTGCTTGGCGGTATTCGTTTATGTCGAGACAGCGAATTCGTTCGTTGTATGTTTGAAACGCGCTTGCATCATCAACTGTGAATTCATTTTCTGAGAAGGCGCAATTGACCAACAGCTTACGGCATAGATTGGTTTGGAAAATCATTTCCTCCCCTAAATCCAGCATTAAGCAAGCTTTGTGCTCGTCAAAATACCAATTCCATTTGTCGCTGGGTTTAAGCATTATTCCGTTCTCTTGTGACTAATTAAACAGCAATAAGAGGTAAGACGCTTAATTACCTACTCATGATTTTTAAATTTTACAAACGAACGGACAAAAAAAAAGAGGAAACGAATTCCTCTTTTTTAGTTACAAGCGTCGATTTCTCAACGATTTAGCGATTGATCTTATAGATTTTTAACAATATCGCGTACGAGACCAGGTCCGTGGTAGATAAAGCCTGTGTAAACTTGAACAAGTTGCGCACCTGCCATCATTTTCTCTTTTGCGGCAACGTATGAGTCAACACCGCCCACACCGATGATCGGAAGTTTGTCGCCAAGCTCTTCATGAAGTTTACGCACAACTTCTGTTGAACGTGATTGAACCGGACGTCCGCTTAGACCACCCGCTTCGTTTGCATGTTTCATGCCTTCAACAACAGTACGATCCAGCGTTGTGTTTGTTGCTATAACGCCGTCAATGTTGTTCTTGATCAGAGACTCACAAATCTGGCTGATTTCGTCATCGCTCAAATCTGGTGCAATTTTCAGAGCAAGTGGTACGTACTTGGCATGCTTTTCTGCAAGTTCTGACTGTTTTTCTTTAAGTTCAGACAGTAATTCGTCTAACGCTTCACCGTACTGAAGTGAACGAAGTCCTGGTGTATTTGGTGACGAGATATTCACAGCGATGTAACCTGCGTACTCGTACACTTTTTCCATACAAATCAGGTAGTCCTCTGCCCCGTTCTCAATTGGTGTGTCTTTATTCTTACCAATGTTAATACCAAGAACGCAGTTGTATTTTGCCTTTCTCACATTCTCAACTAGATGATCCACACCTAGGTTGTTAAAGCCCATACGGTTGATGATACCTTCCGCTTCAACTAGGCGGAACAAGCGTGGCTTGTCATTACCTGGTTGCGGACGAGGAGTAACAGTACCAACTTCGACAAAACCAAAGCCCATAGCGTCAAATGCTTCTATACATTCGCCGTTTTTATCCAAGCCAGCAGCAAGACCAACTGGGTTGCGGAATGTAAGTCCCATGCATTCTACTGGACGGTTCGGTAATTGTTGACGATAGAAAAGATCGAGAGGAGTGCCGTTGAAACGTTGGAAGTTTTTGATTGCAAGATCATGTGCCTTTTCGGCATCAAGTTGAAAAAAGCCAGTTCTGGCTAGACGGTAAAGCATTGTGCCTCCGAAAGAAAAAAGCCCCGTGTAAACGGGACAATATTATTTACTGTTTTTCGTCTCAATTCAATGAAAATGAATGAATTCAGCAAAATTGTACTTCTTATTTTAATTTTTCTTATAAAAACAGTCTATTATAGCGCTATTACCTATACAAAACTGATGGCTTTTTCGTTAAAAGCAAACGATTTCACGCCATGAAAACTTAAATTCTAAGTTACATTGTCACTAGGGTTTGTGGTTTCGATTGCTTTAAGCATTAAAAAGCCTCGCATTTGCGAGGCCTTTATCTGAGTCAACTTACCCTATTCGTTCGAGGAACAATTTAGGTTAAGCAAAACCAACTCTCGAAGTGCTACTGAGAACTTCGCAAACTCATGAACTGAACCGACTTTAAATTCGTTTAGAATACTCTCCCAACGATGTAAAGACAGCTCATTCGTTGACATCCAATCCTCTAACGCTTGAATCACATCAAGATCTTCGCTTGAACAACCACAAGTCAACACTTGAGCCGTCAACTGACGTTGTTGCCAGTCTAGATCTTCACGGAATGCCGCTCGCGCCAATGCCTGCCAATTATTATCAACGGCTTGGCTATTGATTTGCTTCAAGAACCAGTGAAGTGATAAACGGTCACCCAAGTTGAAGTACAACTTCGAAGCTTGCTCTACTGTTTTACCTGTTTCGCTTGCTACTGTTGAAATATCCAGTGCTGATTGTAAGCTTGATAGACGAGCAACATGATGTGCTAGCTTCTCTTCTACTCCGCGTTCAACCCACTTCTTCGCAAGTTCGTTGTGCTCTTCTACTTCAGACTCAACTAGCATGGTGTCTAGTGTTTCAGTGATAGTGTGAACATCGTCTTTATACAAAGCAACCAGCTCAGTCACTGTGCTCTTACTGCTACGATTACGTAGTAACCAGCGAGAGATACGACGCAGTGCACGGCGTACGTAGAACATGATTTCGTACTGTGCTTCCGCTGTTGCAACGTTATCTAGAGCACGGGTTTGCTTGAGTATATCTTCCAATTCGAAGATTTCACGGGTTGCACTGTAAGCATTTGCGATATCAACCACACTCGCGCCCGTTTCTTCTTGAAGACGAGTCACGAAATTACAGCCCATTTCATTAACCATTTGGTTAGCTAACGCCGTCGCGATGATTTCTGCACGCAGCGGGTGGTTTACCATTTGATCTTTGTAGTTACGGCGTAACTCACTTGGAAAGTAAGCAACTAGTTGTTTTCCATGGAATTCATCATTTGCAATCTCGTCAGCAACGAGTTGCTCTTTTAGAACCATCTTGCCGTAAGCAACCAACACTGAAAGCTCGGGACGCGTCAGACCAAGACCTTGTTTTTCGCGTTCAATCAGTGTTTCGTCGTCAGGAATGTATTCAAGCGCACGATCCAAGTACCCAGCTTTCTCCATCGTATGGATAAAGCGGATTTGCTCTTTAACAATGCCAACACCTTGCTGTTCGGTCACTGAAATCGATTCAGATTGACGGTAAGCATCGTCCAAAACAATTTCGCCGACTTCGTCTTCCATTGATTCAAGAATCAGGTTGCGTTGTTTAACCGTTAGATCGCCATTTGATACAAGGCCGTTCAAGAAGATCTTAATGTTCACTTCGTTGTCTGAACAATCTACACCACCAACGTTATCCACAAAGTCGGTATTTACACGTCCACCTGTGGTTGCGTACTCGATACGACCAAGCTGAGTCATACCTAAGTTACCGCCTTCACCAACGACTTTCGCTTTTAAATCACGTCCGTCGATACGGAGCACGTCGTTTGCACGGTCGCCAACATCGGTATGCGTTTCGCTAGATGCTTTAACGTAAGTACCGATACCACCATTCCAAAGTAGATCCACTTCCATTTGTAGGATCATCTTAATCAGATCGTTTGGCGGCAAAGATGCTTTCTTGGTGCCCAACATCTTTTGGATTTCTGGTGTTAATTGGATCGATTTAGAGCGACGAGAGAAAATACCACCGCCCTTCGAGATCAAATCCGCGTTGTAGTCTTCCCAGCTTGATCGAGGTAGGTTGAATAAGCGATCACGCTCTACCCAACTGGTAGCAGAGTCAGGATTCGGGTCAATGAAAATGTGCATGTGGTTAAACGCAGCTTGTAAGCGAATGTGCTCAGAAAGCAACATGCCGTTACCAAATACGTCCCCAGCCATATCACCGACACCAATAGCCGTGAAATCAGTGGTTTGACAGTTGATACCCATTTCACGGAAGTGACGTTTTACCGACTCCCAACCACCTTTCGCAGTGATACCCATTGCTTTGTGGTCGTAACCATTAGAGCCACCTGATGCAAACGCATCACCTAGCCAGAAGTTATACTCGTCAGATACAGAGTTTGCCAAGTCAGAGAAAGTTGCAGTGCCTTTATCGGCTGCAACAACCAAGTATGGGTCGTCCTCATCATGACGCACGACACTCTTCGGCGGAATGACTTCACCTTCGATGATGTTATCGGAAACATCCAATAGTGCGCGGATGAAGCGTTTATAACAACGCTGACCTTCGGCAAAAATTTCATCACGGTTAGTTAGAGTGTGCTGACGTTTACATACGAAGCCACCTTTAGCACCCACAGGAACAATCACCGTGTTCTTAACTTGCTGCGCTTTAACTAGGCCAAGAATCTCCGTACGGAAGTCTTCTTGACGGTCTGACCAACGTAGACCACCACGCGCGACTTTACCGCCACGTAGGTGAACACCCTCGATATCCGGTGCGTACACGAAGATTTCAAACGCAGGCACTGGCTGAGGAATGTCAGGGATTTCGCTTGGCTTCATCTTCAATGATAACCAAGGTTTTGGCTGCTTATCTTCGTCTAACTGGTAATAGTTCGTACGTAGCGTTGCTGTGATCATTTCCATATAACGACGGATAATACGATCATCATCTAGGCTTTCAACGCGATCCAATTGCTCGGTTATTTTCTTGATAAGATCGTTCTGACCTTTCTCACTACCCTTGTGTTTTGGATCGAATCGCTTAGCAAATAGATTCACCAGACCTGTTGCTAAATCAGGGTAATGGCTCAGGGTATCTTCAATATATTGTTGACTGAATGGGAAGCCAACTTGGCGCATGTAGCGAGCGTATGCACGAAGAATAGAAATTTCACGACCAGACAGTGAAGCGCCTAGCAACAAACGGTTGAAACCATCACTCTCTAAATTACCTGCCCAAATCGCCGCGAATGCTTGCTGGAAACGATCTCGAGCTTCACGAAGATCAACGGTCTTGTCGCTCTTATGTAGCATTGAGAAATCAAGGATCCAGAACGTTTGACCATTGTTGGTTTCGATCTCATATGGAGATTCGCCGATCACACGTAAGCCTAGGTTTTCCAACATTGGCATCACGTCGGACAGGTGAATTGGCTCGTCGCGGTGGTATAGCTTCAAGCGAACTGCTTTCGATTCAGCCGCCTCTTCTTGCGGACGATAGAACAGCATGCCGAGTTTGTTGTCATCGCTTAACGCTTCTAGACGTTCGATGTCTGCAACCGCAGAACCTGGCATCATGTCTTCTTTATATGAACGTGGGAATGCGCTCATATACTCTTTCGAAAGCGGAAGACCTTTGCTTTCACCGAAGTTAGCAATAATAGATTCTTTTAGGCGATCATCCCATGAAGTCGATACTTCCATTAAGTTCTGCTCAATCTTTTTCACGTCTACATCAATGTTGTTATTGTCTACACGAACAATGTAATGGGTTCTCGCCAGCGGACTCTCTGAGAAGAAGGTTGTGAATTCAACTTCTTGCTCACAGCCAAAATACTGCTTAAGAATACGTTGTGTTTGACGGCGAAGCTCGGTGTTGTAACGATCTTTTGTCACATAAACCATGCAGCTGAAGAATCGGCCAAACGGGTCTTTACGAACAAACAGACGTAACAAGTCACGATCTTGCATTTGCACGACGCCCATCCCCACTTCTAATAGCTCTTCTTCACGAGCTTGAAGCAGTTCATCACGTGGGTAGTTTTCTAGGATGTTGTGCAGGGCTTTATACGAGTACGATCCGTTACGGTAGCCACTCGCTTCTAGAATACGATCCACTTTCTCGCGGATCAGAGGAATACTTTGTACCGCTTGGTTGTATACAGCAGAAGTGTAAAGACCAGTGAAACGGTGCTCACCAACCACTTTGCCATTCTTGTCGAATTTCTTAACACCAATATAGTCAGTGTAAGCTGGGCGGTGAATACGAGAGGCTTGATTGCCCTTAGTGATGATCAGCGCGTAAGGTTTTTTCGCTTCAAGGCGCGCAGAGTCTGACAGTTCAGAAAGCTTGATGCTGCGAACGCGACTGTCATCAGCAAACATGCCAAGGCCTTTCTCTTTCACCGGCTGGAGTTCAGTGTCACCGTTGATACTAACAAGATCATATTCCTTATACCCCATGAAGGTGAAGTTATGATCCCCTAACCAGCGTAGGTATTCGATCGTTTCATCTAAACGATCCGTTTTCATTGAAACACGATCTTTATTCTTCTCAAGGTCGTTGGTAACGATCTTAAGTTTTTCAACCATTTGCTTCCAATCATCAACGACTAAGCGCGTGTCTGATAAAATGGTTAGCAGCTCATTTTTCAGCGCTTGCATTTCATCTTTACTGGTTAAACGGTCTACTTCGATGTGGAATAGAGATTGAAGAACGCCGCCCTCGCCATTTACGTCCGTCACTTGCCCTTTCTTATCACGTTCTAGTTGCGTTGGGTTGTTGAGCATCAAGTGAGAGACAAGGTCGAGTCGCGTTAGCGCCATCTTGATGGAATCCACCAAAAACGGGCTATCCGGTACAACAATTTCAACAATAGTGTGAGTCGATTGCCAACCTTGGCGGCTGACAGTTGGGTTGAATACCCTGACAGAAATATCTTCTGGTTTCTTTTCATTGATATGATGCCACAGGCTAACAACGGCACCATAAAGGTCGGATTCATTTCGCTGAATCAAGTCATCATCAGCAATGTTGCTAAATAAGTGTTGAGCAAGTTTAGTTACAAGCGGTTGGTGAGAAAGCTCGAGTTTGTCTTGAATTAGTTGGTATACCTTTTCAAGCAGAACCGGCACTACATTTTCACGCGCGGTCATATTCACACTCCACATTAGAATTGTTGTTTTGTAGGGGGACTTAACTTCGGGTTTTAGCCTCGAAACTAAGCATAGGTAATGCATGCACTTATTGTAAAAGCATAATTACAAATGTTTAACAAAAATTCGCAGTGGTAAGAGGTGAAATGTCTGATTATGTGACTAAGATTCCTGTTTAACTCACTAGGAATATCAGGCATCACAGAGTTTCTAACTTTAGAAACTTATTATTTTGGTCAGTTGTGAGTCTAAAACGACCTCTAACGCCTAATTGACTAAGAAATGGTCTAAATTTTGATGCATCTAGTTGCACTCTTAAACCATTGTCAGTAATGACTTGTACCGAACTAGCGGCACCGGCATAGTGTGAAAGAAATGTTTGATAAGAGATGTTGAGAGAGAAGTAATACTGGTTCATGAGAATGGATTATTGTCAGAACAAAAAACTAGGGTGATCTTAACGACCACCCTATTCTTTTGTCGATTATTCGTCTAGTGCTTTAGTCACTTTTTCGAATAGGTCTTTCGCTAAATTGTCCATCGCTTTAAGCTTTTCAAGCTCTGCACGGATAAGCGCTTGACGGCCTTCATCGTATTTACGGAACTTCAATAGAGGATCGATCATACGAGACGCCACTTGTGGGTTGGTATCGTTCAACTGACGAAGGATCTCACCAGCAAACTGGTAGCCAGAGCCTGATTTATCATGGAAGCGCACTGGGTTTGCGTTTAAGAAAGAACCAATTAAGCTACGCGTACGGTTCGGGTTCTTCAAGCTAAATGCTTCGTGGCTCATGGTTTCTTTCACTTTCTCAAGTGCGTTTTCAACTGGGTTGCTGCCCTGAAGAACAAACCATTTGTCCATAACCAGACCATCGTGTTTCCACTTGTCGCTGTAATCCGCCATTAGCGCTTCACGACATTCAAGTTGCGCATTGTTCGCAGCACTCATTGCCGCGATCGTATCGGTCATGTTGTTTGATGATTCATACTGCGCTTTTGCTAGCTCGTTACCCTTTTCAGTGTAAGCCAAGAACTGCAAGCACTGGTTGCGTAGAGCGCGTTTGCCAATCGCTGCATGGTCAATGCTGTACTCCGCTTGGTTCAATGCGTGGTAAGTGGCACTAAGTTCATCTTCTAGTTCTTCAGAAAGTGACACTGTAATGCTATTCAGTACCGTATCTACCGCATCAATATCAATCTGCTTGTACCAGCCAGTGATTTCGTTAATTGAAGGTAAAGACAGAACTTGTGCGATAAACGCTGGCTCAAGATTCGCATCAAGTAACACGCCACGGAATGCATCGATTAAGTCTTCTGATAGCTTAACCTCACCACCCGCGTGAACGTTAGTTACGTTTTGACGAATGTACTTCGCTAGCAGCATTTGACTTGCATCCCAACGAGCAAAATCGTTTGTTGCGTGCTTCATCAAGAAGAACAGTTCATCATCGCTGTAATCGTATTCCAATTTAACCGGTGCAGAGAACTCACGAAGCAATGATGGCACTGGTTGTTCTGCGACGTTTTCGAATACGAAAGTCTGTTTGTCTTGCTTCACGTCCAGCACGTTGTGTACTGATTCACCGTTGATAACCAGTGGAATCACGTCACCGTTTTGCGCGTATAGCTCAATATCGAATGGAATATGTAGCGATTGTTTTTCTGATTGGTCGTGCGTTGCTTCAGTAAATTGCTCAACCGTTAGTGCGTAAGTTTTTGCTTCCGCATTGAATTCACTGTTTACACGAAGTGTTGGCGTGCCAGACTGGCTGTACCATAAACGGAATTGCTTAAGGTCAACGCCCGTTGCGTCTTCCATTGCAGAAACGAAATCTTCACACGTTGCTGCAGTACCATCATGACGGTCGAAGTACAGTTTCATGCCTTTTTGGAAACCTTCTTCGCCAAGTAGCGTATGATACATGCGGATCACTTCGCTACCCTTTTCGTACACGGTTAGCGTGTAGAAGTTATTCATTTCAATAACTTTATCCGGACGAATTGGATGCGACATTGGGCTTGAATCTTCCGCGAATTGAGGACCGCGGATAATGCGAACGTTGTCGATGCGGTTTACTGCACGTGAACCAAGATCAGATGAGAACTCTTGATCGCGGAACACCGTTAGGCCTTCTTTCAAACTCAGTTGGAACCAGTCACGACAAGTAACGCGGTTACCCGTCCAGTTATGGAAGTATTCGTGACCGATTACAGCCTCAATACCAAGGTATTCACGGTCAGTCGCGGTTTTTTCATTCGCAAGGACAAACTTCGAGTTGAAGATGTTTAGACCTTTGTTCTCCATCGCGCCCATGTTGAAGAAATCAACGGCCACGATCATGTAAATATCTAGGTCGTATTCAAGACCAAAGCGGTCTTCATCCCACTTCATTGAGTTGATAAGTGAAGTCATCGCATGACCAGCGCGATCTAGGTTGCCTTTGTCGACAAAGATTTCTAGGTCTACTTCACGACCTGATGTGGTTGTGTATTTGTCACGTAGTACATCAAAATCACCGGCTACCAACGCAAACAAGTAAGCTGGTTTTGGGTGTGGGTCTTGCCATTGAACCCAATGACGACCGTTTTCTGCTTCGCCTTCTGCAACGCGGTTACCGTTGCTAAGTAGGAACGGATAAACAGCTTTGTCTGCAATCACTTTTGTTGTGTATTTCGCAAGAACATCTGGACGGTCTAGGTAGTAAGTAATACGACGGAAGCCTTCTGCTTCACACTGCGTACAAAACGCACCACCTGATTTGTAAAGACCTTCAAGTGCCGAGTTTGCTTCCGGGTCGATCTTAGTAACGATTTCTAAATCAAATTCCGCAGGCAAATCACTAAGCACTAAAGAGGCTTCTTTTACTTCATGATGAGCCCAATCTTCACCATTTACTTTTACGGAGCGAAGCTCTAGCCCTTCACCGTCTAATTCTAAAGTTGTTGATTCACCCTTTTGAACTACTTTTGATACTGCGGTCACGATAGTGTCGTTGTCGTAAAGATCAAACGTTAAATCGATATCAATAATCGCATGCGAAGGCGCTTGATAGTCTTTGCGATATTTTGCTTGGGGAGCTTGAGACATGTCCATAAATCCTTGTATATAGAACCACAAAAATACCAGGACCGGAGGCTCAAACACCTCACACTGGTATCACGATATAAGCTATTTGTAGGGGTTGTGGTATCAGAATACAAGTCTTTCTATAAAAAAACGGAGCTTTTAGTGGCTTAGCTCCGCTTTCTGTTTAACATTTAATCAACATCAGAATATTTCACTATTAATAAACCAGCGTGAAATAATGGAAATGAATCATTTAGGGTGTGACTCGATTGAGTACCGCGTACATCTCTCCACTAGAATCCTCAATAGTAAGCTCGTTTTGGTTCAGCTTATAGCGCGTGCCATGCTCACCGTTTTCGTACAAAAGGACTAGGTGTTCACCCTCGGTATAAAAGACACCCTGTTTCACTGATTCTTCTCCAGATTCATTAGCGACACGGAACATAAAGACAAAATCAGGCTGGAGGATAAGGTCCATTTGGTTGATGTTGTTCGCCAACATACCATCTCCTGCAACATGAGAACTTGACCAAATACCAGCTAGTGCGTTGGAGAGTCCTTTGGTAAAAGTCACACCGTTTAGGTCAAGCGTGTTGTGGTTGTTTTGATAGGCGTAGATTTGCGGTTCATCTGTGTTTAACCCAAGAACAATGGTGTCCTCATTAGCGTTGTATAGTCCTTCCCAATGATCGATAGAATAGTCTTTCTTTTGGATATCTATTGAGAAAGTATAATTAGAACCAAGTGTCAGTTTGATTGCGCGAAAATTCTCCGCTGAATCCTCAGGGTTTGGGTTCATTAAGTACCAATCCCCTATGAGAAAAGGAGTATCAAAGTGACTGAGTTCGTCTTCTTTGTTGGTTTCCGCACTAGAAACGCTAAAGCAGCAAAAGCTAAGTAAAATAATGAACCATTTCATAACGGTATCCTTATCGTTTTCTTTTAGCTTAGGCTTTAGATCTCACTTTCGCGAAATATTTGATCTACATCACGTAAATTGTTAAAGAAAATTAAGCGCAGAATTAACTTATTTGCAGTGAATACCCCTAGCGAAAAGCGCATAAAAAAAGAGCGAATCACTATGACTCGCTCTTAAACAACAGAATTGCTAGTTGTTATGACTAAATTTTTAGCCTTTCAACATATCAACCATGACCGCTACTGATTCGTCCAGGTATACGTCTGGTGCTTCGTAGTCTTTCGGCACGTCATCCAAAGTCTTAAATGGTTTTTTGCCCATTGCAACTTGGCGTTCGTTGATGCGCTTCAAACGTAATGCTTCTGCTTCATCAGATTCTTCTTCACGAACTTTTTCGTTAAGAGACAATAAGTTATCATCCTTCTCTTTACGATACTTTTCGATATCTTCATTGATAAAACGGAACTCCATTTCATCAGCGATACGTTTGTTGTGAAGTTCTGTTAGTTTGGTAACCAAAGCGTCATTACTTGGGAACATCTGATATTTCGCTTTATCAATGCTGTCCCATGGTAGTGCATTGTCCTCAACACTCTCTCCAGTTTCACTTGGTTCCACAGGCGTTGGATAAGCAATATCTGGAGCGACACCACGGTTCTGAGTACTTCCGCCATCAATACGGTAGAACTTTTGAATCGTGTACTGAACATACCCGAGTTCTTTATCGAAAAGATCATAAATATGATTCAATGAACGATGTTGCTGAACCGTCCCTTTACCGAATGAGTTTTCACCCAAAATCACGGCACGATCGTAATCTTGCAGTGCTGCGGCAAAGATCTCAGAAGCAGAGGCACTATAACGGTTAATCAATACCGTCAGTGGTCCATCATAGCTGACTTGACCATCAGTATCCGCGTTAACTTTGATGCGACCATAACTATCACGAACTTGAACAACAGGGCCTTCTTTGATGAATAGACCAGTCAGTGCCGTTGCTTCGGTTAGAGCACCGCCGCCGTTGTTACGCAAATCGACGATAATGCCATCAACGTTTTTCGTTTTGAGTTCAGAAATCAGTTTATCTGTGTCTTTCGAGAGACCAACATAGAAACTTGGTACCTCTAGTACACCAATTTTCTTACCGTCTTTCTCTATTATTTCAGATTTGACTGCCCTGTCTTCTAAACGAACTTTGTCACGCACAATAGTGACAACGTAACTCTTAGCTTCTTTACCATCCGGCAAGATTTCTAGGTTAACTTTAGTCCCCTTAGGGCCTTTAATTAACTGAACAACGTCATCTAAACGCCAACCAATTACGTCAACAACATCTTCACCATCTTGCCCAACACCGATGATGCGGTCACCCTCACCTAACTGCTTACTTTTAGATGCCGGACCACCTGCAACAAGTGAACGAATCACTGTGTAGTCATCCGTCATTTGGAGCACCGCACCAATACCTTCAAGAGAGAGGTTCATCTCAGATTGAAATTGTTCAGCGTTGCGAGGTGATAAGTAGCTAGTATGCGGGTCTACTTCTCGAGCGAATGCATTCATGTACAGCTGGAAGGCATCTTCGTTACGAGTCTGAGTGATTCGCTTCATTGCGTTATTGTAACGCTTCTCTAAAACCTCTTTAATTTCTGGCCAGTCTTTACCAGTCAGTTTTAGGTTTAGAGCGTCGTACTTAACGCGTTTACGCCAAAGCTCATTTAACTCTGCTTCGTCTTTAGGCCAAGTCGCTTCAGAACGATCCAGTTCAATAAAGTCTTCAGTATCGAATTTGATTTCTTTATCAAGCAGAGTTAACGCATAGGCAAAACGTTCGAAACGTTTTTGCATCGAAAGGTTATAAACATCAAATGCAATCTTGTTGTTACCAGCTTTTAGCTGATCATCAAGACTGATCGACCAATCTTTAAAAGAATCAATGTCCGCTTGAGTAAAAATATTTCTATTGTAATCAAGCATTTCTACGTAGCGTTCAAAGATCGCTTTAGAGAAATCATCATTCAGATTGAAGTGCTTATAATGAGAGCGGGTAAATCGAGAAGTTACTCGTTTGCTGGCTGTTTCATGCTGAACTTCAGGAGCAAGAACCGGCAAGTCATCTTTGTTTAGTTTGGCTTCGAGAGCCTGAGCTGATGCTGCTAGCCAGAAGCTAGCAGCAATCAGTGTCACTTTTGAACGGCAATTCATGCGTAGGAGTATCTCCCTTATGCGCGCAAGTGCTCCGCTTTCACAACCATTTGCAGGCCGTTAGCAAGTTGAACACGTACATCTTCCTTATTGACTTCAACAATGGTCGCTGCCATGTTTCCTTTACCCATGTTCACGTTTACTGCGTTGCCGATTGTGATTTCATCAGCGTTTAGCGCGCGTGTTTCAACAGGCTTACTTTCTTTTTGTACTTTTGGTTTGTTAGTACGACGAGGCTGTTGTGGCTTTTTAGCCGCAGGTTTCGCTTTCGCCTTACCCTCTTCACGAGCTTTTTGTGCTTGTTCTTTACGACGAGCCTGAACTTTCGCTTTGCTTTCAGCTAGTGTTGCTTTTGCGTGTTCTACGTGTTCTTCCTCTAGCTCACCACATGGGTTGCCATCTAGATCAACACGTACTGCACCTGGTTTTACACCGTGTAGGTAACGCCATGATGAAGTGTACTGTCTTAACGCTGCACGAAGCTGAGTTTTGCTTACTTTTTCGTCTTCATTTAGACGTTCCGCAAGATCTTGAAAAATACCAATTTTCAGAGGCTTTGCTTCACCTTCTAAAGTAAAGCACTTAGGGAAACATTCAGCAATGTATGCGATAACTTCTTTGCTGTTTTTTAACTTTTCAGTCATGAGGGTTCCTGGTTTGAGCGGATTTCCGCGAAGCATTAAGAAAAAATATTCTCGTATTATAGTGACATGCCAAGGAAAAACCACACTAGAGGACGAATTTATGCGTCGTTAGCGTGCGAATTAAGCAGCTTTTCTACTTCTGACATAAAATGAGTGAGTCCTTCTTCGTCTGTTTCATCGAATCGGCCGATATTTGGGCTATCAATATCCAATACGCCAGCCACTTCTCCATTGATAGTAAAAGGAATAACAATTTCCGAATTACTCGCAGCATCACAGGCAATGTGACCTTCAAACTCATGAACGTCGTATACTCTTTGTACGGTATTAGTTTGAGCAGCTGTACCACAAACACCACGCCCCATTGGGATACGAACGCAAGCAGGTTTGCCTTGAAATGGCCCAAGTACCAGTTCATTTCCTTTTTTAAGGTAAAAACCCGCCCAGTTGAGCTCGTCAAGCTCCATAAATAGTAGTGAGCTGATGTTGGCAAGGTTCGCGACGTAGTCTTTTTCTGACTCGATCAGCGCTACGGCTTGTTTGGTAAGTCTTTGGTATTGTTCTATGTTCATATTAACTTCCTACTTTTTATTTAGGCTTCCATTCTTACAGTATGGCGCTACAATGCAGCCCTACTTTTTAATAGGACTTATTCTCAATTACAATGAATCCGAAAAACGACACTATTAGCCGTTCTTGGTTGATAACACAAGTCAAAAAGCACAAGTCCAAGTTGATTGTGGCGAACTTGATTGCTGTTCTTGCAACCTTGATTAGTGTTCCAATCCCTCTTCTTATGCCTTTAATGGTGGATGAAGTCTTATTGGACAAACCGGCATCAGGCCTTGCGGCAATGAATGCAGTCTTACCTGAAACGTGGCATACACCTACGGGATATATTTTCTTTACTCTCTTTTTGGTTGTGCTCATGCGGGCAGGCAGCCAAGCGTTCAATATTCTTCAGAGCCGACAATTTACTTTAGTCTCCAAAACCATCACGTTTGAAATGCGAAGTAAAATGATCGACAAACTCGGTCGCATCAGTATTCGACAATACGAGACAAAAGGCAGCGGTGGCATCAATGCTCACCTTATCACCGACATTGAGACTATTGATAAATTCATTGGTTCTACGTTAGCTAAATTTGTTATCAGTTTTCTAACGGTGATTGGTACCGCCATTGTCCTTCTATGGCTCGACTGGCGTCTCGGCCTCTTTATTCTTTTGGTTAACCCTATCGTTATCTACTTCTCTCGCAAACTGGGGAGCATGGTTAAACACCTAAAACGTAAGGAAAACCATTCATTCGAAATCTTCCAGAATCGATTAGTCGAAACGCTAGATGGTATCTATCAATTACGCGCAGCAAACAAAGAACGAGAATTTCTACAGCAATTGAAGAACAACGCTGACCAAGTTCGTATTGATGCGGACAAGTATGCATGGCAATCCGAAGCCGCGGGTCGAGTTTCTTTCCTCTTATTTTTAATTGGCTTTGAGCTGTTCCGTGCTGTTGCGATGTTAATGGTGATGTTCAGTGACCTCACCATTGGTCAAATCTTCGCAGTATTCGGTTACCTTTGGTTTATGCTCTCTCCAGTCCAAGAACTACTGGGCATCCAATTCTCTTGGTATAGCGCAAAAGCCGCACTAAAACGCATTAACGACCTATTAGAATTGGAAGAAGAACATAGACCTGTCTCTAAGGTAAATCCTTTCAAAGAAAATAAAGAAGTTGATGTAAAAATCGAACATGTTGATTTTTCATACAATAATGAAAACAAAGTGTTGGACGATCTCTCGTTACACATCCCAGCTGGTAAGAAAGTAGCCTTGGTCGGTGCAAGTGGTGGTGGTAAATCGACGCTGATTCAGCTGTTGATTGGCGTATACAGACAAAACGCAGGTTCAATCCGTTTTAATGATGAACTGACAGACGACATTAGCTTTGAAGTGATACGCGACAGAATTGCCGTGGTTTTACAACAACCTATACTATTTAATGACTCGTTGAGGCATAATCTGACCCTCGGTGGGGATTTTGACGAAATATCATTGTGGCGCGCTCTAGAAGTTGCGCAGTTGCAAGATGTAATTTCTCAACTAAACCACGGTTTGGATACGCAAATCGGACGCAATGGTATTCGCCTATCTGGGGGCCAACGTCAACGTTTAGCTATTGCACGAATGGTGTTGAGTAATCCACAATTTGTTATCCTAGATGAAGCAACGTCTGCATTGGATACCGCAACTGAAGCGGCTCTTCATAAGGCGTTAACTGAATTCTTACGTGGTAGAACGACACTAATCGTCGCGCACCGCTTATCTGCCGTTAAGCAAGCTGATTTGATTTATGTGCTTGAGGACGGAAGAGTGACGCAAACAGGAACCCATGGTGAGCTTGTTGAGCAAGAAGGCTTATATCAAACCCTATACGGGGGCATTCAGTCCCACGCTTAAACCATTCTTAGTGGAGAGGTCGTTGTGACCTCTCTGTCTAAACATGCGTCGCAACCCAATAATGTTCGCTTATGCCAAGGTTGCGAGTTACCTGTCGATATTGTCGATTTACCTAATCGAAGAAATGCGCACTGCCCACGCTGCGGTACTGAGTTGTATCGAGGTGGCAGTCCAAGCTTGTCTGGTAATCTTGCTATCGCGGTTACCTGCATTCTCCTGTTCATCCCTTCACATTTTTTTAATTTCATCAGCATTCGTCTGTTCGGTGTAATGATACCGGCAACACTGCCATCTGGGATGATTACGCTGTTTCAAGAAGGCTTTGTCCTTCTTTCTATCTTAATTCTGTTTTGCAGCTCCCTCGCCCCACTGATCGTATGCAGCTCTGTCGTAACCGCACATTGGTCATTACACAAGCGTTGGTTTAAAGGACTTAGGGTTTCACTGTGGCTAATCCAACACCTTAAACATTGGGTCATGCTGGATGTATTTTTGGTCAGTATCGCAATCTCCTGTTTCAAGCTTCAGGACTACTCTGACATTTTCGTCGGACCAGGATTAATCGGCCTCGTACTACTGCAAATCTTCACTGTTTTGTTGATTTCTCGTATTAGCGTCCGTCGCTACTGGGAGTCATGGCAGTCTGAGACGAGCTATGACTTTAAACACAAGGACGTACATTGTCACGAGTGTCACCTTTCTCAACCAGAAAGTGATAAATGCCGCCGTTGTAATCATGCGCTTTACCATCGTAAGCCAAATTCAATCCAAAAAACTTGGGCTTACCTAATCGCAGCAACCATTGCTATTTTTCCGGCGAACCTAATCCCTATCTCTATCTTGCTTACGAACGGCAAACGTTTAGAAGATACGATATTTTCGGGCGTTGCTGGTTTAGTCAAAAATGGGATGTACGGTATCGCAGTGATCATTTTTGTTGCCAGTATTGTCGTACCTGTGGCAAAAATCCTTGGTCTCACCTACATCTTGCTATGTATAAAATTTAAACGTTCGGTGTTTCGAAGACAGCGAATGATGGTTTACTTTGCAGTAAAGTGGATCGGTAAATGGTCCGTGATGGATTTGTTTGTTATCTCTATCATGATGACATTGGTCGATCGTGGACAAATTCTCGATTTCACACCAGGCTACGGTGCGGTAGCGTTTGGTGTAGTTGTCGTTCTTACAATGCTCGCCGCGGAGAGCATTGATCCAAGGCTTATCTGGGACCAAGCCCCAAAACAATCAGAAAAAGAGTCAATTAATGAGTGATCAGAACAGTTCTCAAACGTCATACGAGCCAGAGATAAAGAGGAGTAAAGGCATTTCTCCCCTTTGGCTCCTGCCGATCTTGACGATGATTTTAGCCGGTTGGCTCGTCGTTAAGTCCATTCATGACGCTGGACAGCGGGTACAAATCCACTTCTCTGATGCAGCCGGTTTAATTGCTGGCCGTACGACGATTCGCTATCAAGGCTTGGAAGTGGGTATGGTACGCGACATCAACTTGTCTGAGGATTTAGGCAGCATTTATGTCGATGCAGACATTTACCCAGAAGCAACCAAATTGCTTAATGAGAAAACACGCTTTTGGCTCGTTAAACCGACCGCAAGTTTAACTGGTGTATCTGGGTTAGATGCTCTTGTCTCCGGTAACTATATTTCTATCCAACCGGGTGACAGTAAAGAGTTTGAAACGTCGTTCCACGCACTTGATTCCGCACCGACTGATCTTCGTGTCACTCAAGGGCTCAATATCAAACTAAAAAGTCGTGACTTAGGCGGCGTTTCCATTGGTTCTCAGATTGTTTATAAAAAAATCCCTATTGGTGAAGTTTACAGCTACCAATTAAACGAAGATGCGAAATCCATTACGATCCAAGCCAACATTCAGGATCAATACCGACACATCATCAACAACCGCAGTCGTTTTTGGAATGTGAGTGGTATTGGTGCAAGCATCGGTTTTGAAGGCGTTGATGTCCGCCTAGAAAGCATGAGCGCCCTACTTGGTGGTGCGATCGCGGTCGACTCACCAGACGATGGTGAGCCAGTCGAAGATTATAAAGAATTTCGTTTATATAAAGACCTTAAAACCGCAGGCCGTGGTATCGCAATCAAAATTGCCCTTCCAGATGACAACAAAATCAGCGCTGAAGGTGCTCCGATCATGTATCGTGGGATTGAAGTCGGCCAAGTCACGGATTTAAACCTATCTGAAGGTCGTGAGGTCATTCTTGCTTCTGCTGCAATCCAACCCGCATTCAGTGACATGCTTACCTCTGGTACACGTTTTGTTCTTGAAGAAGCAAAAGTATCACTTTCTGGTGTCGAAAATATCGCTAACCTTGTTCGTGGCAATTTCTTAACCATCGTTCCAGGTGAAGGTGAACGTGCACGTCAGTTTACTGCTATTCGTAAAAACGTCTTTAATCAGCAGCAGGAGAAATCGATCGCGATTCGCCTTGTTTCGGATAACTCATTCGGCTTAGATAGCGGTGCAAACGTCCTCTACAAAGGCATTGTTGTGGGTTCAATCATTAAAGTAGGGCTACTCGATGAAGAGAAAGCTCAGCAAGCGAATCATGAAGTTTTCATGGATGTGTTGATTGATCAAGAATACAAACACCTCATCAAATCCAACAACCGCTTCTATGTAACAGGCAGTGCATCGGCCGAGCTCACCGAATCGGGCCTCAGTGTGACGGTCCCACCGGCCAAACAACTGTTAGCAGGTTCAATCAGCTTTGTTAGCCAAGGCGCGGAAAAGATTCAAAAAGAGTACCAACTATTCCAAAGTGAATCTTTAGCTGAATTAGCGCAATACAACCAGAGTGGTTCGAAAACGCTTAACTTATTTGCTTCTGAGTTGCCTCCGATTTCGAAAGGCAGTCCTCTGCTCTACCGAAATCTGCCCGTGGGCAGCGTGTCTGATTTCAATTTAGTCGATGGTGGCGTCATCGTAAAAGCCACGATTGAAAACCGCTACGCACATCTGATTACGGCTCAAACCGTATTTTGGAATCGCTCAGGCGTTGAGGTCGACGCTTCACTTGCTGGAATCACCGTTAAGGCACACCCGCTTAAATCCTTAATTAAAGGCGGTATCGCGTTCGATTCAATTCCAGGTATTGAGAACAAAATTGGCCAACGCTGGAAGCTCTATCAAGATCAAAAGCAAGCGCGTAAGTTTGGACGTGTCATCGCTTTGGAAACAGACGGTTCTCAGGAAGTAAGCAAAGGGATGCCAATAAAATACCAAGGTGTCAAAGTCGGTGAAGTCACTTTAGTGGTCCCTAACTTCCGCCGAGAAATGGTTGAAGTGACTGCCCGTATTTTGCCTGAATATGTGAAAGATATTGCCGTTACCGGGTCACACTTTTGGCTAACTGAACCAGAAATTGGCTTAGGCGGTGTTAAAAACCTAGGCGCATTAGTGTCTAAATCCATTAGCGTGGAACCGGGCCAAGGTGCAGCAGCATTCAAATTTGATCTAGAGAAAGGTAATGCGCGCTCACAAGGGATACGTTTTACCTTACAAAGTGAACAGCGTGGCTCAGTACAGATTGGCACCCCTATCCTATACCGTCAAATGGAAGTTGGTCAGGTAACGGATGTGCATTTAGGAGAATTCGCTGATCGTGTGATTACCCAGATTGAAATTCAGCCAGAATATGCCTACCTAGTTCGTCAGAACAGTGTATTCTGGAACGTGTCTGGCGTTGATGTTTCGATTGGTTTAGGTGGAGCAAACATTAAAGCAGGTACAATTGATAGCCTTGTACGTGGTGGTATCGCTTTCTCAACACCAGAGCAATCTCAAATTCCACCAGCAGCAAAAAAAGGTCACTCTTTCTACTTGTACCCTCAAGCTGAAGAGAGTTGGTTGGAATGGCGCACAGCGATCCCCAAACCATGATTCATAGATAACCAAGATAGACTAAAGAGCAGCAATCGCTGCTCTTTTTATTACCGTAGCCTTTGTGGCTATTCGTTTCTAACCCAGTTTCGTATATCATTTGCAGCAAATTCTGCAATCGAGATTCCACTTTGCATCCTAATGTTTACATCCCAGAAGCATTTCTGGAAAAAATCAAAACTATTCTTCCTGCTCACCTCAACATGGATGACTTCGTAGCGTCGTGCCAAAAGCCGTTGCGCAAGAGTATTCGCGTTAATACGTTGAAAGTCAGCGTAGAGGCGTTTTTAGAGCGAGCAAAGGCAAAAGGTTGGAAGTTATCTCCTGTACCCTGGTGTGAGACTGGTTTTTGGATCGAAGCAGATGAATCGCTCGTACCATTAGGCAATACCGCAGAACACATGTCTGGGTTGTTTTATATTCAAGAAGCCAGCTCAATGATGCCGGTATCCGCCTTATTCATGAATGACGAATCGTATGACGCAGTGCTCGATACCGCTGCGGCTCCGGGCTCTAAAACAACTCAAATAGCTGCCTTAATGAACAATGAAGGCGTTTTGGTCGCGAATGAATACGCGGCAAGTCGTGTAAAAGTGCTACACGCAAACATCGAACGTTGTGGTGTGCGTAACGCAGCATTAAGTAACTTCGACGGTCGTGTGTTTGGTGGCTGGCTACCAGAACAATTTGATGCCGTTCTGTTAGACGCACCATGTTCCGGTGAAGGTACAGTGCGTAAAGATGAAGACGCAATGAAGAACTGGACGCAAACATCAGTCATTGAAATTGCAGACACTCAAAAAGATTTGATCGAAAGTGCGTTCCACGCTCTTAAACCCGGCGGCGTGATGGTTTATTCAACCTGCACGTTGAGCACGGAAGAAAACCAACAAGTTTGCCATCATCTTAAAGAAACATTTGGTGACGCGGTTGAATTCGAGAGCTTAAAAGATCTGTTTAATAATGCCGAGGCGGCGTTGACTGAAGAAGGCTTCTTACACATCTTCCCTCAAGTGTATGACTGTGAGGGTTTCTTTGTTGCACGTATACGTAAGCTTGCTGCCGTAGAAGCACCAAAAGTCAAAAAACGCATGGGTAAATTCCCATTTGTTAAAGCGTCTAACAAAGAATCCACTGATATCGCTAACCAGCTTCAAAGCGCAATGGAAATCAAGTTACCTGAAGACAGTACGGTTTGGATTCGTGATAAAGATGTGTGGCTTTTCCCAGACGCACTAGAGCCGATGATTGGCGAACTGCGTTTCTCTCGCATGGGTATCAAGATTGCCGAAGCGCATAAGAATGGCTACCGTTGGCAACATCAAGTAGCAACGGCGCTGGCGACAGGTTTAGAGAAAAATGCGATTGAGCTTACGATCGACGAAGCTCGTGAATGGTATATGGGCCGAGACGTTCGCCCTCAAAACATTCCAGCTGAGATGAAAACCGGCAAAGGCGAAGTATTAGTGAAGTACGAAGGCGCGATCATTGGCCTTGGTAAATGGGTAAGTAACCGCATTAAAAACGGCCTTCCACGAGAATTAGTGCGAGATAAGAACTTATTTTAGTAGCAAAGTGAAATGCTATAAACAAATGAAAAGCCATCGTATTTACGATGGCTTTTTGGTTCTAAGGCATGATTGGAACTGGGTTCACTAGCGATTCGAGTCCCCTGTACTAAACTGAAGATATCAAAGCATCGCTTTGAAACGGCATTTCTCTCTATGTTCACCAACAAGATGTGTTGGTCAAAAGTTTAGCGCAGGCTCTATGAAAGGAGCCGTTTCCCCTAGGCCCAAAATAAGGACGAGTTTGGGCCATTTTTTTGACTGCTATTTTCGTCCAAATCGAGTTTGAACTTGATGAACCTCCGCCACCAGCAACTTAAAGCTCTATTCAGCGAGACGAATACCGTCTTTTTCAATCACGAGCTTACCTTGCTTGTACAAACCGCCGATGGTTTTTTTGAACGTGCCTTTACTTGTACGGAAAGCTGCAAAAATCGCTTCTGGCGTAGATTTATCGTTTAGAGGTAGGAAACCACCCTTCTTCTCTAAAAGCTCTAGGATTTTACTCGAAAGATCATCCATTTTCGCCACGCCTACTTTTTGTAGCGCAAGGTCGATTTTGCCGTCTTCGCGAATTTGCTTAATGTAGCCTTTCAACTTTTTACCAATAAACAGCTTACCGAACACATCCGATGGGAAGATCATTCCCCAATGCTCGCCGTTCACAATCGCTTTATAACCAAGTTGGCTACGTTCTGCGATGATTAGGTTAACTTCTTCGTTCACTTCATAGTTTGCTGGCGTTTTATCCAGCCACTTATTGAACTTAGTTGTACCGACAATACGACCAGATGCTTTATCTGTGTACACGTAAACCAGAATGTTTTGACCAGCGGTAAAGCGCGCACGTTGCTCACTAAACGGGATAAGAAGATCTTTTTCTTTGATGCCCCAATTTACGAAAGCACCAGTGCTACTGACACCTTCGACTTGCATTAGGCCCCACTCGCCAACCTGAGCAATGGGTTTATCAATGGTCGCAGCTAGCTGACTTTCTGAATCAAAGTAAAGAAATACGTCAATATGATCGCCTACATTCGTACCTTCTGGTACATATTTATTAGGCAGCATGACTGAACCGTAATCATCACCATCCAAAAATACGCCAAAATCAGCCGTTTTAGTGACTTCTAAGCTGTTAATTTGACCAATTTTAATCATTGAATTTGTCTCTTTTTAAATTTACTGGGAATTATACCCAAACTGACAAGAAAATCAGAGAGAAATACCATCCTCTCTGCTATGCTGTCGTCGTTCAACTACTTATCCTAGTCGACCTTAAGTTATTGTGCTTAATGGACGCTTATGGGTATAGGATGCTTTAGCAAAATCAGGAGCCTTCCTTGGTCACCGTCGACAAACAGGATTCGATAACCTTAAAAATTAGCCACGCATTGGCAAAGAGCAAAACGCTTGATCTTGATATCTATATTTTTGTGCCTGGTGAATTAGGTTTAAACTCCGACATCATCAGCGAGTCTGAGTTCTATTACACTTCCATCACGCAAAAACGTTCTTACTACAGTACAGAAGTGCTACTCCCTCTCGTGCATAGCCGCTTGGCCAAACGAGGGCGCCTATCTAATCGACAGTATCGCGTAAGTTTGAGTTTGTTTGCGTATCAATACGTCACAGCTCTGGATAAGGCCGTTGCAGCATTGAATAAGCATGACAACGACAGTGTTACCGCAGAAGAAGTGGATGAAGTCATCGAATTGACTATCGACATTCTTAAGCGTTTGAGACGTTCCATTCCTTATGAAGAAAATCTCAAGCGTTATTACGTGAACATTGATAACTACTTGTCTTGGTACACTGAGCAAAAATTTTTGTCTCTTGTCGCGCACCTTCCTCGCGAAGGCGATTACAGCACAATTAAAGATCGTCTGATTACTTTATGTGAGAAAGAGCAAGCCCACCGTAAACTCAACAACTATAACTCGCCGAGTGTCGTTGAAGATGTAACTCGTTTGTCGAATAAAATGCGTTTGCTGAGACGTTTGATTGAGCACCCTATCGTTTTAAGCGAAAAAACGATGTCGATGGGAAACAACATCAAGCGTGCGATTAAAGGCATAGCCACGGGCTTGGTGATGGTCGTGGTCACAAGTACCGTTATTCTTGCCCGAGATTACTTAGGAGAGATTTCTGCATCTTTTATCATTGCGATGTCGTTTATCTATGCTCTACGTGAAATCTTTAAAGATGACCTACGCGACGCGATGTGGCGTTGGATCCGCAAAGGCAAACCGAAGTGGCGTAAGAAGTACATGGACCCGACAACAAAGAAAGTGGTGGGTCGAAAATTGGAATGGTTGGACTATCGTTCCCTTTCGAGCTTGCCTGATCGCATTCAGAAAATTCGTAAGAAACGCGTCGTGCAGCGTGAAGAACAAATTCTTCATTACCATGCAAAAACTGAGATGGCGACGTCGTTATTTTTGAGTGGCTATGAACAAACTCGTGAAACGCTAAACATCAGTTTACGCCCAATTATCCGTTTGATGGACAAAAGCTCTAACCGCGTATATCGCCTGAACGAAGGGCAAGTGAGTAAAGAGTCTGTAGAGAAGCGACACTTGGTCAACGTGATTGTGAAAGAAGACAACCACACTGACGAGCCTGTCTTCTATCGTTGGAAAGTCGTGTTAAACCGTTCGAAAATCGTGTCTATTGAGAAAATAGAATTGAATTAAACTAACGTCAGTCACCATTCTTAAGTTAAGCAGCCTGCTTTTGGGCTGCTTTTTTGATGGAGAGCGTTAAAGAGAACTCGGCCATTGGTTCATCACCATTAATCTTTGGACACAATGCGGTGATCTTCACATCTCGATTAACGCGTTCACCGGTTTCTAGCGTGATTTTGAGCATTTCATCAATCACAGGGCCATCATGACAGACAAAGTGTACGTCACCCTCAGGACGTTTTAAGAATTCAGCACTTACTCCTTTAAACGCGAGTGAAATCTTCTCTCCTTGCTCTTGTGCTTTACTCATAGCAAGAAAGCCACCAGCAACATCTGCCCCAACAGCCAATGCGCCAAAATACATACTATTAAGATGATTCTTGGTTCTTCTCTTGAGCGGGATTCTTACTTCGACATGCTGATCATCAATCGCAAGGATCTTCGGTCGACATAGCCAAATTAAAGGCACTTTTGAAAAGCCAAACAGATTGAGGTAAAGGTTTGCACGACGAACCGCTGAAAACATTTTTAAACTCCCTTTAAACTAGTCTGACCAGTCAATCAACAAACTTCAAAGATGTCAAAGAAATGTTAACGAGAAATCGATCTTGGTTAAAAAACAAATCGTTTGCGCATTTTCGCGTGACATGGTCACAATATATGAAACTCCCAACCTACAACGCTTTGCTTACGATTTGGCACAATTATTCTGTTAGCAAATAGAAAAAACGGTTATAAATTCAAACAACTATGTATTGATATCCAGAGCATGTTTTGTCATTTATATATAAGCAACACCAATGAATACCAACAGCAGTACATACAATTCGGTATTTACTAGATAAGAATCCCGTGAAACGGTTTATTCCTAACTATAATTCCGTTATCTTTACCGCTTCGCAATAGAGAATAAAGCTATAACATGCCTATAAAAACAGATGAATTGAGAACCCAACCTTTGGGTCCAATGCCGACACCCGCAGAGCTAGGTAGTGTACATCCAATCACTGATGATGTAGCTGACCGTATCGCTCAATCTCGTCGACAAATTGAAAAGATTTTAACTGGTGAGGATGACCGTATCCTTGCTATCGTTGGCCCATGTTCAGTGCATGACACTGAAGCGGCAATTGACTACGCGACGCGTCTTAGCGAAATTCAAGATCAGTACAAAGACGAACTGTTCATCGTTATGCGTACATACTTTGAAAAGCCGCGTACAGTAGTTGGTTGGAAAGGTTTGATTACTGACCCTAACCTAGATGGTTCTTATGCGCTTGAAGCCGGTCTTCACAAAGCGCGTAAACTGCTACTGGATATCAACAAGCTTGGTCTTGCGACTGCTACTGAGTTTCTTGATATGATTACAGGCCAGTACATTGCTGATTTGATCACATGGGGCGCAATTGGTGCTCGTACGACTGAATCGCAAATTCACCGTGAAATGGCGTCTGCCCTATCTTGCCCAGTTGGCTTCAAGAACGGTACTAACGGCAACGTGAAAATTGCCATCGATGCGATTCGTGCGTCTAAAGCATCACATTACTTCTACTCCCCAGACAAGAATGGGCGTATGACGGTGTACCGCACTAGCGGCAACCCTTACGGTCACATTATTCTTCGTGGTGGTGAGAAAGGCCCTAACTTTGACGAAGCTTCTGTTAAGCAAGCTTGTGACGCGCTAGCAGAGTTCGATTTGCCGCAGCGTTTGATCGTCGATTTCAGTCACGCAAACTGCCAAAAACAACACCGTAAACAAATCGATGTTGCTCAAGACATTTGCGACCAAATTAAGTCAGGCAGCACACGTATTGCTGGTATTATGGCAGAGAGCTTCATTATTGAAGGCAATCAACCAATGACTGATATTAACAACCTAACTTACGGTCAATCGATCACTGACCCATGTCTAGGTTGGGATGATACTGTAACCATGCTAGATATGCTGGCAGCCGCAGTTAAATCCAGTAAGTAATTTCCCTATAACAAGATAATCAAGGAATCTTCATGCCATCGTTTGATATTGTTTCAGAAATCGATACCGTCGAACTACGTAACGCGGTTGATAACGCTAACCGTGAACTGTCTACTCGTTTCGATTTCCGCAATGTGAATGCGAGCTTTGAGCTAGTAGAAGAAAATGTAAAAGTGTCAGCAGAAGGCGAGTTTCAGCTTAAGCAAATGCGTGACATTCTGCGTAGCCACTTGGCTAAACGCAACATTGATGCAAATGCTATGGACGCAAAAAATCCAGAAGCAACAGGTAAAAACTGGCACCAAAACGTTGCTTTCCGCCAAGGCATTGATACACCAACCGCAAAGAAAGTGGTTAAGCTAATCAAAGACGCAAAGCTTAAAGTTCAAGCTTCTATCCAAGGCGACAAAGTTCGCGTAACAGGTAAGAAGCGCGATGATCTCCAAGCGACGATTGCAGCGATCCGTGAAGCAGATATGGGTATCCCATTTCAGTACAACAACTTCCGTGATTAATTCGGTTCCTCAATTAACACCTGTCGATTGAGGAAACCGAGAATTGAAAACGCCGACGAGTTATTCGTCGGCGTTTTTTATGTCCGTAAACTATATGCAAAATAATCAGATAACTAGGTCTTGCCCTTGCAATAAAGAGAATTCACTCGTCCCTGAAGGTACAAACACGCACACACGTAAGTTTTCTTTTCTCGCTTTAGTCAACATATCAGAAAGTTCGGTGGCACTTCTAAAAGGTTCACGTTCAGCATCCCTTCTTACCAACTCCATGACGTCCACTTCGCACATCGTCGAATACAAGGCAAGTTCGGCTTGCTGCATGTAACGGACTGCTTTGATAGGCAGCATTTCGACATCTTGCCCAACTTGAATCCAGGTACAGCTTCCCTCCTCGTCCAAAGGTTTTGCCATGGTTTGTTGATAAATGATTTCCAATTCGCGATTATCGCGAGCGTTCTCTACTTCTGGATGAGAGAAATAACTTTCCCAAAATTTCCTGCGTAAGTCGACGCTCGGTAGTGCCTCTTTAATCGAATTGCGTTTGGAGTTAGCGAACTCCGCCATCAATCCCATATTTTGCGGAAGAATAGCTTCAAGCTTTTCACGAATATTTCGAATCAAAACAGGAGACGCGCCACCACTTGAAATGGCAATTTGAATGCGGCCACGATTAATCATTGAAGGCGTAATAAAATCACAGTACGGCTTGTCATCAACAACGTTAACTAATATGCCAAGCTCTTTAGCGTCTTTGTAAACCTGATGGTTTAACTCTGGATTATCCGTGGTTGCCCAAACTTGAATGAACGATTTCGTGACAATGTCACTAGAATAAAAACGTTGAATCCATCGCACTTGTTGCTCTTGCGCAAGCTTATCAAGAAAGTAGACAAGGCTTGGGGAGACAATCGTAACGTCCGCGCCAGCTTTAAGTAGGGCTTCTACTTTACGGCTTGCTACTTCACCACCGCCTACAACCAGCACGGGTTTATCTACTAAATCTAAGAACAGAGGAAAATATCGCATTTCAATCCATGATTACTTCAAATAACTGTCGAAATTCATGCTACCAAAAACAGGGCAACCTGTTCACCTAGTTTCGATGTCACAAATAATTTTTGTTCAAATTTTCGGCTTACTCAGCCCGCCTCTACTAATGATACTTTTAATAACAAATTATTATCCTTTTGTTTTTGACACTCTTTTAGTGATTGTTCTGATGCACTAATTTGACAACCAGTTGCACTATTTACAAACATTTAACATTTCGCCATTCTAAATCGCAAGGTTCTTTGTAAGTTCTCTCCAAAACTCTTTTTAAATTATATATTTGAGAATTAGCAGATCCTTACCTACGCTTATAACTGGTTGATTTGTCGATTACCGTTTCATTGAAAATCAACCAGATAGGACGATAACACAAATAAATTGGACACGTTGTATCAGGTCGCTCCTGATTAAACATGGATCATACAGGAAGGATACAAATGGCAAATAAACTCACAGTTCTTGCTTCCGTCGTAGCGGCTTCTACTGCCATGATGACGACATCAGCGCAAGCAGCAGACACGACTCTGGACAAAGTCACAAAACAAGGTTTTATCACTTGTGGCGTAAGTACCGGTCTACCTGGTTTCTCAAACCCTAACTCTAAAGGTGAATGGGAAGGTATCGACGTAGAATATTGCCAAGCACTGGCCGCAGCCGTTCTTGGGGATAAAACGAAAGTTAAATATGTACCCCTAACCGCGAAAGAACGTTTCACAGCTTTACAATCGGGTGAAATCGATGTGCTTTCACGTAACACCACCTGGACACTTCATCGCGACACTGCTCTTGGTTTGAACTTCGTAGGCGTTAACTACTACGATGGTCAAGGCTTTATGGTGAAGAAAGATCTAGGTATCTCTAGTGCAAAAGAACTTGATGGCGCTTCTGTATGTGTGCAATCAGGTACAACCACAGAGCTTAACCTAGCTGATTACTTCCGTAACCAAGGTATGGCTTACAAGCCAGTGGTATTTGATACCGCCGCGCAAACCTCTAAAGGTTTTGATGCTGGTCGATGTGATGTTCTTACTACTGACCAATCTGGCCTTTATGCCCTTCGCTTAAACCTTAAAGACCCTTCTTCAGCAACCGTACTTCCAGAAATCATTTCAAAAGAACCACTAGGTCCTGTTGTTCGTCAAGGTGATGATCAATGGTTCAACATCGCTAAATGGACGCTATTTGCAATGGTGAATGCGGAAGAATATGGCATCAGTTCTAAGAACGCCGATGAAATGTTGAAATCTAAAGATCCAAACATCAAACGCATTCTTGGTGTTGACGGCCCTAAAGGTAAAGGTCTAGGTATCCGTGACGATTGGGGTTACCAAGTTATCAAGCAAGTCGGTAACTATGGTGAGAGCTTTGAGCGTACGGTAGGTACTGGTTCGCCTCTTAAGATTTCTCGCGGCGTAAATGCGCTGTGGAATGCAGGCGGCTTTATGTACGCACCACCTATCCGATAGAAACGAGTTAAATAAGGGCGGTGCATGCCGCCCTTTTTCTTGGCTGAATCTATTCTATATAAGGGTTTGAGGTTATCGCTGTATGAAACCGACGAATAATGCATCGCAAAGTACGATGTCCAAACCAAGCGGAAGCAAGAGTCTGATTTATAACCCAGCTTTTCGCTCTGCTATTTTCCAGATCATTGCCATCGCCGCACTGGTATTTTTCTTTTACACAATCATCAACAATGCACTAACCAATCTCGACGCTCGTGGTATCGCCACCGGCTTTGGTTTCCTTAATCAAGAAGCGGGCTTTGGTATTGGACTCACACTCATCGAATATGACGAAACGTTCTCTTATGGGCGTACGTTTGTCATTGGCTTACTTAATACTGCACTCGTGTCTGTGTTGGGTATTATCCTCGCAACCGTCATAGGTTTCGTTATGGGGATTGCACGCCTTTCTTCTAACTGGCTGGTCAGTCGTTTGGCGGCTGTTTACATTGAAACGTTCCGAAATATCCCTCTACTTTTACAGATCTTTTTTTGGTATTTCGCGGTTCTACAAGCCCTTCCATCTCCAAGACAAAGCTTAAGTCTTGGCGAATCCGTTTTCCTGAATGTGCGCGGTCTTTACTTCCCCTCACCGGTAATTGAAGCTGGCGGTGGTCTTGTGGTTGCAGCACTCATCATAGGTGTCATTGCAAGTTTCTTAATCAATCGTTGGGCTAAAAACAAACAGCGATTAACAGGCCAACAAACACCAATGGGACGAATTGTGTTCGGTCTAGTGATTGGTCTGCCTTTGGTGGTTTACTTTGTAACAGGCATGCCGATCTCTTTGGAGTACCCAGAATTAAAAGGCTTCAACTTCCGCGGTGGTATCAGCATTATTCCGGAGCTCGCAGCCCTTCTGTTAGCGCTAAGTGTTTACACTGCATCGTTTATTGCTGAGATTGTTCGATCTGGTATTAATGCAGTGAATCATGGTCAGACCGAAGCCGCTATGTCGCTGGGCTTACCAAGAGCAAAAACATTGAAACTGGTGGTGATTCCGCAAGCATTGCGAATCATTATCCCTCCTCTAACAAGCCAATACTTGAACTTGACGAAGAACTCTTCGTTGGCAATGGCAATCGGCTACCCAGACCTTGTTTCGGTCTTTGCCGGTACAACGCTGAACCAGACTGGACAAGCGATCGAAATCATCGCAATGACGATGGGTGTATACCTAACATTGAGCTTGATAACGTCGGCGTTGATGAACTTGTACAACCGAAAAGTAGCGCTGGTGGAGAGATAATATGAGCACACATCAATTTCAGCCTGATCTCCCACCTCCGTCCAATACCGTCGGTATTGTGGGATGGCTGCGCAAAAACCTATTCAATGGTCCAGTTAACTCGGTTGTTACCATCATCCTTGCCTACATCGTGTTTTCTGCACTTTGGAACATTGCGGATTGGGCATTCATTAATGCCGATTGGGTTGGCACAACGAGAGATGACTGTTCCCGTGAAGGCGCATGTTGGGTATTTATCAGTGTACGCTGGGAACAGTTTATGTACGGTTTCTATCCAGAAGCTGAACTGTGGCGGCCACGTCTGTTCTACATTACCTTGGCGATATTCACAGTACTCCTTGCTTACGAAAAGACTCCAAAACGTATTTGGATTTGGTTGTTCTTTGTGAACATTTATCCGTTCATTATCGCAGCATTGTTGTATGGCGGGGTATTTGGCTTAGAAGTGGTTGAAACACACAAATGGGGTGGCTTGCTGGTTACTCTGATCATCGCCTTAGTCGGTATCGTTGTCTCCTTACCTATTGGTGTGGCGTTAGCGTTAGGCCGTCGTTCCGATATGCCGATCATCCGCAGTATTTGTACTATCTATATTGAGGTATGGCGTGGGGTACCTTTAATTACAGTACTCTTCATGGCGTCCGTCATGCTCCCGCTCTTTCTTGCCCAAGGCTCAGAAACAGACAAGCTCATCCGCGCCCTAATTGGTGTTGTGATGTTTAGTGCCGCTTATATGGCAGAAGTGGTTCGTGGTGGCTTACAAGCCATTCCAAAGGGCCAGTACGAAGCCGCCGATGCGTTGGGTTTAAGCTATTGGAAAAAGATGGGGCTGATCATCTTGCCTCAAGCTCTTAAAATTACTATCCCTTCTATCGTGAACACCTTTATTGGTTTGTTCAAAGACACCAGCCTTGTGCTTATTATCGGTATGTTTGATGTACTGGGTATAGGACAAGCAGCGAACACTGACCCTGAATGGTTAGGCTTCGCTACAGAAAGTTATGTATTTGTCGCGTTAGTGTTTTGGGTATTCTGTTTTGGCATGTCACGCTACTCGATATGGCTCGAAAATAGACTTCATACCGGTCACAAACGATAACTCATCAAGATCAAGGACGTATTATGACGCAACAACAAGACTATATGATCCAGCTGAAGGACATGAATAAGTGGTATGGTGAGTTTCACGTACTAAAGAACATCAACCTCGATGTAAAGAAAGGCGAAAAGATTGTTATCTGTGGTCCTTCTGGCTCTGGCAAATCGACCATGATTCGTTGTATCAACCGCTTGGAAGAACATCAAGCAGGCAACATCTATGTGTCAGGCACCGAATTAACCGAAGACCTAAAGAACATCGAAGCCGTTCGTCGCGAAGTCGGCATGTGTTTCCAACACTTTAATCTTTTCCCTCACCTAACGGTCCTCGAGAACTGTACACTTGCCCCAATTTGGGTGAAGAAGATGCCAAAGGAAGAAGCGGAAGCCATCGCGATGCAGTACCTAGAGCGTGTTAAGATCCCAGATCAAGCAGATAAGTATCCAGGTCAGCTTTCAGGAGGTCAACAACAACGTGTAGCGATTGCACGCTCTCTTTGCATGAGCCCAAAGGTAATGTTGTTTGATGAACCGACATCAGCGCTCGATCCAGAAATGGTACGCGAGGTTCTTGATGTAATGGTTGAACTGGCTGAAGAAGGCATGACCATGCTTTGTGTAACACACGAAATGGGCTTCGCGAAAGAAGTTGCGGATCGAGTTATCTTCATGGATGCAGGTGAAATTATCGAAGAGAATAACCCTGTCGACTTCTTCGAGAATCCGCAATCGGATCGAACCCAGAACTTCCTCGCGCAAATTCTTCATCATTAATTAGTCGCAAAAAACGCTAAAAAAGTGAAGCGTCGATTCGAAAAAATCGGCGCTTTTTGTTTGCCTCAGGTCGATGTTACTAAAATCCAGTTGATTCAATACGTTGTAAATTTGTTCGATTTTACAAAAAAGTTCGTGAGGTAACCTTCATCCCTTTGATTGCCAAGCCCTTCCTAACTATGCAAGGCAGTAATATTGTGTTACAAGTTGCCACATACATAACACACTATTTCTATTATTATTTTGTTCTAGAGATAGACGTGTCGGGCTTGATTTTTTGAACTTTCGGGCCCATATATGTCTATATATCAAAGATAAGACGGTCCCTTATAGAGGAAGATTATGAACAGTCCTATGTTTTCACGCACTACTACTCAAGAGAGTGCTCTACAAACCAACAAAGTATTGCGTAATACATATGCACTACTTTCAATGACTTTACTATGGTCAGCACTGGTTGCTGGCGTTTCAATGGCGTTTAACTTGCCACGTCCGGGCATTATCCTGATGTTGGTTGGTTTCTACGGCTTACTATTCTTGACTGAAAAGAACCGTAACAACAGCATGGGTTTGGTATTCACATTCCTATTTACTGGTTTCTTGGGTTACACCATCGGTCCAATTCTAAACATGTACATCGGTGCTGGTATGGGCGATGTGGTTCTTACTGCACTTGGCGGTACCGCACTGTCATTCATGGCAGCTTCTGCTTACGCTCTAACGACCAAACGCGACCTATCTATGATGGGTGGCCTGATGTTGTCTCTATTCGTTGTTCTAGTAGTGGGCATGATTGCGAGCATCTTCATCCAATCAACTATCCTGCACCTAGCAATGAGCAGCTTGTTTATTGTTTTCTCTACCATGGCTATTTTGATGACTACGCAAGGCATCATCCGTGGCGGTGAAACAAACTACATCTCTGCAACGATTACGCTATACGTTTCAATCTACAATATCTTCATCAGCCTACTAAGCATTCTAGGCATCATGAACGACGACTAATTCGTTAGATTGAATCCAAGACTCAAAAGCCCGAAGTTATACTTCGGGCTTTTTCTTTTCACTTTTTAGCAGTGTCTATTCTGGTTCATAGATGGGCGCATCGTAGTCATACCCTTCATCGCTGTATGCCGTAACCATCGCGTCTTCAACTAATCCTGTCTCGGCTTTCACTTGAGTTTCAAAGAAATGTTGAATCTGCTTTCTTCGCCCATGCGCTGCCCAAGATTCTGCATCTTCCCAAATTTCATTAAACACAATCGGATAGTCATTTTTCATCGCACTGGGGTGATCAATTTGCCGAGTGAGCATATATTGGATGCATCCCTCTTCTCGATAGGAGTCTGGCTCTAGTGCTTTGAGTACTTCAAATAACTCGGCTTCTTTTCCTTCTTTTGGTTTAAATTGAGCTAAAACATAGACACGGCTTGTCATTCGATTTCCTTCATTGTTGAGTAGTGCTATCAAAAAGGTAAACGAACAATGAAAAAGTTCACGTTCAGTAACGATAAAGTGCGATACACATCGCCAGCAATAGCTGAATAAAACAAAAGGCAGTGAAATAACGATAACTCTGCTCTATTCCCACTAATAAAACAGAGACATTATTCCAAATTCAGCATAAAAATGCAGATACCAAAATACTCACCCCGATAATTTTCCAACAACGTGAATAAACTTACATTTTTGTGAATAATGAAAAAGTAGTTAGGCTCAACGCCTTTACCTTTACGTGAGCTCTCGATTGTGTAAATTTACTTCGCTCAGAAGCTTTCATAGATTCTTTTGTTGAGTCTAAGCTTCGCTCTACGCTACCCTATACACACCAGTGTTTACTTAGCGGATACAAAGCGATGTTCGTATACAACGGCAAAGAAATAGAAACCGATTCTCAAGGTTACTTACTTGATCACACCCAGTGGGAAGAAGGTATGATTGCGCTTCTAGCAAAAGATGAAGAAATCGAACTTACCGAAGCTCACTTAGAAGTAGTTCACTTCGTGCGTAATTTTTATGAAGAATTCAATACATCACCAGCAGTTCGAATGCTTGTGAAGGCAATGGAAAAAGCGCACGGCCCAGAAAAAGGTAACAGTAAGTACCTATTCAAATTATTTAAAAAAGGCCCTGCAAAACAAGCGACAAAATTGGCAGGATTGCCAAAACCAGCGAAATGCTTGTAGTACTCTAGTTTGCAAAAACACGACTAAAAAGATCACTGCTTATAAAACTATAAGATCTTAAATCCGCGGAAAGGTTTGTAAGATACACTCTCTTGGGTAACGCTATCTACTGTTGCCGTCCGCGGTCCATCCTCCAACCACGCCGAAAACGCTGCGATTTGCGCCTCTGTACCACAAGCGATTACCTCAACATCACCATTGTTCAAATTCTTTGCATACCCTGTTAAACCTAACTTCAAACCTTGATGTGACGTGTGGTATCGAAATCCTACCCCTTGAACATGCCCTACTATCAGAAACTTCTCACACTTTAGTACCATCCGTATACCGCTCCCTATATTTGAGTGATATATTATTTGCGTCTATTTACCCCACTAAGGATAGTGGGTTTTTATATGGTTATAATAATTATGAAAGAAATTCCCTTCCGTTGGATTGATAAGTATCTCATCCATCTAAAAATTCAAGAAAAGTTCTATTTACTCTTCTTTCTTCCTCTTCTTGCATTGGTCATTCTCACTTTAGTCTTAAACAGTGCTGCTGACTCCATGATTTCTGGTTTGTATCAGGAAGAATTAATGCTGATGAAAGGGCTAATCGAGGCTGGTAACCTTTCGCAATCTCAAGTTGCAAACCTTATTGCTGGCTCAGACACCATTACCTTTGGTACTGGTCCAGATTCCGTGTCCGTGCTGAATGGCGCATTTAGCCTTGTAGCAAACCATGAGCAGTCTTTATGGACCGCACTTTCTACAACGCAAGTCAGTATTATTCTTGTGACTCTATTCATCATCGCGATGGGTGTTTACTACATCATGACTTTCATCGGTGGTGCGATGTTTACGATGAACAAAGCGCTCAACACGCTGGCAGATGGTGATCTAACCGCGCGTATGAATTTCTTCCGTGTTCGTGATGAGTTCAGCGAAATCGCGATTACTATCGACAAAGTAGCGGATCGCGAACAAAAGATGGTTCAGTCGATTCAAGAATCCGTAGCGCTGATGCAGCAAATCAGCTCTGACCTTAACCTTTCGATTCACAACAGCTCTGAGATCTCTAATACCCAACAAGAGCACCTTAACTCACTAGCAAGTGCAACAGAGCAGATGGCTTCCACGATTCGTGAAGTAGCAACACTGGCTCATGACTCAAGTACACAAACTGATGATGCTCGCAGCGTCGCGCAATCAGGTCAGGTGAAAGTGGAAAATACCCTTCACTCTATTTCGAACCTTTCTACTGAGATCCAATCGGCATCTCAAGCGGTTGAAGAGCTAGATGCAAACGCAGCGCAGATTGATGAAGTGGTTACAACCATCAACGGTATCTCTGAGCAAACTAACCTACTCGCCTTGAACGCTGCAATTGAAGCGGCGCGTGCAGGCGAACAAGGTCGTGGCTTTGCGGTTGTTGCTGATGAAGTTCGTGCTCTTGCAGGCCGCACTCAACAAGCGACAGTAGAGATTCAAGCAATGATTGAAGCGCTACAACGTAACAGCCAATCACTGACTAAACTGATGGAAGTAACGGTTCACAATGCGAACGAAGGCCAAACTCTGATGGCTGAAGTGAACCACGAAATCGGCTCACTAGCAGACAAGAACCAAACTATCTCAGACAGCAGCATTCAAATTGCGACAGCAGCTGAGGAGCAAGGTGTCGTGGCAGACAATATCGCATCAAGCGTTGAAGAGATTCGCATACAAGCAAACAATGTATGTACGATGATCAGCACAACGTCGCAAAACGTTGAGCAGCTTCGAGCTCAAAGTGACACCATGGAGTCGCTACTGACTGGCTTAAAAGCGTAATCGCTAAAACGAATAACTAGGGTCACTTCGGTGGCCCTTTTTTGTGTCTGGAAAACCCATCCGTTACTCCACTCATCAGTTTATAATTAAAGCCTCTACAAATGATTGGATTGTCGATGGATATTGCTTTTGCGGGCAACATCCCGGACAATACGCCCCTTTCAAAATTCAACAAGAGCTAAAGAAATGACAGCTGCTATCTATTTGGTAAAAGGTCGTGAGAAATCGGTTAAGCGCAAGCACCCTTGGATCTTCTCTCGAGGCATCAGTAAAGTTGAGGGCGAACCAGCGCTCGGCGAAACCGTTGATGTATTCACTCACGACGGAAAATGGCTAGCTAAAGCAGCGTACTCACCAGAGTCTCAAATTCGTGCTCGCATCTGGAGTTTTGAAAAAGAAGAAATCAACAAAGCCTTCTTCGTTAAGCGCTTCAACAACGCTCAACTTCTTCGTGAAGACATTATCGAACGCGATGGCCTAACTGGCTACCGTCTTATCGCGGCAGAATCTGATGGTATGCCTGGGGTTACCATCGACCGTTACCAAAACTTCTTTGTGTGTCAGCTTCTAAGTGCGGGCGCAGAATACAACAAGCAAGTGATTGTTGATGCTTTGGTTGAGTGTTTCCCTGATTGCAACGTTTACGAGCGTTCAGACGTCGCGGTACGTAAGAAAGAAGGTTTGAAAGAAACCACTGGCGTACTGCACGGTGAAGAGCCACCAAAATCAGTGGTGATTGAAGAAAACGGCGTGAAAATCAGCGTAGACATCGTTGGTGGTCATAAAACGGGTTTCTACCTAGACCAACGCGACAGCCGCCAACAAGCGATGAAGTACGTGAAAGATAAAGAAGTTCTGAACTGTTTCTCTTACACTGGCGGTTTTGGTCTGTACGCACTAAAAGGCGGCGCAAAACGCGTTATCAATGCGGACGTATCACAACCAGCTCTAGACACTGCTAAGTTCAACGCAGAACTGAACGAGTTTGATATCTCTAAAAAACGCGCTGTGTTCCTAAACGCTGACGTGTTCAAACTACTACGCGAATACCGTGACCAAGGTACGAAGTTCGATGTTGTGATCATGGACCCACCGAAGTTTGCAGAAAGTAAAGCACAGCTAAACGGTGCATGTCGTGGCTACAAAGACATCAACATGTTGGCGATGCAAATTCTAAACCCAGGTGGCACACTACTGACCTACTCTTGCTCAGGCTTAATGGACCAAGTTCTGTTCCAAAAAATCATTGCTGACGCCGCAGTAGATGCAAACCGCCAAGTTAAGTTCGTAGAGCGTTTTGAGCAAGCTGCCGATCACCCAACGGATACGGCTTACCCAGAAGGTTTCTACCTAAAAGGTTTTGCGTGTAAGGTCCTATAATCGGGCTTAGTCATAGCCAACGATAAAGAATTGAAACATAGAAAAAGGGCCTGTTGGCCCTTTTTTATTATGAATCTAAATTAACTTTCGTGAGAGCCGATAAGACATCTCTTTCAAAGTCCATATTTCCGATGATCAAGTCGCTAAACTCGGAAGCTCCTTTTTCAATGACGATCGTTTGGATGGAATTACCCTCTTTGTGGGTGATTTCAAGCGATAGATCTTCGCCGTCCACATTTAGGTCGATACTATTGAGCAGCTCTTCAATGGTGTTATGCCCTGCATCTTCGACAACTTGGTTTAGATCTAGAGTATCGAGGTCTCGTTCAAAGCCACGCACCAAGTCCGTGCCGGAATCTAGTGAGTCATTAACCCATCTAAATATGTCCGCTTCGTTGTCATTACCAATTAAAATGTCATGGCTTACATCCACTTCCGCTTCGATGATGTTCGCAGTACCACCGCTCGCCGCGTTTACGCCACCATTTTCGTCAATCACAAACTGAAGTGTATTTTCAGATTGGTCACCATCGTTATCGGTCAGTACGTAATCGAAGTCTAACGGTTCTATTGTGTCGCCTACCGCTCCATAGAAGGCATATGCGCCATCATTCAAATCGACTTCCAACGAGTGCTTACTATCGATGTAGATAGTGAGCAACTTCGTGATATCGTCAAACGCATGTGAGATGTCGTTGTTGTTGTCTACAACCGTCAAGTCTGTACCGTCAAATGAATAAGTGACACCGTCATGTTCTATTTCGCTGATGTAACCGCCATCTGCACCAATACCTGTATCCGGTGATGTGGTGTACATGAGGTTACCACCAACAGGTTGAATCACAGACTGCAACATTACTGGAGGCAGCTGAGTTACGTCAGGCACGACTACACCATCAAGGTCTTGGTTCAAGAAACCATCGTAAGCAACACGGTCTAACTGATCAGGCATCAGGTTCACGCCCATGCCATAAGCCAGCGCTGTGATCTGATTATCAGAATCGGTCAAGTGATCTATCCAGCTGTTCTCACGAGCATCGTTGATGAATGATGAGGCTGGATTTGGTTGACCATCAGATAAGAAGTAGCTCACGTTTGATGCACTAGGTAATTTACCCGCATCATCCCAAGAGTCCTTCGCTTCATTAATTGCGCGATTGTAGTTAGTTGCACCGCCAGCAGTGAGTGTATCAATGTACGCTTTCGCTTCATCTACGCTTAACCATGTTGCCCCAGCAATAGCGTACGTTGTTGCCGAACCGCTGTATTTGATGATTTGAACCCGAGTCTGGCCAATCGATTCGTACTGATTTAATAACTGAGTTGCCGAGTCCTTCATTATTTGAAGGCGATTACCCGTACGCATCGAGCCTGAAACATCCATAATCAATTGAACGTTAGCGCTCTCTTTTGTTTCCGCGACCACATCATGAACAATGGATGTCGAATCAGGTGAATCATCTTCAATAACAACATTTGCTACCGCAGAGTTCGTCAAGCCAAGTGCATTCGAAACAACGACAGGAACCTCAATGTTTAAAGAGTCCTCGCCAGAAGTATCTGGGTGATCTATTGGACCAAGGAGTTCAGTAGAGATTGCCCCCGTATCACTAACCGAGATCTTAATAACCTCTTCTCCATCCGCTGAACCAACAAGCAATTGGTCGTTGTTGGCCAAGGTCCATGTGATTGCCTCACCGTTACTGGTTAGGTTCGCAGTTGGGACATTCAGTGCGACAGAGTCAACGGTTTGACCAAGTGTTAACTGATCCATATCTAACGTTGAATCTGTGGTGTCCATAAATCCATTCAACGCGAAGTCATCGGCAATAGCATTACCCAAACCCTCTTCAGAAACATTAAGCGTGACGCCTTCAACAATCTGAGGCGCATATGGATTAACCGCAAAATTCCCCGCTTTACTGTCACCATCGTTATCGGTAATCGTGTAACTGAAGTCGATATCACCATCACCACTTGGAGCGGTCAAAGGTACGTACTGGAAGAATTCCCACTTCCCGGTACTTGGCGTTAATTGAACTTCAAATGCCAACTCGCCGTTCGCTTCACCGACTAACCTGTTTGGGTTTTGAGGATCAATCGCAACACTAATAGCCATGCCATCAAGCGTTTCTAGACCACTCTCTGCACCATTAAGAACGATACTTCCTGGGCCATCAGCACCATAGAGTGCGCCTAAATTCCCCTCTGCTGTTGCAATTGGAATGGAGGAGTCAGCCCCAGTAAAGGTGATAGATTTGACGGTAAAGTCACTGTTGTCTGCGGTATTTGGCCCGTTCCCGTTGCCAGTTGCTTCAAGAATAACCTTGTCAAAACCACCCTGTTGAACACTAAAGTTAGCCGCATAGTCACCACTTGCCGCATCAGAGTTAAACGCTTGCTGTGCGATCAAAACACCATCTCGATAGAAAGACGCAAGACCTTCTTCTAGCTCCCCACCAAACATCTTCTCGAATTCGATCTCAGCCCCAAATGCAATCTTGTCGCCCAAGTCGATGACCAATTGCTCTGAGACACCAGTATCATTGGCAAAACGATAGTCCACTTCATTAGCAAGTGGATAGCCGTTATTACCGACACTTTTCACACCAATACCTGATGAAGTTTGATTAATCTCTGCGGCGCCAAGATCGGTAGACTCATTAGACAAAAATCCCAAGGCAGTCACTTCGACATCTCCGAAAGTTCGGCTTAATGCATCGGATTCATTACCAACAAAACTAATATTGCCGGTGAGAATTTCCGGGATATCTGCCAGCGACACATCTACGGCTTGAGAAGACGTTGGAACATGTGGACAATCATCCTCGACAACCACGCTCATACTTTGGGAGCTCGTGGTTTGACCATCACTCACTGAGATCTGCAAATCAAAGTCGATCAAATCTTCGACGTCATTAACTGGGTGATCGAGTGGCTCTAAGAGTGTGATGGTGTAACCCCATGTTCCTTGCCCTGCCGCATTTGGTTCTGTCAACACGACTGTTGCTACACTCGCAATACTTGCCGTCGATGCGGTGAGTGTTTGAGTATTGGCGTTCCAAGACCAAGTAACAGGTTCACCTCCAGATGCCAGTCCATTGGGGCCGGAAAGTACAACACTGACGTTCGTCGTATCAGGATCACTGACGGTGAATGAACCAACAAAACTCGCCGAGTTCGTGGAGTCTGAAGGAGTTCCCATAGTATCGGCGATACCATCAGGTAACCCTTCTTCAGAAACAATCGCATCAACCACATTACCGATGGCCGGAGGCGCGTCGTTATCTAAAATCGTACCAGTACCTTGCACTGGCGTATTTTGGGTAAAGGTTGCACCATCAAGCGTGAAGGTTTCGGAACTCTCAAAATCAGTGTCATTGATGGTGTTTACAGTAACGCTGTAGGTCGTGTCATTGGCTGGCACAGTTACATCAAATGTACCATCCGGATTCACAGCTACGACTTGGGTTGAGTTATCTGCATAAGTGATAGTCACAGAGCTGTCGGTGTAGTCCACACCACCATCTGCTGTGCCATCAGCGAGTGTCATGCTCACAACTGTATCGGTCGTACTTGGGTTACTTAACGTGACATCTAATGTGGCTGGATCACCTTCATTGACTGTCGCGCTGCTAATTGAAGCAATCACTGGACGGTCGTCATCTGGGTCAGGCCCCGGGCCGCTGCCATCATCGACAATCGTACCTGTGCCTTGCGCTGGGGTATTTTGAGTTAAGGTAGCGCCTGACAGTGTGAAGGTTTCGGGTCCTTCAAAGACATCATCATCGGTCGTATTAACGATAACACTGTAAGTGGTGTTATTAGCTGGAACAGTCACATCGAATGTACCATCCGGATTTACAGCCACCACTTGGGTTGAGTTGTCTGCATAAGTGATAGTGACCGAGGTGTCTGTGTAGTCCACGCCACCATCGGCAGTGCCATCAGCAAGTGTCATGCTCACAACTGTGTCGGTCGTACTTAGGTTACTTAACGTGACATCTAATGTGGCAGGATCACCTTCATTGACTGTTGCGTTGCTAATTGACGCGACAACTGGACGGTCGTCATCTGGCTCAGGTCCCGGGCCACTACCATCATCAACAATCGTACCCGTGCCTTGTGCTGGAGTATTTTGAGTTGAAGTGGAACCTGACAATGTGAAGGTTTCAGGGCCTTCAAAGACATCGTCATTGG
>NZ_BAOG01000141.1 GCF_000400365.1 Vibrio jasicida CAIM 1864 = LMG 25398 | reverse complement strand
TTCCGAACTCAGAAGTGAAACGAATTAGCGCCGATGGTAGTGTGGGGTTTCCCCATGTGAGAGTAGGACATCGCCAGGCTTTAAATTTGAAGAAGCCCACTCGAAAGAGTGGGCTTTTTTGCATTTGGAGCAAAGTAAATTTGAGAACTCCTCTATAAAGGCACATCACTTTCTAAAGTCTGTATATCTTTCCTGTTTACTATATTGATCATTAGATAGTGCTAACGCACTACCTAGTCTCTCACAATGTCACCACCTTCCACGCCTCTAGAACAGCCTTAAGCTCGTTGTTAAAACATATTGGGCATGCCTAGCCTCATACTAGATGTAGGTATAAGAGCTAAGTGTGAGCGTTTTAAGGGAGAAGTGGGACGTTGGGTAGTATGGATGATAAGGGTTAAGAAACTTTTTGGATTCTTAAGTTGGTAGAGTGCTGAAGTTTGACGTCAGGAATATTGCCATGATACAGAGTGACTTGATTACGTCCGGAGTGTTTTGAGTAATACATGGCTTTATCTGCGTTAACCATTAACTCTTTTGCGCTCAATACTTGCCCGTCATACTCCGCGATACCAATGCTAACCGTTGTACTGATTTCGATACCATCTATTTTGCATGGCGCGTTTTGGATCGCTTGTCTGATCCTTTCTGCTATCTCATAGGCTTGTATTGCGCTGGTGTTGGTTAGGATCATGGCAAATTCTTCCCCTCCTAAACGACCAATAAAGTCAGTGCCACGGATTGCACGTTGGCAAATCTTGGCCACATGATTGATTACTTGATCGCCGGAGAAGTGCCCAACCTGATCGTTGATCTCTTTGAAGTGATCAATATCAATCATAACGCAAGTTAGGGTTTGAGATGGATGCGAATGCGAGCTCAGAGACCTATCTAGGCTGGTTAAGAATGCTCGGCGATTCAACACACCTGTTAATTCATCTGTCTCTGAGAGCTCTTTGAGGCGCCTTTCTAGCAGATGCGTTTTGGTGACATCACGCACGGACCAAATCACCAAGTTTTCATCACCTTGAATGCTTTCTACGGGTTGAATGATCGCTTCAAACCACGTTTCTTCTGGGTTCTCTAATGCTTCTAGTTCTTCTATTGGCATTAAAAGGTGGTCTTGCAGAGCGATACTGTATTTGACGACCTTAGGCTCGTTAGAGCGAAGCACATCGTTAATATAACCGATTAACTCAGCGGCTTTACTCGGCGATAAAACATCGTTTAACGTGAGGTTGGTGTAGCTTTGTGCATTGAAGTGTTTTGAATGGTAAGTACCACCGAAGCTTTCGATATAGTGGCCTTGCTCATTGAGGATAAAGACATGATCAGGGAGGGTATTCAAAATGGCATGAAGCCAATTGTCCCTTTCTTTGTAAATCATGAGGTTAGTTCCTTTATCCAATGTAAGTTGTTGATTATATCTGTTTGTATTGAGTTCACAATCAATACTGATCACAGTTCAAAGCATCAGACTTGACTAATGTTTGTACAAAGGTGAGGGAGAAGCGTTTGGAAGAGTTGAAGTGTCAGGAGCTTGAAGCTAATAAAAAAGGCTTAGCCAGCAATGGCTAAGCCTTTTTTACAAAATTACTGTATGAACTGATATTAGTTCATGCCGTACTTTTTAAGTTTTTTGCGAAGAGTACCGCGGTTGATGCCCATCATAGTTGCTGCGCGAGTTTGGTTACCGCGAGTGTACTGCATGATGGTATCTAATAGTGGCTGTTCAACTTCAGCTAGAACTAATTCGTATAGTTCAGTTACTTCCTGGCCGTTTAGTTGAGCTAGGTAGTTTTTAAGAGACGCTTTAACAGAGTCACGTAAAGGCTTCTGAGTAATCTGGTCTTGTGACGTTACTGTAGTTACTGTTAATGCTTCTGAAGTCAGATTTTGTTCGAACATATTCGGTCTAGCTCTTCTCTTAATTATGATGCAACGTTATCAAAATAACCCTCTAATGCCTCAAGCTGCAGCTCAGCTGCATCGATAGCATTGAAGGTACGGCGAAACTCACTCGCTTGTTCATGCTCTTTTAGGTACCAACCAACGTGCTTACGCGCGATACGTGGACCTAAGAACTCTCCATAGAAATCATGCAGAGCGTTAACATGACCAAGCATAATGGTTTTCACTTCCTCACTTGGAAGCTCATCCATTGTGGTGCCGTTTTCCAAATAGTGATGGATTTCCTGGAAAATCCAAGGACGACCTTGGGCAGGGCGTCCAATCATTAAAGCGTCTGCACCGGTGTACTCCAGTACAAACTTCGCTTTCTCCGGGCTATCGATATCACCGTTTGCGATAACCGGAATGGATATAGCGTGTTTAACCGCTTTAATGCTGTCGTATTCGGCCTCACCTTTGTACATACACGCTTTTGTTCTGCCATGCAGTGCAAGAGCCTGTATGCCGCAGTCTTCGGCTAATTTAGCGATGTGAACACAGTTTTTATTTTCTGTGTTCCAGCCAGTACGGGTCTTTAACGTTACAGGAACGTCTACCGCGTCCACTACCGAAGTCAAAATCTCTTTGATGATGTCTGGGTACTGAAGCAGTGCAGAACCCGCCAGCTTCTTATTCACTTTCTTTGCTGGGCAGCCCATGTTGATGTCGATGATTTGCGCACCGTTTTCAACACTGAATTGAGCCGCATCGGCCATAAGCTGTGGATCGGAACCGGCAATCTGTACAGAGCGAATGCCCGATTCGCCTTCATGCACCATGCGCTGTTTCGACTTTGACGTTCCCCATAGTTTCGGGTTAGCAGACATCATTTCACTGACGGCCATTCCCGCACCATAGCGAAGACACAACTCGCGAAACGGTCTATCCGTTACACCAGCCATAGGGGCTACGATTAGATTGTTCTTAAGTTGATAGTTTCCGATTTTCAAAACGTCATCACAGTTCTGTACCAGCAAGGGCGCGCATTTTACGCATTTTTTTACTGCGTGAAAAGACTAATATTTGAGCATTTACAAATTGTTTTTGTAATTTGTATGAAATTCAAACAATTAGCCCTAAAAACCTTGTCTAGCCTTGCTTACGACCGGAGATACGACACCATTCGCTTTGCTCCGCGATTGGATCAATGTGAAGCTCATCACGGTAATAGTTCGCTACGTCTTCTGCTTGAGTGTCTAAAACACCCGACATCGCCAGGTCACCATTTGGTTTAACCAAACCTTTAATGATAGGTGCAAGTTCACGTAATGGACCAGCAAGAATGTTAGCAACAACCACATCAGCGATCAGGCCTTCAGGTTGGTTTTGAGGAAGGTACACTTCTAATTGGTCAGCAACACCGTTGCGCTCTGCGTTATCGCGAGAAGCTTGAAGAGCTTGAGGATCAATATCGATCCCGATAACTTTACCTGCGCCAAGTTTGATCGCAGCGATCGCAAGGATGCCTGAGCCACAGCCAAAGTCGATAACCGTTTTACCAGATAGGTCTAAATTCTCTAGCCATTCTAGGCAGAGTGCAGTCGTAGGGTGGGTGCCTGTACCGAAAGCCAGACCAGGGTCAAGCATAACATTAACCGCGTCTGGTTCAGGAACATCACGCCAACTTGGACAAATCCATAGACGTTCGCCGAACTTCATTGGGTGGAAGTTTTCCATCCATTCGCGTTCCCAGTCTTTGTCTTCTAGCTGTTCTACTTTGTAAGCAAAATCGTCTGCTAGCATGCCGCTTGCTTTGATTTGAGTGATGATGAAGTTTGTATCTGCTTCTGCATCGTACAGTGCCAGAATGTCAGTATCGCCCCATAAGCGAGTCTCGCCAGGTAGAGGTTCGAATACGGGCGTATCCTGCGCGTCTAGGAATGTTACAGACAGCGCACCAGTCTCTTCCATTAGCATGTCGCCGATTTGCTCAGCGTTTTCATTGGTCGCGTTGAGTTTGATTTGAATCCAAGGCATTTGTTTTTGCTCTTAAAGTGAATGAAGTGGCGCAGAGTTTACCAGAACTCTACGATTTGTTTGAGTATAGACTTTATACAAAACAAAAATGCCCACAGATGTGGGCATTTATTATGAGGTTAGCGAAGGCTTATTGTAGGCCTAGCTTCTTCTCTAGGTAGTGAATGTTTGCACCACCGTGCTGGAAGTTCTCATCATTCATGATTGACTCTTGTAGAGTAACGTTAGTCTTGATGCCTTCAATGATCATCTCGCCTAGTGCGTTCTTCATACGTGCAATCGCTACATCACGGTTCTCACCGTAAGTGATCAGTTTACCAATCATTGAATCGTAATGAGGTGGTACTGTGTAGCCTGTGTAAATGTGGGATTCCCAACGAACACCCATGCCGCCTGGCGCGTGGAAGCGTTCAATCTTACCTGGTGAAGGTAGGAAGCGCTCTGGGTCTTCTGCGTTGATACGACACTCAATCGCATGGCCGCGGATCTTGATATCATCCTGAGTGAATGAAAGTGGCTGACCTGCTGCTACGCGTAACTGTTCTTTAATTAGGTCAACACCAGTAACCATTTCTGTCACTGGGTGCTCAACCTGAATACGAGTGTTCATTTCGATGAAGTAGAACTCACCGTTCTCGTATAGGAATTCGAACGTACCTGCGCCGCGGTAACCGATTTCTAGACATGCACGTGTACAACGTTCACCGATGTACTTACGCATCTCTTCAGTGATACCTGGTGCTGGAGCTTCTTCAACAACCTTCTGGTGACGACGCTGCATAGAACAGTCACGTTCACCTAGGTGGATCGCGCCACCTTGGCCATCAGCAATTACCTGAACTTCAACGTGACGAGGGTTCTCTAGGAATTTCTCCATGTAAACCATGTCGTTGTTGAACGCAGCTTTTGCTTCTGCACGGGTCATTGCGATAGCTTCAATAAGATCGCCTTCTGAGCGAACAACGCGCATACCACGGCCACCGCCACCACCAGAAGCTTTGATGATTACCGGGTAGCCGATACGCTTAGCGTGGGCTTTATTTTTGTCTTCGTCGTTATCTAGTGGACCGTCAGAACCTGGTACACAAGGAACGCCAGCTTTTTTCATTGCGTTGATTGCTGACACTTTGTCACCCATTATGCGGATGGTGTCTGCTTTAGGACCAACGAAGATGAAACCGCTGCGCTCTACTTGTTCAGCAAAGTCTGCGTTCTCAGATAGGAAGCCGTACCCCGGGTGAATCGCAATTGCACCCGTCACTTCTGCTGCAGAAATGATGCGAGGGATGTTCAGATAGCTGTCGATACCACGAGCTGGACCGATACATACTGTTTCGTCTGCGAGTAGTACGTGCTTAAGATCGCGGTCAGCAGTCGAGTGTACTGCCACAGTCTTAATGCCTAATTCTTTACAAGCGCGAAGGATACGAAGTGCAATTTCACCTCGGTTCGCGATGACTACTTTATCTAGCATAAGGCAAGCCCCGCTTATTCGATTACAACTAGTGGTTGGTCGAATTCAACTGGCTGGCCGTCTTCAACTAGGATTGCAGTTACAACACCTGATTTGTCCGCTTCAATTTGGTTCATCATTTTCATCGCTTCAACGATACATAGTGTATCGCCAGCATTTACGCTCTGACCAACTTCAACGAATGACTTTGAATCTGGACTTGGAGAACGGTAGAAAGTACCAACCATTGGAGAAAGAACTTGGTGACCTGCAGGAACTGCTGCTGGTGCCTCTGCTGCCATCGCTGGAGCGTCAGCGACCAGTGCTGCCACTGGAGCAGGTGCTGCTACTGGAGCTGCTGCGTAATGAACTGGTGCTGGAGCAGCGGGTGCGCCGTGACGACTGATTCGTACCGACTCTTCACCTTCAGAAATCTCTAGCTCAGCAATGCCAGACTCTTCAACTAACTCAATTAGCTTTTTGATTTTACGAATATCCATCTTTTCTTTCTCTTTTATCTTGTGATTAAGACAACCCTAACGGGCTGCAGAGTGTTTGGTCTACTTTGCCTGCAATTTCGCAATTGCTGCAGACAGAGCAAATTCATAACCTTGCGCACCTAAACCGCAAATTACCCCTTCCGCTTTATCAGAGAGGTAAGAATGGTGACGGAACGTCTCACGGGCATGAACGTTCGATAGGTGCACCTCGATAAATGGGATGGCTACGCCAAGTAGTGCATCTCGCAGCGCAACACTGGTATGAGTGAAGGCTGCTGGATTGATAATGATGAAGTCCACCTTGCCGTACGCGGCATGAATCGCTTCAATCAGCTCGTACTCACGATTAGATTGCAGGTGTTCAAGTTCCACCCCAGACTTGTGAGCCTGTTCAGCTAAAGCGTCAACAATCTGTGCTAGGGTGTTGTTACCATAGTGTGTCGGTTCACGCAGGCCTAATAGATTAAGATTTGGCCCATTTAGAACAAGAATCCGTGACTTTGCAGACATTGTGTTGCTATCTTCCTTTATCGTGAGCAGAACGTTTATATTCCCAAATATACGATAAATCAGCACGATTTTTTTGTTAAAACCGCGCAAATTTTAAAAAATCGACCAAGATTATAGCTAATTCACAGCAATTAGCAGCAATTTACTGGTCTAATCTCCCAATAGCCCCCGCCATTTCTGTAACCCAGTTAACAAAAACAACATAATTGCCACGTTTCTTATGTGGTTTATTTTGCATCCACACACAAAAAAGCCGCCATATGCAATGGCGGCTTTGAGACTAGCGTTTAAAACAGGGTTGGGTGTTATGCCAGTTCTGCTTTTTCTGCGATCAGCTTGTCTACTACGCTTGGATCGGCCAGTGTAGAAGTGTCTCCTAAGTTACTGGTATCACCCGTTGCAATCTTACGCAAGATACGACGCATGATCTTGCCGGAGCGAGTTTTCGGTAGCGAGTCTGTCCAGTGCAGCACGTCTGGTGTTGCGATTGGACCAATCTCTTTGCGCACCCAATTTTTTACTTCTTTATGTAATTCCGCTGATGGGAACTCACCATCATTAAGCGTGACATAAGCGTAAATTGCCTGACCTTTGATGTCATGAGGAATACCGACAATCGCCGCTTCTGCAATCTTATCGTGTGCAACCAGTGCTGATTCAATCTCTGCGGTACCCATGCGGTGACCCGACACATTCAATACGTCATCTACACGACCAGTGATCCAGTAGTAACCGTCTTCGTCACGACGAGCCCCATCACTGGTGAAGTACATGCCTTTGAAGGTAGAGAAGTAGGTTTGCTCAAAGCGCTCATGGTCGCCGTAAACGGTACGCATCTGACCTGGCCATGAATCAAGGATCACCAAGTTACCTTCTGCAGCGGTTTCTTCGATGATGTTACCTATGTTGTCCACTAACGCAGGTTGTACGCCGAAGAATGGGCGAGTTGCAGAGCCTGGTTTCAGGTCTGTTGCCCCTGGTAGTGGCGCAATCAAGATACCGCCCGTCTCTGTTTGCCACCAAGTATCAACGATCGGTGAGTTTTCATTACCAATGGTCTTGTAGTACCACTCCCATGCTTCTGGGTTGATAGGTTCACCTACTGAGCCCATTACACGCAAGCTTGAACGAGATGTTCCGGCTACCGCTTCGTTACCTTTTGCCATTAGTGCACGAATCGCTGTTGGTGCAGTGTAGAGAATGTTTACTTGATGTTTATCAACCACTTCACTCATGCGAGCCGTGCTTGGGTAGTTTGGTACACCTTCGAACAGAATGGTTTTCGCACCGTTCGCCAGTGGGCCGTAAATTAAGTAAGTGTGGCCTGTAATCCAACCCACATCCGCCGTACACCAGAACGTTTCACCTTCTTGGTAATCAAACACGTATTTGAAGGTCATGGTAGCGTACACTAGATAGCCGCCCGTGGTGTGCAGCACGCCTTTTGGCTTACCTGTTGAGCCTGAAGTGTAAAGAATGAATAGAGGGTCTTCCGCTTTCATCTCTTCTGGTGGGCATACATCAGAAACGACAGCCGTTGCTTCGTGCCACCAAACGTCACGGTGCTCGTGCCAATCAATGTCGCCGCCCGTGCGTTTTAGAACGACAACTTTGTCGATGGTTTTTACTTCTGGGTTCGTCAGTGCTTCATCAACGTTTTTCTTCAGTGGTACTGCGCGACCACCACGAACGCCTTCGTCAGCAGTGATTACGATTTTCGCATCTGAGTCGATGATACGACCGGACAGGGCTTCTGGTGAGAAACCACCAAATACCACGGTATGAACTGCACCAATACGCGTACATGCCAGCATTGCGATAGCCGCTTCTGGCACCATTGGCATGTAAAGACAAACCACGTCACCTTTGTGCACGCCTTGCTCTTTTAGTGCGTTAGAGAACTTACACACTTCTTTGTGTAGTTCATTGAATGTGAGGGTTTTGTCGTCAGCAGGATCATCGCCTTCCCAGATGATCGCGACTTCATCGCCACGCTCGGCAAGGTGGCGGTCAATACAGTTTGCAGATACGTTCAGCGTGCCGTCTTCGAACCAACGAATGTCGACGTGACCAGTATCGAAAGAGGTGTTTTTAACTTGAGTGAATGGCTTAATCCAATCGACAACTTTACCGTGTTCGCTCCAGAAGCCTTCAGGGTCGCTTACCGACTGCTGATACATGGCTAGGTAAGTGTCATTATCCGCATGCGTATGGTTTTTAATATTTTCTTTTACCGGATAAACGTGGGCTTCGCTCATGGCTTCTCTCCTTGTGCCTTTAATTCTCGACCTTCGTCTTTTGTAGGGCTGTTTCCGTTCTTTAGTCTGTGATTCATCAAGAACGTTGCTGTGCATATAACTGTCAGTCACAGCGCGTATTTCCACAATTAGACTTTAGGATGAGAGTGAGGAATGCGCCGCGATATTGCTGAATTTAAAGCGAATGTGGGAGGTGGATCGAAAGCTGAGTCTTAAGCCTATTGGGTATAAGGCACGCTCAGGTTTGGTAAATCGCCTTTGGTTAGACGCACATACACCAAAGCCGCGGATTTTGCGTCTTGCAGGGCATCGTGTTTGTCTTGAATCGGTAGCTCGAGGTGCTTACAAATTGCATCAAGACTTAAGTCGAAGTAGGCGTTAGGTAAATGACGTTCGAGCTTGTCGTGATAAATCTGGCTCACTTCGATAAGCGGGTTAGGGAGTGGGAAGCCTAAATGCCTCAGACAAGCGAGGTCGAGGATCTTTTTGTCATAGCGAATGTGGTAGCCAACCAAAGGGCGATTACCGATAAAGTCGAGTAACTTGATGAGCGCTTCTTTTTCGCTGATACCATCCACCAAATCTTGGTGGCGGATATGGTGAATTTTTACCGAGCCTGAATCGAGTGATTGTGGGGCGCGCAGTCGAACTTCGAACGGTTTGCTGGTGATGATGCGATTGTCGATGATTTTTGTCGCAGCGATGGTGACCAGCTCGGCACGGTTGGGATCCAAGCTGGTGGTTTCGCAATCGAGAGAGACAAACTCGCCTTTTTGCGGCGAACAAAACAGTGGCTGATAAGGTGATCCTTTCAGCTTGTAATGCCAGTATTTCCTTTGTAGCCAATTCATCCCTGTTACCTCTCGTCTTATTTGCCTAAAAGACTCTAATCACGGATTTGATAATGGAAGCCTAAGAACTGCTTAAACTTTTTCACCACGTGTAAGCTGTGGCGTAGCAGGTCTCGTTCTGTCCTGTCTAACTGTTTGATGTCGATGTTGTTGAGTGCTTCCTGCTTACTCAATTGCTGGTTCAAACGGATCTTGAAGAACAGCTTCAGCGCCTCATTGAGGTTATCGGCGGTTTCTGGTTCTAAGATGCGTTTGTTTCTCAGTGCTTCGATACGCTCGAAGGTGTTCTTCTCTTCAATCGCGTATTCCAATGCCAAAGTGCGAATACCATGCACAATTGGGAAGATGCCGCCGCGCTTAATATCCAGCCCGTCCTTGGCACTTTTTACGTTGCCAAATAGAGTAAGAGGCACGGAAAATTGCAGTGCAGGGCGAGTGAAATCGGACAGAATCAACATGCGATCTTCCATGCTGTCTCTGAGGTGCTCGGCGATAGGTGTGAGCAACTCTCGATTGCCTGCGACCGCATGAGCGTCGCTGAAGATGGCTAAATCCATGATTTGTTCTGGCTGTGCTTTAGCAATCCAACCATCGAGCGTTTTAATCCAGTCTTGCTGCGTTCGGACCCACTTCGGATTGTTAACCATGACTTTGCCAGGGCAGAGTGGATAACCCAGTTGTTGCAAGGTATGGGTGAGGGTTTGCATCACTTCGGCGCAATGTTCCCATTCCAGCCCATCTTGGATGATCAATGCATTATCTTGATCCGTTTTAAGGATTTGCTCTCCACGACCTTCCGAGCCAAGCACAATCAGACAGCAGTGATCGTGCAGTGCTGGTGGCACCACAAGCTCAAACGCTTTTTCGATGATTTGTTCGTTTACGGCAGATATCAGCTCCATGATAAAGCGAGTACGGATGCCATTGGTTAGCAAGCTGTCCACCAACTGACGCTGTCGATTAGAAGCAAGGGCTAACTCTCCCACGCTGCTGGCTCGTGCAATACTGAGTGTCAGTACGTGTGAGTGAGTGGAAAACGCACTGAGGATTTGCGTCATGTCCAACATACCGACCGCTTGACTGCCTTCGCACACCATTAGACGCTTCATGCGATTGCGCGTCATGGTGATCATGGCGTTAAACAAGAAGTCACCATCATCCACGTGATAAACCGGGAAGGTGGCTATCTCACTTACTGGCGTATCGAGTGAGTGGTCGTCAAGCATTACGGCATGGAGCATATTGGTTCGCGTCACTATCGCGTAGGGATGCGCCGATGGATATTGCTCTAAGCGCGGGTCATCTTGGTTAAGCTGAACCAAAGCGGCATCAATGCCATTGTCTTTAAGTGTTTTGGTGACTTGATTAATTGGCATATCAGGTGCCAATAGCATCGGTGGATGATAGATGCTGCTATCGACTTTAGTCAGAATGAATTCCGCTAGGTTTTGCTGTTGTTGAGCGGCTTCAATGAGGGCTTGGCGTTTGGATAAGTTGTTATCGAAGTAGGCAGCGAACTGTCCGTTCTCGTTATACAGCTCAAGAAACACTTCTTTGGGCAGCAAGTACGAGAGGGTATCTTCCAGTGCCACATACTGATGGCGCACGCTTTCTTCAAACAAAGAGCGTACATCAAACATGTCGTCGTTAGCGTAGTGAGCAAACACTTCGTCTTGATCTTTTGAGCGCTCTTCTACAGCGCCTTTAATCAGCACGTGCAGGTGAGGGTTGTCTTGCCCACAAGCTAAGATGACATCTCGCGTTCGGTAGTACGCCACATCAAGAGACGAGCGCAGTCGATTTTGCTGTGCGTCAGTCAGGCGGTCGAACGGTGGAGATTGCATATTAAATTTGTCAGGCATGAGAGCACCTAAATTTGGTGGGAACACATTCTAAGTCTGACAAATTTCCCTGTCGAAGCCAGACGACTTTGGTCTAAATCGTCACAATCTAATTTTGCATTTCGAGACCCTGTGCCATTGAGGAAACGGTAAGTTGCCGATTCTTCCCTTTTTCTATTACGCATTGCGATCCATAATTCCGCGTCCCAAACGTTTACGTGGCGGAAGTCGTTAGTTTTTGTCGTTTTTTAGGATGTCAGTGATGTTGAAACCCTCTCCGTATGGCTGGATTTCCCAGTACTTTCTCGGATTCTTTTTTGCGTATGGCGTGTATCTGCCATTTTGGTCGTTGTGGTTTAAAGAGCAGGGCGTTTCTCCAACAGATATTGGTCTGTTAGTTGGTCTAGGTTTGGCGACGCGCTGTGTGGCGAACATGGTACTCACCCCACGTCTACATAAAGTCGAACACATCATGCCTGCCCTACGTTGGTTGAGCTTTGCTGCCCTCATTTTTGTTGGTTTCCACTTTTTCACTGGTGGCAACTTTTGGTTAATGGCACTCGCTACCATCTTGTTTAACTTGTGCTGTGGCCCGGTGGTACCTTTGTCGGATGCGATGGCGAACTACTACGCGCGTTTGAAAATGCTCGATTACGGTCGTACCCGTTTGTGGGGCTCGGTTGCCTTTATTGCAGGCTCGACTGTGGTGGGTTACTTGGTGGCAGAGTTTGGCTCTGACATGATTTTGTACACGGCGATGGTCGGTGTCTTTATCTCGCTCTTATTTGCAATGCGTAACACCAATCCAATGCCAGTGACACGCGAAGGTCAACATTCTGAACGTCCAAAACTTTCTGCATTGCTTACGGATAAGCCGGTCGTGAAGTTCCTTGTGTTGATGGCGTTAATCCAAGGTAGCCACGCGGCGTACTACGGTTTTAGTGCGATTCACTGGAAAGCGGCTGGTCACTCAGAAGATGTGATTGGCTACTTATGGAGCTTGGGCGTGGCAGCTGAAGTTGCTGTGTTTGCTCTGAGTAAGCGTCTATTCGCTGGCTGGTCTTTACGCACTCTGTTTGTGGTTGCGGCTGGTGGTGTGATGCTACGTTGGGGCATGACTGCGTCTACGACCTCTATTTTGGCGTTGGTGGTAGTGCAAATGCTTCACGGCGTGACGTTTGCAATGGCGCACATTGCCGCGATTCAATACATCCAGAACTCCGCTGAGAACAAGATGGTGGCATTGCAGGCACTGTATAACGCAATCCCACTTGGTGCGTTTATCGCGTTGATGACGGTGATCAGTGGTTGGGGCTATGAGCACTGGGGGGCGAATATCTTCTGGTTGATGGCGGCGATGGGCTTTATTGCACTGTTTATCAAAGTTGAGCCTCAAAATGATGAAAGTAATGTGGTTGATCTCTCAGCTAATGCTCCCGAAGCACAGAATTAAGCTTCTGTGACAGAGATTAAAAACTAACCTTTGTCTCTGTTGTGAAAGCAGTGTTAAATGAAACCTCTCCCTTATGGAGAGGTTTTTTATTCCTTGCTTTAAAAACAGCAAGAAAGGCAAGAAAAGTAAGAAAGGATATCGGATGCAAGGATGGCTAGTGATTCCCGTTTCTTTGGCGTATTTGGGAATCCTGTTTTTAATCGCTTGGTACGGTGACAAACAAAAGAGATGGTTAGCGCGTTGGCGACCATGGATCTACAGTTTGTCGATTGCGGTGTACTGTACGTCATGGACCTTCTATGGCACGGTCGGACAGGCGAGCAACAACCCTTGGTCCTTCCTACCCATCTATATTGCGCCGATCATCGTGTTTACCATCGGCTGGCGCGTCCTCGCTCGGCTGATCTTGATTGCTAAACGCGAGCACATCACCTCCATTGCCGATTTCATTGCCGCCCGCTATGGCAAATCACAAGGCTTGGCGGTGGTTGTCACCTTAATCGCGGTGGCAGGCATCCTTCCATATATCGCTTTGCAATTGCGTGGCATCACCATGGGGTTGGAGATCATCGCGCCAGATTTAGCATCTGATCTCAGTTATCAAAACTACAGCGTATCTTGGTTTGTGGTCGGGGCTATGGCGATCTTCACCATGCTGTTTGGTACGCGTCATATCGATAACACCGAACATCACCGCGGCATGATGATGGCGATTGCGTTTGAATCAGTGCTTAAGTTGGTGGCGTTTTTAGTGGTGGGTGTGTTTATTGTTTGGCTCGCGATGGATACCGAGAGCTTCCACCTTGCCGATATTGCAGCTGAAACCTATGAGTCCCCTAACATTCCGACTTTGTTGATTCATACTATTCTGACCATGTTGGCGATTGTCTGTTTACCACGTCAATTCCATACCATGGTGGTCGAGAATGAACGCGCGCAAGACTTACACGTCGCCCGTTGGCTATTCCCACTGTATCTGATTCTGATGGGCATTTTCGTTCTGCCAATCGCGTGGGTAGGGCAAAGCCTGTTGAGTGGCAGCCCTGCCGATACGTACGTGATCAGCGTGCCGATGGCGGTGGGCGCGAATGACATCGCCTTACTGGCATTTTTGGGCGGTACTTCCGCGGCAAGTGGCATGGTCATCGTCTCGACCATTGCCTTAGCGATCATGGTATCTAACGATTTGGTGATGCCGCTGATTCTGCGCCGAATGAAGTTATCAAAGCGTAATCATCACCATTTTTCTACGCTGTTATTACGCATACGTCGTGGGCTGATTCTGCTTCTTTTGATTGGTGCATGGGGCTTTTATCAGGCTTTAGATAGTATCCACTCACTCTCTGCGATAGGTTTTCTCTCGTTTGCTGCGATTACTCAATTTGCTCCGTCTCTGCTTGGCGGTATGTACTGGCGTCAGGGCAACAAGAAAGGCGTGTATGTCGGTCTGCTGGTGGGGTTCACCATTTGGTTGATTACTTTAATGAGCCAAACCGACATGCTGGCGGGCGATGCAAGTAATAACTTGCTGATTTGGTTGATCACTCCGCCTGATTTATTGGCAGGTTTTGGTATTGCTGTTTCTGACTGGGGCATGATCCTCAGCGTGGTGGCGAATACCGCGTGTTTTGTCGCGGTATCACTAGCTACGCGCCCAAGCATAAGTGAACGCTTACAATCGGCGTCATTCGTCGGTACGCCGTTGCCTGAAAGTGAAAACATCAGCTTGTATCAGAGCCGTGTAACGGTCAGTGAACTGGAGATGTTAGCGTCGCGATTTGTTGGACGCACGCGAGTGAAATCCGCCTTTCAAACCTATTGGAGTCAGCAACGCGAAGAGCTGCTTCCCAATCAGCAAGCCCCCTCTACCTTAATTCGACACACCGAGCGCGTACTTGCCGGTGTGTTTGGTGCCTCTTCAGCTAAGTTAGTACTTACTTCCGCTTTGCAAGGAAGAAATATGCAGCTTGAAGAAGTTGCGACCATCGTTGATGAAGCCTCAGAGCTGTATGATTTCAGCCGTGGCTTATTGCAAGGTGCGATTGAACACATTGGGCAAGGCATCGCAGTGGTCGACAAACAACTAAGACTGGTGGCATGGAACCAACGTTATCTGGAGTTATTTGTTTTCCCGCCGGGATTGATTCAGGTCGGGCGTCCGATTGCGGATGTGATTCGTCACAATGCCGAGCAAGGTTTATGTGGTCCGGGTGACCCTGAAGACCACGTTCGTCGCCGCGTTTATCACCTTGAGCAAGGCACGCGACATACCTCTTCCCGAGTACGTCCAGATGGTCGCGTAATTGAAGTGCAAGGTAACCCAATGCCTGGTGGTGGGTTCGTTATGAGCTTTACCGATATCACCGTGTTCCGCGATGCGGAGCAAGCTCTGAAAGACGCTAATGAGACACTAGAAGAACGCGTTCGTGCTCGTACTCGTGAGTTGGAACAACTGAACAAACAGCTGGTGGCAGCAACGCAACGTTCTGAGCATGAGTCACAATCCAAGTCGCGCTTCTTAGCGGCGGTGAGTCATGATTTGATGCAGCCGCTGAACGCCGCGCGCCTGTTTGCTTCTTCATTGTCGGAAGTTGCCAAAGACAGTGAAACCCAAAAGCTGTCGACCCACATTGAGAGTGCATTAGGCGCAGCAGAAGATTTGATTGGTGACTTGCTGGATATTTCGCGTTTGGAATCGGGCAAGTTGGACGTTAATGTGCATGGTTTTGCAGTCAATGATGTGTTGGCAAACTTGAATGCGGAATTCAGTGCGTTGGCGAAACAACAAGGCATTGAGTTCACCATGATCCCGTCGTCTTTGATGGTGAAGTCCGACCCGAAATTGCTGCGCCGCGTGGTACAGAACTTCCTTACCAATGCGTTCCGTTATAGCCCGAATGGCAAAGTGGCGCTCGGTGTGCGTCGCGTACAAGGGCGAGTGCGTATTGATGTATGGGACAACGGCATGGGCATCGAAGAAGAGAAGCAACAAGAGATCTTCGAAGAGTTTAATCGTGGTACTCAAGTCCGTTCTGACCAAGGTTTGGGGTTAGGCTTAGCTATTTCGAAAGGTATTGCTCAAGTACTAGGGCATGAAATCTCGATGCGTTCTTGGTTTGGTCAAGGCAGCGTGTTCTCGATTACCTTAGATAAGGCAGAGAAGGTGCATATTCCGGCAGTCAAAGCAGTGAAGAGTGCACAATCTGACTTGAGCCATATTCGTGTGCTGTGTGTCGATAATGAGCCAGATATTCTGGTCGGTATGGAAAATCTACTTTCGCGTTGGGGCTGTGATATTCGCATTGCGACCGACATCGTTGAGAGTTTGAAAGCGATCGAAGACGGTTGGCTGCCGGATGTGATTTTCTCCGATTATCGTTTAGACAATGGTCGAACAGGATTAGAAGTGTTGCAGCAATGCCGCTTGCGTCTGGGTAATCGCTTTGAAGGGGTGATCATCAGTGCCGATCGAACCGATGACATGATGGAAGGCATTAAAGCCAATGGGTTCAGTTTTATCGCCAAACCGGTGAAACCTTTGAAATTACGTTCGGTACTCAATCGAGTCGCCTAGAAAAAAAGACCTCCGATTGGAGGTCTTTTGCTTTAAGGGGGTGATCGGTCGGTGGCTTATTCTGCAACACCGCCTTGAGTCAGTTTGGCTGGATCGAGCAATCTTTCTAATGTAGAGCGATCCAAGTCCGTTTCTTCTTCCGCGACATCAATGATAGCGCGACCTTGTTTGTAGGCTTTCTTCGCCACTTCGGCTGCTTTTAGGTAGCCAATCACAGGGTTAAGTGCGGTGACCAGAATCGGGTTCTTCGCCAGTACGACATCAAGGTTGTCTTGGCGCACTTCAAACGTCGCGATGGCTTTGTCTGCCAAAGCAACGGCGCTGTTCGACAGCAGTTCAATGCTTTCTAGTACATTGTGAGCTATCACTGGCAGCATTACGTTAAGTTGGAAGTTACCTGATTGACCTGCAACGGTAATGGTCGCGTCGTTCCCAATTACTTGTGCCGACGCCATGGCTGCTGCTTCTGGAATCACAGGGTTCACTTTGCCCGGCATGATAGAAGAGCCCGGTTGTAACCCTTGCAGTTCGATTTCACCTAAGCCGGCTAGTGGACCTGAGTTCATCCAGCGAAGATCGTTTGCGATCTTCATGATCGCAACTGCTGCAGTTTTGAGCTGTCCCGATAGGGCAACGATCGCATCCTGACTGCTGAGATTGAAGAAGAAGTTTTTGCTTGAAGCAAACTCGATGCGCGTTGATTGTGTTAGGTTATCGGCAAAAAGATCGGCGAAGCGTGGATCGGCGTTGATCCCTGTCCCTACCGCTGTTCCGCCTTGGGCTAACGCTTTCACAACTGGCAGTGTTTGTTCGATGGCTTGTTTGGCGTGCTCGATTTGGAACTGCCAGCCACCAAGCTCTTGGGCGAAGGTAATTGGCATCGCATCCATGAGGTGCGTGCGACCTGTTTTCACCACATCTTTTAGGGCTTGTTGCTTAGCCTCTAGTGTTTCACTTAGGTGGGACAGTGCAGGCAGTAGCTGTTTTTCAATCGCAATTGCAGAGCTGACTTGAATTGCGGTAGGCACTACGTCGTTACTGCTTTGACCCATGTTGACGTGATCATTTGGATTGACCGTTCCGCCTAGGTGCTCAGACGCCAATGTTGCAATCACTTCGTTGGCATTCATGTTTGAGCTGGTGCCCGAGCCGGTTTGGAATACATCGATAGGGAATTGGTCGAGGTGTTTACCATCAATGATGGCTTGCGCGGCATCGGCGATGGCATTGGCGATATCACCTTCTAGCAAGCCAAGTTGAGCATTGGTGAGCGCTGCAGTTTGTTTGATGTGAGCAAGAGCTTGGATAAAGCCCGTCGGCATGGTGTGTTTGCTAAAAGCGAAGTTATCGACAGCACGTTGAGTTTGGGCTTGATACAAAGCGTTCACAGGGACTTTGACTTCGCCCATGCTATCCGCTTCGATACGGAATTCCGTGGTCATGGTAGGTTCCTTTTGTTTAATCGAGTGGCGTCTGTATCAGACGTAATTGTTGTTGTAATGAGAGAAATTTCATATCGCCATCCTCAAACTGGTAGTAGTAGCGTTTGAGACAAAGTAGCGGAGTGTGAATGGAATCGAGGCAGACTCGGCGGAAGATACGACTACGAGTAGGGTCTTGAATCGCGTCGAGAAGATGGAAGTAGACTTGGCGCAAATACAGCTCGCACAGCAACAGGTTTTCGTGCTCTGCATCGTGATCGTAGATGGACGACAGCACCATACCCCAATGGATGTAATCATGAATCACATCGGGTTCGAATCCGCTTGGCGCATACACATGAAGGAATCGGTCTTGCGCTTTAAAAAAGGCGTTGTAGATGGCTTGGCTGCTGTCCATAGTTACCTCGATATTTAAGATAATGATAATTATTATCAATTAATTGTCGATTAGCAACCACAGCTTTTTTGAGGAAATAACACAACAAAAAAAGCCGATACTCGGACTCAGTATCGGCTGAAGTGGGTGAGCTCAATCCCTACAATTAAGCTCGGTATTCTTTCGCGAGATAAGGTTGGCTCAAATGCGTCTTCAAGCTTTATGGAGCAGGTAAGTTATTTGTCCGTAAACAGGGTTTCGTATTTCACAAACGCCGTTTGCGTTTCACCGTAGTAGAGCGTGCCTTCAGATTGAATCGCAACACGTAACCAACTCTCGGCTGATGCAGGCTTAGGCAAAGTGATGGTCCAGTTTTGTCCGGCTTGATCCGCTGGCGTCATGTCAATTGGCTGTGCGTTTTGCTCTTGGCTATCCACCACTGAAAGCTTCACCCCTTCCAGTGGATAAGCAGCATGTAAAGACAACTCTAAGCTATCTGGCGTCAGCTTTTCTGAGCGAAACTTCACTTTAAAGTCGCCATTCTCCATATCACACAAGCCACTGGTGTAACGGCAATTCGACTTGCTGGCCAGCTTGTAGCTTTCCCCTTCTTTAGCTGCATGAGGTTTCTCACTCAGAGCCATGTCTGTACCGAAATAAGCGATTAAAGACAAAATTGGGGCGATCAACAGGGCGATAATAAAGTGCTTGTTTTTGAACATAAAATACTAATCCCATCAATTATCTGTTCATTTTTACTGGCTAAAATCGCTAATAACTTCGTTAAAGATTTTGAAGTTAGAGCAACTAGCTTGCTGCAATCTTTGCCTTGTTCTAAGCGATTTTTCCGCGTAACCCCTGAACATATAATCAATGGCATTGGTATGCTTCCTTGCTACGGTTCAGGGAATATCTAATTATTAGAATAAGTTAAGTGAATAAAAAAGCCCCAAGCGGGGCTTTTGTGGTTTGCGTTATATTTTAGTGGTCTACCGCACCGCCAGCGCCTGCTGGTACACGTACGTGCTCGACTAGGTCTTTTACTTCTTGTGGTGTTTCTGCTGTTACTCTTGATACAGCGAACGCCACAATAAAGTTAAATACCGCACCAATTGCACCAAATGCGTTTGGTTCAATACCCAGGAACCAGTTCTGCCCCCAACTTTGTAGGTACGTCCAGTCAGCAACAAATAGGATGCCTTTATGCTGGAATACGTAGAATAGCGTGATACTGATACCTGCAATCATACCCGCGATTGCGCCTTCTTTGTTGATGCTCTTACTGAAGATACCCATCATCAACGCAGGGAAGATGGAGGATGCCGCCAGACCGAAGGCGAGGGCTACCGTTCCTGCTGCAAACCCTGGCGGATTCAAGCCCAAGTAGCCGGCGACTGCGATGGCGACCGCCATAGAGATTCGACTCGCAAGCAGCTCTTTCTTCTCGGATATATTTGGATTGATCACGCCTTTGATTAAGTCATGTGATATCGCGGACGAGATAGCCAATAGTAGACCCGCTGCCGTCGATAGTGCAGCTGCGAGACCACCTGCTGCAACCAACGCGATGACCCAATTTGGTAGTTTAGCAATCTCTGGGTTTGCTAATACCATGATGTCACGGTCAACTTTTAGCTCGTTAGTCGCTGGGCTTGATGTGTACTCAATCAGGCCATCGCCATTCTTATCATCAAAGCCTAGCAGGCCTGTTTTCTCCCAGTTCTTGAACCAGTCAGGGCGCTCGTCATAAGCAAGATGCTGACCAGGAGCTGGGTTAACCGTATCCATTAGGTTTAGACGTGCCATTGCAGATACTGCCGGCGCTGTTGTGTAAAGGATCGCAATGAAAAGTAATGCCCAACCTGCTGATGTACGTGCATCACGTACTTTAGGCACGGTAAAGAAGCGAATAATGACGTGTGGTAGACCCGCAGTACCGATCATCAGTGACATGGTGTAAACGAACATGTTTAACGTATCGCCACGAACTTGAGTAGTGTATTCACTAAAGCCGAGTTCGGTCACCACCTGGTCGAGCCGATCGAGCAGATAGACATCAGTGCCTTGGATGGTACTACCCAGACCGATCTGTGGTAGTGGGTGACCTGTTAGTTGCAGAGAGATAAAGATTGCAGGAATAGTGTAAGCCAAAATGAGTACGCAATACTGAGCAATCTGCGTGTAGGTAATGCCCTTCATACCGCCCATTACGGCGTACATGAATACGATACACATACCAATCAATAGACCGGTTGAGTAATCCACCTCAAGGAAGCGACCGAACGCCACGCCTACACCTTTCATCTGACCGATAACGTAAGTCACCGATGCGATGATAAGACATACAACCGCTACGATACGCGCTGCGTTAGAGTAGAAACGCTCACCTACGAATTCTGGCACGGTAAACTTACCGAACTTACGTAGGTATGGTGCAAGCAGAAGTGCAAGCAGTACGTAACCGCCAGTCCAGCCCATTAGGAATACCGAACCGCCGTAACCCATGAAGGCTATCAAGCCTGCCATTGAGATGAACGATGCTGCTGACATCCAGTCTGCTGCGGTTGCCATGCCATTAGCGATAGGGTTTACACCGCCGCCTGCTACATAGAATTCTTTGGTTGAGCCCGCACGTGCCCAAATCGCAATACCGATGTAGAGGACGAATGTCGCGCCAACTACAAGATAGGTAATAGTTTTCAAATCCATCTGAGTTACTCCTTACTCATCCACGCCGAATTCACGGTCGATTTGGCGCATCTTCCACGCGTAGTAGAAAATAATACCGAGGAAGGCATAGATGGAGCCTTGCTGAGCAAACCAGAAGCCTAGTTTGTATCCACCTAATTGAAATTGATTAAGTACGTCGACAAATAAGATGCCGCAGCCGAAAGACACTACGAACCAAATGACCATTAGGGTAATCATGAGCTTCACGTTCTTGTCCCAGTAGGCTTTGGCTCTTTCTTCGCTTTCAAATGCCATTGCCGTCTCCTTACGATTGGTATTGTTGTTAAAAAAATGTTTCAACATGTACATTAGCAAGGCACTGGCAAGAACTCTTTTCAACTTTAGTCGGGACGCTAAAAAGCAAAAACGCCCGTTTTTAGGGCGTTTGAGAGGAGGTGGGAATAAAAGTGTGATGTTAATTTGATGTTAAATTAGCCAAAGGTCTAAGAGTTTTATCAATTAACATAGAAATCTTTTATACCAAGCAGCAAATTATTCAGTGCAACAGCGGCAAGGATAAGCCCCATTACGCGGCTGATGATGGCTGCACCTACGTTACCAATCACTTTTTGAATCGTGTTTGCACCCAGTAACAAGAAGAGGGTAACCAGAAGTACCGCAATCATGACGCCTGCGGTCATTGCTTGGTCGACGAAAGAGTAGCGATTGTTATCGGTGAGCATCACGATGGCCATCATTGCACCCGGCGACGCAATCGAAGGAATCGCAAGAGGGTAAACGGCTAAGTCAGCGAGATCCGAGTGGCTGACTTCTTCGCCCAGTTTTTGCTCTTGTTCTGGCTTGCTTTCACCAAAGATCATCGACAATGCAAACAGTAATAGCACTAAACCACCAGCGGCTTGGAAGGCCGGTAATGGGATTTGCATTGCTTCCAGTAACAACTGACCGGCAATAAGAAAGAACAGCAACACACCCATTGAAATGGCAATGGCTTTTAATGCGACGAGACGACGCTGTTTTGCCGTAAGGTGCTGAGTCTGCGATAGATAAACGGGTACTGAACCAATCGGGTCGATGACGGCCCAGAGTACGACGAATTGAGTGACGAGAATACTTAACAAAGTATGACCTCCCAGAGTTAGCGGTTTAACAGAGGGATGAAGAGGCTGTGTGTGACAGTCTATGCCGATCGTAGCCAGTAATTGCTTATTCTAGCTTGTGAAAACGCTCGATAACGGCGTTAAAAATTTCGATTGTAGGAGAACTACTTATCAAAAATTTTCGCCTTGTTCTCAAGCCTTTTTCCTACGCTATTTATAAGCTCTGACTCACTGTGATTGGCACTATCATTTTAACGTCTATTGTTCTTTTTGCGTCATATAAATGTGAATTGGTTATATTTATTAACACATTACTGCTCTGATTCCATTTGTTGCAGCAAAATAACGGCTTGAGTGCGATTCTTGACGCCTAATTTTCGGAATATGGCGGTCATGTGTGCTTTGATGGTGGCTTCTGAGACATTGAGCTCGTAAGCGATTTGCTTGTTGAGTAAGCCATCCGATAGCATGCCGAGCACCTTGTATTGTTGAGGTGTCAACGCAGCAATCTTTTCTGCTAAGTCATTACATGCTGCGTTATTGGTGATCAAGCCTTCAGGGAAGAATGGGTCGCCGTTCAGCACTTGGTTAAGGGCACTGACAAGTTCACGCATGTCGCTTGATTTAGGAATAAAGCCAAATGCGCCGTGGCTTTTTACTTGGCTAACCACTGCGGGTTCTTCGCTGGCAGAAACCACGACGATTGGTAGGTCTGGGTATTCTGCACGTAAGTGAATCAGACCGGACATGCCGTTTGCACCTGGCATTTTGAGATCCAGCAGCACTAGGTCGGGCTCTTCTTCTTTTTTAAGGAGTGTCAGGAGTGCATCTAAAGAGTCAGCTTCGAGGAGGTTAGCACCACTCACCGC
>NZ_BAOG01000142.1 GCF_000400365.1 Vibrio jasicida CAIM 1864 = LMG 25398 | reverse complement strand
TCGGATTGCCCGCGATAGCCCATCCAGTCTCGGTTTGCCACCAGTGGTCAATGACCGGCTTATCTGCTTTGCTTTCGACCCATTCTAGTGTTGGTGGGTCAAGACGTTCACCTGCCATGAAAATAGAATCAAGGTTCGACAAGTCGTATTGCTTAATGAACTCGCCTTCTGGGTCTTCTTTCTTAATTGCACGAAAAGCGGTCGGCGCGGAGAAAAGCACATCCACTTTGTATTCATCACAAACGCGCCAGAATGCACCCGGATCTGGTGTTCTCACCGGTTTGCCTTCAAATAAAATGGTGGTGCAGCCATGAATAAGCGGCGCGTACACAATATAAGAATGTCCAACGACCCACCCTACATCCGATGCTGCCCAGAACACACCATCTTGAGGGATGTTATAAATCGACGTCATCGAATATTTCATCGCCACGGCATGACCACCATTGTCACGTACCACGCCTTTAGGTTTCCCTGTTGTGCCAGAGGTATACAGAATATAAAGAGGATCTGTCGCTAGCACAGGGACACACGCATGAGGCAAAGCTTGATCGTATTCTTGTTGCCAATCTAAATCACGCTCAAGATTAAGCTCCGCTTCGCACTGTGGGCGTTGAAGAACAAAAACTTTCTCTGGCTTCCAACGGCTGTCCATAATGGCTTTATCAACCATTGGTTTGTATGGAATTATCTTATTGATTTCGATGCCACAAGACGCCGTCATGATGACTTTGGGTTCTGCATCTTCAATTCGAACAGCAAGCTCATTCGGGGCAAAACCGCCAAACACCACTGAGTGAATCGCGCCTAATCGAGCACACGCCAGCATCGCCATTGCTGCTTCTGGGATCATCGGCATGTAGATGACCACACGATCGCCTTTGGTTACGCCTTGGTTAGAAAGCATGCCCGCGATTTTTGCTACTTGGTCGCGCAAATCTTGATAGCTGTAAGTTTGTTTTTGACCCGTCACTGGCGAATCATAAATCAGTGCGGTTTTATCGCCTCTTCCTTGCTCGCAATGATAATCCAATGCGAGCCATGACGTGTTCAATACGCCATCAGGAAACCAACGTTCAATCCCATGTTCGTCAGCTTGTAAGATGGTATTTGGCGCTTCAAACCAATCGATGTTTTCAGCTTGAGCACGCCAAAAGTTTTCCGGTTCATTTTGTGCCCAAAGGTATTCTTTTTGATATGCAGACATATTGCTTCCTCCAGTATGTCCTGACATTGCTTTTCTTAAGTATCACTACCATGCAATTGTGTTATTCAAAGACATTGGAGGGAACACGCACAAAGCCCTCCATCAGTATTCTCGCGCTGCGGCTCATGATGGCTTTCTCAACCACCCAACCTTGTTCTGTTTGTTTGGCTTTTGCCCCCACCTTAAGCGTTCCTGATGGATGCCCAAACGTCACAGATTCTTTCTCTCCGCCACCAGCGGCCAAGTTGACTAGAGTACCCGGGATGCATGCCGCCGAGGCAATGGCGACCGCTGCGGTTCCCATCATGGCGTGGTGAAGTTTGCCTATAGATAAAGCTCGGACAAGAATATCGACCTCATCTGCTTCTACGGCTTTACCACTTGACGATAAATAGGATTTAGGCTGGGAAGCAAACGCAATCTTAGGCGTGTGTTGACGCGTCTGAGCCTCTTCCAGCGAATCAATAAGCCCCATTTTTAGCGCGCCATGAGCACGAATGGACTCAAACCTCGCGAGCGCAAATTCATCGTTATTGATGTCATCTTGAAGCTCAGTGCCTTGGTAGCCAAGTGCTTCTGCATCAATGAAGATCGTCGGTATACCAGCGTTGATGAAGGTGGCGTTGAACGTCCCAACATCCGGTATGACCAAATCGTCTACTAGACTGCCGGTTGGAAACATGCTGCCTTCGCCATCAGCAGGGTCGACAAAATCAACTCGGATTTCTGCCGCTGGGAACGTCACTCCATCAAGCTCAAACGCCCCTGTTTCTTGAACGAAACCATTTACGATTGGCACATGAATCAATATAGTTTTACTAATATTTGCCTGCCATACACGAACGGTAACGATGCCGTTTTGAGGAATACGATCTTGGTCGATCAACCCTGCATGAATAGCGAAGGGACCGACTGCAGCAGAAAGGTTGCCACAGTTACCACTCCAATCGACAAACGGCTTATCTATCGATACTTGCCCGAACAGGTAATCAACGTCATGATCGGCTCGCTCACTACGCGACACAATCACAGTTTTACTGGTGCTGGAAGTCGCGCCGCCCATGCCATCAATTTGTTTGGCATACGGGTCTGGGCTACCAATCACACGAAGTAGCAGCTTGTCTCTTGCCTTACCTGCAGATTGCGCTGGCTGTGGCAAATCTTCAAGGTTGAAGAAAACACCTTTGCTCGTACCGCCGCGCATGTAAGTCGCCGGGACTTTGATTTGGCTTTGCATCTTGCTATCCATATCTTACTCCGTTATTGCGCTATCTATTGCGAGAGGAAATCTTGAGCAAAGCGCTGTAACACACCACCCGCTTTGTACACGTGAACTTCATCTTCGGTATCGAGTCGACAAGTCACTGGCACATCAACCTTGTCGCCATTCGCACGAGTAATCACCAACGCCAAATCCGCACCAGGAGTGATATCGCCGATAACGTCATAACGCTCAGTGCCATCTAATTCGAGTGTCTTTCGGTTCACGCTATCTTTAAATTGCAGAGGAAGTACGCCCATGCCAACTAAGTTGGTACGGTGAATACGCTCAAACCCTTCAGCGACAATGGCTTCTACACCCGCCAAGCGAACGCCTTTCGCCGCCCAATCTCGCGACGATCCTTGACCATAATCCGCACCTGCGACCACGATAAGCGGCTGCTTGCGATTCATGTAAGTCTCTATCGCTTCCCACATGCGTGTCACTTTGCCTTCAGGTTCGACTCTAGTTAACGATCCTTGCACGACTTCGCCATTTTCCTTGACCATTTCGTTGAACAGTTTCGGGTTAGCGAAAGTGGCGCGCTGCGCGGTTAAGTGATCGCCTCGGTGAGTCGCGTATGAGTTAAAGTCTTCTTCTGGCACGCCCATCTTCGCGAGGTATTCGCCTGCGGCGCTGCTTGCCAAAATTGCGTTCGATGGCGACAAATGGTCGGTCGTAATGTTATCGCCTAAAACGGCGAGAGGACGCATTGAAGATAGAGTTCGCTCACCAGCCAATGCTCCATCCCCCTCTTTTTGCCAGTAAGGAGGTCTTCGTATATACGTACTCATCGGGCGCCAATCGTAGAGCGGGTTCGGGTTACGAGCCTCATCATTCAGTTTGAACATTTGAATGTAGACTTGATTAAATTGCTCTGGCTTAACGTACTCACCCACCACGGCATCAATTTCTTCATCCGTTGGCCACAAATCGTTGAGATAAACCGGCTTGCCGTTTTTGTCTGTGCCTAAAGAATCACGTTCGATATCAAAGCGAATCGTACCGGCTAACGCGTATGCAACGACCAAAGGTGGCGATGCTAAAAATGCTTGTTTTGCATAAGGATGAATTCGACCATCAAAGTTTCGGTTCCCAGAAAGTACCGCCGTTGAATACAGATCTCGGTCGATGATTTCTTGTTGGATTTTCGGGTCAAGCGCACCACTCATGCCGTTACAGGTTGTACATGCATAGGCGACGATACCAAAACCAAGCTTCTCTAATTCAGGGAGTAATCCAGACTCTTCAAGGTAAAGTCGAGCCACTTTAGAACCTGGAGCAAATGAAGACTTCACCCAAGGTTTGCGCACCAAGCCAAGCTCATTCGCTTTCTTAGCAACCAGACCCGCTGCGACAACGTTTCTTGGGTTACTGGTGTTGGTACAAGAAGTGATCGCTGCGATGATCACCGCGCCATCTGGAAGTTCACCTTCTTTCTCTTGCCATTTGCCAGAAATACCACGCTCAGCAAGTTCCGAGGTAGGTAAACGACGATGAGGATTTGATGGACCTGCCAAATTGCGTCCGACTTGGGACAAATCAAACTCAAGCACGCGTTCGTAAACAGCAGTGTCTAAATCATCCGCCCATAGACCGGTTTGCTTGGCGTACTTCTCGACCAAGTCGACCTGTTGTTCGTCACGCCCCGTCAGTTTGAGGTAATTAATGGTCTGCTCGTCAATGTAGAACATCCCAGCGGTTGCGCCATATTCTGGCGTCATGTTTGAGATGGTCGCGCGGTCGCCAATGGTGAGGTCTCGCGCCCCTTCACCAAAGAATTCTAAATATGATGAAACCACGCGTTCATTTCGCAGAAACTCAGTAATCGCTAGTACGATATCGGTGGCGGTAATACCCGGTTGGCGCTTACCTGTGAGCTTCACGCCAACAATGTCTGGCAAACGCATCATCGAAGGGCGACCAAGCATAACCGTCTCCGCCTCCAAACCGCCGACACCAATCGCAATAACGCCAAGTGAATCAACGTGAGGAGTGTGACTGTCCGTACCGACACAGGTATCGGGATAAGCAATGCCTTGCTTGGCTTGCACAACCGGAGACATCTTCTCCAAGTTGATTTGGTGCATGATGCCGTTACCCGCAGGAATAACACTGACGTTCTCAAACGCCGTTTTACACCATTCAATAAAATGAAATCGGTCTTCGTTTCTGCGCTCTTCTATCGCGCGGTTTTTCTCAAACGCCTCAGGATCAAAGCCTGCGTGTTCGACTGCCAGTGAATGGTCAACGATCAATTGCGTTTCAACCACAGGGTTTACTTTCGCTGGGTCACCGCCTTGTTCGGCAATCGCATCACGCAGACCAGCAAGGTCGACCAATGCGGTTTGTCCAAGAATGTCATGACAAACCACACGCGCCGGATACCAAGGAAAATCGAGGTCACGCTTGCGTTCGATCAACTGCTTTAAGCTATCAGTGAGCGTACTTGGATCGCAGCGACGAACCAACTGCTCTGCTAAAACGCGTGAGGTGTATGGGAGCTTTTCATAGGCTCCAGGAGAAATATCGTTAACTGCTTCTCGGGTGTCAAAATAATCGAGTTGGGTTCCCGGTAGCGGTTTACGATATTGAGTATTTATATTTGTGGTGATGCTCATGGGCTTGCTTCCGCTTTAGTGTACACCTTGTGCCTGAACGCACCGCGATACTGTTTTTGAAATGGATTCGCGGTGAAAGAAACGCCCCTTGTGAATGCCATGCAAGACAAAACTCACAAAGAGGCGTCACGCGCTAGCGTTGTTCGATTGGCACCCAGTCTTGATGATCCGGTCCGGTATAATCCGCACTTGGACGAATGATTCGGTTGTTCGCACGTTGTTCATACACGTGCGCCGCCCAACCTGTCAGTCGGCTCATCACAAAGATTGGCGTAAACAATTTGGTTGGAATATCCATGAAGTGGTAAGCCGAAGCATGGAAAAAATCGGCGTTACAAAATAGACCTTTCTCACGCTTCATGACGGATTCCACGCGCTCAGAAACCGCGTAAAGATGCGTGTCACCTACCTCTTTCGATAATGCTTCTGACCAACGCTTGATCAGTGCATTACGAGGGTCTCTTTCGCGATAAATCGCATGACCAAAGCCCATAATTTTGTCTTTTTTCTCAAGCATCTGCAGAATATTGGCTTCTGCTTCATCTGGCGTTTGCCAATCTTGAATCATTTCCATCGCTGCTTCGTTTGCACCGCCATGAAGTGGGCCACGCAGCGTACCGATAGCAGCCGTGATGCAAGAATGAAGATCAGAAAGCGTAGAAGCACATACGCGCGCCGCAAATGTTGAGGCATTAAACTCATGCTCTGCATAAAGAATCAAAGAACAGTGCATCACCTTTTTGTGCGTTTCACTTGGTGCTTTATCGGTAAGCAGTTTCAGGAAGTAGCCGCCAATGCAGTCTTCGCTGTTATCGTGAGTTTTGATTCTCACACCATCGTGGCTGAAGCGATACCAGTAACAGATGATCGCAGGGAAAAGCGCCAGCATTCGCTCAGTAGCATGAAGCTGTTGCTCAAAGTCCATTTCCTGTTCTAAGTTACCCAGCATAGAACAACCTGTGCGCATAACATCCATCGGGTGAGCATCAGCAGGGATCAGCTCTAACGCTTGCTTAAGCTCCGCTGGTAAGCCACGCAGGCTCAGTAGATGTGTCTTGTAGGCGTCTAGCTCTTGTTGATTAGGTAAGTGACCGCGTAACAGCAAATGCGCCACTTCTTCAAATTGAGCATGATTTGCCAAGTCCGTAATATCGTAACCACGATACGTTAGACCTGTCCCCGTTTTACCGACAGTGCATAAAGCTGTGCTTCCAGCGCTTTGACCGCGTAGACCGGCGCCACCTATCTCAGCTTTCTTTTCTACAGAATGAGGCATTGTTGAACTCCTTTTCTGTCTGATTTGGCTCTCTAAATGGGCTCTTTTGAATCAGACAATTTTCACGTTATTGGATTAGAGATTCTTTTCTTGGGCTTCCGTTTATTTCTTCGTTTACCTTATTTACCCTCCGAAAACAGCTTGTCTAACTTATTCTCGTAGTCGTGGTAATTAAGGTGCTCATACAGCTCTTTTCGTGTCTGCATTGAATCAAGCAACGCTTCTTGGTTGCCAACTTCTAGCAAGTGTTTGTAAACGATCTCGGCAGCTTTGTTCATTGCACGGAATGCACTCAGTGGGTACAAAACCATGTCCACTTTGGATTTCGCTAACTCTTCACAGCCGTATAGTGGCGTTTGTCCAAACTCAGTAATGTTGGCAAGAATTGGCACGTGCTTCCCTGTCGCGTCTTCGAGCGCTGCCGAGAACTGTTGATATTGGTCGAGCTGATTCATGGCCTCTGGGAAGATCATGTCTGCGCCCGCTTCCACACATGCAATCGCACGTTCAATCGCACTGTCCATGCCTTCAACCGCCAACGCATCAGTACGAGCCATAATGACAAAGCTCTCGTCATTACGTGCATCCACCGCCGCTTTTACTCGGTCGACCATTTCTTGTTGGCTAACAATCGCTTTGTTCGGACGATGGCCACAACGCTTCTGCGCCACTTGGTCTTCCATGTGCACTGCCGCCGCACCCGCTTTTTCCATCGCTTTGATAGTGCGTGCGATGTTAAAAGCTCCACCAAAGCCGGTATCGATATCAACCAGTAACGGCAAATCACACGCGTTGCTGATGCGGTCTACATCCACCAAAACATCGTTCAATGTTGTAATACCAAGATCTGGCAAACCGTAAGATGCATTGGCGATGCCGCCACCCGACAAATAGATAGCTTGGTGACCCAAGTTTTTCGCCATCATGGCGCAGTATGGGTTAATGGTGCCGACGATCTGCAGTGGGTTGTTTTGCTCAATGGCGAGTCTGAACTTCGCCCCCGGAGATAAGCTCATGACAATTTCCTTCTAGTCTTGTTCTCTATCTTTACTTTCAGAATGTAAAATCTGTAATTCGATAAGTTTTCGGCTGCCTGAGATGTGCCTTCTCATCAGCATTTCTGCCAGCTCTTCATCACGGTTGCGAATCGCTTGCAGAATGAATTTGTGTTCGTTGAGTGCTTCGTTAGGACGAGATTGCGCACGTGGTGATTGGTAACGATACATGCGCAACAAGTGGTACAACTCGTCGCAAAGCAGAGAGATAAGCTTGCTGTTTCGGCTCGCTTGAATGATTCGATAATGGAAGTCGAAGTCACCATGCTGGTGGAAGTAAGACGATCCTTCGACTTCATCAATATGTTTGGAATGTGTCGACAATAGCATTTCCAAACTCAGTAGCTCTTCTTGAGTGATATAGCGAGCCGCTAGCCTTGCCGCCATGCCCTCTAATGCTTCACGGACGGAATACAATTCGATGAGTTTTTCTGGAGAGAAAGTGATCACACGAGCGCCAACATGCGGAATGCGCTCAATCAACCCAAGCCCTTCTAGGCGCATCATGGCTTCACGCAAAGGACCTCTACTCACCTGATATTTCTTGGCTAATTCAGGCTCTGAGATTTTACTGCCCGGTTCAATTTCACCACTCACAATCGCTTCCACTAACGATTCGGTCAGCGATTCAGATTTAGTGTGCTCCTTCTCAGAGACAATCACTTTATGACGAGTTTTCAATTCTGTATTCATATTCAAGGCACTCGTATTTAGAAATCAAAGTGTCAACAATTTGTTAACTTGAATATAAAATAGACGATCAGATTGTCGACAATCAAGCAAATTGTCGACAATTTAGACTAAGGTATAGTGTTATTGAGTGATTTATGAGTGGAAAAACATTCAGTTTGATAAGAGCAAGCTGAAATTGTCGACAATAAAAACCCAATAAATTCAGTAATTAAAAAGAATTTGGGAGCACAACAGCTCCCTACTTGGGTTTAATTTGCTAACGAACGGTCGGATTTGCCTAGTTGACCAGCTTGTAGGTTAAGTCTTTTTCATCCAACAAACCGGATTCAACGAGGTTTCTCTCTAACATCATATCTTGCAGTTGTTTCAGCGAATTGATGTTGCCGTAACTACGGCGGATCTGGTCAAACGCTTCTTCTAGTTGCGGTAAGTTTTGTGCATTCATCTGATCAGTCGTTGCTTCAGAAGCCGCTAAGAACCACTCCACATCTTTAGTGATCTCTTGCACTTGAATCAGGCTTTCACGCAATTTCGCTTGGTAGTGCTCCACCTCTTTGATGGCAGAAAAGAACTCCGTCCAAGCTTGCATGTTATCGATAGCCGATGTGGAAGACATGGTGGTTTTGTTGAGTTTCACACGGGATTCATTGATCGCCTCTTTCAGCTTGAATAAACGCAAACTGAGCTCATCAGAACGCTTTGGTAACAACTTCACCTCGTACTTCACTAGCTTACGAATCGCATGAATGTGTTCATCACGCTTACGCGCAGAAAGCGCCAAGAACTCGTGATCGACTTTTCCTACCGCGTTGGTTTTAAGTTGCTTGCGAGCAGATTCAATTTTTTTGTTAAGAAGAGATTTAACCCCTTTCTTTGAGCCTTCTTCCCACGCTTTGCGAGAAGCGGCTTTTAGCGCGGCACCACCTGCAACTTCCAAAAGGGCAGCCCCCTCTTTCGAGCCGGGAAATGGAATCATCCCGATACCAGTCCTTACCCCTTTTTGCGCAATATCCATCGCGACCATTTTCTTATCACGTTTTACCCAGTTCTTTGCAGATTGGTATTTATTACCGAATTTCCTCGCCCAACTTTTGTGATATGACTTACTGTCCTTTTCTACATTTTGCAAAAATTCTTTCGCCATCTTTTTTGCATTTTGACTCGCCATAAAGAACTCCTTTTCTTTTAATAAATCGAATAGCGAATAAGATCTAATACTGCTATTTTTTGAGTAATTTGATTAATAATAGTATTTATATTTCAAATTTTTATTATTGAAAAGTTCAAGCATAAGGATATGCAATGGCTGATAAATACAGCAGTTCGGCTAGTTTGATGTCTGCAAAAGACTCAAGTAATCAAGAACATATCATAAGTAATGCAACAATAAAGCAAGCCTTATCAGAGCCTTTTGAAATCAAAGCAATGCTGGTATCCAGTGGCTTTGACATGCAAGATCAACTAGGTCAGTTCCTTACTATAAACCGTTATTTCAACGAATCTGGCAGCAATACACTCAATCGTTCCTACAATGGAGTTGTGACATTGATCCAACATTTAGGAATGGATTCTAATTTGCAGAATCACCAATACGAAATAACGCTTAAACCTTGGTTTTGGTTATTAACACACACACATTCTTTCCGGGTTTATCAAAATCAATCCACACAAGAAATTGTCAGTGATATTTTCGATAACGCTGGTTTCAAAGGAAACTATAAAATATCCAGCATGCCTTCGACCAAGCGTGAATATTGTTTGCAATATAACGAATCGGATTTTGACTTCGTTTCTCGTCTGCTCGCTGAGGAAGGCGTTCATTATTATTTTGAGCATGCGAGTGGTTCACACACTATGATTTTGCAAGATGCTCAAACTCCATTTGATAGAGCCAGCACTGCAAAATTTGATATGAAGGAAACGCCGACAGGCTCACTTCCTTTGCTTGAAGATTGGTGCCCTACCGTTGCCTTTCATGGCGCGAGTGTCGAGCTATCAAGCTACGATTATTCGCAGACGAAACTCATCACCAGCGGCAGTAAAACCTCCAGCAATACCATTGCCAACAACACTAAACTTGCCAACACGCGTTACCCGACTTTGGGTATCAGTGGTGACATGACGGATCTCTCAAGCAATCTTGCCAAACGTCGAATCGAGTATGTTGAGCAGGATTACCAAAGTGTCATTGCCAGCGCAAAACATGATCTCTTCGAGCTCGGTTCTTACTTCTCGCTCTCAAGCCATCTAGACAAAGAGCAACTTGGTGACTTTTCGGTCATCAGTATGGAAGTGGAATACACTGAAAGTGCACAGAGCAGCACCAGAGTGAAAGTGATTCCAAAAGATACTCCTCACTACCCTCAACCTCGCTCAAAACAAGCAGTTCAGGGTTTACAGAGCGCAGTCGTTGCTGGCTCAACTGCTGGTGATATTAATCAGGATGAACAAGGTCGTGTGCGTATTCAGTTCCAATGGGATACAGACGCAAGTGGCGACAAAACCAGTTGCTATGTTCGTGTCGCACAAATGCTTGCGGGAAGTGGTTACGGTGCCCAGTTTGTGCCGCGTGCCGGGCAAGAAGTTCTGGTCTCTTTCATCGACGGCGATCCAGATAGACCAATCATCACAGGCAGCGTTTACAACAGCAAAAGTGCACCGCCATACGCAGAAGCCAATACAACAAAGTCTGGCATCAAAACTCAACTTTCTGGACAGAGTAACGAGCTCTACTTCGATGATAAAAAAGACAATGAACTGCTTTACCTTCATGCAGCCAAAGACCTGACGCAAGAAGTTGAAAACAACCAAACCGAAACCATCAAGGGCGAATTGAGCCAGACGGTCACCAAAGCGGTATCAGTGTCGACAGAAGACAACTACTCGCTGAGCGTAACCGAAGCATTAAGCGAAAAAGCCAAGTCGATTTCGATCGAGGCTGACGATTCTATCGAGCTCAAAGTTGGCTCAAGCAAAATAACCCTGTCCTCATCATCCATTGCCATTGAAGCAACCAATATCGACGTCAAAGCCAGCAGCGCGCTGAATTTGGAAGGGACCAACGTCACCAGCAAAGCCACTTCAGCCAACAAGGTTTCAGGCACCACAACGGCGCTTGAAGCAACCAGTTCAAATAGCATTTCTGGCCTGAGTATTTCCATCAAAGCGGACACAACGCTCTCTGCTGAAGGCTCTTTGAGTGCGGAGTTTAAATCAGGCCTCAAAGCGACATTCGATGGCGGCGTAATGGGTGAAGTGAAAGGCGCAATTGTAAAGGTTAACTAATGAAATATAAGAAGATTCCATACCAAACGGCAGAGCAAATACTACCGAGATTCAAAGCCAGTGACGAGGCTAAAGCGCTACTCAACGAAGAAACCAGCATCAACGATGCAATTCAATCACTTACAGACAAAGAGCTCTACAACGATCTCGTTCAGTTTTTGACGCACGCTCTACCCGTCCGGGAGGCAATCTGGTGGGGAGCGTTGTGTTTAAATCAACGCAATGAGGAATGGTCACCCCTTCAAAAACAAAGTGTCGAAACTTGCATGGCTTGGGTGCGGTCACCCTCCGAAGAATTGCGCCGCAAAGCCGAACATCTTTCTCATCGATTGGAACTGAATTGTGGGCCATCTTGGCTTGCTCAAGCGGTATTTTGGAATGGTTCTGGCAGCATCGTTGCACCAGATATTCCACCCGTTATGCCTGATCCATTTTTGTACGCGAAAGCGACTGCGGGAGCGATCAATCACGCAGCCGCCCTTCCCGAATGGGACAAAACTAAACCTTACTATCAAGCCGCAATCGCGATGGCTCTGAATATTGCTGCGGGCGGTCAAGGCACTTCAGATAGCCAATCATAAACTGCAGTACAAGGAGAAGTACGATGACATTACCTGCTGCTCGTATCACTGACATGCATGTATGCCCGATGCAGACACCAGCAACTCCACCAATTCCTCATGTGGGTGGTCCGGTCACCGGTCCTGGAGCTCCAACCGTACTGATCGGTAGCTTACCTGCTGCCACAGTGAGTGATGTTTGTGTTTGCGTTGGAACCCCGGATTCTATCGCGATGGGAAGCACGACCGTGCTATTAAGCAATAAGCCTGCAGCCCGAATGGGAGACACGACTTCACATGGTGGCAGTATTGTCGCCGGTATGCCCACAGTCCTTATAGGGGGATAAAACCTCTTTATAAATCAGGGCATTATATTGATAGACACATTCCTCCGACCAATTTTTTGGATCAACCTCTTAGTTTTTATTAAATAGTTAATTTTTATCGGCTATTTCAGAAAACTCTCACTAGACTGAAGTTTACAAACTATGAAACCAGAGTAACGGATTTACTTCTGGCTTAATAAAATAACAATTCATGGATTGAATATGGTTAATATTGATAGTCTTTTGGCTCCGATCACAGATGGCTCGCCAAGTGGTGTCTATCTGAAGCTTGATAGAAGTGCCTATCGAGCACTTAGAAACAGTTACAATGCCGCGCAATCATCGTTTCGCCAATTGGTTGAAACTCCTGATGCATCCAGTGATCAAGCACTGCTTGAAAGCAATGATGACAACTGGGCACAGTTGCGTACCGCGACATACCACGCCCTCACCCAGTCGAGCAAAGACTTGGAGCTGCTCGGTTGGTATATCACCAGTCAGTTGTTCACCGACGCTCCCTATCGAAATCTTGCCGACGCAACGCAAGTGCTTCTAAGCACCGTGGAGCAGTTTTGGGATTCGCTCAATCCGTTCCTTCCTGAAGACAAATTAAAAAGCGCAGAAGAGTCTGGCATCGCTAGAGAACGGGCCGAGTTCCGGATGAAACCTCTGCTACAACTTGTCGGCGAAACTCACGATACCACTGCCCTGTATATGCCTTTGCAGTTAATCCGCTTGATTGACGATGTCACCTTTGGCGATTACCTACGCGCAGAGCGCAACGGTTCGCTTGGCGAAATCAAAACTAAAGCGCAAAACCTATTCAACGCTGACACGCAAGACAACTTAATGGATTTGGCGCAAACCTATCAAAGTCTTGATGCTATAGAACAAGCCATCGCTCAACAGTGCCAGCCCGTTAATGCAACTCCTGTAAGTTTTAAATTCATAAAAGAAAACATCGCGGAACTGATTAACGCGATCCGTTATCTCACTGAAGACAAGTTTTCTAAATGGCCGCTGGATGATCAATTTAGATTGATTGCCGAAGAAGCTCAGGCTCCCCCCGTCGTATCAAACTCTCCTGAAACAACCTATCAGGCAACTGAAAATGCAGAAGTTGCACCAACCTCATCAGACCCAGACGCAGAACAAATTACGACGACACCGTTGCTAGAGCCGATTCCTTCAAATGAAGCACACCAGCCAGCAGCACCCACTGCGATGAATATCGCAGGTCAGATCCAAAATCGCGACCACGCTTTTCATGAACTTAGAAAGCTCGCCGATTACTTCAAACAAACCGAACCACACAGCCCTGTTCCGTTCTTATTAGAGCGTGCGATTCGATGGGGTTATCTAAGCTTGCCAGAACTACTCCAAGAAATGACAGGCGGCAACAGCCAAGTTCTGAGTCATATCAATCAACTCACCGGGATGGACAACTTAGAACAAACCATTCTGAAGACAATTCCTGAACCACAATCAGTGCCAGAGCCGATTCCAACCGTTTCTGTGCCTGAGGTTCAAAACACCTCTAATGAGGAGTCTCAAAGTGCAACGTCAATTGAACCTACAACGTCAGAGCAAAGCGACACTCCTAATACAACCAACCAACCAGAAGTAAAAACTACTCAATCGTCGAGCGGTATTACCGATTTCGAGTGGTGAAGCAAAAAATGCTAATAAGCAAAGGAGAACCAAATGGCTTCTATTTACATGAGAATTGATGGCACTACACCAAAAGGTGCTGCAACGGTAGATAAGATCGGTGGCAAGGATGGATTTTTTGCTATTGATACAGTGAACTGGAGTGCCGTTCGTGGCGTTGGCATCGACGTCGGTAATGCGAACAACGCAGACCAAGGCATGGTAGCGCTAGGTGAAGTGAACATCACTCGTGGCTGTGATGGTGCAACGCCATACTTAACGACTTTCCTTTACGCACCAGGTGGTGAAGGTAAAACTATCGAGATCGTGATGACTAAGCCAAACCGTGAAGGTTCTGGTGCGGATCCATACCTAATCCTGACACTAAGCGCAGCACGTATGTCGAGCTACAACATGGGCGCGTCGGATGGTCACCTGCCAAATGAATCATTCAGCCTGACATACACCGAGATTTCGAAAGCGTACTACATCGAAGGCGAAGGCGGCAAAATCGAGAAAGGTCCTGAAGTGGGCTTTGACGCAACGACAGCGAAAGTTACTTCGACAGCTTCTTAATGGAATAAGGAGATACCATTATGGCACTGAACTCCCAACACAAGCGAGTTAGCAAAAACCGTGTAAGTATTACTTACGATGTCGAGACGAATGGCGCAGTAGAAACCAAAGAACTCCCTTTTGTGGTGGGAGTCGTCGGTGATTATTCGGGTCACAAGCAAGACAAAGAAGACGTGGAAGATCGCACCTTCTATAACGTCGACAAAGACAACTTCGATACTGTCATGAAGCGTGTTGGTCCTGAGTTATCACTCAAAGTGGACAACGTTTTGGTTGATGACGATAGCCAAATCGAAGCGAGTCTGAAATTCTCATCAATGAAAGATTTCGAGCCTGAAGCCATCGTTGAGCAAGTTGAACCGCTCAAGAAGCTTGTTGAAACTCGTAACCAACTCAAAGTACTGCTTTCAAAAGCGGACCGTTCTCGTGATCTAGAGAAACTACTCAAGGAAGTGCTGCAAAACGCAGACACTATCAACGCCCTTTCCGATGAGCTAGGCATCCAGAAAGAAGGAGCAGAATAATGACGACGGAAGTTGAAAACCAACCACAAGCAGAAGCGGCTGAAGCTTCGTTGAGCTTTCTGGATCGTGCGATCGAAGCGACCACACAAACGCCAGCGGACACAACAAAAGAACTTTTCTCAGTGTTGGCAGAGCAAGCGCTAAGCGGCACGGTAACATGGGACAAGAACGTCACCAAAACGATTGAAAACGCCATTGTAGAGATCGACAAAAAGCTTTCTAAACAGCTATCGAAAGTCATGCAAGAAAATGACTTCCAAAAGCTAGAAGGTTCATGGCGTGGTCTGCAAAAACTGGTTAAAGAGAGCGACCTAGGACGCTCACTGAAAATCAAAATGGTCGACTACACCAAAGACGAACTGCTTGATCAGTTTGAAGATGCACCAGCCATCGACCGTAGCCCATTGTTTAACGCGGTATACCAAGGCGAATACGGCACAGCAGGTGGTGAACCATACGGCACCTTCATCGGTGATTACGAGTTCAGCGCAAAAGATGAAGACGTCGCCCTACTACGCTACATGGGTGAAGTAGCCGCTGCGTGTCACGCTCCGTTCGTTGCCGCTGCAAACGCTGAAATGTTTGAGTTCAATGACTTCACTACCTTCGAAGAAGGCAAACCGGTCGCGGCTGGTTTTGATTCTCCGGCTTATGCTGCATGGAACTCGTTCCGTGAAAGTGACGACGCGCGCTACGTAACTCTCACACTACCTCGCACACTGGCTCGCCTTCCTTACGGTGAGAAAGGTCTTGGCACCAAGCTGTTTAGCTACGAAGAATTAAACACTGACCAAGATGGCAACCCGAATCCTTCAAGCAATGATGAGTTGGTTTGGTCAAATGCGGCTTACGAGTTAGGTCTGAAAATGACGCAAGCGTTCACTGCGTACGGTTGGTGTACAGCGATTCGCGGTCTGGATAACGGTGGTAAAGTAGAAAACCTACCAAATCTAACTTACAAGACCGAAGCTGGCGACTTGGTTCAGCAATGTCCGACAGAAGTGAACCTAACCGACGAACGCGAGAAAGAGTTAAGTGACCTAGGCTTCTTGCCACTGGTTCACTACAAGAACTCAAACTACGGCGTGTTCATTGGCGGTCAAACAACACAGCAACCGAAGACGTACACAGATCCAGATGCAACAGCAAACGCAGCGATTTCAGCGCGTCTTCCTTACATCATGGCAAGTGGTCGCATCGCTCACTACTTGAAAGTCATGGGTCGCGACAAGTTAGGTTCAAACCTAGAAGCGCCAGACATTCAACGTGAACTTCAACTATGGATAGATCAATACACCAACGCAGGTGCAATTGGTAATGATCAACGAGCAAAAACGCCATTGGCGGAGTCTCGCATTGAAGTGGTTGAACAACCGGGTAAACCGGGCGCGTATTCAGCCGTTGCTCACCTAAGACCTTGGCTACAACTTGAAGAGCTGACTACGTCGGTTCGTATGGTAGCGAAGATCCCAGGTTAAGCACGATAAAGCTTGGTCGAAGTAGGATGCTTCGACCAAGCCAATTCGATTTAGGTCACAAGGATAGTATGAGTAAGATTTATCACTCAGGTTGGCAGACCCAATTTACACAGCTAGACGATAAAGACAGCGACTTTTTACAAGAGGCGCTCTCTTTACTGTCTCAAGTGTCTCGCTCCGCGCTAGACAGTTCCGATGCGCTTATCACACATGTTTCGCGCTTAATTGCAGAGATTGACAATAAGCTCTCAAAACAGATGGATACTTTACTGCATCATCCAGAATTTGAGGCACTGCAAACCAATTGGCTAGGGCTTCAAGGCTTAGCCACCCTGCCCGTTAATTACCAACGCACTCAACTCAAGCTGCTCAATATGAGTTGGGAAGAAGTGTCTTCCGACGTCAATCAAGCCTACAGCACCAAAACGTCTGAGCTGTACAACAACATCGGCAACCAAGAGTTAAACACCTTAGGCGGACATCCATTCGGTTGCTTGCTGTTCACACAACCTATCGCGGCAGATATGGATTTCGAATCCGACTACGATGATCTGTTCACCGTCGAACTGTTAAGCCGCTTGGGTGAAGCGACGTTATGTCCAATGTTGTTTGCTCCGAATCGCGATTTCTTTGTCGAATCCGGCGCAGACTGGCTGTCTGATATCAACCGAATCGAGAAGATCCTGACCAGCCCTGATTACCAATCGTGGCAGTCTTTACGTAGTAAGCCCTCTGCGCGTTTTGTTGGTTTAGTGATGCCAGAAATGTGCATGCGTACACGTTATCAAAACGCCAAAGTGGGATTCATCTACAACGAGAAAAAAAACGGGCTTTGGGGCAATGCGGGCTTTGCGTTTATATCCACCATTATGCGAGAACATCAACGTGTGAGTTGGTTTGGCTTCTTGAAATCTCGTTGGAACGACAACAACCAAGGTGCCGTGGTCAATCAAAGCCAAAGCGATAGCCATTTTCTGATTCAACCTCAAACCAAAGTGACCTTGTTTGGGCAACTGTCGACCTTCTACAGTCGCAGCGGTTTTATCCCTCTTACTAAGAGTCCTTTGAGCGACAAGTTTTACTTCAATGGTAACAATTCGATTTGGCACAACAGCGAGTCTGATAACGAGAAAGTGCTCACTCAAATCCAAACCTCGTTGATGTCTTGCCGCATTGCACATTATCTCAAAGTACAAGTGCGAGAGATGATTGGCAGCTTCAAAACAGCGGCTGAGTGTGAGTTGTTCCTCTCTCAGTGGGTTGAAAAATTCTCTAGTAACGTCGCGTACGCCAACGAAGAAACCCTATCAAAATACCCATTGAGTTTTGCAAAGATCAGCGTGTGCGACTCTGATCATCATCCGGGCAATTTCGTCTGTACTTTGCGCATCGTACCGCAGTATCAATACGACCATTTCAGCGGCGAAGTGGTGCTGACAACAGAATTGGATGAGGTGGCGTAATGAGTTTTTGGCGTACCTTTGTGCAAACTGCCCCTACGACTCGTCGAGATGATATCGAGGACATCAAGTATCACCTGACTCGTCTGTTTGATTCGGAAGCGTCACTTATGAGCATTGATGATCGATCAACCGAAGTGCAGCGCTCTAACTACCGGTTTGGCATAGAGGATGTGCACCTGTTGAGTGCCAGTCTCGACCACCAGCAATTAGCCCTCAAACTAGAAAACTACATTCGACATTTCGAGCCACGCCTAAGCCAAGTCATGGTTGAACTTGTTGAGCGCAAAGCGGGAGAAAACACCATCGCTTTCAATATTGTCGCTAAAGCCAAAACGGCACAGGGCGAAAAAGAGCTGATTTTTGATTCCAAGATTTCATTAAGCGACATGACCACCGATATGAAGGAGGATTTGTATGAGTGATCCTCTACTGCGTTATTACGAACAAGAACTGACTTTTGTTCGCCGAGCCCTCGGTCAGTTTGGTTCTGAACATCCAGAACACGCACAACGCCTCAATATTCATCAGGGACAAATCGAAGATCCAAGTTTGGCTCGCTTATTGGATGGCGTGGCACTATTGAATGCCAACGTCGAAAAACGTCTATCTGAGCAAATCCCTGAAGTTGTCGAAGGATTACTTGGCGTACTCTACCCAAGTTACATTCAAACTGTGCCAAGTGTGGCGTATCTAGAAATGAGCACAGACGCGCCTTCCACCGACAGCACGACGCTTCCCAAAGGCACACGCTTTTCTTCCGAATCGCAAGGCAAAACATGTTTGTTCACCACAACGGATGAACTCAAAACGACACCATTTGCACTGATTGACACCAAGGCAAGCAGCGCGCCCTTTGACTTCAATCGCCCACAAGGCAGTGAACAAACTACCGCCGTTATTCAGCTCACTCTGTCTACTGGCGATGATGATGTGCACTTCAGTCAACTAACGTTAGAAGATCTCGACTTCTTCGTTCAAGGTTTCGAGAACAATGCGGATTCCTTGGTAGAACTGCTGCTCAGTGAAGCACGTGCGATATCGATTTCCGACATCAATGGTGAGAATCACGCAGTCTTAGCGGCGAACCAGCTAAAGAGCCGAATCAGCGATAAGCAGTTTCAATTTCTGCCACAAAAAGGCAATCAATTTTCTGGCTACCATTTGATGAACGAATTTTTCTTCTTCAAAGAGAAACGTCAGTTCTTCCGTTTTAAAGGCTTTGGTGAAGCGTGCCAGCAACATGATTGCTCCATTGTGGTGTTAAACCTGTTTATGCACTCTTTGCCGATGGAGTTTATCCGTCTTTTCGACAACCAAGTGTTTAAGCTCAATGTGGTGCCTGCGGTGAACCTCTTCGAGCAGACGGGCGAACCAACCAGCTATGACCAACGCAGCCTGACCATTCCCGTTAATGCCGATGCGCATACCGATAATGAAATTCAAGTGGTCGACATTTTGGATGTGTTTGAGATTACGTCGAGCGGTCAAAAACTGCTGACACCACTGTTTAAAGACAGTTACCAAAGTGACCCACATTGTGATTACTGGCAAAGCCGAAAAGACTCCACAGGTGAACTGCGATTAGCGATCAGCCTAAGCGCCAACCAAGAACTCGAATTCAACAAACTCTATGGCACTCGCCTTCTTTGTACTAATGGCAAACAAGCATGCACCATCAACGGTGAGATGACATGTTTAGAGCCGATCGATTTGCCCGGTGATTTTCATTCGCTCTACCCACCTTCAGCTCCGATAGAACGTGAATCTGACGCCAATATGCACTGGCAGTTTATCGGGCTACTTAACAGTAATTTCTCGTCTCTGTTGCACTCAGAAGACCCTACTCAGCAGCTTAAACAAATGCTGCAATTGTGTAGCCGCAATCAGTTAGTAAGCGATGAAATTCAGATGATTCAGTCAGTAAAAGTGCGCTCGCAGGTTTCATCAATGCGTATTCTAGGCAAGAACGTTTTCTCTCCAGGTACAGAGATTGAAATCACTCTCGATACCTCTGGCAACTATCTGACTTTCACCGATGTGTTGAATCGCTTCTTCCAACAGTTCTGTAGTTTTGATCGCTACATTCAGCTCACAATTCGTCTTTATGGCAAAGATGGCATTGCGAGGCGTTATCCAAAAATCCACGGGAGCCAGCGCTCGATGTAGCGTGGAAGATAGATGATGTCGATGTCACTGATTAACGATTTGAAAGCGAACCCACATGAGTACGACTTTGCTCAAGCAATGCGATTGCTGATGCAAATGGCAAAACAGTCTAGGCATAAGCTGAAGTTAGAGCTCAAAGCGGAAGCCATGCCTCATGGTGATGCCGACGATATTCAATACTTCTCGTTCAGTGACCACAGCGCCAAGGTTCGTATTGCGCAGCAAGCACTATCTGGCGCACAAGGGGTTATCCCAAACTACATCTATGAGGAACTGTTGTTTGCACTGCATAACGACGATCACGCACTCAAGGACTTTTTAGACGTATTCAATCAACGCCATTTTGAACTTGCCGCGCAGTTAGAACTCGCTCCTCACCTCTTGGTGCAGAAAGAGTTGGCAAAAGAAAAAACCGACCTACTCAAACAACTGGCGAACCTGAAACACGAACACGGCGCGCTGTTCCAGTATTCGCTGTTGTTCGCTCAAGGGCATCGTAGCTTAGAAACGTTAGAGCAGATCCTTAACGACTACTTCCCTTACCAAATCGATGTGTCGAGTAAGAGCCATGAACGTCGTCAGTTACCCGCGAGTTCTCTTACCCGTTTAGGACAGAAAGACGACTACAACAGCGGGATCGGACAAGGTTTCCTCATTGGCAAAACGTGCATGACTTACAACCAACATTTGGTGGTGAGTATCCAACCTGCCAACCGCAAAGAGCTGCATCAAATTCATAGAGATACTCAGTTGGCGAGCCACATGCGCCAACTCATTCAACATTATTTACGAGACGCCACGCCGATTTCTATTTATCTCAACGTTAAGCGTGCGTATCTCGAAAAACCAAGGCTGTCTGCTCAACCAGCTCAAGCCGCGAAATTGGGTGAAGTGGATTGCCTCGCCCCAGAACGTAAACCTACAGAGCGGATTCGGATTCTTCTGAAATAGCTAGGTAGACACCGCGACGACAAAGAAGGTTATCGCGAAAAAGACAAGGATAAGGTTATGACACAAGTAACGCTGACTAATTTAGTCGCCAAGTTATCGCCAGAATTAAAACGCGCATTGGAAGCCTCTGCGGGTGCAGCTATGAACCAAGGCGTTGCTGCCATTGAACCAGAACATTGGTTGCTCACGCTATTGAATCAGCAAGACGCGCACTTAAAAACACTGATTGAAAGTCAGAAGATCAATCAGGATCAACTTGCCAGTGAACTGGCGAATCGCATCGAGCGCTTACCAAAAGTACAAGACAGCCAACCAACGCTCAGCCATGCACTGACTGAACTTCTAAAAGACACTTGGATGATTGCCTCCGTTAACTATGGTCATGGTGAAATCATCAGCCTGCATCTCGTTCAAGCGCTGTTGCAACAGAATGTCATGGGCGTATCGAGCAACAATCTCGAATCACTACAAAACGTGTCGACCGAGTCACTGCAAGGTTTAATCAACAAAACGCCGGTTAAGCGAGCAACGCAACAAAGCGCGGGTGAAGCAAGTTCAGCAGTAAACACAGCAAGCGCGAACGATGCATTAAGCAAGTACACCATCAACCTGACTCAACAAGCGATTGAAGGCAATATCGACCCGATTTCTGGGCGTAATTCTGAAGTAAGAAAAGCCATCGACATTCTTTGTCGTAAACGCCAGAACAACCCTATTTTTGTTGGTGAACCGGGTGTGGGTAAAACTGCTGTCGTTGAAGGCTTAGCGCTGAGAATCGCAGCAGATGAAGTACCAAGTGCGCTGCAAGGCGTTCAGCTCCATTCGCTTGATTTAGGTTTATTACAAGCAGGAGCAAGCGTAAAAGGCGAATTCGAAAACCGCCTTAAAGACGTCATCAATGAAGTGAAAAGCAGCGATGTACCAATCATTGTGTTTATTGATGAAGCACACACACTGATCGGCGCTGGCGGTGCAGCAGGACAAAATGATGCTGCCAATTTATTGAAACCCGCTCTTGCACGTGGTGAGTTCAAAACCATTGCCGCAACAACATGGGCAGAATACAAAAAGTACTTCGAGAAAGATCCTGCTTTGACCCGCCGTTTCCAAGTCGTCACGGTAGAAGAGCCAAATGCAGAAGATGCCAAACAGATGCTGCGAGGCATTGCGGCTTCACTGCAAAAGCACCACGGCGCGTTTATTACAGAATCCGCGATCGATGCCGCGGTTAACCTATCTATTCGCTACTTACCCTCTCGCCAATTGCCAGATAAAGCGATCAGCTTGCTCGATACAGCTAGTGCGCGTATTGCTTTAACCCAAGGTGCAAAACCAGAAGTGATTGAAGCGTTGGAGCAAACCATTCGTTATCAACAAAACGAACAGTCTGCTTTAGAGAAAGAATTTGATTTGTTCGGCACAGGCACAGAAGAGATCACCGAATTGAAGCAAGAAATCACCACCAACCAATCTCAATTAGCTGACTACCAAACGCGTTGGGAGCAAGAAATCACATTGGTTGATGAGATTAAAGCGCTACAACAAAGCATCACAGAAAGCGAAACGCCGGACGAAGCTCAGCAAAGCCAGTTAAATGCCCTTCTCGATCAATTGCACGAGCTTCAAGGTGAAGAGCCATTAGTTAATGCAATGGTGGATGATTCGACCATCGCTCAAGTCATTTCCGGTTGGACAGGCATTCCCGTTGGCAGCATGATGAGTGATGAAATCGCTCGCCTATTGTCTTTGGAATCTGAGCTGGATAAACGCGTTATCGGTCAAAACGTGGCGAAGCAAGAACTGGCAAAAGCGATTCGAATCTCACGGGCAGGCTTGACCGACAATCGCAAGCCAATCGGTGTGTTCTTGATGTGTGGTCCAAGTGGTGTCGGTAAAACGGAAACCGCTATGGCGCTGGCTGAGCAACTTTACGGAGGCAGCAACGATCTCACGGTTATCAACATGACCGAGTTTAAAGAAGAACACAAAATCTCAATGTTACTTGGCTCGCCTGCCGGCTATGTTGGCTTTGGTGAAGGTGGCGTGTTAACCGAGGCGATTCGCCGCAATCCCTACTCTGTCTTGCTTTTGGATGAGATGGAAAAAGCGCATCCGGGCGTTCATGACCTCTTCTATCAAATCTTCGATAAAGGCTACATCAAAGACAGCGAAGGTCGTACGGTCGATTTCAAAAACACCTTAATCATCATGACTTCTAACGCCGCTGACCAAGCGATTTGCGATGTCTGTGATGAAAACGCCGAACGCATCAGCAACGATGAACTGCTTGAAGCGATTCGTCCCGATCTACAACGCTACTTCAAACCTGCGTTCCTTGGACGTACTACCATCGTGCCTTATTACCCACTCAACGATGATGAGTTGGCGAAGATCACCGAAATCGCGCTAAACCGCATTCGTAAAAAACTGGCAGAACAGTATCAAGCGAGCTTTACGTGGGATGCTGGTTTTGTGGATTTGGTTGTCAGCAAAAACACCGACCCTACGACAGGTGGTCGTGCGGTTGAGCAAATCATTAACCGCTCTTTGATGCCGAAATTGGCAGAAGAATGCATCGCGCGCCTGAGCGCACAACAACCGATTAGCCAAGTGACGGTCACCGCTGCGTCGACGCCACAGGGCTTTGAACTGGATATTCAGTAGTAACGAATCATGATGTTTAGAAGCGTACATTCACCCCATCTCGTCACCACCTCGATTCTTGTTCAAGAGGCGGCGGTCAGCTGTGGGGTGAGCTTTTTCCGCAAAATAACCAAGCTGGTTTCATCGCTGTTTATTTTGCTTGGTGCCCTATTCTCGTTCGAAGCATGGGCACAAGTTTGGATTGGTCCCGATCGATTGCTGCTTGCGACCCACAAATGGGCACCGTACCAAACTCACCAAAATCAAAACATGGATGGGTTTGCGCTTAATCGCGTCAAATGCGCGCTGGGCGAAATGGGACAACCTTACCAACTGACCATGACAGAATGGTCTGACGCACAGCTTCACGTGCACAGTGGTCAACAACATGGCTTTTTCGTCTCGCCGAAAACCAGAGAACATGACAGCTACGCAACGTTGTCTGCTCCCATTACCGAGCAAAAACTGCGTTGGTATTTTGGTCCCGGTGTAAAGCCTAAGCTTGATGATTTGTCAAAGTTGAACCTTAAGTTCTCGGCAGAATTTGGCTCAAGCACATGGTTTTGGCTGAAACGTAATGGATACAACGTCGTTAAGCAGCCACGAGATGCTAAGGTTTTACTAAGGCTTTTAAAACAAAGAGAAATTGACGTCGCACTGGAAGATGAACGAGTGTTTCACACGGAAATAAGCCAAGCCTCTCTTCCAAGCGATTACTTCTATTCTCAAGTATTCGAAACCAAGCCAATGGGCGTGTATTTTTCTAACCGCTTTTTGGACAAATATTCTGGTTTCTTAACCGCTTTCAACACAGCGTTGGCTAAATGCGAGGGATAACAAGTGGCGATCAGCATACATTTGATTTCTGTACCCTCTGAAGAGGTGGTGACTTCAAGAGTCATCTATTTGCCCGAGTCTGGCGGGCAGTTTGGGCGTTCTGCTTCTTGTGAGGTGGCATTGCCCGATCAATCAAAGCGCATCTCGCGTATTCACGGACAAATTCGTCTCACTGAAACAGGTTATTTGGTGAAGAGTAGCGGCAAGAACCCGGCTCGCCTCAACGATAAAGCCATGGTGAGAGACAAAGATTACCCACTCAACGATGGCGACATTTTAAAGATCGAAAGCTATTCGATGTTGGTATCAACACTCACGTCGAGCAAAGCGCCTGTCGAAGAGCAATCCGATGACCTCTTTGCGACCAAGTTCGACCTGCAACTAGAAGACAATGTCGATTTTCTCGATGAAGGAGATATCGTCGAACCCGTGAAATCGGAAGTTCATTACTCCCACCAGAATGTAATGAGCGATGACCCCTTCTCCTCCGACCCGTTTGAAGACATCGACGATGACGAACTGGCGGATCACTTTGAAGTGGATGAAGTGTCGAAACAGCAGCAAGCAATGGAGCGTTCTACGGAGATTGAGTACCTTCCGGGAGACCACCTTCCAACATCAGAGCTGGAAGCCTCTATCGAAAAGCTGATTACGATTACTGAGAAGAATCAGCAATACCTTCGCAACCCACCGCTTGTACATGATGCTTTGTTTGATGCCTTGGATAAAACACTCGATCAGTTCCTCAATGAATTCGCTCCGAACCAACTAGAGAATCAATTTAGCGAATTTGTATCTGGCGGTCTGTTCAGCAGCAAAGACAAGAAGTATTGGAAAATTTACCGCAAGCACTTCCAACATCGACAAGACAACGGTGATTTTCGTCGCCAGTTCAAAGCGATGTTTATGGAAAACATGCAAAAGCAAAGCGAGGAAAGCTGATGAAGATTTGGCTTAGTTTACTCGCTTTCGCTTTGGTGGGGTGTTCATCCGACCCAACACCGGTTGTGACGCAATATCAATTGGCGGTAAGCGCAGAGAAGACGATAAACCCAAGTGCCAACAACAGTACCAATCCCGTGGTAGTGCGCTTGTATCAACTGACCGATGCCCAGCAGTTTAAGCAATTGCCGTTTATCGATTTGTACAACGATGACGTGAGCCTATTAGGCGCAAACTTGGTGTCGAAACAAGTGCTGCCCGTGGTGATGCCAGACAGCAATAGCAAACAAACCTTAGACATCAACAAGACCACTCAATACATCGGCGTATTGGTGGAATTTGCCGAATATGATGCAAGCACGGCGACGGTAGTGACAACCACGCCTCAGGAAGAAGAACAATATATCCAGTTAAAGATAAGCGGTAACAAAGCAGCATTGCAAACCGTGACACCAGATTCGCCTTGGTGGGATGTTTTTTAACTCAATTCAGTAGATAGGGAAATCTAGTGGACGCATATAAAAAGGTCGTTTGGCAAGAAGGTATGTTCATTGCCCCACAACACTTTCAACAACAAGACAGATACACACAAAACTACGTCAGACAAAACGTCGAAACGCTTGCTGGTTATGCCCCTTACTATGGTGTGACCGACTTGGTGATCAATCACGATCTTCTTAAAATTGGCAAGCTTTCCGTCTCTTCTAGCGCAGGGTTGTTCCCAGATGGCACGCATTTCGAACTGAAACGCGAAGTCGCCAGAGATGTGCCGCACGGTACGATTGAGAAAATGGCTTACTTAGCATTGCCTGTTTCTCTGCAAGGCAATAATGATTACGCCAATGATGAATCGGAACAAAGCCGCTATCTCACACGAACCATCAATGTGTTTGATACTTCAACCTCTGAGAATGCCAGCGTTGAGGTGGACGTCGCGCAGCTCAATATAGCGATTAAACTAGAAGGCGAAGACACTTCAGGCTTTACCCTCATACCTTTCGCCAAGGTGTTGGAATGCAGCGAAACGGGCGAAGTGATGCTAGACCGTTCCTTTATTCCTGCGTGTTTGCACTATGGTGCATCACAGCTATTGGTTGAACGTTTGAAAGAGATTCATGCCCTCACGTCCAACCGTGCCACCAGCTTGCTCAAACGTATTCAAGCTGGACAAGGACAAAAGAGTCCGCAGTCGATGATGCAGGATTACCTGTGGCTGCAAACACTCAACACTTGGCTTCCGTGGTTTGATTTGTCCTTGTCGAATCCAAAGTTTCAAACCCATCAGCTTTATTTGGAGCTACGCAAGTTTGAAGCGCAAGTCATGGCATCCACACCCGCAATTCCAGAACCATGTCAACCGTTGGATTTCCATCGTCTGTACGATTGCTTTAATCCGCTTTTTTCGAATCTGCGCAATATGCTCACGCTGGTTCAGCAAGACTCTGTGATTGAGTTCGCCTTCGACACTTCATTGTTTGAGCGACGCCGCTTGCTGCGCACCTTGGTAAAAGATGGTCACAACCTGTCCGATCGCCGATTCGTTCTCAGTGTCCGTTCTAATATCAGCAGCACCGAGCTCAACGAGTTGTTCCCTGCAGCAGCCAAACTTAGCAGCAATAACAAGATTGTCGAGATTGTGCGTAATGCCCTTTCTGGCGTGCAACTGACGCCGCTTCCTGTTGCGCCAAGTGAACTAAAACCGATGCAAGGCACAGCGTATTTTGAAGTGGATACGTCAGACCGCAATTGGTTAGAAATGATTGAAAACCGCGATGCACTGGCGCTGCACGTCGATACACGTGTTGGCGACCTAGAAGTGATGCTGTACGCACTGAGGTAGTAAGCTATGAACTATTTGGATGAAGATACCTTAGTTTGGGACAGCAGCGAAAATGACTTCGTGAGTAAAGATACCGACATGCCTGACGTAAAATGGCATTCGGTCAACGCTGCGCAAGCCAATATTGGGTTCTTACATCATTTCGATAAAGCCGAGAATCAGCTGATCAACATCAGTTCTGAGTTATTGGCTGTCACGCTCAAGATCAACACTTTACCGGAGCCCGAAGACATCACCACGCTCAGGCATCAACTGGTGGCTTCCATTAATGAAATTAAAACCAAAGGTGCCGAGTTGACCTACCCAGTCGCCGTGATCGACAAGCTCTGTTTCCTGTATGCCGTGGTTTTGGATGAATTGATTGTCTACACCGATTGGGGTGAGAAACGTGGGTGGGAAAACAAAACCTTACTCAGTGAACTATTTGGTATGCGCAACGGCGGTGAGCTTTTCTTTACTGTGGCTGAGAAAGCAGCGCGCCAACCACACAAGCTGATCGACTTATTAGAAGTGGTTTACCTGTTCCTCAATATCGGGTTTAAAGGTCAGTACCGCGAAACAGGCAGCGAACAGCTAAAGAGTTTTACCTACCGCTTAGAGCAGATTTTAAGTCAGTACCGACAAGCCGGTGGAATCTATTGTCATACTAAGGTTTCGGTACCTAAAACACGTAAGCCAACGCGCAAGAAACGTTACCTTGTCACCACTCTATTTTTCCTAACTATCATTGGTTTGAGCGTTGCTCTGACCTATTTCTGGTACAACAAAACCAAACCACAGCGGGCACGTGATTTTGTTCAGCTTGGTGAGTACAGCCAGCGCTATATTGAATCTGGTCGTGCGGAAGACATCGTGTATGTCAGCACTGACGACGATTTAAAAGGCAATAAAGTCGCGGTAAATACCACTCAACCACCTCGTACAGCGCCGAGCCAACCAAAAGCCGTGACGCCACGAGCGAAAACACCCACGACAGAAGCGAAGAGCAATCCAACGACGAGCCCTACAGCAGATACTGATTGGTTGGTGCAACTTGCAACCTTCTCTAACCTTAAAAACGCCGAGAAGTTTATCGCCCAACTGCCGACATCCAACTATCAACCTGTCGCGGATAACATCAATTCATACGTTCGCGTCATTGTTCGATGTGATAACGCAGACCAAGCTAAAACCATCAATAATTGGTATCGAGAGAATGCCAACGTCAACGGCTTAGTGGTGCATAACAAAAACAAACAAAGCGAGGTTGAGTCACGATGACGCAAGACAACCCAAACACACCGACAAGAAAAAAGGCAATCATTTGGAGCCTTGTTACCCTTCTGCTTCTGGCAATCTTAGGCGGCTTACTGACTTGGTTTGTTGCGTATCCTGATTTCTTATGGACAGGCGTCATCACGACAGCCATTGTGGCACTGCTGTCTGCTGGGCTTTGCTTTTGGTTAATCAATCGCAAGGTGAAAAAGAGTCTTGAGCAAGACCAAGAACGTGCACTAATCATCAAACGCTCCAAGTTACTCACCTTCCACTTCAAGAAAATGCTCGGCCTACAAAAACGTAAAAAGCGCTTAACCAGCCGTTACGATCAGCCGATTTATCTGTTACTCAGTGATAACCCAAGCAAAGACAAAAGCATCATCACGCAGATGGGTTACGAAGCTTATAAGGTGGATGACTTTGGTAATGACATTGAGTTTCCGATTCTATTTTGGCTCAGTGAACACTCAATTCTCATTTCCGTCAGCATGGGCGAAGATCAGCAACCGCTTTACTTAAAAACACTGTGTCAGTGCCTAAATAAATGGCGTCCGAGACAAGCGATTAACGGCTTGTTGCTCACCACAGAAATTGAACAGTTAGTTGGCAATAGTGAAACCCTTTCACAAAAAGCCGACCAATTGAAATCGCAAATCAAAGCATTCAATCGTTCATTTGGTTTGAACTTACCTGTCTACAATGTCCTAACCAACATGGGTCAAGTGAGCGATTTCTGTCAGTTCTTTTCTGCGTTTGATGAAGCGAGACGCAATGAAGTGTTCGGCGCCACCAGCCCAGTGCAAAAACATGGTGGCATTGATGCCGATTGGTTCAATGACGAATACGACCACCTCATCGGTCAGTTAATCTCGAACATGAGCAATGCGTTGGGAGCGCAGCTTAACCAAGATTTCCGCAATGCCATTTGCGGTGCGCCATACCAATTTGGTCTGCTTAAACAGAATTTGTGGCACTTCTTACAGCGTTTGCATCGAGGTGACCAATACACAGATGGGCTCAACTTCCGCGGCTTCTACTTTACCCACAGTGGCAGTGATTTCGCGCAGCATGATTTACTCGCGAACGTGGTCAATCAATCCCTCGGCAATGAGCAATATCAGCAACACCAACAAATGCCCGTTCAACAAACCTTGTTCGCCCAGCATTTGATGTCTCATGTTGTGCTAAATGAAAACACTTTAGTCGGGGTTAACCGCCATAAAGAGAATTGGTTGTGGTTCAGCCAAACCGCCTACACCCTAATTTGGCTCGGTTTATTGATTGGTACACTGACGATTCTCAAGCTCGACTTCGATTATCAAACCAATCGTGAAGCCAAAGCCGATGGCATGTTAGAGCGTTACAAAGAAGCGATCGCAGCACAGCCATACAGCAAAGAAGATTTGGTGGGCAACATTCCAAACCTGTACACCATGCATCGCATTTACGCGCTATATCAGGAGCCTGAACCTTGGTATACATTGCCATTCCTACCGAATGCGACCATCAAACCAGAAGTTGAAGCGGCTTACACCAAAGAGCTGCAACAAGTGCAGATCCCTTCTATGGCGCACACCATTGAGAGCGACTTGTATGTGTATGTGAACTTGGAAGATCAAGCCAGAACGCTCGAATTGTTGAATGACTATCGACTGTTGTTTGATAAAAATCGCACCAACATTGAAGAGCTCAAAAGCTACTTCCTAGCAAACTTAGAGCACCAAGGCGAAGCAGACAAAACCAATGTAGCTCAGCTCAAAGTGTTGCTCGACGATGTGTTTAACCAGCACTTGGTGGCGACAACTGCCAATCAAGAGCTTGAAGGGCTGGCGAAGCAAGTCATCAATCAATCCAACATCGAGACGCTACTCTACCAACACATTTTGAACGATCATGCGTACGAGAAGCGCATCGACGTGCGTAAAGAACTTGGCTCTAACTTCAATCAGATATATCAATTCAAACCTGGCTACGTGGGTTATTTCGTGCCTTACTTGTACACACCGACTGGCTTTAACGAGCTGGATCTTTCGGTCGAGTCCCCTCTTCTTATCGAAGCGTTATCCGCTTATGAAGGCATCGCAGGCCAAGCCCCAAGTGCACTAGAAATGCACCGAATCAGCCACGACTTGAAGCGCATGTACCAGAACGATTACATCAATTACTGGCGCGATTTTATTAATAGCATCGAGGTGAAAACCATTTCCGGTTCTGAGCAGTTGAATGCCAGCTTGAACGTGCTCAACAATGCCTCAAACAATCCAATGTCTAAGCTGTTTACCACCATCAGCAACTACACTTCGGTTCTTCTACCTGAGCCAAAAGATGCGAAGAAGAAGACCGATGAAGAGATTGCCGATGCTGCGCAAGACAACGAGAAGAAAGAATCAGCTCGACAAATCACACTGACGTTTAATGATTTCCACAAACAAGTGACGCCAGACGATCAGGGTAAGAAACCAATAGATTCCGTGCTGGAAGGTTTTGCGAACACGGCTAAATGGCTCGATCAGTTCTACAAATCCAACACGCCAGACAAAGTGGCTTACGAAACGTTATCAGCCGGTTTAAAAGCGCAAAATCCGGTCGCACAGTTGGCGTCATTGACCGATTCTCAGCCACCGCTATCCGGTGAAGTGATTGACTATGTGACAGTGCAAACCAATGAGTTAGTGATGAACTTGGCTCACCAATACCTTAATAGTATGTGGAACAGCGAAGTCTACCAGCCTTATGAAAACTCGATCGCGGCTTTCTACCCGTTTAAGAAAAGTGCGAACAGCGACGCAAGCACGGCGGATGTTGCTGCCTTCTTCAAGACAGATGGCACATTGGACACCTTCTATCAAACCATGTTGAAAGGCTTCTCGACAGAGCAACGAGCGCCGTTTATGTCCGGCTTATTGCCAAATACTGGTTTTGCGTTAGATCCTGCGATTTGGCTGATGTTTGATAAAGCCAAAGACATTCGCTCTGCCCTGTTTTTAGCTGATCCAAAAAACGTCGCGATTCAATTCCAGATGAAACCAACAGAAATGAGCTCGGCGCTGACTGAGTTTTCCATTCGTGCTGAAAAACCGATTTTCACTTATCAACACGGTCCAATGCTGTGGACACAACAAAGCTGGAAAGGTGATTCTGTCGCGCAAGATGCATTAACGGTGCGTCTACAAAAACAAGCAACGCCGATTGCCAATGAACAGTTTAAAGGCAGTTGGGCATGGTTCCGCTTGATTGAGCCGCGCGTCACTTCAACCTCTTCGCAAAGCACTCAGCTTGAGTTTGATTACAATGGCGATAAGGTTCGCTTAACGATTAAAACTCAAGGTCAGAACAATCCGTTCGTACCGAACTTCTTTGCGGGCTTTGTGTTACCTGCGAGCATTTAGTGATGAACACGTTCGCCAATCAAACCCTATTTAGAGCTTGTGGCGTTACTTATGTAGCGCCTTTGAGCGAAAACGTGTTTCAGTGCGAGCACAAACTTTATGGTTCTGTGGTCATCAAGGTAGCGCGCAGTTTGGCTGAGAAACGGGCCTTGATGGCTGAAGCGGACTTTCTATCCAAATACGCGTCGGATTACTGGGCAAACTTTCACGGTTATGGCTCGCAAAACCACGCCGACTGGTTAATGAGCCAGTATCTTGAAGGCAAAACACTTAACGCGATAGAGCCCGATTTATTACCTCAAGGTTTAATAAGCAAGCTTGAATTCGCTTTGCTAAACCTACACAAAACGGGATATCTGCATGGCGATATCAAGCCACACAACGTCATCGTGACGCCAAATAACCAAGTTCGGCTTATCGACTTTGGCAGTGTGATTCGAGTTGATGCTAAATACCGAGAGCATTCACATACAACCGTTAGCCGAGCCTATAGTGCGACACGCCCTTGTCTGCGTATCGGTCAGGCAAGTACGAACGATGATTTCTATGCCTTGGCAATGACCTTGCTCAGCTGCCACGATCAACATCCCTTTGCTGGTCTCTCGTTACAAGAAGCGGCAGAACTGCTACCTACCCCAAGCAACATTGATTTACCAACACGCTACCAAGTTCTGATACAAAAAGAGTGGCAACGAATGCGACACTCTTTGAAGTTGTAGAGATTCAACGCTCTAAGCTCTCTGGCTTACGCGTCTGATGATTTGGACTTCAGATACTTCTCAATATCCACCTCATCAACCTGTTCAGTTGGCATAAACTTGTTAGCATAGTCACGGTAAACCCCGCTTTCTAAGAACAACAAGAACAAGTCCATATCCAAATGCTCGTCCAGTGCCATCTTGTACATGATGTCGACCGCAACACTTACTGGCTTGGCTTTCTTGTAAGGTCGATCCCCTGCGGTTAACGCTTCAAAAATATCCGCAATCACTAAGATGCGTTCTGGGGTTGATAAATCTTCTGCACTCAACCGACGCGGATAGCCTGTGCCTTTCAGCGTTTCATGGTGAGTCGAAGCGTAACGCGGTACGTTGCTTAACTCTGGAGGGAATGGCAGTGCCCCCAACATTTTGATGCCGCTGATCATATGCTCGTTAATTTTGAAACGGTCTTCTGGTGTTAGCGTCCCGCGGGAAATGGTCAGGTTGTAAACTTCACCCAAGTTATATTGATGCTCTGGCACTTGCACCTTAATGCCATGCTCCGGTGCAAATTCCATTGGGCGAACGCGATCAATAATATGGTCAGGCTTATCCGCTAAAAGGTTTTCAACCACGGGTAGCGTCACGTCAGATTTTGGCTTAATCATTTCTTCAAATGGAGAAAGACCAAGATGATCATCATAGTGACGCAACCAAGTTTGCTGGGCGATTTGTTTTATTCGCTCAATCTTCTCGTCACTCATGAACTCTCCGCCTACGTTGGCGTTGGCAACAAATCGGAATTCTTCGTCCAACTGCGCAACTCGTTGGTCGAACTTGGCTTGCGCTTCTTCTTTTGACAGTTCACCAGTAGATATAGACTTCCACATTTCCACCTCAGCGTCTCGCCTTAGTACTTCGAAACGAGTGCGAATTTCATTGATGCGGTTGTAGTTAGCTTCTAACTTAGTGCCTTTATCAACGATGTGTTCTGGCGTGGTTATCTTGCCACAGTCATGTAACCAAGCCGCGATACGGAATTCACGTCGTTCGTCTTCATTGTTGAACTTAAAGTCTTTGAACTTGCCGGTGTCGCACTTCTCTATAGCCTCTGCCAACATCAAGCCAATTTCCGGAACACGATTACAGTGCCCCGCAGTATAAGGAGATTTATCATCGATCGCTTGCGCAATAAGGCGAATAAAAGCTTCAACAAACTCTTCTTGCTGTTGCTCGTGATGCTGAATCTCTTGCGTCATTTCGGTGACCGAATCGGACAAGTCAGAGACTTCTTTGATACGCGTTTCTACCGGGACGAGTTTATCAAACTGACGGTCTTTGATTTTGATGGTCTCTTTTCTCAGCGCAACAATTGGGCGCACAATTGGCGAACCCACCCTCCACGCCAATGGGCAGAGAATCATCATTGCGAACGCCGTAATAGCAATCGCTTTAGACAATCGACTTGTCACCGCATCCGTCACTACTTGGCCAGAAACGATCACAGCAAAGTAATCGATCGTGCCACGAGTCGAATACAACTTGGTGATGTAGAGGAATCGACTTTCACCATCAATGGTCACTTTGTTCATCGTGTCATGTTTGTCTTTCTGAATCACTGCCTCATAGACCTCTGGATAAGGGACAAAACTCCCCCTCCATTGATGTGGCTTGAGCCATTTTTCTTGCAACGCCACTTTTTGCTCGGGTGAAATAGCTGTGATCGCTTGATTAATCAGCTCGACCACATCTTTATCTTTCTCCTTCATAAACAGAGAAAACTCCAAAGGTGGCGCGTTGAGCAACACGACATGAACATTGGTCAGTTTCACTAACCGCTTCATCTCAACCATGGTTAAGTAACTGTCTACAAGGTACTGAATATCCCCCATATGCAGCGCTCGCTTCGCTAAATCGAGATTCGGCTGCTCGACAATATTCAGTGACGGATAGCGTTTAAGCAGCCACTCTTTCATACCAAAACCCGCCACCACACCAACGCTTTCATCACCTAATTCCCTTAATGATGTAGGCATTGGATTGGTTGTTTTAGTTGCAATTGCGAGCTGCCCGATGAAAAGAGTGTCACTTTTGATACCTAACTCTGCCGGAGTACCAAGCACTGGCTGGAGGATATCAATCTCTCCCCTGCGATATTTCTTTTCCAACTCTATTGAGCTGAAACCATTAACGAACTCTAACCTCATGCCCGTTTTCTGCGAAATCAGGTTGAGTACATCAACAACATAACCACTAGGTTCGCCACTTTGGGTGTAGTCGTAAGGTCCCCAGTCGTTTTGATTCGAAACCACAAACTCTCGGTCGTCTAGCAAGGCTTTTTGTGGCTCGCTTAACACCAAAAGCGATGAATCAGGAATATCCACTTCATGAAAAACATTGATGTTAGATGCAACAACTTCACCGCGGTTATTAAAAATAAACGCCTCAACGCTGTCGTCCTTTTTCATTCCAAGTTCGGTGGCACTGATCTTTTCGCTCAACGACGAGAGGACTGTATCTACACCAATAACAGCGCCTTTACTACGCACAGAATAAGACTGTCCGGTGATCTTTAGATGCTGAAAAAGGTAAGGATCGGTTTTGTAAACACTGTCTCTTGATGCGCTAGCAAACCAAGGTCGGCGAGTTGGATAAAAGTTACTTTTCTGTTCTGTTTGGCGGACAACCTCAAGCGACTCGGAGTAATACATGGTTTGTCGCATTCGTTCTTCGCCATCACCTTTGATGGTAATGATGACCCAACGTTCGTTAGATGTTGCCCCAATCCTCCTTCGCACTTCCGGAAATGATTCTAAATTAATGACTTGAAAGAAATACTCATTGTTATTGGCAAAATAGATGCTGTAAAAGACGGGATTGTCGATGAGCGCTTGAACGAACACTCGTTGGATTTCGTCCACACTGAATTGCGTATCACTGAAGTCCGCGACACTGCGCAAGATACCCGCGCTGCTGGTCGCACTAGCATCTATTTGATGGATATGATTGCTGACGTCTTTAGCTGTCATGGTTAAATGCGTCAGGATATGTTCTTCCGACATCTGTTTGCCGAAGTAGTACTGCATGCCGAGTCCAAGCAGCGCCGTCACCGCTGTCGCAATTACAAACAAACTCCCGACGGTGAACTTAATCGAAAATTTACGAGAGGTACCAGATTTAGTCTTCACGCGATAAAGCCCTCCGATGGCTTCAACAACAAACTCAGCAACTCGCTTTATCAAAGCAACCTGAAGCATATACTTTTCAAGTCTAGTAGATATTTTTCAGAGACTTGCGTCGCATACAAGCCAAAGATCACTTTTACGCAATAAAAAAGAGCGATACCGAAGTACCGCTCTTAGCTGATGTTTTTGGGAGGGTTAAAACATTGTGATTCAATGAGAGAGATACTTTTGAATATCAACCTCATCCACTTGCGTTTCTGGCATAAACTTCTTGGCGTATTCGAGGTAAACGCCGCTCTCTAGGAACAACAAGAACAGGTCCATATCCAAGTGCTCATCCAACGCCATCTTGTACATAATATCGATAGCCACACTCACTGGTTTCGCTTTCTTGTAAGGTCGGTCTCCCGCCGTTAATGCCTCAAAAATGTCCGCAATCACTAGGATGCGCTCTGGAATCGACAAGTCATCCGCACTCAACTTACGAGGGTATCCTGTCCCTTTCAGCGTCTCGTGGTGAGTAGACGCATAACGCGGAACATTGCTTAGCTCTGGTGGGAACGGCAAGGCCTCTAGCATCTTAATGCCACTGATCATGTGTTCATTGATTTTGAAACGATCTTCTGGTGTCAACGTACCGCGAGAAATAGTCAGGTTATAGACTTCACCCATGTTGTACTGATGCTCCGGCACTTGCATTTGAATGCCATGTTCCGGCGCAAACTCAACAGGGCGAATACGCTTGATGATATGTTCTGGCTTGTCTTCCAACAGCTTTTCCCTTACCGGCAGCGGTGTGTTGGAAGTTGGCTTATTCATTTCTTCAAATGGTGACAGACCTAAGCGGTCATCAAAGTATCGTAACCACGTTTTCTCAGCGATTTGCTTCACTCGCTCGATCTTATCTTCACTCATGAACTCACCACCAATGTTTGCATTGGCGATAAACTCAAAGTCATCATTGAGCTGACGTACTTTTTCTTCAAACTCGGCTTTTGCGACGTCTTTGTCTACCTCGTCACGCAACAAGGCGTTTAGGTATTCGATTTCTAGGTCTCTGCGTAACACTTCAAAGCGAGTGCGAATTTCATTGATTCGGTTGTAGTTCGCCTCTAGCTTGGTGCCTTTATCAACGATGTGCTCTGGGGTGGTTATTTTGCCGCAATCGTGCAACCACGCCGCGATACGGAACTCCCTTCGCTCTGCGTCATTTTGGAAGGCGAAGTTTTTGAATTTACCGCTTTGACATTTTTCAGCCGCTTCCGCCAGCATCATGCCGATTTCTGGCACTCGATTACAATGCCCTGCGGTGTATGGTGACTTGTCATCGATCGCTTGTGCGATAAGGCGAATAAAGGCTTCAACAAACTCTTCTTGCTGCTTCTCGTGTGACTGAATCTCGGCCACCATTTCCATCATGGCATCTGAGAGTTCATCAATCTCTTTTACTCGCGTCGTCATCGGCCACACTTTATCGAAGCGACGAGCACGGATCTTTCGCGTTCTTGCTTTCAACGCGTAAATTGAGCGCGTCATTGGTGTACCAAGTCGCCAAGCAAGAGGGAAAAGACCTAACATGACCAGCGCAGTAAACAACAGCGAGTTAAACAAGCGCTTTGTTACTGCATCGGTGACAATTTCTTTTGGAATCACCACCGAAAAGTAGTCATCACCGCCGCTGGAACTTGAGATTGGCGTTACATAAACAAAGTAGTTTTGCCCTTCAATACTTCGTCTCACCATGGTGTTGTAGTTAGACGTGTCTTTCGACAGTTGAAATACTTCTGGGTATGGCACAAACGTTCCGCGCCAATGGTTTGATTCCAGCCATTTTTGCGTTAATGCTTCTCTTTGCTCCGGTGTAATCGACTCGATGGCAAGGTTAAGCACCTCTAACAAACCCGCGTGCTCTTGGTTTATGTAAATGTGATAAGGCACTGGCTTCGCATCCAGTTTTCTTACTGTGACGGTAGATGTTTTCTCCAAGCCATTGAGTTCATCCAACGTCAAATAGGTATCAACCAAATAAGGTATATCGCCTTTCTCTAGCGCTTCTTTTGCATCACTTAGACTTTCAAATTCAACAATGTTCAGCTTAGGGTAGTTTTCTTGTAACCACTCCTTCATGCCAAACCCGCAAACAACGCCCACTTCATCAGTGAAATTCTCAAGAGAAATAGGAATGAAACGTTGGCTCTTCCCTGCTATCGCCAAGTCTGCGGTGTACATGGTTGCGCTTTGCTCGCCGTACTCAGACACTTCTCCAGACACGGAATGAAGCACATCAATGGTGCCTCTCAAGTACTTTTTCGATAGAGTGATCGATTCAAAACCATTGATAAAATCGAACTCTAAGCCGGTTTGCTGAGAGAGTATTCTCAACAAATCGACGGCATAACCCTGAGGTTCACCAGCTTGAGAAAAGTCATAAGGTCCCCAGTCGTTTTGGTTCGAGACCAATAATGCGGGAGAGTTCATCACAAGCGCACGTTGAGGCTCAGTCAGCGTCAATGGTTCAGACGGTGGCACTTTGATATCGCGTTCTAGATCGATGTTCGACGCGATCACTTCACCCTTATGGTTGAAGATAAAAGACTCCGCCCCACTTTCTAAACTCATACCCAGCGCGGTTGACGCGATTTTTGAGTTCAGTGTCGACAGTTCAATATCGATACCGATAACATCTTTACCACTGCGGATCGCATAGCTCTGACCCGTGACCTTCATATTTTTAAACAGGTAAGGCTCGGTCTTATAGACGTTAGTTTCTGTCGCCCCGATAAACCATGGTCTGCGGGTAGGATAAAATGACGTTTTGCTCGCAACGGTTCGATTCACATTAAAGTTGCTGTCCACGTAAGACACGATCATTTGTCTATCCGGACCAATCCCAGTGGCTTTAGCGATGGCCCAGCGATCTACCGCATCGGCGCTCATCTTATCGCGAATCGTTACCGAGGTTTTTAGGTTTATGATTTGAAAGAAATCTTCATTCTCGCTACCCACATACAAGCTTTGAATGAACGGGTTTTCATCCAAAACTTGAGCAAACAAGGTGAGAATTTCTTTTTCAGAAAAGTTGTGGTCAGACATAGAAAGAAAGCTCTTGAGCATTCTTGTACTGCTGATCGCATTGCTATCGACTTGGTGAATGTATTCACTTACATCTGCCGCCGCCGTACTCAACCTTGAGATGACGTGCTCCTGCGACATTTTCTGCCCAAAGTAATACTGCATACCCATAGCAAAGATCGCCGTAAGTGCCGTCACTAACATGAACATGCTACTTACAATGAACTTGATTGAATATTTACTTTTTAGCTCAGAACTGCGTTTCATTCTTGCGCCCCGGCATCACCATAAAGTGCCAAAACTGTCGGCTTTACACCACCATTTACTATCAAAATACTAAATAACCCCATACATAAGCGTAGACTTATACAACGTAATATTTGCTATCAATTTTGCAAAACCTATGTTTAAAACGATCCGATAAATAAGATTGTCCTTCACAGAACCAAATTTATTACTTGTTAATTGACTCAAATTGATGGTTAACAGCGATTATTTTTTGATGCATATCGCAAGCAAATCCATTCTTCAAAAGGCATTCACAAAACCAGACAACACCTACATCGACACCACCTTTCTAATAAGCTCAATATTTATACTAGTGGGAATGAAGACACACTGCTTGTCGTGAAAATAAGAAAAAAGCATCGCTTGTATTTGATTGAGAAGAAGCACTGATAGGTTTTATCTGTTGGAACAATCGTTCATCTCAAATTTATCCTGAGCACTTCGCTCGCTACCATGTCGCCTCTTTTGTGTTACACCCCATTTATAAGAAATCTCTATGAAACAAAAAGGATTCTCCCTAACGGAAGTGGTGGTTGCAGTTGTAGTACTGGCGATCATTGGACTGTTTTCTGCACCTAAGATGATGCAAATGCAACGCGAGGCTCGAATCAATACCCTAGAAGCTTTCGTTGGTGCTTTTCATGCCACCAATGAGGTCGTGATGACCAAGGCCAAAATACAAGGCGTTGAAAAGGAACCGTTGGCAAAACTCTCAGATCATGACATTTATATTCGAATGGGTTCACTCGCATTGGATGATTTTAACGTGGCGAATGCAATGCAAATCGATGGGTTTAATCTTGCCAATATGGGCTCGACGGAAACACCCTCATTGCTGGTCTATTTAGGTAAGGAGAAATCCCTGCAACAAATCCGAGATGCAGGCTGTTTTATCAATATTCATCGCCCTTTCACGGCTTTCGATGTAGAAGGCATCGTGGCCATGGATGAGCTGAAAGTGAGTAAATTCTACGACTATTGTTAGCTCATCATTTTAGAGAGATTAGATTACCGGAAAGCCTTACTGCACATTAGGCGTATGCTTGCTAACGTCCTGTATGCCTTTGAGGTTTTATTATGATCGTTGTAAAAAAAGCAGACGCCTCTGACGTTGCGAAAATTGCCCCTCTTTACATGAAGTATCTTGAGTTCTACCAAGTCGATGTTTCAGGTAAAGATCCCGAGGCTTTTATCAAAGCTCGTATTGAGAATGAAGAATCAGTCGTGTACTACGCGACTGATGAAAGTGGGCAAACGCTTGGTTTTGCGCAGCTTTATCCACTCTTCTGTTCGTTAGAAATGAAAAAGATTTGGCTTCTCTACGATTTGTACGTGGATTCATCCCAGAGAAAACGAGGGATTGGTGAACGCTTATTGGAACAAGCAGACCAACTGGCGAAAGAGACCGACTCTGCCTTTGTTATGTTAAGCACAGGCATAGACAACAAAGCTGCTCAATCTGTGTATGAAAAACACGGTTACGTACGCGATGTCGAGTTTTATAACTATGTTCACATGCTTAAGTAATCAAACCCACACGTGAGCAAAAAGCGAAAAGCCGAGTTGTGAAGTGACCCCGTAAAGTTGGACATTTCTGTTAAGCGGCTTTCAAGGCCTGAGTTCGATACTCTATCGGAGTCAGGCCTTTTAGCTT
>NZ_BAOG01000143.1 GCF_000400365.1 Vibrio jasicida CAIM 1864 = LMG 25398 | reverse complement strand
ATTTCAAAATCGTCTAAATAAATACCTGGATTCATAATTTCCCTCTGACGCATAACGCCCTGTTAAGGTGTGAGCAACGCAATACCGATGCCTCCGCATACCACCTTAAACACTAAACGCAACGCATACTAAAAATGCCACGCGTTGCGAATCACTCTTAAACAGTTTGTTAGCACTAAAATTATCGAAAGTTCTTTCTTATGCTCTTTATGTAATTAAAGTCAGAAGGGCATTGTGACGAAGGCATAACTACACTCTTTACACCGACAACCAAACCAGCACCAGCAACACCGGCAATTAAAGGCGACATTTGAATAAGAGAAGCTATACCGGCAGCACCTAACCCTGCACCAACGATACCAGAAAAATCAGAGTGTATTACGTTTTTAAGGTTGGTTGTTACACGCTTAATACCTGTTTCATTAATAGTTTTATCTATATCCTTTAGTGACATTTCTAACCGAGCTAAGCGTGTTTTTTTTTGCTCTTGGTATATCTTTAGAAGATATAATTTCTTCATTCATTTCATCTAGATAGCACCTAAAAGCGGTTAGTTCGTCATTACGCTTAGATTTAAACTCAAGAATTTCAGCTAACGGTGTGCCCTGATCGGGAACAGGTAACATATCGTAAAGCTCGAATTCAACGCCAGTTCCTAACGCTTGCTGAGTGTAATAAGGAACATTGGATAGTTGAGCCATAGTCCAACAGCCAGGTTCTTCTTGTCGATTTTTTCTAAGAGCGGCTTCTTGGGCAGCAATAAAAAACTCACCTCTCCCCGAGCTTATCGCCCCCTCAAACCTAACATGTGTCCTTTTTAGAAAACCCGTGCTTTCCAAATAATCTATGTCGTAAGACGAAACACGAATCAGTGTATTAGTGGGTAGTCAATTTCATCCCAATATAGAAGATATTTTCTAAGTTCAAGTGGGTCTGGATCTCCACCGCATCTGATCCCTCCAGTGTATATAGGCTCAAATGGAGGAGAAACGACGATTCCTTTTTTATTCATGTTGATCCTCGTACATATACCTTTTAGTGCTAACGCCCTGCTAAGGGGTGAGCAACGCAATACCAAAGCCGCCGCATACCACCTTAATCACCAAATTTAACGCATAGTAAAAATGCCACGCGTTGCGAATCCCTCTTGAGCAGTTTGTTAGTTTGCAAACCCAAGGAGTTGATTTTACGTTATTTTAAATTTTGAAAACAATAAGCTTTATGTGCTTTGATGCATTTAAGTCAGGCTTAGTCTCAAAGCGGCAACTCAATGAAACCACTTGGAACAAACAACGTGGCAGAAACCGAACTCACAACACCAAAAAACGCTTTTGGAAAACCAATCTCACAGTGCGGACTTTCAACAAAGCCGCTGAAACCACGTGAACTTTCCACACCAGAGAAAACGCCATTTCAGCGAGTAAATCGGCTTTTGTACCAACAAACTCAACGAGCAGAGTTTCAGCAAAAAAATTCGATTCAGTTAACCCCAAAGTCACTGTACCAAAGAACAAATCAACCGTTGAAACGATACCAATTTTGAATTTTCACCACACTAGTTAACACTGAAATTGAACGCCGAGATGACAATTTCAACTTTGAGCTTTTACCACTAGATCTTGCGATATAGCTGCGTTTTTCCTCTTGCAAACTAACGCCTTGCTAAGGTGTGAGTAACGCAATACAAAAGCTACCGCACAGCGCCTTAATCACATAAGCC
>NZ_BAOG01000144.1 GCF_000400365.1 Vibrio jasicida CAIM 1864 = LMG 25398 | reverse complement strand
TGTCAAGAAAAGGGGGAGTTGGAGGGGGTTGCAAGCACCTAACCCAACATTCAGCCTCAAACCACCAACCCCACCTAACCTCCCCTTGGTTCAAGCTTCAACGAGCTCAAATAAAAAATTCCAAAAAAGCCCTTTACCTAAACTTAACTTGAGGTTTTAGCATGTTCATCGTTGGCTAGAAAATGACAAAAAGGAGCACACCATGATCCAGCTAGAACACGTGAACTTAGTGGTAAAAGACATCCCTGAAATGCTGAAGTTTTACCAAGCTGCCTTTCCGCATTGGTATGTGCGTGATGAAGGGGAAGGTACATGGAGCGGCAAACACAGAAACTGGCTGCACTTTGGCGATGAGTACCAATACATTGCGTTGAGTGACCACGGCGAAGGCAACAATCGCGATTTAGATGGTCATCAAGTTGGGTTGGCGCATTTCGCTTATGTGACCAACAACGTTGACGCTGTGATGAAAAGACTGGTTGAAGCGGGCTACCCAATCGCCCAATTCGGCGCGGATGAGCCATACCGAAAGAACGTCTATTTTGTTGACCCTGCCGGTTTTGAAATCGAGTTTGTAGAATACCTGACGGATGACCCAAAATTGCGTAACTCGACGAATTAAGAGCTTAACCTTTATCTCTCTTTTATCAAGAAAGAGCAGCGTCTTAGATACCCAAATGTATGGTCCGCCCCGTTATTGCAACTACAATTAAGTAATAACGGAGTTGGTTTGCGCTAATGTATTCGGAGTCCACGTTGGGAA
>NZ_BAOG01000145.1 GCF_000400365.1 Vibrio jasicida CAIM 1864 = LMG 25398 | reverse complement strand
TGAATGGTAGACATATGGTTCACCTCGTTCTGAGAGCCTACTCTAAGCGTAGGGCTTGAGAGTGAGGCGGACCATATAATTAGCCCCTCACCGAAATGAAGGGCTAAAGATATCTTTACTTGTTAGATAGTGGCTACTTACAGCATACGAACCACGGAAGGGTGAACTGCGCGATACATGGCGTAATCAATCGCCTTCATGTTACTTGGAAAAACCAAGTTCTCGCACAATAAGTAAGTTTCTACGGATGTATCAATATAGAAGGCTTCGCTGTAGGACTCACTCGCCCAATCCAAATCACCATCCAGCTCAGCGTGCTTACCTCGAATCACGTAAGACAATACCGAATCACGAACGTCTAACGCTTGATTCAAATGTCGCTTAGCTAAATCAATGTCACCAGTGATCGTCTCATGCAGAGCTAACGCTTCATAAATACGTGGCTGAATAGGCCCAACCATCATCTTAGCGTTGGCTTCCAGCTTATCACTTAACTGCTGAACCCTGCTCTTTCTTAGTTCCAATGCAGGATCGAGTGCTTTTTGCACATGGTAAGCTATTAGCAATTCCGATTGCACATAAGCATTGTCCGGTTCAATCTCTAGAATCTTCTCCATAAGGTCAATGCCGTGCTGGAATTGGTCGGAGTCTGATACATTTAAATAATGGTTGGCTTGAACGAATAACTCAAGCGCGTCTGGGTTCATTGGCATTCCTGCCACCAGCACTTTTGATTTGAGTTTTGCATCAGGTACTTTAAGCACTCGCATCAAATCCAAAGAGGCTTGCTGCAAAACGGTTTTTAAATGGCTGCTAGTTAAAGCATATTGACGGCTGAACAACACCTTTTCTGAAGAGTTATTGCGGTATTCCACTTCTAAGAAGCTGCCACCACCATTCTCTCGAACTCGCACCACCACCGATTTGCCCGGAACAATACCATTAGTGAATGACGCCTTCTTGAGCATCACTCGGTAATCACTCACCTGAGCGATATCTGCCATGAGTTTCTGAGCAAAGCCGTCGGCCAAGTCGTAACTCAACCCGCCTTTATTGAAATCATCTTGGAACTTAAACTCGATAAGGTGGGTATCAATGGCTTGTGTAATACGCACTTCCGATTGCTTATAAGTAAACACCCCCATCACGACCACCAAGATACTGATCCAGATGAAGTTCATAAAGCCTAAACGCCAAGGGCTAATTTTGTTGGGTTTACGCGGTGCTTTTTTCTCTTTCGACATCTCGCATACAGCGCGAGTTAAAGGACCTGCTGGAAATGTCATAGCCGGAGCGGGAAGTTCAGATGCTTCTTCTTCCATATCGTCAATGACAGGAGGAAGTTCATCAGTGCCACAATGACGAGCAGCAAGAAACTCATCATGCGATAGCGGTACCACATTCGCCACCAGCTTGTAACCGCGCTTAGGCACAGTGATCACGTAGCTGATGTTTTCTTCTCGACCATCACGCAGTAGCTTACGCAATTCAAAAATCGATTGAGTGACGACTTGATCCGTCACAATCGCACCAGCCCAAACATATTGGATCAGCTCTTCGCGATTGAAAACTTCACTCGCGTGTTCAGCAAGGAAATGCAGCAGATTAATTAAGCGTGGTTCAACGGTAACTTCCCTGTCTTGTCGATACAGCTTATTTTCATCAACGCTCAAAACCCAATCATTGATTTGAAAATAGACTCCAACCATGTATGAAAACTCTCGTATCTGATAGACAGCGTCGCTTTAGGAATAGGGGGACTACAATTCTTACGGTCGACTAAAGGCGAGATTATAGGTGGGAAAGCGGCTTGAACCTAGAAAAGCAAGCCGCCAAAAATGCAAACTTAAGTTAAATGACGCAAAAATGAGACTATTCAAGGGCTGCCAAGATCGAGCAATGGCTGGCATCATCATTGTTATGCCCGCAGCAAGCGTCATTTATCTTCTTCAAAGCCGTACGGATTTTGCTGAGTTCAGCAATCTTCTCATCAATTAAAGTTAACTTTGCAGAAGTAATGGCTTTCACCTCAGCACAACTGTGTTCTGTCGCTTCTAATTTGATCCCTAGCAGCTCTTTGATTTCTTCTAAACTTAAACCAAGCTCTTTCGCTTTAAGAATGAAACGTACCTGCTTTTGGTTCTCTTCATTATATAAGCGATAGCCTGATTCACTTCGTCCTGCGGGTTTAATCAACGCATTTTTTTCGTAGAAACGCAATGTATCGGCAGTCACACCACAGCGTTTCGCCAGTTCACCTATCTGAAACATAACTTCCCTTATTAACTATCTCGTTACTTTTTAAGCGAAAGGACGAGGTTTTTACAATTATTTTTGAGATGCCAAACGATTGCGCAAGCTTTTTTGTAATAAATTGGTTAGAATACGCGCCATCAAATAGTGGAGACTGTTTTCTTGATAAGAAAACACCCTGCAAAGGTTTTTACCAAAACTGGCCAATATTTTACCCTAAGAGGTGGAAACAAGTTCATTTTTGGCAAACATCTTTAACTCCGTGAATTTGAGGAAAATGGAAGCATGAACAACGCTCGCCCTATTCGCCGTGCGCTTATCAGCGTATCAGACAAAACAGGTATTGTTGAGTTTGCACAAGCTCTTGCTGAGCGCGGTGTCGATATCCTATCTACTGGTGGCACTGCTCGCCTGCTTGCTGAAAAAGGCATCTCTGTTACAGAAGTATCTGACTACACTGGTTTCCCAGAAATGATGGACGGCCGTGTTAAGACTCTGCATCCAAAAGTTCATGGTGGTGTTCTAGGCCGTCGCGGCCAAGACGATGACGTGATGGAAACTCACGGTATCAACCCTATCGATATGGTTGTTGTAAACCTATACCCATTCGCAGAAACCGTTGCTAAAGAAGGCTGTACGCTTGCTGACGCTGTTGAGAACATCGACATCGGTGGTCCAACAATGGTTCGCTCTGCAGCGAAAAACCACAAAGACGTAACTATCGTTGTTAACGCTCACGACTACGACCGTGTTATCGCTGAAATGGACGCGAACGAAAAATCTCTAACACTAGAGACTCGCTTCGACCTTGCTATCGCAGCATTCGAACACACGGCTTCTTACGACGGCATGATCGCTAACTACTTCGGCACTATGGTTCCATCTTACGGTGAGAACAAGGAAGGCGATGAAGAGAGCAAATTCCCTCGTACGTTCAACCAACAGTTCGAGAAAAAACAAGACATGCGCTACGGTGAGAACAGCCACCAAGCAGCAGCATTCTACGTTGAAGCAAACCCTGAAGAAGCATCAGTTTCTACTGCTCGCCAAATCCAAGGTAAAGCCCTTTCTTACAACAACATCGCTGACACAGATGCAGCACTTGAGTGTGTGAAAGAGTTCGACGAGCCAGCATGTGTGATCGTTAAGCACGCTAACCCATGTGGTGTAGCACTAGGTGAAGATATCCTAGAAGCTTACGACCGTGCGTTCAAAACAGACCCAACGTCTGCATTTGGCGGCATCATCGCATTCAACCGTGAACTAGACGCTGCAACAGCAACGGCTATCACTGAGCGCCAATTCGTTGAAGTTATCATTGCTCCTTCTGTTTCTGCTGAAGCAGTAGAAATCGTAGCTGCTAAGAAAAACCTTCGCCTACTTGAGTGTGGTGAGTGGACAACTAAGACAACTGGCTTTGACGTGAAACGCGTTAACGGCGGCCTACTGGTCCAAGACCGCGACCAAGGTATGGTGTCTGAAGATGACCTTAAAGTAGTTTCTAAGCGTCAACCAACCGCTGAAGAGCTAAAAGATGCGCTGTTCTGCTGGAAAGTAGCGAAGTACGTGAAATCTAACGCGATCGTTTACTCGAAAGGCGACATGACTATCGGTGTAGGCGCAGGCCAAATGAGCCGCGTTTACTCGGCGAAAATCGCAGGCATTAAAGCTGCAGACGAAGGTTTACAGGTTGAAGGTTGTGTAATGGCATCAGATGCATTCTTCCCATTCCGTGACGGTATCGACGCGGCTGCAGAAGCGGGCATCAAGTGTGTTATCCAACCGGGTGGTTCTATGCGTGATGACGAAGTTATCGCAGCGGCAGACGAACACGGCATGGCGATGATCTTTACGGGCATGCGTCACTTCCGCCACTAATTAGTTTTTGGTCTTCCCCTTTACCAAGGGGGAGTTAGAGGGGGTCTGTTGTACGCACACGACTTACCCCTCCCAACCTCCCCTTAATAAGGGGAGGAGCGAAATCAAAGGAAATATTATGAATATTCTTATCATTGGTTCAGGTGGTCGTGAACACGCACTAGGTTGGAAAGCGGCACAAAACCCAAATGTTGAGACTATCTTCGTGGCTCCAGGTAACGCAGGTACAGCACTAGAGCCTAAATTAAAGAACGTAAACATCGCAGTAGAAGACATCGCTGGGTTGGTTGCTTTTGCAAAAGAGAAAGCGATTGAGCTAACCATTGTTGGTCCTGAAGCGCCACTGGTTATCGGTGTGGTTGATGCTTTCCGTGAAGCAGGCCTGCCAATCTTCGGCCCGACACAAGCAGCAGCGCAGCTTGAAGGATCTAAAGCGTTTACTAAAGATTTCCTTGCTCGTCACCAAATCCCAACGGGTGCATACGCGAACTTCACTGAAATCGAGCCAGCACTTGCTTACGTTCGTGAACAAGGTGCGCCGATTGTTGTAAAGGCCGACGGTCTTGCTGCTGGTAAAGGCGTGATTGTAGCGATGACACTGGAAGAAGCTGAAGACGCAATCAAAGACATGCTAGCAGGCAACGCATTTGGTGATGCAGGCAGCCGCGTGGTTATCGAAGAATTCCTAGATGGTGAAGAAGCAAGCTTCATCGTTATGGTCGATGGTGAGAACGTCTTACCAATGGCCACCAGCCAAGACCATAAACGCGTAGGCGACAAAGATACTGGTCCTAACACCGGTGGCATGGGTGCATACTCTCCAGCTCCAGTGGTGACACAGGAAATCCACAACCGCATTATGGAAGAAGTGATTTACCCAACGGTACGTGGTATGGCTTCTGAAGGTAACCCTTACACTGGTTTCTTATACGCGGGTCTGATGATCGATGCAGATGGCACTCCAAAAGTGATCGAGTACAACTGCCGCTTCGGTGATCCTGAGACGCAACCTATCATGATGCGTATGGAATCGGATCTTGTTGAACTGTGCCTTGCAGCAATCGACGAAAAATTGGACCAAGTCGAATCAAATTGGGATCCTCGCGCCTCTATCGGTATCGTGCTAGCGGCCGGCGGCTACCCAGCGGCTTACAACAAAGGCGATATCATTTCTGGTCTACCTCAAGTTGAAATTGAAGGCGAGAAAGTCTTCCATGCCGGTACAGATAACAAAGATGGCGACATCGTTACAAACGGTGGCCGTGTTCTTTGTGCGACCGCGCTTGGCAATAGCGTATCAGAAGCACAGCAACGCGCTTATGAGCTTGCGAAACCAATCAGTTGGGATGGTGTATTCCATCGCAACGATATCGGCTACCGTGCAATTGCACGTGAGCAAGAAAAATAAAAACAACTTCAGTTGGCTAAAAAGACAAAAGGCGCATTCAGCGCCTTTTTTATTATGTTTTTATCGAGAGATTTCGAAGCTACGTTTATTCCGAGATCAACTTTGGTCGTGATACGCAATCAAAATCATCATCATTGAGCATCAGCAATTCGTCGACGGTTGCCGTACTGCGAGACTCCTTGCCGATGAATGCAATGTAACTGTCCACTGAAGCTAACCTATCTATCACAAACTTAGGCAGGGTCTGGTTAAATTCCAATGTAGCAAACTCTCGCCCTTTGCAGGTTTCGAATGTTTCCCCATCCCAATAACCCTGGATTAGGCTCTTACCATCTCGGGATTGTTTCTTGATCGAAGCCACCACGTCATTTGCTTCTTTCTTATATCGTTCGAGTTGATCTCGCTGTAAAGGTAGCACTTTCCCGTTCACACGGTATTGCTGATAAATCGCATCACCATCTTTATTGAATCGAATGTGGATTTGAAAAGGCACCAATCCTTGTTTGGCATCGAGTTGCTCACCTTTTCGAATCAACTCTCTGAGCTCATCGTCATCCCAACGATAATCACTCTGATACGAGCCGTAATCACCCATGGTGACATAGTCTGCTGCCTTGCTGACACGCGTAAGGCGCTCAGTCATCCAGTATAAACTGGTGGCATCCCCCATGATTTTCCCGCCAGAGAAATGAGTAAATTGTTCGAGGTTTGGGGTTTCTACAGAAGCACAGCCAAAAAGAGTCAGGCTAGATAGGAGGAGTGAAGTGAGTAGATGTTTTTTCATGAAATTGCACCGAGGCAGAATACCTCGGTGCATTTTAACTTAGTTTACTGATTCTTTCAGCGCTTTACCTGCTACAAATGCAGGTACGTTAGCCGCTGCGATTTGAATCTCGTCACCAGTCTTAGGGTTACGACCAGTACGTGCAGCGCGGTGGTTCACTTTGAATGTACCAAAACCAATTAGTTGAACTTGGTCACCCTCTTTAAGAGCGCCTGTTACACCCTCAAGAGTTGCTTCAAGAGCAGCTTTAGCTTGTGCTTTAGATAGATCTGCTTTCTCTGCGATAAAGTCGATTAATTGGGTCTTGTTCATTAGGTTTCCCTTCTCATATGTTATCGAATTCAACTCACTCTAAAACATAAATGCCCCATCTGGCAAAGGTTTGTAAGCGATCTTTCGATTTTCTGACGTAGTTTTAGCCATAATATGAGTAATAACTCACAATTTGTTACTACTTGCACGATGAAAGCTCTTGCTTTCTAATGCAATAAGACCGATTTATAAGGCACTTTTGCGGTTATAATCTCTGCAAAGACCAACTATCACATTACATTCAAGGGCAACTATGCTGCTGTTATCCATTTATATCTCTATTGCTATCGGCGTTTCGTTTATCTGTTCGGTGCTGGAGGCGGTACTACTGAGTATCAGTCCGAGCTACATTGCACAGCTCAGACAACAGGGGCACCCTGCTTCAGCTCAGCTAGAAAAACTGAAGTCGGACATCGACCGTCCATTGGCTTCAATCCTGACGTTAAACACTATTGCTCATACTATTGGTGCAGCAACGGCAGGTGCACAAGCGGCAGTTGTGTTTGGTAGCGAAGCACTTGGTATCTTCTCTGCGGTTCTGACTTTAGCGATTCTTGTACTTTCAGAGATCGTACCTAAAACGATTGGTGCAACCTACTGGCGTCAATTAGCGCCTGCAGCAGCCGTATCGCTGCGTTGGATGGTTTGGGCACTGACACCATTCGTGTGGTTCTCAGAGCAGATTACAAAGCGTTTAGCACGCAACCACGAAGCACCAAAGATGCGTGATGAATTATCCGCAATGGCGATTCTTGCAAGAGAAAGTGGCGAGTTCGCAGAAGGCGAATCAAAAATTCTGAGTAACCTACTTGGTATTCAAGATGTACCCGTGACTCAAGTCATGACACCTCGCCCAGTCGTGTTCCGTGTGGATGCTACGATGTCGATTAATGAGTTTCTTGATAAACACAAAGAAACACCGTTCTCTCGCCCTCTGGTTTACAGTGAACAAACGGACAATATTGTTGGCTTCGTACACCGCTTAGAATTGTTCAAGCTGCAACAATCTGGCAGTGGTGAAAAGCAACTTGGTGCCGTTATGCGCCCTATTCAAGTCGTGCTAAACAATACCACTTTACCTAAAGTGTTCGACCAGATGATGAGCCACCGTCTACAACTGGCTTTAGTTGTCGATGAATACGGCACAATTCAAGGTCTAGTGACACTTGAAGATATCTTTGAGCACCTATTGGGTGAAGAGATCATCGACGAAGCGGATAAGAGCACAGACATGCAAGAGCTAGCTTATCAACGCTGGGAAAACTGGAAAGAGAAGCACGGCGTGATTGAAAGCCGTGACGACGATGAAGAAGAGGAACAACTGGAGAAACAGGACAAAGAGCCAGAAGCTCAAGAGCCAACCAAACCAGACTCTAAAGAATCGTAATCAGCATTGGGCATAACAGCTCGAACGCACAAATTAAAAAGGCATCCACCATGGATGCCTTTGTTTTATCTATTCAACAATTAAAGTGCAATGCCGATGTTGCTCACGGCTTCTTCGCGCAGCTCTTCACGCAAATCTTTAATCAAGCTGATGTCACGCTCTACCGCTTCACGCAGTGGACGGAAGATAGCCCACTGAACATCCCACTCTTCACACACGGCTTCATTTTCTTTTTGGTTGTCGTTTGTGATTGGCTCTGCACCTTGTGCTTGTTCTAGGTCAGCAACAGTTTGTACCGACTGTTGGCTCACTTTAAGCATTGAATCGAAAAGGTAGTCGCGATCCAACAGACCATGCAGCAGTGTCGACAAGCTCTGACAAGCATCCATCGCTGGATAAACACCGTAAAAATCGAACTCATCTGCACTTGGGAACAATTCTTCTAACTTCTCTAATTGACGTTCGAAGTTAATTTTCGCGTTCTTAACCGTCAGAATTTCCCATACACTATCAAGAATCGCTCGGTAAGCACGTGGCTCAGCAAATTCTGTATTCTCACAAAACATCGCATAGTTTGGATACATGCGTTCACACAGACACGCCATGAAGGTAATTTGTTGCCAAGGTTCTAGTTTTTCCAAACGAACCTGAAGAGGATTCTTAAGCATAGTCACTCAATCATTGAAGAAAAAATCAGCGAAAGTGTACTTGATTCATCACAGGGAAAAAAGTTAATGCAGCATCCAAATCAGATTTTCCTGCTCTCGGAGCATCGCGACACCTACGAAACATTACTAGCGGACAAAAATCTGCCCGATCTTGCCATCACAAACAAACCTCAAGATGCTCAGATCGTACTGGCGGATCCACCATTACTATCACAAAGGTTAGACGAGTTTTCACAGCTTGAGTGGGTGCAATCAACATTTGCTGGGGTGAATGCTTTGATGATGCCGAATCTGCGCCGGGATTATACCTTGACTAATGTTCGCGGTATTTTTGGTCCATTGATTGCCGAGTACGTGATTGGTTACAGCATTGCTCACTTCCGTCACTTCATGCAATACCACCAGCAGCAACAGGCCAAACAATGGCAGCCGCATCTATATACCTCGCTACAAAGCAAAACCATGGTGATTCTCGGCACCGGCAGTATCGGCAGTCATTTGGGTAAAACGGCACAACTGATGGGCATGAAAGCCATAGGAATCAATCGTACTGGTATCCCCACTTCTGGCGGTGAATTCAATCAAACTTTTCATATCAATGAACTCGCCAGTGCCTTTCACCAAGCGGATATCGTGGTAAATACGCTGCCGAGCACGACAGAGACGCAACGTTTACTCAATAGTCAGGTGCTAAGCCATCTTAATCTGGCATTGCTATTTAATGTTGGAAGAGGCGATGTGATTGATGATGTAGGTCTGTTGCTCGCTCTAAAGAATCGCTGGGTCGAACATGCTTTTCTCGATGTGTTTGAACTAGAACCACTTTCACCACAACATCCGTTTTGGAAACTTCCGCAAGTAACCATCACTCCTCACATCGCAGCGTTAAGTTTCCCTGAGCAAGTAGTCGACATTTTTGCAGACAACTACTTGAGTTGGAGGGACGGTTTCTTTCTAAATAATCAGGTCGATTTCGACAAAGGGTATTAACCGTTTTATGTCTCTAGAAACATTGCTAAAGCAAGTGCGAGCCTGCCAGATCTGCGCAGACGATTTACCTTTGGGTGCAAACCCTGTCGTGCAAGCCGCAAAAGACGCACGCATCCTAATCATCGGACAAGCGCCGGGGACACGTGTGCACAAAACCTCGATACCTTGGAACGATCCAAGCGGCGATCGGTTACGCCAATGGCTCGATATCGACAAAGACACTTTCTACGACCCAAACAAAATAGCCATTGTCCCGATGGGCTTCTGCTATCCAGGCAAGGGTAGCTCTGGCGATTTGCCTCCTCGCAAAGAGTGTGCGCCCGCTTGGCATAATCAGATTCTTGAGCAGTTGCCCAATATAGAGCTGACTCTGCTGATTGGTCAGTACTCACAGCAGTACTATCTCACCAACAAACCAAAGACGCTCACGCAAACTGTTCAGCAATGGCAGGATTGGGAACCGGACTTTATCCCGCTTCCTCACCCTTCTCCGCGCAACATATTATGGCTAAAGAAGAATCCTTGGTTTGAATCTGACATCGTGCCATACCTTAAAAAACGTGTTCATTCGATGCTTTAGGTTACCCGTGATCTAATTGCTTGTTTATCTGTACAAAAAAATTAGCGCACAAGAGCCACAATCATAAATCGTTGTTTATAATAAATTTTAATGTATAACGTACAGTCTAAATAGCAATTAGATCATGGCAGACCAAATACTACCAGAGCTGTACAGCCTTGAGTTTCAGATAAAAAAATACCGACACTGATTGCCGGTATTTGATTTCAAAAAAGTCGAATTTACTTGTGGTACGGCTTAGATAGCTCGTGTACCGCTTCCACAAATACGCCCGCGTTTTCTGGCGGCACATCCAAATGGATACCGTGGCCTAAGTTGAACACGTGACCAGTACCTGCATCGCCAAAGCCTTCTAGAATACCCGCTACTTCTTCACGGATACGCTCTGGTGAAGCGTAAAGCATTGATGGGTCCATGTTACCTTGTAGAGCCACTTTATCGCCGATACGCGCTTTCGCGTCTGCAATGTTGATTGTCCAGTCTAGACCTACCGCATCACAGCCCGTTGCTGCGATTTGCTCAAGCCACATACCACCGTTCTTAGTGAACAATGTTACTGGTACGCGACGACCGTCGTTTTCACGAATCAGGCCATCTACAATCTTGTGCATGTATTGCAATGAGAACAGGTTGTAGTCACGAGGAGTCAGTACACCGCCCCATGTATCAAATACCATCACCGACTGTGCACCCGCTTTAATTTGCGCGTTTAGGTACTCGATAACGCTGTCTGCTAGCTTATCTAGAAGTAGGTGCAGCGTTTGTGGTTCTGCGTACATCATCTTCTTGATCTTGGTGAACGCTTTTGAGCTGCCACCTTCAACCATATAAGTCGCCAGTGTCCATGGGCTACCAGAGAAACCAATCAGTGGAACGTCACCGTTCAAGTCTTTGCGGATTTGACGCACTGCGTTCATTACGTATTGCAGCTCGCCTTCTGGATCTGGCAGGCCAATCTTTTCTACGTCGGCTTTGCAAGTGATTGGCTTATCGAAAACCGGACCTTCACCAGCGGCAAAACGAAGCTCTAAGCCCATTGCATCTGGGATAGTTAGGATGTCAGAGAACAAGATCGCTGCATCAAGAGGAAAACGGCGTAGTGGTTGAAGCGTTACTTCTGACGCCAACTCCGCGTTTTTACACAAAGACATGAAATCGCCCGCTTGCGCACGAGTTGCTTTGTACTCTGGTAGGTAACGACCTGCCTGACGCATCATCCATACTGGCGTGTAATCTACTGGCTCTTTTAGAAGGGCACGCAGATAACGATCATTTTTTAATTCAGTCATTCCGTAATTCCAATTGTTAGGCTTTCTTTGAAAGGGGGTATTCTATCACTGATTTAAGGCTAATAGCTGTGTGCTTTGCAACCTGGATCAAGTTATTAACTTTTAAATCAGTGCTTAATTTGCACCCAGTCGGTATCAGTGTTAAAAATTTGTTCGCTAGCGAAAACTACAATTATAAACTGAGTACCCGGTACTCAGCATCTCATAACGACATCTTACTTACCCCCTCCTTCTCGGAGGGTTTTTTTTATCTATTTTTCAGCCAATTAGATTCGACATCTTGTCGCGTTTGCTCGATAAGCGCTCGAGCAATCGTCCCTTCTGGTGCAACCGGCGGCATCTCGTCAACACCAAACCATTGTGCATCTGACAGTTCGGTGTAATCCGGATTCAATTCGCCAGACTCGTAATCAGCAAGAAATGCCATCATCATGCTGGATGGAAAAGCCCATGGTTGGCTGCCAAAATAGCGAATATTTTTAACGTGCACGCCGGTTTCTTCGTGTATTTCACGAGCGACACATTCTTCTAGGGTTTCTCCCACTTCTAAAAAGCCCGCAATGACGGTGTACATGCCATTTCGATGACGAGGGTGCTGTGCCAACAAAATCTGGTTATCTTTGCGTACAGCGACAATGATGCACGGGAAGATACGCGGATAGTGTAAGGTACGGCACTCACCACACTGCATTGCCAATTGATTGTTGTTGAGGAAGTTACGCCCGCCACATTGAGGGCAAAAGCGCAGGCTTTGTGTCATGTGGCCATATTGAATCGCTTTACTAATCAGCAAGAAAAGCGCCTCTGGGAAATGGAGACAATCTCGCAAAGACACAAGATCTAAATCATGGTCTAAATCACACAGGTTTATCCATATGACTGGGGCACCTTGGTATTCACCAATTTGCCTTGCACTCGCCTCTGGCAGTGAGAACTGCTCTGCATTACCAAATGGAATAGCACCATCCACCAGCCAGATATCACTTCCTGAGACAACGCACCAATAGGCGTTTTTCGTACGGTTAACTTCACCTTTTCTTAACATTACAGCGTCCCTTTGCTTGAAGTTCATCCATTTTACTGGCAATCTAATTTCATACCAGAGTTTGTTGTTCGTTAGATTTACAACTATAAATTCTAGTAAGGACAAGAGTTTGTAATCACTTTACTAACTTTGCTTTGCAAAGGATACGTTCGCCAATGGGCGATCAGATCATGAGGGCATGGTCATGCTAAAAAAATTCAAACAAACACAGGACCAATGGGGTGGCTCAAGTGAGGTCATTGATCATTGGCTGGAAACAAGACAGTCTTTGATTGTCGAATATTGTAAGCTTGCAGCACTGCAACCTTGTTCGAAAACGAACGTTATTGAACTTCCTTCTCCAGACGAATTACAGCACTTCTGCCAACATCTTGTTGACTATATCTCCGAAGGCCATTTCAAGATATACGACATGGTCATGGATAAATGGAAAGCGACTGGCTTTGTCGCTACTGATGAAATTAATCAGGCTTACGCGAAGATAGTTCTAACTACCGAACCGCTTCTTAACTTTACCGATAAATACTCTGATGTTTCAGCCGAAGATGAACTGGCCGATTTCGATTCAGATATGTCTCTGATTGGAGAAATTATCGAAACGCGCTTTGCGGTAGAGGATCACTTGATTCAGTTGATTGCCGACAGTTTAGCTATGCCGCCTGGCGCATAGCGAGAAGCGAGAAGCGAGAAGCGAGAAGCGAGAAGCGAGAAGCGAGAAGCGAGAAGCGAGAAGCGAGAAGCGAGAAGCGAGAAGCG
>NZ_BAOG01000146.1 GCF_000400365.1 Vibrio jasicida CAIM 1864 = LMG 25398 | reverse complement strand
CCAATGACGATGTCTTTGAAGGCCCTGAAACCTTCACATTGTCAGGTTCCACTTCAACTCAAAATACTCCAGCACAAGGCACGGGTACCATTGTTGATGACGGTAGCGGCCCGGGACCTGAGCCAGATGACGACCGTCCAGTTGTTGCTTCAATTAGCAACGCGACAGTCAATGAAGGTGACCCTGCCACATTAGATGTCACGTTAAGCAATCCGAGTACGACAGATACTGTTGTGAGTATGACACTCGCTGATGGTACAGCAGATGGTGGCGTTGATTACACTGAGACCTCAGTAACTATTACTTATGCGGACAATTCAACGCAAGTGGTGGCTGTGAATCCAGATGGTACTTTTGATGTTACCGTACCGGCGAACGATACAACTTACAGCGTTACTGTAAATACTACCAATGACGATGTCTTTGAAGGCCCTGAAACCTTCACAT
>NZ_BAOG01000147.1 GCF_000400365.1 Vibrio jasicida CAIM 1864 = LMG 25398 | reverse complement strand
CATGCGGTATTAGCCATCGTTTCCAATGGTTATCCCCCACATCAGGGCAATTTCCTAGGCATTACTCACCCGTCCGCCGCTCGACGCCCTTAACGTTCCCCGAAGGTTCAGTTAAGTCGTTTCCGCTCGACTTGCATGTGTTAGGCCTGCCGCCAGCGTTCAATCTGAGCCATGATCAAACTCTTCAATTTAA
>NZ_BAOG01000148.1 GCF_000400365.1 Vibrio jasicida CAIM 1864 = LMG 25398 | reverse complement strand
CAAGGGGAGGTTAGGTGGGGTTGGTGGTTTGAGGCTGAATGTTGGGTTAGGTGCTTGCAACCCCCTCCAACTCCCCCTTTTCTTGACATGGTTTGCCAAGCATTTGAATGCGGTTCTCAAGGGGGAGGGTTTTCTTTTCTGCGGTGAGCTCAGTGCTTTCCAGCGTCATTCTGAAGGAGCCTAAGCGAGTATTCAGAAACTATTTAAAGCGCATTGTTGTGTTGCAATGTGAATTGAATTATCTGCGAATACAGAACCCGTTCCTCCCCTTTGAGCTCGTTGCTTTGAGAGTTTCGGAGTTTGATACAAGGGGAGGTTAGGTGGGGTTGGTGGTTTGA
>NZ_BAOG01000149.1 GCF_000400365.1 Vibrio jasicida CAIM 1864 = LMG 25398 | reverse complement strand
TTGGGCAGCGTTTGTTGGTCATTTCTACTGCGTTATCGACTTCTCATGTAGGCTAGCTACATAGCAAAGTCTCTGCCTTGTATAAATATCCAACAATTCGCTGCAAAAATCAGCTCGAAAGTTCAACAGACCCTATAATTATTCAACCCAAGTCACGCTATTTCATGGGGTCTGGTGACTTGGGTAAAAGAGCTCTGTTTGAGTTACGCAACCAGCTCTACTGCTTCACGAACCAGCTTACCAATTTCGTCCCACTGTTCGTTTTCAATTAAGCTCGGTGCCACCATCCAAGTACCACCGCAACAAACCACACGGTCGATAGCTAGGTAATCATTGACGTTGCTTTTACCGATACCGCCTGTCGGCATCAGACTCACATCAACATAAGGTGCAAGTAGTGACTTCACCATCGCGATACCGCCGCTCGCTTCTGCCGGGAAGAATTTGAGGAAGTTCAAACCCAGCTCAAGTGCTTGTTCAACCTGGCTTGGGTTATTCACACCCGGTACGATTGGCATGTTGATTTCTTGACAGCGACGCACGGTATTGGGGTTCAAACCCGGCGCGACAATAAACTCTGCACCCGCGTCTTTCGCTTGGGTAATCTGCTCTGGCGTCAGTACCGTGCCAGCACCGATGCACATTTGCGGGTAGGCATCGCGCATGGCTTTAATCGCATCGGCAGCGGCTTCTGTTCGAAACGTCACTTCTGCGACTGGCAGACCGTTTTCTACTAACACTTTCGCCAGTGGGATCGCGTGCTCAACCTTGTTGATTTGAATAACTGGAATAACTTTGAATTGCTGAAGTTGCTTAATCATTGCTTGGGACATAATACGTTCTCGGAAATTATCGAATTAGATGAGTCATGGCGTCATTTGGAATGATCGCGCCAGGATATTGAATAACGGTTGCTGCTAGTGCGTGACCGAGTTGGGCAGACTGCTCACAGCTTTGTCCGGTCAATCGTCCTGCAAGGTAACCAGCAGCAAATGAATCGCCGGCGGCACAGGTGTCGATCACTTTGACGACATTCTCGGCGCCTACGTAAGCGCTTTGCTTGTCATCACCATGCGACCAAACCAGTTTGCAAGGCTCGCAACCACGTTTAATCACGATTTCTTGGCAACCAAAGCGAAGGCAGTGCTGCTCGGCACTTTCCTCTTCACCCCACACCAAGACATCATCGTCTTCAGTGATAAGCGCAATGTCGACTAAAGGCAGAATTTGGCCGTACCAATGTTTCGCCTCTTGTACAGACCAAAGTTGAGGACGGAAGTTATTATCGAAGACAACCTTGCCTCCATCTTGTGAGAACTGATTTAATGCCTTTTTAAGCCTTGCCTTGCTGTCGTCATTTAGAATCGCAATGCTGATGCCACTTAGGTAGAGGTAGTCCAGCTCTCGGTTCGCAATCGCGGCTTCTAATTTGTTGAGCGAAGAGGTAGAGAAGTAACTTTTAACGGCTGCGCTGTCACGCCAGTATAGAAAGCTGCGTTCGCCTTCTTGGTCGGTCTGCACCATGTACAAACCCGGAAGCTGAGCTGGGAATATCTCGACAAGATCAGTCGCAATGCCTTCTTGTTGCCAGTTTTCCAGAAGCTCTTGAGAAAGTACGTCCTCCCCAAGACCGGTCGCATAAGACACTTGGACAGGCTGCTGAGCCGTTAGTCGAGAGAGGTAAAGTGCGGTATTGAGCGTGTCGCCACCAAAGCCTTTGCGAATTGGGTCGCCGCTCAGTTCAATCATGCATTCGCCAAAGAAAGCAATTTTAGTCTGGGATGAATCGGTCATCGTTCACCTACTTTGGATAGATTTAGAATGGTGGCTCGGGGGAGCCACCAGTTTGTCAGGAGCTTATGAGCGAGTTTCTGTTCGAGCCGGAAACTCTCTGCTGTTAAGCGTTTTGATTTGCCGCCGTTGCGCGATTTTGTAGAGAAGCGTCTTCTTCCAGAACACCTTTGTCAGACAGTTCCATTTCCATTAGAGCACGCTCATCATCAAGGATTGCTCGTGCCATTTCTGGTGATACTTGGTTAGCTGGAGTCACTAGGCTCATTGCCACACCAGCAGTTAGAGCAAACAAGCAAGATGGAATCACTGGGTTGCCCCAGAAAGCGGTCAGGTCAGGGCTCAGCATTACTGCAAATGAAGCAATAGACGCACCTGCCAATGTTGCCAACGCACCTTGCCAGTTGTAACGCTTCCAGAAGCGACCCAACATACCGCACACGAACATGCCAGACATGACTGTCGAGATCATCTTAGTGATGTAGCCGATGATGTCGTTCGAAGTTAGAGCGAACAGCAATGCACAACCGATCACCACAACCAAAGCCAAGCGAGAGTAATTCAACATGGATTCTTTGTTTGGCACGCGACCGGTGAACATAACGTACACATCACGCAATAAGATAGACACGCCCGCAATCGCATCCGAACTCGCACTCGACATAGTTGCTGATAGACCAGCAATCAGAACGATAAGACCAACACCTACTGGCAATACCGTTGCCGCGATGTATGGGAAAGCAAAGTTTGCATTGTTCAACTCAGGGTCAATCGCATGCGCCGCCATACCAATGACTGCTGGAATGATAGAGAAGAACAAGTACAGCACACCAGACGCCACAAATGAACGGCGGATGGTTGATACGTCTTTACCTGAGTAGATGCGTTGGCGGAATGAAGGCGTTGCAAGTACACCCACACCAATCACAACAGCAAGAGAAACCGCTGGGATTAGACCAAGCTTATCAATCGCAAGGAAACTCACCGCTTCTGGGTCCATGGCTGAGTACAGGTTATCCAAGCCGCCAATGTGCTGCACTGACAGTACCGCCATCAGGATGAAGCCAACGAATAAGATGATAGCTTGAATGGTGTCTGTCCAAACCACCGCAGTGTAGCCGCCAATAACGACGTAAATGGTAAACGCAGCTGCGATGATCATCTTCGCAGTGCTCAGCTCAATATCGGCAATCCACGCTAGGTACATACCACCACCAAGGATGTGTGCGCCCAACCAGCCAATAGAAGCGATAAAGATAAGCAGACCAACCACGTTCTTCACGATGCGGTTTGCACCTACGTAGTATGCGAGCTCTTCACTCATGGTCATAAAGTTGAGTTTACGGACTGGCGCAAACCACAGTGCCAATAACAAGATACCAATTGCGCCGCCAATGCCGTAAAGCGCACCAGCCCAACCGTTTGAATAACCAAAGCCAACCGCGCCCATACTAGAGCCCGTGCCAACCATAGTTGCTACCGTGGTACCTAATACGAGGAACAGAGGTAAGCCTCGACCACCGAGTAGAAAGTCTTCACCTGATTTTTGATTGCGAGAGACAAACCATCCCAACCAAATTAAAAATAAGACATACACACCGAAGCCGGTAAGAAAAAGTGTACTGTTCATTGAACACCTCTCATATCAAAATCCATCTTTCAGATTGATATAATTCCAGCAGCAAGTATTAGATTTTATTCCAGAAATTATCTAATTTTATTTTTATAGCATTTGCTAAATATATTAGGCACTACTGCTTTATGAAATTATATTTATGTAGGGAGTGAGAGTGCCAAAAAGATAATAACAGGAAAGTAATTATTTCCGGCACTCTATTTTATTTAATTAGGTAAAGTGTGATTTCTATCGGCGATCTTCGCGGTAGCAAGTCACATCGACTTCAACTTTCACGTCCACCACGAGGTCACACACCATGCAAATACGTGCAGGTGGGTGGTCACCAAAGAACTCTCTGAACACTTTATTGAACGATTGGAAGTAACGAGAATCCGTTAGTACCACTTTTACGTGTACCACGTCAGCTAGTGTGTAGCCTGCTTCTTCCATGATGTCGACACAGTTTTGAATCGCTAGGCGAGACTGGTCAACGATACCGCCTTCTACCACTTCGCCGTCAGTCATTGGTGTTTGACCCGATACGTATAAGAAGCCGCCCGCTTCTGTTGCACGTGCAAATGGTAAATGTTGACCGCCAGTACCTACGCCGCCTTCTACACCATAACGTTTAATTGACATAATATTCTCCAGTGATAATGCTTAATCTATAAAATTAATTAATTTAATAAGTTATTGATGGGTATTATTTCTATAAATAAATACGCCATTTCTATTTTCGGTGACTTTATCTTTTAAATAAGATAGTTCGCCATTTACAAATACAGATTCAATACCTTGCGCGACGGAAATTGGATTTTCGAACGTTGCAGTATCTTTAATTGTATTTGGGTTAAATAAAACCAAGTCTGCGTAAGCGCCTGTTTTTATTTCCCCACGATCTTTCAATTGGTAGCGTGTTGCTGACATCCCCGTCATCTTGTGAATCGCTTCTGCCAATGGGAAAAGCTGTTCTTCACGACAGTAATGTCCCAAGACTTTCGGGAATGTGCCCCACAAACGTGGATGTGGGTGCGGGTCATTTGGCAATCCGTCCGAGCCCACCATGGTCAACTTATACTTAAGGACACGTTTGACGTCGTTTTCATCCATGCAGTGATAAACCGCACCCGCAGGTTGCAACGTTTTTGCTGCTTCCATAAGAGGCAGTTGCATCTCGTCAGCAATGTCTTTCAGCATCTTGCCAGCGTGTTCAGGTTTGCTTTCAGACCAAGTGATGAAGATGTCGATTTCATCCGTCACCTGTTTTAAATCCAGCGTTGAAGAACTGGCAGAATATGGGTAGCAATCGCAAGACACGTCTTGATGCTCAGAAACCTTATCCATCAAATCCAGCACTTCTACCGTGCGTCCCCAGTTGCCTGCACCTGCACACTTAAGATGAGAAATCACCACTGGCACTTTGGCGTACTGCCCAGTTTCAAAGGCTTCTTCCATTGCGCTGATGATTTCTTCAAACTCGGTGCGCATGTGCGTGGTGTAGATACCACCGTGATGACCGAGAATTTCCGCTAGGCGCATGACTTCATCCGCGTTCGCTTGCTTGGCACTCGCATAAGCAAGACCCGAGCTCAAACCCAATGCGCCCTCTTCCATCGCTTGTGCCAGTGTTTGGCGCATTTGCTCGATTTCTTCATCGGTAGCCGTGCGCAGTAAGTCGTCCATTACGTTGTTACGTAAAGTTGTGTGACCGACTAACGCTGCAACGTTGACCGCAGGGTTCGCCGCTTGTACAGCCTTCGCATACTCCGCAAAAGTTGGGTATTTGAAGTCTTCCTGCTTGCCCAATAGGTTCATTGGGTCTGGCGGAGTATCACTGAGTACCGCAGGACTTGCGCTAATTCCGCAATTGCCTACGATTACCGTCGTCACGCCTTGGCTGATCTTTGGCAAGCAGTCAGGGTAACGAATCACATTGGTGTCATCGTGCGTGTGTACATCAATAAATCCCGGAGCCAACGCAAGACCCTGACCGTTGATAACCTTCTTTGCAGAAAGCTCGTCTAGCTGCCCTACTTGCTCAATACGATCTTGACGAATCGCAACATCAGCAATGAATGGTGCTGCACCCGTACCGTCAAATACCTCTACGCTTTTGATAATGGTATCGAACAACATACTTCACTCTCTTCGTCCGTCGTTAACATGATTCCATCTTAATAATTCTTGAAATTTAAACAGTGAAGAAACACACAAAAAACTCAGATTTGTTTGATACTTTCTAACATATTATTTATGGTAGTTAGCAACAAACACTAAATATCAACCACTTAGACCATGTTAGAAGTAGGTGCGCCATGAAAGACAATCGCCAAAAGTGTGATAAAAACTATCATAATGAGTGTGTTACCACGCCAGGTTACGGAGAAAAGGCTCAACCTGTTGCGTGCAATTCGGACGGGTTACACAGCCTGATCCATGAAGAGATCACCCTGCCCGCAGCGGTGATCAAATCTTCTTCATTGAAGAACAACCTCGATTGGATGCAGCGTTTTGCCAATCAGCACAAAGTGAAGTTGTCACCGCACGGTAAAACCACCATGACTCCCGCTTTCTTTCAGCAGCAATTAGAAAACGGCGCTTGGGGCATTACCGTCGCAACACCGGCTCAGGCAGAGATTGCGGCGCTAGGCGGAGCGAAAAACATCATCATGGCGAACCAACTAGTTGGGCGCGCAAACATGACCATCATCGCCAACTTGATTGAAACCCATGGAATCAACTTCTATTGCTGTGTGGACTCAAGCCGAAACGTCAAAGCGCTCGAACGTGCCTTCGCTGAGCATCAATTGCCGCTTAATGTACTGATTGAGTTTGGTGTCGAAGGCGGTCGCTGTGGATGCCGAAATCAACAAGATGTGGTTGAGCTCGCCACACTCATCCACCAGCAACCTCACCTTACACTCAAAGGTATCGAGGTTTACGAAGGTGTCATTCATGGTGACAATGCTGAGCAGGACATCCGTGACTTCCTCAACACCACATTGGAAATCGCAGCTCAACTACAAAACGACAAGTTGATTGAGTCCAAACCTCTGGTCACTGGCGCAGGCTCTGCTTGGTATGACGTAGTTTCTGAATGCTTTGCCAACCTAGAAGATTTTGACGCCATCATTCGCCCAGGTTGCTACGCAATTCATGACACAGGCATTTACCTAGACGCACAAAACAAAGTCATGCAGCGCGCTGAAAACAACCAAGGTGCCGCGTGTGACTTAGGTGGTGATCTGGAATCAGCACTAGAGCTTTGGGCTTATGTCATTTCTCGCCCCGAGCCAAACAAGCTAGTTGCCGGCTTTGGCAAACGTGACGTGGCGTTTGATGCTGGATTGCCAATCCCTGAGCGCGCATACCGCGAAGGTGAGTCAATCTCTATTGAAAGTGCGGTAACGACTGCTGTGATGGATCAGCACGCGTTCATCGAAGTAGACGCAAACAGCGACCTTCAAGTGGGTGATATGATAGCCTTCTCAACCTCTCATCCATGTTTAACGTTTGATAAGTGGCGTGCCGTGGCGGTTTGTGATGATGAGTATCAAGTCACTCATTGGGTGAAAACCCGTTTCTGATGATGAGCTTAGTGAGGCTTTTCGTTATACTTCATGCCAAACCAGTGGAGGCGGCACAATCGCCTCCATGTAAAAGATAGGAACACAGCTTGAGTTTAGAAGTCGATATTATCTCTCAAATCACTGAACGTTTCAGTGCGCTGCGCGATGCCGAAAAGAAGGTCGCGAAGTTGATCATGGACGACATTCAAACTGCCGCCAATGCCAGCATTACTGAACTGGCAGAAAGCGCAGAAGTGAGTGAAGCCACCATCACCCGTTTTGCTAAAGCTGTTGGCTGCAAAAACGTGCGTGATATGAAGATCAAACTGGCACAAACCTTAACGGTTGGACAACGATTCATCCTTGAGCCGCCTGACCAAAGTGGCTACCAAGGCATTTATGAGTCGATCAAGCAATCCCTTGATGTAAACCGCAGTTTGATAGTTGAAGAAGATATCGACACTGCTGTGAACTGGCTGCACAACGCAAGACAAGTAATCTGTATTGGTATGGGGGGCGGATCAACCATTGCAGCACAGGAGATGCAGCATCGCTTATTCCGTCTGGGTTACCCTGTTGTGGCTTACAACGATGGCTTGTTATCGCGCATGATTGCGGCGACGGCAGATGCGAACGATGTGTTGGTCATGATCTCAGCCACTGGCTATACCCCTGCCATCATAGAAACCGCGCAATTAGCCAAGCAGTACGGCGTGAAAGTCATTGTGATTACTCCGAAAGACACACCTTTGACTGAGCAAGCCGATTTGGTTCTGCCTATTGAACACCAAGAGACGGATTTCATCTACAAGCCATCCGCTTCTCGCTACGCGATGTTGGCTTTGGTTGATGTACTTTCGATGGCATTAGCCGTTAATCATAAGCGACGCTCACGCGATAAACTTCGTCGACTCAAAGTTGCCCTTGACTCTTACCGTGGCGGTTTGGAAAGACAGCCTCTTGGTGATTAAACCAACGTGGTCTAGATACCTAAAATCTCGCTCATAAAACTCAAACAATGAAGCCCGATGTTCAGCATCGGGCTTTTATTTTACCGAGATAAGACTTTCAATTCGGTACGATGTCTTGTTTTAATATTTAGGAAAAAATTGCTAACACATAAATAACGAAATTCATCAATAAGAAAATTCTGATTGAATGTAAGATTATCAAGATTAATACCAATTCGTACTCGAAATAATTTATAAGTTAATTAATTATTTTCCCCATCAATATTGATTAACTATTAACTTATTTTCAAACGAAATATGAACATTAAGTTTCCATTTTATTTTCGTTTCCGATAAAACTATTTGAGACTTTCATCACACTAAATTTCAAATCTCAGGAATAGACTCCGAGCCTTTCAAGCCCCCAATTTGCAGTGAGTCTATGAAACTTTCTAACCTGAGTATTAAAAGTAAAATCAGTGCGTTGATACTTGTTATCTCCGCTGCCGTCATTGCGTTATCTTTCTTCTTTACCTCTCAAATAAAACTGATTGATAGCAAGATGACAGAATTTTCTGACACTACAGTGCCAAGTATTTTATTGGTAAAAAATATTGAAATCGAAATTGGCACCTTAAGAAAAGACGAATTCTCTTTGTTGACTAATGTAAACCATGCTGAATTTAACACTTGGCTTAAAGGTTTGGATGAATCAGAAAATAAAATCGACAACTATATTGAACAATACGGTAAATCACTTTGGGATCAGCGCGACCGTGATGCTTATAATGAAGTATCGAATGCATGGTCAAAATACCGTAGCTTCAACGACAAATATTCAGAGCTATTAACCACGAAACGTATTGACGAAGCCAACGCCATGCTGCTGGATGGTTTTTCAACGTTCCAAGCACTTTCTAACTCGATTAAAGATCTGGTTGAGTTAAACCAAACCTTCATCAAAGAAGACATCAACAGCACTCACGATGTGGTAGCAGACGCCATCACTTATAGCATTATCGCGATTGTTGCTTTATTGGCATTGAGCTTTGTACTCGGCCTATTCCTCACAAAACAAATCTGCTCTCCACTGCAATACGTGGTTGAAATGGCCTCTAAGATTGCTTCCGGCGACCTTACCTACAAACTTCCGCGCAATAAAATTGGTAACGACGAGCTCGGATTATTAGCAGATGCCTGTGAAGATATGCAAGCCAAGCTACTGAGTCTGGTCGACAGCATCTCTTCCACTACCGCTCAGGTGAGCACCGCCACCGAGGAAGTGAGCGCTATTTCAGAACAAACCTCTTCTGGCATGGATGAGCAGCAGCAACAACTTAACCTGATTGCCACCGCCATGAACGAAATGCAAGCAACGGTGCATGATGTAGCAAGCAACACGGAAGCCGCTTCAGAAACTGCAAACAGCGCCTCTCAAGAAGCCAAAGAAGGCTTAGAAGTGGTTCAAGAGTGTATTGAACAGATCAACGAAGCCTCGGTCGCGATTCAATCTGTTGGCACCATGGTAAGCGAGCTAGAGCAAGACGCATCGAACATCAGCGTGGTGGTTGACGTAATTCAAGACATCGCAGAGCAAACTAACCTGCTTGCTCTCAATGCTGCAATTGAAGCTGCCCGAGCGGGTGAACAAGGCCGTGGATTTGCCGTTGTCGCTGATGAAGTTCGTACGCTAGCGAGTCGCACACAAGCATCGACAGAAGAGATCGTTGCCATTATCAGTAAACTTCAGAATTGCTCGAAAACCGCTGTATCGGCAACAAACAACAGCAGCGATTTGATTCAAGTGTGCGTTGAACAAGCTCAGCGAGCAGGTACGACGATTGGTCACATAGAACAAAGCGCTGACAACATCGCTGAAAAGAGCATCCAAATCGCGAGTGCGTGCAGTGAGCAGAGCTCTGTGACTGAAGAGCTGCATCGCAATGTTGAACACATCAACCAGTTCTCTAGCGAAGTCGCAACAGGCTCTCGTCAAACCGCGATAGCGTGCCGAGACTTAAGTGAACTGGCAGTTGGTCTACAAGAAATCGTCAGTCAATTTAAAACGGCTTAAACAGCCATTAAAGGTTGCGTTAACTTTGTCCTAGCGCGCTCTGTAAAGCCCGATGCTCAACCATCGGGCTTTGCTTTATCTAGCCGTTTCTTTACGCGTGCACGGTAAACCTGATCCTTGTCTCGATTCTTTAATTTATCTTTCCTAATCCCACCAACATCACGGTAACCCACTATATTTGAATGAGAATATTCTTAGAGACGCATTCAAGAGTGAGGCCAGTTTCAATAATTAATCAATTGATGAATATTGAAGGAATTAACTTCCTAGCCGGACAAAACTGACTCACGTTACACTGAATGCAGTCCCACACTCTTCTATAGCTTGATACGATTTCGAGCTCACCTTCTTAGAGGAAGCGTCGCATGATGAAGCGAATCATTCTTGGCACCCTAGCCCTGACTCTTTTAACTGCCTGTTCCAAAGATGACGGGCAGCAAGCCCTTGGCACACTAGAGCGTGACCGTGTAACCTTTACTGCAACCTCTAGCGAGATAATTCGTGCCTTACCCATCAAGGAAGGTAGCCAAGTGACTGAGGGTGAAGTACTGGTTCAGCTCGATACAAAGAACCAAGAAGCCGTTTTAGCTCATGCAGTCGCCGAGCAAGCCAAAGCGGACGCTTACCTTTTGAAATTGGCCAATGGTGAACGACCAGAAGACATTGCCGCAGCGCAAGCACGCGTTGCCAGAGCGGAAGCTCAATTGGTTGAAGCGCAAAAGAACTACCAACGTAAAGCGGAGTTAGTTCGCAAGAAACTCATCAGCCAATCAGAAAAAGACACCGCTTTAGCAGCCAGAGATTCTGCCCGTGCAGAGCTAGACTCCTCACAAGAAGAGTTCGGTAAACTGACGGCTGGCTCTCGCCCTGAAGATATTGAACAAGCGAAAGCCGCACTCATGGCAGCAAAAGCCGATGTGGCACTGCAAGAACAAAAACTGGCAGAACTGACCATCACTGCCACGCGTGACGGCTTACTCGACAACCTACCGTTTAACCTTGGCGAACGCGTTCCTGTGAATGGCGTGGTTGCTGTAATACAAGCCAGCCGCGTCCCATACGCTCGCGTTTATGTTCCTGCTAACTATCGAGTCGAATTTGTGCCGGGTAAAACGGTTAACGTGCATGTAGATGGCGTTGAGCAGCCATATGCGGGCACCGTTCGCTGGGTTGCGACTGAGCCTTCATTTACGCCTTATTTCGCGCTCACCGAGGAAGAACGCTCGCGGTTGATGTACTTAGCAGAAGTCGACCTTCAAGACTCAGCACAATCCTTGCCTTCAGGTATTCCAGCGCAAGTGGATTTGGTGGAGTAAGCCAATGACCGAATACGCGATTCAAGCTGAAAATGTAGTGAAGAAGTTTGGTGACTTCACCGCCATCAACAACATCACGCTTAATGTGCCCAAGGGCAGTATTTATGGTTTTCTTGGCCCCAACGGCTGCGGTAAATCGACAACCATTCGTGTGCTGACTGGCTTGCTTAGCCCAAGTAAGGGCAATGTCGACGTACTCGGGCTAGAGATCCCAAAACAATCTGAGCTTCTGCGCCTCAAGATTGGCTACATGACGCAAAAGTTCTCCCTCTATGATGACCTGACGGTTCAAGAGAATCTTGAGTTTATTGGACAAATCTTTGGTATGGAAACCAAGGCACTAAAAGCTCGCATCGAAGAACAACTAGCCACCTACGGTCTCGACCAGTTACGTAAACAGCGCGTCGGCGGAATGAGTGGCGGCCAGAAACAACGCTTGTCTCTCGCCGCAGCCACCATGCACAAACCAGAACTGTTGTTTCTCGATGAACCCACATCTGCGGTTGACCCAGAGAACCGACGCGATTTCTGGGAGCAATTGTTTGATCTCTCTGACCAAGGCACGACGATTTTGGTCACTACGCATTACATGGATGAAGCAGAGCGCTGCCATCGTCTGGCTATTATGGAAGCAGGCGAAATCCGCGCCGATGGTGAGCCAGAAGAACTCATGGCGCAAATGGGCGTTAACATCGTCGAAGTCAAAGCGGATAACTTACGCGAGCTAAAAGAGAAAGTCATTCGACGCGAAGAAGTCCGTTCTGCCGCACAGCTCGGCATTCGCTTACGCATTTTAATCCACCAACACATCGAACAACCGATCGAATGGTTAACCCAAACCTTTCCTGAGCTTGATGGCTGCGAGATGAACATTGCTCGCCCGAGCTTGGAAGATGTGTTTGTCAGTGTTACGGGAGAAGGTCGCCAATGATGAAATCTATTGCCCGTATGAAAGCGGTGATGATCAAAGAGATCCGTCAGCTTTCACGTGACCGCATTACCTTTGGCATGGTCGTGATGATCCCGTTGATTCAGCTCCTGCTGTTCGGCTTTGCCATTAATACCGATATTCGCAACATTCCCGTTGGCGTCGTCGATCAAAGTGGCAGTACTGCCGGACGCGTGATTACCGAGTCCGTCAAGGTCACGCAAGTGGTCGATGTGGTCGAAACCTTCGCTACCGCTTCTGAAGCTGAGCAAGCCATTCAAGACGGTTTGGTGCGAGCGGCTTTAATTCTGCCTAGCGACTTAACCCAACGTATGGTGCAAGGTCGAGAACTTGGGCAGTGGATTGTGGATGGTTCAGACACCATGATCAGTTCTGCGATTCTCTCACTACAAACCATGCCGTTAACGGATTTTGATTTTGAGATACGCCCTGCCCCAACTAAAACCTTTGAAGTTGCGCTGTATTACAACCCGAGTCGGCGCTCGGCGGTGAACATTGTCCCTGGTTTATTGGGCGTAATTCTGACCATGACGATGATCTTGTTCACCAGTGCAGCCATTGTTCGAGAACGGGAACGAGGCAATTTAGAGTTACTGATTACTACGCCAATCCATTCCATAGAACTCATGGTAGCGAAGATCATTCCCTACATCTTTGTTGGTTTAATACAGGTATTTATAATTTTGGGCTTAGGGCACTGGATATTTGGTGTACCGATAAACGGCGCCATTAGTCAGATACTGTTTGGCACGCTGTTGTTTATCGCCGCGAGTTTAACTTTAGGTTTGGTGATATCCACTATTGCGACGACACAGCTTCAGGCCATGCAGATGACGGTGTTTATTCTTTTGCCATCGATTCTTCTGTCCGGATTTATGTTCCCGTATGAAGGAATGCCCGTCGCGGCACAATGGATATCCGAAGCGCTCCCAGCGACTCACTTTATGCGCATCATTCGCGGTGTGGTGCTACGTGGGGCAGATTTGATGGAGCTATGGCGGGATACGGTTTGGTTGCTTGGCTTCACGGTCGTCGGATTGGTCATCGCCTCATTGCGCTTTAAGAAATCTCTCGATTAACACTTGTGATACAAGAAACAATAACGCCTCCAAATTCGGAGGCGTTATTGATCAAAGCGAGTAGAACATCAATAGTACTCACCGAGTGAACAATCGTGCAAATCGGAGATAATGTAGTTTCTCAACGAGTTGATTTTAAAATTAAAAACCACTTGTTTGCATACGTTCCTACTGCGGTCACTGTAAGTAATATAGCCTTCACCATAAGCACGTTTGCCACTGGTTGAAGTGATGTCGGCATCCAGCTCTAAGTGTGCTTTGTGTGCATCGACACGTTCCATCATCTGTGGAACATCAAGCCACTCTTCTCGATTGGCCATTTGGATCAGCATTGATTCCGCCTGTGTTTCCAGCTTTTGCGGATAAACGTAGAAACGGTTATAGGCAAAATAGGCGCTCATCAAAATAATAATTAACACTGCTGAGGTAGTTCTTGTCATGCAAGTTGCCTCTTATCGTTATGAATTTCTGCTTTTCTCTATAATTTCAGTATAGGAAGCGGATGAAGTTTAGGTTAAAGAATTCACCCAAATAACAGGCGACGGTCAGAGTCGGTCAATTCCATGACAAGCCGTCGCCTGATTTAACCTAATTCTAAATAACTAGACACCTTGCAGCTCTTTAGTGCTAAAAGTTACTTTTACTTATCAATAGGGAATAGCTTGTTCTCAAAGACAGTGGCATAAATTGGTACGTCTTTTAGCTTGTTGATGTCGATTTTATAAGGGTCCTCTTCGAGTACCGTAAAGTTGGCAACCTTACCTACCTCGATACTGCCGAGGGTGTCTTCCATTCCCCAAGAGTACGCGGCTTCTATAGTGATGCCTTTTAGTGCGGCTTCACGAGATAGGGCCAAGTCTTTGCGTAATACATTGCCATTGTTGGTTTGACGGGTAGCGGCGCTCCAAGCAAGTAATAGAGGATCCGCCGGGGCCATTGGCATATCTGAATGCAATGAGACTGGGATCTGCTCTTTCTCTATGGTCGCCAGACGCACCATGGCATGAGCACGCTCTTCACCTAAACCGACTTCACCAAAACGGTCACCAAAGCCAGTGACGTAATATGGATTCACACTGATGATAGCTCCGAGTTCTTTCAGTTCCTTGACTTGCTCGTCGGTCGAATTGGCAAAATGAACAATCGTAAAACGGTGGTTATCACGTGGGTATTCAGCTTGACGACGTTTCAAAATTTCAATCAGCTTTTCAACGCCTTCATCACCGTTTACATGAACGAGTATTTGGTAATCCTTCTCCCAGAACAGCTTGGTGATGTCTTCAACTTCTTGAGGACTTTGAATCCACTCGCCATGGTGGCCATCCAGATAACCGTCTTTCATCATCATTAACTGAGAGATGATCGCACCATCGAACAGTAGCTTAACTTGGTTTTTAAAGAAGCGAACTTTGCCTTCATCAGGGAAGGTTTTGGTGATTTCTTCAACCGCTTGAACCACACCCTCTTTGCCCTTCAAGAAGTACGGTGACTTACTCTCTGGTGTAAAGAAGGAGTACATTGGCGTTTCATCAGCCCCCAAGATCTCTTTATACAGACCCACCATATCCTCTGGTATGAACGCGCCAGGTTCGTTGTAAGCTGTTACCCCTTTCTCGTGCAGCATTTCTACCATTTGCTCTAGTCCGGCACGGAATCTTGCTTCACTACCAAGATCTTTGTAGATACGCGGTAACAAGTAAATCAGTGCACCACCTTCCCAGAAATGCCCATTTTCCAGATCTGCCTGAGCTGCTACCTCTTTACCTTGCTTATCAATATCTGCTTGGTTAAGACCAAACTTTTCAATAAAGGCAGAGTTGACGTAGAACTCATGTGCCGAACGATGCCATACACCGATTGGACGTGTTTTCGAGATCTTATCAAGATCAGCGCGCGTCAATTCACCATGGAAGAAGTTGTTGTAGCCCCACGTCCACAATACTTCATTTGGATCCTTCATCTCTTTTTCAACGGCAGTCAGCGCGGCCAGATACTCTTCATGTCCATTCACCGCAGGCCAAGTACGGCTTGGTAACTGCCACTCTTCAGGAGCAATGACCGGCATGCTCAGCGTAAGTGCACCAAGGAACGGATGAAGGTGCTGCTCAATAAAGCCAGGCATGATCACCTTGTCCTCTAAGTCGACTTTATCCGCATTTGGGAACTGCTTCAGCGCCTGCGCTTCTTGTCCAACAAAGACAATCTTGCCGTCATCGTCCGCTACAACTGCCTCTACACGAGGTTGGTCTTCATCCATTGTGATGATGGTATCAGCCAGATAGATCGTTTCACCGCTTTCCACAGGCGCAGTTGCTTGAGCTTGCTCTTCTACCTGAGCCTCAGGTTTTGGCTTTTGTTGTGGTTGTTTCGCTTCTTCTGCTGGGCTGCATCCTGCCACGGTACCAATTAACCCTAGGATGACACCTGCCACTAACGTTCGTTTGAATGGTTTCATTTCTAACCCTTATATCACCAGTTTATTTACTGCTTTAGTTATGGAATCTCGTTCCAAAAAAGAAAGAGGAGCATGGTGTATAAAGTAAAGACCGCTTTTGTCAGGGGTGAACCGATTTCGCTCACAATCTTGAGAATGAAACAGGAATTAATTCATAACGTTACCTATCACCGTCGTTACCAAGCGATGATCAGAACCATTTGGATGGCTTGTCGACTTGCGAGAACAAATGGTCCTCTCTACGCTTTCCGATTTAAGCCAGAGGTGATCAATCCCTATCATGACGAAAGTAGGAACCGGCAAGCCCTTTACTGATGTTGGCCAACTGGCAACAGGTTGAGTTTGGAAACGAGAAAACAGCCCATTAAACCTATGGCTTGCAGCAGAAAGATTGAAATCCCCTATCACGATCATTTCTGGTGTTGGGTACAAATCAGTAAGAGTTTCTATGGTTCGAATCAGTGCATTGCGGCGTTGCCATAACGGCTCTGTTCTTGGCGAGGGTGGATGCGCCGTCATTAAAGTAATAGGGTTGTCTACTTGCCATGTTGCTCGAATCACCTCTTGACCATCTGGAGTGTGATAAATCGAAACTGGCTCCAAAGGATAACGGCTCAAAATCATCTGATTTGACGGGTAACCAACGCCGCGCTGGCCGCCGTAATAGATAGGATAAATGTCGTCGAGAAGATGAAGCTTCTCCCCCACTTGAGGCGAGAGCTCTTGCATCACCACCAAATCCGCAGGGTGTTTAAGCAAGTAATTAATGAACTGATTAATGTCCGGATTTTCGTAGAACAGGTTGAATTGGACTATTGTCAGCGGATTTTCGCAGGTTTGGTTGTTTGTGATTTGAGTGGGTAAGAGAAACGCAATAGAAGCCAAACCAATCAAGGTAGCAGCAATGGCTTTCGCCCAGTGACGACAAACCAAAAGTACCAGAGCAAAGCCTAGGTAGACGAATAAAAGGAGAGCGGGAATCGAGGTTAGATTCTCCGCCCACCAAATATCATGGTATTGCCTTGCCACCAGCCAAATTGAAGCGGGTAAAAACAACACAATCCATTTAATGACTCTTAGCACACGCACGGCTCATTTAGCGATTACATATCATAAGCTTATATGTAATCGCCCAACTCGCCAGTGCGCTGCTAACCTGTATCTAAACAGATTGGCCTAAATGGAATGAGCCGCTTCCGTTGCAGGCTCTACGTGTTGCACTTTTTCGCTCACTTCCACTTTAACCGCAGCGACCTTGAACTCAGGGATCTTCGCATGCGGGTCAGTCGCCGTTGTCGTTAGGCGGTTGACTGGCGACTCAACAAAGTGGAATGGAATGAACACCACTCCTTTTTGAATACGCTTAGTCACAAAGGCATCAATCTCAATGCTGCCGCGACGTGTAGACACCGTCAGACGCTGACCATTACTGATGCCTAGCGCTTCTGCGTCTTCCACGCTCACCATCGCGCGAGGGCCAGCAAGGTTATCCAACCCTTTGGTCTTACGCGTCATGGTACCAGTGTGGAACTGCTCAAGTACGCGACCCGTCGTTAACACAAGTGGGTACTCTTCATCTGGCAGCTCAGCCGCATAACGGAACGGTACGCCCACCATTTGCCCTTTACCACGAGTAAACTGAGTTTGGTGCATGATGCGAGTACCCGCCGGGTTGTTCTTGTTGCTTGGCCATTGCACACCGTTTGGCGTAATCGCATCCCAACGAAGACCCGCGTATTGAGGTGTTACGCGTGCGATTTCATTGGTGATATCAGACACGCAGTGGTAATCCCAATCACTGCCCATGGCATTGGCAATTTCTTGAATAATCCACCAATCTTCTTTCGCTTCACCCGGTGCCGTGACAACCGGATTCACGCGCTGTACACGACGTTCTGTATTGGTGAAGTGACCCGCTTTCTCTGCAAACGAGCAAGAAGGCAGAACCACATCCGCGTATTGCGCAGTCTCCGTTAGGAAGATGTCTTGAACAACCAAGAAGTCAAGTGTTTCTAAACCTTCAATCACATGCGCTTGGTTCGGGTCACTCAACACTGGGTTCTCACCCATGATGTACATACCACGAACGTCACGATGGCAAGCCGCATCAATGATTTCTGTCAGGGTTAGACCTTGCTCAGAAGGCAGATTTGGCGCATTCCATTCAATCGCAAACTTCTGACGCACAATCGGGTTGTATACCTTTTGATAGCCCGGGAAGCTGTTTGGCAACGCGCCCATATCACACGCACCTTGCACGTTTGATTGACCACGCAATGGGTTGATACCACCACCTTCAATACCGATGTTGCCACACAGTAATTGCAGGTTAGCGATAGAACGCACGTTGTCATGACCTGTGGTGTGCTGAGTAATACCCATCGAGTAGTAAACAGCCGTACGATCTGCCGTACCGATCATACGCGCCATTGCTTGAATGTCTTCGGCTTTTACGCCCGTAACCAACTCCACTTTATCGAGGTTGTAAGCTGGCGACATCACTTCTTGCAACAAGGTATCAAAGCCGTCGACACGTTCTTCGATGTACTCTTGATCGTACCAACCGTTCTTGATGATCTGCTGCATGACGCCATTTAAAAGCATCACATCTGTACCCGGACGGTGCGCCATATACAGCTCAGCATGCTCTGCCATATCAACACGTTTCGGGTCAGCTACAATCAAACGAGCACCGTGGTGACGAATTGCTTGTTTGATATGTGAAGCGATAATCGGGTGCGCCGATGTGGTATCCGAACCAATAATAAAGATCACATCCGAGTGTTTAATGCTTGGAATGTCGTTGGTCATTGCACCACTACCCAGTGACGCCTCAAGACCGGTTACACTCGATGCGTGACACAAACGCGCACAGTGGTCGACGTTGTTAGTGCCCAGTTCACGACGGACAAATTTTTGGAACGCGTAGTTATCTTCGTTGGTGGTTTTCGCTGAAGAGAAGCCTGCCAATGCGTTGCTGCCAAAATCTTGCTTAATGCCAGAGAACTTGCCCGCAATCAGTTGAATCGCCTCTTCCCAGCTTGCAGGTTGCAGCCAACCGTCTTTACGGATCAATGGCGTGGTAAGACGCTCTTCACTGCCAATGAAATCAAAACCAAAGCGCCCTTTCACACACAACATGCCTTGGTTCACCGGCGAGTCACCGCCTTTCACGTAACGAATCGTATTGGTTGCTTCGTCCACGAACATAGTCAACTTACAACCCACACCACAGTACGTACAGATGGTGTCGACCGCTTTCAGATCTTCAGTACGGCCTTGCGAACGGTCACGACTATCGACCATCGCACCCGTTGGACACACTTGAACACACGCGCCACATTGCACGCAGTTCGAATCGCCCATTAGGGTTAAACCATTCTTGTTACTTCCGAAGTGTGGACGGTCGTCAGGACGTAATGCAGGACGACCTTGTTTGTCGCACACAAAGTTCAGTACGCCGTGCACGGCTTTGTCACGACACGCTTGGATGCACTGACCACAGCTAATACAGCGGTTGGCATCAAACTCAATAAACTCAGAGCTACGGTCAACTTCGTACTTATGACGCAAGTCTTTCGCACGAAGATCTAACCAATCTTGATGCGATTTAATCTGTAAGGAGAAGTCAAAGCTTTGCTCAGCTTCATATTCGGTGGAGTAATCACGCAGCGCACAATCGGTATTTGCCTGACAGCCACATTCTAGACAGCGCGCTGCTTCTTTCATTGCTTCTTCGTTATCAAAACCCAACTCCACTTCAGCGAAGCTTTGCTCGCGTTGTGCTGGAGTCAGCTCAGGCATGATAGAGCGAGCGACTTTCTGGATGTTCTCGAAGTGAAGCGGGTCGACTTGAGAGAGCTTCTTCTCTTTACGCGAGTTAAACGCCGCCTTTGGCATATCTGCCATATCGCCATTCAAAAACAGATCAATGGCTTTTGCCGCAACGCGGCCATCTCCCACGGCTTCAACTGCCGTTGCAGGACCACGGCGGAAATCACCAATACTGAAGATGTTGCCCGTGCCGGTGTGCATGGTCTTTTCATCTGCATCAGAGGTGTTCCAGCGCGTTAGCGGAATAGATAAGTCTTCACCTTCTAGGAAGCTCAGGTCTGGCTTTTGCGATACTGCCGCAATTACGGTGTCGAACTCTTCGGTGAAGAACTCGCCGGTTGGTTTAGGGCTTCGACGACCAGATGCATCCGGCTCACCCAACGCCATGCGTTCTAGGCGAATCGCATTCACGCGTCCGGTTTCATCGGCAAGGTTTTCTGCAGGGTTGGTCAAGAAGTGGAACTTCACCCCTTCGTGTTCCGCTTCGACAATCTCGTAGTCTTCTGCCGGCATTTCGTCACGAGTACGACGATAAATCAACGTGGTGTCTGCACCAGCTCGACGCGCAGTGCGAGCACAGTCAATTGCTGTGTTACCACCACCGATCACCGCGACTTTCTGGCCCGTTACATAGTTTTGCTCAGTGACGTAATCTTTAAGGTAATCAACGCCTAAGTAGCAACCTTCAAGGTCACTGCCTGTGTAATGCATTTCAACCGCTTGAGACGCGCCGACAGCTAAACACACCGCATCGTATTCTTCGCTCAATTGAGAAAGCGTGAAATCCACACCCAGCTTTTGATTAGTGTGAACTTGCATGCCATTACGGCACATCAGTTCGATTTCTTTATCGAGAATGTCTTTTGGCAAACGGTATTCAGGAATACCGTAACGCAACCAACCGCCCGCTTTTGGCATGGATTCAAAGACCGTAACGTCATAGCCTTCGTTCGATAGGTAGTAGCCAGCCGTTAGACCACCAGGACCACTGCCGACGACGGCAATGTTCAACCCTTTACTTGGTTTCTTTTCTGGCACATAGGCTTCATGCGCAGACAGATCTGCATCCGCGGCATGACGTTTTAGCTGACGAATTGCAATAGGCTCATCGACTAACGAGCGGCGACATTCGCTCTCACAAAATGCCGGGCACACACGGCCAATCGATAGCGGCATAGGAAGCGTACGTTTAATCACTTCAATCGCTTTTTGATGATCGTTCTGTGCGATGTGATAAAGGTACGATTGGATATCCACGCCCGCAGGACACGCGGTTTTACATGGCGCTTCACAATCGGCGTAATGGTCCGTCATGATGCGGTTGAGTGCTTTTCTGCGGTGCTCGCTTAATTGTTCTGATTGCGTGACCACATTAAGGCCGCGGTAAACTTCGAGTTCACACGCACGCTTAGTACCGCCGCTTTCGACTTCAACCACACACAAATCACACGGTACTTTTTCATTACTTTTGTTCATTCCGCACAGCGATGGGATCTCGACCCCACACACTTTTGCTGCTTCTAAAAGGGTTAGACCCTCTTCTACAATTCTATATTTTCCATCGATGACAATTTCTATCATGCAACCCCCGCAGCAAAGCAAATCCAAATCTGCACAAGTAAAACCATGCATTCTATAAGGATAATCATTTGTAAGACAAGTTAGTGTGATGTAAAACTTATAAACCACATTTTTCACGTGTCATAAAAAGCGAGGGCTTCTTTCGCTAACTTTCAACACTCGGTGTTTAACAAACGTTTTACTCCCTCGAAAGTGCGAAAACTGAAGGGTTGGACTATTTTGATAATAAGAGTAATAAATGATTGACCTTACCCTTAGGTTAACCTTTAGAATTGAAGGGTTTTCATCATTTTCATCATTTTCATCAAACACATGGGAAAGGGTATGCACTTAAAATCGCTGCATACAATCTGGTTAACTCTCTTCACGACGCTAGTACTATTGGTATCTAGTGTGGCGAACAGTGAGCCGTTGATGAATATTCAAATGATGTCTACTGGCATGGCTCACCATCCTTCTATGATGAGTGACAGCGAACACTGCGGTATGCCTGGCATGATGGACGTCTCCATGACTGACGGTTCTATGTCCGAAGATGGCGATGCAAGAGAAACCAGCATGAACTGTGGTGGAGGCTCCGGCATGGTTCATACCTGCTGTACTGCCGCGTGTACGATAGTTTTCGTCCCCCTACCGAATCCTATCAATAGCCCAATGCCCGTTGTCTATCGCGCAACTATTACTCCTGAAGTTGCTTCCCCTGTCGTACACGTCAGCCGCGACCTATACCGACCTCCTATAGCCTAAATCCGTCCTAGCATTCGACCCTGCGCGTATATCGCAGGTTGTTTTAATGCGCCTGAACGATGAGGTAACAAGGCTTTACTGTTCCCGCAATAAAATCCGCACCTCCATCGATCCGGCGAACACTGGATTTAGATTATGGATATCAAACCATACCGCTTAGCTGCACCTATTTTTATGGTGGCTCTGGTCGCTGCACCAACCTTGGTTAACGCCGCAGGTAAAGAGACGCACGCAGCGCAAAATTCCGCATCAAGTGAGCGAGCTTCAACGACCAAGCTTGCCCAACTGATCAACGTCGCTTTGAGTAACGATGGCAATCGTAAGCAATACTCAGCGCAATCTGCTGCCATGCGTGAAACGGGCGTCGCGAGTGCGACCTTGATGGACCCAAAACTAAAAGTAGGTTTTGGTGGCTTGCCTGTCGACAGCTTCAAATTCGATGAAGACCCAATGACCAACATCTCCGTTGGTTTAATGCAACAGTTTGAGCGTGGCTCTACGCTTGATTTACAGCAGAAGAAAGCCAATCAACAAGCCGACGGCCTTGGGCTTCAAGTGCATGCTCGTGAGCTTGAGGTAGCCAACAGCATGACTCAACTTTGGTTAGAGCTTGGTTACCAGCAACGCGCTGAGCAAATCTTGCTTGAGAACCGCAAGTTGATGAAGGAGATGGAAAGCTTTATTCAAACCAACTATTCGATTGGTAAGAGTGAAGCGCAAGACCTACTCAACGCTCAATTACAAGTCAGCAAGTTGGATGAGAAACTGCAAGCCAACGCACAAATGCAACGTCGTCTTATCTCTCAACTCTCCGAATGGTTGGGGTCAGATTGGTTGGCAAACGAACAGGCTCTGCACGCGAGCAATCAACTTAATTGGGACACACTGAATAGCAAACTTGCTGCGAGTCAGAATTCCACCAAGCATTATCAGCAACTCAGCCAACACCCGATGGTTAAGATGGCAGACGTCAGCATTTCTGCCAATAAAACGCAGGTGGAAATTGCTGAGCAAGCCTACAACCCACAGTTTGGCGTCGAAGTAATGTACGCCTACCGCCAAGCCGACAACATGATGGGTGAGCCCGCCTCTGATTTGGTTAGCGCTTACCTCACCATGGACATTCCGTTGTTTACGGGTGACCGCCAAGATCGCAATCTTGCTGCCGCTCAATACCAAGTTGGCGCGGCACAATCGCAAAAAGACACCTTACTAACGCAGATGAATGCCAAGGTGAACACTTTGCTGGTTGATCGCGGCAACTTAACCCAGCGTTTAGAACGTTATCAATCCACCTTATTGCCTCAAGCGAAAGCGCGCATTCAAGCCGTTGAGCGGGGTTATCAAAACAACACAGCGCAGTTTAACGATGTGATTTCTGCCACCACAGACGAGTTGGCTCTGCAATTAGAGCAACAACGTCTACTGACCGATCTCAACATCGCAAACAGCAATTTAGCCACCCTACTCGGTGGTTTCGACTACCAAGTCGCTTCACCAGAAGCTCGCTCTATTTCGACATATTAATTTGTGATTCCCCAAGACAGTTGGGGCTACAGCTAGGCGGCAAACGAGAGAATCCCATGAGCATAGATCTGCTATGTGATTTGGGTGAACGAGAGCAGGCAACAACGCTGTAGCGTCAAATGTGAAGGGGAAAATAAGGTAAAACAATGAAAACATTTAAGATTGCAACCATCGCGCTGATTGTTGGTGGTGCTTTAGGGTTTGGTGCTAATCATTTTCTTACGGGCTCAACTCATGACATGAGTGCGATGGGTGGCGAGTCTGCTGCAAGCTCTAATGATCCGCTTTACTGGGTTGCCCCAATGGATCCGAATTACAAACGCGACAAACCGGGTAAATCCCCAATGGGCATGGATTTGATTCCGGTTTACGCAGAAGACCTATCCGGTGAACAAGATGCACCAGGTACAGTGACTATTGACCCTTCAGTAGAAAATAACCTCGGGGTTAAAACCGCAAACGCGACACTACAGCAGTTGTCACCACGCATCGAAACGGTTGGCTATATTGCCTTTGATGAAAGTCTGTTATGGCAAACGAACGTTCGTGTGGCGGGTTGGGTAGAAAAACTCTACATCAATGCCGTGGGTGAGAAAGTGAAGAAAGGCGATGTGCTTTTCACGCTCTACTCTCCAGAACTGGTTAAAGCACAAGAAGAATTGCTGAATGCGTACCGCACTGGCCGCAAAGGTCTTGTAAAAGGCGCGACCGAACGCTTGGTAACGCTTGGTGTTGACCGCGCTCAAATCAAATCCATTACTCGTAGTGGTAAAGCATCGCAAACCATTGAAATCAAAGCGCCTGCTGATGGCGTTATCGCGAGCTTAAACGTGCGTGAAGGTGGCTATTTGTCCCCTGCTCAAGCGGTGATCAGTGCAGGTCCCTTGGACAATGTTTGGGTTGATGCAGAAGTTTTTGAGCGTCAAGCACACTGGATGAAAGCAGGCTCTCAAGCCACGATGACTCTTGACGCGATTCCGGGTAATGAATGGCAAGGTGTCGTAGATTACGTATACCCAATCCTCGATCCGAAAACACGTACGTTGCGTGTGCGTCTTAAATTCCCTAACCCAGATGGCGCATTGAAGCCAAACATGTTCGCCAATATTGCCTTGCAGCCTGTTACTGACGACGCAGTATTAACGATTCCTAAATCATCTGTTATCCGCTCTGGTGGTATGACTCGCGTTGTTCTAGCTGAGGGCGAAGGCAAATACCGCTCAGCTCGAATTGAAGTTGGCCGTGAAGCTGGCGAACAGATCGAAGTATTACAAGGACTTAAACAAGGCGATAAGATCGTTACGTCATCTCACTTCATGCTCGACTCTGAATCAAGCCAGTCGGCGGATCTGTCTCGCATCAATGGTGTAGAAGCAGCGGCGGAAACAGCATGGGCCAAAGGTGAGATCACAGACGTAATGAAAGATCACCGCATGCTGACCATCAACCACCAACCTGTACCAGAATGGGATTGGCCGGGCATGGTAATGAACTTCACTTTCGCAGATGGCGTTGAAATGGGTGACTTGAAAAAAGGTCAGGCTATCGAATTTGAAATGCAAAAGACGGAGTCCGGTCAGTACCAAATCATCGACTATAAGGCAGACAACAGCGTCATTGCGGCAGAAGTTTGGTTGACTGGTGACATCACCATGCTGATGGCCGACTTTGGCATGATCACCTTAAACCACTTACCGGTTGCAGAATGGAACTGGGATGCAGGCGAGATGAACTTCTCTGTGGGTGAAGACGTTGATCTAACGGGTTTTGAAGAAGGACAGAAAGTTCGGTTTCTAGTTGAAAAACAAGGATCTGACTACGTTCTTAAACAGCTAGCTCCTGCAACAACAGCCGTCGAGGGTTAATTATGATCAATGCTATTATTCGTTGGTCACTGAGCAACCGATTCCTAGTGTTGGTCGCGACCTTAGCCCTTGTATTAGGCGGACTTTACAGTGTAAAGAATACGCCTGTTGATGCGATTCCGGATCTTTCTGATGTGCAAGTGATCATCAAGACAAGCTATCCGGGTCAGGCTCCTCAAGTCGTCGAGGATCAAGTCACTTACCCACTCACCACCGCCATGCTTGCCGTGCCGGGTGCTGAGACAGTTCGTGGCTACTCCTTCTTTGGTGACTCTTACGTTTATATCATTTTCAACGATGATACCGACATGTACTGGGCACGTTCACGCGTGTTGGAGTACTTAAGCCAAGTAGCACCAAAGCTGCCACCGAACGCAAAACCAACGCTAGGTCCTGATGCAACGGGTGTGGGCTGGGTTTACAGCTACGTATTACAGGACAAAACCGGCAAGCATGATTTGGCGGATCTTCGCAGCCTGCAAGACTGGTTCTTGAAATACGAATTGCAAACCGTGGATGGCGTTTCTGAAGTCGCGACCGTGGGCGGTATGGTGAAGCAGTATCAAGTGCAGATTGATCCTGCCAAGCTGCGTGCTTACAACCTCACTCTGCAACAAGTGAACATGGCAATCCAAAACGGTAACCAAGAAACCGGCGCGTCCGTTATCGAAGTGGCCGAAGCCGAGCACATGGTTCGTACCACGGGTTACCTAACCAGCATTGAAGACATCAAGTCACTGCCTCTCAAAGTCACTGAGAAAGGCACGCCGTTGCTATTAGGAGACATCGCAGACATTAACCTTGGTCCACAAATGCGACGAGGTATCTCAGAGCTGAATGGCGAGGGTGAAGCGGTCGGTGGCGTTATCGTGATGCGCTTTGGTGAAAACGCCAGTGAAGTGATTGCGAAAGTCAAAAACAAGCTAGCAGACCTACAACGCAGCCTGCCAGAAGGCGTGGAAATTGTGGCAACCTACGACCGCTCTACCCTTATCGATTCAGCGGTAGAAAACCTATGGAAAAAGCTTGCAGAAGAGTTCATCGTCGTCGCGATTGTGTGTGCGTTGTTCCTGTTCCACATTCGTTCTTCATTGGTTATCGCTCTGAGCCTACCGGTTGGCATTCTCACTGCGTTTATCGTGATGCATTGGCAAGGCATCAACGCCAACATCATGTCCCTTGGTGGTATCGCGATTGCCATCGGTGCCATGGTAGATGGTGCAATCGTGATGATTGAAAACGTTCACAAGCACATTGAACGAACGCCATTGACCGACAAGAACCGCTGGCAAGTAATCGGCAAAGCCGCAGAAGAGGTCGGCGCACCGCTGTTCTTCTCGTTGTTGATCATTACTCTTAGCTTCGTACCAGTGTTCGCCTTAGAAGGCCAAGAAGGCAAGATGTTCTCGCCGCTTGCGTTCACTAAGACTTACGCAATGGCAGCGGCAGCAGGTTTGGCAATCACACTCGTCCCTGTTCTTATGGGCTACTTCATTCGCGGTAAGGTGTTACCGGAACATAAAAACCCGGTTAACCGTGGCTTGGTCGCATTGTACCGTCCGCTGTTGAACACCAGCTTAAAATACCCTAAGACCATGATTGTTATCGCATTAGGTCTGATGGCTTCGGCTTACTACCCTACCAGTAAACTGGGTAGCGAGTTCATCCCGCCACTGGATGAAGGCGACTTGATGTACATGCCAACGACCTATCCGGGTATCTCAATTGGTAAGGCGCGTGAGCTTCTACAACAAACCAACAAGCTGATCAAAACCGTTCCAGAAGTGAAAACCGTATGGGGCAAAATTGGCCGAGCTGAGACCGCAACCGATCCAGCGCCACTCACCATGATTGAAACCGTGATTCAGTTGAAGCCACGCGACCAATGGCGTGAAGGGGTAACAACCGAGTCACTGCGCAAAGAGTTCGACAATCTGGTTCAGTTCCCTGGTCTTACTAACGCTTGGGTAATGCCTATCAAAACGCGTATCGACATGCTGGCAACGGGCATCAAAACCCCTATCGGCATTAAGATCGCGGGCCCTGACCTGAAAGTGATTGAGAAGATCGGTTCTCAGTTAGAGCCAATTCTTAATGGCGTACAGGGCACCGCATCGGTTTATGCAGAGCGTGTAGCAGGTGGTCGTTATGTCACGATCGACATTAAACGTCGTGCCGCAGCACGTTATGGCTTGAGCATAAAAGACGTTCAGCAGGTGATCTCTACTGCGGTGGGCGGTATGAATGTGGGTGAAACCATTGAAGGCTTGGAGCGTTACCCAATCAACGTTCGTTACCCACAAGACTACCGTGACTCCGTGGTTAAACTGCAAAACCTACCATTGGTGACACCAAATGGCGCTCGTATTGCGCTGGCTGACGTAGCGGACATTCGTTACGAAGACGGCCCTCCGATGATCAAGACAGAAAACGCGCGTCCAAACGGCTGGGTATTTGTCGACATCGATGGTCGTGACCTTGGCTCTTACGTCGTAGAAGCGCAACAGGTTGTTGCTGATCAATTGGAACTTCCTGCGGGTTACTCGCTGGCTTGGTCTGGTCAATACGAATACATGGAGCGTGCAAAAGACCGCTTGAGTGTCGTGGTACCAATCACCATCGCCATCATTATGTTGCTGCTTTACTTCAGCTTCCGTCGCGTTGGCGAAGTGATGATCATCATGCTTACCCTACCACTCGCTATGGTTGGTGGTTTGTGGCTCATGCATATCCTCAACTACAACTTCTCGATTGCTGTTGGGGTCGGCTTTATTGCCCTCGCAGGCGTCGCGGTTGAAATTGGGGTCATCATGCTCGTCTACCTAAACCAAGCATGGCACTACAAAAAACTCGATGCGGAAGAGAGCCAACAGAAGCTTGAAGCGAAAGACCTAACTGATGCCATTCGTGAAGGTGCAGGCCTGCGTGTTCGCCCAGTAATGATGACGGTACTGACAGTAATTATTGGCCTTATTCCGATCATGTACGGCGAAGGGACAGGATCAGAAGTAATGCAACGTATCGCCGCACCAATGATTGGTGGTATGGCATCGGCACTACTACTGACGCTGTTAGTGCTTCCAGCCATCTTCAAGCTGTGGAAACAACGTGAGTTGCGCTCAAGTAACTCAACTCCGAGTCAAGCAAGCATGCAAACTGGCAACCAAATCGAAAACGCCGACAGCACAGATCGCACTGGCAACAAGGCTTAATCCCTACCTTACCCTCAATCAATACGTTTGAGGGGAAGCAACCAAGTTATTAATGAATTAAAACAAGGATATAAAAATGAAAAAGACACTAATTACTCTTGCTCTAGCCCTAACAACAACGACTGCGTTTGCCCAAATGGATCATTCAAACATGGACCACGCGAACATGGATCATAGCAACATGAAGCATGAAAATATGGACCACAGCAGCATGAAGATGGACCACAGTAAAATGGACCATTCAAACATGATGGATATGCCGGGCATGTCGGCAGTAGGTATGCCAGCAAAAGGTGCAAAGCCAGACAAGGTGGTACAAGTTATCTTGGGTGATGACATGACCATCAAGTTCAAGAAAGACGTTAAGATTGAGCCAAACGATGTGGTGCAGTTTGTGGTGATGAACACAGGTAAGATCAACCATGAGTTCACAATCGGTTCTGCCAAAGAACAGCTAGAACATCGCGAAATGATGAAGACAATGAGCGGTGATCACATGCACGACTCGGGCAACTCTGTGACGGTAGAACCGGGTAAAGCGAAGCAGTTATTGTGGCATTTCCACGGTGACAACAACGTTGAGTTCGCGTGCAACATTCCGGGCCATGCAGAAGCAGGCATGACGAAGAACATTACGCTGTAAATCGTACTTGCACACCAGAAAGGAGCTGACATTTCAGCTCCTTTTTTCTCTCTGAATCCATACTTACGTAGTGGCATCGGCTCAGAAGTTATAGGCTGTCATGACTCGAACCGCCATCTCATCTTCCTCCGATAAGCTGATGTCCTCGTCAATTTTGTAGCCTTCAACAATAAGTCCAACGCTGGCAATATCGACTTTGACACCTAAGGTTGGTTCAAAGTTGTTTTGGCTGTCTGTGTCGACATACTCACCCGTCTCTTCTTCGAAATACTCAATCTCGACATTGTTGTAATTCAAACCGATACGCGGCGTTATCGCCAACACGTCATTCACGCGAATTTCGTAGCCCAACGCAGTATGTAACCCCCAAACTTGCTTTTCTGCCCAATGCGTACCAAAGTGCTCTTGCTCACCGCTGTCTATCGGTGCGTTGAAGCCGAGTGACCAATTGATATTGGGTAACACTTCTGCACCCATCTCTACACTTAAGACCTCATGCTTATCCAAAAACGTCACGCCACCGGCGATAAAGGGTTCTCTCTCTTCTGCAAGCACTGGAGCGCTAAGCAAAAGCACCAAAATGAATAAGCCAACCAGATCTTTAAGCATGACACCTCCGAGCTATGAATACGTCGATTTACCACTCTCAGAATACGTGGATTACGTGCGCATTTTTGACGGTTAAGAGACTCAAATTTGAACCTTAAATCAACACACAATGTCGTATTAATCGATGTGTTTTTTTATTTAAAGGGCTCTTGTGAAACACTCTATCGACCTCAATCTATACCGCTTTTTGCATTTGATCTTTGAACAAAAATCGATGCCTAAAGTGTGTCATACACTCGATATCAGTCGAGCAACATTTAATCGCCAATTAGCCGATTGCCGAGTGTTGTTTGGAAATGAGTTGTTTATCGCCAATAAGGGGCTTTACCAACCTACGTTGTTTTGCAGCCAACTGATGAGTCTTATTGAAGAACCGCTTGAACAGCTGGAGTCAGCACAGACTCAAATCAATGTACTTGAAGCCGCCTCTCAACCAACGCAATTTCGTTTCTTCGTCCCTAATCCTCTTAGTGCTCTTCTAACCACTCCTTTACTAGAGTTGCTCAGCCAACACGACAATATCGCTGACTTCTCAATGGTGGATTGGAATCTTGAAGGCATCGAATTTCCAAAAGCGGGCTCACTCGCCGTCGGCATTTCTGGCTACCCTTCCGTTATGAATGAACGCGTGGTTGAACGGAAAATCGGTGAGCTAGGTTTGTATCTCTACGCCTCGCAGAACAACCCGCTTTGGAATCATGAACGTATTGATATTCAGCGTCTACAAAACGAAAAACTGGTGCGAGTGTCGATGGGTGCACTTGATGACGCCATTTACTATGAGAGGGTGAAACGCCAACTCGGGTTTGCTTTGGAAAGACGCTTAACCGTGCCATCGGTTCATGCCGCTTTGGATTGGTTGATCAAAACCGATTATGTTCTGATTTGCTTCGCCCTGCCCGATTCAGCTTTGCCGCAAGGCATCAAGAAGATTCCGTTGATTCAGGATAACGCTCAGATGTTCTTTGATATCGGCTTGCAGTTTCACCGTGGTTATTATCAACACCCAACGATAGTGAAATTAGAAAAGCACTTATCCGATATTCTCAACGATTTATAACTTCGTTGGTCATTCTGGGCACACAAGGGAAACAAAAAAGCCGCCCGGTACAGGCGGCAAACAAGCAGTATGTGCAATAAAACGATAAAAATATAAAGGTCGATGAAAAACGTTAGAAGTTGAAGCTCAACGTAGCGCGAACCACATCCTCTTCAAATTCTTTACCATTGATCGGGTTAACCGCTGAGTCGTTGATCTTACCGTAATCAACCGTTAAGCCAACCATGCGCCAGTTAACCGTACCGCCAACAGAAGCGTAAACACTATCAATGTTCATGCTCTGGCCAGAGTGAGTGCCACTATTGATATCAACGTCCGCATTAAAGTAGTTGATACCAAGCTTAGGAATGATATCGAACTCAGCAATTTCAAAGCGGTAACCAATGTTCGCGTACATACCCCAAGCGTCTTGATCGTTCTTTACGGGCATATCAATTGCGTCAGAACCAACAAAAATACCACCACCAGTGACGATGTTGTTGCCCACATCACGGCTGTAACCCAAGGTGTACATTTCGTGGTCGCCAACGAAGGTCGCACCCGCTTCAATTGAGTTGTTACGGCCTTCTGCCAATGCGTGGCTAGAAACGGTCACTGTTGCCAATGTTGTCAGCGCTAGAATGCGTTTTGATGTGATAGTCATCTTTACTCTCTCGGTTTGGATTTGCTTATTACCCTACCCATTTCTGAATATCGAAATTGAGGCTTAAAAAGCTCACCGCTGAGCTAACTCATGACTAACAATCTTGACACTCAGCGCATAATAAATAGCTCTTCGTGATAACTCTGCTCAATATTAAATTGATACGCATCTAGCTCTTTTTTCAGTGTTTTTGAGAACGCTTCTGGTCCACAGAAATACATTTCATACTGGTTCAAATCACCACACTGAGCCGCAATACGCTCAGCATTCAAACGTGGCGATTTCATGGTATCTATCACATACAGTTTGACGCTTGCTTGGTGCGCTAAGTGCCACAGTTCATCGACCAACTGACCGTCGATACCGCGACTGCAGTAAAACAAATGAACGTCGCTAGTTTGCGCTTGCACTTTCAATGCTTCCAGAGCAGCAAAGAAAGAAGCAATCCCTACCCCACCAGCAATCCAGATTTGAGGTTTCTCTAAATCAAATTCCAAGCGTCCGTAAGGCCCCTCAACCATCACAGCATCGCCCGCTTTTACGCGCTCATACAAGCCGGTAGTAAAGTCGCCTAGCTCTTTGATTAGGAAACGTAATTCATCACTTTCACTGCTAGAGACGATGGTGAACGGATGCGCATCTTCATCACCAAAACGTAAGTAAGCAAATTGCCCCGCTTTGTGCCCTTGCCAAGACCCATTTGGTTTCACGACCAATTCCATCACTTCAGCTAGAGGGAAATAACGTGTCGACGCCACAACCGCAGAATGTTTATTACGGCGACCAACAAAGCCAAACAAACTGTAAAGTGCGGCAACCGAACCGACGACTGCAAAACCAACAGTAAGATAGTAAATAGGCTCGCCCCAATACGCGCGTTTGAGCAGCAGTACGGAGTGAATCGCAATCAGTAGATACGCCACCGACATAAAGCGGTGCGATAGTTTAAAGGGTTTGTATTTCACTGCGCCCCATAGAGAAATCACCAGCAAAACCAACAGCATGTAAAAGCCCCACTCACCCATGCCTTGAGCAAGGTCGCGCAGACCATGAACCCAAGCTTCGATTCCAGAGAGGTTACCCTCCGGCCCTGTACCTGTGTGTTTCTCTGGTCTTGCTAATACACCAGACATGACTAACCATTTCGGCACTTGATACCAAAGCCAGTGCGCAAGACCTAATGCAACGCCACCAATGCCGAGCCATTTATGCACTCGATACGCTTTGTCCATGCCGTGCAGCCAGTTTTCAACCACAGGAAGACGCATTGCCAACACCATGGCGATCGACATCAGCATCAAAGACAGAATGCCTGAATATTGGATCATGGCAGATCGCCATTCAAAGACATTGGTAGAAGAGAAAAGCTGCGGTTCCATCGCAAACCATAATACGGACATCGCGGCGATCATTGCCCAGATGAGATTGCGGAATGTTTTCATGATTGGTTACTCGGTTAATCGACAACTTTACTTTAGCGCTTCACATGTAAAGCAACGTCAATAAGAGTAAAAGCGGGTAAAGCTCGACATATGCAAGGATTCCTACAGAAAAAAGACAATAATCTAACAGTCATTAGAGTATTCACTCGTTATAGTTCCGGCTAAATTCGCCAAGATGCGAACTGGAATAAATAACACTAAGAAAATCAATAATGAAAAAGCTATTTCTGCTACTCGGATTGTTAGTCTGTTCGAGTGCAACATACGCCGCCAAACTGAACGAAGACATCTCTGCCATCGAACAACACATCGCGGGTCGAATCGGTGTGGCGATTTGGGATACACAAAGTAACGAGCATTGGGATTACCGAGGCGATGAACGCTTCCCGATGATGAGTACCTTCAAAACTCTTGCCTGTGCCACAATGCTGAATCAAATGGACACCGGAAAGCTAGATAAAAACGCAACTGCGAAAGTCGAAGAACGTAACATGGTGGTATGGTCACCTGTAATGGATCGTATGGCAGGTCAAACCACCCGCATCGAACACGCGTGTGAAGCAGCGATGCTCATGAGTGACAACACCGCAGCAAATATCGTATTACGCAGCATTGGTGGTCCACGAGGGGTCACGCTCTTTTTACGCTCTCTTGGCGACAAAGCGACGAGGTTGGACCGTTTTGAGCCAAGACTGAATGAAGCCAAACCAGGTGATAAGCAAGACACCACAACACCTAACGCCATGGTAAACACTCTGCACACTCTGCTAGAAGGCGATGCGCTATCTTACGAATCTCGCATCCAACTTAAAATTTGGATGCAGGATAATAAGGTTTCGGATCCACTTATTCGTTCAGTCCTACCGAAAGGTTGGTCGATTGCCGACCGCTCTGGCGCTGGCGGTTTTGGCTCTAGGGGCGTGACAGCGATGATTTGGAAAGAGAATCATAAACCGATTTATGTCAGCATCTATATCACAGAGACAGACTTGTCTTTGCAAGCAAGAAACCAAGTGATTGCTCAGATCAGTCAATTGATTGTCGACCAATACCAAACTTATTAGATCTAACTCAATGATTTTAAACGGAGCCTTTGCGCTCCGTTTTTTTATTTCTCGATTTACATTGACACAAGTAGAACGATTGCTCTACCCTAAAAGTAGAACAATCATTCTACTCATGAGAAGACGCTATGTTGAAAGAACAGATCGCTGCCAGTTTAGAGCAAGCTTTTAGCGAGCTTGGATTTGCCGAGCCTAGTGTGGCACGGCTCAAGACTGCCTGTGGCGTTAGCCTACGCACCTTGTACAAGCATTACCCATCTAAGGAAGACATGATCGTGGCCGCGTTAGAACACCGCCACCAGCGCTACTTAAACTTCCTGCTGGATAACTCGCCACAAGCCGGGCTAGAAGCGACCCAACACGTATTCAACAAGCTCAAACAATGGATGGAAGACTACGCACCGCATGGTTGCATGTCGATGAATGCGATTGCGGCATTTCCCGAACACGACATCATCAACCAAACCGTGAAAGCGCACAAAGAAGACGTTCGACAATTTTTGGGTAAACAGAGCCTTCGCCAAGACCTCGCCACGCAGCTGTTCTTATTGCACGAAGGCGTGTCCAGCGCTTGGCCAGTACTGGGTAACGAGGCTCTGAACTCTGCGCAACAAGCTGTTTTAAGATTGCTAAAGGAAGATTAATCATGACAACGCTACCAACCACAATGAAAGGTGTTCTATTGACTGGTCACGGCGGACCAGAAATGTTGGAATACCGCCAAGATATTCCAGTCCCAACGCCAAAAGAGAACGAAGTGCTAATTCGAGTATCCGCAGCGGGCGTGAACAATACCGATATCAATACGCGTATCGCTGGTATTCAAAAGGTGACAATGACAGCGAGGATGCAAGTTGGAGCGGCAATGCATTGGTTCTCCCACGCATTCAAGGCGCTGACGTCTGTGGCGAGATCGTTGCTGTTGGCAGTATGGTAGATGAACGCCGTATAGGTGAACGCGTGTTGATTGAACCTTGCTTGAGCGATGTGAGCGGTGAAACCATTAATCCACCTTGGTACTTTGGCTCAGAATGCGACGGTGGTTTTGCAGAATACACCGTGGTCTCAGCGAAGCACGCCTACCAGCTAAAGACGGATTTGACTGACGTTGAACTTGCGTCTTTCCCATGTTCGTACTCAACGGCAGAAAACATGCTCACTCGCTCTCGTGTTGCCAAGGGAGATCGTGTCCTGATTTCTGGTGCCACCGTTATTGCCATTACAAGTCCAAGCAAAAATGAACAAGTGCTGGAGTTGGGCGCAGATGAAGTCGTGCCACGCAACGCAAATCTTGTTGAAGCGCTTGGCAACAACAGCGTTGACGTAGTGATTGATTTGGTTGCTGGCGACCAGTGGCCACAATTCCTTGAAGTCTTGCGCCCCAAAGGTCGTTACGCGGTATCAGGTGCCATTGGCGGTGCGATGGTTGAGCTAGACGTGCGCACTCTGTATCTCAAAGATCTCAGCTTCTTTGGTTGTACTGTCCTTGAGCCTGAAGTGTTTGGAAACTTGGTTCATCATATTGAACAAGGCAACATCAAACCATTAGTCGCACAGACATTCCCATTGGAAGACATCAACCAAGCGCAAGCGGCATTCCAAGAGAAGGGACACGTAGGCAAGATGGTCCTTACCGTGAAGTAATACCAGGTAGAACGCATTAAAAAGCCCCTCTGCAAGTTCATCGCAAAGGGGCTAATTATATGGTCCGCCTCACTCTCAAGCCCTACGCTTAGAGTAGGCTCTCAGAACGAGGTGAACCATATGTCTACCATTCA
>NZ_BAOG01000150.1 GCF_000400365.1 Vibrio jasicida CAIM 1864 = LMG 25398 | reverse complement strand
TTGGTGTTTGTCATAAAGACAAACATTGAGAACTTTACAAGTAATCTTAAAGATTACTTTGTCAGCTTTCCAAATTGTTAAAGAGCTATGTTAGCTACAAGCTTACGCTTGTGAACTATCAATCTGTGTGGACACTCATCGTGAGTAATCATCGTATAAGGAGGTGATCCAGCGCCAGGTTCCCCTAGCGCTACCTTGTTACGA
>NZ_BAOG01000151.1 GCF_000400365.1 Vibrio jasicida CAIM 1864 = LMG 25398 | reverse complement strand
TTTTTGCTTTACTTAAAACAGAGATGTATCACAACCAGAGCTTTGAAGATGCAGATACTCTGATAGAGCAAATTAAAGAATACATCGAGTACTACAATACCAAACGTATAAAGGTGAAGCTAAAAGGCCTGACTCCGATAGAGTATCGAACTCAGGCCTTGAAAGCCGCTTAACAGAAATGTCCAACTTTACGGGGTCACTTCA
>NZ_BAOG01000152.1 GCF_000400365.1 Vibrio jasicida CAIM 1864 = LMG 25398 | reverse complement strand
TGGCTCTGGCTCTGGCTCTGGCTCTGGCTCTGGCTCTGGCTCTGGCTCTGGCTCTGCAGATGATAGTTCTTGAGCGAGCAAGTCAAGTGCTTCTTCTTGCTCAATAACTTCGACCTCTTCGCCAAGCAAAGCACTGAAGTAATCATCAAGTGCTTGTTCACTGGAAAGTACGTCGTTATTACTCATCGAACGCTAGCCTCTCCAAGTAAATTAGCAGTTGCTTGTATGCAAACACGCCACGGCTACCAGAAGCAAAATGCGATGCTGGCAGGTGCTTCAAGCTTGCATCACGGAATTTCGTGTCAATCGGTACCGCTGAGGTCCACACCTGATTCGGATAATCCTTTTTCAGCTGTGTTAACGTCTGCAACGAAGCTTTCGTGCGCTTATCGTACATAGTCGGCACGATAGTCACTTTGAACCCGCCCGGACGAGACTTTTGCATGATGGTTAACGTGCGAATCATGCGCTCTAAACCTTTCATGGCCAAAAATTCAGTCTGTACCGGAATTAAAATGCGATCACTCGCTGCTAGTGCGTTCACCATCATCACACCAAGAATTGGCGGACAGTCGATCAGCACATAATCATAATCTTGAGCAACGGCTTGTAGAGCTCGCTTTAAGATCAACCCCATTCCGCTGCGGTTGCCCATTACACGGTCGAGCGTGGCTAATGACATGTGCGCAGGGATAATGTCCATGCCGTCAAGATCCGTTTCTACGATCAACGGTTTTACCGTCTCACGAGTAAACGTCTTGAGCTGAAAAAGGTCGAACAAGCTCGACGTCACAGCATCAGGATCATAACCAAGGTACGTGGTCAGTGACGCATGTGGGTCCGTATCCACCATTAAGACACGATGGCCTTTTTGGCTTAATAGGCCTGCTAACGTCACTGTTGATGTCGTTTTGCCTACCCCACCTTTTTGGTTTGCTACACTCCAAACGATCATGATTTTTCCTACGCTAAGCCGACTTCGACCAGCATGCGCTCAGCAATACGGTCGAGAGGTAAATCTTCAGTGGATATACCCGCTTTCGCAACCGCTTGAGGCATGCCGTAGACGACGCAGCTTTCTTCGTCTTGAGCCCAAATAGTTGAGCCAGCCGATTTCAGCATACGCGCACCTTCACGACCATCAGCACCCATGCCAGTCAGTACCATCGACAAGACTTTGTCGCCGTAGACTTTTGCCGCCGAGCCAAACGTTACGTCAACACAAGGTTTGTAGTTCATACGGTCGCCACCATCAATAATACGAAGACGAGCAGCACCAGCACGACCATCAACCATCATCTGTTTGCCGCCTGGGGCAAGATAAGCAACGCCAGCTTGCAACACATCACCATCTTGCGCTTCTTTCACTTGGATTTTGCATAGCGTGTTTAGACGACTCGCAAACGCCGCGGTAAAAGTCGCTGGCATATGTTGAATAAGCACGATTGGGTGCGGATAGTTTACAGGTAAGCGAGTTAGAATTTTTTGCAGCGCAACAGGGCCACCGGTTGAAGTGCCAATAACCGTTAACTGATACTTCTTACCCGACGCGCGGAATTTCGCAGCCATAGAGCGACTTGGTGCAGATGCCATTGGCGTAGCTGAACGAGATGCTAAAGGACGTGTTGTCGAATTAGCCGTTGTCGCCGCTGGTTTCGCAATAGGACGGCGCATAAACGCACGCTTGGAAGCAATTTGGATCACTCGTTGTTGGAGCAGCGATACCGCTTCATCGCGATTACGTGCGATGTCTTCGAATTTCTTCGGTAAGAAATCCAACGCACCAGCGTCTAGTGCATCAAGTGTCGCTCTCGCCCCATCATGCGTCAGGGACGAAAACATCAGGATTGGCGTAGGAGACGCAGCCATGATTTCACGAACGGCAGTAATACCGTCCATGACTGGCATTTCAATATCCATCGTGATGACGTCAGGTTTGAGAGATTTGGCTTTTTCTACCGCTTCTCTGCCGTTAACCGCAACGTCAATCACTTCTAGGCGCGATTCTGAGTTGATGATTTCGCTTACGCGACGACGGAAAAAACTCGAATCATCAACGACTAGTACTTTAATCGCCATTTTATTCCTTTTATAAACCCCAGCTTCGCTTAAATGCGTGAAGCCGCAGCATATTGCTTAAGTAGGTCTGGCACATCAAGAATCAATGCGATGTGGCCATCACTCGTGATAGTCGCACCTGCCATACCTGGTGTGCCTTGCAATAGATTGTCTAATGGCTTGATAACCACTTCTTCTTGGCCGATAAGCGTATCCACCACGAAACCAACTCGTTGGCTGCCGATCTGTACGATAACAACATGACCGTGCCCCGTACGCTCTTGCACTCGTGGAGACTTAGAAGCCAACCAGTTCTGCAAGTAAAACAGTGGAATAGATTTATCACGTACGATGATCGTCAGCTGGCCATCTACCACATTCGTGCGGCTAAGATCTAAGTGGAAGATCTCGTTAACAGAAGCCAGAGGTAGTGCAAATGGGTGACCGCCAACGCCAACCATTAGCGTCGGTAGAATTGCCAATGTAAGCGGTACTTTGATCGTAATCTTCGTACCCTTACCTAATTCAGAGTCAATATCGATAGAGCCGTTTAGTGTATTGATCGCGGTTTTTACCACGTCCATACCAACACCACGACCTGAGATATCAGAAATCTTATCTTTGCTTGAGAAACCAGGAGCAAAGATCAAATTGAAACACTCTTTGTCAGACAGGCGCGCTGCCGCATCTTCGTCCATCATGCCGCGTTTCACGGCGATACCACGAAGTTTGTTCGGATCCATACCACCGCCATCATCAACGATAGCCAGTTCGATATGATCGCCTTCTTGTGACGCAGATAGGATAACTTTACCAGTACGAGATTTACCTGCTTTCGCGCGGTCGTCTGGCATTTCAATGCCGTGGTCAACCGAGTTACGCACCAAGTGGATCAATGGATCCGCTAGCGCCTCTACTAGGTTTTTATCTAGGTCGGTTTCTTCACCGCGCATTTCAAGCACGATGTCTTTATTTAGGTTACGCGCCAAGTCGCGAACAACGCGTGGGAAACGGCCAAATACTTTCTTGATTGGCTGCATGCGCGTTTTCATCACTGCACCTTGAAGGTCAGCAGTCACGACGTCTAGGTTTGCTACCGCTTTCGACATTTCTTCGTCGTTGCTGTTCAAACCCAGGCTTAGTAGACGGTTACGCACCAATACAAGCTCACCAACCATGTTCATGATGGTGTCTAGCGTCGAAGTATCAACACGTACTGTCGCTTCTGCTTGTGGCTTCTTAACCGCTGGCGCTTTCGCTTCTTCTTTTACCGCAACCGGTTTTACTTCTGGCTTAGGAGCAGAAGCAGGTGCAGGAGAAGGCGCAGCCGCTACTGGAACTGGTTGAGGAGCTGGAGCGGGTTCCGCTTTTGGCGTTTCTGGAACAACGTTTGCTGATGCAGGCTTAGTCGCAAAATCGAGCTCTTCAAGAGAAGGACCTTTGCCTGAACCATGCAATTCGTCGAGGAGTTTTTCAAACTCTTCATCCGTCATCAAATCGCTGTCGTTCGAAAATGCAGAGCCGGCTGGCGCAGCAGGTTCTGCCGCTTTTGGCGGCTCAACTGGAGCAATTTCAGAAGCAGATGGGCTCTTACCAACACCATGTAGCTCGTCGAGTAACCTCTCGAACTCATCGTCAGTAATATCACCGCTATCGGTTGCCGGAGCATTCGATTGAGTAGGCGTTGCAGGAACAGCCGGTACAGGCGTTAATGCACCTGGTGCTGAGCCTTTGCCGTGCAGTTCATCAAGCAGTTTCTCGAACTCGTCTTGAGTAATTTCATCCACGGACCCAACACTCACTGGAGCTGTGCTTGCTTCTACTGGCGCAGCAGGCTGCTCGATAGCAGGTTCAGGAATCTCTGGCGTTACAACGGGTGCTTCTGCGACCGTAACAACCTCGTCTTCTGACTCTGGTTTGCACAAACGGTGAAGCTCTTCCAACAATGCTGGATCTGCCGCATCTAGTGGCTCACGATCTTGCACCGCTTGGAATTGCGTATTGACTGTATCCAGCGCTTTTAACATGGTGTCCATCAAGCTTGGCGATACAGAACGCTGACCGTTTCTTAACACGTCAAACACGTTCTCAGCACCGTGACAAGTGTCAACCAGCTCTGCTAATGATAGGAAACCAGCACCACCTTTTACGGTGTGGAAGCCGCGGAAAATCGCGTTTAGGAGATCTTTGTCTTCTGGGTTATTTTCCAGTTCAACCAGCTGCTCAGACAGCAGCTCTAGGATTTCTCCAGCCTCAATGAGAAAGTCCTGAAGAATATCTTCGTCTAAATCGTAGCTCATACGTTACCTTTAAAATCCAAGACTGGACAACAAATCGTCGACTTCGTCCTGCGATGAAACCGCATCTTCCCTAAGTTCCGGATTCAGAATAGGGCCTTCAGCTTCGCTTGATTGTTTAATCTTTTTATCTGACGGTTCTGGCAAAACTTGAGTCTGTTCTTCTGGTTTATTTGCAGAAAAGACGGTCAAGATCTCAACCAAGCGATCTTCCACTTCATTAGAAAGCGTGATCACACGGCGAATAATTTGACCCGTTAAGTCTTGGAAGTCCTGTGCCATAAGAATTTCGGTCAGTTGACCGCGCAACTCAGTACTGTCACCTTCGACTTGAACTAATAGTTCATCGATACGGTGACAAAGTGTTTTGAAATCGCTTAATTCAATGCGTCCGTGCATGAGTTCGTTCCACTGAGGTCGAACTTGTTGAAGGCACTCATGCAGGTTATCAGCGATAGGTAAACAGCACTCAACCGCATCCATCGTTTTGTTTGCTGCCAGTTCAGTTTTATCAATCACATATTGCAGACGGTCTCTTGCATCCGGTATCTCGGCTTTTGCAATTTCTGTCATGCGCTGATCGAGGTTGAACTGCTTAAGTGAATCATGAAGGTCACGGGTTAATGTTCCGATTTCTTTAAGCATCGGATTCCCGTCGCCTTCATATATCGAGGCAACAAGCGTGTTAGCTTGGTCCTGTTCCCCGTTTTCTAGCATCTGAACGAGCGACTTCGCCTGCTCTAGTGAGATCATCCTGAATAGACCCTTTTTTACGTTTAGTGCTTTCTTTTGCTTTTTTGAGCGTCAACCGAGCCACCCTTTTGTATTAGGTATTAGGAGTGATGACTCGAGTAACAAAGAAAAAGAGAGAGTTATAAACGTTCGAAAATTTTATCTAATTTTTCTTTTAGTGTTGCAGCGGTAAATGGCTTAACGATATAGCCGTTAACGCCTGCTTGTGCTGCTTCAATGATCTGCTCACGTTTAGCTTCTGCTGTGATCATAAGAACAGGAAGGTGCTTTAATTCTGCATCTGCACGGATGTGTTTAAGCAAGTCGATGCCTTGCATACCTGGCATATTCCAGTCAGTTACAACAAAATCGAAGTCACCTTTTTTCAGCATTGGTAATGCAGTTAAACCGTCGTCCGCTTCTTGAGTGTTATTGAAACCCAAGTCACGAAGCAGGTTTTTAACAATACGGCGCATTGTTGAGAAATCGTCAACAATAAGGATCTTCATGTTTTTATTCAAAATTGCCTCCACTGAATCGTAAAATCAGTGTGTTTAGTCATTTTGTGTCCACGCACTGAGCTTGGTGCGTAAACGTTGCATCGCTTGACTCAGTATTTGGCTTACGCGAGATTCGCTTACGCCCAACACATCGCCAATCTCTTTCAAATTGAGTTCTTCGTCATAATAAAGCGAAAGTACCAAAGCTTCACGCTCCGGAAGCTGTTTTATTGATTCAACCAGTGCTTTTCGAAACGATTCATCAGCTACGCCCTTAAATGGGTTGCTGTCATCGGTTTCGTCCGCTGGTGAAATCACGTCATCAGAAACACCTAAATCTTCGATACCCACTAACCTTGAACAATTTATGTCGGTCAACGCACTGTGGTATTGATCTAGTGTCATACCAAGATGCGCTGCGACTTCAGAGTCAGACGGGTCGCGATTTAAGATGCCTTCCAGCTCCGCTACCGCTTGGTTAATTTCACGATTATTTTTATGAACAGAACGAGGTACCCAGTCGCCTTTGCGAATGTCATCTAACATTGCACCGCGAATACGGATACCTGCATAAGTTTCAAAGCTCGCACCTTTAGAACCATCATAATTCTGCTGAGCTTCGATAAGACCGATCATGCCGGCCTGAATTAAATCCTCTACCTGAACACTCGGCGGTAAACGGCCTAACAGGTGATGAGCAATACGCTTGACCAACACAGAATAACGTTCAATGAACGCCTGCTGGCTATTAAACTTGCCATGTTGGTCGTAGGTAATCGCTTTATTCACCAAAAGGGTCCTCTGTGAATTCAGTACGATTTAGCAACCTTTCAACAAAGAACTCTAGGTGTCCACTTGGTGTTTTCGGCAGTGGCCACGTTAGTGCTTTGTTCGCTAATGAGCTGATTGCTAAAGCCGCTGGAGAACGAGGGAATGCATCCACAACGATCTTTTGTCGTTTAACGGCTTGTCGAACTTTGTCATCCAATGGAATACATGCTACGAGTTCAAGGCTGACATTCAAGAAGCGCTCTGTGACTAGCGTCAACTTTGCGAATAATTCTCTGCCTTCACGGTAGCTTCTGACCATATTTGCAACAACTTTGAAGCGTTGGACCTGGTGTTCTTTACTCAACAACTTGATTAATGCGTAGGCATCTGTAATAGAAGTCGGCTCGTCGCAGACAACAACCACAACATCTTGAGCTGCTCGTGAAAAACTAATCACCATGTCAGAAATGCCCGCTGCTGTATCAATCAGCAGTACGTCCATTTCTTCTTCAAGACTACCAAATGCACGGATGAGTCCAGCATGTTGAGCAGGAGATAGCTCGGTCATGCTTTGTGTGCCAGAAGTTGCAGGGACTATCTTTATACCATAAGGGCCTTCAACAATCGCATCTTTTAGCTCACATTCACCCGCAAGGACATGCCCAAGGTTACGTTTTGAACGGATTCCGAGCATAACGTCAACATTGGCTAGACCTAGGTCAGCATCGAGAACCATCACCTTCTTGCCTTGGCGAGCCATACAGATCGCCAGACCCAGTGTTACGTTTGATTTACCCACACCACCTTTGCCGCCAGTAACAGCAATTACTTTAGTCAATGATGGTTGTGTTAAGCGACGGAGGCCGCTTGCTTGATCGTGTATCATATTCTCAGTCATAGTAGTCCGCCGCCCTAGAGTCCTTCGCTGTCACTGTTCCAAAAGTGAGGTTCGTTCTCTGTCGACTTCTCTAACAGTTCATTTGCTTTCGCAATCATGTATTTTGGTTGTGCTATCACAATGTCTTCTGGCACGCGCTGACCATTGGCGATGTATGCCACTGGCATCGCATTCTGAATCACGACGCTGATAAATTCACCCAAGCTCAATGATTCATCAAGCTTAGTCAAAATACAGCCCGACAGCGGAATGCGTCGGAAATGATCCAGTGTTTCTTGCAAAACCCGACGTTGAGCGGTAGCTGGCAAAACAAGGTAGCTGTGAATCACTTCACCGCTCTCTTGCATCAGGGTATCAAGCTGTTCAGAGAGCCTTACATCTCGCTGCCCCATCCCTGCCGTATCGACCAAAATCAGTCTTCTGTTTCGTAGCTGATATATAACATCGGCTAACTCGTTAGAATCTTTAGCAACTCTTACGGGACAACCCATAATTCTTCCGTAAATTGAGAGCTGCTCATGTGCACCTATGCGATATGTATCTGTTGTCACAAGGGCTACGTTATCGGCACCAAACTCCATCGCCGCACGTGCTGCCAGCTTCGCAACGGTTGTGGTTTTACCCACTCCTGTCGGGCCAAGCAGTGCAACCACGCCACCACGCTTTAAAATGTCTTGTTTTGGAATCGTGATTTGATCTGCAACAAGAGAAAGCAGTGCTTTCCACGCTCGCGCTGGTTTAGTGTCTTCTGGGATATAGCATGCCATTTGATCCGCAAGCTCCGGGGACACACCCATTCGCTCTAAACGTTTGATCAGCATGGCTCTTAGAGGCTCACGGCGCTCAACTTCTTGCCACATCAAACCAGAGACTTGGTGCTCAAGCAGACGACGAATTGATGTCATCTCTTCTCGCATGTTCTCCAGCTCATCCGCTGCGTCTTCACGCTCATCCGAAGGACGGCGGCGATCGTAGCGGGTTGGGTCCAACTTTGGCGTCGGACGCTCAAAACGGCTGTCTTGAGCAATCAACTTCGCCAAGGGCGAGTCTGGTTGGTAAGGCGCAGGCTTTTCTTGGTTATAGCTTTCACGATGCTTATTTTGGCGTTGCAACAATGCCGATAGCGAATCTTCATTTTCCGCTACGTGGTCATCTGACTCAGCGGCACCGCCACTGTATTGCTTGAGCATGTTCGCGAAACGTTTTGTCATCGAGCCTGATTTTTCATTGTTCGCGTTTAGGCTGATTCTGTCTTCATCTAAACGGCGATCTTGATAACGCTCAGACGCAGATGATGACATTTGACGAGGTTCGCTATAACGATTCGATTGAGCTGCGCTGCGATTAGGAAGCGACTGCGCTTGCGAAGACGGTGCCGCATTGGACTCACCATCTATTGCCGCAACGATCTCGACACCGCCCGCCACTTTCTTATTCGACATGATCACCGCTTCGGCACCAAGTTCTTCTTTCACTTGGAGCAGCGCCGTTCGCATGTCTTTGGCAAAAAATCGTTTAATCTTCAAACTATGAATCCATTAATGATGCGCGGGATCAGTTACCCACGGCTTGCACAATTCTGATCTGTTTCTCGTCCGGTATTTCTTGGTAAGACAGTACGCGGAGGTTAGGTATTGTGTTCTTAACAAACTTCGCCAGTGTGGAACGCAATACGCCAGACGTCAGCAGAACCGCAGGCTCACCTTTCAGTTCTTGCTCTTGTGTCGCTTGGCTCAAGGAGGACTGAAGTCGCTCGGCTAACCCCGGTTCTATGCCCGCAGATTCGCCCCCTGATGCCTGCATGGTTTGATGCAATATTTGTTCCAGTTCAGGAATGAGTGTTATCACCGGCAACTCTGGTTCTATACCATTGATTTCCTGAACAATTAGTCGCTTCAGGCTAATGCGCACCGCTGCCGTTAAAATGTCAGGTTCTTGACTCTTACTCGAGTACTCGGCCAACGTCTGCACTATGGTTCTGATATCGCGAATAGGGATGGCTTCGTTAAGTAGGTTTTGTAGCACTTTGACCACCACACCTAATTGCAGTTGATCAGGGACGAAGTTCTCCACCAACTTAGGTGCGCTACGACCAAGCATTTCCAATAGGTTCTGTACTTCTTCATGACCAATCAGCTGTGATGCGTTGTTGGTGAGTAGTTGACTTAGGTGCGTCGCCAATACAGTTGAAGAATCAACAACGGTATAACCAAGAGCTTGTGCATGTTCACGTTGCTCTTCACGAATCCAAACCGCTTCAAGACCGAACGCTGGGTCCATGGTTGGTTCGCCTTCAATCATGCCGTAAACCTGGCCAGGGTTAATAGCCAGTTCTTGGTCGGGACGAATCTCGGCCTCACCAACAGCAACGCCCATCAAGGTAATACGATAGCTGTTTGGGGTCAGTTCTAGGTTGTCGCGGATATGAACCGCAGGAATAAGGAAACCGAAGTCTTGAGAGAGCTTTTTACGCACGCCTTTCACACGTTCAAGCAGTTCGCCTCCTTGGTCTCGGTCCACCAATGGGATCAAACGGTAGCCCACTTCCAGACCGATGATATCGACTGGTTGTACATCATCCCATGACAATTCGCGTTGAGAAATGGGTTCGCTGCCATCTTCCGCTTTGGCGGGTAAGGCCGGTTCTTTGGCTTTTTGTTTTTGCTTCTTATCAAGCCAGTAAGCAGCACCACCAGCAACAGCGGCTAATGACAAGAACGAGAAATGTGGCATACCCGGCACGATACCCATCACACCAAGAATGGCAGCGGTGATCATGAGGGCTTTCGGATTGTCGAACATCTGGAAAATCAGCTGTTCACCCATGTCTTCATCAGTATTTTGACGCGTTACCATCATCGCTGCAGCGATAGACAGTAGCAACGATGGAATTTGTGCCACCAGGCCGTCACCAATGGTCAGGAGCGTGTAGATTTGCATCGCTTCAGAGAAGCCCAAACCATACTGTGCCATACCAATCGACAAACCGCCGATGATATTGATGAACAGGATTAAGATACCGGCAATCGCATCGCCTTTAACAAACTTAGACGCACCATCCATTGAACCGTAGAAGTCGGCTTCTTTGGTCACTTCAAAACGGCGTATGCGTGCTTGGTCTTGGTCAATCAAACCGGCGTTCAAGTCTGCATCGATCGCCATCTGCTTACCCGGTAAGGCATCCAGTGTGAAGCGAGCACTTACCTCAGAAATACGACCCGCACCTTTGGTGACCACCATAAAGTTAATGATCATCAAGATTAGGAATACGACCAAACCCACGGCGTAGTTACCGCCAATCACAACGTTACCAAATGCTTCGATTACGTTACCAGCGGCGTTGCCCCCTTCATGACCGTAAAGAAGTACCACACGCGTAGACGCCACGTTCAATGCAAGGCGCAATAAGGTTGCAATAAGCAGTACAGTTGGGAATGCAGCAAAGTCGAGTGGACGACGTGTGTAAACGGTCACTAACAACACCACCATGGCTAAGGCGATGTTAAAGGTGAAGAATAAATCCAGCAGGAACGCAGGAATAGGCAAAACCACCATCGCAAGGGTGGCCAGTACCATAACAGGCGCACCAATGGCAGGCATGGAACGCTGTGGGATCTTTGGCAATTTATCTGCAAATGGCAGGCTTAACTTCATACTGCGAGGTGTCTCAATCGGTCTGGAGCATCACGTAACTGAAAGCAGTAATTAAACGCTTATAATGAGTACTACGCGACGGCTTTAGCCTAAAAGTTTAGGTATTGTTGTTGATTAACGCGTTATAAGCAATGTGTGTACCATGATTAACGCCAAAATAATGACTAATCGCTCAAAGAAATCACAATCCTTTGATCTAATGCGAATTTTTGTCTACTTCACCCATGCAATTATTTTCATTAGTGGCGATGTTCCGATGGGATTGGCAAATCGTAATCTTGGATCTTAGGTCGCTGACCGCCACGTTTACGATATTGCTTAAGCTGGAACACAAATGCGAGAACTTGTGCAACGGCAGTAAACAGTCCGTCGGGTATTTCTTGTTCTAATTCGGTGGTGTGATAAAGCGCACGCGCCAGTGGTGGAGCGGGTACAATGGTAATGTCATGTTCACGCGCCACTTCTCGGATTTTCATCGCCATGTGGTCAGTACCTTTGGCAATCACCACAGGCGCACGGTCCGTTTTCTGCTTATAGCGCAGTGCTACCGAAAAGTGCTCAGGGTTGGTAATGATAACGTCCGCTTGCGGGACATCCGCCATCATTCGACGCTGTGCGGCTTCCCTTTGCAACATGCGAATACGCCCTTTTACCTCTGGCTTGCCTTCGGTCTCCTTGTATTCGTCTTTAATCTCTTGTTTGGTCATCTTAAGTTGATCGGCATGCTGCCAGATCTGAAAGGGAATATCGATCGCGACCACAATTAACAACGAACAACTGATAAGCAAAATGAAGTTGAGTAGGATATCCAAAGCATGGAAGATGTTTTGCGGATACACATCCATACTGAGTTGAATCAAGTCCGCTTGTGAGGCTTGAATGAGGTATATTGCCATCCCCGTAACAAGTGCGACTTTCAGGATGGACTTGATAAGCTCCACCCAACTCTGCATACCAACCATACGTTTTAAACCGCTAAGCGGGTTCATTTTGGACAGTTTTGGCATTGCCGCTTCAGCAGAAAAACTGATGCCCCCGACCCCTGCGGCTCCAATCATGGCAGCAACAAACAAGGTGATGAGAATCAAAAACAGTGGAAACAGCAAATCTGTCATCGCGCCAAACGCAATATCAAACAACTTTGCAGTATCAAAGATCTCTTCTCGCTTGAGATCAAATAAACGGCTCATGATAGAAAACAGTGAACGTGCTAAAGCATCACCAAACCACATTAAGGCGATCGCGCCCACAATCAGCACAGAGGCGGATGCGAGCTCTTTAGATCGAGCAACTTGCCCCTTCTCTCTGGCTTGTTGTAACCGTCGGGGGGTGGCTTCTTCGGTGCGTTCTTGACCGTCTGACTCTGCCAATCCAGCCTCCTAGCAATTCAAGCGAATGAGGTTACAAATCTGCTCCTCACCCACAGCCCAGAACAATTCATAATGGCTGTATAAACCCGCCAGAATGTACCAACAAAGCAGCAAGCCCACCATCAAAGCGAATGCAAAACCGAGTGAGAAAATATTCAACTGCGGTGCAGCACGCGTCATTACACCAAATGATAAGTTGATGGTAAGCAATGCGATGATGCCAGATAAAGACATACTCAATGCCGTTTTAAACATGATGCCTAGCCAACTCGCCATCTCATAGAAGTCGACGCTTCCTAATGAGCCAGAACCAATTGGCAAGGTTTTAAAACTGAACACTACCAGCTGCAGCATTTTTAAGTGCCCATCGGTAGCAAGGAAGAACATAGTTGCCAAGAACATAAAGAGCTGACCAAGCAGTGGCGTGTTCTGCCCATTCGCAGGGTCAACCATGGAGGCAAAACCCAAGCTCGATTGCATACCGAGGATCTGACCAAGCAGAACAAAGGTTTGGATCATAAATTGAGTCACCATGCCCATGGCAACGCCAATAATGATTTGCTCAGCGATGGTCATGAAACCACGGAAAGAGAGCAATTCAATGTCTTGTGGCACAGCGGGAATAGCAGGCGCAACCGCGAAGGTGATCGCTAAGCCAAGGTATAAGCGAATTCGAGGCGAGACGAAGCGTGCCCCGGTTACCGTCATCACCATCAACATGGCAGAGATACGGGTATAGGGCCAGAAGTAGTTTGCGATCCAGTCGAGGACGATATGAGTTGGATACTCCATACGCGCCTCTAGTAGAGCACCTGTGGTAAGCGTTCTATCAGGCCGTAGAAGTATTCCATCAGCATTTGCGTCATCCAGTGGCCGAACAACATCAGAGCCAACAAAGTGACAATCAAACGCGGCAAGAAACTCAGCGTCTGTTCGTTGATGGAGGTTGCCGCTTGGAAAATCGCCACGACTAGACCAATCAGCAAGCTGGGGATAATGATGGCACACACCATGATCAGCACCATCCAAAGTGCCTCACGGAAAAGCTCGACAAACATTTCTGGAGTCATGTCTTACCCTCTTCTCTCTGTGGCCAATCTAAAGGGCAAAACTGCCGGCAAGTGTCGACAATATCAAGTTCCACCCATCCACCAGTACAAACAGCATCAGCTTAAATGGCAGCGATACGATCATTGGCGATAGCATCATCATACCCATTGCCATCAAAACAGAAGCAACAACCAGGTCGATGATCAAAAACGGTAAGAACAGCATAAAGCCGATCTGGAATGCCGTCTTAAGTTCAGAGGTAATGAAAGCTGGGATCAAGACCGCCATCGAGACATCTTCTGGGTTGGTCACTTCTTCACCTGACATGGTCACGAAGGTTTCCAAATCTTTGATGCGAGTTTGTTTGAGCATAAAAGCTTTCATCGGCGCTTGTGCAGCGTCGAAGGCTTCACGAGCCGTCACTTGCTCATTCAAATAGGGTTGAACCGCTTGATCGTTAATCTCATTCAAGACAGGCGACATGATAAAGAAAGTCAGGAAGAGCGCGATACCGATGATGACTTGGTTAGAAGGCGTTTGTTGTAGACCCATGGCTTGTCGCAGAATCGACATCACCACCACAATACGGGTAAACGACGTCATCAAAATCACCATCGCTGGCAAGAAGCCAAGCATGGTCATTAAGGCAAGAATCTGTAACGTCACTGAATAGTCTTCACTGCCGTCGGCGTTGGTCGTCATGGTAAAGGCAGGAATACCGCCACCATTACCCACCGACATACTGCGGCTTGAGCCTGACTCACCCTCCATTGCCTTAACCGTCACACTGTCGCCCTGCGCTAGATTGGCAGGCAATGATGATTCCTCTGCTTGTGCAAAAGAAAGCGAAGAAAACAGCACGCCAATTAGCAACATAAAGGTGCTCAACATCAGGCGGATTGAATTATCCTTTGTCATGTTTTTTTATCAGTTGGCTAAATTGACTAGCAAATGCGCTGGTCGCCAACGCTTCCTCTTTCAATGGCGTTTCAAGCTTGGCCAAGGTTTGGATAGATTGACTTGTAATGCCAACCAAGAACTGTTCTTCACCAACCTGAACAACCGCAATGCGCTCTTTGGTGCCGACTGGTAACTGACTGACAATACGCAGCCCTTTCTGTTGCCCCATCGCTGGAACTTGCATGCGTTTTAGCAACCAAGCCAGTAATAAAATCACACCAATCACAAGCACTAAAGAACCTAACGTGGTTGCTAAATCTAGACTCGTTGGCGCGGCTGCAAATGCATAAGGAGCACTCAGCATTAAGCCGAGTGCTCCTGTAATTTGCTTCAATCGCGTTTTGATTGAACTGCTCATATTAGCGCAGCTTTTTAATGCGTTCAGTTTGGCTGATCACGTCGGTCAGACGAATACCAAACTTGTCATTGACGACAACGACTTCACCATGAGCAATCAAAGTACCGTTAACCAATACATCTAATGACTCACCAGCTAGACGGTCAAGTTCCACAACCGAACCTTGGTTCAATTGCAGCAGGTTACGGATACTGATTTGCGAGCGACCCACTTCCATCGAAATGGTCACTGGAATATCCATAATGGTATCGAGTTTACGACGCTCGTCCTCCGTAATTGGAGCAGAAGTATCTTTCAACTCTTCCAGTGGCGCTGCCAATATCTCATCAACATCGATTGAAGGTGCAGACGGGTCTTCGCCAAGAGCGGCTGCCCATTCGTCTGCTAGCTTTTGATCGTCACTTGGTTCCATTTTTCTGTCCTGTGTTAAGCCTTGCTTACGCCTTTTTGAGTCTCGTCACCAATGACATTGAGAGAGACATCTTGGCGGCTTGTTTTAGCAAGGATTTTTAATCGTTTGTATCGTCGTCATTCTCAAGTTCAGACATGATGTCTTTACCCAAGAAGGCTAAATCGGTTTTGACTACGTGTGGACGCTCGATTTCTTCAGAAACTTGCACGGCAAGCTTGTCGTCAGAACGCCCCATTTTCACACGGTAAGTCGGCAAATCTTCGATGAACATAGTCGCGTGTTCTGGCATTTCAATCGGAATAACATCACCCGGCTGCAGTTCCATCAAATCGCGAAGAGAGATGTCTTTCTCTAACAAGTTCACACGGAAGTTAACCGGGCAATCCATAATTTCTTCGCGCAAAGCAGAGCTCCAACGAACGTCAGTTTCCATCTTGTCGGACTGCACACCTGCATCAAGCAGTTCGCGGATTGGTTCAACCATGGAGTAAGGCATCACTACGTGGAAGTCACCGCCACCGCCATCAACTTCGATGTGGAATGAACTCACGACAATCACTTCGGTCGGACTCACGATGTTTGCCATACTTGGGTTCACTTCAGAATCGAGGTATTCAAATTCCACCCCCATCACTGGCGACCACGCTTCTTTGTAATCTTCGAAAACAATTTTCAGCAGAAGCTGAATGATGCGACGTTCGGTTGGCGTGAATTCTCGGCCTTCGATTTTGGCGTGGAAACGACCATCACCCCCGAAGAAGTTTTCAACCAAGATAAACACCAAACGTGCTTCCATGGTGATCAAGGCTGTGCCTTTGAGTGGACGAAAACGCACCATATTCAAACTGGTCGGAACGTACAGCGTATTTTGGTATTCACCAAATTTCATCATCTGTACGCCGTTAATCGACACCTCAGCGGTTTTACGCAACATGTTAAACAGGCTGATTCGCATGTGTCGTGCAAAGCGCTCATTGATAAGTTCGAGCGTCGGCATCCGACCACGGACAATCCTGTCTTGAGACGAGAAATCGAAACTGACGGCACTTTCGTCGCCGGCATCTATGGGTTCATCGACGTCATCAACATCGTCAACCCCATGCAGGAGCGCATCAATCTCGTCTTGGCTTAATAGATCGGTCACGTTTTACCTATTGAATTACAAAATCTGTAAACAGTACTTTCTCAATCACTGGCTTACCAACTGCCGCGTTCAATGCCGCTTTGATGTCGTCTGAAGCGCGATCTCGCAGTTCCACACGACCCGTAGGTGAACGAAGCTGCTCTACGGTTGCCGATGCGAAAGTCGACAACAAAGAGCTTTCAATTAGTGGGGAGTGGTAACGAGCTAATTGCTCATTTTCACTACCGCGCACCATCAGCTGTGCTTTGATTTGTACCAGTCTGTCGCGACGGTCACCCGTCACGTTAAAAATAAACGGTTGTGCAATGTTAACGTAAGCAATGGGCTCTGCAGCGGTCGTGGCTTGCGCTTGCTGAGTTTGAGCGGCTTGCGCAGGCTCGTCAGAACCCATTAAAAAGAAGGCTGCTGCACCACCACCGATAAGCAACACCACTACCGCAATGATGATGACCAGTAGTTTGCCTTTTCCTTTCGGTGCATCAACACCTTGTAGCTGTTCTTCTGCCATTACTGTCTCTTATTGTTCTGCTTTTTCTAGGCCGCTATTTTATGCGTAAAAACTAATTCCATCACGCTTTGAGGCCACATTCAAATCAAGATTCACGTCGGCATCAAAGTTTTCATCTGACTGGCCAGAAAATCCACGACCTTGTCCGCTTTGACCATTTTGATCCGCATTAGCATAGCCACCTTGCTGCTGACCACTGCTTTGTTGTTGCACTGAAGAATCCGCCAGTTGCATGCCTTGCTGCGCCAACATTTCTCTTAGACGAGGCAGTGTTTGTTCAATCAAGTCGCGTGCTTGTGGGTTTGCTACCGTAAAATGAACGTTGGCAAGATCGTTGTTCATTGTCATGCGGATTTGCATACGACCAAGTTCTGGTGGGTCAAGACGGATATCGAGGTTCTTTAAGTTCTTCGACATCATCATTTGCACTTTCTCAGCGACTTGATCATTCGCCAGCTCTTTGGTTAGTTGCAACGGCAACTGAGCTTGCTGAGCGGCATCCACTCTTGTTTGTTGCTGAGCTGTCACACCTTGTTGACCTGCTGCCGCTTGAATTTGTCCCGCTAAACTAGGTTGTGGTTCCGGTTTATCTTGCTTATTCGCAGCACCTTTTAATGCGCCAGCAGCAAGGCCAGCATTCATGACCTTCTTACTCAATTCAGCACTCGATGCTGCTTGATTCACAGGATTCATCGTTGAAGCCGCTAGTGCCTCTGGCATCACAGACATTGCAGCTTTATCGACATTTGGCGTAGCTGCAGTTTGAGCGTTCACTTGTGCGGTCGTATGCTTTAGTTCCTGTGCGGCAAGTTGATGCGCTTGCTGAGCGGTCACCGTTGAAGCAACCGTTCTAGAATTGTGTTGAGCTGCTTGATGTTCTGCCATTGCGACTTTTACATCACTCGGTAAGGCAACAAACTGAGCCAACTCTTGCTCTGGAATATCCGCAATAAGTTCGCCCGTTTTTAGCCCTTCAATGATATCGTTCTCTTGCTTAGAAAGCGGCTTTCCTTGCGCTAACTTTGTATCGATGACGTGTAGTTCATCGATAGAGATGCGTTTTACGTCAATCGTTTCAGCGTCGGCTGACAAGGTCTTTTGAGACGCCTCAGATCCAATAACCGGCTGCGCACCTTGTGTGACAACTTGGCCGTTAACCGCGGCTTGCGTCGTCGCGTTTACGGTTGCTTCTGCATGCATGGCTTGAGTGTTCGGTGAATTCCAATCAATTTGTGCTTCTGTCTTAGGGTGTGGGCCAATTGGTTTACCGTCGGCATCCAAAGTCACCGTTTCACCTTGTTTCGACACGGTAATCTCACCTTGCGGTAACGTATTTGACGCTGCTAGTTCGATCTTTTGCTCTGGTGATAACGGCTTACCATCCACTGTCATCATTGACTTTGCTGCAAATGCTGCCTCTGGTGGCAATGCTTTGCCGCTATCAACTAAAGACTCATTAGTTTTTAGCGCTTGGTTTGCTTGTTCAATTCGACCAAGCAACTGTTGACCTTCTCCCATCGCACTCTTTACGTTATCACTCTGTACTTGGGTATCGGATATGTTCTTTTGAGTCTCACTCGCCACCACGGACGTATGCCCTGCGTGGCCAGAATCAAATTTTGTATTAACAGGGACTTCACTACCGCTCTGTGAAACCGATGAATTTACCCCAACAGTGTCAACATCAGAGTCTGCAGGCGCCGCTTTACTATCTTGATCGCTTGTTGCCTTTGTCTCGCCTTGAATCAACAACGCATCGGTCGATTCGGCTGGCGTGGTCTTCTCACCTTCTGTTGTGACTTTTTCTTGGCTCTCACCTTCGGAGCCTGTCGCGGCCACTTTCAGGCTTTCGCTTTCAATTTCTGTTGATGCTTCTGGCGTGTCAGACTTCGCGATTGCCTTTTCTGCTTTTTGTGAATCCGTAAATACCCCAGCTAAGGTTTCAAAAAAACCTTTGCTTTCAGGGTTTTCTGCATCAACTTTTGAAGACGCATCGGAAACCGATGACTTACTGGTTGCAGAAACATTCGACAAATTCACATTCATATAGACACTCTCGTTATCGCCAGCGTGAGTCATTCCGCTGCCGGATTGCCTTGCATGGCAAAATTAGGTGATTGGAGAACCCGTTTGGCAAATAGAATTGCAAAAATCACGCCAACGCATAACGTGAGTTTTCTGACGCTCGTCAGGCCCGATTGAATGATGGAATCAAGATCAACCTTAGAAGAAACGGCTTAGTTCGATGAATTTGACTCAAACGCTTTCAAGGCGTAAACAGTAACCTTGCTCAACCGACGAGGACCGACTGTGAAAGTAACAGAATTACGCCAATACAAAATCAAAACAGGCAAAACAGAGCAATGGTTAACGTGGATGAAAGACGAGTTGCTGCCCTACCAACGCTCCAAAGGCATGCATGTCCTAAGCACCTATGTTCACACGGGTGAAGATGGGCACGATTATTTTGTGTGGTTACGAGAATTTGATAGCGAAGCCGATCGTCAGAGACTTTATGCGGACACTTACAATGATTGGTGGATTAGCAACATTCGTCCAAAAGTGTTTGAGTTGATCGAGCAAGACTCGGTTAAAGTCACTGTGCTTGAATCCGTCGACATGTAGCCAACAAAAACAATACTACATAGCGACAGGAGACGCTTAAAAACGTTGCGGCTTTCGGCTATACAGCAAGGTAGAAAACTCATCCATCTGCTTTTGCTCACGCTTAGCTTCCGCAATTTGCTTTTCTTTCTCGCGCTTTTCAATCATCCACTCGTAAGACATCCGTTCTTTACGCATGTTTAACCAATAGTCTTGGCAGTTCACCACCTGCTCTTTAAAGTGGTTTTCTGCCTGCTTTTGCTTGGAAAGCGTTTCATCAAGCTGGGTTAAGAATCGGTTTAAGTGACCATATTGACTGGCCGTCAGACCTGCCATACCGCGATCGACTAACTGTTGGCAGTAATCTAAACGGTACTTTTCAATCTGTTCGACTTGGCGGTAGTAGTCTTCAAGCTCTGAGCGTGCTTTGTTCAGTGCCAACACCGCTTGGTCTTCACGCTCTTTCGCTTGATCTAGTAGGAATTCCATCGCGTTATTCATGCGCTATTACCCACCTAAAATGCTTTTCAGCATATTGACACACATATCGTATGGTACGGATTCTTTCATACGTTGTTGTAGGTATTCGTCCAATCTTGGCTTGAGGGTAAACGCACCATCGATCGCTGGATCAGTACCCGGCTTGTACGCACCAATCGACACCAAGTCTTGGTTTTTACGGCAAATGGAGAGCACTTGGCGCACAGCTTTCGACATCAATACGTGTTCTTCGGTGGTGATTTGCGGCATAACGCGGCTCACCGATTTCTCAACGTCAATCGCCGGGTAGTGGCCCGCATCGGCCATTTCTCGGGATAACACGATGTGGCCATCGAGGATCGCACGTGACGCATCGGCAATCGGATCTTGTAGATCATCACCCTCGGTTAAAACAGTAAAGAAAGCGGTAATCGAACCTTGGTCATCACTGCCATTACCCGCACGTTCTACCAACGCCGGTAATTTCGCAAATACCGAAGGCGGATAACCTTTGGTTGCAGGAGGCTCACCAACTGACAGTGCAATTTCGCGCTGTGCTTGAGCAAAACGAGTCAGTGAGTCCATCAATAGAAGAACATCTAACCCTTGGTCACGGAAGTATTCGGCAATCGTCAGGGCAGTTTGGCACCCCTTCAAACGCATCAAAGGTGAAGCATCGGCAGGAGCAGCCACCACAACAGAACGACGGCGTCCGTCTTCACCCAAAATCTCTTCAATGAATTCTTTTACTTCGCGTCCACGTTCACCAATCAGGCCAACGACAACCACTTGCGCCGTCGTGCCTCGTGTCATCATGCCAAGGGTGACCGATTTACCCACACCAGAACCGGCAAACAGACCAATACGCTGGCCTTTACCTACCGTCAATAAACCGTTGATGGCTTTCAGGCCGACGTCGAGTGGTTCGGATATCGGTTTACGTGCCAATGGGTTAATAGGTTCGGCATTGAACGAAGCCCGTTGTTCGGTGTAAAGCGGACCAAGACCGTCCAGTGGGTTACCCACACCGTCGATCACGCGACCTAGTAGTTCCATACCAACAGGCAGACCGGCCTCGCTGGTCAAAGGTGTCACTTTCGCCCCTGGTAAGATGCCTGTGATTTGCTCACTCGGCATTAAGAAAAGATTGTCTCCAGAAAAGCCCACCACTTCCGCTTCCATATGACCGGACATGGTTTCGACCAAACACAAACTGCCAATTGGCGCACGGCAACCCGTCGCTTCCAAAGTTAAGCCAACAACACGCACAAGCTTGCCGGAAGCAACAGGGCGTGTGGTTAAACCTTCAACTTTGTAGTTTTTTAAGCGGTCGGCCAAGGCTTGCATGGATTACTCGCTCCCTTGATGGCGATTTGCACCACAAAAGCTGTTCAACACGCTTTTCACGCGTTCTTCCATGCGGTAGTTAATGCTCGATTCACCCGCTGCAATTTGTACATCGCCACGGTTTAGCGCCGGTTCAGAGACCAACGTCCAGTTACGGCAATCGAGCTCTTCTTCACCATATGCAGAACGGATGATCGCGACGTCATCGGGGTTCAAATGCAAGGTGATTGGATGACCAGAAATAGGCAACGCTTCGACAGACTGCTTCACCGTATCGAGAATAATTTGAGGATTGGTTTGCACTTCCACGTGTACGACTTCTTTGACTAGGCACAACACCATGTCTATCAGCTGCTTTTCAACCTGAGCGTTCATGAGTTCCAAAGGCTGAGCGAACTGGTTTGCCAAGTTCATGAAGGTTTCTACTTGCTGCTGAATGTACTCTTGTCCTGCCGTCACGCCTTCAACTTTGCCGAGCTCCAGACCTTCTGCATGTCCTGCTTGAATGCCTTCTTCTTTGCCTTTGTCGTAGCCTTGTTTAAAGCCTGCTTCTTGACCTTGATACAGACCTTCTTGATAAGCGCCCTGCTTGATCAATTCAATCTGTTCTTCTGTCAGCTCAAGCGCTTGCTCTTCTTCTGGTTCGTCAAAGTTTGGCACCCAACCTGGATCGTAGTTGAACGCAGTTTGCTTGGCTTGCTTTGCTTTCGGCTCGCCGTAATCAGGCAACCCCCAGCGCTGCGGTTCGATCATCGCATCGTCTTCATCAGGACGGATAAATCCACGTTTTCTATCGCCAGCCATGCTTAACCTACAATCTGTCTATGTTGAAATTGATATTAAAAATAAAGTGCTTTGAAAAATGCGCGACTAAGGAAGTGCATTCCTCCCACTTAAGCAGGAGGAATAAGAAAGGATTATAAGAACTCGTCTGCGCCGCCAGACAGCATGATTTCGCCAGCGTCAGCCATACGACGAGCAATCGCCAAGATTTCTTTCTGCGCCGCTTCTACGTCTGCTACGCGAACCGGAGGCATTGCTTCGATATCGTCGCGCATCATCTCAGCTGCACGCTTAGACATGTTCTTGAAGACTTTCTCACGTAGAGAGTCGTCGGCACCTTTAAGTGCACGTTGCAGAACGTCCTGTGGAACGTCACGCAGCAATTTCTGAATACCTTGGTCGTCCACTTCCACCAAGTTCTCGAATACAAACATAAGGTCTTGGATTTGCGTCGCCATGTCTTCGTCTTGGTCTCGAATTTGTTCCATCAAGATACCTTCGACGTTGTTGTCTAGGTAGTTCATGATTTCTGCCGCTGCCTTCAGGCCGCCAATCTTCGCGGCTTGTGCACCCGCTTGGCCTGCGAACTGTTTCTCCATGATTTCGTTCAGCTCTGCGAGTGCAGACGGTTGAACTTCTTCTAGGTTGGCAATACGCATCATCAGGTCCAAGCGCACGCGCTCTGGGAACTGAGATAGGATTTCTGCGGACTGGTCTGCTTCCAAGTAAGACAAAACAATCGTTTGGATCTGCGGGTGTTCGTTGACAATAATGCTTGCCACTTGGCGAGGGTCCATCCATTTTAACGAATCCAGACCTTTCGAGCCGGTACCCAATAGGATTTGATCAACCAAGTTATTCGCTTTGTCTTCACCCAGTGCAGCAACCAGAGCATTACGCATAAAGTCTTCGCTGCCCATACCAATGTTGGTGTATTTCTGGATGTCTTCCAAAAACGCTCGATGAACTGCTGAGACTTTGTCTTGGCTAAGGTCCTTTGCCTTTGCCATTGCACTGCCCACACGCTGAACCTGCTTGGGTTCTAGGTGACGAATAATGCCAGCGGCGTCACTCTCATTCAGGCTGAGCAATAAGATGGCTGCTTTTTCTTCACCAGTAATGGTGGACGCATCAAATTCTACCGGCAATCCGCCATTTTCATCTTGAGGAACGATATCGTTAGCCATTGTCATTCATCCAATTTTTCACAACTTGAGCGGCAAGTTCAGGCTCGTTTGCAACCAGAGCGCGAACCGCTTTCAATACATCTTCATCTTTGTGAAGGTTAGGCAAATCAATGCTTGAACCAAACTCAAACAGTTCACCGCTTTCGATGTCGCTACCAATCAGGCTGGTTTCGCCATCCGCACCAATTGGCAAGCCATCTGGTCCGTACATTTCGTCTTCGTCGTCGCTCGCTGGGTTGAGCAGTTTCTTCAATGCTGGGCGAACCAACACCAAGACCACAACGATGATCACCAATGCACTTGCGAACCAACGAACCCAATCATTGAAGTTCGGATGTTCCCAAATCGGTGGATCGACCATCTGCTCAAGTTCTGGCTCGGCAAACTTCACACTCAAGACATTGAGTAAGTCACCACGATTTTGGTCAAAACCAACCGTACCGATCAGCACTTGACGAATCGCATTAATTTCAGATTCTGACATTGGAGTGTAAGTGACTTCACCCGTGTCTGGATTCACGCTGCGACGGTCTTTGATAGCTACAGAAACGGTTTGGCGTGCCAATGTACCAGTCTGTTTACGTTCGTGACTGATGGTTGTATCGAGTTCAAAGTTGCGCGTTGATTCTTTACGCACCGAGCCTTGGCCGGTAATTGAGCCATCTTTCATCTGCGCGACGTCTTGTGGGATAGACGCGTCCGCCGGCGGTTGATTGCTCAAAGCGCCAGGAATGCCTGCCACCATGTTACCGTTGTTATAATCTTCGAGTGCATATTCGCTTCGTGTCGCTGGTGTATTTGGGTCGAAACGTTTGCGAGTCTGCTCTACGGCACTGAAATCCATTTGGATGTCTACTTGCGCCGTGTAGTTACCAAAACCTAGGATTGGCAGCAGGACGGAATCAATTTTTTCTCGTAGCGCTTGTTCTTGGCTGCGTTCAAGTTCTTGCTCTTTACGACGAGCTGCAGAGGCAGGATCTTGTGAGCCTGAGCTCAATAGACGACCGTGTTGATCGGTCACCGTAATACGTGACGTCTTCATGCCAGGAACAGCACTCGCCACCATGTCTACGATGGAGTCAACTTCTTGTTGCTTAAGGCTTGTGCCAGTAGAGAGTGTCAAAAATACCGAAGCAGACGCTTCTTGGTTGTGACGTACGAACACACTGTGTTTTGGCAAAGCAAGAAGCACACGTGCTTTACGCACTTGCTTCATCTCTTCAATCGCTTGCGCAAGTTGGCGCTCGCGGCTGAGCTTCAAACGTTCTTGCTCCAAACGTTGTGATACACCAAAGCCCATGTCTTGCAGCAGAATATCATCACCCGCCTCAGTCGCTTGGTTCACACCTGAGCGCACCATGCCGAGTTTGATCGAGTTGTAATCACTCGACTCAACCGAGATGGTGTTGCCATCAAGCTTGTAGTTGATTTTTTGCTGATCAAGATAATCCAGCACTGGGATCAATTCTTCGGTTTCATACGCACCTAGAGGGCGCATTTCCGGCTCTTTCACCCAGAAGAACAGCATCACGATTAACGCAACACAGATAGAGATAGACAGCACAAGCACAACCTGTCGAAGTAAATCGAGGTCACCTACTGCCATATCGAATTTTGACGCACTACGCTCTTCAAGATCTGGGTTTTGGCTATCCACATCCAAATCTGAGCCAGCGATCAGTGCACCATCTGCGCCGCCATCGGTGACGGTTAAATCTGTAGACTTGTCTGCCACACTTATTACCTAAATTACACTGGCATGTTCATGAGATCCTTATAGGACTCAACGAGCTTATTGCGGATTTGTACAGTGGCATCAAATGCAACACTGGACTTGTTACGAGCAATCATAACGTCAGAAAGGGAAACATCAGCGTCACCACGATCGAAACGCGTTTGCAGGTCGCCGGATGTTTTTTGAAGTGAGTTAACGTTATTGATGGCTTTAGTGAGGAGATCGCCAAAATCCGCCCCTACTTTCGCACCAGTTGCAACGGGAGCGGTGTTGGTCGCTTCCACCATCATGGCGCGCATTTGTGCTTGAATACCATCAACTTTCATTGTCACCTCTAAGCCAAAAGTTTGACTATTAACTAAAACTGATTATTGACACAGCAATTACTGTGCCATAAGACAATAGTGCCGTAGTGTACCCACACTTTTGTCCTATGGCTATTGATGTGAGTACTAAGCAGGAATATCGATACCAGCGTCACGCATTTTGGCGAGTTTGTAACGCAGGGTACGCGGACTAATACCTAACTTCTCTGCCATCTCTTTGCGGCGGCCGTTACATTCGATCAAGGTTTCCAAAATGATCGCGTACTCTTGGTCACGCAGTTCACCACCAAGGCCTTCACCACCAGCAGCAACACGATTGATCGGATCCACTTGCGCGACAGGCTTAACATCGGGAACCAAAACCTCAGCATTTTGCACAACAGATTGTAGGCTGCTTGCATCTTGCCAATCTACACCTTCCAACAAAATGTGTTCTGCATCGATGTCACCATTTTCGCTCAAAATGAGTGCTCGCTGAACCACGTTATCCAACTCACGAACGTTACCCGGCCATGGATATTGAAGCAGTTTATCTAATGCAACTGGTGAGAACTTAGGTACTGGCATGCCCATTTTGCTGCAATGACGTTCAGCAAGATGCGTTGCAAGTGGCGCAATATCCCCCTTACGTTCACAAAGTGCCGGCCATGAAATTGGGAATACGTTCAAGCGGTAGTACAAGTCTTCACGGAAGTTGCCCTCTGAGACGTACTGCTTGAGGTCACGGTTACTAGTGGCAAGAACGCGCACATCGAGTTTGATGCTCTTGCGGCTACCCAAACGCTCCACTTCTCGCTCTTGTAAAACACGTAGCAGTTTCGCTTGTAAGCTCAAGTCCATTTCACTGATTTCATCCAGCAAAATCGTACCGCCTTGTGCTTGCTCAAACTTACCCGGACACGCTTGAACCGCACCGGTAAACGCACCTTTCTCGTAGCCGAACAACGTCGCTTCAAGCATGTTGTCTGGGATTGCTGCACAGTTGATTGCGACAAAAGGGCCATCTTTGCGATTAGATGCATTGTGGATGTAACGGGACATCACTTCTTTACCAGAGCCACTTGGGCCCAAGATCATCACGTTTGCATCGGTGCGCGCGACTTTGTCAGCCAAAGCCAATAGGCGCAGACTTTTCTCGTCCGCCACGACCGCGTCACCGTTATCGTCACTCTTAATTGGTGCGTAACGGCTCACCATGTTCAGCAGTACTTCTGGTGCAAATGGCTTCGCCATGTAATCAATCGCACCTTCTTTCATTGCTGATACTGCGTCTTCAATGTTTGCGTAAGCCGTCATAAGAAGAACGGGTAAGTTCGGCCAATTCTGTTTGATATTGCGTAGCAGAGCCAAACCGCCCATGCCTGCCATTTGTACGTCAGAAACCACGATGTCGACCGCGTTTGACTTTAGTTTTACTAACGCATCTTCTGCACAATCGGCTTCTAACCATTCGTACCCTGCCAGAGCCAGAGTATCTACTAGGGCTTCACGAAGACCTTCATCGTCCTCTACGATCAGCACTTTGCTTTGCGCCATTATGATTCTCCAGTATCTGCTTGCACTCGCTCTAGCGGAATGCACATGGTAAAGCAGGCTCCATCGCCCTGCTCTGAAATGAGTTCCAATCGACCGTCATGGGCACGGCAAACCATTTGAACTACAGCGAGCCCCAACCCGGTTCCTTGAGAACGCGTGGTAAAAAACGGCTCCATAATTTTGGCTTGTAGTTCTTTTGGTACTCCCGGCCCGCTGTCTTGCACAGAAATGCGCAGTTCACCGTTAACCGGGCGGAAAAAGACATCTATTTGTGATTCCTTTCCAGACATCTGAATCGCATTCATCACCAAGTTACTCAGTGCGGATGCAATGGCGTTAGCATTGCCTAACAGCTCAGTCTGTTCTTCTTCCACTTCTAAGAAGTAGTCAATGTTATTGTTCTTCAGCGCGGTTTCCACCATCGGCTGGTATTCCGCAACAAGCTGAGCAATGTTAAATGGCTTAATGACTTTATTATCACCACCCTTGGCAAAAAGCAGCATATCATTAACCTGCTTCTCCAAATCGTGCAGTCGATCCATTAATTTGCTTTGAAATCGCTCTCTTGTCGCTGGAGGGAGATTTGGCGCACCTAAATTTGATGCATATAGCATGGCACTCGATAACGGCGTTCTTACTTGGTGAGCCAAAGACGCCACCATGCGACCTAAGGAGGACAGTCGTTGCAAATCACTCACGCGTGATTGCAGCAAGCGTGTTTCGGTCAAGTCGGTGATCAGAATCAGCTGTCCCGTCGCCGAAGCGGAGATCGCCAAGCGAACTTTACGTCCATTACGCAGTGAGATTTCATGACCATCATCTTCACGCGGATCAAAGACCGCTTGGATGATGTTGAACCATTTCTCGTTGACCAGTGGAATCTCTAGAATTCGATGTGCTTCTGGGTTCGCTTCGCGCACAACACCGTGTGTATCGAGCAAGATCACACCAGCAGGCATCACGTCCAAAACTTGTTTGTAACGCTCTACTTGATTCTCTACTGAGTCTAAATGGGATTGGTTGGTGTTATTGTCCATTCACTGCCTGTCGAAATATCGCCATTTAAATACTAAAACAGCTTGGTAAGCAATTAGCATACCAAGCTGTTTTCTATATTTATCATAGCGTTATGTTATCGACAAGAAGTTGACACTAAGAAAAGTGCGGTTTTATTGTCAGAAAAGATAACAAAACGTTCAGAGTTTAACCGTATGAACGTCAGACTTTACCTATCGTTGTAGATTGTATTTACGCATTTTCTCAACCAAAGTCGTGCGTCGCATTCCAAGCATATCTGCTGCTCGTGCAACCACACCACCTTGCGCTTCTAACGCTTGGCTGATCATATTGACTTCCATATCGGCTAATAGCTCTTTCAAGTTCACGCCTTCTGGCGGCAGTGCTTGAGGCGCATTCATGTTGTGGTCCAGATCGCTTTGATCTTCAAAACTGAAGTTCTCAGAGAAGATATCTTGGAACACGTCACGCTCTTGTTCTTCAACCGAAGTAAATGGGTTACCTTCTGGTTGGAACTCAGGGATATCACTGTAACGGTACTTGGTTGGCAGATGATTTACATCGACCAAACTGTTCGGGTACAGAATAATCATGCGTTCAACAAGGTTCGCAAGCTCGCGAACGTTACCCGGCCAGTTGTGTTCCATTAAGGAGTTAATTGCACGAGGCGTAAAGCAAATTGGTTGCCCACCTTCGGCTTCCAAACGCGTCATCAGTTCTTGCAGTAGCAATGGAATATCTTGCTTACGTGCTTTCAGCGCCGGCATCTCGATTGGGAATACATTGAGGCGGTAGAACAGATCTTCACGGAATGTGCCATCATCGATCATGTTCTCTAGGTTGCGGTGCGTTGCTGCTACAACACGAACGTTTACTTTAATCGTGGTGTTACCACCTACACGTTCAAAACATCGCTCTTGTAGAACGCGCAGTAACTTCACTTGCATCGACATTGGCATATCGCCAATTTCATCAAGGAAGATCGTACCGCCTTCTGCCAATTCGAATCGGCCTTTACGCGAGGTCAATGCCCCCGTGAAAGCACCTTTCTCGTGACCAAACAGTTCACTTTCCAACAGCTCTGGCGGAATTGCGCCACAGTTAATTGGCACAAACGGACCATTACGGTAAGCAGAATGGTAATGAATATTGCGTGCGACGACTTCTTTACCCGTGCCAGATTCACCCAAGATCAGTACGTTTGCTTCAGTATTAGAAACTTGTTCAATCAAATGACGAACTTCTTGAATGCCACGGCTTTGGCCTACAAGGCTACGGAAAAGAGTATTTTTTCGTGCGCTTGCAACAACGTTAACGCCTTTGCGACCAAGGAAATCTTTGCAGTGACGCAGTGCTTCGCTAAGTTGTGGGTAGTTCAGCGGTTGCTCTAACTCCCCAACGAAATTTGGCAAGTCATCAACAGGCAGCGGAAACGAGCCCAAGATGAGAAGTGGGATATGGTAGGCTTCATTAAGGTGAGCCATCACTGTTGTCGCAGCACTACCCGCCGAGATGTTACCGACAATACAACCTGACCACACGCTAGACCAGTCTACATCGCCTAGCTGGTCAGAACTGACCGCTTCGCAACTTTCTCCAACAAATTCCAATATATTGCTTATATTTAAACGACTTGGTGCATCGTCATCAATTACAAGCAGCTTTGCCAAACCTTGCATAAGTAAGAATGATTGCCTTTATTATGGGTGTGTTGCGGCCAGACCTTGATTTGCGCAATTGAGTGTAAAAAGGGGGGACCACTCTCAATTAACGATAGACAAAATAGGAAAATCAGCAACAAAAAAAAGCCATTAGGGGCCACTAATGACTTCTATTTTATTTGAATAAAAAAATAAGGCAACCAAGCAATAAAGAGGTGTGAGCTTGATTGTAACTTTACTGAATAACTTTCTGTGCAATCAGACGCAATACCCTACTATTTAAGTAAGGTATTGTTTTGATTATTAAATGCCCACTTCTGCTGCTGTTAGGTTGTGGAATTCAGTCGGGATCTGGTCCCAAGCTGATTTGATCTCACGGATAATATCGATAACGTCGTCGATTGGCTGAGGATCATTCTGATGGTTCGCTGCCGAGATCTGAGTGATCATGAACTCGTAAAGTGAATCTAAGTTTGATGCAATATCACCACCGTCGTCCATCGACAGACAGCTGCGCAGTGCGATGATGATGTCCAACGCTTTACCTAGACGCTCACCTTTTGCAGGAATATTGCCTGCTTGCATTGCTGCTTTACCTTGGATCAGACGCTCAATTGCACCTGCCATTAGCATTTGAATGACTTTGTGCGGAGAAGCCGCGCTCAATTGGCTGTCGACTGATACCTTTTTGTATGCTTGCAAAGAACCGCGCATAGTATTCCTCTTTTATATAAATTTTTTGTACTGCTGAAGCGAACGCTGACCATAACGGAACTTATGAAGTTCTTTACCCACGTTAGAAGTCTCTGCCTGCATCAGCTCGACAATTCTTTTGGTACGAATGAGCAAGTTTTGCCATTCTACTTCCTGCTTTAGCACCGGATTGCTCTCGACAATGGGTAGCAGGTTTTGCAATAACCGTTCCCTGATATCGACCAAACGTTGAATTTCTTCAGCATTAACGTCGACTTTTTCCAGTTCTTTCGTAATTAGTTGATCAATATCACCTATTTCAATGAGTTCATTTCGCATCTATTAGCCCAGCGCGTTCATTAACGCTCCAAGTTGGCCTTGCATCTTGCCAGTAGCGTCTTGCATGGCAGCGAATTTTGCATGAGTGCGCTTCTCTAAGCTGTCCATGCGGCGATCGAGTGCCGCTTGATCATCACTCAGACGATAATTTTGTTCAGTCAGGCTTTTTTCACGAGTACGGATACTGCCAGTGAAACCCGTGATGCCTTGAATCGCATCTTCCACACGTTTGGCAAAACCGGTATTGCCACCAAAGAACTTCTCTAACTCGTTGAAGTTGTTGTTCAGCTGACGATCAAGCATGTCGTAGTTGATTTCTAGCGTACCTTGACGAGTCGTAGTAATGCCAAATTCAGTCAGCGATTTTAGGTCTTCTGGTGCTTTTTCAATGTTGGTCGAAAAGACCGATTTCAACCGAGAATCAGCATTACGAACAGTACTGTCACCCGCTAAAGGCCCGCGTTGACCTGTCGTTGGGTCGACATTCGCTAATGCTTTGGATGTTTGATAGAACGCGTTGTAAGCCGAAACAAAGCTTTCGATATCTGAGCGCACGCTTTGACGGTCATATTCAACACCGATTTCAGCAGGCGGTTTACCCAGCTCTGATTTGCCTTTCAAAGTGAGGTTCACGCCCTCAATGGCATCTTCAATGACGTTGTTGTGACTCGACAACTGCGCAACACCATCCAGCATCACCATGGAGTCTTGTCCTGCTTGGACTTGAGCCATACCGGTGTAAGCCTCGAAGGATTTTTGAGCCTCAGCAATTTTAGCTTCTGCTACATCTATCTTTTCAAGACGTTCACGCTCTTCGGGTTCTAATTTAGCGCGATGGATGGTCTTTGCTTCTTCTTCTGTCAGTTCTCCACGTTCCACTTTTTGGTCAAGCGCTTGTTTTTCATCCGCAATCTTTTCTTCGATCTCGGCTTTTTCTTGCTCTAATTGCTGCTTGGCTTCTTTGGTTGTGACGTAAGAATCAGTCAACGTACCTGAGGCGGTATTGTTCCAGCCCGGTACGTCTGGCGCTTTGGCGATCGCATCTTCGTCCAACTCTAATTCCGGTGGACGGTAAGAATCGAGGAGTGTACCTGAAGCGGTTTCAGTCCAGCCAGGGATACTGTCTTGCGGACGCATACCCGCTCGTTGATTGGCTTTTTCTATCGCTTCTTGACCCGCTTTCGCAGCGGCAGCACCGGCCGCAGAGATCGGTTCATCCGTTGCGCCATCTGGCACATTCTCTGCCGCTTGTTGTTCTTCAGGAGGTATAGGATTGCCGTCTGCATCCAACGCTTCCGGTTGGTTTGCATCGGTTTCAGGCGCTTTTAGAGGCCCTAACACTGCTTCAGCCGCTTCACGTGCTTCTTCAAGCGCATTCACTCGGTCTTCCAGTGTTTTGTATTCGAAATGTTTCAGAGGGCTGCCGGCTTCGGCGTCCACACTGACTTTAAGTTGATGGTCCTTGCCCGACAGGTTCGAAGCAAGGATCAAACGCGGCCCTTCTACGTCGTTAATTAAGGAAGCACGTACGCCAGGGTTATCCTTAGCGCCGTTAATTCCACGAACGACATCAACTAGCTTAGAGCTAGAACGGACATTAACGTCGAAGGTGTCATCACCAAGAGAAATCTGCAGCTTACCAGGACCAAACTTAACGTCTTCTGGCAGAACGTCAGAAGCCACTTTATGGCTCTGTGCAAGCTGCAACACATCGATAGCATACTTACCGGCTATAGCGTCAGTAGTTGCGGTCGCAGATACGACTGCGTCGTCCGTTGTCTCTACAGAACGAACGGCAAACGCCTTCTCCTGACGAAAGTTCGTCATGAGATTTTTCATCGTATCCAACGATTCTCTGAGTCGCCCGTAGGCACTGATGCTGGCGTCAATTGTCGTACGCTCGTTGTCGATGCGTTGCTGCTTTGGCACACGCTCGGCATCTACAATTTTGCTGACCATGGAATTGATATCCATGCCACCAGACATCCCCAAAGGGCCTAAACTCATCAAATCACCTCAAAAACGACTTACACCTTTTCAACTAACAAACCGCGGTTAGCTGTGTGCTCAGCTAGGCGACGCAATACCACTAGCATTTCTTCATCAGGAATCTGACGAATTACATCACCGGTTGTGGCTTCGTAAATCGTCACGACGTCTCGACCCGATTCTTCATCGACTCGAAACGCCACTCCTTTATTCATGGCGCTCACAAATTCATTCATTTGCTCAACCATTTTCTCGCGCTCTTCTTTGTTCAGCTCTTGGCGGGATTCCGCCATTTCAATCGCAGCTTGAACAGAGAGGTCACGTTCGGTTTCCTTCGCTTTTACAGGCGAAGTGTTACCGTTTGAACTTGCTGTGCTAGGCGTGCCTATGCCATTTTCTTTAGCAACTTTTGTGCCACTCGGTGTGCCGTAAGGCTGGATGTTCGATGCGTAGGAGGATATTTCCATTACAATCTCCCTTCCACCTTATGAGCTAACGATTAGGTCTATCGCTTTGGTGATGGTATCACTAGGCTGAGTCGACCCAATTAGCCCAACAAGCTCAGCGCCGCAGATGGTGACTGCTTTGCTTGTGCCAAGATTGAAGTACTTGCTTGTTGAAGGATCTGCGACTTAGTCATCGCCGTTGTTTCCTTCGCGTAGTCAGTATCTTTAATACGGCTGTTAGACGCGTTAACGTTCTCGTTAATGTTGTCTAGGTTGCTGATTGCGTGGTTGAAACGGTTTTGGAATGCACCAAGAGACGCACGTTGGCTATCTACTGATTTTAGTGCGCCATCGATGATAGCTACCGCTTCTTGAGAACCTGCAACTGACGTTACGTCGATGTCTTTAACCGTTACGTCTTTAGCATCACCGAAGCCAATTTCACCTGCTAGGTTGCCAGAGAACTCAACATCACCTGTTACTTTTTGAGTAGCAGCGAATACTTGCAGCTTACCGTCCTCACCAACAGACGCTTTAACGTCGTCGCTTTGACCGTTGATGTAAGTTGCTAGCTGTTCAATATCATCGCCTTGCTTTGCAGTGATAGTCAGCTCTTTCTCTTCACCTTGCTTGTTGGTGTAGTTCAGCTTAAGTTCAGTGTTGTCACCAACCGCCCAAGATGCATCTTTACCGTCTTCTGCTGCGTAGCTCTTACCGCCCATTGCAGAAGTATCAGAACGTAGGTTACCCATAGAAAGCATGACCGCTTCACCAGAGTCCGCACCGATTTGGAAAGATTGAGTACCGTAAGTACCGTTAAGAAGCTTGTTACCACCGAAAGAGGTTGTTTCAGCGATACGGTTTAGTTCGTCGTTAAGCGCTGTAACTTCTTCTTGGATCGCTACACGTTCTGATTTTGAGTTCGAACCGTTCGCAGATTGAAGCGATAGGTCACGCATACGTTGTAGGATGTTGGTAGATTCATTCATTGCACCTTCAGCAACCTGTGCAATAGAAATACCGTCGTTCGCGTTTTTCACAGCCATGTCTAGACCACGGCTCTGTGCGTTCAAACGGTTAGAAATCTGTAGACCGGCAGCATCGTCTTTCGCGCTATTGATTTTATAACCCGAAGACAAACGCTCCATTGATTTTTGTTGACCTTCAGCCGCCTGGTTTAGGTAACGCTGTGCGGTCATCGCAGAAACGTTAGTATTAACGTTAATCGCCATAGTTGATCTCCTTAAGGCTTTAGTTGATGTACCGTCGTGTCTCTCACCTCACTTAGGTACATCTCATTTCTCTCAGTCCCTTTAACGGCGGCCTATAAATATCCTTTAGGAGAAAATTTCAATTTTTTGCGATTATTTTCTTCGACTTAATGAAGTGTGATGAATCTCTAATATTACGATTGGGGATAAATAACACTCGATTAAAATAAAAAATCAGACATAAAAAACCCAGCCGAAGCTGGGTTTACTCGCTCATCTCTCACCACGAGCCAATATGGTTCTTGTCTTAGGTTAGGGATTAACCTAGAAGACTTAGCGCTGAGTTTGGCGCTTGTTTTGCTTGCGCAAGGATTGAGCTTGACGCTTGAGATAGAATTTGTGACTTGGTCATTTGAGTCGTTTCTTTCGCGAAGTCGGTATCTTTGATACGGCTCTTCGACGCGTTCACGTTCTCGTTGATGTTATCCAAGTTGCTGATTGCGTGGTTGAAACGGTTTTGGAAAGCACCTAGCTCTGCACGGTGGCTGTCTACGTATTTCAATGCTGCATCAATGATAGCTACAGATTCTTGTGCGCCACCTACTGATGTTACGTCGATAGTATCAACCGTTACTTTCTTACCGTCGCTTAGACCTAGCTCACCAGATAGGCCGCCAGAGAATTCAACGTCGCCTTCCACTTTGTTGTTGCCCGCAAACACTTGCAGCTTACCGTC
>NZ_BAOG01000153.1 GCF_000400365.1 Vibrio jasicida CAIM 1864 = LMG 25398 | reverse complement strand
GAGGCTGCTGTTTCATTGAAGGTCTTCCTTTCTGGCGAATTTTGAGCCCTTTGATACCGAGCTCGTTAAATCTTTTGAGCCAGACAGATAGTATCCCAGGGGACGAGAGGTTAAATACTGCGCTAGTGTGCGAGAGAGACCAGTCATTCGTCCACATTAAATTTAATGCTTTTAGTTTTGTTTGAGCAGAAACAGCATGTTTAGTTGGTAAAAATGAAGCTGCACCATGGATAGCAAAAACTTGGGCCCAATACCGAATCTGTC
>NZ_BAOG01000154.1 GCF_000400365.1 Vibrio jasicida CAIM 1864 = LMG 25398 | reverse complement strand
ACGTAAATGTCGTCCCCACTTCTTTTGCTGGTGCGCCCAAATCGTTAGTACCGTTCACCGTCACCGTAATGGTGCCGTCTTTAAGACCAGAGACGTCTAACGTCGTATTCCATTTACCCAATGCAGCCGCTGTCGTGGTTTGCGTGACTTCTTTATTGTCCGTATCGACCGCTTTGATGG
>NZ_BAOG01000155.1 GCF_000400365.1 Vibrio jasicida CAIM 1864 = LMG 25398 | reverse complement strand
CCCAACACAGTGTTTCCATCTTCATCGAGCTCTATCTCATAGACATTGACTGGGAGTCGTCCTTTTGGCTTGTTTACCCCCATTAATGTGTCGATAACAGCCGGTAGAGAAGGGCCACGCATTGAACCATTTTCATAGCCGTAGTAGTTGTATGCAGCTATAGATGTATCAACAATATCGTCATAATTCACAATATCGTAGGGTGCTCGAAGAGATAGGTGAACGGATTGTTTTTCCTTTTGTGAGGCGTACTCAAATAAATATCGAGCGAGTTGCTCTTCACTCATTGACTCGTCGGTAGGAAGAGTCGAAGCACGTACTAAAGAGTAGTTCGATAAATTCTTCGGTGCCTTCGTGCCTTTTGAAAATGCGACCATCTTAGTTGCGTTTGGTATGCCATCGTCTTCAACAGGTGAAGGTGCAGTGGAATTAGTACCAATAACTAGAGTATCTGTATTATCAATATCAACAATGGCTTCATCCCAGCTTGTGTTAGAAAATTTGGTTCGTGAGATGTCAAAGGGGGATACATTATTTCGTTCTAGCTGTATTTGTATTGCTGCGCCCTGTTCTTCCCATGGGGTTATAATATGAATTTTACCAAGTGTGCTTGCGTTGGCTGGGAGTAATCCATTGTTTTTAACAATGGTAATTGATTTATCGGCGATCTCCTTTTCTACTTCTTTGTGTTCGCTGGACTGAAGCACTTCTAAGCTATAGCTGTAGACATCCTCGAAGTCAGTTGCTCCATTTTCATTCAAGATATTGTTTTCAAGTTTTGTCAAAATGATCCTTTTTACCGAATCATCGATCAATTCTATCGACAGTTCTTGTTTGTCTACGGCTTCCATTACAGCATCAATAATATGTGTAACTTTGTTATCGTCTTTCTGTGAGTAAAATTCAGTTGGCATCAATGCAATGTCAACGCCTGCATTGAATAGTTTCACAACCGCATCTTCTTCGGTGAAGTAATCTGCGATTCCCTTCATATCTAATGCATCAGAGATAGTTAATCCGCTATAACCTAGCTCGTTTCTTAATAACTCAGTTTGAATGTGATAAGACAAAGTTGCAGGGACAAGGATTTCAGAGCCTATAGGAGTATCGTCGGTTTCTTTTGACGTATAGAGGACGGAGTCATCAAGTGCAGGATATTGGATATGTGCGGTCATAATCATATCGGGTTGTGTGCCTGCCTGTATTGTTGATATATAAGGGTATAGATCGGTCGCATACGCTTCTTCTAGCGTCTTGTTTACGCGTGGTAAACCATAGTGAGAGTCAGCTTCGGTATCACCATGCCCTGGAAAATGTTTAAAAGCAGATACAACGTGGGCATCTGACATCCCCATGCTTGTCTGGCCACCAAGTACTCCTACATCTTCGGGAGACTCACCAAAAGAGCGCACATTGATAACAGGGTTGAGTGGGTTACTTTGTACGTCAACGACTGGGGCAAAGTTGACATTAAACCCTATAGAACCGACCTCTCGACCTAGAATTAAGCCCTGCATGTAGGCTAGATTATCATTAAATTGATCGCTCAGGTAAGCTGCACCAAGAGCCATATTACCTGCGAAGTTTGTTGCTTGTTCTCTTGGAAGGCGTACGACGTTTCCACCTTCTTGATCAATGGTCATGAATAAGCCTAAAGGCTGGTCATCACTGACGGAATCTTGCATATCCCAGATTAGGCGAGCGGTATTCTTGATGCCATCCATGTTTGAGGAAAAAAGGATTACACCACCGATACTTTCCTCTTTGATCACTCTTCTGACACTTTCGTTTATTTGAGTCAATCCTGTCGAACATTCTTCCACATCATCGGCACAGAAATAACGAAATGACATGGTGATTTTTTGCGCTATTTTTTCTCTGGTTGTCATCTCCGATAAGATACTTTCAGCGCGTTGTTCTAAAGACTGTTCATTACCGTCTCCATTATTGCAGCCGGATAAAGTTCCCAGTATTGATAAGATACAGAGTGTTTGTTTTTTCATTATTCCCCCTCCGATTTGTTGCTCTGTTCTGTATAAATTAAGTATTCAGTTCTCATGTTTTCGTAGCTACTGAGATTGCTATCCCAAGAGGCTTCAATGTCTTCTAATGGGACGCCATTTATGATCATTGGCAGCACTTTATCCGTTCCGAGTAACGAGCTTAACCACTCAGGTCTATCGATGATTTCAGAGCTCGCATAGCCCATATCACGCATGTTCCAATACCAGTCATAAAGTGGCTGAAGAGTAAAGTTGAATGGGCTGGTTTGAGAAACTTGATAACTCTCACCGTAAACATATTGGCCCCGTTGTGGCCAAGTAGCGGAGGTGTCATCAAGCAAAAATTCAATATTTACTTTGAGTTGGGGATCTGGAAAAGCGATTACCTCGAAAGGTGTTTTACTGCCACGTCCCACACTGATGCTTGTTGCTTCAAATAGACCAAGAGAAGGATAAAACTGTATAGCATTGTCGGTTTGAAGATTTGGAGAAGGAGGGGTTGGTAGAGAGTAGTGAGTGCTATGGTCGTAGCCTTGCATTTCAGCTACAACAATGTCCTCTTTTGGTATCTGAATACCGTTAGAAAGCCATCTTTCACCGTTAATCATGTTGGCAAGTTCACCGACTGTTAAACCATGAACTACGGGGATCGGGTGCATGCCAACGAATGAGGTGAACTCTGGTTCCATGATGGGGCCGGCAACATAATCCCCATTTGGGTTTGGACGGTCTAGAATGACAATCTCTTTGTTGTTCTCAGCCACGCTCTCCATTACGTAGTGCATGGTACTTATGTAGGTATAAAAACGTACACCAACATCTTGTATGTCAAATACTAAAACATCTACGTTCTCAAGATCTTCCGCTGTTGGTTTCTTATGGTCGCCATAAAGTGAAATGACGGGTAAGCCGGTTTCGACATCAATGCCATCTTCGACTTCTTCTCCTGCCTCTTGTTCCCCCCGGATACCATGTTCAGGTGCAAAAAGAGTCGTGACATGGACTCCTTGACTAAGCATAAAATCTATAGTGTGTTCGCCATTAGATAAATGCGACGTGGGATTGACGACTAAACCTACTCGTTTGTTTTGTAAGTACGTTAGATATTGGTCGGTATTTTCTATACCAAGTGTTATTTTAGTATCAGTTGTATGATTATCATCATTATTATTACTCTGACATCCCATAATAATAATAATTAATGGTAGTGCTGCATATATATATCGTTTCATGTTTTGTACTCATGTTTAAATATAATTTGTCTTTTGGTGTGAATCAGTTAGATAGATTAAGAGATTTATATATTTCTTCAAAAATAGGGTCATAATCACCTATTTTCATTTTGTCACCTTCAAATGCACCACAAACCGCCTCTCCGCAGTCCATCTTTATATGTGTATTCTTTTTATTGCTTAAAAGAATGACCATTAATTCATTATCCGGATCGATTAGGGATGCTGTCCCTACCCACCCGGAATGTCCGTAAGTATTTTCACTAGCATAGCGACCAAATAACCATGTATTTTCGTGCTGATAATTTATATTCCATCCTAATGCATAACCACTTTCTTCATGGTTTTCTATCGGAGTTAAAAATTCCTCTATGGTTTCTTCAGAAAAATATTGAACGCCATCAAACTCTCCACCATTAATCATGATGGACATTAGAGATAACATATCTTCAACGGTAGAAAATAACCCAGCATGACCAGCGACACCTTCCATTGAGTAATAAGCTTTTTCATCATGGACTTCGCCCTGAAGCGTATGCTCTCGAATGTTATTAAAATGAATTTGTCCTTCTCTACTATTGCCATATATTTCTGTTGCAGCAAAATCATCTAAGGTGAAAGCATTGCCATAAAGGGGGGAAGTCAACATGTTATATCCGGTTCTCTCAAGTCCCATAGGCTGATAAAACGTGTCATGCATAAACTTGTCTTGCGTCATACCCGTAATTTTTTCGATGATTTGCCCTAATATCATATAGTCAATATCAGAGTAGGTTACAGCGGTGTGAGGAGCTTGCATCAACTCGGTCTTGAGCATTATGTTTAAAGTCTTTTCGCGAGACTGGGAGTACATATCCCCTGTTTCTTTGTAGAATTCGACACTTGGCTTATGCCCACCTTGATGCTGTAAAAGGTCTCGTACTGTTATCTCAGACTTGCCTTTGATCAGGTCGGTAGGTTGATCTGCGAACTCAGGAAGAATGTCTGATACATGTTGATCTAAATCTAATTTCCCGTTAGAAACCAAATATTGAATTGCGTAGTTAGTAGAGAACATTTTTGTGTTTGATGCTAGATCGTAAATAGTATTATCTACCGCTGGAATTAACTTCTCACTAGGTAGGCTAACGTCATTATTATGTTCAGTGCTGCCGAGTGGTCGTTTTGGTGTATATTCATCATGGATTTTAATGTATCCATAAGAATCAATTTTTATAATATCTCCTTTATACCAAATACCAATGGTTGCACTAGGAAAACCATCAGATATATCTTGCTTAATCACTTTATCAACATTTGAAAAGTCATAAGTATCTTTTGAGTTAGACTGACAGCCAACGGTCATCGATAAGAATATAAATGATGTGGCTATTTTTGAATTCATAATACACCTTGTAAAGAGTCGTTGTTTTCAATAGATACTATTTAAGGAAAATTAAGTTTATTGGTATATTCGTCACAAAATAGTTTATTCCATATTTAAACTGTTTATACTCAATGTGGAATATTTTATTACGATATTGGTTCAAGGCTCTATGTAGGCAAGGAAAATGATTAGTATATTTTGGAATAACTTTTTAAGACAAAATATTTATTCGTGATACTGATTCAAGTGATGGTAGATATTCTTAATTAAACGACTATTGTTTTGTGATAGAGAGTCTCAATTATAATCTTTAGTTTTAGTAGATCTACTTACGACAACTCTAACTTTTCCTGAACTCATCAGTTAATGACAGATGCAATGGCAGTCTTACTGTGTATCTCTTTCATTTAAACTTCGACAGGTACGATGAAGCTCAAAAACATTAGAAAGGATCTAGTTACTTATCGTGGTCTCAGGGATTCAATGATGAGCATCACTTGATACAGCATATGGTATGTTTGAGCCGTTATGAACTCGATCCACTTACTGAAAGCGCCACTTTCACAACAAAAATAAGAGATGGACACCTAGTTAAAGCTATCTAAATTATTTTGCTTTCTTATAGCTGTTTCTTAGCTTAATTGAGGTATTTGGATTATATTGATAAGTAAAAAATGGTATAAATTACTTATTGTCGATAATAATTGAATGCTTATGAAGAAATACGAAGAACTAGTTCAAGATATCATCAGTAAAATTTGCCAAAACGTCATCGATGTGAAGTTACCATCTGAGCGTGAATTGGCGGAAAAGTATGATATTTCTCGTTTTTCGGTACGAAAGGCGCTATCTAAACTTGAAGCGATTGGTATTGTGAAATCCAAAGTAGGTTCAGGTTATTTCGTTAATACCTCAATTATTGGTTCGCCACTCATCTATAATTCGGTTACTGAAAACAAATTTGGTGAGATTTCATACAAGAAAATAAAGCTGAATAAACGTCTACCCACTACGCATGAAATGCAGATGTTTTCTATCGAGGATGATGAATATCTGTGGAATATTAAACGTCTGCGATTAATTCAGGGAAAAGTTACTCAGATTGAGGAAACAAAATTACCCGTAAGTATGTTTCCTAAAATTACCGATGAGATTATTGAAAGTTCACTACAGAAACACGTATTGTCTCTAGGTTTAGAAATCGACAGTTATTTAACGAGTTATCAAGCAATTAACGTGTCAAAAGAAGATGCAGATTTACTCGGTTGTAAACGTAATAGTTCCGCGATGAATATTACTAATCGAGGATTCTTAAAAACAGGTGAAGTCTTTGTGGTGAGCGATATTATTGATATTAATTACCAGTGTACTTATCACACCAAGTTTAATCCCGAGAGTCTTAACTACCGAGATCAAAACGACCGCGAATAGCGGTCGTTTTTTTAGGTCTGCATTTAACGCCGTCGCTAGGACAAATGAGGCATTAAGGCGTATGAATACTGCCGTCTGGTAAACGGCTTTGCGTCCATTCGTGTGGGCGGTATTCAACAGGGAAGTCTTGTGCCGCTTCGCGATCCATCTCCACACCGATACCTGCAATTTCAGATGCGTATAGGTAGCCGTTGATTGGCTCTGCTGCGTTCGGGAAGACGCGCTGTGTATTGGTTTTGTACTCTACATGTTCTTGAATCGCAGCGTTATGCAGATGCACATTTAAGTGAGTATTCACTGCGGCGCCAATCGGCGTCATATCTGGTGGGCAGTGCCAAGCAATACGAACGCCAAAGCTCTCACAGAAGTGACCGAGTTTCAGTGCTGGTGTGATACCACCGATTTGCGACACGTGGCAGCGGATGAAGTCGACACGGCGATTGATGATCAACGCTTTCCACTCTTCAGGGTTGTTAAACAGCTCACCCAAAGCCAGAGATACGCTCGATTGGTTGCGAATATTATCCAACCATTCTGTTTGACTTGGCGGTAAAATATCTTCAATAAAGAACGGGTTATACTGCTCGACTTGTTTTGCGAATTGAATCGCTTGGTTCGGGAACAAACGCTCGTGCACATCGTGAAGAATATGGAATTGCTTACCATATTTCTCACGTAGATTTTTGAACATTTCTACTGTGTTTTCAATATATTGATCTTGATCGTAGTAAGAGCCTTGGGTTGGGTTTTGTGCTGTTTGAATATTTTCTGGCACACCACCGTAAAAGCCTAATTGACAACGAATATGTTGATAACCTTGCTCTAAGTATTTATCGACTTGCTCATACAAGCCTTCCATCGTATCACTGGTGGCATGTGTATATACTTGAATAGCATCACGAGACTTACCACCGAATAATTGATGAAGCGGCATGTTAGCTAATTTAGATTTAATATCCCAAAGTGCCATATCAACACCAGAAATAGCATTGTTGATCACTGGGCCATTACGCCAATATGCATTGACCATCATCATTTGCCACAGATCTTCAATATTATTCGCATCTTTACCAATTAATAATGGCTTAAGATATTCATCAACCATGGTTTTTACAGCCAATGGTCGCTGTTGGAACGTCGCACAACCGTAGCCCGTTACACCAGATTCTGTTTCTACAATAACAGTAATCAGGTTATGTCTGTCTGGCTTGGTAATCACGCACTCAATATTTGATATGGTATTTTTGTTCACTTCAAACTATCTCTGGTTAACAGGATTTATTTTATATAAGCGTGAAAAAATACAAATTACAAGCGGTAAATTATGCTTAAATTTAACTGGTTCGTTCCTGTTTTGAATTCGGTAAGAAAAACGAACCAATTGGCTAAAAATGCCGAAAATTTAATTTTTAGTCGTTTTAGTGTGAGTTTTATCACTAATTTGTCGATTGGATAAATATGACCAGTAGCTAAGATGAGCGCAGTGAATGAGCAGACAAAGCACATAGGAAAGTATGATGCAATTGACACAAACAAACATGGCAACTGGCGATGCGTCGTCAGGCAAGGCAAACAGCTTTAGCATGAAACTACAAGAACTGGTCGCAGCACTTGGCGGCAACGAGAACATTGCTAACATCACCCACTGCATGACCCGCTTGCGTTTCAAGCTGGTGGACGAATCGAAAGCCGACAAAGCAAAACTTGAAGCAATTCAAGGCGTAAAAGGCGTGGTGCTTGGACAAGGTCAGACACAGGTGATAATCGGTGTCGACGTTGAAAAATGGTACTTAGCCTTGTCTGGGGCAAGTGCTGCGCCAGAAGATGCAGAAATCGAGCAAGAGAAAGGCAAGCTATTCCAAAACGCAATGCGCGTGGTGGCGGGCATCTTTGGGCCTGTCGTACCTGCGATTGCGGGTTCGGGCATGTTGATGGGTCTGCTATCGGGCTTAATTGCGACCAACGTGATTTCAGAAAGCTCGGATACGGTGTTCTTCTTCCGTTCGATTTCTCTCGCAGTATTCTTTTTCCTACCGATGTTGGTTTCTTTCTCTGCGGCGAAAGTGTTTAAAGTGAACGAATACATTGCGTTAGCAGTTGCTGCAGCGATGATGTCGCCTAAGTTATTGGAAAAAGCGACCATTCTTTCTGAAGCAGGAAATACCCCAGAGCTGAACGTATTTGGTGTGATTCCAATTGAGTTGCTTAACTATGGCGGCGCGATCGTGCCTGCGATTCTAGCGGTTTGGGTACTGTCCAAAATCACCCCTATGGTAGATAAGTTAGTTCCTGCTTCTGCCAAACCAGTATTCACTCCGCTACTTGCTTTCACTGTGACATCGACTCTTGTACTCTCTGTTGTTGCCCCTGCGGGGATGTGGCTAAGTAACGGCGCAGGTTGGGTTGTGAGCTCATTATTAGAGATCTCACCAACGCTGACCGGGTTCGTGTTTGGTTTAACTCGTCCAATTACCATCGTATTCGGTATTCACCACAGCATGACGCCAATCAGCTTGAACAACTTCGCGCTGTACGGAAAAGATTTGCTGATGCCAATTATGTGTTTGGGTAACCTAGGCATTGCAGGCGCGACCATGGCGATTTGGTACAAGCAGCGCAAATACGCAAGTAAAGAGCAGTCTTCAGTGACAGTGAGCTCAGGTGTCACCGCTATTCTTGGTATCACAGAGCCAGCGCTATTCGGCGTGCTGACTAAGTACACCAAAGCACTGTTCATGGCGAGCTTAGCAACAGGTATCGTCGGCGCGATTTCAGTGACTATCGATACCCACTTAACAAGCTACATTCTTTCTTCGGTATTCAGTCTGCCAGCTTACTTGGCAAGTGGTACTCAGAACTTTATTCAAGCGGTATTGGGCGTGATTGGTGTGTTTGCACTGTCGTTCGCAATGACCATGATGTTTGTACGCATCGATAATAAATAATCCTCTTTTCTCTCTATGTAGACCTGTCGTGTCCATCTGCGACAGGTCTCTTCAGCATGCTTAAAAGAACTGTTATGAAGACAATCGCAATACTTGGCGAATGCATGATCGAGTTGAACGGCAAGCCGTTTGGCGACATGCAGCAGACGTTTGGTGGTGACACCCTTAACGCGGCGGTTTACCTCAGCCGTTGCAGCCAAGCCCTAGACGCATCACCGCAAGTGCAGGTGCAATACGTCACCGCCATGGGAACAGACCCACTGAGTGACGGCATGGTGGCGCGTTGGCAACAAGAAGGTGTGGCTACGGAGCTAGTCTTGAGAGACGAAACGCGCACGCCGGGCCTATATCTGATTCAGTTAGATGACCAAGGCGAGCGCACTTTTCTTTACTGGCGTAATCAATCGGCAGCGCGCTACTTGCTCCAACACGCCGAGTTTGAACGTGTAGCGGAATCACTCAAGCTAGTTGATATGGTGTTTGTCAGTGGTATTAGCTTGGCGATTCTGCCGGAGCAAGATCGTCTCCAACTGCTTGATCTTTTGAGTCGCTTTCGAGCTAAGGGTGTTGAGATTGCTTTTGATAGTAACTTCCGCCCGGCACTTTGGCCGCAAGACCAAATGAAGACTGTTCAAACATGCTATCAAGCGATGTACCAGACTACCGACTTGGCGTTGGTCACTTTCGATGATGAACAGCTTATTTGGGGTGATGCAACGGCGTACGACACAATCACGCGCTTGCAGAAGCAAGGGGTGAAAAATGTGGTGGTTAAGCTCGGTGCAGAGGGCTGTTTAGTCGCGGATTCAAATACATTTGAGCCTTACTCTGTGGCAACAACGCCCATAGACAATGTCATCGATACCACTTCAGCAGGCGATTCATTTAATGGTGGTTTCCTCGCGACGTACTTGTCTGGTGGCAACATCAAACAAGCGTGTATGAATGGGAATACCCTCGCAGGCACCGTGATTCAACACAAAGGCGCCATCATCCCACGATTGGCAACCAATACGGCCATTGCTCAGTTCAAGAAATAGATTTACAGGAAACAACATGTCGAATTTAAAAGCTCAATTGAAAGCGTTAAAAGTGATCCCAGTGATCGCCATTGATCGCGCAGAAGACATCATCCCATTGGGTAGAGTGTTAGCAGAAAACGGTCTGCCAGCAGCCGAAATCACGTTTCGCTCCGATGCCGCTGTCGAGGCGATTCGTCTATTGCGTGAAGCGCAGCCAAACATGCTGATTGGTGCTGGTACGGTGCTCAATCGTGAACAAGCTATTGCAGCCAAAGAAGCGGGGGCAACCTTTGTGGTTTCTCCGGGATTTAACCCTAACACCGTTAAAGCTTGCCAAGAGATTGGTATTGATATTGTACCTGGTGTCAATAACCCAAGCGCAGTTGAAGCGGCGTTAGAAATGGGACTGACAACATTGAAGTTCTTCCCGGCAGAAGCCTCTGGTGGCGTCAACATGGTGAAAGCACTGTTGTCTCCTTATGGTGATGTGGAAATCATGCCAACTGGCGGTATCAATCCTTCGAACATTAAAGACTACCTAGCCGTACCGCGAGTGCTGGCATGTGGCGGTACTTGGATGGTCGATAAAAAGCTTATTGAAGCGGGCAAGTGGGAAGAATTGGCTCAGTTAACGCGTGAGGCGGTTGAGCTAGTCGCGAAGCAATCTGCTTAATTCTCGATAATCCAAATTTCCCTAACCGCGAGATTTACGGCGGTTAGGGGATACTCAAATAACAACAATAAATCTTAGTAAGCCTTTCTTTCTCAATAAGAAGGGGCGGGACTTTCTGTCTCTGAAATCAGCACATTTACACAATAAAATCTAATACATATAGGGTTTAACATGAACAAAGCACTGAAACTATCTCTGAGCGCCATCGGCGTATGCACGGCACTATCGGCAAATGCGGGCATCAGCATTATCGACAACGAAGAAGGTAACTTTTCTATCGGCGGCGACGTTGAGTTGAACTTCAACTACCAAGATCGCGAGTCGAACGATTCTGGCGATCAAGAATTCAACCAAGATGGCCGCGTACTGATCGAGTTTGCCGGCGAGAAGTTCACCAGTAACGGTCACTACGTTGGCGTAAAAGCGCAGCCTCTGTTTGAAAGCACGGGTGATGTAAATCTTGATGACGCATACTTTGAGTTTGGTAAGAAAGACAGCTGGGCAATCAAAGCAGGTCGTTTCGAAGCGTATGACATGTTCCCTGTTGGTTTGGATGTCTTCTTAGAGTACTCAGGTGATACCTCTAACGAGCTTTACACCGATGGCTCGGCTTACACCTATCAAATGAAAGAAGCGCGCGGCCGTGGATCTGATGGTCAGCTGATGTACAGCCAAAGCTTCGGCAATCTTTATCTGGAACTGAGCACCATGATTGGTGACCGTTCGGATCTTTTCCATGAAGGTACCGATGGCGGAACATATCACGGTCAAGCCATTACCAGCAGCAAAGACTCCTTCTTAGTACGCCCTGTTGTTGCTTACCAAATGGGTGATTTCAGCCTAGCAGCCTCGATGGAAACCAACCTCGTTTCTGATGCGGTGGTGACCGACCAAGGTGTTGATATTTCTGACCGTACTGGTTACGGCTTAACAGGTAACTGGACCAGCGGTGATTGGTCAGTGAACGCAAACGTGGCTTACCTAGATGCGGTGGATGAAAACAACTTCTCGACAGGGGTTAACGCACTGTGGAAAGGGCTAGGTATTGGTTACGTTTACGCGTTGAACGAATACGAAAACAAAGAGATCAAGGACTGGGCAGAAGGTGATGTGAAGGTATCTACGCTTTATGCTTCTTACGAGTTCACGGACGTACTAGAGGTAGAGAACTTCTCAGTGCTATTGGGTTCTTACTTCACAACCGTTACCAACGATCTTAGCGTGAACTCACCAAGCGAAGCGTTTAAAGAAGAAGACGATTTCGGTGCGCGTGTTCGCCTGTTTTACGAATTCTAATTTGGTCTAATGCAAGTATAGCAATAACTCAAAAGGGCACAGTCAGTGCCCTTTTTGATATTCTTAATTACGCGCTTTTGCGAGCTTGTGACTTATCGGTTTTATTGGTTTCTGTGGATTTATCTTTTAGCGTCACCACTTCTTTTTCTGGGAGTTCTGCGGCCTCTCCGAAGAACTTACCGCCCGCTTCGATACTCAGGTTGTTGCTCCAGATTTTGCCACTGACTCGTCCTTTCGCTAAAACCTGAATGTGTTCTGCATGGCAGTTACCATCAAGCAGACCATTGACGATCAGTTGTTTCGCGTAGATGTCGCCTTTAACACGGCCACTCTCTGCGACGACCAATGTCCCTTCGACGTGCAATTGGCCTTCGATGATGCCATCAACCTGAATATCGCTTTCTACTTTGAGTTCTCCGCTAACAGAACAGCCTTTGGCGATGAGAGTTGAAGCTGATGAGCCACTCGTTGTTCCACGGTTTTGATTAAAGATTCCCATCGTATTCTTCGCTCCTTGGTAAAGATGTCTTCAAAATTATTGAGGTTCCAATCCACGAATGGCCTTGGGTTTACGGCTCTTCCAATAAATCTCACTTCATAATGAAGGTGAGGACCAGAAGAGAGCCCGGTGTTACCAGAAATGGCGATGAGCTGGCCTTTTTTGACGAACTCACCGGTTTTGACTTTGAACTCTTTCAAGTGGGCATAAGCGCTCGAAAAGCCAAAGGAATGTTGTATACGCAGTAAGTTTCCATACCCTTTGCTACTTCGGCGTGTGGTCTCTATCACGCCATCAGCAGAGGCATACACTTTGGTGCCAGTGTTTACCGCAAAATCTAGCCCACGGTGCATTTTGGTTTTTTTGGTAACCGGATGAACGCGCTTGCCAAACCCCGATGAAAGGCGTGCTTTACCGACTGGAGAGCCGTTAGGGATCTGGTTGAGCATCACCATTCGAACATTAGACGTGATAGCTGCAGTATCAAAGCGTGCATCCAAACTCTCAGTGTTGGATTCGTTGACGACACCGAGCACTTTCTCCAATTCGCCTAAACGCTCCGAGACCAATTGAACGCGCTCTTCTCGCTCCGATAGGTCATTCTCTAGCTCTGATTTTAGAGCCTTTAGCTCACTTAACTCCTGACCCATACTGCGTGATTGCTCGGTTAACTTTGCTTGCTCAAGTACGGCGTCATCGACCTGAGAATAAAGATGATTGATCAAGATAGCGGTTGCGGTTAATCCCAAAAGAAATGCCACCAAGCCCGTTTTAAAGTTGCGCTGCATGGTTTTGCTGAAGTACCAATGCTTAGAGCCATTGATGTTGGAGATAGAGATAGTCAGCTGATCTTTCATGGTGATTAATGGCGCGATAGATGTTCAACATTCGTTATTGATAGCTCTGACTGTAAGTAAAAGTACGACCGTCTTCTAGAGGAGGAATCGACGAAAATGTCAGGTCGTGAGCTGTTTTCAGACAATAGAGAAAAATCGGTAATTGGATTTAATATTGCGTGGACTTTGGCCGGTAGGGTATAGCATTTATGAAATTTTATTGAGTAAGTTGCTAATAGTGTGGTTTCGCAGTTTAACCGACTTCACGGTTCATCTTATAAATGTTGGATATCTTAAGAAATTGGCATTCAGCAAATTGATAACTTTGTTTGGGGGTTTATGATGGCGTTGCACGCAAATTAACGTCTGAGTTCCCGAATGGTGATTCTCATCCTTTATGGCGTTCATTAAAGGCTTAATGCTCACTCAAACCAATCTGTTGGTTTGAGGAAATAAAACTAAGACAACGGAGTTGGTCGTGAAAAAACTATTATTAGCTACTGCAGTGGTCGCAGCAGCAGGCGGTGCCGCGTATGTGTACCAAAATAACCTTGCCCAAGGTGAATCTTCAACCTCGCTACTTTCCCAAGTTCCAGCGGATACCTTGTTGATTACCTACCAAACGGAACCTTTTAATCACTACGAGTACATGAACGCATTCGGTACGTCGCAGCAGCCACCAATGGGAGAACTGTTCGCAGAAGAAGATCTGACTCCTGGTTTAGAGTTTGCGGTTAACTTCTTGGATGCGTACATGGCTGCGGCGTCTTCTCCTGAGAGCTTGAAAGCCTTCTTAGGTACGGGCGATATGGTAAGCCCAATTATGTACACCCTAGGCCTTGTTCCTGTTTACAAGGTACAGCTAGAGAACCCTGCGGCACTATGGAAAACCTTGGATGAGCAAGAGCAACTTGCTGGCATTCAACACGAACTTGTTAAGTTAGATACGGTGGAGTTCCGCCGCTACGAGCTAACGGATTCGCAAGATCCACAATTGGGTATTGGTCTGGCGGTGGCAGTGGTTAACAACGTGCTGACCGTAACTTTCGACATTCCTGAACTTGGAGTTGAGAACCCACTTAAACTGGCTTTTGGTCTTGAATCTCCGAAGAGCAGCATTGTCGATTCCGGACGTCTTGAAGCGGTACAAACTAAATACGGTGCGAGCAACAACTCATTCGGTATTTTCGACATCCGCGAAATCATTAAAGGTCTAACGACACTTGATGGCAACAGAATGGCGCGCCAACTGAAGATGGCCGACTCTGACCCAACGCTAGAGCAACTGCGTTCTCCTGCGTGTCACACTGAGTTCACTCAAATCGCTGAAAACTGGCCGCAAATGGTCGCGTTTGCCGAGTACAGCGCGGGTGATGATAAAGCTCGCATCAACGGCGGCTTTGTTGTTGAATCGAAAAACCAAGTGATTCTTGAAGCATTGCAATCAGTGCGCGGTGTCTTAGCGGAATCAAATGGTGAGCAGAGCATGTTTAGCGTGGCATTAGGTCTAGACGTGGCAACGTTGGCACCTGCGATTGGTAAGATCTGGACAGATTTAACGACCCCTGAGTACCAGTGTTCAATCCTAGCGCAGGCGCAAAATGACATGCGTGGTCAAAACCCAGCTCCGGCGATCAGCATGGGCGCGGGTATGGCAAATGGCCTGAAAGGTTTGAGCATGGAAATGTTCGGTCTTGATGTGAACATGAATGGCCAATACGGACCTGAGCTAGGTCAGCTGGATGCGATCTTCTCTATCTCAGCGGACGATCCAAACATGCTGCTGCAAACGGCACAAATGTTCATGCCTGAGCTGGCACAGATTCAAATCCAACCGGATAACCAACCAGTGAACATCGGTGGTCTGCTTGAACCATACGCGGGTAAACCAATGGATGTATTTGCTCGTCTAAACGGCAGCCACCTAACGCTTTACAGTGGTGAGGCAGCAGCGGCAGCAAGTGAGAAAGTCATGGCTCAGCCGCTAACGGCCAATGGTCTATTGAGCTTCACTATGGATTCGGACCGCGTACTGGAAGTGATTGAAACAGCATCGGAAGTGTCTGGCGAGCCAGTGCCGGAAGATGTGAAGATGAGCCTACAAGGTGAGCTTATCGGTGGTATGGCTTTGGACGTAACCAAAGATGGCATTGTGTTTGACTTCGATTACACAAGCTCAACCAAACCACAAGTGAAGGTCGCGCAGCAATAAGCGTGACTCACCGGCTTCAATCTCGAAGCATTTCTTCATAATCAAAAGGCGACCTCGGTGTCGCCTTTTTTGTTTTTCTCGCGGACAGCCCTTCAATTCCTTCTCTTTCATTCAAAAGTAACCACCAAATAAGATCGATAAAAATCAGTGGGATGGATCTTTTCTTGTTATCAATGATCAAATGTATCTTTACTAATACTGTACGGTACAGTACAGTTTGTAAAAATCATTAAGTTGGGTTTCAAAAATGAAGAAGAAAGTCATTGCGTTGTCGCTTGTTATTGGTTCGTTAGTCGCTGCAGGTTGTGCGTTATACCAACCTAATACGGTGACCACTGATAACGCTTATGTTCACTCGGATGTGACGGCGATTTCTCCGGAAGTCGGTGGGCAGGTAAGCCAACTTTTTGTCGAAGATAACCAATGGGTAAGCAAAGGTACGCCACTGTTTTCGATTGATGATGAAGATTTCATTGCCAATCAAGAAATCGCGAAGTCAGCGTTAGATGTCGCAAAGGCTGCGCTGACCGCAAACCAAACCAAAACCGAAATGCAGCTGGTAAAGATTGAGCAGGCGAAGCAGGGCATTCACAGTGCAAGTGCCAACGCGGAACATCAAGCGGCGGAGTTCAAACGTCTTTCACGCTTGGTACAAAAGCAGTCGGTGAGTAAGAACCAATTTGAAGCGCAAAGAACGCGTTCTATTGAAGCTAACAGCAATCTTGAAACTGCCAAGCTAGCACTAGCCGCTGAACAGAAGCAGCTCGATGCGCTAGTAACAGAAAAAATGCAGTTAACCGCACAACGCAAGCAAGCAGAAGCGAACTTGAGGCTGGTGAATATCGCTCTTGAGCGAACCATCGTTCGAGCGCCATTTGATGGTTATGTGGCAGACAGACAAGTGCAAGTAGGTAAGTTTGTTCAACCGGGCATGGGTTTGATTGTGATGGTGCCGGATTACGTTTGGATTGAGGCAAACTTCAAAGAGACTCAACTAGAGAATGTCGCACAAGGCCAAGATGTAGAAGTGGTGTTAGACATGTTCCCTGATCATCCGTTGCATGGTCGTGTATCTTCTATTACCCCTGCAACAGGCGCGCAGTTTAGTTTGTTGCCACCGCAAAATGCGACCGGTAATTTTGTGAAAGTAGTACAGCGTGTGCCAGTGCGTATCGAGTTGGATATCCCACAAGAGCTTAAACAGCGCATCTACCCTGGCTTGTCGGCTGAAGTGTCGATTGAGACCGCAACGCAAGGTTAATCGCCATGAAAACACGTTCACCATTGCTGATTTTTGCGCTGTTCGCCATTGCGGCTTTTGGGATCAATTCGGTGATGTTTACCGAGTTGTCCCACGAGATGGCAGCCACATCCGGTTTGTCCACAGATGAAGTCGAGCTAGTGAAAATCGGCTTTATGATCACTCAAGTGTTGGGGTTTATGTTTACCCCTATCTTGGTGCGTAAGCTTGGAACGACATTGCCATTATACTCTACATTGCTGGTGGGCTTGGGAACAAACCTTGCGCTCTATTGGACTGGTCAGCATGCGTTGTTGTTTACGCTAACTTGGCTAGTAAGCGGCTTTTTCATGAGCATGTTATTGGTGGTGGTGAACCTTTATCTACTCAATACCTTTGAGCAGCGTTGGTTGCCTGCGATTATTGCGCTGACGCTGATCTTCTCAACACTACTACCAATGGGCGCTTATCCGTGGTTAGTGGCTGAGATTGTCGAAGTGTTTGATTGGTCGTTTTTAAACGTTGCTTCGGCTTGGTTGTACTTTTCTGCTCTAGTGATGATCGGTGTGTACAAGCCTCAGTCGATAGAGATTGAGGCCAAGCCAAAGTCTTCAGGTTCGGTGTACCTCGTACTCGCGTTAACGATGGGTTTGGTGGTGTTCCTACTCATGCGTGGCAGCTACTACAACTGGTTGGATTCAGACTGGTTTGTACAGGCTTCTTCTGTCACTGCGGCACTGGTTTTGTTGGCGGTGTATCAGTTGGTGAAAACGCGCCAATTAGATACTGCGTCGATGCAATTGCACGGTAAGTTAAAGACCAACGTGTTTATGTACAACGCCTTTCTTGCAGGCTTTGCCGTGATGGCAAGTACGGTGCTGTTTGCCAACTTCCTAAAAATGGCGATGCACTACAACAGCCTCCATGCGGGCTATGCGCAATTACCATCGTTTTACGCCATGTTGGTCGGCATGCTGGTGAGTGTGTTGGTGTATTACTTCCGCCGCCCTTTAGCGGATGCAGTGGTGCCTTTTGGCGTGCTGATGATTCTACTGTCGGTGCACGAGTTCAGCCAATTACCAAGCTTTGTTGGTACAGAGTCACTACCCATTCCAATGTTGCTGCGCGGTTTTGGTGTTGGCTTATTGAATGTGTCGGTGACGATTGCTGTGTTGATGTACTTCCAAGTAGGGCAGCGCTTAGAAGGCATTGCTAACTTCTATCTGTTCCGAACCATGGGCGGGGTGATTGGCGGGGCGTTTTTCTCTCGTGTGATTCAAAGCCACAGCGCGCAAGCATCGGGCGAAATCGGTCGTACACTAGACGGTTCAAACCATGTGTTTGCGGCATATGAACAGGCATTGAGCAGCGCGATTCTGACTCATGGTCGCTTACCTAATCCGGCACTTGGAATGAGCCAAATTAGCGCGGTTGTGAAGGAGCAAGCTACGACATTAGCACTGAGTAATTCGTTGGTGATGTTTATTGTCTCTATTTTTGCGCTTGCGCCAATCTTGTTGATCGGCAAGAAATTGGCCGCAAAACAAGAAGCGCACTGAGGTTATGTAAACAGAACAAATAGCCAGCCAAGCAACTCGGTAACTAAGCCGTAAAAAAACAAAGGGAGCCAATGTGCTCCCTTTGTTTTTTAGTTTTGAGGTTCTTATCGCTGATAAAGTTTAAGGAATGCCGCCACGGCTTTTTGGGTGTGCGAATCCAATTCCTCATCGCTTAAGAAATCAAAGCCCATCAGTGCCATATTCTGGTAATCCATTTTGATCAGCGCGAGTAGCTGCCCACAAGCTAAATCGGCATCGTCGATGTTAAGCTGCTGGCTGATGGTGTCGGTTTTTAGAAACTCAATTAAGTATTGGTGAATACGCTGCGGCCCGGTTTGCCAAAACTGATTTGGAACCGAGTCATGTTTATTAAAATCAGCAGAGATGATGCGATAAAGCGATAGGATTGGGTTAGAGCAAATGCCGCGTAGATACTTCTTCGCGAAGTCTTCTAAGGTTTCTCTGAGTGGTTCATTCTGTTTATCGGCAAGTTGGAAAACGGACTCTAGGCTGATCTTGGTGTTATGCGCGAGCACTTCAACAAACAACCCTTCTTTGTTAGAGAAGTAACGATACAGGGTCTGTTTTGAACCACCACAAATAGCAACGATTTGATCGAGTGACGTGTCCTTGTAACCCTGTTCAATAAACAGCTCGGTTGCCACTTCGATGATTCGAGTTCTTTTCTTTTCAGTAGATGCGCGCATAACTAAATCAACCTAAATAAAACTGTTCAGTACAGTATCATTAATGCTGCTCGGACACATCGCTTTTCCGCGTTTAACGCTTCTTCATTGACCAAAATTAAAAAAGGCGACACGAGGCCGCCTTTGAAATCAAATTGGTTACGTTAACATCGGTAGTACAACGAAATACGGTTGCCGTTAATCTCTTGCACGATAAATGGAATCTCGTAAATATCGCTCAGCACGTCGGCATCAATCACTTCTTCAACTAAGCCCGCTTTAATGACTTCCCCGAGCTTCATCGCCACAATGTGGTCAGAGTAACAAGACGCAAAGTTGATGTCGTGAATTACGATTACTACAGCTTTGTTCTTCATTTCCGCAAGCTTACGTAGCGTACTCATGATGTCGACGGAGTGTTTAATGTCGAGGTTATTCAGCGGCTCATCCAAGAAGATGTAGTCGGTATCTTGTGCCACCACCATAGCAATAAATGCCATTTGACGTTGCCCGCCCGACAGTTGGTCGATAAAGCGATCTTTCAAATGGTCGATTTCCAGATGTTGCATTGATTCATCAATGATGCGGTGATCTTCTTCTGTCAGACGACCTTGCGAGTACGGGAAGCGACCAAACGCCACCAAGTCACGCACCGTAAAGCGCATGTTGATGTTGTTTGATTGGCGCAGCACTGATAGGCGCTTTGCCAAGTCTTCGGTGTTCCATTGGTCAAGCGGCTTATCACCAATCACGACGCTACCAGCATCGCTTTCGGTTAGTCGGCTCGCCATAGATAGTAGGGTACTTTTACCCGCGCCATTAGGACCAATAATGCTGGTTACTTTACCAAGAGGAAAAAGGGCATCGGCATTTTTTACCACGTATTTTTCGTTGTATTTTTTGCTAAGACCTTGAATACGGATCATGTGATAAACCCTTAATCGAATTTGTTTTTCATAAGCAGAAGCAAGAAGTAGCCGCCGCCGATAAAGTTGATAATAACGCTGATGGTGGTGTCGAAATCGAACAGGTTTTCAACCACCCATTGACCGCCAGACAGCAGTACAACTGACAGTACTGAGCTTGCGACAATCAATAAGCGATGTTGGTAACCAGTGAAGATTTGGCGAGTCAGAGCCACAACAATCAGACCAAAGAACAAGATTGGACCAATCAATGCGGTCGAGATAGACACCATCAAAGTGATGATGAACATGACTTGCATGGTCAGTTTGTGGGTATCCACACCTAGGCTTTTCGCGTTGTCGACGCCAAGCCACATTACGTCCAATCTGTGAGCAATGCGCATTAGGTACGCACCACATAAGAGCATCGGAATCACACACCAGTACACCAACTCACTGTTGATGTTGTTGAAGCTCGCGAACATTGAACTTTGGATGAAGGTGAACTCATCTGGGTCGGTGATCATGGTGAAGAAACCGGTGACACTATTGAACAAACTACTCAACACGATACCAATCAACAAAAGGGTGAAGATGTTGCGCTGACGACCACGGAAGTAGAAGCTGAACAAAGTCATCGCACACACAATCATGATGCCAGTCGACAACACGAAGTTGAGCTTGCTGTTGATGACCAAAGCACTCAAGCCGCCAAACATTACTACGAGCAGCACTTGAATCATCACGTACATGGAATCAAAACCCAGAATCGAAGGGGTGAGGATTCGGTTGTTGGTGATGGTCTGGAAAATCAGTGACGACGATGCAATCGCCATCGCTGCCAAGACAATCGCCAGTACTTTCGGGATGCGGCGTGACAAGAAGAACTGGTAGTTATCTGGCGTTAAGCCCTTGCCGATGAACACCGCACAAATCAAAACCGCCGCGATTGCCAGCAGCGTTACTTTCATAGAATCACGCATTCGATTTGTCTCTCAGAACTAGGTAAATGAAGATTGAGCCACCCAAGATGCTGATGATCATCGAAATTGGAATCTCGTAAGGGAAGATGATGAGGCGACCGAGGATGTCGCAAGTAAGCACCAAAATCACACCTGCGTATGCTGTCCAAGGTAAGTTGCGACGCATGTTGTCACCAATGAACAGCGACACAAGGTTTGGCACGATAAGCCCAAGAAACGGAATCATCCCGACGATCATTACCACCGATGACGACAGTACAGCCACAAGGATGACACCAACCAGAACAATGCGTTGATAGTTCAAACCAATGTTTTTTGCAAAGCTTTCACCCACACTTGCCGCGCTAAAGCGGTTGGCGTAAGCGTAAGCCAGAACCGAGACCGGAAGAGCGAGATACAAGAACTCGTAGTTACCGCGCAATACCGAGGCGAAGTTAGCCACCGTCCAAGAACCAAGAGTCTGTACTAGGTCGTACTTGTAGGCAATAAAGGTGGTCATGGATGACACCACGTTGCCATACATGATGCCGATCAGCGGGACGAGTACGGTGTTCTTAAACTTCAAACGTTGTAAGAAGCGCACGAAGATCACTGTACCAATCACAGAGAACGCGAAGATGGTGATCAGATGGACCCAACTGCTCATGTCTGCAAACAGAATCAGCGCGACGATGTAGCCGAACATTGCCCAATCGACCGTACCCGTGGTGGACGGGGCAGCAAAGCGGTTTTGCACGATCTGCTGCATGATCAAACCTGCAATACTTAAGCCAGCACCAGCTAAGACGATGGCCAACAAGCGGGGTAATCGGCTAACCAGTAAGATGTTCAAACTGTGGCTGTCACCAGCCAAAATCTGCGAGAGAGAAACGTTCGCCACCCCAACCAGCAAAGAGGCGCAGGCGAGTACGACGAGCAATAAAAAAGCCAAGATATGATGTAATTTCATAGTGTATTTATAGGGTGATAAAAACAACAATGACCTTTCGCACCGTGAAGCGGGAAAGGTCATCGATTAGAGTGAGATTGAACCTAATCTATTAGGGTCTGTTGACCTTTCGTGATGATTTTTGCAGCAATTTGTAGGTGTTTTATACAAGGCAAAGGCTTTGATATGTAGCTATTCTACCTGATAAGCCGATAACGCAGTAGAAAGCACCTACAAACGCTGCCCAAAGGGTTCGGCTAAAAG
>NZ_BAOG01000156.1 GCF_000400365.1 Vibrio jasicida CAIM 1864 = LMG 25398 | reverse complement strand
CGTCAGTGGCGATAGCACACGCTTTGAAACTTCTGACGAACTGACCATCAAAGCGGTCGATACGGACAATAAAGAAGTCACGCAAACCACGACAGCGGCTGCATTGGGTAAATGGAACACGACGCTAGACGTTTCGGGTCTTAAAGACGGCACCATTACGGTGACGGTGAACGGTACTAACGATTTGGGCGCACCAGCAAAAGAAGTGGGGAC
>NZ_BAOG01000157.1 GCF_000400365.1 Vibrio jasicida CAIM 1864 = LMG 25398 | reverse complement strand
AAAACAAGTTAGCGGCGTTAAAGCGGCTGACCGTCCAACGAATCATATCTTGAAGGGTATGCAGTTCCGATACCGCCTCTTCTACAAAAATCTTATCCAAAATTGCCTCCGAAAAGCGCTACAATACTGCCATAAATTGTAAAAATGAAATTGTTTACCTAATGAGCAAAAAAGACACCGAACACGATGACGATTTCGCCTTGTTTAAGGATGCAGTACAGGGCGTAAAAAAGTTGCGACAGGATACCATAATCCAGCAACCAAAAAAAAATACTAAGCAAAAAGAAATCACACGCTCAAACCGTGAAGCGAGTGATTCTGAGTTTTACTTTTCCGATGAGTTTGTCCCGCTCTTAAATGCGGATGGACCAACTCGTTACGCGCGTGATGATGTCTCAACTTATGAAGTGAAACGTCTGCGCCGTGGTGTGTACGTACCTGATGTCTTCCTAGACATGCATGGTATGACCCAACTGGAAGCTAAGCGAGAGCTCGGTGCGATGATCGCTTACTGTGTCAAAAACGAAATCCACTGTGCGTGTGTTCAACACGGCATTGGTAAGCACATCTTGAAGCAGAAAGCACCGCTGTGGCTTGCTCAACACCCAGACGTGATGGCATTCCACCAAGCGCCTTTAGAGTTTGGCGGAGACGGTGCGCTACTGGTATTACTGTCTATTCCAGAGAAATAAACCACCGACTTCGAAAATGTTTCGCTGACGAACAAGAACGACAAAGGCAGGTTAACCCTGCCTTTTTGTTTTTCTCGAGTCGTGATCCCGAGAGCGAGTGTTCTATGGCGTGATATGCCACAACACTTCACCGCGTTGTGTTTGCGGATCGTATTCAATGCACACCAAGCCAGATGTTGGGAACATCGGTGGTGTCATGTCTTTCACAAACTCAGAAGTGAGATACCCCACCAGCGGTAAGTGCGACACAAACAGAAGTGATTCTAACTTCTCAACCTCAATCAATGCATTGGCAAAATCAAATACATGGTCCGATTGACCGTATGGCGTGATGTCTTCACAAGTCTCAATACTTTTCGCCGAGAAATGGACGCTGATCTCTTGCCATGTTTGTTGCGCTCGGATGTATGGACTGACTAGCACTTTATCGAATTGAGCAAAACCTTGCTCTTTACATGCTCGGGCAACTGCTTCCGATTCAGTTCTGCCTCTTTGGGTCAGTTGTCTTTCTGCATCGGTATCCGCGAAATGTTCCGCTTCACCGTGACGCAAGATAAATATTTTCATGTTATTTCCTAGGGATAGCTAACGCTACCAAAAGGTTGACTGCTATCTTTATACGGATAGCGGGCTAACTTTAATAATGTCGAAACAAAAATACTGATATAATTATCGGTTCATTATACCAATTCGCTTGCTAAAGATAGCGACTTTCTTAACAATCTATTAAAAAGAATAGACTCAGTTCATCACATTCTACGATGAAGTTATGAACTCAGTGCATTCCTTCAAATAGCTCGAACCCCATAGCATTGGCTATTGGGCTTATGCAGTACTCTTACGAATAACAAAAATACGGCAAGCAGTATTTGTCGAAGCGCAAACTTTGCGCAGCCCCATTCGGGGTTCATCATTACTGTAATGCGAAATCTGGAGACGCATCGTGCACTTAAGTCCAAACGATTCAAATCAATACCGCTACATTACCTTGAGTAATGCACTGCGCGTGTTGCTGATCCACTCCGACACCGCTCAACAGTCGGCAGCAGCCTTGGCAGTAAATGTTGGACACTTTGATGACCCAAATGATCGTCAAGGTCTGGCACACTACCTAGAACACATGCTTTTTTTGGGAACGGAAAAATACCCTAAAGTTGGCGAGTTTCAAAGTTATATTAGTCAACACGGTGGCACAAATAACGCTTGGACGGGAACAGAGCATACTTGTTTCTTCTTTGACGTCACCCCCACAGCGTTTGAAACCGCGCTTGACCGTTTCAGCCAATTCTTCACCGCACCGTTGTTTAATGAAGAAGCGTTAGACAAAGAGCGCCAAGCTGTCGACTCCGAATACAAGCTCAAACTGAACGACGATTCTCGCCGTCTATATCAAGTAAACAAAGAGGTCATCAACCCTGATCATCCATTTTCTAAGTTCTCTGTCGGCAACTTGGAAACCCTCGGCGATCGCGATGGCAAATCGATTCGCGACGAGATAGTCGAGTTTCACCACTCGCAATATTCCGCTGATTTGATGACATTGACCTTGTTTGGTCCTCAATCTCTTGATGAACAGCAAGCTTGGGTAGAAACCATGTTTGCTGACATACCAAATCATCAATTACACGGAAAATCGATTGATGTACCTATAGGTAACGAAGACAGCACCGGCATTTTGGTTCAAGTCGAACCGATTAAAGAATTTCGTAAACTGATCTTAACCTTCCCGATGCCAGGGATGGATGAGCATTACGGCGCGAAACCCCTCTCCTACTTTGCGCATTTGTTGGGTTATGAAGGCGAAGGCAGTTTGATGCTAGAGCTGAAAAACAAAGGTTGGATTACATCCTTATCTGCCGGAGGAGGTGCAAGCGGCAGCAATTACCGAGACTTCACAGTCAGCTGCACATTGACCCAAGATGGCTTGGATTATGTCGATAACATCATTCAAGCCGTATTCCAGTACCTGTCTATGATCAAACAAGATGGGATGGATGAATGGCGTTACCTTGAAAAACAAGCAGTGCTGGAGTCTGCCTTCCGCTTTCAAGAACCATCTCGTCCGATGGATTTGGTCAGCCACCTTGTGATCAACATGCAGCACTATCAGCCGGAAGACACGGTTTACGGTGACTACAAAATGACAGGGTATGATGAAGAACTACAATGCTCTTTATTGCACTACCTCAACATCGAAAATGTTCGTGTGACTCTGATTGCCAAAGGATTAGAGTACAACCAAACCGCAGAATGGTATTTCACGCCCTACTCAGTGCATCCATTCAACGATGAACAACGTCGTTTATATCAACAAATCGATCCTAGTTGGCAATTCGTTCTCCCAGAAAAGAACCCATACATTTGCTACGAGCTCGATCCAAAACCGTTTGAAAATGGTGGCTCATTGCCAGAATTAGTGGAAGATGTCGAAGGCTTCCGTTTATGGCATTTGCAAGATGACGAATTCCGAGTGCCAAAAGGCGTCGTGTATGTCGCTATCGACAGCTCGCACGCCGTCGCTTCACCGAAAAACATCGTGAAAACACGCCTATGTGTTGAGATGTTCCTTGATTCATTAGCGAAAGAGACCTATCAAGCTGAAATCGCAGGTATGGGTTACAACATGTACGCTCACCAAGGTGGTGTTACTCTGACGCTATCAGGTTTTAGCGAGAAATTGCCTCAGCTGTTAGAAATGATTCTGCATCGCTTCGCGGCACGTGAGTTCAGCCCTGCTCGATTCGAAACCATCAAACAACAACTATTACGTAATTGGCGAAATTCATCTCAGGACCGCCCTATTTCGCAGCTATTCAATGCACTGACTGGGCTTCTTCAACCCAACAATCCGCCTTTCGCAACACTCGTTGAAGCGCTGGAAGAAATAGAAGTGGATGAACTGTCGGTGTTTGTTGAATCAATTTTGGCCGAGTTGCATGTAGAAATGTTCGTTTACGGCGACTGGCAGCGTCAGCACGCAAAAGAGATGGCAACAACGTTGAAAGATGCCCTTAGAGTAAAAGAACAACGCTACGAAGAGGCACTCCGCCCGTTGGTCATGCTTGGCGAAAATGGCAGTTTCCAACGTGAAGTCCACTGTAATCAGCAAGATTCCGCGGTGGTGATTTACCACCAATGTGAAGATATCGAGCCACGCAATATCGCCTTGTATACACTGGCTAACCATCTGATGTCGGCGACCTTCTTCCATGAAATCCGCACCAAGCAGCAACTTGGCTATATGGTCGGTACGGGAAATATGCCTCTCAATCGCCATCCAGGTATTGTACTGTACGTTCAGTCTCCAAATGCCGCTCCCGCTGAATTGGTCACATCAATTGATGAGTTTTTGAACGCTTTCTACATGGTATTGCTAGAGCTAAATGAATACCAGTGGCACAGCAGCAAGCGAGGCTTATGGAATCAAATAGCAACGCCCGACACAACATTGCGTGGTAGAGCTCAGCGCTTGTGGGTCGCTATTGGCAACAAAGACACGGATTTCAATCAACGCGAAAAAGTACTAGAAGAGCTTAAAGGGCTTACTCGTACCGATATGATCCGCTTTGTTGTCAACGAGTTAAAACCGCGCACCGCAAACCGTTTGGTCATGCACTCGCAAGGTATAGCACACGCAGATGCTCCGCGAGTTAATCTTGGTTTAGAAATTGGATCGATTGAAGAGTTTCAATTACGACCAAAAGATTGTGGTCTCGGATAAGAGACTCAAATGCATAAATGGCATGAAATGGTAAAAGTAGTAATTTAGTTTATGCTGTAATTACCTTGTTCAATAAATACGCAAACACGAGGACTAAATGAAAAAGCTACTTTTACTTGCTGCTGTACTTATACCACTCGCGCCTGTTGCCCATGCAGACATCACAATTAAGGGTGACGATTTCGAACTAAGTGAAGACTGTTTGCGCCTTGATGGTGATAACGTATCAATAAAGTCTGACGATTGCTCCTCAGGGAAGCATGACAAAGACCACAAAGGTAATTCTAGTGTCCACGGTGATAACAACCCAGGCAAAGGTCACGACAAGGACAAAAAAGACAAGAAGAAATAACGTCTCATAATCTTAAACACAAAAAAGGCTTGCATCACGCAAGCCTTTCTATTTTTAGCGCTAGCCATTAATCGTAGAAGTTACGACCTTCACCCGCACGAGTGAGTAAGCCATCACATGGCGCGTAACGATCACCATATTTCGATGCAAACTCGTTCATTTTCTCAACCAGTTCTTTCAAACCAAATTGATCCATGTAACGGAATGGGCCACCTAAGAATGGTGGGAATCCAATACCAAAGATCGCGCCGATATCACCATCACGTGGCGAGCGGATGATCCCGTCATCCAAACAACGAACGGCTTCGTTCAACATTGGCAGCACACAGCGCAAAGCAATGTCGTTGTCGCTCAGTTTTGATTCAGGCGTTAAGTTCAGCAGTTTGTACACTGACTTATCGACTTCTTTCTTCTTACCTTTGTAGGTATAGAAGCCTTTACCACTCTTACGACCTTTACGACCATCGTTCAGTAGTGTGTCGAATACGTCTGGACCTTTAAATCGTTCGCCCAATTCGTTAACCAAGATCGGCATGATCTTAGCACCGATATCCACACCGACTTCGTCCAACAATGTGATAGGACCAACTGGGAAACCGAAGTCAAGCAGCGCTCCATCAAGTTGTTCGATCGGCTCATTTGCCAACAAGATATGTGCGGCTTCATTCATGTAAGGTGCAAGAATACGGTTTACGTAAAAGCCTGCTTTATCTTTCACAACGATTGGCGTTTTACCTTGTTTCTTCGCAAGCGCAACCACGGTAGAAATGGTTTCATCCGACGTCGTCTCGTGAGGAATCACTTCCACCAGCGGCATTTTCTCTACCGGGCTGAAATAGTGTAAACCGACGATGTTTTCTGGACGCTCTGCTTTTTCCGCAATTTTGTGAATCGGCAAAGAAGACGTATTGGTCGCAAAAATAGTGTCTAGTTTCGCATTCGCTTCAATATCCGCAACCATCGTCTGTTTAAGGTCAAGATCTTCAAACACAGCTTCAATTACTACATCAATATGGTTGAAGCTTGTAAAGTCAATACCGCCAGACAGTTGCAGCATCTTCGCTTGCAGACCCGCTTTCGAGATAATACGGCGCTTACGTTGCTTATCAAACAACTTGTAGTTGTAGTTCAATGCGTTAAGCACACCGTCGTTACTAACATCTTTAATACGCACTGGCACTTTTGCTTTGGCGACGGAAACGTGGCTAATACCCGCCCCCATCAAACCACCACCAAGTACACCAACTCGACCGACCGATGCGGGCTCAGCCTCTGTACCATTCTCTTTCTTCATTTCAGTGGTAGCAAAGAAAATAGAGCGTAATGCTTTTGATTCAGAGCTCATCACCAATTCGCTAAAGCGCTTTGCTTCAAGTTCTTGGCCCTGAGCAAAACCTTTCTCAAGACCGTGTTGAATAACTTCTAGGATAGCCACGGTTGCAGGGTAGTTACCACGCGTTTTTTCATTAGTTTTTTTCGCTGCTTGCTCAAACACAAACTTACGACCTAAGCCGCTGCCCGACATCAATTTCTCTTTGGTCGATTGCTTTTGTTTGCCTTTCTTCTTGCCTTTTTCGACATGCATCTTCGCGACATCAAGCAAGACAGTCTCTGGCACACATGCGTCAACCACACCCAATTTTTTCGCTTTCTTCGCACGCAGTTGTTTACCTGTAAGGATTAAATCTAACGAGGGCAACAGACCAATTAAACGTGGAAGACGTTGAGTACCACCAGAACCAGGCAGCAAACCAAGTTGCACTTCAGGCAAACCAAGACGCGTTTTATCGGAATCAGTACACACTCGGTAGTCACACGCGAGAGCAAGCTCTAAACCGCCACCCAGACATGGACCATGAATCGCTGCGACAACCGGATAAGGCAGCTCAGACAACTGCTGGAACAAGTCTTGGCCTTGCTTGGCTAAGGCTTCAGCTTCACTTGCCGTCGTGCACGCTTCGAGCATGCGTACATCGGCACCCGCAAAAAAGTTATCTGGTTTTAAGGAATGGATGATCATCCCTTTTACGCCGTTGGTGTCTTTCAGTTGAGCGAAAATCTCTTTCATCTCATCTGCAAACGCCGCTTGCAACGTGTTCATTTTCTCGTTTGGCACATCGATGGCTAGCCAAGCAATGTTCTGCTCATCAATCTTTAGACTAAATGCTTTTTGCTCGCTCATTACTCAACCTCCAAAATCATTGCTGCACCAAGACCACCTGCGGCACACGCAGTATTCAACGCAATACCACCACCACGACGTTTCAGCTCACGTAGCGTTTGTGTCATCATACGAGCGCCAGTCGCAGCAAATGGGTGACCGTAAGCAATTGAACCGCCAAGGACGTTGAACTTATCCATGTCGATTTCACCTATCGCTTTCGAGCGACCTAGGTTTTCTTGGGCAAATTTATCAGAAGCAAACATCTTCACATTTGCAAGTGCTTGAGCTGCAAACGCTTCGTGCATATCAATAAGCGTAAGATCTGAGAGTTCCAATCCGGTATTTTCTAATACTTTCGATGTCGCGTAAGTTGGCCCCATCAACATATCCATTTCAACGCCAATAGCCGAGAATGCATAACCGCGAATGTAGCCAAGAATTTCCATCCCAAGCTCTTTCGCTTTACCTTCACGCATTAGCATCACAGCGGCACCACCATCGGTTAATGGCGTACTGTTTGCGGCTGTTACACTACCGTATTGGCGGTCAAAAGCCGGACGCAATTTTGCGTAACCTTCTAATGTAGAATCATGACGAATGTTGTTATCTTCAGAGATCCACTTTTTGTATGGTTCAGGGAAAGCAGTCATCACTTCGTCTTGGATTTTGCCGTCTTTCCAAGCTTGCGAAGCTAGAGAATGAGAACGGTGCGCCAACGCATCTTGCTCTGCACGAGTAATGCCGTGTGACTTCGCCATTTGCTCAGCAGTTTGACCCATGGAAAGACCCGTCGAGTACTCAGCCACTGCCGGCGGCACTGGCATTAAATCTTTGAAGCTGAGTTTCTTAAGAATGTTGAGCTTTTGACCCAGCGTTTTAGTTTTGCTGAGCGCCAGTAAATTAGCAGCCAACGTTTTTGATACACCAATAGGCAACACAGAAGAAGAGTCCGCACCACCAGCAATCCCCACATCAATGCTGCCAGCCATAATACTTTCGGCAACATTGACAGCAGCTTGGAAGCTGGTCGCACATGCGCGAGTCACACTGTAAGCGTCGGTATGAATGTGCATACCCGTCCCCAATACGATTTCTCGTGCGATGTTTGGTGCTTCTGGCATTTGAACCACTTGTCCAAATACCACTTGTTCAATTAACTTAGGGTCGATATCTGTGCGAGCAAGCATTTCGCTCACTACCATTTTACCTAAATCGACCGCTGGCACCTGGCTGAACTCAGTGCTTTGACGAGCAAAGGGAGTTCGGAGCCCTGCGACAATAGCAACACGTTCACCATGGCGTGTTTTTACTTCCTGCTTGCCCATTGTTTCTCCTTAAATACAAGAGGTCTGACCTCATGCATTGTAATCAACTTGTTAAATTTATCAAACGTGCGTTTAAATAAACGTGAAGCGAGTAGATCTATTACTCTAGTTCATTGATTCTTATGCGATTAAGATTGCTTAACTATAGTGACTTAAAAAGAGAAGAAGTGTGCTGTGGGTAAAATTGAAGCAAAAAAAAACCACACAATGTTGTGTGGTCGGAATATCTATAAAACAATTAACATACGCCAATTGTAAAATTAATCAGTTTCCTGATTAGGAGAAAGTAAAGTCAGCCTTCAAAAGGAAGTGTCATCTTGCTCAACATGTTAGTCGCAATGACTAACTAGATGACAAGATGTACTATAGCCCCTTCACTGTATGAGATTTTGAAATAGATCAATTTTTATGGTGATTTTATGGTTTCTTGCAGGAATAGGATTTGAAGACTGACCAAGTAGCCAACCAAATGAGGTAAAACGCCTCACTGACAACAATAAAAAATAAATTATCATCACTTCAAATAAGTGCTTGATCGTTGAAGACGTATATTGTGCTGCTGCTAAACTACAAAAAGTGTAGTCGGATCGATTATAAATATAAGCGGTATATATGACCTCACAGAGCAAGACGGAGGCTCCTGTGGCAATATTTAAAATGTTTGGAAAGAAAAATTCCGACAGTCCGGTCAACTCTGATATGGACAGACAAAGAAAATACGAAGCTCTTGTTCGGGGCTATCACAGAGACTTATATCGCTACGCATACTGGTTATGCAAGGAAAAGGCGGTTGCAGAAGATTTGGTTCAAGAAACCTGTCTGCGTGCGTGGAAGTCTCTCGATAGCCTTCAAGATGAAAAGGCTGCGAAATCTTGGCTTATTACCATTCTGAGACGAGAAAATGCGCGCCGCTTCGAACGCAAACAATTTGATTTGGTTGATATCGATGACTATGGCAATGATGCTAAAGTCAGCGATGACCCACATCATCAGCAGGAATGGCTACAAGCTCAAATAATGAAGCTTGATGTCGAATATCGTGAACCTTTGTTCCTCCAAGTTGTAGGCGGTTTCAGCGGAGAAGAAATCGGTAACATTTTGGAGCTGAACAAAAACACGGTAATGACGCGCCTTTTCCGCGCCCGCAATCAACTAAAAGAGATGTTGGATTCTCAAGATACTCAGAGAGGACAAAAAAATGGATGATTTAGAATTTCGTCGTCGTATTTTGTCGGATCCAAAACAGAAGGATGAAGAGATTCTGCAAGCTTTAGCTGAGAACGACGCTAACAGTAAGTTTGTTGAAGACGTTTTGGACCTCGATCTAAAGATTAAGCAAGCCATGAATGTGGATGTGCCAGAAGATCTCGCCGACAAGATTTTGTTTAACCAAACATCAAATGCATTAGAAGATGAAAAGATAGTCAGACCTAATTTCGCTCGTAAAGCGATGGCTTTGGCGGCATCCGTTGCATTTACTGCTGGTTTACTTGTAGGTCAGATTAACTGGGGTAACGTTATTGTTTCTCCAGCGCAAGCAAGTCTGGCAGACACCGCAATGAAACACGTAGTGGCAGAAGAACCATTTGTCCGTAACATCGATGAAGATGTTTCGAATAAACAAGTCAACGCGAAAATGATGCCTTTCCATTACCAAATAAACGGTGATTTTCCATATCACGTTTACTACCTAAACCATTGTGGTTTTGGTGAGTCGAACAATGCGCTTCATGTCGTCTTCCAAGGTAAAGAAGGCAGAGTCACCATGTTTGTGACTGATGTGAAGAGTGACCAGAAAGTCGACTTTGATAAAGATGGTATGAGTGGTGTTGTGAAACCGGTGGGCAAAGCCAGTATGATTCTTGTTGGTAGCAATGGCGAGGATATCGATGCTATTGCAGCTAAGCTTGCTCCGATGATGGAACCTATGTAACAAGTTCCTTAATACCGCATCGATAAAACGTGAAAAGCCGCTAAATCTCGAAATTTAGCGGCTTTTTCTTATAGATACCAATAAAAACATTCACCCCACCAATCAAGTTTAGAGTCAAAACTCTAAATTACGCACTTTAGATGCAATTTCCCGACATTTAGACATCATTTCTGCAATTTTTATTCAAATTTATCCAATGGTCGGATTTGTATGGTCCACTCTTAATACTACTATCTGCGCCACTGAGCAAATGCTCAACTTATCGTCCAAAGAGACGAAACCCATAAGGAATAAAAAATGACTCAGAATACGCGTCTGTTTAAAAAGACTCTCCTAGCAGTGACGGTTGCAATGGCATCTGGTCAAGCAATGGCAGCTGGTTTCCAGCTAAACGCACAATCAGCGACTGGTATCGGTCGTGCATTCGCAGGTGATGCAGTAATTGCAGACAACGCATCTGTAATGGCTCGTAACCCAGCAGCAATGGCTCTATTTGATAAAATGGAACTGTCGCTTGGTTTTGAAACCATCACAACGGATATCACAGCAAAAAACGTAAACTATAAAGCACTTGGTGGCCTAGTATCAGACAACACTGATTACGATGATATTGGCAGCACTTCTGTTGCACCGAACATCCACCTTATCGTGCCAGTAAACGACAAGTTTGCTTGGGGCGTAAACGCATACTCTAACTTCGGTACAAAAACAGAATTCAGCAATGATCTAACATGGTCTGAATTTGGCGGCCTAACTGACGTAAAAAGCGTTAACGTTGGTGTCGCGGGTTCTTACCGTCTAAACGACCAATGGAGCTTTGGTGCAGGCCTAGACCTAATTTACGGTACAGGTAAACTACAACGTAGTGCTGGTTTCACTGTTCCAGGTGTAATCGCAAAAGGTACTACACTACTAGACGCAGATGCGGCAGGTTTTGGTGTTGGCTTTAACGTTGGTACGGTGTTCGAGTTAGATGAAAACAACCGTTTCGGTTTCTCTTACCGTTACAGCCCAGAGATCGAAGCTGAAGGCGATATCACTTACGCACCTGCTGGGGCAAAAGACTCTGATGGTAAGCTAAACCTACCTCTTCCAGATATGGCAGAATTCTCTGGTTACCACAAAATTCAAGATACTAAGTTCGCAGTACATTACAGCGTACAATGGATCGGTTGGAGTGCATTCGATACTCTTGACGGCTCTGTGAACGGTGGTGACTACACCTTTAACGAATACAAATGGCAAGACGGTTGGCACTACGCTATCGGTGGTACGTACTACATGAACTCTGACTGGACACTACGTACTGGTTACATGTACGACACGAGTGCACAAGACCAAAAAACTTCAGTGTCTGTTCCAGACTCAGACCGCCAATGGTTCTCAGCAGGTGCAACTTACCACATTGATAACGCGTCAAATGTTGATATCGGCTTTACATACCTACTGGGCGAAGACGTTAAGGTTAACGAAACTTCTAGCCTAGGTAGCACAATCGAAGCAACAACTCGCGCAGATGCGATTCTATTCGGCTTACAATACAGCCGCAGCTTCTAAGCATTTCGCATGAAGCTAATATAAACACTCTCTATATAAAAGGCTGGAATTCCAGCCTTTTTTCTTATCTATCATTTATCCCTCACCTAATCTGAGCGCACACGTGTAACTAAAAGCAGTTATTAGAACTCACAGTTGTTCGCTGAAACTTCTTCACAACGCCTTTACAGTTAGATAAATTAACTACATATTTAACTACCAATAGATAATTAACCTGAAAACACTGTTTTATTGGATTTTCATTTTTAAAGTAATAACTCTAGACGTAAACTTTCGCCCCACGTTATAAATAACTCAGCGAACATTACAATGAAAACCAACAAGACTCTCCTTTCAGCAGCAGTGGCATTCGGCCTATTAAGCACTTCAGGCGTTGCAAACGCAGCAGGTTTCCAACTTGCAGAATACTCTGCGACTGGCCTAGGTCGTGCATACGCTGGTGAAGCAGCGATGGCTGATAACGCAGGTGCACAGTGGCGTAACCCAGCAATGCTAACGTACCTAGAAGGCACACAAGTGTCTGTTGGCGCTATTTATGTAAACCCTAATATTGATGTTGATGGCACATCGACATTTGTAAATGGTTCTAATAAAGCAAGTTCACATGACTTTGCACACGATGCTGTTATCCCTAACTTCTACCTATCTCACCAGTACAACGACAAGTTTGCTATTGGTCTAGCCTTTGGCACTAACTACGGTATGGAAACAGACCTAGGTAAAGATTTTGCTGCAGCAAACTTTGGTAACCAAGCTAGCGTAACGTCGATGGAAGCGAACCTGAACGCGGCTTACAAACTAAATGAAGCGGTAAGCATTGGTGGTGGTATCCGTTACATCATCGCAGATGGTAGCATTGGCGCGGTAATGCCACCTCAGATGGGTTTAGTGAAACCGACTTTACCGGGTCAAACACTTAAATACATGGAAGGTGATGACACCGCTTGGGGTTGGCAAGTGGGTACTGCATGGCAGATCAATGATAACAACCGTATCGGTTTCGCATATAAATCAGCGGTAGATCTGACCCTAGAAGGTCACGCGAATGGTCTTGCGTTCAACCCAGTGAACCCTAACGCGAAAAAAGCAGGTTCAATGGACCTTACCTTGCCAGCGACAGCTGAACTAGCGAGCTTCCACCAACTAAATGACCAGTTAGCAGTACACGCAAGCATTAACTGGACAGATTGGAGCAGCTTTAAAGAGCTAGTGGCAGATTTCCCTGATTCATCTGATCTAATCAAATCGGAAAACTGGGAAGATAACTACCGCTTTGCTGTAGGTACGACTTACAAGCTTGACCAAAAATGGACATTGCGCTCAGGCGTTGCTTACGACATGTCTGCAGTTGATGACAAGTACCGTACAACAACAATTCCAGAGACTGACCGTCTATGGCTAAGTGTTGGTGCAGGCTATGAATGGTCTAAAAACCTAACTCTAGACGCTGGCTTTACTTACATCTTTGCGAAAGATGCGCCAATCAGCGAACCTCGTGATGCATCTGATAACGAAGCAGCCGTTTTCGGTGGTGCATTTGAAGGTGAAGTAACGGGCAACGTTTGGCTAATCGGTGTTCAAGCGAACTACAAGTTCTAATCTAAACGCTATTTATCGATAAAAGAAAGTTACCGATAAAAAAGAAAGGCTTGGTTTTCACCAAGCCTTTTTGTTTGTCTGTAGAAAACGTTTAGAAGTCTTCTTCTAAGTACTCGTCCAAGTACGCTTCTTCGTCCTCATTCACTTCATCCGTATTGTTAATTTCTGCTTTGAAATCTTGACGCTGAAGATAAATATCACGCGTTAATACGTATGGATCTGGAGAGGCTTCTAACTGCGCTTCTTGTGGAACAATCAGTGCACGCTTTTCCATACCTTCCAATGCCCACTTACCAAGACCAGCCCAGAAGTTAAGGTAAGAAAGCGGCAAATACATACCATCTACCGTATCTGTTACTTCGCGCAACGTATATGGGCCGTAGCCAGGTACCATAAAGTAAGGACCATTTCCTACTCCATAATGGCCCACCACACTACTGAACTCTTTGTTATCGTATTTGGTGATACCCGCCGCTGTCGCGATATCGAATAAGCCAAGTACACCAAAAGTCGAGTTAATCCAGAATCGGTTAAAGTGATCGACCGCTTTAGTGCCGTTTCCCATTACCAAATTGTTAACCACGCTTGCTGGCTCATCTAAGTTCGCTAAAAAGTTTGCGATACCTGAGCGAACTGGGACTGGCGTGTAGTCCACATACGCAAGAGAGATAGGACGAACCAAATACGGATCAAGGTAATCGTAGTTGATTTCCCACATCGCGCGGTTGAAGCCTTCTAACGGATCATAAACACCAGAAGTCGTTTGATTCGTTTCGTTTTCTTCTGTTGCCGCCTCTTCAGGCGCAGTCGAACAGCCAACCATTCCAACTGCAAACAACAACAAGAAGGTGGATTTACCCTTGTTATACATTCTGCGTTCCATAACGACGATTAATATACCTAAGCAACCTTAAAGATTGATGTGCGTGATACTTCTCTTAAAAAGTCACTTGGGTATATAAATAAAGAAAGGCCAGCAAGCGCTGGCCTTCATCATTCTACTCGATAGTTGGTAGTCATACCACAAAAGCGATAGGACAATCACAAAGTGTCCACTATCAGAGACAGGATAGATTTATTGATACTGCTTATCGATCATCACATCCACTGGTTGACCAAATTCAACCGCTTCACTTTCGCCGTGCCAATCATGGTCACGAGTCGCTACGTTACCGTCAGAGTCGATACGAACACGTACCATCAGTTTCTCTAACGACGACAGCTTCTGCCCTTCCATCATCGCATTACCGTCGTCTAGAACCACGGTACGAGGGAAAGTCCCTAGTGGATAGCGCGCTGCTGCAACTGGCATTGGGGAGCCGTCTGCGCGGTGAATAGATACAATCAATACTGCATTTGGGTCCAATTGAGCTTCTGGAGCAACGTTAATCGTCACTGCCACGCTTTTATCTGGAGACACCGCCTCACCCATTTGCTTACGCGCACTTTCGATACTGCGACCTAGCATTTCGTAACGGCTATCCTCTGGACCAATCATCTGCTGCATGATGCCCCAGTATTTAATCGCTGCAGGGAAATCTTGGCGCTCAAACGCATCGAATGCCAACAGCGAGAATACACGTAGGTCGACATAGTCTTGCTGCATTAGCTTGCCAAGCAGAGAACGTGCTGTCGCTTGCTCCATCTCGTCTTGAGACAGCATTAGAGCTTGAGCGTAACCGAGTTGTACGTCAGGATCTTTCGGCTCCAGCTTGTACGCTTTCTCCATTGCATCAATCGAGGTTGTGACATCACGATTAGCCAGAGCGATACGACCAAGAAGCAGCCAACCTGTTGAATCATCTGGTTGGTAATGCAGACGCGTACGAAGTGCTAATGATAAGTCATCCATTTCATCTTCGCTTAAAGGCTCAGACGATGCTGACATCAACTTCTTCGAAAGTTCAGGTAGGTTTGACGTGACTTCCTGCCACTTAACAACGTCCTGAGAGGCACCAAACTTGTAGTAAAGACCGTAACTCAATACCACTGTTAAAATAACCGAAGGAATCAATACCGCCATTGGAGAAACTTTGGTTTCGCCTTGTGTTTTTTCACTTGGGATGTCATCCAGTAGCGACTGTTTCAAATCAGAAATCAACTCGTCTTGGCTCTCGACCAAGCCTTCATCGGTTTCTTCTTCAAGCTCAGAAAGTCGGTCTTTATAGAACGCTTTGTTTAGCTCGTCACGTAATACTTCATCGTTGTTTGCTTTTTGCTTTAGCAGTGGCAAAGCGACCAACACGCAAGCAATCAGCGTTAAAACAACGGTAGAAATCCAAAATAGTGTCATTACTTCTTATCTCCGTTGTTCTCTTCATCAAGTAGCGCTTTAAGACGAGCTTCTTTGTTCTCATCCCAATTTTCATCGCTATCTTGAACAGTTTTTACTTTGGCTTTACGGCTGCGAAGCACGATCAAACCAAAGCCACCTAAAACAACAGCAAATGGACCAAGCCAAAGAATCGCGGTTGCCATGGTAAACGGAGGGTTATAAGTCACAAAATTACCGTAACGGGCAATCATGTAGTCAACGATTTCATCTTTAGACTTACCGTCTTTGGTCATTTCATAAACCTTGTGACGTAGGTCTTGAGCAAGCTCTGCGTTTGAGTCAGAAATCGTGTTGTTCTGACATTTAGGGCAACGAAGCGTATGACCGAGCTCTTTGAACTGTTGTTCTTGCTCTAAGTTATCAAACTCATACACTTCGATTGCAGCGTGTGCTGCAAGCGAAAATGTCATCGCAGCGAGCGCCGCTAGAATAAACTTTTTCATTGCTTCGCCTCCTCAACCAATTTGGTATAAAGCGGCTCTAGGGTCTCAGCCCAGTTACGAGGGTTCACATCGCCAACATGACGGTAGCGAATCACACCATTGGCATCGATGATGAACGTTTCAGGAGCGCCGTAAACACCAAGGTCTAGGCCCAACATGCCGCTTCCATCAAACAAGCTGATTAGGTATGGATTACCAAGGTCGTTTAACCAACCAATCGCTTTATTACGATCATCTTTGTAGTTCATACCGATGATCTTCACGCCTTGGCCTGCAAGTTCGTTTAAGTATTTGTGCTCAGCGTAACAAGTTGGACACCAAGTCGCCCAAACGTTAAGCAACAGCGGCTCACCTTTAAAGATCGACTGGTCGTATTGCTTACCCGGTTCCGCTAAATCTTCTAGGTGGAACTCAGGTACTGGCTTACCTACCAGTACTGATTCCAATTTTGTTGGATCGTCGCCGTCTTGGTTACGAACCAACTGAGTCGCGAAGATACCCGCCAAAACCATAAAAGCGACCAACGGGATAAATAAGACTTTCTTATTCATATTATGCTTCCTTTTCCGCTAGCTTTGACTTTCCATCTTTCTTAGCCGTCTTGCGGAAGCGGTAACGTCTATCAGAGATAGCAAGCGCACCACCTAAAGACATGATCAATGAACCAGCCCAGATCCAACGAACGAATGGTTTGTAGTAAATACGTACTGCCCACGAACGGTTGTCGTCTAGACGCTCGCCCATCGCGATGTACAAATCACGAGTAATTCCGCGATCAATAGCCGCTTCAGTCATCATCGACTTCGCCGTGCGGTAGAAACGTTTTTCAGCGTGTAGCGTGTTCACGTACTTACCATCATTGGTGATTTCGAAGTCCGCGATGTAACCATCGTAGTTTGGACCATCTTTGTCACGTAGACCTGAGAAGTAGAAATCGTAACCATAAATCTTGAAGTGCTCACCAGGCGCCAAACGTACGTCACGTTCGATGCTGTAGTTTTGCACCATCGCAATACCAATCACAGTAACGGCTAAACCAATGTGACCAAGCATCATTGCCCAGTGGCTGCGTTGCAATTTACGAACACCTTCACCAAAGCTGTGACGGTGCGTCGCACGCTCGTACAATTCAAAGCAATGCATTGCAATGATCCAGATTGCCATTACCCAACCGATGTAAGCCATCACTGAGAAGAAGTCTGCGAACAGGAACACGCACACTGCCGCTAATGCGAAGGCAAGCACGCCGGAAACAATCATCGGCTTAATAAGCTTAGATAGATTATCGCGCTTCCAGCGAATCATAGGACCAATACCTAACAGGAAGGCAAACGGCATCATCAACCATGCGAACAGCATGTCGAAGAATGGCGCACCAATAGATACTGAACCAAGACCAATTTGTTTGTGAACTAATGGCAGCAATGTACCAACTAGTACGACGACCAGTGCAGCAATCAGAAGCACGTTGTTCCCAAGTAGCGCGTTCTCACGCGAAACCAAATCAAAGTTACCGCGAACCCGAACCGCCGCCCCTTTCACTGCAAATAACAGGAGTGAACCACCAATGACGAAAACGAGGAAACCTAGGATAAACATACCGCGAGATGGGTCAGACGCGAATGCGTGTACCGACACCAGAATACCGGAACGAACCAAGAAGGTACCAAGCAAACTCAATGAGAATGCAGAAATTGCCAGTAATACTGTCCATGCTTTAAACGTACCGCGTTTTTCCGTCACCGCTAGAGAGTGCATGAGAGCCGTACCCGCTAGCCAAGGCATGAATGATGCGTTTTCTACTGGATCCCAGAACCACCAGCCACCCCAGCCAAGTTCATAGTACGCCCACCAAGAGCCTAGTGCGATACCTAGTGTTAGGAAAACCCATGCAGCTGTAGTCCAAGGGCGAGACCAACGAGCCCAAGCCGTATCAAGACGGCCTGTCATTAGAGAAGCAATCGCAAACGAGAACGCAACCGAGAAGCCTACATAGCCCATGTAAAGCATTGGCGGGTGAACAATCAAACCCGGATCTTGAAGAAGTGGGTTCAGGTCACGACCATCAACAGGGAAGAATGGCAACGTACGTAGGAACGGGTTTGAAGTAAGAATGATGAACAGCAAGAAACCAACTGAAATCATGCCCATTACAGCAAGCACACGTGCAACCGATTCTTGTGGCATACCGCGGCTAAATGTCGCTACAGCCACAGTCCAACCAGCTTGGATAAGCACCCAAAGCAACAGTGAACCTTCGTGCGCGCCCCAAACTGCCGTTAGACGGTAGTACCAAGGTAGTAGGCTGTTTGAGTTACTTGCCACGTATTGCAACGTGAAATCATTGGTATAGAAACCCCAACATAAGATCACGAATGAGAAAAATAGCATGATGAACATCGACCAAGATAGCGGTCGTGCTGTATTCATCAGCATCGTGTTATTGTTTGATGCGCCCCATAACGGCAGTACGCTTAGCAGTACTGCCATCGCAAGCGATAAAATGAGGGCAAAGTGACCGATTTCAGCAATCATTGGTCGCTTCCTTGTTTTTGTTCAGTGGTGTACTGCAAAGGCTCATGGGTTTTCTTCATCGCTTCTGCAATTTCAGGAGGCATGTACTCTTCGTCGTGCTTCGCTAGCACTTCAAACGCTTCAACCGTTGTTGCATCTTTAAGTACGCCTTGAGCTACGATACCCTGACCTTCACGGAACAAGTCTGGAAGGATACCTTCATACACGATCGTCACTTTTGGACCCACGTCGTGTAGATCAAAACGCACTTTCAGAGAGTCTTGGTCGCGGCGAACTGAACCCACAACAACCATACCGCCGATACGCAAGCGTTGACCGACTTCCGGTTTCGTACCATCAGGCTTACCATTAACTAACTCTGTTGGAGTATAGAAAAGGTCCATATTTTGGTTAAGCGCATACAACATCAAACCAATGGTTGCACTGATGCCGATAAAGATAGCGAGGACAATGCCCAGCCTCTTTTTACGTCTCGGGTTCATAACGTGTTCTCCATATTCTTCGCCGCGTCGATACGCGCTTGGCGGTCAATTTTTGCTTGAACTTCTTTCAATAACGCATCCCCACGACGGACGCTTGAAATCAAAAGAATCAGCATAGACAAGAAAGTAATACCAAACGCGCTCCATACGTATGATGCGTAGCCACCCATGGCAAATAATTCGCTCAGAGATTCAAAATGCATGATTAATTACCTCACTGAGTTTTTTCAGATGCGAGTTTGCGAACCCAAGGACGGTGACTTTCTTTACTGATGATTTCATTACGGAAACGCACCATAGTCACTGCACCAAAGAAGAACGCAAAGCCAAAGATGTTCAACAACAGCGGCCAAAGCATGTTGGATGAAATGGATGGCTTTTCAAATTTCGTAATGGTTGCGCCTTGGTGTAGCGTGTTCCACCACTCCACAGAAAAGTGGATGATAGGTAGGTTAACAACGCCAACAATCGCAAGAATACCAGCGGCTTTTGCGGCGGTTTTCTGATCGTCAAACGCGTGGTACAGCGCAATAACACCAAGATATAGGAATAGAAGAATGAGTTCTGAGGTTAGGCGTGCATCCCATACCCACCAAGTGCCCCACATTGGCTTTCCCCACACCGCGCCAGTAAGCAAAGCGATAAAAGTAAACACTGCACCAATTGGTGCCATGGCGAGTGCGGCCATTTCTGAAAGGCGAACCTGCCAAACCAAGCCAATAAATGCGGCAATGGCCATCGACATGTAAACACCCATCGACCAAATGGCTGAAGGCACGTGAATATAAATGATTCGGAAACTGTCGCCTTGCTGGTAGTCCGAAGGCGCGAACGCAAGCCCCCATACGGTACCAACCGACAGGCATACGAGGGCCAAAACAGAAAACCAAGGGAGAAACTTACCACTTAGGTGATAAGCTGCTTCAGGCTTGGCATAAGGATGTAGCCATTTCCACATGTTAAGTTCTCACTCTTACTTCAGGGACACTGTCTAGAGGGTCGAGACCGTAGCAGTGCTTTAATAATAATTCTTTGATCAAACGTCGCTTAATCCGCACTTTACTGAGTTAGTTAACACTAACTCTTAGCGCTGCGCTGATAGCAAACGGGGTGAGGGTGACAGCCCCCATCAACATGGCCCCTAAAATAGCCAGTTGTCCGTTATACGCGATACCTAATGCTGCAGCATCAATCGCGGATGTAGCGAAAATCAGAATTGGGATGTAGAGCGGCAGAATAAGCAAACTCAGAAGAACGCCGCCCTTTTGTAACCCAACTGTCAGCGCCACACCAATGGCACCGATAAAACTTAGCGTCGGAGTTCCGATCGCGAGTGTCAAAACCACAGACAACCAAGTATTGAAATCAAGAGAAAGCAGGATCGCCAATAATGGGCTAATCAGAATTAGCGGCAATCCAGTTAACAACCAATGTGCTATGACCTTAGAAATCACAACAAGTTGCAACGGAATTGGCATCAGCATCATTTGCTCTAGCGCACCGTCTTGAAAATCATCACGGAATAGACGCTCTAATGATAATAAGGCAGACAGCAACGCAGCAACCCAAACGATGCCAGCTGCAATACGTGCTAACAAATTAGGCTCTGGACCGATGCTAAGAGGGAAAAGTGTGATCACGATAATGAAGAACCACAGCGGGTTCAGGATGTCTGCCTGACGACGAAATGCAATCAACAACTCACGGCGGATAATGGTGGTCATGGACGAAATCATACTAATCACCCAATTTTATTTTTCTAAGTTTAGAGCTATCTGCAAACATATCTTGGTGTGTAGTCAGAATAACGATGCCACCATTATCAGCATGATTTGCAAACAATGATTCAAGCACCTTCACACCTTGTTTATCAATTGCCGTCAACGGCTCATCTAAAATCCATAGAATTTGTTTACTCAACCACAATCGAGCAAGCGCAACACGTCGTTGCTGACCGGCAGAAAGTTGTGCTACAGGCACATCTTCTCTACCTGCAAGACCAACTTGAGTCAATGCAGCAAAGATTTCGTCATCAGAAGAACGGTTATTGTGAATAGATTGATAAAAGCGTAGGTTTTCGAATGCCGTCAACTCGCGTTTTACGCCAGTTTGATGCCCAAGGAAGAGCAAGTCTTGATGAAAGACGTCACGAGATTTTTCCGTGATTTCGCCTTTCCATTTGATGATGCCCTCTTCTCTGTCCCCTAACCCGATAATGATTCGCAGCAATGTCGTTTTACCTGTGCCGTTTCGTCCTTCTATTTGGACAAGCTCACCAGGCTTAATTTCAAATTGCAGGTTTTCAAACAGGACCCTTTCGTCACGGATCGCAGTTAGGTTAGAGACTTCTAACATAGGGCTTCAACTAAAAAATGAATGAGCGGCTATATTAACACAGCTTAGTTGTGACAAAACAGGATAAGAAAGCGATGATGTATGTAAGTTCGTGAGTTTTTGTTAACTTATAGTCACATTTTAATAAAATTAACCATAAGTGATTATAAGTTTTTATTTTAAAAATAAAAAAAGAAGCCGAAGCTTCTTTTTTCATCTTTTATCGACGTCTTCCACGAGGTGGATAAGTCGGGTCATCAGAGGGTTGACTGCTTAGTGGTGGAATTTTCTCTTTCCCTGCAAGTTTCTTCTGCAAAGACAGCATTAATTCAGCTTCCGCTTTCGGCAATTCACACTCTTCAATCAACTCGTTGATATCAGCACCAAGTTGAACCATTTTTGAAGCGCGACTATACAGTCTTCCGTCTGTATCTGCGTGTTCTAGTTCGCGAATGCGTTCATTAAGATGTTGAATTACATCTTGTTGTTCAGTGACTTTTTGGCCTAAACCAACCACCACAGAACGCACTTCCAACAGTTGTTTGTTCAGCTTTTGTACTTCTTTCTCAGCATTTCGCGCATGAGCGCGCTGCTGATCCATTTGCTTTTGTAAGCCAGCACGCACGCGTAACTGCATTAAAAGCAGAATCAGAAATACAAAAGCCAAGCCGCCTGCAAATAGCGGCAAAGATAGGAAGGTTTCTTCAGCCATGATTCATCAGCCAATTATAGGTGAGCCATCTCATCCCATTCGTCATCGCTTAGTAGCTTGTTCAAATCAACAAGAATAAGCAGTTTACCATCACGGTTGCTTACGCCTTGAATGAACTTAGCGCTTTCGTCAGTACCTACAGATGGGGTTGTATCGATCTCAGAAGAACGTAGGTAAACCACTTCAGCAACGCTGTCGACTAGGATACCGATAACTTGGCGCTCAGACTCAATCACGATGATACGTGTATTGTCAGTCACTTCGCCTTCCATTAAGCCAAAACGAGAGCGAGTATCAATAACGGTAACCACGTTACCACGCAGGTTGATGATACCTAGTACGTAATCTGGCGCACCCGGAACTGGAGCGATTTCTGTGTAGCGAAGCACTTCACGAACTTGCATCACATTGATGCCATAAGTTTCTTCTTCAAGTTGGAACGTCACCCACTGAAGAACTTCGTCGTTCGATGTATCTTTCTTCACTTCAACTTCAAAAGCTTGAGACATAGTTAATCCTCGTTAATGTCGTTCCCGACCAAAATCTAATTCAGTGATTTTACATCTAAACCGGCGTTTAGCATGTCTATAAGTGCTTGGACATGAATTAAAGCACACATTTTTTCTTTCACCATACCCGCTAACCAAGGGCGTTTGCCGGCTTGTTCACGCCAACGGACTTTGTCGATATTGAGTGTTTCAGTTCCCATTAACTGGTTACTTGCCAACCCCCACATGCTTTCACCAAGCATGACGACATATTGGTAATTCTCTTTGTAGTCTTCATCACGAAGCTTATCTGCCATCACCCACTTTGCAGTGTCTACGACATCAAATTGCTGTTCGCGACTGGTTTGTAAACCCAAATACCAAGCAGGTCGACCGATTAAGTGATTGAGCTCTGTGATGCGATGAATGCCACCAAGCTCATCAAGCGGTACAGCGAACGTCACGTCGTTTACATCAAAGTACAACACTTGAAAGTCTTCACTACGTTGTGTGCTTTCCCAAGCATCAGGAAGCTTTGCTCCCGCTTCGGTCTCCAGCTCTGTTTCTGTCTCGATGCGTTGTTCAATTTCCACATCGGCATCAAACTTTGGTTCAACCACTTCAACTTCTGGTTGAACCCTGATTGGTTCGGGTTGTTCAATCTCAATCGCAGACACTGAATCTTCTTCAATGTCCCACTCTTGGATTTCTTCCACGGCTTCAACCGCCGCTTCGACTTCGATTACTGGTTCTTGTACGATTGACTTTGCTTCTGCAGCTATATCAATGGTGTTTTGTTCCAGAATGTCATCGATATCCAACTCTGCTACGACATTTGTAGATTCAAGCTGGCTTAATAATCGTTGTACATCCTCCAGATTGGGCGCTTCCAATGCTGGGGAATACATTTCGCTGTATTGGTAAGACTCGGGTTCAGCGTAATGCAGTTGCAATTTTGGCTCTGGCTCTGGCTCTGGCTCTGGCTCTGGCTCTGGCTCTGGCTCTGGCTCTG
>NZ_BAOG01000158.1 GCF_000400365.1 Vibrio jasicida CAIM 1864 = LMG 25398 | reverse complement strand
AAGTGTTCTTGAAAAAGAATCTTTAAAAATGGTTTTCATCAGAAAATCTAGCTCTTTAACAATTTGGAAAGCTGACAAAACAATCTTTGAGATTGTTTGTAAAGTTCTCAATGTTTGTCTTTATGACAAACACCAACTGTTTGTTTTCATTTTTTAAAATGAAAGTAAACGAACACATTCAAGTGTTCTTGGGAATATCACTTTTAAAGTGATTATTCGAAATTGAGTCCGGCAAAATCGAAATGTCTCTCGCTCATTC
>NZ_BAOG01000159.1 GCF_000400365.1 Vibrio jasicida CAIM 1864 = LMG 25398 | reverse complement strand
TCACGATGAGTGTCCACACAGATTGATACGGTTTATAAGTAAGAGACGATACTGGGTCTGTAGCTCAGGTGGTTAGAGCGTTCGCCTGATAAGCGAGAGGTCGGTGGTTCGAGTCCACTCAGACCCACCAATTTCTTTTGACATTGGTATACAGTATCGACACCTTGATGGGGCTATAGCTCAGCTGGGAGAGCGCCTGCCTTGCACGCAGGAGGTCTGCGGTTCGATCCCGCATAGCTCCACCATCTTTAAGTGTTCTTGAAAAAGAATCTTTAAAAATGGTTTTCATCAGAAAATCTAGCTCTTTAACAATTTGGAAAGCTGACA
>NZ_BAOG01000160.1 GCF_000400365.1 Vibrio jasicida CAIM 1864 = LMG 25398 | reverse complement strand
GCTTCTCGCTTCTCGCTTCTCGCTTCTCGCTTCTCGCTTCTCGCTTCTCGCTTCTCGCTTCTCGCTTCTCGCTTCTCGCTTCTCGCTTATTTATCAGCTAGCTTTTCTTCAAGCTCAGCCAATTTCTTTTCCATTTCTGTCAGCTTTTGACGAGTGCGCAGCAGAACTTGAGTTTGTACGTCGAATTCTTCACGGCTAACAACGTCTAGCTTGTTTAGCTGACCTTGGATGACTTGGCGAACTTTTTGATCAACATCCGCGCCTAGTTCTTTTACTGGCTGTGGCATTGATTCGTGAATTTGTTTAGCGATTTGCTCTAATTTCTTTGGGTCAAACATAGTGGCTAAAACTCCTTTTGATTTGCCCACATTCTATTTAATTGATACGTGAAAGTCGCCATTTAGATGGTAAAAAAGAGAGCAGCAATAAAAAAGGTCACCGAAGTGACCCTTTTTCTTAGTGCTTTTATACTTACTTGTTATCAGCTAATTCGCGGTGAGCTGCTTTCGCTTCATCCACTCGAGCTAGCTTTTCCAAGTCTTTGTCTTCAACAAACACTGGTAGTGGCTTGTGTTTCTCAGCAAGGTAGCTGTAAATCACTGGCAGTACGAATAGTGTAAATAGCGTACCGATCGCCAGGCCAGCAACGATTACGATACCGATACTGAAGCGTTGCTCAGCACCTGCGCCTGTTGCGTACATCAATGGGATAAGACCTGCAATCATCGCTGCTGTTGTCATCAGGATTGGACGAAGACGAACTTTTGCTGCTTCCATTACCGCATCGATACGAGACAGTTTGTTGTGTAACTGCTCTTCTTTCGCTACCTCACAGATCAAGATACCGTGCTTGGTGATCAGACCAACCAAGGTAATCAAACCAACCTGTGAGTAGATGTTCATCGATGCCGTACCCCACGCCAGAGCTATCAACGCACCACAAACCGCAAGCGGTACTGATACCATGATTACGATTGGATCGCGGATAGATTCAAACTGAATCGCCAGTACTAGGAAGATGATTGCTAGTGCCAAACCGAATGTTGCGTATAACGCACTACCTTCAGTTACGAACTGACGCGCTTCACCCATGTAGTCATGGTTGTAGCCTGACGGCAGTTTGTTTTGTGCCACGTCTTCGAACCAGTTGATCGCATCCCCCATTGCAACACCAGGAGCTGGTACAGCACCAACAGTGGCTGAGTTTAGCTGGTTGAAGTGAGGCAGTGCACGAGGCTCTGCGACCACATCAATTGTGATCAAACTACCCAATGGTACTGCTTTGCCGTCAACTGAACGTACGTAGTAATTCTTCATCGACTCTGGGTTTAGACGCCACTTACGTTCAACTTGAGGGATTACCTCGTATGAACGACCATTTAGGTCGATACGGTTTACATAACCATCAGCCATCATGGTACTTAACGTGACACCAATGTCTTGCATGGTCACGCCGTAAGCGCCGGCTTTGTCTTTATCGATGCTGATTTTCATCGTTGCTGAATCGTAGTTCAGATCCAGATCCGAATACACGAACAGTGGACTCTTCGATACATCGGTCAGAATATCACTTGCGATAGTAAACAGGCTCTCGAAGCTGTTTGGCGTAGTCACAACGAACTGAATTGGCAGACCTGAACCTGCACCTGGAAGTTCTGGCATTTGGAAAGCCGTTACTGACATACCTGGTACATGAGAAACTAAGTCACCCACACGTTTGGTAATGTCCGCTTGGCTTGCCTCACGCTCACTCCAAGGTTTCAGTGTTGCTAGACCGAATGCTTGGTTCGAGTTAGGTACACCGTTAAACACCTGAGCGTATTCTACTTCTGGCTGGTCAGACAGAATCTTGTTTACATCGTTCATGGTGCTTTGGATGTAATCCAAGTTCGCATTTGATGGGGCTGTACCCATTAAGACCACAACGCCTTTATCTTCCGACGGTGCCAGTTCACTCGGAATGAACTTAAACAAGATCGGTAGACTCGCGAACACGATGATCGCAAAAGCAATGATAACCGGACGATGAGCCATGACTGCAGTTAGCATCTTCTCGTAGCGGTTGGTCATGCCATCAAGAACGTGGTGAACTTTTTGCTCAAACTTGCTTGGCTCTTCGTTTGCCTTCAGCATTTTTGAACACATCATCGGTGACAGAGTCAATGCGATGATACCGGACACAAATACAGCACCCGCAAGGGTAAGAGCAAACTCTTTAAATAGTGAGCCTGTAATACCACCCATCAGAGCGATAGGCGCGTATACCGCACCTAACGTCAGTGTCATCGCGATTACTGGGACAGCAATTTCTCGTGTACCAATGATCGCAGCTCGGAACGGTGATTCCCCTTCCTTGATGTGTCGATCGACGTTCTCAAGAACAACGATCGCGTCATCCACCACCAGACCGATGGCGAGTACCATTGCCAGTAGTGTCATCAAGTTCCAAGAGAAACCCATCGCTTGCATCACCATTGCCACACCAATCAATGATAATGGGATAGTAACGATAGGGATGATTACCGCACGGAATGAACCTAGGAACAAAGTGATAACGATAAGTACGATGACTGCTGCTTCAAGAATGGTTTTCACAACTTCGTGAATCGATTCGTTGATAGCAATAGTCGAGTCGTACATCACATTCATTTTGATGTTACTTGGCAAGTTACGCTCTAGTTGAGGTAACAACGTCAGTACATCTGCTGCAATATTGATCGGGTTGGCACTTGGTGCTGCGTTAATCGCTGCAACCACGGCTTCTTGACCATTAGCACTAGCACGGTAAATATCGTGGCTCTTCTCTAGCGTCACTTTCGCAATGTCACCAAGGCGAATTACATCACCTTCACCGGTTTTCACCACAAGTGCTTCTAGTTCTGCAACGTTGGATACCTGAGTATCTGCACTGCCGTTGTAAAGTACGAATTCACCTGTCGCCTGACCAGTTGCCGACTGATAGTTGTTGGCGTTTAGTACGGTCATTACGTCAGTTGCTGTCAGCTTAAGTGCCCCCATTTTTGCAGGGTCTAGCCATACGCGCAGTGCGTATTTCATACCACCGTATAGGTCAACTTTCGATACACCGTTTACCGTGAATAACTGCGGGTTGATTACACGCTCAAGGTAGTCCGTGATCTGGCTTGAAGACAGCTCATCACTGGTGAAACCAATATACAGTACTGCCGTTGTCGAACCTGTCGACATGGTTACCGTAGGGTCTTCCGCTTCTTTTGGAAGCTGCGAACGAACCGAGTTGGTTTTCGCCAGAATGTCAGACAGCGCCGCATTCGGATCAGTGTTTAACTTCATGTTTACGGTGATGGTAGAAGTACCGAGTACCGAGGATGAAGTCATGTAGTCGATATTATCGGCCTGAGCAACGGCTTGTTCCAAAGGCTGAGTAATGAAGCCTTGGATTAAGTCGGCGCTGGCACCGTAATAACTGGTGGTTACAGTAACCACCGTATTTGTCATTTCAGGGTATTCACGAACCTGCATCTTGAATACGGCTTGCAAACCAAGCAACGCAATCAAAAAACTGATCGATACCGCTAAAACTGGACGTTTAATAAAAACATCGGTAAAGCGCATGATGCCTCCAATTAAAGCATTGGTGTTTCAGCCGGTGGTGTCAGTGCCGAATCTTCAACGATGGTCACTTTCGCATGGTTACTAAGGCGTACTTGCCCCGACGTTACCACTACGTCACCTGGTTTCACGCCTTCTAGAATATGCGCGATGTCTTTAGTACGCTCACCCACTTTCACAACGTGTTGCTTAACGCGTTTTTCACCGTCTTCTTCAGTAATGATGTACACGTTGTCGCCGTATAGCGTAAAGGTGATTGCCGTTTGTGGCAGAGTCACTTGATTCTCTAGCTTAGGCAGGATGATGTTTGCACGTGCGAACATACCGCTGCGAAGCTTGCCATCGCTATTTGGAATGTCTGCTTGGACTTGAATCAAACCACTTTGTACGTTTACTGCTGGCTCAATCGCAGAGATCGAACCTTTGAAAGGCTTGTCAGGGTAAGCGTCTACAAAGATATCCACTTCTTGGTCTAGCTTAATGCGTGAGATATCTGTTTGAGGCACAGTGAAGCGTAAACGCATTACTGTTGTATCTTCGAGACGTACGATGTCAGTACCTGCTTGTAGATATTGACCAAGATACACATTACGAATACCAACCACACCAGCAAAAGGTGCTTTTATTTCACGGCGGTCGATGGTCGCTTTCAAGCTCTCAATGTCCGCTTTAAGTGAGAAGTAGTTTGCTTCAGCTTCGTCGTACGCTTCTTTAGAAATCGATCCTTTCTTATAAAGACCTTGGTAGCGTTTGTACTTAGCTTGAGCTGCTGGCAGTTTTGCTTGAGAGCTTTTTAGGTTTGCTTTCTCAACATCAGAGTCTAGAAGAACCAGAGGTTGGCCTTCTTCCACTTGAGTACCAGAGTCGAAAGAAATCTTATCAATCACACCGCTGGTTTCGTTTGCAACAGTGACACCTTGGTTAGGTTCGATAAAGCCAATCGCTTCGATGACAGGAACCCAATCTACCGCTTTTACTTCCGTAACGGTAACAGGGAACTCTGGCTCCGGACGATTCGCCATGTATTCAGCAATTTTCTGTTGCTTGAATAAGTTGAAACCTATCACGCTTCCGAACAGAAGAACCGCGATAAGCAACATAAAGAAAGTCCACTTTTTCATTCTATTAAGAACTCCAAGTTAGTGTTTAATAATTGCATCCCAACTGGCTTCAACGGCTGCTTCCAGCGCATTGTCGTCCAGCTGATAAAATCCCAAAGCATGTTTTCTCGCAAGCGCAACACTAGCTTCGAAACTTAACCCTGATAGAATTTCGTTATCGAGGGGTTTGAATACCCCTTCCGCTTTGCCTTGATTAAAAAGACGATCTACTTGGGCAAACATTTGCCTTTCAAGTTCCCTCGTCCCTTTACGATTTCCACAAGGCAGTGATTCATATTGGACACGATTACTTAAGGTGTCTAAATTTGATCCAGCAAGGTGCCAAATATTGAGCCACATGGTGCGGTAACGCTCTTTCAGGGGCATATCGTCATGAACATCCGCTTGAACGGCGTCCGCAATACGTTTAGTTACAGTAAGGCGAACCTCTTCCAAAAGATGTTCTTTATCTGAGAAATATCGGTAAATCGTGCCAGCTGCGACACCTGCTTCTGTAGCAAGTTTGTGCATGGAAAGACCATGAAAACCTGATTCAGCGATTAAGCGCTCGGCTGCTGCAATGATTTGTCCGTATTTATCTCCAGCAGTGTTATTGGACATAACGCCACCACCCAATGAATGAACGTTCATTCATTATAGCTTAAACTCTGGCCACGTATGCAACAAAATGTTGCATCTATCTGTGTAAAAATTACGTGAAAATCTCCGTAGCTTTCACGCGGTCACCCCTTTATCATAGGCGCCACAATTACCACCCGCAGAGAATTTCTATGAAGCTGAACCCTAGACAAGATGAAGCCGTTAAGTACGTATCAGGCCCATGCCTCGTGCTGGCTGGTGCTGGTTCGGGTAAAACTCGTGTAATTACCAATAAGATTGCTTATTTGGTTCAGCAGTGTGGCTACAAGGCACGCAATATTGCTGCGGTTACCTTTACCAACAAAGCGGCGCGCGAGATGAAAGAGCGCGTCGGTCAGACGTTAGGTAAATCAGAATCGAAAGGTTTGATGGTTTCGACCTTCCACACCTTAGGTTTGACCATCATCAAGCGTGAGTACAAGCATCTTGGCTTGAAAGCAGGCTTCTCCCTCTTTGATGATCAAGACCAACTTGCACTACTGAAAGAGCTGACAGAAAAGCAGCTAGATGGCGATAAAGATTTATTACGTCAACTACTAAGCAGTATCTCAAACTGGAAGAACGACATGCTGACACCAGAACAGGCAAAAGCGCTTGCTCAAGGTGAGCAGCAGCAATTGTTCGCGTTCTGTTTTGAGATGTACCAAAAGCAGATGAAGGCATACAACGCGCTCGACTTCGACGATCTGATTTCTTTGCCAGTGCAACTTCTGCGCAATAACGAAGAAGTGCGCCAACGCTGGCAAAATCGCATTCGCTACTTGTTGGTGGATGAATATCAAGATACCAACACCAGCCAATACGACTTAGTGAAGTTGATTGTCGGTGAGCGTGGTCGTTTGACTGTGGTAGGCGACGATGACCAATCCATCTATTCATGGCGTGGCGCTAAGCCGCAAAACTTGGTGTTGCTTGGTGAAGACTATCCAAATTTGCGTTTGATTAAGTTGGAGCAGAACTATCGTTCGACTAGCCGTATTCTGCGCGCAGCTAACATCTTGATTGCGAATAACCCACACGTGTATGAGAAATCACTGTTCTCGGAAATTCCTGACGGTGAAAAACTCAAAGTGTTGCTGGCGAAAAATGAAGAGCACGAAGCGGAGCGCGTGACGGGTGAATTGATTGCACACAAGTTCCTAAACCGCACCGAATATAAAGATTATGCGATTCTATATCGTGGTAACCACCAATCACGTTTGATTGAAAAGTCACTGATGCAAAACCGTGTGCCATACAAACTGTCTGGCGGCACATCTTTCTTCGCTCGAGCTGAGATCAAAGACATCATGGCTTACCTACGTGTGTTGGTGAACCCAGATGATGACAACGCGTTCCTACGTATTGTGAATACGCCGCGTCGTGAAATTGGTCCCGTGACTTTAGAGAAGCTGGGTAGCTACGCCAACATGCGTGGTAAGAGCTTGTTTGAAGTCAGCTTTGAAATGGGACTAGAGCAGCACCTAACCGGTCGTGGTTTAGAGAACCTACGCCGCTTTACTCAATGGTTGGTTGCGATTGCCGATCAAGCTGAGCGTGGCGATACGGTTGAAGCGGTGCGTTCGCTTGTGCGTGATATTCATTACGAAGATTGGCTATACGAAACGTCAGCAAGCCCGAAAGCGGCTGAAATGCGTATGAAGAACGTTTCTGACCTTTACTCTTGGATTGTGGCTGACCTAGAAGGTGACAACTACGATCAAGAAGAGAAGACCATCAAAGAAGTCGTTCAACGTTTAACATTGCGAGACATGATGGAACGCGGAGAAGATGATGAAGATAGTGATGCCGTTCAATTGATGACGCTTCATGCATCGAAAGGTCTCGAGTTTCCTTATGTATATTTGATTGGTTCGGAAGAGGGAATTTTACCGCACCAAACCAGTATTGATGAAGATAACGTCGAAGAAGAGCGTCGATTGATGTACGTGGGAATTACGCGTGCTCAAAGAGAATTAACCTTTACTATGTGTAAAGAGCGTCGCCAGTTTGGTGAATTGATCAAACCGACACAAAGTCGTTTTTTAGATGAACTGCCATTTGATGACGTTGAATGGGAAGTAAACAAAAAACCAGTATCGGCAGAAGAGCGCATGGCAAAAGGCCAAGCTCACATCGCTAATATTCGAGCGATGTTTAAGAAGTAGGACAGCGTTGTTCTAATTTGCTAAAAACAAAAAGGCTTGCCAAGTGGCAAGCCTTTTTCGTTGGTGTCTTTATTACAGACCTTCAATCATGTGGTCGATGGCTGCGATGATTTCGTCATCAGAACAGTCCATACACGTACCTTTTGCTGGCATTGCATTGAAGCCTTGGATCGCATGGTTGGTTAGCACGTCTTTGCCTTGTGCAATACGTGGTGCCCAATCCGCAGCATCACCTGTTTTTGGTGCGCCACTTACGCCAGATGCGTGACAAGCAATACAGAAAGTACCGTAAACCGCGGCGCCATCACGTGGACCAGTTGGTTCTGCTTTTACTGGTTCTGCACCTGCTAGATAAACATCACCGACAGGTTTGATGCGTTCTGCGATCGCATCGTATTCAGTTTGGCTGATGTCAGAAGCTAAAGCTGCCGTAGAAAAAGTTAAGGCAGCGAACAAAACGCTAATCATTCGTCGAGACATATCCATTAAACCCACTTCACATTCCAAAGGTAAGTGACTTACCTATTTATATAGTTAGAGTATTTAGCCCTGTTGGATTCGGTTTTGCTGCATGGCCTGAATACTATGCAGAAAACCGTTCCTAACGGTCTAAAGTGATTGAACAATCTGGTTGCGACTGTTAAATCAATGTAAATAATGGGTGATTATATCCTGATAAGTTGTTGCAATAAACAACAAGTTATCCATGACAGGGCGTGAATCACATCAAAAATTCACTTTAAAGGCAGATAACTGTCGAAAAAGAGACCAAACGAGAAAAAAAGTAAAAAAAGTACTAGACGGCATAGTGTGATATCCGTATTATTCCTCTCCGCCGATGGGGCATGCGCCCGTAGCTCAGTTGGATAGAGCGTTGGCCTCCGGAGCCAAAGGTCGAAGGTTCGAATCCTTTCGGGCGTGCCATTCCGGAATACAAATTAACGGCACAAAATAGTGGTGGCTATAGCTCAGTTGGTAGAGCCCTGGATTGTGATTCCGGTGGTCGCGAGTTCGAATCTCGTTAGCCACCCCATTATTTCGGTAACTCATTAATTAATGAAGTTTCCAGTTTTGATTCAAATATCCCAAGAGTCGAAACAAAATTCGTCGGTGAATAGCGCAGCTTGGTAGCGCATCTGGTTTGGGACCAGAGGGTCGGGGGTTCGAATCCCTCTTCACCGACCATCATTTAGTTTATGGCTATACTAGAGCGGTAAACGACACAAATTGATGGTGGCTATAGCTCAGTTGGTAGAGCCCTGGATTGTGATTCCGGTGGTCGCGAGTTCGAATCTCGTTAGCCACCCCATTAATTAAGGTGACTTCTTAGTTGAAGTATCCTGTCTGATTTGAGAGAATCAGTAAATACAGTTCGGTGAATAGCGCAGCTTGGTAGCGCATCTGGTTTGGGACCAGAGGGTCGGGGGTTCGAATCCCTCTTCACCGACCACTATTAGAAAGCCTGCTTTTTAGCAGGCTTTCGTCATTTTAGAGCTTATTACATCGCTTGGACTGCATTAGTCGGCGAT
>NZ_BAOG01000161.1 GCF_000400365.1 Vibrio jasicida CAIM 1864 = LMG 25398 | reverse complement strand
GGCCAGAAAGATCCATGACTGTCGCGCCAGTGTAACGGCGGTTTAGTGGATCGGTATCCACCAACTTCCACATGTTGTCTTCAAGTTGAACGCGAACCACAGACACACCATGTGCATTAATTTCTTTACGAACTTCGTCGACGATAGTACGCACACCGCCCACGGCTGTCGGACCGCTTGGATGCAGAGCTGCGGTATCAATGTACTCGTGGTTGATACACAACAAGCCGTCAGTGTCGCTGTCGTTTAGCGAGAAAAAGTGCATGCCGTCGTGGTGCATACCCAATGCATTAAGCTGGTCGGTACTCGTGTTGCTGCCGTCGTCTTTCCATGCATTACCTTGTGCGTTTAGAGGCGTACCCCATGGCACCAATACTTGTGCTATGTAACCTTGCGGAATCGATACTGCATCCGTCAGTGAGCCCGGAATCGAATCAAAATTCAGGACTGCACTTGAAACGCCAGAGCCGCCACCAGCAGAAGTGCCTGAACTAGAAGAGTTGCACCCTGATAGACCAAATGCGCCAAAAGCGGTCATCGCACTGATACCTAGGCCACCTTTCAGGATACTGCGTCGAGATAGGCTCGCTTCCAGTACTTCTTCAAAAGGTTTGTTATTACTCTGGTTGTAACGCGTCGCGTCGAAGGTTTCCTTACTCATGGTGTTGCTTTCCCAGTGTTAGGTTGAATTATAGGTTTGTAAATCATTGAGCGAGGGGAAGTTTGGAAGAGAAAAGTGACAGAACTAGTCTATCTTTATGAACTTTGTGTTTAGAAAATGTTATAAATCGCCCCTCTATTCTACGTACTTTCGATTTTGCTTGGGCTGAGCTAGATTTGGAGGTATAAGGTTTACTCAAATCATCTACGAGAAATAATCATGAAACTAGATAAAATCGATAACAAAAATCGTCGTCTTCGCAAGAAGCTGTTCCTAGGCGAATTCGCAATCCTAGGTTTTGAGATCAGCTGTGAGACTGACATCAACGACTTTGACCGTTACGATGCATTCGTTGATGAGTTTATCGACTACATTGATGGCCTAAACCTTTGCTTCGGTGGCGGTGGCCTAGAGCTGTTTGAAGGCTTCCTATGTTCAACAGAGCGTTACGAAAGCGCAACTGAAGAACAAAAAGCACAAGTTCTAGCTTGGCTACAAGCTCGCCCAGAAGTAAGCAGCGCAAAAGCTGGCGAACTGGTTGACGCAAACTACCTGTAATTACGGAATCACTCTGTAATAAATAGAGTTGAGCAAGTAATGAGAAAGCTGGTCTTCGGACTGGCTTTTTTGCATTTAAGGCTATGGTTTTGTGCTGAAATGTTGAATCTAGAAAGAGTGGAACGTTTGTTTTTTTTGGGAAGCTTAGTTTAGGAAAGCTGGAGTCTTGGAAAGTATGGATGCGCTAGATAATTTTAGAGCTGGCATTTTATGGAAGGTTATCCGTCCATTGCCAGCTCAGTGCCATTGAGTATGGTTTACTATGCTTTTTTAGCAGTCTCAGTCTTTGTGTCTTTCCAGTATTGGATGCGAACACGGTGTAGCTGAGCTCTTCTCATCTTTTTCATAGCAATCTCCCTCATCTATATAGGTAACGCTCATCTTGAGCTTATTGTCTAAGGTTGTATTCCTCTTCAATCTATCGAGGAACGAATCAATTAACCGTGACTAATTTCACAACATAATGATAAAAGTAGAAGCGTTGCAGTCATTTTTTGACCAGTAAAACGGCTTTTATCTTGTTGATACGGTCAACTTACTCATCACTTATGACAGAAATATGGCAATCAAGTTCCCTATTTAACCTGTCATCGAATCTTAATAACGATTCTTAGATAACCTAGCAAATAATATACCAGTTGCACATAAATTCCAGTTCAGTAAATAACAAAAGTACGCACATGCTCAAACTAAGGTTGGATTCGCTGCTGGTAATGCTGTCGGTAATCTCTCGGAGTCAGTCCCTTGTAGGTTTTAAAGTGGCGATTGAACAAAGCTTGATTGCGATACCCAACTCGCTCAAACACAATTCCTATTGGTAACTCCGTCGATTGCAATAAATCCGCGGCATGGTTGATGCGTAGCTTCATCAAGCGTTGGCTAAACGGCTCTTTAAAGTGCTTTTGAAACAATCGTGTGACCGCACTTTCACTCAACGACAAGTAATCGGCTAAATCAGCCAATGTCACCTTGTTGGCAAAATGCTGCTCAAGATACGCGTTCACACTTGCGACGCGTGCTCTTTCTTGTTGCTCGTGTTCACTCATCGAAAGATAAGAATGGGTCATCAAGGTTTTCGCCGCTTCGTCATGGGCAACCAAAGATAAGATATGAATGAATCTCGACAATTGTTCCATCGCGGGCACTTTCATCAACTCTTGCAGAAGATCCACTACTTGCTGTGCCGTTCGCTCAGAGAACACCACTCCTTTATTTGCGGCTTTCAATAACGGGTCTAGTTTGCGTAGCTCAGTACAATAGAACATTAGGTTCGCGATCCACTCACGCTTAAACCAAATCACATGAGTCTCGCAATTGCTTTCTACCGACGTGGAGTGAATAGAGTGAGGCACACCCGGCGCAATTAGCAGCATCTGATTGTGGGTCACCTCTAGCTCGTGATGCCCAATGTGCAAAGTCCCCGTAAAGTGGCGGTGGATGACCAACTCAAAAACATCATCGTGAAAATGAAAATCGTATTCTTTCGCTGGTTCATCAATACGACGGTAGCGCCAAGAAAAACCAGGCCTTTGCGGTACTTTTTCGATGTGCGCCATTTGATACCCCACAAGATAGTATTGTTTCACGCGCAAATAATATCAGTATTACCGACATATTCTTCATCACGCCTCAATAGTATTGATATTGAGCGGCATACTATCAACTAAGCCTCATCACGCTCCTTATTCTTCTCTTGTAAAGATAAGCTAACTAAGGAGCTTTTATGAGTAACTTTAAAACCAAGCTACGCCAGATTATGCAAAAAACTCGTGATGAGTGGGCTGTGTTTGCGATAAAAGAAATGGGGATTTCATCCAATACCATCGCCAAATCTTATGGCTACAAGTCGAGTTGTGATCTTGAGCAAACTCTTAAACAAGACGAAAAAGACGCCGATTCGTACATTCGCTCGGCACCTTGTGCGAGATCTCTCACAAACGATGTAAGCAAAACGACCATTTTTGACTAAGAACAAATCGAACAACAAACCTAACTAACTGAAAATTAATAATTATCCTTTTTTAAGCAATATTCGCTGCCAAAGTTTTTTTACCTAGCTGATTGAGAGTAATCAGCAAAACAACAATACTAAGTGTGTCGACAGGATGTTGGCGGGAACAGGAAAAAAGCCTAAAGGATTGGGTATCTTCAGGATGAAGATTTGATAGCTTAGGATGAGTTGTCAGCAAGGATGTAGTTAAGCTCTAGGATAGAGTTCGCCCGTCAGGATGATAGGCAAGAATGGACACCGCTAGGAAGGCGATGAACAAGGAACTCGGTTAAAGGACTTAGCCACAATCAAGGATAGATGCAGGGAGCACCTATTAGTAGCCGGATTGCTGCGAAAAAGAATAAGCCCCGTCTGGGAAACCAGGCGGGGTTTTATTTTGCCTGTCATTTACCATCCTCCTCTGCGTTATTCCACGCATCATGCTATTATTTCTACACTTTCTCTCGAAACGCTTTCTTTAATAAACGCTGAGCAAACAACGTCCTATGCTTAATCCAGTTTGGTTACACACATTCAAAACTCTTGTCGAAGTCGGCCACTTTACTCAGACAGCAGAAAAGCTCTATATGACCCAACCCGGTGTCAGTCAGCACATCAAAAAGCTAGAGCAAGCTTGTCAGCACCCATTGATTAAGCGCGAGAACAAAAGCTTTGAACTGACAGAGCAAGGCCGAATGGTGTATACCTACGCGTTAGAGTTGGAAGAGAAAGAGAAAAACTTACTGGAAGATCTGAGCTTCGATGATCCCTTTGCAGGTCATTGCAAGCTAGCTTGCTCCGGAGCACTTGCCTTGATGCTGTTTGATCCACTGCTTGAAAAACAAACCCAGCATCGCGGATTGTCGATTCACTTGGAAGCGGCACCAAACCAGTCGATTCTAAACGGGGTTGCTGATGGCCGTATTGATATGGGCATCGTGACTTACTCTCCCAATAAGAGTGTTTTCCAAAGTGAACAAATTGGCAGAGAAGCGCTGTGTCTGATCTTACCAAAGTCCTATCATGGAAAAACGTTAACGCCTGAACTGCTTCGAAGTTGCGGCGTGATTGGCCATCCTGATGCTGAGCATTATATGACGTTGTTTTTCGACCAATGTGCAGAACCTTTACTCAAAGAGATCAAGGTCAGTGACATGCCATTATCGGGCTACGTTAACCAACTCAGTCAGATTCTTTTGCCCGTCAGCAAAGGGCTTGGTTTTACTGTTTTGCCCTACAGTGCGGTGGAAAGCTTTTCATTAAGAGAAGAGTTGTATGTGGCTGAGTTAAAACAACCGGTGTACGAAGATTTGTTTTTGGTGAGAAAACGCAGCCGCACACTGCCACTGCGATACCAGACCATCAAAGAAGTATTATTGGATGTGATTGGTGGAGCTCATCAATGAAGTTAGCCACTCTTCGCTGGTAATGCGTTTGTCTTGGCAATCCACCCAATAGGGTTTGCCAGATAACCAGCTCTTTGACGCGACCTCTTTTATAAACAAATCCACGGAATCAACGTCATCTTTGGCGTAATCCCATTTATTGCGCATGTGTTCTGCCGCTTCTTGATTAGTGTACGCCTTGCCGTTGCGGATAAAGGTGCAAGAGGATTGCTCAACTCGCTTTATCAACGTCGAGACATCTTGCTCTACCCCTGCTAGTGTAAAGATAGGCAGAATGCTTAATGTAAGTAACAGTGTCCACTTTGCTTTCATTGCATCTTTATCCTTATCCCTGACCACGTAACTAATACCAAGTAACTAATACCAAGTAACTAATACCAAGTAACTACTAATAAGTGACTTAACTATTCTGGTGTTTGGCTGTTTAGCCCAGCAATTATTGCCACCATGTCTTAGCAGGCTGAGGCTCCGCAATCGCCAAGCGTTGACCAATCTCAGGGCTCACTAACGTTACACCGCGCTCTTCACTAATGTCTAACGCGCGTTGCATCGGTTCATTCCAATCGTGCATCGACAGATCAAACGTACTGTTGTGAATCGGCATCATCACTTTACCCTGCACATCAATGTGTGCTTGAACACTTTGCTCAGGGAACATGTGAATGTCTGACCAAAGTTCATTGTATGCGCCGGTTTCAATCATAGTGAAATCAAACGGACCGTACTTTTCGCCAATCTCTTTAAAGCCATTGAAGTAACCAGAGTCACCACTGAAGAACACTTTGTGTTGCTGTGCATTAATAACCCAACTGCCCCACAGTGTCGTATCGCGGTCTGTCAAACCTCGACCGGAGAAATGCTGAGTCGGAGTCAGTGTATATTCAATACCGTCGACAGAATGTGACTCCCACCAATCTAGCTCGATCACTTTCTCCTTAGGCACACCCCAGTTCACCAGCAATTGACCGACTTTTAACGGCACCAAGAAAGTGCCCACTTTATCGCCTAGCACTTTAATAGAAGCTTTATCTAGGTGATCGTAATGGTCATGGCTGATCACCACCACATCGATGCTTGGTAAATCTTCTAGCGTAATTGGTGTTTGGTGAAAACGTTTTGGCCCTGCCCATTGCACAGGAGACGCGCGATCACTGAATACAGGGTCAGTCATCACCAGTTTGCCATCGAGCTTCATTAACACGCTTGAATGACCTAAACGGTAGATAACGTCATCTTGCTCTTCTAACAGTTGATTCGCAGTCATGGCATGAACCGGAATTTCAATTGTTGGCGTTGGATTGAGGCGCTCAGTCGTAAAGTAGGCTTTCATGATGCCGAACATGTCACCCAAGCTGCTTTTGTATTCCAACTCTGTGTTTGCAAATTTGTCCGGGTATGTTGGCGCTTTTTCAGTATCAACATTAGAACAAGAAATCATTGATGTACCCATCGCGAACGCTCCTACTGTGGCTAGCAAAGTTTTTTTCATAAAAAGTTAACCCGAACAAAAGTAAACTACACGGTGCAGTTTACATTCTAATTATCAAAAGTAAACTACTTAGTGTAAAATAGATCCAGAAATGATCTTCTTAACTCGGCAAGTTTATGAATGTAAAAAGAAAAGGTCGCAGTGAGACCAAAAGAGAAGCCATCCTGTGCGCAGCAAAGCAAGCGTTCCAAGAGTTTGGGGTGCAAAACACCAGTATGGATAAGCTCTCTGCTATCGCGCAAGTCTCTAAGCGCACGGTCTACAACCACTTCCCTTCTAAAGAAGCGATCGTGACAGAGTTACTAACGGAACTATGGCGTTCTTCAATGATGGATAGCGATATTGAACGTTTACCAACACTCCCTCTCAAAGATCAACTGGTCGAATTGTTGTACAGCGAAATTATCGTGGTAACCGCACCTGATTATATTGAACTGGCGAAAGTGGCTTTCGGACATTTCTTGTTTAAGCCGGAAGATCTCAAAGGACAAGCGGAACACATGTCGAAGCAAGAAACGGCCTTGTACCGTTGGCTCACTCAACAATCAGAGAAAAACACATTGAAGGTTGATGATGTGGACATGGCAAGCATTCAATTGCACAACTTAATTAAAGGCAGCGCATTCTGGCCACAATTGATGGGGATGCGAGCTTCGCTAACCTTGGAAGAATCTAGGGTTTTAGCCACCCAAACGGCTGAACTCTTCTTAAGTCATTACTTAGTTCAATAACAAAAAGCGGCTGGATGGCCGCTTTTTTGTGATTTGTGCCATAGTAAATTGATGAAATTTTGACTCATTTTTCTTTTTCATTCCCTTGACAGTCGCATGCAGCAAGGCGTGAGAGTTCGATAAATTATTTTTGTCGTATCGACGATATTTTTTCGTTTTCATCTACTGAGAAAACGCCCTAAGGTTCGCACCTCTGACGACGTGGTTGTCCAACCACAATTCTAAGTCGCTGAAGAGAGTGGATTCTGTCACATCAATTACACCCACTCACTATACTCTATACTTACATTTTTAATTTGGTACTGACTTACTAAGGAATTGCCATGCGTATTGCTATTCTTTCTCGTAATGAGAATCTATATTCAACCATGCGCCTAAAGCAGGCGGGTGAAGAGCGCGGACATCAAGTTGATGTTATCGATACTCTGCACTGTTATATGGATATTACGAGTAACAACCCTAAGATCCGTTACATGGGTGAAGAATTGCCAAAGTACGACGCGGTCATTCCACGCATCGGTGCATCTATCACTTTCTACGGTACAGCGGTTGTACGTCAGTTTGAAATGATGGGCACATTCTGTGTGAACGAGTCAGTAGCAATCAGCCGTTCTCGTGACAAGCTACGCTCTATGCAACTGCTATCACGTAAAGGCATTGGTCTACCTCGCACAGGTTTTGCTCACCACCCTGACAACATTCAGGACGTGATCAAAAACGTTGGCGGCGCACCATTGGTTATCAAGCTACTTGAAGGTACTCAAGGTATCGGTGTTGTTCTTGCTGAAACAACAAAAGCAGCAGAAAGCGTGATCGAAGCATTCATGGGCCTAAAAGCAAACATCATGGTGCAAGAGTTCATTGAAGAAGCAAACGGCGCAGACATCCGTTGTTTCGTAGTGGGTAACAAAGTTATCGCAGCAATGAAACGCCAAGCAAAAGAAGGCGAGTTCCGCTCTAACCTTCACCGTGGTGGTTCTGCTCAGCTTGTTAAACTAAGCAAAGAAGAGCGTGCAACAGCAATCAACGCAGCGAAAGTGATGGGTCTAAACCTATGTGGTGTCGATATTCTTCAATCGAAGAACGGCCCAGTGGTAATGGAAGTGAACTCTTCTCCAGGCCTTGAAGGTATCGAATCAGCAACTGAGAAAGACGTTGCAGGCATGATCTTCGACTTCATCGAGAAGAACGCAAAACCAAACGCTAACCGTACTCGCGGTAAAGGCTGATAATTGTTTGAGTGAGAGCCTGATAAAGGGCTCTCTTTTGACTCATCGCTAGGATGACACTATGAATCAGAAAATGATCATTGGGAACGCCGAAGCAATTTGCTTACCTGAGTTAGGGATTACTCACCTTGAAGCGCGTATTGATACAGGCGCACAGACTTCTTCTCTGCACGTAGATAACCTAGAGTGCACTGAACAAGACGGTCAGTCATACGTAGAGTTCGATCTACACCCAGATGTTTACCACTTAGAGCAAGTCGTTCGCTGTAAAGCTCCACTGAAGGCGAACCGCAAAGTGAAATCATCAAACGGTACTTTCGAACACCGCTGCGTGATCACAACGATGCTACGCATGGGCGACCAAGAGTGGCCAATCGACATCACGCTAACTAACCGTGAAAAGATGACTTACATGATGTTGTTAGGTCGTCAGGGTATGGCAGACAAAGTTCTGGTAGACCCGAGCCAATCTCACTTATTGGCTCCATAATCCCCGTAGCTTCAGATGAGCGAACTCCGTGGTCGCTCATCTGGCTCTTCTCTGATTTTCTAGCTGCCCTTCTCCTGTCTATCGTTCTTCCTTTTCAGAACAGAACGCATTAATCCTTTCAGTTTTATCTTCGTTACTCGCCAATGCGTAATGGGTCTAACCGGAGCAGTATTGATGATGTGTTGATACGCGTCTTCATCAAACTCAACCTCTCCCCCATGTGCTGCCAATAAACAGCTTGGTTTCATCTCAAAAACGCGCTTTAACGAACTGCGATATTGGTTGGGATGAAAGATAGGAAATGGCGCGATCAAATGGCTTTTTACCTGCACCATTAAATCCGCTACGTACAACACACTCTGTTCGGCATGATAAACCGATAAATCCCTGTCGGTATGCCCCGGAGTTTCCAATATCTGCCAATCAGCAAAACCGGGAATCACCTCTCCATCCACCAGCTCAATATCCGGCCTTAGTTTTCGCGAATACCATAAGTTGCGCTTGGGTTTGCGCATTCGGTTCGCCATCCAACGTGCCAAAATCAAATCCGTAAGATGCATTAGCCAACCATCAAAACCGCCATACCAATGTGTGTCTCGTTTGGCTGCCAATAGCTTGCAGCCCGTCAAATCTCTTAGCTTGTGCGCCGCACCAGCATGGTCTGGGTGCATGTGGGTAACGACGACCAACTTTAGGTCTGTGAATGGGCGATTGAGCTGATGCTCGATAAAATCTTTGAGGTGAGGAATATCCGCTCGACTTGCGCCATCAAGCAGCATCAATTTGTCTGGATACTCGGCGAGATACATGGTTTGGATGTATCCCTGAATTCTGTGCAGCTGCAAAACATGTCCTTGTTTTGTTGAGTCTTTGTTCTTATTTTTTGTCGACCAAATCCTTACTGGTCAGACCAACTATAACAGCAGAATGGACAGCCTGTTAAATAAATGTTTACACCAACCATCAACAACAGTTGTTAATCGAAAGCACAAATTTTAATCATTAGACTCTGGTTGGGTTTTATCCGTTAATGCGCGCACACGGAGTTCGTGTCAGGGTATGAGGTTAGCGCCTCATGATTTGCTTTTTTGTATTTTCTCCTCTATTTCCAATGAGGGCTTAAATACATTTTTGTGAGAATCGAGTTGGAAAAAGCAACTAAATTAGACCGCATCCGCGCGGACTACAACGTTCACTACTGGAGCCAAGGCTTCTACGGAATTGATGACCAAGGCGAGGTATACGTATCTCCTCGTAGTGACCGTGCACACCAAATCCCTTTCAGTGCGATTGTAAATGAACTAGAAGCTAAGCAGTTTAATCTGCCTGTGTTAGTGCGCTTCCCACAAATCGTACACCAACGCGTGCATGGCATTTGCCAAGCTTTCAACCAAGCAATTGAAGAATACCAATATCCAAACAAATACCTGTTGGTGTACCCAATTAAAGTAAACCAACAGCGCGAAGTGGTTGATGAGATCTTAGCAAGCCAAGCACAGCTAGAAAATAAACAGCTGGGTCTTGAAGCAGGCAGTAAGCCAGAGCTATTGGCAGTACTTGCACTAGCTCAACAAGGCAGCTCCGTGATCGTGTGTAATGGCTATAAAGACCGTGAATACGTGCGTCTTGCACTGATCGGTGAAAAGCTAGGTCACAAAGTATTTATCGTACTAGAGAAGCTATCTGAGCTTGATCTAGTACTTGAAGAAGCAAAAAGCTTGGGCGTAACACCACGTCTTGGCTTGCGTATCCGCCTTGCATCTCAAGGTGCGGGTAAATGGCAAGCAAGCGGCGGTGAGAAATCGAAGTTCGGCCTATCGGCGTCTCAAGTATTGAGCGTGATTGATCGCCTAAAACGCGAAGACAAACTGGACACCATGCAATTGGTTCACTTCCACCTTGGCTCACAGATGGCGAACATCCGTGACGTGCGTAATGGTGTAAACGAATCAGCACGTTTCTATTGTGAATTACGTGCCATGGGTGCAAACATTGATTACTTCGATGTTGGCGGCGGTTTAGCAGTAGACTACGACGGCACACGTAGCCAATCTTCGAACTCGATGAACTACGGCCTTGCAGAATATGCGCGCAACATCGTAAATACCGTCGGTGATGTGTGTCAGCAGTACGAACAACCGATGCCAGTGATTATCTCTGAATCGGGGCGCTCTTTAACTGCACACCACGCTGTACTTATCTCTAACGTCATTGGTACTGAAACATACCAACCGGAAGAAGTGTTCGAGCCAGCTGCAGACGCTCCATTCTTGCTACAAAACATGTGGCGAAACTGGGAGAACCTGCAAGATGGTACGGATGCGCGTGCATTAATTGAAATTTACAACGATACCCAAAGCGATTTGGTAGAGGTTCACTCACAATTCGCGACTGGCGTACTAAACCTTGAACAACGTGCGTGGGCAGAGCAACTGTCACTACGCATTTACTTCGAGCTAAGTCGTCAAATGAGTACTAAGAACCGTTTCCACCGTCCTATTTTGGATGAGTTGAGCGAACGTCTTGCAGACAAGTTCTTCGTGAACTTCTCTCTTTTCCAATCCCTGCCAGATGCATGGGGTATTGATCAGGTCTTCCCTGTTCTGCCGCTTTCTGGTCTCGGTGATGTAGAAGAGCGTCGTGCGGTGATGTTGGACATCACTTGTGACTCCGATGGCGTAATTGACCACTACGTTGATGGCCAAGGCATTGAGAGCACGCTACCAGTACCAGCATGGAGCAACGACAAACCGTACCTAATGGGCTTCTTCCTAGTAGGCGCATACCAAGAGATCCTTGGTGACATGCACAACCTATTTGGTGATACCCACAGTGCAGTAGTCAATGTTGATGAAGAAGGTCAATTTGAGATCAGCTACATCAACGAAGGTGATAGCGTAGAAGACATGATGCGCTACGTTCACATCGACGTAGATGCGATTCGTGACAATTACAAACAATTGGTTTCAGCACGTGTTGAAGCCAGTGAACAAGAACAAATCCTAGCTGAACTAGAACAAGGTTTGGCAGGCTACACCTATTTAGAGGACTTCTGATATGAATGATTTGTTTACGAAAACCGATTATTCGCTTTACTCCAACTCTATGTCGTTTCTACGTCGACCGTACATCAAAAATCCAGTATCGGCAGACGCAGACGTTGTAGTGCTAGGGGTTCCTCTGGACATGGCGACTTCTGGTCGTCCTGGTGCGCGTATGGGTCCAGATGCGATCCGTCGTGCGTCAGTAAACCTTGCTTGGGAAGGCAAGAAGTTCCCTTGGGACTTCAACGTATTTGATAAATTGAAAGTGATCGACGCAGGTGACCTTGTGTTCGATTGTGGTGATGCTGAAGATTTCACATACCGCCTAGAAGCGGCAACAAGTGAGATTCTAAAGAGCGGCAAGACAATGCTAGGCTTGGGTGGTGATCACTTCATCACGCTACCAATCCTACGTGCTTACGCAAAACACCATGGTCAAATGGCACTGATTCACTTCGATGCGCACACTGACACATACGCAAACGGCAGTTCTTACGACCACGGTACTATGTTCTACCATGCACCAAAAGAAGGTCTGATTTCTGCGAAGAACTCAGTTCAAATTGGTATTCGTACTGAATATGACCAACAAGATCACGGCTTCAATGTGATCAACTCGATGCAAGCGAACGACATGTCTGTAGAAGAGATTCTGGCAGAGATTCGTCGCACTGTTGCGGATAAGCCTGTGTATGTCACTTTTGACATCGACTGTCTGGATCCGGCGTTTGCACCGGGTACAGGTACACCAGTTTGTGGCGGTCTGAACTCAGATAAAATTCTGAAGATCATTCGTGGTTTCGCTGGCATGAACATCGTAGGTATGGACGTAGTGGAAGTCTCCCCTCCTTACGACCACAGCGATGTAACGGCATTGGCTGGCGCAACTGTCGCACTTGAGTTGCTTTACGCCTACGCTTCAGGTCGCGAATAACAAAAGTTGTTTTAAGTAAACGCTGTTTTTTAAAGGGAGTCACGGCTCCCTTTTCTGCTTTTAAAGCACCTCAAAATTAGATTAGTTTTTCTAATCCAAATCATAGATTTTTATCTTGCTCAACTTCACACTTTTTGATTGCTAAGTCGGCACTCAAGCTCTAATATCTCGCGCCTAGATTCCCTAATCGCCTTATTCATTTGGCTCTCCTTAATGGAGCGCTAAGGCTCTTTACGTCCTAATTTTTAGAGAGATACGCAAATGTCCGCCTCGTTTCCATTAGCGAAACTTACCTTTTTAATCGCAATTCTGACTGCCGTAGGTCAAATGACTCAAACGATGTACGTGCCTTCTATCGGTCATATGGCGGGTGAGTTCTTGGTATCAGCGTCGTCACTTCAAGCCGTGATGGCGTGTTACCTGATCCCTTACGGTCTATCGCAATTCGTCTATGGTCCGCTTTCTGATCGCCTCGGTCGTAAACCAATTATCGTTGCTGGTTTGATCATCTACATTCTTGGTACTTTGGTGGCGCTATTTGCTCATGAGTACGAATGGTTTCTAGCGGGTAGCTTCATCCAAGGTTTGGGTATCGGTTGTGGCGGTGCGATGTCTCGTACACTGACTCGTGACTGCTTTGAGGGTGCAGAGCTGCACCGCGCAAACAGCTTGATCAGCATGTGTGTGATTTTCTCACCATTGATCGCACCAGTATTGGGCGGCTACCTAACAGAAGCTTTCGGTTGGCGTTCTAGTTACCTGTTCCTTGCTCTGTTTGGTATCGCAGTAGTGATCACCATGATGACAAGCATGATGGAAACTTTGCCGAAAGAGCGTCGCAAACATGAATCTGTGGCGAAGAGCTACAAGTTCGTGCTTTCAGACAAACGCTTCCAAGGCTTCTTATTGGTGTTGGTGGCAACTTTCGCGGGCGTTGCAGTATTTGAAGCAGCAGCCGGTGTACTACTGGGCGGCGTACTTGGCTTGCCAGCAACCACTGTCAGTTTGCTGTTTGTTTTACCGATTCCGGGTTACTTAGTCGGCGCAGGCTTATCTAGCTACATCGCACAACGTCGCTCTGAGCGTCGTGCTCTAAACGTTGGTCTAGTGGCTATCTTAGTTGGCTCAGCAGTGGTATTGATTCCGGGTCTGTTTGGTCTAACAACGGCGTTGACTCTAATTGGCGGTGCAACCATTTATTTCTTGGGTGCGGGCATTTTGTTCCCCGCGGCAACAACAGGCGCACTTTCACCGTTCCCATACCACGCGGGCACTGGCGGTGCGATTTTGGGTGGCATGCAAAACCTAGGTGCGGGTATCGCGACGCTGTTGGCTTCGTTCTTCCCGGCACAAGACCAAATGCCGCTAGGTTGTTTGATGATGGCCATGTCGATCATAGCTATGCTTGGTTTGCGTTGGGTTAATCGCAAACACGATCACTCAAACGAAATGCCATTGGCGATCTAAAATCTGACTCTCATCCCAACCAAGATAAAGAAAAGGGACATGCTGCAAAGTGTGTCCCTTTTTTGTTGCACACATCTTACCCTTTAGCTCTCATCCACCAGCAATTGCATTTAACATCCCATCCAATCTTTGCTAAAAAGAACAGTTGCTTATACAGAAATTATTCGTTTGCCATTCGATATAATGATATTCACTGGAAGAACACAAACGTACTTTTACTCGCAAGATAAATGAATGGCGAAAAAACACGAGAAGAGTACACAATAAGGATACACAGATGCGTTTCACTTTAACCACGTTGGCCGTATCGGTCGCGCTAGTCGCCGGATGCAGCAATCAAGGATTACCAACCATGAACCATTACTCCCAATCGCAACTCGTCGCTCAACAAACCCAAGCTCCCGTTGCTAAAAAAGTCCCTCATGCAATGACGATTCATGGTGATACCCGAATCGATAATTACTACTGGATGCGTGATGATGAGCGCCAAGATCCAGAAATCTTGCAACACCTTGAGCAAGAGAATCAGTACGCAGAAACCGTTTTAAAACACACCGAAGCACTGCAAGAACAGCTTTTTGAAGAGATCAAAGGGCGTATTGCAAAAGATGACAATTCAGTTCCGGTTCGAAAAGGCAGTTACTACTACTCAAATGAAGTGACAGGCGACAACGAATACGAAGTACATCTGCGTGCAAAAGACTTTGCAGGTAAAGATAAGCAAGTCATCTTAGATGTTAACGAGCTGGCAAAAGAACATGAGTTTTTCAGTATTGGCGGCTTAACGATCAGCCCAAATGAAAACTTGTTGGCTTATGGCGAAGATACGCTGAGTCGCCGTATTTACACCATCAAGATCAAAGACCTCACGACGGGTGAATATCTAAAAGATGAAATTGAAGGCGCGTCAAGTGCGATTGCGTGGCAAAACGACAACCAAGCTTTCTACTACATCAAGAAAGACCCTCAAACACTGTTAGGTTATCAAGTTTACCGCCATGTATTGGGCACACCTCAAACAAGCGATGAGCTGATCTACGAAGAAACCGACAGCGCTTACTACACCTTCTTAAGTAAGAGTAAAGACGGTGAGCAAGTTTACATTTGGCACTCAAGTACAGAGACAAGCGGCGTGTCTGTGATTGATGCTAACAACCCGAACGCCAAAGCCGAAGCTTTCTACCCTAGAGAGACCGGCATTGAGTACAGCATCGCTAAATTAGATGATTGGTACTACATCTACACTAACTACCAAGCTGTAAACTTCCGTTTGATGAAAGTGAAAGCGGAAGAGATGCATGACCGCTCTAAATGGGTCGATGTCATTCCCGCTAACGACAATTCTCAGCTAGTCGATTTCGACTTGTTTGACGATCACCTTGTTTATGAGCAGCGTACGAATGGCCTGTCGACCGTGAAGGTTCGTCAATTATCAACAGGTAAAGAGTTTCCACTCGAGTTTAATGATACGGCTTTTGCTGCTTACCTAACGGGCAACCTTGAACTAGACAATTCAAAAGTTCGCATCTACTACAGCAGCCTGACAACACCGGGGACTTACTACGATTTCGACCTAAATACAGGTGAGTCTGAAATCATGAAGCAAACTCCAGTACTTGGTGATTTTGATGCTGATAACTATCAATCAGAGCGCATCATGGTTGCTGCTCGTGATGGTAAGCAAGTGCCAGTCTCATTGGTTTACCGCAAAGACCTATTCAAGAAAGACGGCACTAACCCAATCTACCAGTACGGTTACGGCTCATACGGTTCCACCATCGAGCCAACATTCCGCTCAACCCGCCTGAGCTTACTTGATCGCGGATTTGTATACGCAATCGCTCACATTCGTGGTTCAGAAATGCTTGGTCGTCCTTGGTATGAAGATGGCAAAAAGCTGACTAAACAAAACACCTTCAATGACTTCATCGACGTAACCAAAGGACTGGTTGAAGAAGGCTACGGTGCCAAAGATAAAGTGTTTGCTGTTGGTGGCTCTGCAGGTGGCCTATTGATGGGCGCTATTATCAACCAAGCACCAGAGCTCTACCGTGGTATTGGCGCGCACGTTCCGTTTGTTGACGTAGTGACGACCATGTTGGATGAGTCGATTCCTCTCACGACCAACGAATACGATGAGTGGGGTAACCCGAATGATAAAACCTACTACGACTACATGCTGAGCTACTCACCGTACGACAACGTGAAGGCTCAGAATTATCCGAACATGTTAGTGACAACAGGTTTGCATGACTCACAAGTCCAGTACTTTGAGCCAATGAAGTGGGTAGCCAAACTTCGTGAAATGAAAACCGATGATAATGTCTTGCTGTTCAAAACCGATATGGAAGCAGGCCACGGCGGTGCTTCTGGTCGATTCAAACGATTAAAAGAAGACGCGCTTGAGTACGCTTTCTTCTTAGACTTGTTGGAAACGAAATAAGCTCTATTAGGGCCTGCTTTTGAGCTGATATAAAAAGAAAAACGCCTACTCACAGCGAGTAGGCGTTAACACAATAAATGTGTTTAGGCAGTAGAAACTGTCCTATTTATTAGAAGTAGTAACGAGCACCTAGAGTCCAGTAGTCGTTTTCTTCGTTGTTGTAGTCGTTACCTAGATCAAACTGGTAAGCAGCAAACGTGTAGAAAGATGGCGTCACTGCATACTCAGCTTGTAGAGCCGTTTCGCTAGTAACTGTCTTGTTGTCTTTCTCGTCTTCCACTCCTTCGTAGTTAACACTGAATGTCCAGTTGTTAACGCCGTAAGCCAATAGACCTTCAAGCTGGCTTGTTTCTTCACGCATATCGTAGAAGTAGTCATTCATGCCATATACTATTGCTGCGTATAAACCTGAACCATAAGTACCGTAGTTAGCAGAGAATACGTGAGAAGTTGCTGACTCGTTTTTAGCACCAACCTCAACGTCACCACCACTGTATACGTAACCTAGACCGAAGCCTGCAAGCTCAGTGCTTAGAGCGATTTGGCCACGTTGGTCATAAATTGATTGTTCACCCTGCCAGCCTAGACCAACGTTCAGACCAAACCCTTCACCAAACTGAAAGCCCTTGCGGTAGCTAAGCATTTTGTCCGCACGTGCAGTACCTAGGTTGCCTTGGTTGTCGTATAAGAAGTCATTGGCAAACGCGATTGGTAAATCCGCAACGCCAGCTACGTCGTAGTATGGTGCCCATTGAGTACCTGCAACTACACGTCCGTATTGCTCATGTGTCGCGCCAATGTAACCTAAACGTGTTTTGAATGAAGTGTCGCCACCATTAAGGTAATTAAGTGCCCATTCACCTTTAGCATCGATAGTTACGCCGTTACCGATGTCTTTTTTACCGCCGATGTTAATACGCGGCGATACTTGGTGAACTTTAACTTCTTCTTCAAAGTACTCACCAACGCCCACAGATACGTGGCCGCCGATAGAAAGAGATGTGCCATCGCTGTTGTAAACTTCAGCTGCGAAAGCTTGAGAACCACATGCTAGTGCCGCCACTGCAACGGCTAGAGTTTTCATTTTCATTGTTAACATCCATATAGTTGTTTGTACTGGTTCGCCCCGACAGCAAAATAAAATGCATCAATCGCAACGAACAGATAACAAAGTAGTAATGAAATATAAATGAAACAAATACTTTCTTATGCAACTGGTATTATTTGTGGTTAATTTTTGATCTTGATCCCATAAAAAAAGGGAACTTTTCAGTTCCCTTCATAATTTGTGTGGTGTTTTGCGTGTTACAACTGCCAGCGTGCGAGTGGCTTCTCAGTTTTGATACCTTTACTGCCCCATCGGTCAACAACATCAATTTGCAGTATGCGATCCTGTGAAACTAATGAAGTTAACGTTTTTGACGGGCGTTTATCAGTGATCAGCCACAGAGTTTCATCTTCCTCAAATTGAGCTTTTAAAGATAGTTTCTCTGCCTCTGACCATTCCAATTCTGGTTTGAATTGGCGATCGACCACAAACAGTTGGTTTCCTGATGCAAAATCTTCTAACGATTCGCCCAACAATACCACCGAATCGATCTCTTTTTCGAAAATTACTTCTTGTTGTTGATTGATCAGTTCCCGCACGTCCAGCATCAAGGCTTGCTGGTTCTTTTCAATCTGAGCTTGATGTTGAGGGTACACCTTTTGTAGGTCCTCACCAACAATCGCTGCCATTCGAATCAAGTTACTCGGATTCATCCATGCGTATTTCGACGTCTCACCATTATCCAACGTTAATGCCGCAACACCTTGTGCTCTCGGTGAAATCGCTTGAGAGGCATCAATCTCTATCAAGCTTACATTTCCCTGGCGCGCATACACAAAAGTAGGGTCTTGATGCCAAACAGCACCTAGCGTGATCGCTACCGTTGCGCTCTTTCCTGCAGCGGTAGCTTGTTCATGTCCTTTACTTGCAAACCAATTCACCAAACGCTCAATCCCGTAACGTTTAGGCGGCAAGTAAGTCGTCTCGATATCCGTACCTTGCATCAACTGCTGAGCCAACATGTAGGTCACAGGAGTGCTCGTAACAATGTCTTTGGCAAAAGCAAACGGCGCTGCTGTACTCGCTATTGCCAAGCTCAATCCCATAATTATCTTTTTCGTGTTCATATTCGAATATCCAGATTTAAGCTTTGCGCACAATGCGATACATGGTTGCAGTTAAAAAGAAGATTGCCGAAACAATGATGATCGACGCACCAGATGGAACTGGAAGTTCCAACTCCATCGGTAAGACGGTGCCAACCAAGCACGCGATGTTCGCCAGTAATGATGAGAGCAACACAAAGCTCCCCATTCTCTTCGTAAGAAGGCGGGCTGTTGCACCAGGAATCAGCAGTAATGCCCCAACTAATACGGCGCCAATGATCTTCACCGCAGCAATGGTCACAAGCGTGATCATCATGACGAACAAGTAATCGTAGAAGCTGGTATTGAATCCACGGACACGCGCGATATCCGGGCTGATGCAAGTCAGTAATATGCGGTTAAATGTCGGGATCAAAAGCAATAAAATGATCAAACAACTCACGGCCAGAATCGTAATGTCTCTGTCTGTTACCGTCAGAATTGAACCGAATAGAACATTCTCCAGCATGTGGATGTTGATCTTGCGTGCCACGTACATTAGCAAGGCAGCACCAACGGCCAGTGCCAGTGCTAGAAATACACCAACTAATGTATCGTAAGGAACATTGGTTCGATTTCGCACGAAATGCAGCAAAAGTGCGAAGATCATGCAGAAGCTAAATAATCCAATGAATGGGTTTTCTGGTGGCTCACCAAGCAGTACACCAATTGCAATACCCGTTAATGCTGCATGGCCGACCGCCTCTGAAAAGAACGCTAAACGCTTCGCAATAACTAGCGTGCCTAAACCACCCAGCAAGGGACCAAGAATGAGTGCAGCCACTATCGCGTTGACCATAAACGCATAAGCAAAACTGTCACTTAACCAACCCGCTTCCACACCATGCAGAGCGAGATCTCTTAACCAATCCATTACGCCGCCTCCACTTTTGCTGTGTAGTGCTTAAACAACGACTCGATACGTTCTGGACTCAATACTTCTGAATGGTGCCCTGATGCTACAATTTGACGATTCACGACATGGACCCGAGCATCCAAACGACGTACAGCTGTCACATCATGATGCACGGCGAGCACGGTTTTACCTTCCCCAACAACTTCATGAATTAAGCTTTCAAGGTAACGAACACCTTGCTCATCCATGCCTGTCGTTGGCTCATCCAAAACAAGCAGACTTGGATCGTCTAATAACGCTTGAGCGAACAAGACACGCTGCTGCTCACCACCCGATAACTGTCCCATTCGTCGGTCACTACGTGAAGCCATACCAACGCGCTCTAGTTGAGCAAGCGCTTGTTGAGTTTGCTTGGTTTTACGTCGCCAAAACAGCGGCACTCTGGTTTGGTTAAGCAATACGAAATCCATAACCGTGAGCGGCAGACTGGCTTCAAACATGGCTTTTTGCGGAACATAGCCGATTCCCGCTGCATGTTTGCTGTCTGGCCAATGGACAGAAATGTCACCAGTAAATGGGGTTAAGCCCAATACAGAGCGTAAAAGAGAAGTCTTCCCACCACCGTTAGGCCCCATGATGACGTGACATTGGCCTGCTTCAAATTGGGTTTGGATGTCTTGTAGAATCAGGTTGTCACCATATTGAAGGCTTACCCCATCGAGAGAGATAGAAGGCCCTAACATCAAGCTTTCTCCTGTTCGTGCTTGCTTGCAACGAACTTCATCGCTTCAATCAGAGTTGCGACGTTCTCACGCATTTCGACTTCAACCTTATTGGCTTCGTATTCGCCATGAGTCATGTGAGAAAAACGGTAAAGCTGAACACCGGTCGCTTCTTCGATCGTATCGACAAAACGATTTGGCATGTTCAGTTCGTAAAACAGCACATCAATGCCTGATTGACGAATCTTCTCTATCGTTTCTTGTAACTGGCTTGCGCTTGGCTCTACACCATGAGCAGGTTCGATAACTGCTGCGACGTCAACGCCGAATTCCTGCAAGATGTAACCATAAGCATTATGCGTAGTAGCGACCTTCATGCCTGCTGTATCAAGTTGCCCTAAAGACAACATGGCATCACGCTTCAAAAGGCGGAATGTTTTTGCATAAGCGCGCGCATTCTTGCGATAAAACGCCGCGTTTTCTGGGTCGAGCTTGCTTAGCTCACTCGCAATCGTGTAAACCTTTTGAATCGTGGTAGATAAGCCCACAAACGTATGCGGGTTAACTGCGCCTTTACCGACTGATTGACCCATCGCAGGTAACAGCGGTACTTCTTTGTTTGCCTCTATCACCACAAGATCGTCACGTTGTGAAGCTTGAATCACTTTAAGAGCAAAATCATCATGGCCGATACCATTGACCACAATCACATCCATTTGCTTCAAACGCTTTAGATCATTAGGTTGAGGTAAATAGTTATGAGGGTTAAAACCTGCATCCACCAGCGGTAGAATTTCTGCTTTGTCACCGACCACCGCTTTCACATAGCTGTAGTATGGTTGGAGCGTAATACCAATATTGAGCTTATCTGCTGCAAAGCTCGATGAAGCTACTGCCAGCAATGCACTAGCCGTTATAATTCGACGTAGAAAAGATCGTTTCATCATAGTTGTTATCGTTAAAATTGAGCTTAATGGGCGTGAGCATTTGAAGACGTAGCAGGGACAAGAACAATTTGTTGCCAACCTTGCTTCTGGCGTTCGCTTATTTCCGCAAGAGACAAATCAGACGCCTTTGTTGTAGATTGAATAAACCAAATGTCGGCGTGTTCATTACGACTATCGAGAAGCATGGAAGCCGCGCCTTTTTCATCTTGCCTTACACCGAGATAAATCCCTACATCTAACCGTTGCCATTGATGAGAGCCTTTTCGCTGCCAGCTTTGGTCTTGCACAAATGGGGCAACCCAAAATTCTTCCAATTCGCTGACGGCAGGCCACTCGCCAGCATCTAGATGAAGATCTCGAATCTCTTCATGGGCCAACTTTAGCTCGGCAATCATCGCAAGTTCTTCTTGTTCAAGGTCAGTGATGAGGACTTGATGCGCTAGCACTTCGGTATGTTCTGTCTCGGCTTGATGGTGAGGCAGCAAAATAGTGGAGACCGCAAGAATACCTGCGATGGTTAGAGCAACCCATTTACCTTCTCGACTGCCGTTATCCGGTCTGATCTTCTGGGTAATCATTTCTCTTTTAACTCAACGATATCCACTTCTACTGGGTTTTCATGCCCCGCATCGAAAACCAAATAAAAGTCGGTTTGAGGATGAGTGAATTCAGCAATGGAGCGTTTATCTGTCGTTACTTTGGCGATCAAGTTGTCGTCGTAATCGTACATTTCAACGTCATAGTCCACGGCGGTAGAACCATCTGAATAGCCGGCCTCGCAAATCACTTTGTCTTGCTCTAAATGGCAACTCATCAATGGGAAATGCGCGAACGCTTGAGAAGAGATAAAACCAGTAACCAACACTGAGGTTTTAAGGATAGAAACGTTTTTCATGATGCATCCAAATTGGCTCAGCGTGTGGCTGAGCCAAATTTTGATTAGTTAAGTTGAGTTTCAAACGTTAGGTGAACGTTCATGCTTGCTTTGTCTGCAAGTGGATCGTTTTTCAGCTCACCCTTGTAGTTTGCTTTCATTAGGTAGCGGCCCGCTACATCTGGAGTGAAGGTGATTTTTCCATCCTTGTCGCTGACCACATCGATTTGCTCTTGGTGGTTACGATACAGAGTACCTTCACGCGTAATTTCCGCCGTGACACCTTGCTGAGGCTCGCCGTTAAAGAAGAATTGGAATGTCACTTCTTCACCTTCAATAATGTCTGAAGGGTGCGTAATCGGCTTCATTTCTAACAGCTTACCTTCAATCTCTAGTGCCTTTTCTGTTGGCATACCAACCGTTACATAGCTTTCTGCACGTGTGTAGCTAAGTTGGGTAACGACATCACGTGCTTTTTCAGGAATCACACTAGCGCGTTCTGCTTTGCTCGCTTTCGCCCACTTAACCGTATCGCGACGGCCAGCTTTGTACTGGGTGTAGTAGCTAGGTTGGTTATTGATAGCCACTTTGTGTGTGCCCTCTTCAACAAAGAAGAAGTCGAACATTGAACGACGCTTGCCGCGTACAACAAAATTCGGGCGCTCAGAACGACCATCTGGCATGATCACGAACGCTTGCTCGCTACCTGCTGGCTTATCGAATACAAACGTACCGTGAGACGCTGTCACATCGAACGTTAACCAATCACCGCCTTCTTTTGATACCGTAAAGTGAGAAGGGAGAACCCAACGAGGGTGCGCTTGTGCTGTTGTCGCGGCCGCTAGCCCCATTGCCATTACACTTGCTAATGCCACCGCTTTCATTTTGGTTTTCATTGTTATTCCTTCTCTATCACTTAACTTGGTAGTTGACGGTAATGACGCCCGTCTCTTCCGTTGGTTTTATTTGGTAGCGCACTTCACTGTCCGCTAACTGCATTTTTTGACGTAGGTAATTACGGCCACCGTGTTCACGTACGACTTCTACATGCAGGGTGTAATTACCCTGCTCGAGTCGTTGGCCATTATCATTGGTGCCATCCCAAACAAATCGGTATTGGCCTGCAGGTCGAGTGGCTGACGTTACGGCATCGACCAGCTCACGATCGTAACGTCCCACTTTGCGCCACCAGCTGCGAAGATCTTTTAACCACTCATCTTTACCCACCCAAAGCTGAATGGTTTTGACTGGTTTACGCTTTTCATCTTCGATCCATACTGCGACATAAGGTCTTGCGTACATCGAGGTATCAATCTTTGGTAACTCAAACTCAAAGTCGACTTTGGCATTATCTGGAAATGGAGCGGCCATAAGCGGCAAAGGAGATAAAGCCGCGATCAATACGGCTTTACTAAACGGGTGACGGCGAAAAATTCGGCCCATGTTTAACATTGGTTTTTTCTCTGAATAGGCTGTTATGGCACAGCGAAAAAATAAATAACGAGTGATAACGCAGTGCCAAAACTCATCCACTGCATTGATGATCTAAAAGTCTTTTTCTTTGGAAGCAGCAAACACACACCGGTCAGCACAAAAAACACCATTAACAGGGCTGTTATGTCGATAAACCATTTCCACGTATCACCACTGTTGCGACCTTTATGTAGGTCGTTTAGTAGCGCAACCATGCCGTAGTTAGTGGTTTCAACTTCAGCTTCACCCGTCGTCATATCGACAAAAACGGTGGCGTTGTAGCCTGGGCCTTTGAAATCTAAAGAGAGTTCACCAATCATCAATTCACCATCCTCAACCTCGGTATACACATCGAGTGCTGATGGTGTGCCTCGTAGGTCTGTTTCTTGTGTTAAGAAACTCAACAGGGCAGAGCGATTAGGTTGGAAGCTTCCCTCATTCACAAATAGTTGCTCGGAAGGAACTGTGAGTGTGTGTTGCTGAATGATGGGTTCACTGCGCTCAAACAATTCTGGTCGGTTCAACGTAATACCAGTTACCGCAAAAAACAGCGTCACCAATAAAAGAGCCATAGAAATATAAACGTGCAGACGGCGTGCCCAAGTCTGGACGCCTTTGCTTTTGAGCAACATAGAAAACAATCATCACCAGTAAATGAGGGAGTAATTTAGGTGATAATCATTCGTATTGGCATTTAATTTACATTGTTTACGTTTGGTCAAAAAGCATTGCTCCCGTCGATACTGACGGGAGCAAATAAGAGGGGGCGTTATCGAGCGAGAATGGGATAAGTAAAGAAAACCAAGTGACAGAAATTAAACACGAAGTGAGCGAGCACAGCGCACCATAAACGGCCAGAAAAATGGAAGACCAAACCGTACCCAGCCCCTGCAAGCGCGGCAAATACCATTAATAGTGGGCCACCAGCAAAGTGAGCCAAACCAAACAAAAGACTCGCAACTACCAAGCCAACTCGCCAGTCAAAGCGACGGGATAACGCCTGCTGTATAAATCCACGAAATAGCGCTTCTTCTGTCACACAAGTCAGGACTAAGTTGTTCAAAACAAATAACCACCACCAAGATGGCAAACTCAATTCAGGTTTTAAGGCTCCAAGTGCTGACGCAATAGGCAACAATAAGAGCAAAGGAATCATCACCAGCAATGCCGGTTTGACTCTTACCTTTGACTCACCACCTAACAAAATAGGACAAGCCAATAAGAGCGCAAAGAAGGCAAGCGGCTTGTCTAAGTTAAGGTACATAGAGAACGGAGCGCTCAACGGCCCCGCAGATACCTTGTCGAGCACTTGCAGATTATTGAATCCCGGGATCAGATGGACAAACAACAAGACACACCAAACAATCACGATTCCCCACCCCAAATAGAAAATGGGTTTCGTTTTTGGCTGCGCTTTTAGCCTTGAAGCGAGACTGGGAATTCGGTATGACACAACAAGCACAAACAAAGAGCTGACCAAGGCAATAAGCTCAATACGGCCAAGAATAAAGCCGCCAAACAAGGTTATGCCAAGCAATACGAGTGCGACTCCAGTATGGCGGAGAAAAGCCGCTGCTATCGCCAAAATTAACGGGCACCATAGCCAGATGTCAGAATCGAGAATCATTGTATTATCCTTATAAAAAAAGCTGACGTTCCAGTCTTATCGCTGGATAACGGTAATATAACGTTATGATATTTAAAAAGAGATCGAACCAGACTCAATATTTACAAACAAAAAGACCCGAGATATAACCCGGGTCTTTCGATCGTTGATGCATGTTCTATTATCACTGGACTTAGCTGTTCTGGCTCGCTTTCACTTTACGCAACTGAGATAGGTATTTCACCCAACTCTCAGCTTGAGTTGAGGGCTCAATCTCATTGGCGCGTTTTGCGTTGGCAAGAGCGTCTTCAATGCGTTTCAGCTTGTAGTAGGCACGAGTCTTAACCAATGCCACATCCGCTTTGCGACCCGAGACTTTATCCAATGCAATCAGAGCATCTTTGTAGTGCCCTTCTTGGACAAGCAATTGAGACAAGTTCCAATAGTATTGGCGATCTAGCTTCGCGGCTACGCGCCAACTCGCTATCGACTTATCCCATTCTTTCGCCATTTGCCAGTACGTAGCTTGCTGCGCTTTAAGTTTGCTATCTGAGTTAACTTCATTTAACTCACCCAGCACTTTTGCCGCACGCTCTGGAATACCGCGCTTGCCATACAGCTGAGCAAGAAGTTTGAGGTCATCTTGGTTCAACTCTACGCCTTTCAGCTTTGCAAGAGCCAAAGCATCAAGAGCACGCTTATCATCATCCACACGTAGATACAGAGCAACAAGCTGACGCCACCATTCCACACGCTCAGGCTCGATCGCAATCAAACGTTTGATCGTGCCAATCGCAGGCTGCCACTTTTTCAGCTCTAGCTCTGCAGATAGCTTGATGGACAGTGGTGCCATTTCGTCTGGCTGGCCATATTTCTCATAACGAGCCATTGCAGAGAGAACTTTATTCCACTGACTTAACTGGTAATGAGACTGTGCAATACGCAGCCAAATTTCATGCGCCTTTTGGCTCTCAGGAACGGATTTACTCAAGTCGTAATACTGTGGCAAAGCTTTAGAGAACTGTTGTTCATTGAGCAACATATCAGCCAACATTTTGCGCGTTTGCCAAGCTTGCTCATCTTCCAGAAGACCACTGTTTACCGCAATCTCTAGCTGTTTAATTGCAGACTTAACTTGCTCATTCTGCCAGTAGAAAATACCCAGCATTCGCGCCACAAACGCTTGATCGTAACCACGAGATAAATCGAGGCCTTCAAGAGTTGAAATGGCTTCTTGCAGCTTTTCTTCTTGCGCTAGGTTATGAGCGCGTTGAACACGAGTCGCCGTGTATTGACTCAGTTCATTCGCGACGGTGGTAAAAGCGCTTAGGCTTAATACCGCACCGATTAAGAATTGCTTCATCATTTGGCTAACTTGAACTCCACTTTAGCGGTTTGTCCGAACTGCTCAATTGAGACACCATCTTCAACTTTCGGTTGATATTTCCATTTCTTAAGCGCTCGAATCGCTTCTTTTTCAAATATACGCTTTGGCTTGGCATCAATCACTTCAATATCTTTTGGACGACCCGTGGCATCTATCGTGAATCGCATGATGACGTAACCTTCCATTTTACGTTTCAGTGCTTTGCTCGGATAACGAGGATCAACGCGGTACAGAGGCAATGCTTGCTGGTTACCCATCGTGCCTTTTAAATTAGGAGCACTGATCGCAATGCCATCCAGTGCAGTGTTCAAACCCAATGCGCTAATTGGCGTCACTTGGCTCATCGGCTCTACTTGGGTTTCCGCTTGAGACAAATCCATCGGTTCTGGTGCTTTTGGTGGTTCTGGCTGTTCAGGAACAGAACGTTGACGACGTTGAACATCAGCATCATTCTCGACCATCACCATGTCAAAGCGCACCGCCTCTGATGGTTGAGGTGCGCGTTGATTGCCTTTATCGACCATCCACGCCATAAAGCTAAACAAGCTCACCGCAATCAAAATTGACGCTGGTAGCGCGAGTAGTAGCCTGCCCATTAAGGTTTCTCCGCTGCCAATGCGATGTTCTTCACGCCAGCACCTTTCGCCGCATCCATCACCTTCACAACCGTTCCGTTGTATGCATGTTCATCCGCTTGAATGACAAGTGATGCCTCTGGTTGCTCAAGTAACAAGTGCTCAATGGTCGCTTCTACACGTTCGATATCCACCAAACGTTTATCGATGTACACATCGTTCGCTGCTGTCACCGCAATAAAAATGCCTGCGTCTTTTTGGCTAACCACATTCGATGCTTGTGGTCGGTTAACTTCTACACCTGACTCACGTACAAATGAACTGGTCACAATGAAGAAGATCAGCATGATGAACACGATATCCAGCATCGATGTTAGATCGATCTGGGCTTCATCTTGTTGATTATTTCTACGTCCGAGTCTCACTTCTGACTCCTTAAAGATTGTTCTAACTGGAGGGCTTTACGCTCACACACTTTGCTCAAACGCGCATGAACAAACATGCCTGCAAGTGCCGCAACCATACCTGCCATAGTTGGCAGTGTTGCAAGTGAAATGCCTGAAGCCATCAATTTTGGATTGCTACTGCCTTGTGTGGCCATCACATCGAAAACTGTGATCATGCCAGTCACCGTACCTAGCAAACCTAACATCGGGCAAATCGCCACGAGTACTTTGATGGTTGATAGGTTTTGGCGCAGTTCAATGTGTGCTTTTGCAATCCATCCTTCGCGGATTTGATGCGCGTACCAAGAGTGGTGGTCAGGTCTTGCTAGCCACTGCTCACAAAGCTGTTTCTTCACCTTCGGAAACTCCGTTGTCAGGTAAAGTACACGCTCCATAACCAGTAGCCAGCACACCGCAACAACGGCCGCTAGCCACCATAGGATTTGGCCACCTTGCTGCATAAAGCTCATCAAGGTTGAGGCCCAATCCTCACTGATCAAACCCAATGTGTTGAGTAGGATCTGCTCCATTACGCTGCGTTCTCCGCTGTCGTGTTAGGGTTGTTTTTGCCTTTTGGCATATCGCGCTCAGCTTGTTCCGCAACAAGACCAATGCCTTGCTTTTCAAGAATATTGCGAATGTTCTCTGCTTGAGAGCTCAAGACGTTATGAGCAAGAAGCAATGGCATTGCCGCAACAAGACCAAGAACAGTTGTAACTAGCGCCATAGAGATACCACCTGCCATGACTTTTGGATCGCCATTACCAAACTGAGTGATCACTTGGAACGTTTCGATCATGCCTGTTACCGTACCTAATAGACCAAGCATCGGTGCTAGAGCAGCAAGCAGTTTCAGCATCGACAACCCCTTCTCAAGGTGAGTCTGCTCGTCAACTACCGCTTCTAATAAGCGAAGTTCTAATGCTTCAACGCTACGATGTTTGTCTTTTTGGTACACAGCAAGGATACGACCAAGCGGGTTGTCTTCTGGCTGAGTTGGGTTCTTTAACTGTTTGGCGATTTTTTGACGAGCAACCATCAATGACACACCACGAACCAACGCGATGATCAAACCAACCGCTAACAAGCCAAGAATGATCTGACCAACGACACCACCTGCATTCAGGCGATCCGCCATTGTCGGTGAATTTGCCAATTGCTCAAGCAAAATGCCGCGTGATGGGTCAATCACTAAAGAATCGATTTCACCCGAGTTCAACGAGCTTGCTGTTGGTCCATTTTCTGGTTGGCGGAGGTAGCTCACTGCATCGCCGCGTTGGCCATTCCACTTCACGTAACCAGCATCATCCAGTAGTGCCATTGAGCCAAGGCGAACGCCGTTGACCGTTTGTTCACGACCTTCACCATCAAGCAGAGTGAATGACACCTTCGTCATCTCACCACTTGCTTTAACTTGTTCTTCCATACTGCGCCACATCGCTTGAAGCTGAGGCAAAGTAGGCAGGGATTTCGCGGCAACGATATCATCGATGTTTTGTTGGAAAGTGTTCGCATCTACACCAGTGACTGAGTGCTTAAGTTCTGCTTCCAGCTCTTTTGCATTTTGACGAACAACACCAAACAACTCACCCAAGCTACCTGTTTCTAAACGTAGTTTTTCTTCTAGTTGCGCCAGTTCAGCTTCGTTTTCACTAAAAGTAACACCAAGCGTGTCAGCTTCTGCTTGTAGCGCCGCACGTTCTGCTACAAGCTTATTCTTCATTGTCTGTAGCTCTTGCTGAGTCTTGTTAAAACCAGATTCACGAGCCACGTTATGGGATTGCTGTTGGCGATTTTCTTGTTGTGCTTTTTGCAGCAGAGTGTCACTTGCAAACGTCGTATGCGGTAAAAGCGCAGCAGTAGAAATCAATGCAACCGATAGCCATTTCTTCATCATTTATTTGCCCTCCGCTACGTTTAGAGACACTGGCAGAGTTAGCATGCTTGGTGCGATCTGTTTATTTGCCATGGCAAACGCTTTATCGAGTTCAGATTTTTGTTCTGAACCAACGGACTGCCATGCGTTCTGTGGTTGTGACCAGCTCCAGAAGTGTTCACCAGATAGGCTACGCGCAACTAGCGACACGCGACCTAAGTAAAGAATATCAGCCTCAACTTGGTCGTTACCTTCCAATGTAATCTTGCCTTGGTAGATACCAATCTTAGTGCCGTAGTCCATTTCGATTTGGTACGCTTCTAGAATACGACGGAACTTCTCAGCATCCGCGACATCTGCTCGAGTCATCATGGCATCAAGCTTAGCAATACGCTCCTCACGCTGCGCTTTGCGGATCGGCTTATCATTCGCAACGATAGTCTTTAGACCATCCAGCATGTGATACATAAGCGGGACCACACCTTGACGAGTTTGAGCGATTTGTTCAATTTGCTCATTCAAACTTGCCACTTCCTCGTTTTGGCTATCAACAAGGTTTGAAAGGTGGTCGCGATAAATCGTCAAGTTGCTGACTTCTTCATTCAACTGTTCAATTTCAGCTTCTAGTGACAAAGACTTCTCAGCACTTGCATTGATACGCTTCTGGCTTACCGCAGACGCTTGGTTAGTTTTACTCTGCACAGCTTGAGCATCGTTAAGATTTTCCGCTTGAACGGGAATCAAAACCGATGTGATCAACAGAGCGATACTTGATTTCATTAGATTCATACGAGTTATATTTTCTGTTTTCCAAAAACGACTAAAGGGGAAGACAACTCTTCCCCTTTAAAAATCAGTTTGTTATCAGTACTTGAACTGAATTGTCGCCATGTAGTTTCGGCCCTCGCCTATCACTACACCGCTAGCTCCTTCTTGTTTACTGTTGGTGCTACCCCCACCTGCTAGGTAGTCAGTATCAAACAAGTTTTCTACATTGAATCGAGCCACAATATCTAAGTTCTCATCATACTTGTGAGTGTACGCAACGCCCATATCAATACGTGCATACCCATCTTTCTTAAATGTGTTCGCTGCGTCACCGTAGCGCTCACCTTCATAAATCAGACCTAGGTTCACATCTGTGTTGTTCTGAACTTTGTAGCTCGACCAAACACTTGCTGAAAACTCAGGAACGTCCGCTGGACGGTTGCCTTTGTAATCCGCACTTTCTGTGATTTCTGCGTCTAAGTACATTGCAGAAGCCGTTAGCGAAAGTTCTTCTGTAACAGAACCTTGAGCTAGGATTTCTGCACCGCGGTGTACTTGCTCACCATCTTGAGTCTTCTTATACATAACGTCACCGCCAGCGTTAACGCCATTTTCAACATCAAGCGCAATGTTTTCTAGCGTGATATCGAACACAGCACCAGAGACCAATAGACGCTCGTCAAACAGCTCCCATTTAGTACCCATCTCATAAGAGATCCCGCGTTCTGCATCAAGCTCTTCACCATCGTTGGTGTAATCTGTGCCATTTACCGTACCTTGAGGCATAAAGCTTTCAGAGTACTGAACGTAAATAGAACCATTGCTTGCAGGGTGGAAAATCACACCTAGTTTTGGTGACACCTGACTTTCTGTCAGCTCATCGCTGCGTTTTTCATCGTAACGAACACCTGCAAGTACCTGCCAGTAATCGTTAATTGTCATCATGTTTTGTGCGTAGATACCCCAAGTATCATATTCGCTTGTTGGCCATCTCTTTGAGCTTGTTGGCTCTGGCTTCACAACCGTCTCACCAGCTGGTACATACTCGCCATCATGGAAAGCCATAAAACGGTCGTAGCTGTAATCCAAGTAGTTTGCACCGACTAAGAAAGTGTTATCTGTACCAAACAGAGAAAAGTCAGTCGTCACATCTACATAAGCAGTATCAAATACCCAGTGATCAGAACGCTCGTTACCCTTATGCTTGATCGTACCGTTTTCTTCGTACATATCGAATTTAGGGTAAGACTCTACATCGAAACGTTTAAAGTCTTGACGGTTGTAACCCGCTTTAACATTCACGTTGTCTGTCACTTGAGCATTGATGTCGATACCATAGTTTTCAACATCGTTGTCAATCTCTGACCACTGTGCATCCCAGATGTACTTGTCACCACGAGCGGCTTTGCCATCAACGATGTAAGCACCGGAATCAACGCCGCCGTCATCTTTCGTACGGTCATAGTGTGCTGAAACCATGACGTTTTCTGTGATGTCATATTCCACGACCAAACCACCTACTACGCGGTCAGTTTGTGGCTCTGTACCATCACCGTATTTACGCCATGAACCGTAGCTTTCTTTTGCAAGAATCGCACGCGCACGTAATGTTTCAGCATCATTCAGCGCACCACTGACATCAAGTACAGTTCGTGAATGATCATTTGAGCCGATATCTTGGCTTAAGCTTGCTTGCGTTTCTGTTGTTGGCTTCTTAGAAACCATGTTCACAAGACCACCTGGTTCTGACTTACCGTAAAGTAGACCTGATGGACCTTTAAGAACTTCAACACGCTCTAAAAGCTCAATTGGTTGACGGTAGTGTGACCAATGCTGACGACCATCACGTAGGAAGCCGTCTGAACTGCTCAGTTCAAAACCACGTAGCGAGAAACGCTCACGGTTACGGCTTGTACCGCCCGCACTAACACTCGCGTCATTTTGTAGAACTTCACCTAACGTGCTTGCACGCTGCTCATCGATTACCGCTTCATCAATCACAGCAACTTGTCCTGGAGTTTCCAGTTGCGTCATTTCCATGCGCATTGCTGTTGTATTCGTATCCGCTTTGTAACCGAATTCGCGACCTTCTACGACTAGGTGCTCATCCGTATTTTGAACTTCTGCCACTGCCGGTGCTGCTAGCACCGCACCGATCACTAATGCCAATTGGCTCTTAGAAAACATACCCATTCACTCCGATTATTGGGTAGCACATAACTGCTATGTGGTTCCCTCTTAGTTATTTCGCGAGTGAATATAAGTGATAACTATTACTATTTGCATTAAATTTACATTCTTTGCATTCGTAAAGTTTTGTAAAGCGGTAAAGGGTCATACTCGCCAACAATCGAGATATAGATCACATTAAATCTGCACTTTTGACATGAATTTTACTGTCTAAAAAGTAATGTCACTACAAGCCCGCCTTCTGAACGATTGCTTGCAACGGCTTTCCCACCCATCATTCGCATGGATTCTTTTACAATGGCCAACCCCAGACCGTAACCACCTAACTTTTTGTCTCGGGAAGCATCTAATCGTGTGAACGGGTCAAAGATATCTGTCAGTTTATCTTGTGGAATGCCGGGGCCATTGTCGGCTATCGTCACGGCTAAGTAGCTGTGCTTGTCCGTTGTTTTGTTCGCCAGAGAAACATCAATCTGGGCTGACTTACCAGCATACTTAATGGCATTGCCAATCAAATTATTCAAACAACGCACGACGAGCGTATCGTCACATTGCGCTTTTGTTCTTGTCGCCTCAGAAACAAACGTAAGGTTTTGCTGTATTTGCAAATCGATTTTGCAACGTTCTACTTGAGGCGCCAATAGTACTTCTAAATCGCTGCGTTTTAATTCCGTATCGTAGCGAGCATTCTCTAAACGGCTGAATTCCAGGATTTCACCAATAAGATGATTTAGCTCATTGGCCTCTTCTTCCATACGCGTCACTAGGGTTTGTTCATTTTCCCCTACTCGCTTGCGCAATAGATGTAACACTAAATTTTGGCGCGCTAATGGTGTACGTAACTCATGGGAAACATCACGAATCAAGCGACGCTGCTTTTCAGCAAGAGAATGAATCTCTTTTGTCATGTGGTCGAAGTCTTGCGCTAATTCGTTGAATTCGCGGGTGTTCGACTTAAGCTCATCCACCACACTGACGTTAAAGTCACCATTCGATAGCTTTTTACTGGCTTCTCTTAAGCGGTCCAATGGTTGTTGTAAATTCCGTGCCATTAACAAAGAGAACAGCGCCAAGATGACCGCCGCAATCACAACCTTTAATACAGAGAAATAAAGGATGAAATCATGAGCCGGGTGCAAACGATGAGGCAACTGAATCACTAGGCTGTTGTTTCCGACAAGAGGAATATTGAATATCGGACGACTTACTCGGCCTTCTAGTTGTTCGTCCAAACGTCGCTTAAATTTCAACTTGAATTCAAAGTGAGGGTGCATCAAACGGTGTGTAAGAGGGCGCTGATTTTCGTCGAGTACAAACAAGTAAAAGTGCTGTGCATTTGCCCAATCGGCCAGCTCGTCCATGTCACCTTCTTCGATCAACACGTTAGCTTGATGCGCTAAGTCCAACATTTCAGTCTTTACACTAGCAGGTACCTTTAGCATGGCTTTGACTAGGGCTTGTTCGGCAACCGCTTGAACAGCCAAGATGCTAATAACGATAGCCGTCATGTAACTAAAAAGCTGAAATGCGAGGCTGTCTCTTCGTTTCACAAAGTAGGATGGACACACAAATCGCATTAGCCAGTCACAGCCTCTAAGTAGCTATAACCCTTACCACGAAACGTTTTGATGTGCTGTTTGGATAAGCCCGCTTCAACTAACTTGCGACGAATATTACTGATATGCATATCGAGGTTACGGTCAAAAGGACTCAACTCTTTCTTTAGAACTTTGGTCTGCAGTTCCGCCTTAGAGATTACCACGCCTTGGTTTTTTACTAGGTAGCACAATAGTTCAGCCTCTGTACCAGTCAAAGGAAGGCTGTTGAGATGGTCACTCATGCTCTGTACAGTACAACACATAGCCTGTCGTTGACGCTCTAAGCCAACACGACGAAGAATCGCCTTAATACGCATAAGCAGTTCGGGGACGTTGAATGGCTTACCGATGTATTGGTCAGCGCCAGCTTGGTAGCCATCAAGCATCGAGTTCTCATCGTTTAATGCTGTCAACATCAGTATAGGGGTAGCGAATCGTTGGCAAATACGGCGAGCCACCTGCATACCACTGAGGTTAGGTAACATCACATCGAGTAAGACGAGGTCAACAGGCGTTTTTTCCATGTACTGTAACGCGCTTTCACCACAGTGAACTGACGAGACCGTATACCCTTCTTCTTGTAACACGGCTTCCAATAGTTCACACAACGGAACATCGTCATCTACGACCAAAATTCGTGACATCATCCACTACCAGTTAAATAAAAATGGTTCGCATTCTATTACTCATTTGCAGATTAAACAACTATAGTTTTTAGGGTTTTTGAGCATAAAAAATACAAAAAAAGCCCTTATCAAAAAGGGCTAAACAAACCAATTAGTTATGTTCTCATCGCCGCTGTTTATAGATGAAATACCTTTCTTTAATATGCATCGATAATTATTGGATACCACAAGAAGCAAAACTCGCACTCTATTTTCCATAAAAAAGAGTACAATTCTGTGCAGTTTCTTATTGAGCATAGACGTATATGACAACGCTATTGATTGGCCACCGAGGTGTGGCAGGTAAGTTCCCCGAAAATACGAAAGTCAGCGTTCAAGCTGCGATCGATTTAGGGTTAAATTGGGTTGAAGTCGACGTACAACCGACCAAAGACAATGTACTGGTAGTTTGCCATGATCATACCGTGAACCGCTGTAGTAACGGTAAAGGTCGAGTTGACCAAATGACATTATCTGAGCTCAAAGCGTTAGATTTTGGTCGTTGGTTCGGCGATGAATTCGCCAATGAATCCATCATGACACTATCTGAGCTCCTAGAGCTTGCTGCAGAAAATGACCTAAATCTTAACATCGAGGTTAAAGTAGATCATCACTCTGCCAATGACGTTGCTCAAATGGCGGCTAAAACTCTTCTAGACGGTCCTTTACCAAAAGAACGCATCCTTTTATCAAGCTTTAGTCATGACGTAATTAGAGCACTGCACAAGCATTGTGAGGGTTATAGACTAGGTGTGCTAAGTGAATTCTTTAGTCGAAAAGACCGATTATTGCTCGAAGAAGTAGATGCCTACAGCTGTAACCTCAATATTAACTGGGTTCGCTCACGCCAAATCAATAAGCTACAAAAAGCAGGCTACAAGGTGATGTGTTACACAGTGAACAATCCCAAAAAACTAAAACATCTGCCAATGTTGGATGGCATCTTTAGTGACCATCCAAGTCGTTTTATGTAGTAGCTGAGATGTCGATATTAGGAACTCCATTACCATTCAATAGTAATTGGGGTTCCCATTTTGACTAGCTTGATAAATTCGTCCATTTCTTCGTTAGTAATGGCAATGCAACCGTTAGTCCAATCGAAGCTTTGAATAAATTGAGGTGATTGAGTCTCACCATTTTTAAGACCGTGAATTTTAATTGCCCCTCCAGGTGCGACACCGCGACGATGCGCTTCCAAACGATCAATTGCATCAGGATAACTGATATGCACAGAACGGTAGAAAGCAGAATCGTTGATCACGTAATCTAACGTGTAATCACCTTCTGGAGTTCTATTGTCACCCTCTTCTTGCTTGTGTCCTTTTGGATTAGCACCCAATGCGATGCGATACTCTTTAACGACCTCGCCATTCTCCATCAGGTACATCCTACGCTTCGACTTATCAACTTTTACCAAATCGACCGCTGCGTGAGCACCGGACATAAACGTACAACACAAGATCAAAGACAACCATTTTACTGACATCGCCAGAACGCCTAACTCATCCACTTAAGGGGAACACAAAAAAGAGCAACCATGCTAGTCAGATGGTCACACTAAAGCAAACTTAATGTGTGCAAATTTAACTACTCATTACACTAAAATTGGCTTACTTTATAAGGAGATTACTTTACAAATTCAGCACAAATAGAGAGGGTATTATGCTCAACATTGCTTTTTTCAGTGCAAAATCCTATGACGAAGCCTCTTTCAACAAAATCAAAAACAACCGGGACTTCGAATTTCACTATCATGATTTTAGATTAACGTCTAAAACTGCAAAAATGGCACAGGGTTGCGAGGTTGTTTGCGCCTTCGTAAACGATGACCTGTCTGCTCCAGTTCTAAAACAGCTTTCCATTGGCGGCACGAAACTGATCGCGATGCGTTGTGCAGGTTTCGACAAGGTTGATTTGGAAGCGGCGAAAGAACTTGGCCTACAAGTTGTCCGCGTTCCTGCTTATTCACCAGAAGCCGTGGCGGAACACACTGTCGGTATGATGATGTGTCTGAATCGACGCTTGCATAAAGCTTACCAGCGTACCCGTGACGCAAACTTCAACCTAGAAGGTCTAGTCGGCTTTAACTTTTATAGCAAGACTGTTGGTGTCGTAGGGACAGGTAAGATAGGTATCGCCACCATGCGCATCTTTAAAGGGCTGGGGATGGAAGTCTTATGTTACGACCCATATGAAAACCCTCTTGCGTTGGAGATGGGCGCGCGTTACTGCTCTCTTGAAGAGATCTATGCTAACGCTGACGTCATTTCTCTGCACTGTCCAATGAGTGAAGAAAACTACCACCTATTGAATGAAAAAGCCTTCGTTCAAATGAAAGACGGTGTCATGATCATCAATACCAGTCGTGGTGAGTTACTTGATTCTGTAGCTGCCATTGAAGCGCTTAAACAAGGCAAAATTGGCGCGCTCGGCTTAGATGTTTATGACAACGAAAAAGACCTGTTCTTCCAAGATAAATCGAACGATGTCATCGTGGATGACGTATTCCGCCGCTTATCAGCTTGCCACAATGTGCTATTTACTGGGCATCAGGCCTTCTTGACCCATGAGGCTCTAAACAACATCGCTTCTGTTACGCTAAATAACGTCGAAGCGTTCTTTTCAGAGCAGGCTTCAGGCAATGAATTGATCAAGTAAAGTGGGGATATCGAGTAGTATAGTAGAGCGTTGAATTTCAGCTATGCTATACTCCTCGACCATAAAAAATTTGAGTCTAATTACCATGAGCATTAAAACTGACATTCAAAAGCTGCACAACCGTTTAGATACTTGCCAACGTAAACTTGATGCGGCGCGTTCTCGTGGTGATCACGAAATGATTACTAAATTCACGAATGAAGTTGATGACTTAACGAAGAAGCTGAATCAACTTAAGCACAAGCAAACATACGAGCTAAACAAAGAGCGTAAGAGCCTGCTTGATATGCCATTCTCTCGTGAAATCACTAAAGCAGAACAAGCAGATATCGGCAAGCTTAAGAAGCGTGTGAAAGGTCTAGTTATCGTTCATCCACTGACTAAAGTTGGTAAAGAACTTCGCCTAGATGCAATGACAGGCTTCGCACCAAAAGAGTTTTAATAACTCTATTAAGCAACGGATATTGAAAAGCCCAAGCTACAAGCTTGGGCTTTTTTATGCCTAAAATTCAAAAAGTTGAGCTTAGAGCAACCACCACTTTCGAATGCTAAAAACGACGAAAGCCCGCTGATTTTTCAGCGGGCTTTCTATGTGGTGGCCTAGTTCTGGAATGCCTAGCCTAGGGTTGTGACTAACTGGAACTTAATGCAAATCCCGTCTAATTCTCAAGCATCAGAAATGAAAAAAGCCTCGCAATTTCTAGCGAGGCTTCTTAATAGTGGCGGAGAGATAGGGATTTGAACCCTAGGTACGCTATTAACGTACGCCGGTTTTCAAGACCGGTGCTTTCAACCACTCAGCC
>NZ_BAOG01000162.1 GCF_000400365.1 Vibrio jasicida CAIM 1864 = LMG 25398 | reverse complement strand
GGTCGAGGGCGATATCATTCGAGTTATGCGTGTACTCCACCAGAAACAAAAATTCCCTACGGATTGATTGCTTCCTCTGGGGAACTAATGCCCTGTTAAGGTGTGAGCAACGCACTACTGATGCTTCCGCATACCACCTTAACCACTAAACACAACGCATAGTAAAAATGCCACGCGTTGCGAATCACTCTTAAACAGTTTGTTATGAATCAGTCGTCCAACACCAAATTTTTATACCAAGGATTACTTTACAAGGGACGTATAGACCATCCCAATTTAATACTGGTTGGGTTTCTAAGTGGTAGATTCCAATCCTTGTGATAATCATGGATTCGCTCATGCCAGTCACCAAACTTGGCATTTCTCAACGGATACATACCAAATTTTTCATAAAAATGTGAGATTAAGTCTGATTCTACATCTTTATAGGCATCACTGTTTCCTCGAACTTTCACTTCAGTCATCCAAACGTGTATAGCTATATCTTGCAGAGAATCTGATAAATTTCTGAGCCAAAACTTTAAGTGATTACCAATTCGCGCACGCAGTTGACCACGACCAATATAAAGTACTTTTGATGGTTCCCCTTCATAATCAATACTTAAATTTTCCGCGATAGTAATTACGTAGATTCCCTGATTAACCGAAGATAAACTCGTTTCAAATTCATCTTCCCACACATAATCTAACTCAGACATAATCTTGCTTCGGATTTTAGAGTCAATCCAATCCCAGACATCCGCTTTTACGTTATCGTAGGATAATGTGCGAAGATTAATTCCCATGTCAGAAGCATACTCACTAAACCTTATAGGGTGTTCGTTCTTTACCCAATTATATTCTATGTATGCCACTTTTTACCTCTTAACCAAAGTGATTCATAACGCCTTGTTAAGGTGTGAGGCACGCAATACCGAAGCTTCCGCATACCACCTTAACCACTAAAACCAACGCATAGTAAAAATGCCACGCGTACCGAATCACTCTTGAACAATTTGTTATGCGCTTGAATCACACACGAAATTAACGTCTTCATCGATTAACCGATAACTTGTAACAGCTTTAATGTCGCCACAGCCTCTAACTAGAATATCTAGGCAGTCAAGGCGACCATTATTAACACTTAAAACAGTCTCTGCACCCAGTTCCAAAGCTGAGGATTCAACTAGAGGACCAATAAAGTTTACTGCCTTAGAGTTAGTTACGACATTACCTCGTTTTTCGAAGCATACGATAACACCAGCTCCCGTATATTCACGCTCTGATACAATTAGCTCAGAAATACAGGTGTTTTTGAAGTCATCTGGATAAGAGCTAAAAATAAATTGGATAATAGATTTTTCTAATTCATTCATTTTACCAACTCACCTTTCTGGCGCATAACGCCCAATTAAGGGGTGAACAACGCCTCCACCCAAACCTAAAGCATTGTGCCATAAACACTAAATTTGAAGTAAAAGCAAAAATGCGAAGCGTTGTGAATCCCTCTTAAATTGCTTGTTAGGTGCGTTACTCCCCTTCCTAAGTGTTTGGGGGGCTATTATCACTTGACGGCTTTAACGCCCCATCAAGTGCTTCTTTCGAGTATGGCGAATTAAGGTGGTGAATTAAGTCTCCTAACATGAATGAATGTTGTAATTTCCCACTTTTTTCAAAGATATCGGTACCATTGGTAATATCAAAAACATGCTCGTGAATAAGAACTCGATTGCCTGCATACAACCTAACCTTAATTTTCGCTTCCCCGCCTAATACATTTTCTAATCTATTATTAAATTCTTGAACTAGGTTAGTTCTTGAAGAGAATTTAGGATACGTATCTGAAAAATAGTATTCTTTTGAAAAGCTTTTCAAATCTAATTCTTTCACTAATCCAGAAAACTTAAAGCCACCAGAGTAACCAATTTCAACCTCCTTACCTGCAGGTATATTTACTACCGTGTTCTTACTTATGTCATCACTAAGACCCGCACTCGAGTATGAATTTGACAATATCCCTCTTTTATTTACATCAATCACCTCAAGTGAAGTAATATAAATGTCTGCATCACTAACGTTCAAAACTGTTAAGTATAAAAACGATGTTTCATACAAGTCATTGGGGAAGCCTTGGTAATTAGAGATGAAAAAATTATGTACAGGCTCAAAACGAGCGCCTTTTATATACAACGCGCTTGTTTTTTCATCCGATGGAAAATGAGGAGCTAACCAACCAACAATTGAGGCAGTCCCAGCCAAAACAGTAAAGATCAAAAAAGCTAACCATCCTAACCACTGATTTTTGTGCTCCGAACAAAAGAATCGCCACTCGCCATGCCTCCCGCATCGAGAGCGATTGGCATTTCGACCAAAACATCTTTGATTTCTTTTCACTGTATTCCTTTCTAAATTACCTTTAGCACCTAACGCCCTGTTAAGGTGTGAGCAACGCAATACCGAAGCTCCCGCATACCACCTTAAACACTAAACGCAACGCATGGTAAAAATGCCACGCGTTACGAATCACTCTTAAACAGTTTGTTATACGAATTTATATACGACCAGCTTTAATTTCTTCGCCAATAATCTTTAAAACAACTCGGGAAAGGGTTTCATCATTTGAAGCTTTGTATGAATGAGCTGTATCTGAATCGAATGCGATTCTCATTTGATTACCAGTATCATCATTACTGACAAACATAAAATTATCTTGATAATCACTCGATGAAGCAAAACGAATTGTGTACGTTTGTCCATTGAAAGGAACTGAAATTGTGCGAAATATATTAATACCTAACAACTGTGTCATTTTTTATAATACCTTAATCTAATTCTCTAATTGATCTTTTAATATTTGATTCTGCATCATCTAATTCTCTCAGTGCACGACGAATATCCGAGCTTTCAGGTGAAGTGTTTCTTGCACGCTTCAACGCTCTTTGCGCATCATCAATTGCACTCAGTGCTCGCTTTAGCTTTTGTTTTGCTGACATAAAATCTCCATTTATATCCAGATTCGTATAACGCCGCATTAAGTGGTGAACAACGCGACCACCCAACTTCAAACCTTGCCACATTTAGCACTGAAGCCGACCTAGACTGAAATTGCCAAGCGTTGAGAATCCGTCTTAAATGCTTTGTTATGTTTTAGCACAATCCGTTGATTTACTTGGCAAAGAACTGAGATGTAGACCTAGATTTCTGAACCAAGTCACAAGCTAGAACCCACTTGACCGGCAGATGCGCCAAACCAACAACGAGTAAATCCACTTCCCTGCTAATGAGGCAACTAGATCAAGGCTCAACAAGCGCCCTTTCTTAGCACGAGCAGCGCAGAACAATGGATATTTGCCGAGGCAACTGCCAAGGTTATTGGCTAATTGGGAAATACGCCCAAAGCGACTTTGAGCCAGAGAAACAAGACGACCAAACCACCCGATAACTTAAATGAAGCAACCCGCGAACCTTGGCATGTTTTACGGGTTAAGTAATTCAGGAATTGGGGCAGATAATCGTGATTTGCTGAGTCTACTCCCAACGAGTAGCTAAAGGGGCAAAGAACGAGTCAAAGGCATTTAAGCCATTGAAATCACATTAAAACATAACGCCCTGTTAAGGTGTGAGCAACGCTATACCGATGCTTCCGCATACCACCTTAAACACTAAACGCAACGCATAGCAAAAATGCCGCGCGTTGCGAATCACTCTTAAACAGTTTGTTATGTGTTGCTTAACAAGTGCTCATACTTTTCAGGTAATACGGCAAACTCTCCCCAACCGATATCTTCGATACACAACCCAATGCCACTTTCAGTAACCTTGCCATACATCAAGACTACTTTTCCTTTAGAATCGTCATCAATACCGTGCTCTTGCGAGCTTTCATCAGTCGCTTTAAGACAAAAGTCTACGCAATCAGAGTTTTTTGGGTATTCAAACATTGTTTGTCTGATGTTTTGAGGAGTCGAGCCACAGTTCCATGATGACTTAACTTTCCCAAAGTACAATTTCGGTGACTCATCTACTTCTTTGATACTTCTAATATCTACTAATAGATCTTGTAATAACACGGCATTTGCTTTGTTAGGGAAGTGGAAGTATTTATGTATGTTTTGGCTAAAGTTACGACATAGACCTCGAATTGTTGTAATTCGACTCGGTAATTTGAAGTTTTCACCATTATGACGACTAATAGCTACTTCAGTTAATTCACCGTTGATATCTTCAACAGGTTGTCCTTGATACTCCTTAGATTTAGCCCCTGACGGAGCCTGAGGCTTAACTTTCATGAACTCTTTTACAACAACAAGCTTTTCATCTTCAATCGCTTTGCGAGCGAGCTCTTCTGTAGCAAATTTCTTACCTTCAGCCTTTTTAACCCTCAATCCACATTCAGGTTTAAATTTACTAGAGTGGACAAAGAAAGCTTTACGCCCGTTCGTATCAAATGGTTTATTTTTTGGTGATTTAAATAGATTGACACAACACTCGGGACAAAATATCTGTCCTTCCATATCTGGCGTATATTCTGTTGTTGTTACTTCTTTTGCTTCTTTTTTTAGTGTCTTATGATTTCCACGCTCGTAGTCCCATTCTTTATGGTAAAGCGCGAATTTAATCTGGTTGCCATCAGCCATTTATTATTCCTTATTAGTAAAGCTAGATATAGATACATCTGTTAATCACTAGAACGGAATATACATGCTGTTGCATTATTTACTATGCGGTAAGTCAATGATGTACCAAAAACACATAACGCCCTGTTAAGGTGTGAGCAACGCAATACCGAAGCTACCGCATACCACCTTAAACACTAAACGCAACGCATAGTAAAAATGCCA
>NZ_BAOG01000163.1 GCF_000400365.1 Vibrio jasicida CAIM 1864 = LMG 25398 | reverse complement strand
TGTCATAAAGACAAACATTGAGAACTTTACAAGTAATCTTAAAGATTACTTTGTCAGCTTTCCAAATTGTTAAAGAGCAAATCACTTCTTATGAAGTAACCATTTTTAAAAGCACTCATTGAATGCGCTTAAAGATGGTGGGCGATACCGGGCTCGAACCAGTGACCCCCTGCTTGTAAGGCAGGTGCTCTCCCAACTGAGCTAATCGCCCACAT
>NZ_BAOG01000164.1 GCF_000400365.1 Vibrio jasicida CAIM 1864 = LMG 25398 | reverse complement strand
TTTGAATGAGCGAGAGACATTTCGATTTTGCCGGACTCAATTTCGAATAATCACTTAAAAGTGATATTCCCAAGAACACTTGAATGTGCTCGTTTACTTTCATTTTTAAAAAATGAAAACAAACAGTTGGTGTTTGTCATAAAGACAAACATTGAGAACTTTACAAGTAATCTTAAAGATTACTTTGTCAGCTTTCCAAATTGTTAAAGAGCAA
>NZ_BAOG01000165.1 GCF_000400365.1 Vibrio jasicida CAIM 1864 = LMG 25398 | reverse complement strand
CTGAAGTGAGACAGGCAGCTACAAAACTTAAACTCGGTTAAGAAACGAAAGTTGGCTAGAAGAAAAACGTACTGAACTCCCCTACTTTTACTGACTTCAAATTAGAAAAGGATTCGACCCTCGCACTTCAACAGCAACACCAAAGAAAGACAATGCTGACTTAGTAAAAGCCACGAAAAAGAAGAAGCACCAAAGAAATAGGTTAAGAGTTAGAAACCGTAAACGGTGAAATCAAAGCAAACCCTCCGCATATAGTGCCACCGGAAAGAACGTGAAAGGTACAAACTAAAAGGTGTAAAGACGAGCGCAAAAACAGATAAACACCAAAACTTATGACCTTTGATGTCAAACCCGTACTAACGCC
>NZ_BAOG01000166.1 GCF_000400365.1 Vibrio jasicida CAIM 1864 = LMG 25398 | reverse complement strand
ATCAACGAGTGCCCACACAGATTGATAGGTTCTTATTTTTAAAGAGCTTTTCTAACATTTTCAGCAACTTAGTTGCTCGTCGTTAGGGGTGCGTATCTTACTTCACACCGTGAGAGAGTCAAGCATTTTTTTCAAATTCTTTTTTCTCTCTTCCCGACTCGCCGTGTGACTTTCGTCTCACTCCGTGTCGGTGGATGCGCAGTATAGGGAATTCAGAAATGAGCGCAACCCCTTTTTTGAAAAAAACAATTCAAGCGCTCACTTATCCATCAAATGCGTTATATCTGCATATTTCTTCGTCACATTTGAGACATATCACAGCAATTGGTTGGAAAAACACCAACCATATACGTAAGATCCATGTGTCTACTTTGTTAATAGACAGACAATTTCTTTATCATCTATATGTAGTAATCAAAATGACGTCTAAAAAAAATCTGACCTTGTGTGCTGGGTTAGCGGTTATCGGGGGAGTTATCTTCTCTCAATTACCGGTTCCACCAGCCTTGAGCTTTGTTATTGGTGTTGTCGCTACTGCTTTTCTGTTTTCACTTTCTAGCAAGACACCTGTTATTCAACCTTCTGATTCCGATCCTTCGACCAAAACGCTGTATGTCGGCAACTTGCCTTATAAAGCAAATGAGAGTCACGTTCGTGATTTGTTTGCGGAGTATGGGCAGGTTTATGCGGTGCGCTTAATGAAAGACAAACGCACCGGTAAAAGAAGAGGGTTTGGTTTTGTCGTGATGGCCGCGGCTGATGCCAAACCTGCTATCGCGAAACTCAATGAAAAGGAATATATGGAGCGAACTCTGAAAGTTCGAATTGCTAACGACCCTAAACATCCGGATGGCGGTAAACTTGAACAGGATTAAAACCTAGTTCTGCCAGACAGATATTCAGTGCATCTTCTTGCCAAGGAGGTGCACTGGCATAAATTTTCTTGCTCCCTTCCTCTTTACTCTCTTGCTTCATATCACTCATGAGTAACGCTTTTACTCGACGAGCAATCGCTTCGCCAGAATCAACTAGCGTGACTTCTCCACCTAACGCTTGATTGATTTCATCTTTAATCAAAGGAAAGTGAGTACAGCCAAGTACTGCAACATCCACTTTATTGCGTAGCGGTAGAAGAATGCTTTCGAGTTCTACTAAAGAGATACTTTCCCCGCGCAGCTTTTCTTCCGCCATATCCACTAAGCGAGTAGAACCTAGCAATTCAACAGGTTTTCCTTGAGCAAAATCGCGAATCAGCTCATGAGTATACTGACGAGTGACGGTCGCTGGCGTAGCAATGAGCCCGACACCTAGAGAGGCAAGTAAAGAAGCAGGCTTTATTGCTGGGACCACTCCAACCACTGGAATGGATAGATTAGCGCGCAAGGAAGGCAGCACAATGGTACTTGCCGTATTGCACGCAATAACCACGATATCGGCTTGATGCTCTTCCACCAATGCCGCCACTAGCTGATTGACACGAGTGATCAGTACATCTTGATCGAGCTCGCCATATGGATAAGCTTCGTTGTCGAATAGATACAAGTAATCCATGTGTGGAAGAAGTCGGTGGATTTCTTGAAAGACCGATAGCCCTCCAACACCGGAGTCAAACACTAGGACTTTTTTCTTACTTGATGCTCGCACGAGTCTTACCTGCAAATTAGAGACTCGGCGATCATACTGGTTAGATTTGTTTTGGCAATGCTTTGGCTTGGTATCTTTGATGGCTGAATCGCTCCCCTATTTCCACTTCAAGCTTAGTCAATTCTATATGTCCTTGAAATGATGGCGTTGATGTCACCAATGTATGGAATTCACCATTTTCCCCGCAGGGGTCAATATGACCGGGTAATGACTCAATCAGCGCTTTGTCATACCAACGTCCACACCACTCCGACGGTAATACTTCTCCATCGGTGGTGATTAGCATGGTTTGAATACCACGCTCGACAATTTCAAATGCCAATGCCTTGCTCTCTTCCCCCAGCAATGGGAATACACATTCCCAACCGGCAGGCTCAATATAGCTACGTCGATAATCAGCTATACCATTGCAGAACATATCACCAAACGCGACAGCTTCTACATTCAGCCCACTATTTTCCAATGCATGAACGATGGTCGATTGATAAATGTCGTTACTCGGGAAGACTTCGGGCAGCTCGATGGTAATGAGCGAAAGACCAAGTAAGTCCGCCTGCATTTGCACAACCTCAAGTGGCGTTGCTTGGAAAGGTACTTCTTTATCAACATAAGTTGTGTACAAGCCAACCACCTGATAATGCGGATTTTCGTTTAGACGCTCTAACGTTAACGTGGAGTCTTTACCACTCGACCAGCTAATCACAACACGTTTTGCCTTTGTCATTTACTTGCCTCGTTACCGATTTACACCAGCTTCTTTGTTCACAATAAGAAAGACCGCCGATGTGGCGGTCTTGTTG
>NZ_BAOG01000167.1 GCF_000400365.1 Vibrio jasicida CAIM 1864 = LMG 25398 | reverse complement strand
TCCTTAGCTCAGCTGGATAGAGTACCTGGCTACGAACCAGGCGGTCGGAGGTTCGAATCCTCCAGGACGCGCCACTCTTTAGGGTTTCTTAATGAACTCCTGATATTGGGAATACTGATATCAAAAACCGTGCGTCCTTAGCTCAGCTGGATAGAGTACCTGGCTACGAACCAGGCGGTCGGAGGTTCGAATCCTCCAGGACGCGCCACTCTTTAGAAAAAGCCTCGCTTATGCGGGGCTTTTTTGTATCTGAGAACTGGCCCCTTTCTTATCGATACTGTCCTCAGTCATTCCAGCGTTTCTGTTTTAAGATTGTGCGACTTCTTGCCATCAACTCATTGCTAAACCTTCAGATCTAACCTAATCGTTTATAACCGCCACAAGAAAGGATTACTCGATGTTAGGGAAGACTCTGATTGGCTGCACTCTTGGGTTGGTATGTGTAGCTCAAACCGCAAATAGCTCGGAAGGCGATGATATTCCTCAACGGGCTCAGACCGTCAGTGATGTTATAGACCGCCCAGGAGTGCTCACGCCGCGAGGACAGTGGTCATTCGACACATCACTCAGCTACACGCAAAACTCTTCAAATAAGGTCTCTGTGGTTGGTTATACCGTGTTACCAACGTTGATCGTGGGACGAATTGAGGTCAGTGATGCTGATAGAACTACAGTTACGGTTGGCTTAACCGCTCGCTATGGTTTGACCAACGCTACGGAATTGGAGGTTCGGTTACCCTACGTTTATCGAAACGACCAGATTGCAACGCGCCCTATTCAGGACGGTTCGAATGCTGACGTGGTCAATACAACAATCGATGGTGGTGGGATGGGAGATGTTGAGCTTGCGATTCGCCACCAGTTTAATTTTGATAGTGCACCTTATTGGGTCGGTGGTTTAAGAGTCAAATCCGATACTGGGCGTTCGCCTTACGATGTTTCTATAGACGAAGGCAGTAATTCCTTTAGTGATGTGCCGACGGGATCTGGTTTTTGGAGTTTTGAACCCAACATTTCAATGATCTACCCAACAGACCCAGCGGTGCTGTATGCAAGCCTGAGCTACATCTATAACTTGGAAGAGAATGTTACTGTTGGAGATACCAAAGCAGACGTTGATCTTGGTGATACCATTGCGTTAGCGGGAGGGATGGGCTTTGCCGTCAATCCAGACTTGTCTTTTTCGTTAGGGTTAAGCCACAAAACGATTTTGAAAAGTAAAGTGAACGGCAGCTCGGCTGATGACGCGAAGTTACTTCAATTGGATGCACTGACGTTTGGTGTTAATTATGCCTTTAGCCCTAGAGCATCGCTCAACGTAAGTGCGCAAGCTGGATTAACCGAAGATACCCCAGATTTTCAATTAACGATTCGTGTGCCATTTAATCTGTAGTAGATGAATACAGAGGAATTTAAGGGTTGTTGTGATGACAGCCCCTTTTTGTACAAGCGCTTCTTGTGGGCAATTATTGGAGGTGATTCAACAGTGCGTCTTCTAGTTGCTGGTTTGCACGAATTTGTTGCATTACGCCACTCACTTGCGCATCGATGTCGACCAGTGTACTTAAACCAATCACACTGTTATCTGTGGTGTTTTGAATGATGTTGATGATGCTGGAATTGATGAATTCTGAGCTAATGATATTTGGTTGATTCGGGTTCGTCACATCTGGTGAGTTTGCGCGGTTATCACTTATAAAGTTGCCTTCGCCAAATTGAATGATGTTGACGATGCCTTGATCGAGAGGGTTACCTAGACCATCTGAGCTATTGCTGCCGCTAATATTGGTAAGGTGGCCATTCTCAATAACTAAATTGGCAATGGTGGTATTTAGGATATCTTGTCCATTGATTGTGGTGGTAATACTTAATCCGATGTTGATGATGTAATCGTCAGTGACTTGAAAGCCACCACGAAGTTCGGACAACGAATTCGGTGGAAGTGGGGTTAACCCCGTTAGATCCACTTCATTCGCTAGAGAAAGTGTCGAAGTCAAAACACCGCATGTCAGAATCCACTTAGATAGCCTCATAACCACACCTCATCTAGTTCTCTCCAGCGACGGGGAGCGTAATGCTAAACACACCGAGAGAATCTCTTTGCACACCGCTTTCTAGGGGAGAGGAATGATAAATAGCAAACTTATCGTCAGTAATAAAACCAGATCGACCAACTTCAGCTTCGTTACGGATTAGAAGCACAATCCCTTGATAGTATTTCTGGAACTCTTCGTATTTCATGATCATGGTGCCCCGAGATGGATCGCCTAAGATCACGGAGTCTGCGTTCATTCCTCTGATCACCACGAAGTGCATGTAACCATCAAAATTGACGAGTGTGATCCCTGGGACCCCTACATTGCGAATCTTTTCTAATCCTACTTGAAAGCCGTCTGAGTTAAGTCCAATGGAATCGAGGTAAACTTTCATGTCTAGTAGTGAAAAGCCTTTCTCTTTGATCTTCTTTTTATCTCCCTTGTCGTACATGCTTTTAAAAATATCTTGTTCTGACGAAGGGGTTTGATAGTGATAGGTCAATAGAGAGGCTAGTGCTGCTGAACCACAACTGAAATCATACTGTTGACGAAATACATCACCAAATACGATTTCTTTGTAGCTTTTAACAGGTACAGAAAAATGTCCCCGATGAGGGAGAAACTCCAATGAATTGGCTGAAGCTGACAGAGCCAGCAACAGCCAAGGTAAGTTTTGCCAAACTTTCATATCAATATTTACTTGAGTGTCAGGTTAACGACGGTTGAGTTCTGGATTAGAACGTTGTTACCAGTATTCTGAATCACGCTCGATATCCCTGAACTGTCTGCGAACGCTCCTGGTGAGAGTATGTTGTTTCCGCTCACGGTATTGGTCGCTACGTTATCTGAAGAAATGCCATCTACATCTGATTCTGCATAAACAAGGTCTAGCTCAACATTCTGGCCACCTCGTGCTTCATTCATTGTTTCTAGACTGACACTTTCATCAGATAACGTTATGTCTTCTGCGTGTGCGGAAAAAGCAACTATCATACCCAAGGTACACAGTGCCAAACGCATCGCTTTCTCCTAGCTTCCTTTACTCACCACCGGTAAACACACTGGCATTGGTAGCAACAGACTGTTGAATCAGTGAGTTCGCTCCGGCATTTTGTGCCACAGTTGTAATACCCGCAGCACTATCTAAACCGCCAAGGTTATTCACGTTTTCAACTTTCACTTTTGCGTCTTTCTCTCCTGCATCGTAAGTGACCGATGCTGAGTGAACTTGCCCCATCACTTCCGAGTTTGCTACGACCATATCTGTATCCATGTTGATTTGGTTGAAGCTGTCCGTGTTAGTTGTGCTTGAGTCACTGTTGTCGTTGTAGCTATCGTTTGTGCTGCTATCGCTGTTGTCGTTCGCGTAGCTTCGGTTATCGCTTTGATCACGATTATCACTTTGATCACGATTGTCCGAGTTATTGTCAGCGTAACTACGGTTGTCACTATTGTCGTTGTTGCTGTCATTAACGCTTGAATCACTGTTATCGTTGTTACTACGACGAGTGGTTGTGCTTGAATCACTATTGTCGTTATTACTACGTGTAGTGTTCATGCTGGAATCAGAGTTGTCGTTTGCGTAACTACTGCTGTTGTCGCTGCTATCGCTTTGGTCACGGTTATCTGATTGATCTCGGTAGTCTGCTTGGTCACGGTTATCGCTGTTGTCGTTGTAACTGCCATTCGTACTTGAGTTGGAGTTATCGTTCGCATAGCTACTGCTGTTGTCATTATTGCTTTGGTTGGTACTCGCGTTGTGGTCACTGTTGTCGTTGTTACTACGCGTGGTGTTCATGCTTGAATCTGAATTGTCATTCGCATTGTTGGTACTACTGTTATTGTAGCTACCGTTAGTACTTGCATTGCTACTGTCGCTGTTATCACTGTTGTCGTTGTTACTCCGAGTCGTGTTCATGCTTGAATCAGAACTGTCGTTCGCATTATTCGTACTGTTGTTGTTGTAACTACGATTTGTATTTGCATCAGCACTGCTGGCGTCATTTGTGCTGCTGTTCGTTTGTGTAGTGGTTTGTGTTGCCGTGTTTGCGCTGTTCGTCCATTGCTTATTGTCATCGCCATCATCAATACCGTTAGCAGCTAATACTGAACCACTAAAAAGAATCGCTGACATTGCGATAGCAAGCCCTGTTTTGTTAAGAGTCATGTTGATTACTCCATTTCCTGATATTTCCTAATTAAAAATGACTGCACGTAAACTTCTTGCTGCCTCCTTAACTGCGGAAGCGAGAGAATTATAGGTAAGGGTTTTTGGGGGCGTTTCTTATGAATGAGAAAACTATCAGTAGTGAGTTGAATGAAGAATAGAAGCTAGTTGGCTTACTGATAAAAGCTAATTTTTATCATCAACTTAGTGAGAATAGCTCTCATTAGGGTGCTTCAAGTATGAAAATATCTGACTAATAAGGCTGAAAAAGTAGGTTTTTGCTCATCAGATGACTCAGCCTAAAATCCCAGCGGTTAAGTCGATGTTTAGACCCCTGAATTGAAGGTGTCAGTAAGAACAAGCAGTTAAATTAGGTTGGGTGGAAAGGTGTCGACTCTACATTTAAAAATGCTCAATCCTTTTGGTTATTTTACGTCGTAGGTGTGCCCGTAAAGTCAGCCTGAACTGCTATATTTTCTCTATTGATAATTTTATTGATCATCAATGTGGTGATCAGAAAACACTGGCACATGGAGGTAGGTAGTAAAGGTGTCAGCAAACAGTGGTGGATACTATGGGAACCAAACATCTTCTCCTTCTAGCGGAGAATAATCTTCAAACCAGTTTAATAGAGGGGCAATTATCAATCGCACCTGATGTAAAAGTCAGAACGTGTTTACCAGAAGAGGCCGTCTTTCGCAGTCATACCATGAGCATCGATCTTGTGTTTATTGACTATGACTTTATGAGGCGACTTGAATCCAGAGGTTTGCTCCCGGATTTTGATTTATTCGGTTGGCCGCTAATGATTCATAACGTACCAAGCGAGAGCGTTGAAAATGAATTGTTGCGATGGAAGCTACTTAAAGGCATTTTGCTACAAAGTGCTTCTGTGTCCCACATAAGCGAGAGTGTGGAATATATATTTCAAGGAGGATTGTGGTTACCAAGGGTGTATTTAGAAACGTTAATCAACAACTACAGACACTCGAATGTTTCGATGGAATGCCAACATGATTCGCTAACCAGTCGTGAGAGGCAAATTTTAGAGTTGCTGGCTTATGGAATATCAAACCAGCAGATCGCTTCACAGTTGTTTTTGTCAGAGAGTACGGTGAAAAGCCATATCTATAAGTTGTACAAGAAATTGGATGTACATTGCCGTCATGATGCTATCAAGATAGTGCGGATGAACGGGGGGTTAACCGCACAATAAGTACTCAAAAAAGAATGCGTAAATAATCATAAGCTCATTCAAGAGCGGCTAGTTTCACAACCCGAGGGGCAAACCTTTGCTCGTATCACCTTATTCGCATTTTACTTTTGGTGTGATTACTTAAGAAATAAATTGTAAATCAGTTGTTTTAATTTGGTTAAATCGACATAGGTTTCTGTTTTTATTTTATTTTCTGCCTTCATTTAGATTGATTTTTTGAAATACCAATCGCAGTTTTTATAATCACTTTAATTTAGTGTGGTTATAAGTTAAACATTCTTATGTTCAACGATGATTTTCTCTCGAATTGTGATCTGGGTAGTGAATAAATAATCAATATTAAAGATTAATTAAAAGCTTCCTTAAACAAAATTGACAAAATTTAACCAATCGAGATAATCCATTGGTCGGGATTTGACGCTATTAGAGTCCTGCGCATTGTCAGGATGACAAAGAAAGGAAGCAACATGACGAATATAGGAAGCCTGCTAGTAGATGCGGCCACCCTGATGCTAACAGGGATGGCGGTCGTATTTATTTTCCTCACCATTCTAGTTTATCTCGTTCGGCTTTTGTCGAGATTGGTACCAGAAGAAGTACCTGAGCCGATCGCAGCACCAAAAACACGCACCAACGTTCAATCAACCTCTTCAGCTGTTAGTCCACAAGTAGTGGCGGCGATTTCGGCGGCGATTCATAAACATCGCGCCTCTGTCGCGAAGTAGCCGAAAGATAGGATTAAAAAGGAGTTTAAGAGCATGTCTAAACTACTAGCTATTACGGATGTGGTCCTTCGTGACGCCCATCAATCACTGTTTGCTACGCGTATGCGTATCGAAGATATGCTGCCTATCGCAGCGGAATTGGACAAAGTTGGTTACTGGTCATTAGAGACCTGGGGTGGCGCAACTTTTGATTCTTGTATTCGATTTCTGGGAGAAGACCCATGGGAGCGTCTACGTGAGTTAAAAAAAGCAATGCCAAACACGCCGATGCAAATGCTACTTCGTGGTCAAAACCTTTTAGGATACCGCCATTATGCTGATGACGTAGTAGAGAAGTTTGTTGAGCGTGCACACGTTAACGGAATGGATGTGTTCCGTATTTTCGACGCAATGAATGACGTACGAAACTTTCAAACGGCTGTTAAGGCTGCTGTGGATGTTGGTGCACATGCTCAGGGTACGCTGTCTTACACGACCAGCCCAGTGCATAACACAGAGACGTGGGTGGATTTAGCAAAACGCTTAGAAGACCTCGGTTGTCACTCTCTGTGTATCAAAGACA
>NZ_BAOG01000168.1 GCF_000400365.1 Vibrio jasicida CAIM 1864 = LMG 25398 | reverse complement strand
CGGCTGCGATAGCAGAAGCAGCGAGTCGACCAAGCATGAGATTTGTCTCTGCCAAGTCAGAGGAAGCTCAGGTAATCGCAGCTATCCATCGAGTGAGGGATGGTTATATCAAAGAACGAACGGCTTGTATGAGCCGAATTGGAGCAATACTACTTGAGTTTGGGCTGAGTTTTCCTAAAGGCCATGCCAAGA
>NZ_BAOG01000169.1 GCF_000400365.1 Vibrio jasicida CAIM 1864 = LMG 25398 | reverse complement strand
CGGCTGCGATAGCAGAAGCAGCGAGTCGACCAAGCATGAGATTTGTCTCTGCCAAGTCAGAGGAAGCTCAGGTAATCGCAGCTATCCACCGAGTGAGGGATGGCTATATCAAAGAACGAACGGCTTGTATGAGCCGAATTGGAGCAATACTACTTGAGTTTGGGCTGAGTTTTCCTAAAGGCCATGCCAAGA
>NZ_BAOG01000170.1 GCF_000400365.1 Vibrio jasicida CAIM 1864 = LMG 25398 | reverse complement strand
TGAACAAGCGGTTGAAGTACTGGGCATTTTCTTGCTCAGCGCCATTAAATGGCTCATCGATGATGATCAGTGATTGCTCACAGCTTCCAAGCCCCAGCGCGAGGCGCAATTTCTGTTGAATACCGTTAGGTAAATTCTTGCATTTATCTACGCTTAGCTGAGTGTTCAATCCTTCTGGCAGCCATGCGTCGAGTTCGAAAAAGCTCACCATCTCTTGCATCTTTTCTGTAGGGATGAGTCCATTATGCAAGATGAAGTTAGTTTCCAAAGAGCCTTCAAAAATATGCAAATTAAACGGGATGTAGTTAATCGAGGTTCGGTAGCGATAGCTGTTGAACTGTTTGATGTTGTAACCGTCTACCGACACTGCGCCTTGGTATCTATCTTCTAAACCCGCAAGGATGGAAATTAGCGTGGTTTTACCGCAACCAGTCGGTCCACAAATCACCACCTTCGCCCCTGGGGCAATTTTAAATCCGAGATTGGTTAAGCCCGTAGCTGCGCCAGTGTAGCGATGGCTCACACCGCTGCCGACAATGCTGCCTTGGAAGAGGCGAATAGGTGGGCTTTTCTCCAATGTTAGCTTGTCGTCATTCATTGCCATAAGGTTGTTGATTTGCGCAGAGGACGCCTTAATCGATTGGAATTTGGAAATGGAGTTGTAGATACCCATTATCGGACCTAACGCCTTCCAGACTAGAATTACGGTTGCAAGCATGGCACCGGCATCAGATGTGCCATCCATAACGCCGATAACCGCGGTCACGATACTTGCGGTGCCAATCACCTGAATCAAACTGCCACCTGCGGCTTGAACCTTACTGTTGGTCACCGCAACGTTTTCAGCATCGTTGGTGCTTTGCATGTGTGAAGCGCTGAAGCGAGATTGAATAACGCGCAATAGTGGCAAGCCTTGGATGGTTTTGATGCCGCGAAGAATCTCATTCCATTGGTAAGAAACCATGGCGTTAGCGCGAGAGCTCTTCGACGTGGCTTGTGAATAGATGTAACGAGAATAAACACAGAACACCAACATCAGAATCAAACCCGCCATGACGACCAACGCAGCGGTTCCTGACATGATGGCAATCGCGACAATGAACACGATAACAAACGGCATGTCGAAGTAGCTCAAGGTCGACTCTGCCGTTACCAATCGGCGGAATGTGTCGATGTCTTTCAAACGCGCCAACTGAGAAGACACGCCAGCGGTGGATGTCATAGCATAAGGGAGCCATAACAGCTTGGATATAACCGCTTGAGAAATGTGCACCGCCAAGTCCTTACCTGAAGTGGCAATGATGTTGACTCGCATCTTCTTAAAAAAGTATTCCGAAAATCCAACAATCACGGCAAACAACGTGAGCCAATAGAGCGTGGCTTGCGAGCTAGACGTCAAGGCGAAGTTGTATACACTCATGATAAAGAAGGGTTGGAGTGCGCCCAAGATACTGATGACAAAGCTCAGAATAATCAGGCTTTTGAGTTCATTGTTGTAGCGATAAAACGCGTATTTAATCCAGTTACTGCGGTCTTGAGATTCAGGTGGTGGCTCTCGGAACAAGCGGGAGTATTCGCTGATCGAGACCAACAAACATGGCTTCTTGCAGAGCGGGTATTCAATGGTGTTGTTATTGGTGTAATCAAACAGGATCAGTTTGCCGTCTTTAGTGCCCAAGAAAATCGCAGTGAGGTTTTCTATCTCGATAAAGCAAGGATGAGGGTGCCCCTCGATGTGCTCCAACGTTTTTAATTTAGTGACGTCACAACGGTAACCAAGGCGTTCAATCGTGGCGATAAAACTGTCGCTGTCTTTTGGTTTAGGGATAAAAGCGTCACTGAGGATAGAAGGTGTGCCTTCCCATTCAAGTGCAATGAGGGTGTAAGCTAAACCACGAATCAAAGGTGACTGATTGTATCGCTCGTCATAACTGCGAGCCTCAAAGTCCAACAAGCGCTGAGGGACATTATTAAAATCAACCAGAATACTCATTGGTCACCTCCGGTAAGTTTGACGCGTTTGAGGCGATGATTGAGTTTGTCCATCTTATTGCTGACAATGATGAGTATTTTGTCGTTGGCACGATACGCAGTACTGGTCAAAACCAATCGAGCAAAGTCGTCATCATAAACACAGTCGATGTCGTCGAAGATCAACACTCGTTTGTTTGCAAGCAAGGCACGCACTAGCAGCAAGGCATAAGCAACTTGGCGCGAGAATGGGTTGCGTAAATGCCCTTTGAGCTCGGTGTAAAAACCCTCGGGAAGGGCATCGATTTGTGCTTTTATGTTCATGGTTTCGCAAAGCGCAAATGCGGTGTTGTTTAAGCTCGGGCGGAAACAAGTCAGGTTGTCGATGATGGTCCCTTCGACGAACGAGCTGGTTTTGTCGACCATGAGCACGCTATTGCGCCAGACGTTGTAATTAACGTCATCGAGCGGTGTCTCGTTGATTTGAATGTCCAGTTTGCTGTCGGTGTTTTGCCGCGTAATGCAATTGGCAAGATGGGTTTTGCCTGCGCCGCTTTTCCCCGTCAGCAAGTAAGCCTGACCGAGTTCAAACTCAATGCGTTGTTTTTCCGAATACTTCACCGAGATGCGCTCGACTTCTGTCGTGTCATTTTGTTGTTCTACAGACGCAGCAAGCTCAAGCAACTCGGCGATACGTTGAATATGAAGCTTGTTCAACTCCCAGCGGCTCACCGTGCGCATCACTTGCTGGTATGGGGCGAAGTAGCGGTTGGTAAGCATGATGATGGCTGCCATGATGCCTTGGCTCGATTGCATGTTGATAACTGCCGTTGCCAAAACTACCACCACACAAGCAATGGAGAGCTGTTGTATGAGCGACAAGATAAGGCTGAAGTTTGATTCGATTTGCTCGTATTTGATGTTCTCGACTTCACGCTCTTCCACCATTTGTGTCATGAGGCTCTCAACGCGATACTCCATATTGCGAGCTTTGATATCGAGTGGGCTAGAGATGATCTCGATGATTTTAGAGGTAGTTAAGCCTTCGATGTCGGATTTGTTTTCTAGGCTGTTGATTTTTTGCTTGGAAAGACTGAGTGCGAACATCGCCAAAACGATGGAGGCGAGAAAGATAGTCACCCCTGCCCAGATGTTGATCAGACCGATAATCAGAATGGTCAGTATGCTGACGGCAAGGTTGATCAGTGCCCGTACAGATTCTCCGCCAAAGAAGGATTTAATCTCTGGAATGGTGGCAATACGCTCTAAGTATTCACCGGGTTCTAGGCGACGAAACTTCGATATCTCAGCCAAACAGATGGATTGAAACACCTTGTTGGTTAAGTTGGTTTCGAATTGCTTCATGATCACAGACGAAATCTTCTCTTCCTGATTCTTTAAGTGATAGTCGAGGAAGATGGTGATCAAGATAATGGCAAACAGAAGAAACAGCGTGTCTTTGGCTTGGTTAGGTAAAACTCGGTCAAAAATAATCAGTATCGAAAAGGGCAGTACTAAGCCAAACAGCGTCGAGATGACCGTCGAGAAAGTCAGGTAACACTTGTCTGCAAAGTTAATCTTTTGGGAAAAATGCTCAGTTTGCATTGCGACCTCCTTTCTTAATCGATGGTTTGGAGAGAAGGTGTTTTGGAACTAAGTCTTGATTGCTTCTGCCTTCGATATCGCTCATCAACTGCATGATGCTTTCGATGGATTGCACCGACAACATGCCTTTGATTTGTTCAAGATTGATCGATTCAATGATGTAGTCATAGCGCGCGCTCTCGTAATCACGTAGCGCGCTAAACAGTTTACTTTCCGCTGCCAGTAAGTCGGTAATGGTTCGCGTACCAAGCTGGTAAGCGCGTTGAATGCCTTTGTAGGAAGCGTAGTTTGCACGGATGATGTTCTCGTAGCTGCTGATGGCGCGGGAGAAGTCATTAATGTTGAGCACTGAGGTATTAACGCTATTGCGCGTTGTGAACAACGAATCTTGGTACAGTAACTCCGTTCGCTCGATGGCAGTTGATGATTTTTGATAACCGTAGTAATCCGAACCGCCGGAGAAAATCGGCACATTCAAGTTTAAGCCGACGCTGGTGGAGTTACTGTCCCCTGTTGCGGTTGGGTCGGTTCGGTCATAGTTGTTTGCATCGTCGTAACGGTAACTGGCAGAGAGCGATACGGTCGGAACGAAGTTTGAACCGCTTTCTTTCAAGCCTCTTCGACTACGTTCTACGGTCTTCTTCGCAACCAATAAGTCGTTATTGAGCTTCAACGCTTGTTCAAGAATTACGCGTTGTTCGGTCTCGCTGATTTCTGCTAAGGGCACGCTTTCGTAGATGTCCTGCGATGGGGTGACTGGGTATTGAACTTGAATCTCTAAACCGTTCAAAATCACACGTCGGTCTTTCTCTAAGGTTCTTAAGCGATTGGCAATGCCTTCTTTCTGAGCAATCACCTCATACAACTCGCTCGCCGCAGTGTTGCCAAGTTCCACGTTACGACGCATTTGGCGTTCACGTGTTTCAGACGATTTAAGCTCGACTTTGGTGGCTTTGATTTGCGCGTTGTTTTTCAGGTACTCGAAATATTGCGTCGCGATTTCAGAAATGGTGCTCTGGATTTTGTTCTCGTGTTTGATTTCTTCAATGTTGAAATCAAGCTTCGCGGTGCCGTATTTGAAGATGTCGCCAAGGTTAAACACCGATTGGGATAAAGACACGCTGTAGCTGTTCGAGTTGTAGCTAGAACGTGTATCCGGTGTTCCCGTTAATATGGTCTCGTTTTCATTCCATGTAGTATCAGCGGCACCGTTTAAAGAGGGTAGAAACTTAGAACGGCTAATGTCGATGTTGTATTCGTTTTCCTCCACGCCTTTGTCACTAGCGCGCAGAGATAAGTTGTTTTCCAAGCCGAGTTTGACCGCCTCAAGCAAGGTGGTCGCCATTGCCGAAGGAGCATTGCTCAATGTTAGTGCCGCCAATACGCAGCTAGTTAAGTTTCTGTACCGCCACATATTTGTTGATCACCTTGATGATTTCGTCGTTTTTATAAGGTTTGCTGATCACGTAATCCATTCCAGCTTCGATACAAGCTTGGTGTTCATTACTGCTGGTCAATGCTGTCGCACCTATAATGGTGCAAGGGTTTTGTCCGCTTTCTTGTTCGTATTGTCGAATGCGTTTGGTTGCTTCAATACCGCCCATGCCTGGCATGATGCAGTCCATAAAAATGATGTCCGAGCGCTGATTCATGAAGTGCTGAACAGCGTCTGCGCCATCGCCAACGGTGTCGGCTTCGTATTCTTGCTTGCTCAAAATACGTTTGAGTAGAATCTGTTGAACACGGTCATCTTCCACAATTAGGAATGAGCTGTTCTCCATCTGATCTTCAGAGGCTTCCGCTTCCATGATTGCCAATAGGTTAGGGATGAACTCATACGGAATCGCAGGAGAGTTCAGAATCTTGTCGACAAAGGTATGGCTCTCTTGTGCTTGCTGAGTGCTAGTGACTGAAAGCAACAACTTGGTGTTCGGGTGAGTGCGCAGTTGCGATTTCACCGTTTTGCTTAGTGAGGGCAGCTTGTTTGGTTCGAACGTGTCGGTCAGCATAATGGCATCGTATTCGCCAAAGGTTTTTGCAGCAGAGAAGAGCTCGTTCGGGGTGCGAATTGGTGTGATCTCTAATCCTAAGTTGACCAACATTTTGTTCATTACATCAATGCGCAGCTGAGAGTTGGCACATAGCAACAAACGTTTATTGTCGAAGCGAGTTTTCTCGGTGTGGAAGCTCTTGGCTTTTAAATCGAGCTGAATTTGAAAACGTTCCTGATTGCCCGATTGATACCAATGGCTCTCGTAATAGCCATAATCTTTCAGTACGCTTTTCGCCAAATCGTCTTTGGTTGCGGTGTGCTGTTTATGGTCGCTCCAGTGTAGGGTATTGAGCTTGGCAAACGGCACATCCAGTGTGGTTAAGAAGTTTAGATTGATGGTCAGGCGAGTGTTTTCAATGTCTGACGCAGCTCCCGATTCAATAGTGACAAACAGTTTCTTATCGGCTTTGAGTTGGATGGCATTCGATAGCTGAAGGAACAACACCCAGAATAAGCTGGTGGACTGTCCTTCAACACGGTTTGGTAAGTTATCTGAGATAAAGCAGTCTAGCTCACCTTCATTTCGCTGCACTTTGGAGCTGATGTGAATCATCAATTCAGACAGCACATTCAGCAGTGAAAACTCTTTCGATTTGCTCTCGGTCCCTTGTGAAATGAGTCGATTGTAGTTCTCTGCCAATTCAGACAGGGTATTGGCAGCCGAGGTTATATCTTGCGCCATCAACACGCCGCTCTCATCGGTCTCTTGTACGAGATATTGCACGCCTCCGTTAATGGTGTTGGTGATGCCACGAATCTCGTAACCAATCAGAGCATAGAGTTGCTTGTAGAGATCGTTATTACGTTTTTGCTCTTCGAGTTTGCTGAAAATGAGTTTTAGGTGAGAGTAGATCTGACGCTGTTTCGGATTGATGCTCACTTCATTCAGCAACTCTTCCAACCTTTGTAAATCCAGTTGTTTGAGCTCTTGATAAAGCCCATCGAATTCTTGGTCAATGTCTCGCTCATTCGAATTGGATTTTTTCAGTTTTAGGATTGCCACTAAATTCGATAGGACGGCGATACCAACCAACACAACAACGACCATAAATAGCCAAATAAAGAACTCGTTTTTCTCCATCATTAGGTCGCTCGCATGGTTGTTAAACATGGTGCGATAGTTGTCGTCCATTTGGAGGTAGTTATTGGTGAGCGAGAGATACAGTGCCAACACATCGTCACGTGTTTTTGAGCTGTCCGAGAAGCGATTAATCGCCAGTTCAAGCTGCGTATATTCGGTCGCGCCCACCAAGCTAAACTCGGTTTTGTTGAGTGACGCGAGAGACTTAAACTGGTCAATCTCGTTCTTCAGAGCCTCAAAATCGAGTTCTGTTGTACTGCAATAACGTGCGGCTAAACAGCGTTGAAGCGTTTGGATATCGAGTTCGATGGTTTGGTTGAGTTGTTGAGCTTGAACCAAGAGAGGCGCGTTTTGCACTTGCTCCACTGAATCCACTTTCTCCCAAGAGACATACAAATAAAAGGCGAGGGCAGCCAGCACCAAGCTGAAAGCAATGCTTAGGCGCATAACAGGAACGGAAATATTGTAGGAAGGTTTGTTACTCATCCATTACCTCTCATCGAACGCGTCTTCGATAGCCGACATAACCGGCTTCGCAGCGTATTCGATAACCCGACGTGACCCTGTTTTCACATCGGCGGTGAATTCCATGTAAGGGGACAGCTTGAATTGAGTGCCTCCGCGCTCTAAATAGTTTTGGCTGATTTGGATTTCAGCGAGGTAGAATTCAGCGTCCTCTTCTTCATAGGAGGAACGGCTGATCGACGCGATTCGACCTTCCAAAAATCCGTATTTGGCAAAGTTGTAGGTGTCCATCTTCACTTTGACTGCCTGTCCGATTTCAACAAAGCCCATGTCTTTACGTGGAATCTTCGCTTCGCCATGAAGGGAGTTATTAATCGGCGCAATGTCCGCGATACTTTCCCCCGGCGGTATCACGGCAGAGCGGAAGTTGAAGTGCACTTTATCCACCACACCATCAATAGGGGCGTAGACCACAAGACGATCTACTTTGTCTGAGTGTTGAGGACGAAGAATGCGTTTTAGCTTGAGATCTTTCTTCGCTTGAATGATTTGCGCTTGGTATTCGGAGTTGCGATTTTCCACCAAGTCTCGGTATTGCTTCTCTAGTTTGTCCAGTTGGAAACGCTCATTCATGACCGACTCATCGAGGTTTTCAATCTCACGCACCATGTTTGACTCTTGAACCTGCATATTCAGAACATCGACATAAGACGCCATTTCTTCTTTGTACAAGGTGTTCTTGATATTGAGCTGCTTACGAATCAAAGAAAGCTGGTTCTCGGAGCTTTTGCGGCGCTTAAGCATAGAATCAATCAACGAGTTCTTGTGATTGATGTCGTGGGTGATCAACTCTTCATTAGAGCGGTTTTTGGAAAACTCTTGCTGCCAGGTATTCATATTTACCTGAACCAATTCTGGGTATTTTTCGATGTAGGCAGAGAAATCGGGCTCTACCATATCACGCAGGCTTTCATAACGGAGTTTGTCCAATTCGAGCTGAATGATTTCTGTGTTTACAGTATCGAGTTGAGTGTTTCTATCCAAAGAGCGAATGCGCGCAATGGGTTGACCTTCGTAAACCACTTCGCCTTTGCGCACTAACATTTCTTCGAGAATACCGCCTTCAAGGTGTTGCACTTTTTCTACGTCAGATTCCAGCAATAGCTCACCGCGCACCGACACCACAATGTCGATGCGAGCTTGAGATGCAACGGCGATCGCCACCATTGAAAGCAAAAAGATAACCAGCAATGTTTTGTGTACGCTGGTCATCGCACTGGCTAGCACTATCGTATCGTCTGCGGTCACCTTCGAAGACTCGTTGTTGGAAACGAGTGCTTTTCTGAGGTGGTGCTCGATCTGCTTGTTACTCATGATCCACCTCTGTTATTCATTATCTGCGCTGTCATCGATAGAGTTTTCGATATCTAACAGCTGGCTTATTTGTTTGTTCACGTTATTGAGCTCAGTTTTGATGTCCTCAATCAATTCATCAGGTGCGGGAAAGTGGTGCTTACTTAAATGTTCCAGCTTTGCCATCTTGGGTGGTAAATCATCATCACAAAGCAATACGAGAATGGTTTTCAGCTTTTTTGAGTAGCCGCTCAGCTCTTCAAAACGGTTTTGTTTATGCAGCATTTCGATGTTGATCGCCGCGCTGCTGAAATCCTTATAAAAATCTCCCAATAGCAATTGCAGCCCTTTGTGGCTGTTGTCGACTGAGCGCAACAGATTCGTCATGTTTATCATTGTTCCACCGCCCTAATTGCTTTAATGACAATAACTAAGGATCTTTAAATCGCGTTTTCAAATTTTTTTTACCTCTTTCTGGTTAAACAACATGAGTATGAAAAAAGTTGGATAAAAAAGTTGGTTTTCCAGAATGGTGTCCTTTACTGCCTCTAAACACGATCAGTTAGCTAATGGCAACGGAGGCTGTAATGGCAGGTGACAACAACCAAAATAACCAAAACAAAGACCTAAATGACGCGGTAGAACAAACGGAAACCAATGACGCGGGTACGCCCTCCCAGCAGCAGAATCAGCAAAATCAACAGAATACGATTGCTTCAACCGTAGCGACGGGTGCTGAAAATACCGACGCAGCAGACGAAGCCAATCAGGCGATGGAAGACAACCCAAGTGGTGCCGGATCTGAAGAAGAAGCCTCGGCGTCCGGTGGTGCGGTACAAGAAGACGCGCCAGAGAGTAGCGGTGGTTCGGATGCCGCTCAATCGAACGTGGTAGACAGCGTGGCATCAGACGGTGGGTCTGGTGAAGAAGCGGCTGGCAGCGGCGGTGCGGCTTCAGGTGCGGGTGCACAAGCTGTTGGTGGCGGCGATGCCTCTGGCTCTGAAGGTGGTTCGGACGCAGAAGGCAATGAAGCACAAGGACAAGCTGTACAAACGTCGGCTGCGCCAAGTGCCTCTTCATCCGGTACTGAAGGTTCACAAGGTGGTGATAACCTAGATTCAGAAACCACAGAAGAAACCTTTGCGGTGGACGTTCAAGACACCAGTGAAGAGACCACGACGCAAGTAGAAGATGATTTCGACTCAGAAACCACGAGCGAAACGTTCCAAATTAAAGTCGAAGGTGAAAACGACGCGCCAGAGGTAGAACAAGATCTGGCTTACATCATGGATGAAGATGGCACTATTACCTTCACTCAAGAACAATTACTCGAATACGCAAGTGATGTTGATGGCGACGACCTTGTTGCGTCTAACGTCCAAGTGGGTGCGAATGCATCGGTTCAAGATAATGGTGACGGTACGTTCACCGTGGTTCCGGACGCTGATTTCAATGGTGAGCTCGACTTAACGTTTGATATCAGTGATGGTCAAGAAACCGTTTCAAGTTCTATCGATTTAACCGTTCGCCCAATCAATGACGCACCAGTGCCTGAAGATAAAACCTTTGAGGTGGAAGAGGACGGCACGCTGGTCTTCACCGATGCTGACCTGCTTGCTGGTGCAACGGATATTGAAGGCGATAACCTAACAGTTGAAGGTGTGAGTTACGATGGTAGCGACGGCATCCTGACCGACAACGGCAATGGGACTTACACTTTTGCGCCAAATGAAAACTTCAATGGTGATGTGAACTTCAGCTTTGATGTGTCCGATGGCACAGATACGGTTTCAGCCAACATTGATGTCAGTGTTACGCCAGTCGATGATGCGCCAGTGTCTGGCAATCTTGCTTACTCGGTGGACGAAGATGGCTCGATTCGTTTGAGCCAAGAACAGTTGTTGTCGCAAGCTTCTGATGTGGAAGGCGATGCACTGACGGCATCTAATCTTTCGGTAGATAGCAACGCGACGGTGACTCAAAATGACGATGGCAGCTTCACTATAACGCCAGACGCAGATTTCAATGGTGATATCGACATTAGCTTTGATATCTCAGATGGCACGAATACCGTTCAAGCAACCGCTGACCTAACCGTTAATCCAATCAACGATCTGCCTGTTCCTCAAGACCAACAATTCAGTGTGGAAGAGGACGGCACACTGCAATTTACTGATGCGGATCTGCTTGCAGGTGCTACCGATATTGAAGGCGATGACCTTTCTGTAACGGGAATCAGCTATGAAGGCACCGACGGCGTTCTAACTGACAATGGCGATGGCACGTATAGCTTTGCGCCAAATGAGAACTTCAATGGCGATGTAAACTTCAGCTTCGACGTATCTGATGGCACAGATACGGTTTCAGCGAATGTAGATGTGAGCGTCACGCCGGTGAATGATCCTCCTGTGGCCGGTTCAACGTCTTACACGGTTCACGAAGACAACTCTATTACCATTTCTGACGCGCAACTGTTGGCAAATTCTTCTGATTTAGAAGGGGATGTCTCGATTGATAGCGTGAGCTACTCTGGCAGCGATGGTGTGTTGCAAATCAATGGTGACGGTACGTACACCTTCTCTCCAAATGAAAACTTTAATGGTGAAGTGACGCTTGATGTTGTCGTCGCTGATGAAGAAGGCGCAACGGATGTCACCACTGCTGGCATTACGGTGCTGGAAGTGAACGATCCACCAGTCGCAGGACCAACTTCTTACACTATTGATGAAGATTCAGTTCTGACCTTCAGTGAGTCGCAAGTGCTGTTGAATGCCTCTGATGTGGAAGGCGATGTAGAGCTTGTTGGCATTAGTTACGATGGTCCGGATGGCATTTTCACCGTTAACGATGATGGCACGTGCAGCTTCGCGCCAAACGAGAACTTTAACGGACAAGTTCAACTTGATGTGACCATTCGAGATGAAGATGGGGCAGAAGTTGATACCGTCATCAATGTGAATGTATTGCCAATCAATGATGTGCCAGTATCGGGTGATTTGGCTTACAGCGTTGATGAAGACGGTGCGATTACACTCAACCAAGAGCAGCTTCTTTCTCAAGCGTCTGATATTGAGGGCGATGACCTGACTGCTAGTGATTTGACTGTTGATGGAAACGCAACCGTCACAGCGAACGATGATGGCAGCTTCACGATTACACCAGATGCGGACTTTAATGGTGATATTGATATCCAATTCAACATTACGGACGGCACAGACACTATCCAAGCAACGGCGGATCTGACGGTTAATCCGGTTAACGATCTTCCTGTTCCTCAAGACCAGCAGTTTAGTGTTGAAGAAGACGGTACGCTTCAGTTTACCGACGCAGACCTACTTGCTGGCGCGACCGACATCGATGATGATAACTTAACAGTTGATGGCATTAGCTATATGGGCAGCGATGGTGTGCTGACTGACCACGGCGATGGTACTTACACCTTTGCACCAAACGAAAACTTCAACGGTGATGTCAGCTTTAGCTTTGGTGTTTCTGACGGCACTGAGACCGTACCTGCCAATGTGGACGTGAGCGTCACTCCAGTGAACGATCCTCCGGTTGCGGGTTCAACGTCTTACACGGTTGATGAAGACAGCGCAATTACCATTTCTGACGAGCAGCTTCTGGCTAACTCTTCGGATGTGGAAGGCGCAGTGTCCATCGATAGCGTGACCTATTCAGGCACCGATGGCGTATTCCAAGACAACGGTGACGGCACTTACACCTTCATGCCGAATGAGAACTTCAGCGGTGATATCAGCCTTGATGTGATTGTGGCGGATGAGCAAGGTGCGATTGACGAAACGACAGCAGGCATTACCGTCATTGAAGTGAATGACCCTCCAGTTGCCGGTCCAACGTCTTACACGATTGACGAAGATTCAGTACTGACATTCAGTGAGTCACAAATTCTTGCCAACGCATCTGATATCGAGGGCGATGTAGAGCTTGTTGGCATCAGCTATGAAGGCTCGGATGGTATCTTTACCGTTAATGGTGATGGTACTTGTAGCTTTGCGCCAAACGAGAACTTCAATGGTCAAGTTCAGTTGGATGTGACCATTCAAGATGAGAATGGGGCAACCGTTGATACTCACATCAATGTCGATGTCTTACCAATCAACGATCCACCAGTATCGGGTGATTTGGCTTACACCATCAACGAAGACAGCTCAATTACGTTAAGCCAAGAGCAGTTGCTTGCCAAAGCGGGCGATATTGATAGCGAGAACCTTGAAGCCATCAATCTATCGACAGATGACAACGCGACAATTCAATACAACGATGATGGCAGTTACACCATCACACCGGATGAAAACTACAACGGCGATCTAGACCTGACCTTCGATATCATTGATAACGATGGTGGCTCGGTACAAGTTGGTCTGGATATTACGGTTAATCCTGTGAATGACTTGCCACAAGCGCAAGATCAACAGTTCACGGTAGAAGAAGATGGCACCTTGCTGTTCACGGATGCCGACCTATTGGAAGGCGCATCGGATATTGATGGCGATGATCTGTCTATCGAAAACGTTCTCTACACAGGTGCGGATGGCGTGCTTACCGATAATGGCGATGGCACTTACAGCTTTGCGCCGAATGAGAACTTCAACGGTGATGTTCAGTTCACATTCGATGTGTCTGACGGCACGGGTTCAACACCAGCATTCATTGATGTCAGCGTAACACCAGTGAACGATCCACCGGTGGCAGGTTCTACGTCGTACACGGTTCAAGAAGACGGTCAAATCACCATTAGTGACGAGCAGTTGTTAGCCAACTCTTCTGATGTGGAAGGCGACGTAGCCTTGGCGAATGTTAGCTACTCTGGTAACGACGGTAGCTTCGTGGACAATGGCGACGGCACATATACCTTCACGCCAAATGAGAACTTTGACGGTAACATTTCGCTCGACGTTACGGTCATCGACCAAGATGGCGCAACGGATACAACAACCGCAGGCATCGACGTTATCGCGGTGAACGATGCACCAGAAACGTCAGGCATTCAAGCGGAGGTGGATGAAGATAACTCCATCACCATCACGCAAGAACAGTTGCTTGCGAATGCGACAGACATTGAAGGTGATGACCTTGTTGCCAGCAACCTGCAAACCAATGATCCAGATGCGACGATCGTAGCCAACGACGATGGTTCTTTCACCATTACGCACACCGAAAACTTTAACGGTGAGTTGGACTTCACTTACAACATCAGCGATGGCGAAAATGATGTTCTGACCACGCTGGATCTGACCGTTAACCCTGTCAACGATGCGCCAGAAGCGGGCGACGAAATCTTTATTCAAGCGGAAGAAGACCAAACCGTGGGTGTTTCTCTGCGTGAAGAGCCTGCGTTACGTCTCGACCAAGCCCCTGAAAACGGCATCATTGAAGCGAATCTAAATGACGAATGGGTACAGCTAGAAGTCGGGCAGGAGGTTCCTGCGGATACGGAAGTGCGCTTTATCCCAGACGATGAGGCATTAGCCAACGGTACACATACGACACAAATCGGTACGTTTGATGACAACGCGAGTGTGGATGATTGGGGGGATGAAGTTGACCCTTATACGCGTCAATTCACTGATGGTGATTTGACGGTTACCGTTCAGAGTAACGATGACCCTCTTGGTGCGTGGAATGGTAACACACACATTGGGCATGGTATTGGCGATACTGACCGCCAAGGCTTGAGTGGTGATGAAAAACTAACTGTGACCGTTGAAGGTCAAGACATCAACGAAATCAGCTTCCATCTAGATGGTCTAGGCGGCTGGTTTATGGAAGAGTCTCGCCACTTTACAGAAGTCGAAATTCGAGCATTCAACTCTGAGGGTGACTTGATCGACTCAATGACTTACCACAAAGAAGATCGTGGTAGCTATGAGACGGATTACACTCTAACGGTGAACGAGCCAGTGTCTTACTTTGAGTTAGGAACGATTCAAGGTAACGGTACTTATGTGGTTCAAAACATGACGGTTTCGCAAACTTGTCATGATGAAGCAGTATTTACATCTATTGGTGTGGACGGCACGGAAATCACTGAAACGGTCGAACTGAATATCCGTGAAGGTGACAGTGAAATCGAACTGACTGCTGATCTGCCAAATGTGACCATTGATACCGAAGGTTCTACGCAGTTTGCCTCTGTGGTTATCACAGAAGAACAGCTTCTAGCACAAGCGAGTGATATCGATAGCGATGTTCTTGATATTCAAAACCTAGAGCTGGTGGGGGATAATGCGGAGCACGCGACGTTAACCGACAACGGCGATGGTACATGGACAGTCACACCTGCTGAGAACTTTTACGGTGAGATTGAGCTTGGTTACCAAGTTACAGATGGTGAACTCACTGACGACAACATCATCAACATCAACTTCGAAGCAGTAAACGATGCGCCAATCGTTTCTGGTCCGATTGTGTTGTCGACAGATGAGGATGTGGGCATTACGTTTAGCGCGGACGATCTGCTTGCCAATGCAAGTGATGTGGAAGGCGATGCGCTGTCTATCTCTGATATCTCTTACAGCGGTGATAACGGTGAGCTTGTCGACAATGGCGACGGCACTTACACCTTTATGCCGAATGAAAACTTCAATGGTGAAGTCGACATCGATTACAAAGTCTTCGATGGCACCGATGAAGTCGATACCCATCTAGATCTGACCGTTATTCCGGTCAACGATGTGCCAGTTCCTGGTGCGCCGCTGCATACTCAAATGCTAGAAAACGGCACCATCATCATCGAAGCAAAAGATCTGTTATCAGGTGCGACCGATGTGGATGGCGACATTCTGCATATCGAGAATCTACTGCTTGTTGACCAGTCACAAGGTACGTTGACAGACAACGGCGACAACACCTTTACCTTCGAGCCGACAGCGAACTTCTATGGTGACGTAAATCTGACTTTCGATATCAGTGATGGTCAAGCAAGTGCACCAAGTACCGCCTCAATTGATGTCGAGATCGTCAATGAAGCACCGGAAGTCAGCGGTCCTATTGATGCAGTCGTGGACGAAGATGGGTCGATTACCATCACTCAAGAAGACTTGTTAGCGAACGCGACGGACGTGGATGGTGACAATCTTGAAGCGGTGAACCTGTCGACCAACGATCCTAATGCAACCATCGTTGAGAACGCTGATGGTAGCTTCACGATTACACCGAGCGAAAACTTCTTTGGTGAAATCGAATTTACTTATGACGTAACTGACGCGATTGAAACCGTCGCTGCGGATCTAAACCTCACCGTTAACCCAGTGAACGACCTGCCAGATGTGCCTGATTTGTCCTTCACCACAGAAGACGGCGAAGCCATCACGATTACTGAAGCAGAGTTGCTGGCTCAAGCGACGGACATCGAAGGCGATGACTTATCTGTTGTGAACGTGACGAGCTTGAGCGATACGGTTCAAGTAACAGACAATGGTGATGGCACTTACACGTTAACGCCAGAGCAGGGGTTCTTTGGTAATGTTGACCTCACGTTTGATGTGAGCGATGGCACCGATGTGGTGGCGGCGAATATCGATTTGAAAGTGGAATTTGTCAACGACACGCCAGAAGCAGCGCCAACTATTGCAAATGTGGACGAGGACGGCTCTATCCTCGTGACACAAGATATGTTGCTTGAGAATGCAAGCGACCAAGACGGTGATGATCTATACGCGACCGCGCTTGAGACTAACGATCCAAATGCAAGCATTGTTGATAATGGTGACGGTACCTATACCGTGACGCCATCTGAGAACTTTAATGGTGAAATTGCGTTTACCTATGAAGTGAACGACGGCGAGCTAAGCACATCAACCGAAATGACGCTGACGGTTAATCCCGTCAACGATATCCCAATTGTCGCACCAGCCATGTATAGCATCGAAGAAGATGGCAGTATCCTGTTTACTCAGGGGGACTTGCTCAATGGCGCTATCGATATTGAAGGTGATGACCTAACCGTTACCAGTATCAATTATTCAGGTGATGAAGGTACGGTCACCGACAACGGTGATGGTACGTTTAGCTTTGTTCCAGAAGAACACTTTAGTGGTGATTTACAGTTCAGCTTTACTGTCTCTGACGGGACGGATGAAGTAGAACAAGACATCAATGTCCACATTGAAGCGGTTGCGGATGCACCTGATCTTGCCATTACAGATGGTGATGGTGCTGTGATCGATGATAACGCCATTTTGGTTGATCCAGGCGGCATTGTTGAGCTGAATATTGCGGCTGCGCTCGTAGACCAAGACCTTTCTGAAACGCTGACTGTGACCGTTGATGGCGTGCCAGAAGGCTCCGTCATCAGTTACGACAACGAAGGTGTACTTAACGATCAAGATAACGGTATCACCAGTTTCAACGATACTGAAATCACGGTTACGTTTGAAGGTGAGACGGCGGGTTACCAAAACGCGGCTGGTTATTACAAAGTTGATGAAGACGGCAATATCACTGGAGTTGAAGTGGTGTACGAAAACGCTTCTCAAGTTGGCGGTGGTGGTGACCTCGTTCCGGGACAAGACCAATTTAGCTTCCAAATTTCGGAAGGGGAAAGCTTCAATCTGTTCTTAATTCCAAATGGTCATGCCCACAATAACTTCGAAGCTCTGCCAGATGGTCAATATGAATTCCGTGCAACGGATGGTTCGCCGGCCAATATGGATACCGTCGACCCACAACTGGTGTTTGTTGGTGTTGACGGTTCAGAAACGGTGATTCAAAGCCAGTTTGGAGATGCGATCTTCCATGGTGGTTCGAGCTCTGAGCTCAACCAAGATGGCATTGAACATACCCGAACTACTGTGAACGAAGACGGTGAGTTGGTCTACGGTTTTGAGGATCTTTACGGTGGTGGTGATGCTGATTATTCCGATTTCAACTTCACCATTGATGTTGGTGAAGTAAATAGCCAGATCTACAGTGGCGAAGTGACGGTTGGGCCTGATGGCTCTGTAACACTGCCGACCACTGCTATTGATCAAGAGTTACAGATTCAGCTTCCAGAAGACTTCAATCAACAGCTAGAGGTAAACGTAACGGCTACAGCCACTGAGTTGTCTAACGGTGATGCTGAGACGGTTTCTCAAACTATTTATATCAATGCCACAGGCGCTGTTATTGAACACGCGCCAGAAGCATTGCCAGTATCAGCACAGGTTGAAGAAGATGGTTCTATCCTTATCTCGCAAGAAGATTTACTTGCGAATGCTAGTGATCAGGATGGTGATCAACTGACAGCGCTGAATTTGGCAACAGATGACGAAAACATCACCATCACGGATAATGGCGACGGTACTTACACCTTAACGCCAGATGCGGACTTTAATGGTGATATTACCTTTACGTTCGATGTGTCTGATGGTGATGATGTTGTCTCAACCAACTTAGAGGTAACGGTTTCGCCTGTCAATGATGCACCAGAACCACAAGATCAAGCGTTTACTGTTGGCGAAGATGGTGTACTGACCTTTACCGATGCAGACCTGCTAACAGGAGCTACCGATATTGAAGGGGATGATCTATCTGTTGAGGGCGTCACTTACACAGGCGCGGACGGTGTCCTAACTGACAATGGTGATGGCACGTATAGCTTCGCTCCAAACGAGAACTTCAATGGCGATGTGAACTTCACTTTCGATGTTTCCGATGGCACGGACACTGTGACGGCAAATATCGATGTGAGCGTGACGCCAGAGAACGACCCACCAGTTGCAGGCAGTACGGCTTACACAGTGCATGAAGACAACTCGATCACCATTAGCAACGAACAACTATTAGCGAACTCGTCTGATATTGAAGGTGAAGTGGCGATCGACAGCGTCAGTTATAGCGGCAACGACGGTGTGCTGGAAATCAACGGTGATGGTACGTATACCTTCTCACCAAACGAGAACTTCAGCGGCGAGGTGAGCCTAGATATTGTCGTAGTCGACGAAGACGGTGCAACAGATTCCACCACTGCTGGCATTACAGTGCTAGAGGTAAATGATCCACCAATCGCAGGTCCTACCGCATACACTATCGATGAAGACCAAGTTCTAACCTTTAGTGAATCGCAAGTGCTACTGAATGCTTCGGATGTCGAAGGGGATGTTGAGCTTGTTGGTATTAACTACGACGGCCCAGACGGTATCTTTTCAGTTAACGGTGATGGGACTTGCAGCTTTGCGCCAAATGAAAACTTCAACGGTCAAGTGCAGTTGGATGTGACCATTCGCGATGAAGACGGCGCAGAGGTCGATACTTACCTCACTGTCGATGTCTTACCAATCAATGACGCACCTGTATCGGGCAACTTGGCTTATAGTGTCGATGAAGACAATTCAATTACGCTTAGCCAAGAGCAGCTTCTTGCTCAAGCATCGGATGTAGAAGGCGACGCGCTAACCGCATCTAACCTAGTGGTTGACGGTGATGCAACGG
>NZ_BAOG01000171.1 GCF_000400365.1 Vibrio jasicida CAIM 1864 = LMG 25398 | reverse complement strand
ATCTTAGCAACAACACCAGCACCTACAGTACGGCCACCTTCACGGATAGCGAAACGTAGACCTTCGTCCATTGCGATAGGAGCGATTAGTTCAACAACCATTTGGATGTTGTCGCCAGGCATTACCATTTCTACGCCTTCTGGTAGAGAGATATCACCAGTTACGTCAGTTGTACGGAAGTAGAACTGTGGACGGTAGCCTTTGAAGAACGGAGTATGACGGCCGCCTTCGTCTTTAGAAAGTACGTATACTTCTGACTCGAACTTAGTGTGTGGAGTGATTGAACCAGGCTTAGCTAGTACTTGACCACGTTCAACTTCGTCACGCTTAGTACCACGTAGAAGTGCACCAACGTTCTCACCAGCACGACCTTCGTCTAGAAGCTTACGGAACATTTCAACACCAGTACATGTAGTAGTAGTAGTGTCTTTGATACCTACGATAGCAACTTCGTCACCTACGTTTAGGATACCACGTTCGATACGGCCAGTTACTACTGTACCACGACCTTGGATTGAGAATACGTCTTCGATAGGCATTAGGAATGGCATATCTACTGCACGCTCTGGCTCAGGAATGTATGAATCTAGCGCTTCTGCTAGTTCAACAATCTTAGCTTCCCACTGCTCTTCGCCGTTTAGTGCGCCTAGTGCAGAACCTTGGATAACTGGTAGGTCATCACCTGGGAAATCGTACTCAGATAGAAGTTCACGAACTTCCATTTCTACTAGCTCTAGAAGCTCTTCATCATCAACCATGTCACATTTGTTCATGAATACGATGATGTAAGGGATACCAACCTGACGGCCTAGTAGGATGTGCTCACGAGTTTGTGGCATTGGACCATCTGTCGCAGCAACAACTAGGATACCACCGTCCATCTGTGCAGCACCAGTGATCATGTTTTTAACATAATCCGCGTGTCCTGGACAGTCTACGTGTGCGTAGTGACGAGTTGGAGTATCGTACTCAACGTGAGAAGTTGCGATTGTGATACCGCGCTCACGCTCTTCTGGAGCGTTATCGATAGATGCGAAGTCTTTAGCTACACCGCCGTAAACTTTAGCAAGAGTAGTACAGATAGCTGCAGTTAGAGTTGTTTTACCGTGGTCAACGTGGCCGATAGTACCAACGTTAACGTGCGGTTTCGTACGTTCAAATTTTTCTTTAGACA
>NZ_BAOG01000172.1 GCF_000400365.1 Vibrio jasicida CAIM 1864 = LMG 25398 | reverse complement strand
AAACCTAATTTGAAACCGAAGTTTCTAATTGGATTATCATCAACGAGTGCCCACACAGATTGATAGGTCTATATTGTTAAAGAGCTTGGCTTTCAGTGCCTTAGCACTTAAGCGAGGTGCGTATAATACGCCTTTCACTTTGAAAGTCAACATAAAACTCTAAAATAATTTAGAACTTTATGGTGACTTGCTTATTAAATAAGCAAGTGCAAATTAAAGCCTGGCGATGTTCTACTCTCACATGGGGAAACCCCACACTACCATCGACGCTAATTCGTTTCACTTCTGAGTTCGGAATGGAAGTCAGGTGGGTCCAAATCGCTATG
>NZ_BAOG01000173.1 GCF_000400365.1 Vibrio jasicida CAIM 1864 = LMG 25398 | reverse complement strand
TCGTAACAAGGTAGCGCTAGGGGAACCTGGCGCTGGATCACCTCCTTATACGATGATTATTCACGATGAGTGTCCACACAGATTGATATGGTTTAAATTTCAGAGCAAAGATTGGTTCTGCATAAAATGCTGAAGCGATTTATGTGGGGCTATAGCTCAGCTGGGAGAGCGCTTCGCTGGCAGCGAAGAGGTCATCGGTTCGATCCCGATTAGCTCCACCACTAGCTACATTGTTTCTGCTTTTAGCAGAGCAACCTACAGTGTCCCGTTCGTCTAGAGGCCTAGGACACCGCCCTTTCACGGCGGTAACAGGGGTTCGACTCCCCTACGGGATACCATCTTTAAA
>NZ_BAOG01000174.1 GCF_000400365.1 Vibrio jasicida CAIM 1864 = LMG 25398 | reverse complement strand
AATAAATGGTGGCTACGACGGGATTCGAACCTGTGACCCCATCATTATGAGTGATGTGCTCTAACCAGCTGAGCTACGTAGCCAACAATATGTTTTAACAACATATGTATTCTTTTAATTAAGATGGTGCGGTCGGAGAGACTTGAACTCTCACACCTTGCGGCGCCAGAACCTAAATCTGGTGCGTCTACCAATTCCGCCACGACCGCAT
>NZ_BAOG01000175.1 GCF_000400365.1 Vibrio jasicida CAIM 1864 = LMG 25398 | reverse complement strand
GTGCGGAGCGGTAGTTCAGTTGGTTAGAATACCGGCCTGTCACGCCGGGGGTCGCGGGTTCGAGTCCCGTCCGCTCCGCCACTTATTCCGAGAGTCGTCTCTCTAAACACGAACTACAGGGGTGTAGCTCCAATTGGCAGAGCAGCGGATTCCAAATCCGCGTGTTGGGAGTTCGAATCTCTCCACCCCTGCCATATTTAA
>NZ_BAOG01000176.1 GCF_000400365.1 Vibrio jasicida CAIM 1864 = LMG 25398 | reverse complement strand
ATTTTTACTATGCGTTGGTTTTAGTGGTTAAGGTGTTATGCGGGAGCTTCGGTATTGCGTGCCTCACACCTTAACAAGGCGTTATGTGACAGGAGGTTAATTTGATTATTGAAGACAATTTTAAAGTTAGTAATACGACATTTAAGTTTAAAAAAGACGAGTATCCCTTGTCGAAAATTAAAGGTGTAAGAGTTAAAACTAACGCTTTTCAAGATCACGCATTGAGAATAGTTTGTATCGGTTTAGTCGTTGCAAGCGTAGTATGGATGATATGCCCAGAGTCTTTGGGATTGATTACCGCTCCGTTAGCTCTAACAGTTGGCGTGTTTTCTGCGCTATTTTCAGTCAGAAAATACGAGTTACAAGTAGAGTTTCAGCATATTGATGAAACGGGCTTGCAATGGGTGTCAGTAGCTAAGACGAATAGTAAGGCTGTTAAAAATCTATTTGAAAAACAGGTGAGTAAACTACTTGAGCTTGTCACATAACAAACTGTTCAAGAGTGATTCGCAACGCGTGGCATTTTTACTATGCGTTGGTTTTAGTGTTTAAGGTGGTATGCGGCGGCTTCGGCATTGCGTTGCTCACACCTTAACAGGGCGTTAACTCACCAGGAGTGATAAATAACAATGAATACTCGAGTTAAAGCATTAATGCTTTTTCTTTTTCTAATGCCCCTTGCTGGATACGTTTGGACATTCCGGGGAGGCTTTTCTGATGTAAGCTCAGATTGGGCAGATTTTGGTTCGTATGTCGGTGGTGTGTATGGAGCGTTAGGTTTTTTTGCTGTCGCTTTTTCTATTTACTCTAACAGTAGACAGAACTTGAAACTTGAGCAGGACCAAGTCTTTTATAAGTCAATGGAGTTACTTAATAGTAGGATTTCTAACTCTTCAATATTTATTAATGACCAAAGTTATCAAGGTGCAACTATCTTGAAAAAAATGGTTAGTCGAATAAAAGAAGAATTAGATGAACAGTGTGTTTCAAAAGCAAGAGTTCTTCTGTGTAAGGTGCCGGAATCAATTGATAATGTTCATTATATTAAAATACTAGAAGCAAAATATGGAAACTACTTTTACTCCCAGTACGAAGAGCATCTATCTTCGATTAAATCTGAATTAATGGAAGATAGTGATTTCAATAATCGTTGGGAGAGAATAAAGTACTATATTGGTTCGACTAACTCTGAAACGAAAGAGATGAGAGCGGCTTTAATGGCTCTCGGTCATGTCTGGTTTTATAAGTTGCCGCTAGAAGAGCGAAAGGAAATGTACTCTTCTGCTGTATCTACGCTTGAGTATGAATTTGGTGAGTTTGTGAACGGTTATATTAAAAATCTGAAGTTTATTGCTCGCTTTGTTTCAGATTCTGTTAATCGAGATCTTTATTTAAAATTTGTTCTATCACAAGTTTCTAAATATGAAATTATCATTTTATTCCACTATGCAATCACTAGTGAAGATAAAGATATCATCAAGGTTTTAATGGACTTAGGATTGTTGAATGAGGTCTTAAACCAAGAGTGTCGTTCTTTGTTAATTGATTTACCATCAATTGAAGAGATTGAAAATGACTTGGATAGCCTTAAGCAACAAGTGAGTTAACAAAGCATTTAAGAGTGATTCGCAACGCTTGGCGCTTTCGCTTCGCTCAAGTATAGCCAAGCGTCGCTCACACCTTAATGCGGCGTTAGCTTTTTGAGGAAAGTATGGACAATTTCAAATTAATAGTAGATATACTCAGTTCTTTAGCTTCCATTATTGCGATTGTTACTTTCCTATTTGTTTGGATTTCAGATAATCGAAAACCAATTAAACTTGAGCAAGTATTAGTCGATCTTGATGACGAAGAAGCAGCTTATGTTTTTCTTGTTCGCAACAGGCGAGATTATGCAATAACCGTAAACACATGCCGTTGCTTTGCTAAAAAAGAACACAGGGTTGAGCAAGAAGTGCGAAAGAAACCTGTAATATATAGTTCCTTTCCGGGGAACGGCTTTGTTTTGGAGTCTGTAGAACCCAAAACGATTGAGCCAAATGGATACGATAAGTTGATTTATAAAACTCATAATATCCGAGCCAACAGCGGTGAACAGTTGTTTATCCACTTAGATACATCCCATGGGTATTTTGAGTTGTGTAGTTCAAAAGTGAATGTAGTCACTGATGAAACCGTTCTGCTAGGCCTTCAATCGTGTAAGACATTTGCTTCAGCGTTTAAAGCGAGGAGCTACTGGTTGGCTAAGTACGCAAAATATCTCGTTTTGGCGGTGAGAAAAAGCTAACAATCTGTTTAAGAGGGATTCTGCAACGCATGGCATTTTTACTATGCGTTGGTTTTAGTGTTTAAGGTGATATGCGGCGGCTTTTGTATTGCGTTGCTCACCCCTTAACAGGGCGTTAGCCAACTAATTGGAGATAGGAGTTTATTTTTTGGTTTCGTATGACACTACTAATAAAGTTTTGAAAGGTGAAAGTGATCGGGGGGCTGTTCTAATTGCAGCTGCGATGCTGGAGCTAGGTTTGGCAAAGTTGTTGAGAGCAAAAATGCTTCCCTCAACGTCAACTAAAGATCCTGTTTTTGATAATAATGGTCCTTTGGGGACCTTTTCGTCTAAGATCGAAATGTCATATCGACTTGGTGTTATTACTAGAAAGCAAAAAGATATGTTCAATATTTTCCGGAAAATAAGAAATGATTTTGCACATAGTGCTGACAATATATCTTTTACTGATCCAAAGATAAAAGACAGATTATTTTCAGCTATTGAAGGACATAAAGTCAAAGATGCTTACTTCATGCAGCTTCAACAACTAGCGTCTGAGTTTGGAATGAATGCTAACTCTATCAATAACAACTCGGTATCTCCTAGAGAGTTATTTGAATTGATTTTTGGTCTAGAAATTGAGTATTTACGCATAGAATTGAAGGGTGTTATTCGAATAGAAGAAAAAGTTGGCTAACAAATTGTTCAAGAGGGATTCGCAACGCGTGGCATTTTTACTATGCGTTGGTTTTAGTGATTAGGGTGGTATGCGGCAGCATCGGTATTGTGTTGCTCACCCCTTAACAAGGCGTTATATTGCCCCGATAAATTCGGCTATTGAGAGCTTTAAATGATAAGAAAGTACAACGAAAATGACATCGATTCAGTTCTTGAAATTTGGCTTAATGCGTCAGTTAAAGCTCACGATTTCATCTCGGCTGAGTTCTGGGAATCTCAAGTAGAAAACATGCGTAACATCTACATTCCAGCTTCAGAAACTTACGTTTACGAAGCTGAGTCGAAAGTAGTCGGCTTTTACGCACTGTATGAAAATAGCCTAGCTGCCATATTTGTCGCTCCTGAGCTTCAAGGTCAAGGTATTGGTAAGCAACTATTGAGTCATGCTAAAACTCAGAGAGCGGAATTAAGCCTGTCCGTATATAAGGAAAATAGGGCTAGCTATCAATTCTATTTGTCTCAAGGCTTCAAAGTCGTAAGTGAACAATTTGATGAGCACACTGGACATCCGGAATACACAATGAGTTCGGGCATATAACAAAGCGTTTAAGGCAGATTCCCAACGCTTGGCATTTTCGGTTTGCTTTGAATTTAGTGTTTACGGCACAATGGTTTAAGCTTGGTGGTCAACGTTGCTCACTACTTAACGCGGCGTTAGTACGGGTTTGACATCAAAGGTCATAAGTTTTGGTGTTTATTTGTTTCTGTGCTCGTCTTTACACCTTTCAGTTTGTACCT
>NZ_BAOG01000177.1 GCF_000400365.1 Vibrio jasicida CAIM 1864 = LMG 25398 | reverse complement strand
AAGCTAAAAGGCCTGACTCCGATAGAGTATCGAACTCAGGCCTTGAAAGCCGCTTAACAGAAATGTCCAACTTTACGGGGTCACTTCAGATTGGGAGCTTTTCTTTTGAGTTCTAATGATTTCTGGTGGTGCTCTAATACGCGACGTTCAATTGTAATTGAAGCTTGAATCTGTGCTTCGATAGTCGCTTAGTAAGTTGCTTACGAGTGTGTTCTAGCGTATCAAGCTCTAGTGTGTCGTCATCCACATGCACGTCCACATTTACTCGCAGTTCTTGACCAACTTTAGTTACGCCAGCCAGTTTCAATTGGTGCTCAGTTACCTTTTCAATCTCAAGAACGTCTTTACCAACGCTCTGACATAGTTCTTTGCTAGGTGTCATCATTAGCAGCTCACGTAGGGCACCAACTAGCATATCAAATGGTACTTTAAGGAAGTAGAAACCCATCAACACCATCATCATAGGGTCTGCATAGACCGCGTAGTGTGCATATGGTGTTAGTGATACTAACCATGCCGCGATAAAGCCAAGGGTTACTGCAACACTAAGTAGCGTATCCATTTGCCATTGTTTTTTCTCGGCTTCGATTAAACCTGATGAAAAACGACGGCTTTTCTTCGCCATAAACCACCAAGCGTAACCACAACCAATCACGTTAACGACACCGAAGATGGTTGCGATGGAAGCGTCTACCTCACGACCGCCTGTCATTAACGCCGTTACCGCAGAGAATAATGAGAAAGCAACAACAACTAAAATAACGGCTGCTTTGATAGCGATAACGATAGGTTCAAGTACAGCTTTGCCGAAAGGAAAAATAGATTTTGATGGCTTGCTGATGTAGTAAGAAGCTGCCAGTGACAATAAAGTTAACAGCAGACTGACTAGAGAATAAACACCGTCAAATACGATGACGATCGATCCAACAAGCAAGCCAAGTACCATCCCTCCGACTGCAAACCCAGATGCTAAAAGGGCTGAGAAGGTTAAGATACGGTTTTCGTTTTTGCTTGTCCTGTCACACATAAAAGATGCCTTAAATTATTACACCCTTACATTCTTCTCCTTGGGGTAAATTTAAGCAAATGAAAACTGTGTGACATTTAAACGATGAAATGAGGGTTTTTATGTATTTTATTATATATCAATGGCTTACGTTGAAATCTCGCTGTCAATTTAATTGACGCTCACTGCAATATGTTTAGAAGTCGAATAAATACTCGCTTAACTTATCGGCCAACCAACTCATTGCTGGGTGTTCTGTTTGTCCATTTGGAACGAACATACAGTAGTCTTCTTGCGTCAAACCATAAGTGTGTTTGATTACCGCAAGTTTCTGATGTCGCAGGTAATGTCGGATCAGTGGCTCTGGCAATACGCCCCACGCATCTTCTTCCAAAATGGTGTTCAGCATGTAATCAAAACTGGAGAAGCCAATGTATCGAGTAGAAAAGGGTTGCAGCTCTGGGTTGTCTTTTTCGTTCAAATACACCATCAACGCTTGCATCTGGTTACGCAAATCTTCGTCTGTGACACGGCGCATCTTACTCAAGCGATGTTCGAAACTGCATACTGACATCATGCGAATTTTGCCTAGAGGATTGTAGACAATATGTGGATCGTCGACACGTTCGTAGTCCACACCAAATGCAAAGTCGACCTGTTGTGTACTGACTAAATTTGAAAGGTCACCACTGGACGCCAATATTAAGTTGAAGGTTGTCGACGGGAAGCGATTGTTTAGCGTATGAGATAGCTCTTGCCATAATTCGTCTGGCAGCGAGTCATCACGTGCCACCCAGACCTCGGCGTTGAAACCGTCAGAAACTTGAGCGCAGGTCTTTTTGATTCGCTGTGCGGTTACGAGCAGGTTTTCACAGTCTTTAAAGATCGCTTTCCCTGCTTCCGAGAGCGTTAGCTGATTGCCAGTTCGAGCGAACAAATCGACGTCTAGGTCTTTCTCAAGCGCCTTAATTGCCATACTCAGCTTAGTACGATTGCAATCGAGTTGACGCGCAGCCTCCGAGACGGAGCCATACTCGGCAATGGTACAAAAGGCTTCAACTTGCGATAAGTTCATGATTAAAAAAGACCTAAACTGAAATGATGAGAATCGATAGCGTAGACGAATGAACGTACTGACGCCTAGAAAGATTATCGAAAAAAACACGGATTCGCCAGATAAGTCTATGGTGTTTTGGCGTTTTTGCGGTAATCTATGGGGGTTACAAGAAGTGAACATGGAGGCCACGATGGCACAAGATTGGGACGGCTTAGCAAAGAATTGGGAATCTAACCCAGCAACAGATCAATTTGCTCAGTCGGTGTTTGCACAGTTACAACAGCTTACTCAGCTTGATGGCATTAAAGTATTGGATTTTGGATGTGGGACAGGGCAGTTAAGCCAACTATTGTCGCCATCCGCAAAAGAGATTGTGGCGCTGGATGCATCTGAAGCCATGATTGAAGAGCTTGATAAGAAAGAGCTAGAGAATGTAGAACCGGTTGTTGACGCATTGACGCGTGGTCTAGTCGCTCAGCACCCAGCATTCCGTGGTCAGTTTGACCTAGTCGTTGCTTCTTCAGTGCTGGCTTTTATCGAAGACTACGAAACGTCTCTAGAGATTGCTCACTCGTTACTCAACGCTGGTGGTCACTTCGTACATTTTGACTGGATCGCAGATTCAGCAAAAGAAGGCTTCACGCTAGCGAAATCAGAAAACGCACTTATCAAAGCCGGCTTTACTGAGGTAGAAACGAAGAAGGTCTTCGAAATCACATCAGACGGTCACACAATGTCAGTATTAATGGGCGTAGGTCGCCGTTAATCCCCAACAAAGAACATAAGAAAAGCGAGCTATTTAGCTCGCTTTTTTGTTTCCTTCGACTCGCTAGACAAACGTGAGTTGTCGAATTTCTTCTAAAACATCTGGATTCGCAATCGCACCTAAGTTCTCGACTTCCTTACCATTTATGACTTGTTTGACCGCAAGTTCGACTAACTTTCCTGAGCGTGTTTTAGGAATGTCGCTGATGGCGAAGATTTGGCTTGGCACGTGCCTTGGCGAGCAGGACGTTTTGAGGCGCGACTTAATCTCTGCTACTAACCTGTCATCTAACGTGACACCAGAAACGGTCTGAACAAACAGCCAAATTTGTTCGTTTCGCTCGATCTCTTTACCTACGGCAATGGAATCGACGATACCGTCAATGGCGTTTACCTGCTGATAAATCTCCGCTGTGCCGATGCGCACACCGCCAGGATTCAACAATGCATCGCTACGACCGTAGAAAACAAACCCACCTTTGGCGCTGCGTTCGACATCATCACCGTGATGCCAGATATCATCGAACTTGTCCCAGTACGCGTTGTGGTAGCGCTCGCCAGTATCATTCCAAAAACCGACAGGGAAGTTAGGCATGGAATTGACACAGACGAGCTCACCGCGTTGTTCACTCACGCTTTGACCTTGCGAGTCGAACACTTGAACATCAATCCCCAAGCCAGTGTACTGACATTCACCACGATAAACAGGCGAGATAGGGTTGCCCAATACAAAGCAGCCACAGATGTCTGTTCCGCCTGAAATAGAAGCCAAATGCAAATCTTGCTTGATGTGTTGATACACGTAGTCAAACTGTTCTGGATAAAGCACAGAGCCCGTAGAGCACAGGGTTCTCAAAGCTGGGAGTGAGTAATCTTTGATAGGTGACAATCCGGCTTTTTCTATCGCCTCAAGATACTTGGCGGCAGTACCAAAGAGACTTACTTCGGCGCGCTGAGCTAAATCCCACAACACATTGGGTGTTGGGTGAACTGGGCTGCCATCGAAAATCACCAAGCATGCGCCACTCGCTAAAGCAGACACATGCCAGTTCCACATCATCCAGCCACAAGTTGTGTAATAAAAGACGCGATCTTTAGGCTGAATATCTGAATGAAGTTGGTGTTCTTTAAGATGATTAAGAATCGTACCGCCAACAGAATGCACGATGCACTTAGGTTTGCCCGTCGTGCCAGAGGAATAAAGCACAAACAGCGGACTATTGAATTCCACGCGAGTGTAATGCAACGGAGCTGGGGAATACTGATTAATGATGTTTTGCCAATCGTGAGTACAAACATCGCATTCGAACACATGCGGTTTGAGGTAACCGATCTGGCACACTTGTTTCAGTCCATCGAGATGATCCGCGATGTGGTGGTTCTTCTCCGACATATCGAAGGTTTTTCCATTAAAGGTATAACCATCGCAGGTGAAGAGAACCTTTGGCTTCACTTGCCCGAAGCGCTCAATAACGCTTTCTACGCCAAAATCAGGGGAGGTGGATGTCCAAGTCGCGCCTAAGCTGGTGGTAGCAAGCATTGCAATAATGGTCTGTGGCATATGTGGTAAATAACCTGCAACCACATCGCCTTGCTTGATGCCACATTCGACTAACCACTGCTGAACACTCGAGACCTCATCACAAAACTGTTTCCATGTGTAAGTCTGTTTGTCACCTCGTTCGTTTTCAAACCAAATCGCCAGCTCATCCGCTTGTTGCTCTGCCAAACTGAGCAGGTTCTCTGCGTAGTTAACTTGAGCTTGAGGGAACCACACGGCATCTCGATTTTGCATTGGTGATTGCCAACGGCTTTCACCTTGTACTTTTACGGTATCGCCTTGCGTGCCAATTAGGTCGCAAAATTGCCAAACCTCTTTCCAGAAATGCTCGTTATGCTCCAAAGACCATTGGTGCAAATCAGAGTAGTTTTTGAGCTCGAAACCTTGTCGATTAATGTGCTCGATAAACTGCGTGATATTGGCTTGCTCGATTCGATCTTCCGTCGGCTGCCAGACTTTGTTGCTCTCGCGCATAGCTCCCTCTATAACAAAGTTTTAACGTTTTCAGTCTGAGGTGAACCAGAAATAAAGTCAAACTCGTTGGAGAAACTGGCTCCTTATGTATATCAATGCCTTAGGTGTTAATGTAAAGAAAATGTTACACCTAAGTTTTGAGTGGAAAATGGCCAGGAGATTGGAAGGACAAAAGAGTGTAGATAGGCTTAATGTAAAGGATTTGTTAACGGAGATGTGCAATGACTCAGTATCATTCAAAACCCGTCGATCAGGATGGAAGGGTAGAATGGAGCCATGAAGAGGATGCCATTTGGCGCGACTTGGTAACAAGACAAATGAGCGTGATTCAAGACCGTGCATGCAACGCGTATCTGCATGGACTCAAGCTGCTCGACTTACCTCATGATCGCGTGCCACAACTGCCCGAAATCAATCGTGTTTTGATGGAAACAACGGGCTGGCAAGTGGAGCCAGTCCCCGCGTTGATCGACTTTGATCGTTTCTTCAATTTGCTTGGCAATAAACGCTTCCCAGTCGCGACCTTTTTGAGAACACGAGAAGAGTTTGATTACCTACAAGAGCCAGATTTCTTCCATGAGATTTTTGGTCATTGTGCCATGCTCACCAACCCTGATTTTGCCGCCTTTACCGAGCATTACGGACAGCTTGGACAAGCCGCGACACCAAAGCAGCGAGGGTATCTTGCGCGTCTATATTGGTTTACAGTCGAGTTCGGCTTGGTTCAAGAGGGTAACAAAACCAAGATCTACGGTGGCGGTATCCTTTCATCTCCGGGAGAAACCATCTATTCATTGGAAAGCGACATCGCGATTAGAGACGAATTTGACCTGCAAACTGTGCTAAGAACCCCTTACCGCATCGACATCATGCAGCCGAAATACTACGTGATTGAAGATTTGTCCCAGCTTTTCCAAATTAGCCAACTGAATTTATTGAAACAAGCCGATCTAGCGATTGAAGCCGGATTGCTTCCACCACTTTTTGAACCAAAGGAACCTGCTCATGTTGAATGAACAAAAATGCGAAGCTTGTAGTATCGATGCCATTGCACTTAGTAAAGAGGAACAACAGTCTTTGCTGCTGCAATTGTCTGATTGGCAGATCATTGAGAGAGATGAGATTCCTCAACTTGAGAAGGTCTACAAGTTTAAGAACTTCAAACAAGCGTGGGCGTTTAGCAACAAGATTGCCGAGCTTGCAGAAGATGAATTCCATCACCCATCTATCTTGCTAGAATGGGGCAAAGTGACCATCACTTGGTGGAGCCATTCTATTAAAGGTCTGCATAAGAACGACTTTATCTGTGCTTCGAAGTGCGACGCATTGGCTATTGATGAATAGAGCTGAGTGATTAAAGAGAGATTCCGGACATCTCGTTCCTCGATTCCGGAATGACGTTGGTAGTGTGGGGTTACTCGGAACTGCAGGATGCCTTTGCTAGGCTAGCTTCTGTCATTCTCGAGAGCGACGAAGGAGCGAGTCGGGAATCTCACTCTCAAACAATGCTCACTGATTATAAATAAAGCGCCCGGACTGAAGTTCGGGCGCTTTACTTTTAGTTTTGTCGCCTTGAAGAGTGGGTATTAAAGCTCAATTCGAAACACAGATGTCGTGCCTGACACTTCATTACCAACCGCGATAAAGTGTTGTCCGTTACGAGCAAAGTAATTGATTGACTCTGGCGCCAAATCACCTGCTTTTGGATTGTAAGTGTCGTTCGCGCATTCGCCATCTTCCACTTCTGTACAAACTGGTTGGCTGTAATCACGACGGTTTACGTAATGCAGGAACTGCGCTTGTTTCGGGTCTGTGATGTCATAAATCATGATGCCGCCTTGACGTTCCAAGCCGATAAACGCGTAGTGACGACCATTGATTTGTGCTACTTCAATTGCTTCTGGCTCAATGCCTTTGTCGTCACTGCGGTCATCGCCACTGTCATTGCTATCGTTGGTGCTGTTGAAGTTCTTACCTTCATTCATTAATGCGATAGTTGCGAAATCGTCACCACTATCGAAAACCAACTCACCGTTTTCATCCCAAATAGAGAATGAACGTGCGCCAAAGGCTTGAACATTGTCTTGCGCAGAAAGCGTTTGTTCAGGCTTAATCACTTTTAGACGCGCGAGTTGCTTGTTATCCTTTAGCGCCTCTGCCAGCGGGTGATCTGCTGCGACTTTCAGCTTCTTACCGCGCACTTCGTCAACATGGCTTAAACAGGTGCCTTGCTCAGAAGTATATTCATCTGTACCGAGGTAATCGTCTTCATCCCACTTGAAGCCCGCTTGGTCACATAGAGCTTGTGTTGTTTTGAAGCCATATTCACGACCGTCACCTTCGTTGGCAGAGAGGATGTAAGTTTTGCCATCTACCGAGTAGCTGTCGAGGGTATCTGGCATGTACAGACCAACCAGTTGAGGGTAGCTCTTAAAGTTGCCAATGATTTTGTCTTTGTTCGAAGCATCCAGTTTTGAATCAGACCAAGATTTCTCGCCCAGACCCACAATCTTCTCTACCGATTTGCTCTCAGGGTTTACGATTGCCATTGCATTGTTCTCTTGCAGTGCAACGTAGATTTTTCCGTTGTCAGCAAAGGTGAGGTATTCCGGTTCTAGATCTTGCGCCACCGTGGCATTTGGACCTGAGATTCGAACGTCAGCAGGCAACTCAGACTTACGTGCACCATCAAACTCATTGAAACCAATCTGCGTGACGTCTGCTTGGTTTACGCCTTGGCTCAAGTCGATCAATGTGATGCTGCCCTCAGGATCGACACTGTAGTCACCATTTGGCTCACCTTCGTTTGCTGTCGCAATGTATCTGCCGTCTTTTGAGAAGCCGACCATGTCTGGCAGTGCGCCAGTAGGGAAGGTGGTGATCAGCGACAAATCATCCGAGCGGTACAAGCCAACAATGCCATTCGCTTGCTTATTGCTGTTTTCAATCGCTACAGCGACTAAACCATTAAAGACAGCAACGCTGTTTGCCGCACCAATTTCAACGCCTGCCGCTTCGCCCGCGCTGTTGAGGTCGATGAATGCGGTTTGCGTTGGTGCGCCGTTGTCATCCATAGAAAGCACATCGACACGCTTTGCTTGAGCGTTGACCACGTAAAGCTTGTCAGTACATGCATCATATTGAACGATTTCTGCTGCCGACGTATCGAATGGTGCGTCAGCGATAGACGTTCCCATAAAGGTCAAACCTTGGATGGATGTCTCTCCAGCAACAGGTGCTACTGGTGCTTTACATTGGGCTGCAAACGAAGAGAGAGAATCGTCAGGTTGAGATGAACATGCGATGGCAAGTGAAGATAATGCCAATACGCCTATTGCCTTAAATGGGGTGGTCATGATATTTCCTTATTAAGCAGATACAATGTTGCTCAATGCACCTAAATTAGATATCTATTCATTCACTACAACAGTGAGGAATAGTGCATTGATTGATGTGTTATTAAATAAGGCTCTGAATATATTTATGATTTATGACTCTTATATTGGCTTTTGATGAAACAAATGTGTCAGTTTTAATCTGAACGTATGTCGAACACTTAAGATGAAAAGACACTAGGAACTAGAAATAATGGAACTTAAAGAATTTTTGGATGCGCTAGCGGCATCACCTGAGACAGTAGAATTTGAAACGACAATGGCAGCCATTGAGGCAAACTACGCGTTTACGCCAGCGGCTTTTGTGAATGGTGAAACGCAGAACATTGCAGGTGAGAATAGCGGCTCGTGCAAGATCTTCGCTTTTGGTCAATTGAACAACCTAAGCAAAGAAGCAACGTTGGCATGTTTTGGTCGCTTCTACCGTGAAGATGTATTGGCACATCCAGAGAACAGCGACCATCAAAACATTCGTAACTTTATGGTGACGGGTTGGGATGGCGTGAAGTTCGAATCCCAAGCGTTAGCGCAGAAATAGTTCGCAGAACTTGCCTTCATTTCAATGATAGCCAGTCCGTTATGTCCTATGTTCGTTAGGTTAGGCGACTGGCTTTTTCTCCAAACATTTACGACACAAACAAAGTTGTCCCGCTTCTGGCTTGGGTAGATCTCTGGTCTCAATGTCAAAGCACCAGCACGTCTCTTTCCCCGCAGCAATATCGCAGTGCGCGTTCGTGCCACACTCAGGACAAGAGTGGGTTGAATCATTTCCAACCAATTGTTCGATGATCGCGTCTCGTTGAGCATCAGACTTATCTTTCCACTGCACGATTTCTTCCATGGTTCGGTGACAGCCAGAACAGATTCCGCCGTTGTTTTTACAGGCTGCGCGGCAAGGTGACTTCATTATTTTTCTCGTTATGCTTTCCAGTAAGCGGCGTACTTTAACATGAAATTGTGCAGCGGGAAGCTCAATACTTGATTCAACAAAATATCCATTAGGTGAATAAATACTGGTCAAATTTATATGGAATGATAAACTGTATACTCAAAGTTTGAGGAGTTGGTATGTTTAAGTCATTGGTTGAGCGCTTGTTTAAGGCGACGGTTGTTGTAACTCTGGGTTTCATCTTGAGTGGATGTGCAGGTGGTCCTGTCGTCAGTGCGACGAAATTCACCAGTTATGAAGATTTTCGTCCCGGACCAGAGGGTGGCGTTGATCTTGTTTGGGCCAGAGTTGGTTTGCGCGATGCTACTCGATTGAAAGAGAAAATGGATGAATACGATAGCGTGGTGATTGACCGAGTAATGGTTGTGGTTCAAGAATCTGAGCTCGATGATGAAGAAATCAATGAATTGACGACTTACATGGTTGAGCAGTTAAAAGCGCGCATCTCACCGGTCAAAAAGATTGTCGACCAACCCGGTGAAAAAACACTTCGCTTGAGCATTGCAGTCAGTAATGTAGAAACGCCTAACCCTCTTCTTGCGGTTACCTCAAGCATTCTTCCAGTTGGTTTAGGGATCTCGACCATCTCAAAAATTACGACAGGTGAGCATACCAATGTAGGTTCTGCGACGGTGGAGTTACTGGTGAGTGATTCTGAGAGCGATGCGCCTTTGTTCGCCGCGATTGATCGTCAAGCAGGAAATAAAGACTTCTTGACTATGATTGACTCTTTAGACGATGCTAAAGATGCAATTAACTGGTGGGTCGATCGCTTGGGTGTTACTCTTAGCCAAGATTTATCCCAACAGACTCAGTAGTATATGTTAGAAAAAGAAAACCTTATTAAACTCGCTCGAATGCAAATGCCGTTTGGCAAATACGCTGGGCGTGTTCTTATTGATCTTCCAGAAGAATACCTACTCTGGTTCGATAAAAAAGGTTTTCCGGAAGGGGAGCTAGGCGAACTGCTAAAGCTCTGCCTCGCACTTAAAATTGAAGGCTTGGACAGTGTTGTTAAGCCTTTAAAGCGCATGTAACCTGCCACAGAAACTCCCTATTTTTGATTTAAAGAATTACCATGAATTTTGATATTAATGCACTGAAACACCACCAACTGGTCGAAGATGGTCAACTAGAAGGGTGTTACCTTCATCAACCTGCAAAGGGCAGTCAGCAAGATGACAAAGCGGTTTTGGCAGAACGCCAAGCGTTGGAAAAGGTGGGGTACAAGGTGATACAGGTTCAAGCGAAAGGCGGGACCACAACGTTTGCCGAAGCGATGCAGGAGTTTGCAAAGAAGACTGGCCACCAGCCTCAGTAATAAGCGGATTCAACCGATTCAACTACCTACCACTTTTCTCGCAATACCCTCGGCTTCATACAAAAGAGTCAGACTATCAAGCTGACTCTTTTTTGCCCCATTCCTTGCAAGCCATGCTGCTCGCTAGTTAACCGCAGCATTGCCTTTCTCGTGGAATAATTTTCAGTTCATTCGGGTAATAAAGGTTTGGTCATCATCCACAAAAGCGACAAATCCGCCGTGATAGATAAACACTCGCCCGCGTCCCTCGACTAAGCATGCTAGCTGTGGGTTCAAGTCTTCTTCGTTATCTTGGCTTTCAAACGTGCCGGTATCCGTGATTACACCGTTGAGTGCAGGCAAATATCCATAAGTGCGCTTGGCTTGATCAATCAGGCTCAATTCACTGTCGATAGAGAAACAAGAGGGGATCGCATCAGCGTCTTCGATGAATATAGGTTTCAGTTCTTCAAAAGCTGTAATCACCAGCCAGTCGATGCCGTTTACATGATGGATAAACATAGAGTTGCTCGATAGTTTTGATGCGGAGATTCTATCACTATCAAGTACAGAACGTAGTAGAAATTTAGTTGTTCAAGGCGATAATTCTGTGCTACTTCCTGACATTCACCACGTCAACTTGAGACAGGTTTCTGTCTAATATTAAGTGGCCATAACAAGCATACAGAGATCTCTAAAAAAGCCCCGTATAGCCCAAGGCTGTCAAGCGGACTATAAGGGGCAAACAGAGCAACTAGGATCACTGCTCTGCGATGGTGTCTGGAAACGACAATTAGAAATCGCTTCCGAGATAAATTCTAGGAATTTCTTATCTTGTTTTGTCAGCGAAATGTCACGACTGGTTACCATGCAGACAAGCTTATTTTTTATTTTTGAACAATAGCTTAGAAAGCGAGCGGGCATTGTAGGAATGGGCTGAAATGCCTTACGGAGGGTGCAAAAAAGCTCGCGATATAAGCGAGCTTTTTGTCATTTAAAAGCAGGATTAATGCTTGCGCTGCGGGCCGTGACGAACGATGTCTTTTCCGTGTTCGTAAACGTGTTGAGAAACCCAACGTCCAAGAACTAATTGATGCTTTTCGTCCAATACTGCAACAAATGGACGGCCATCAGTGTTGGTTGTTGCTAATGCTACGCCAGCGACGCCTTCAAGACCTAGCGCGCCACTTTCAATTAGATGTAGGAAAGCTTCTAGCTCTTCCAATGTTTCGATAACGTGATTATCAATGTTCATTATCTTCGATCTCTTCGAATTGCAGATACTCAATGGTCGCGTACTCTACCTAACTTACCGTTAGAAACCAAGCTAGGATTTGCTCAGCAGAACATTGCTTTGCAAGTTCAAGATAGGGGCTATCTCCAATTTTACGCCAAATGTAAGTCGCGGTTTTGTGCAGTTCATTGCCGCGATGTAATAATACTTGGCTTTGTGACGCTAAGTTATTGTAAATTCGAGTCTCAACCATTGAGTTTTACTATCAAGAGAAAATAGTCCGATGAAGAAAGTGTTAATGACAGGTTTTGAGCCATTTGGTGGTGAATCCATCAACCCTGCTTTAGAAGCAGTAAAGCGACTTGATAGAAAGAAACTCGATGGCGGCGAGGTGATGATTTGCCAAGTGCCCGTCACACGTTATGAATCTATCGATACCGTGGTTAACGCGATTGAGCAATACCAACCAGATATTGTCATCACAGTAGGGCAGGCAGCAGGGCGTGCAGCGATTACTCCAGAACGTGTGGCAATTAATGTAGACGACTTCCGTATCCCTGATAATGGTGGCTATCAACCAATCGATGAGCCAGTAGTTCAAGATGGCCCAGACGCTTACTTCACAACGCTGCCCATCAAGGCGATGACAAACGCTTTACAAAACGCGAGCATTCCATGCCAAGTATCAAATACGGCAGGGACGTTTGTATGTAATCACCTGTTTTATGGTATCCAGCATTACTTGCGTGATAAATCGGTACGTCATGGCTTTGTGCATATTCCTCTTTTGCCAGAGCAAGACGCTTTAGGCAACCAGCCAACCATGTCGTTAGATGTTATTGTTGAAGGGTTAGCGCTCTTGGCTCAAGCCGCGATTGACAACGAATCTGACATTGCAGTCAGCGCAGGCCAAATTTGTTGATACACAAGCCAAATTCAAATCCTTAGATGAACGCCGAGCACCATTAAGCTCGGTGTTTTTGTATCTGTTAAGTCGCTCAAATTTTGTGGGGTATGAAAGGAGTAGCATTGAACTGTGAAATGGATAAGTAACACCGATTCACTTTGATCTCTCGTTCAAATAAGGCGAACTATCATGAAAAGCAATAGAAGTAAGATCATTGCACTTTCCTCTGCGGTTGTTTTCGCTTTGGCTATTGCCGCTTTAAAATTTGAAAACACCCTCGGACTGCTTCCAATCCTTGTAGCGATTGTCGCGTTTTTTACTTGTGTGATTCACACCAGCATGCACCTTTCTGGTGTTAAAAATGCGGATGCATTTGGTTATTACCAACAATCTCAGCAGACAAAAGCGAATGCGTTGCATAAAGGCTTAGACCCTCGCGATAAAAAGCGTTGAAGCAAGTCACATTCTCCGTATACTTTGGCAAAAGCATTTAAGCACAAGCTTGTCGGAGAAGAGCATGTCAAATCGAGTACCAACCAATATACTGACAGGATTTTTGGGTGTCGGTAAAACCACCGCTATCTTGAATTTATTGAAAAACAAACCAGAGAACGAGAACTGGGCTGTGTTAGTCAATGAGTTTGGTGAAATTGGTATCGATGGCGCGATGATGACTGACCAAGGCGCGATGATCAAAGAAGTGCCGGGCGGTTGCATGTGCTGCACGGCTGGCGTGCCTATGTCTGTTGGTATTACGGCTTTGCTGCGCCAGAACCCTGACCGTCTTCTTATTGAGCCGACGGGCTTGGGCCATCCAAAGCAAGTAGTTGCGACGCTAACGTCTGAGCAGTACCAACCGTATGTGGATCTTAAAGCGACGATTGCGCTGGTGGACCCGCGTAACCTAAGTAACGAGAAGTACCTTTCTAACAAAAACTTTGTTGATCAGCTTGATAGCGCAGATGTGGTCATTGGTAGCAAAGTTGACCTGTGTACAAGCCATGATATTGATGTTTTCAATGACTGGGTGACAGACCAAACGCCTTCTAAAGTGTTCAGTAAGCTGATTCACGACGGTGACTTACCGATTGAAGTGCTAGATATCGAACGGGTGCACGGCAGTGCTTCTTCTCATATTGAAGCGCATCATCATGATCATGCTCACCAAGAGCCTCAATTCCAACTACCTCCGGGTGAGGCTTTCATTCGTAAAGAGAACAAAGGGCAGGGTTACTTCAGCTGTGGTTGGTTGTTCGGCGCGGAATACTCATTCAATTTTGATCAACTGTTCTCCATGCTATCTGAGCTAACTGCTGAACGTGTGAAAGCAGTGATGAACACAGACCAAGGTTGCTACGCGTTTAACGTGGCGAATGGCGTGGTTTCAGTCAATGAAATGAGCTTACAGGGCTTCGAATCACGCCTTGAGGTTATTGACTCTCAATTGATGCCTTGGGACCAGTTGGAAGCGCTTCTACTAAAGCTTTGTGACATCTCAGAATAGACACCAACCAAGATGGAACAAGGCCTGAGTGGATACTCGGGCCTTTTTTATTCGCTTTCACTGTTGAGACGATAGAAAATTTTTATCGATACGAACCTATTTATATGTGATTTGTATCACTATAATTGCCGGTTTTATCACTAGGTAAGAAACCGGAGACCACTTGAATTCTACCTTTACTTTTTCTGAGTTGAAGTTCTTTTGCTTACGCTTTATCGCGATTTTCTTTCTGCTCGTTGCGGTATTTGGCGCCATCATTCATTACGATAAGTCTGCGTCTGAAGAGGCAGAAAAGAGCAACATCCGTGTTCAACAAAAAGCACTGTTAGAAGGCAAGAAGCAATACATCGAGTGGGTAATGGGCTCCGTGGTAAGAGAAACTGCTTTGTTATCCGACATTATGGAAGCGAGAAAGGTGTACGACGTGGTGGCGTTGTTGCCTGTGGCCAAGCGCGATGTTGAACTCACAAGGCTGAGTACCATTTTGGAAGCAGTCAGTCAGCGTAAAGAAGTGTATGACCAACTTCGTTATCTCGATTTGGAAGGGAATGAAGTGGTTCGTATTAACTTTAACGATGGACACTCACAGGTCGTACCGACCGAGCAGCTACAAAACAAAAGCCACCGTTACTACTTCAATAAAGCATTGCAGCTAGGTTGCCGAAAGATCTACGTATCGCCTTTAGATTTGAATGTTGAGCATGGTCAGATTGAAGTACCGCTTAAACCTATGATTCGTTTGGCCACTCCTGTCTTTGATGAAAAAGGGCAAAAGCGTGGCATCGTTGTGGTTAACTATCTCGCGAAATACCTAATGGAAGGCATGGCGTTGTTTAATCTCGATATGGGAACCAACTACATGTTGCTCAACAAAGACGGTTATTTTTTGTTTAACAAACAGCGTCGCGATTCTGAGTTTGCATTTATGTATAGCCAACGAAGCGATGAGACCATCTACAGTGCATTTCCAGAGTTGGCCGAACAAATTCACAACACGTCTACAGGTCAGATCGAGACGGATAAAGGCATCATGACGATCGAGTCCGTTGGTACTGTTGATCGCATCAATCCATACTGCTTTCAGGACCACCACGTTAGCGAAAACAGCTCAACGGCATGGAAGTTAGTTTCTTATGTTGATTTTAGCGAAAGGAAGGACATCGTCAGTTCACAATACGAACGAAAATGGTTAATGCAGGTTGGCGTGGTATTGAGCATTATTCTGGCTTACTTTATTGCGCGTTTCCAACTGCGAGCCTTCGCCGATAATCAACGTATCCACTACTTGGCACACCACGATAGCCTTACTGGTCTCGTTAACCGTGGCGCATTTCAAAATCAAGCGACGAATACGCTGGATCAAAACTCAAAAGCAGGAAAAATGGTCTGCTTGATCTACCTCGACCTTGATGGTTTTAAGTTCATTAATGATGAATATGGGCATTCAGCAGGAGATAAAACCTTAATTCATGTTGCGTCCGTAATGCATCGTGTATTTGGTAGTAAAGCTTTGCTGGCACGTCTAGGCGGTGATGAGTTTGCTATTTTGTTGAGCTCTCAAGAGCATATGCAAAACCCTGAACACTACGCGGCATCTTTGATTCAGTTGATTCAAGATCCAATTGAAGTGTTACCAGGGACCTTCCATCAAGTGACTACCTCGATTGGCGGTTGTTGTACAAAAGGGCAGGATTGCACACTCGACGAGCTAATGCATCAAGCTGATATGGCGATGTATGAAGCGAAGAAGTCAGGTAAGAACCGTTACTACTTTATAAAATAATCCATTCTACAAGTAAGGCGCATACTGCGAAGGAATTCCAATGCGCCTTAACTTTAGAAATGGCTAAAAACCATTGCTTAAAGCTCTAGCGATAACATCGGTACCGTCGCTTGGTACACGATAAGTTGATCTTTTTCTAGAGTGGGTGCGGTGTAATCAATATGGTCAAGGCCGAGGTTCTCTCGGACGTGTTTTTGGTCCAGGTCATAATCGAGGTAACCTGATTTGACCTCTATGTTAGTCGGCAGAACGGCGACCGATTTCACTTTTCCTGACCAGTTCATCAAAGCGCCTGCTGCATTCACGTTGAATGAGAGGGCGATTAGCATTAGCGATAATATTTGCTTTGTCATGATAACCTTCCTTGTTTATGCGACGTCTTTATATCGGCCAGTCAAAAAAGTTCTTTAATGCTAATTATTGACTGAAGTGATGAGACATCACAATTCTTTACTCTCAGTATGTAAGACGACCGGACTGCGGAGATGATTAAATTTGGAGGGATTAGGGATGAGAATTAAAGTGACAAAAAAGAAGGTAGGCAGCCACTCCTTGGCAAGCAGATTATAGGTCTAAGGCCAGCATAGGAACGTTCGCCTGATCGATGATGATCTGATCCTTTGTCAGGTTAGTTACTGATAACTCGACATGTTTTCCGTAGAGATCAAAGTGTATGGTTTCTTTCTCGACGGTAATATTAGCGGGAACTTGAGCGATCGAAGGTACGACTCCCGACCAGCCCATCGTCGCGGTTGCGCTGTATGAATTTAAAGAAACCATTGCGAGAGCCAACAAGCATTTGTTCATGATTCTATTCTCTATAGTTAGATTGATTAGGTTGATTAAAACGCGCGCAGTGTATGCTTATAAATGTACAACTAGTTTGATATATATCAAGTGGTAGGCATTATGAAAAAACATTTTATAAAATGCTAATTTATGAATGAGGAAGAAATAACCTAGGTGTAAAACCCAGAAAAAGGAGACCTTTTTTGCAGATTAGGTGTTGAAAAAAATGAGATAAATCACTTGAATTCGGGTATAGTGCACGGCTAAATTTTCAAAGCTATCTAGTGGTTTGTTTAAGGAATACGCTCAATGTCATTTTCATCTCAAGGTTTTGCGCCAGAAGTGGTTAAAGCACTGGCAGAATGCGGTTATGAGAAGTTAACGCCAATCCAACAAAAGGCGATTCCAATGGCTCGTCGAGGCCATGATATTTTCGCTACTGCACAAACGGGTACGGGTAAAACCGCAGCCTTTTCTTTGCCAATGATTCAACGTTTGCTTGATAGTGGTCGTAACGCGTCTCGTAAGACAGCACGTGCACTTATCATGGCTCCGACTCGTGAATTAGCAGAGCAAATCGCTGATAACATCAAAGCTTACACTAAGTATACGAACCTCTCTGTTGCGGCTATTTTTGGTGGTCGCAAGATGTCATCACAGGTGACAGCACTAGAAAATGGTGTGGATATTCTTGTTGCAACGCCAGGACGCCTAGAAGAGCACCTTGAACAAGGTAACGTTTCAGTAGCAAACATTGATTTTCTTGTGTTTGATGAAGCAGACCGAATCTTGGATATGGGTTTTATCAATGCGGTTCGTAAAATCATGTTAGATGTGGATACCGACCCACAGATCATGATGTTCTCAGCAACAACCTCTAGCCAATTGAACGTTCTAGCAAGAGACATTCTACGTAAGCCAAAGCGTATCGAAGTAGAACGAGCGAATACTACGGCTCAAACTATTGCTCACGTATTGTACCCAGTAGACCAGGAGCGTAAGACAGAACTACTTTCTGAACTTATTGGTCGTAAAAACTGGAAGCAAGTACTAGTTTTCGTCAACTATAAAGAAACCGCAAACGACGTAGTTAAAGAGCTGAAGCTGGATGGCATTAAAGCGGTGGTTTGTCATGGTGACCGTGCGCAAAGTGCTCGCCGTCGTGCTCTGGAAGAGTTCAAAACAGGCAAAGTACGCGTAATGGTAGCGACGGACGTTGCTGCTCGTGGTTTGGACATCGAAGACCTACCTCACGTAGTCAACTACGACATGCCATTCTTAGCAGAAGACTATGTTCACCGTATCGGTCGCACTGGTCGCGCTGGTAAGCAAGGTCATGCCGTGTCGTTTGTTAACCGTGAAGAAGAGTTGACGGTTGTACAGGTGGAAAACCTAATCCAGCAGCATATTCGTCGAATCGAACTAGCTGGTTACGAACCAAAACAACGTGAAGCTTACATCGAGAAGTTGAATTCAAAACCGGCATTCAAAAATCGTCAAGGTCGACGTAATAACCCGAACCAATCGGCTACGGACCAAGGCTCAGCAGAACGTCGTTTAGCGATGGTAAAACGTTTGAAAGCACGTCGTTCATCAAACTAATCATCGTTTATTGAAAAAGGACATTCTACGAAAAGCGTCCCTCAACCGAGGGGCGCTTTTTTATCTATGAAATGAAGAGGTTAATTCATCCCTATAAAATTGGGCTCTCCTCGATAGATGATACGGTCATTACCACGATGAATGCCAAAGGTCACGACTGTTGGCGGGTTATCTTCTTCTTTATTGGTCTTATCCCAATTGTATTTCAACCAAGGTAAGTTATTGCCGCCACTGCTTAGGTCTAAATGAAAGCGAACCTGTTCTCGTGCAGAGTCCACTTGGCTTGCGACAAGGTCATACGTTCTGCCTGCTAGCATCGTCCCTTCGCCAGATAGCTTGGTGTTATTTGGTGAAGAATTCGACCAAATAGGGGTTCTGGAGTGATGTTCTCCGTTGGCAGTGGTTGCGCTGTCTTCAAAGTGCGTCACAAAGCGGCTACCTTGCCAAACTTCGACGTCAAGTGGGACCTTGATGGTCATACCTTGGTTGCCGCCAACGTCTTTAAAATTAAGCCTGCCAAAGCGGATATCCGGTTGTTCTTTTAAGATATGTCGGTCATCAAAGAAGTGTATTTCATCGACGACGTTTGTGTGAGTTAGACCTATTTCACTCTTTGTTGATTTTGAGTCTTTATTGAATGGGCCGTCTGGATACTGACCATCAGTTGCATCCTTCTCCCAGCAAGGGCTATTGTCACAATTCGCATTGCCAGTAGCTTTTTCAATTGTGAAACTGCCAACACTTGCGTCACCCACCAAGTTCCACTCAACCGAGTGCGCTGCTGGTGGAATGAAACGGTCTACGTAGTCACTCAATTCGCCCAAATGGAAGTGTTCTCGAAGACTGGCATCGAAATACACGTAATTCTCGATGTCTTCTTGTTTGGCATTAAGGGCGACCACGTCATAACGAACCTCTTCAAATGGTTGATTCATGTAAATGAAGTTTTGTTTCGTCGGGTACGTCCATTCTGCCTCTCTCACCTTAAAGTATTTGGCGTAGAAGCGACCAACATTTCGAAAGCCAGTGTTAACCGTCATATCAAGGTACTGACTACTTAAACTTGCTTTGATCTTTAGGCTGCCAACTTCTTCCCAGTACAAGCCGGAGAAGGTGTATTTAGAGTTCTCACTCTCGGTATGGCTGCGAGTGAGTGACAAGGTACTTTCCAGTAACTTCTCGGATTGGTTTGCTGTTTCGGTCGGTGTCTTTTGTTTACTGCTTAATACGATGCTTGCCGAGGGTGCATCTTCCAACATAAAGTTGCCAGTAACATCTGCATCGCAATAACTCTTTGTATTTACTTCACCAGTAACAGAGCCACCACTTTGCCAAATGATGGGTTTAACGGTCAGTGAGAAGTGTTCTCCAGCGGCAATAAATCCAGGACCACTTTTCGAAGTACCAGAAGCTAGTGTGGTTGAACCGTCGCAAATGGCCAGTGTCCATGGTCGAGATTTGACATCAAATGTACCTTCAACGTATACAGAGCCATCATCTGGACATTCTGCGAAACCTAAGCACTCGAATCTATCGGACATTTTTACAGAGAACAATCCGGATTCATTCGTGACTAAACCATGGCTAGAAAGGCCATCTGAAAACTCTGCGGAGTAACGGAAGTTTCCTTCGCTCCCTCCCGCTGGCTTGATGAGAGGATGAGTGACTTTAGGAGTGCCATTGTAATTAGTCGCAATGACTTGTTCACCTGTAGTGGCACACGCTAGCAAGCGAGTGTTCACGGTTTTTGATTTACCTGCCACAACGTGAATTTCTTTCATCGAGCTCAAGTTTTCTTCATAAGCTTCAAACATAAATGGTGTAAACATAAACTGCACGGTTTGTGCTTTGTTCGTATCGTCAACCATGGTGAAAGTCAGTGTGTAATTTAAATCTAGTGAAATCGAATCGATATCATGCGGGATGACTTTTATTACCAACGTCCCGTCATCTTTCGAGATAAAGTTGTTGTCGTCAATTTTCTGTTTTCCTTCGACCATTTCAAGCGTGAATAGGTCAGGATGAGAGAGAGTAGCCAATACTTTAGCGCTCGTTACTTCATCATTGTTGGTTGTAGTCACGGTAAACTGAGGGAGTTCATCACCACACATTAGTGCGATGTCTTCTGTTGGTGTGACGATAAGGTCGAAATCGTCATAACTCGGTGGGATTAGCTCGCAAACAGGGACTTCTTTCTCTGGGCAATTTCTGGTTGCATATGAGCAGTTTTGATCATCTTTTCCGCAGTATTGAGTGATGTCGTTGTTGACTCGGTGGGCTTCTATTTTCCCACACACTTGGCCGATACCATCCACAAAACTTGCAGTATGAAACGCTTTAATAGCATTATATTTTGCATAAACCGAAGTATTGTCTAGCGTGATGTTTGCACCTTTGGATTCTATTGCACCAAAAACATCGGTATTTGAGAGCGTTAGATTTTGTAAAGAAAAGAGGCCGCCGACAATAACATTCTTGTTCGCTCCAACTTCTACTAAACCGCCTGACGACCAAACATCTCCGCAGACTTGAGCGTTCTCAAGCTTGAGGTTTTGACTTGCAGTTACTTGACCATTGACAACGTTGTAGAGGCCTTTTAGCTCGACAGTCATGCCTCTTGAATCTACATCACCATCGATAAGTACGTTTTCAAGTGAAATCGTATAATCCGTTTTTACATCGCCATAAATGTATGTGTAGTCGGTTTCGTGGTTGGCATTGCTAACTATTACGCCTTGGGATAGGGATTTTATACCTATCGGGTTTTCTGGAGAGCCAATGCTATTTCTACCTTTAAAGTTCAAGCCGGTAAAAGCACGAAGCTGAATCTTGGTATCTTGGGTGTTGATTATTTGTTCATCTAGCTCAAGGGTTATGTTTCCATGACAGTAGTACGCTTTATCATATTTTTGGTCGGTAGGTTCTTGTATCTGTATCTTCTCTGGGCAAAAACCGACCTCATCACCGGTTTTAATGTCAGCTAAATCAAACACTGTTGCCAGAGCGTAGGGGGAAAAAATAGATGCGAGTGTGATGAATATTTGTTTTAGCATCATCAAGTATCCTAAATCTAGTGGAACTTAATGGCACCAAGCGAGTGTGAGCAAAAGGCTCATCGAAGTTAAGTTTGCGGTTTAGTTTTTTATAGTATGCCCGCTTAGTTATTGAACTTTGGTTGCTTTTTATTCGTATGTCATACCAAGTTCATATGAGTCTATTAAAGCGTGAATGTGATCTTAGTTCAATAGTTTTGGTGGGTATGTGTCGCACTTTTAGCGTATCAAATTGTTAGAAAATAATAAGAAAGGGTTATATGTGACCAAACGGATAGAGCCAACACCTTAATGTTGGCTCTGATGTAGAAGTACGCCTTATGCGGCATGGTCGATCAAAGGAGCCATTTGATAAAGCTCTTGGAGAATCGCTTTCGTTTGTTTCGAATAGACAAGACGATCTTTGTCTCCGACAAGTTGTACCGCTTTTACCTTTCCTGATACCAGACACAAACGAATCGTACGAAGAACCATTTGTATATCCAGCGCGGGTGTTCCATCTAGACTGTTTTTTGTCAGTAGTGATGCCAAATCAATTGATATGACGATCTGATCACAATGGTCTAAATAGCTTCCGACTTGTTGCTTGAGGTGATTGCGGTAACGAAAGGTAAATTCGCGGTCGGTAACCCAATCACACCCTTGATCTTCGGCATAGTCCCAAGCTTCTTGTTTGGTATCTTGCTCACTCGCGCCAGCAAAGAACATGCGGACATTTGGGTAGCGTGACAGCGCAAAATGAAAAGCGGAGCCAAGGCGAGGGTCTAGTGTCGGTTTTAGGCTCATTCGGTGTCCGATATTTATGATGCCTATTTCGTCATTATCGCAAACCACAACTGGCAACATGGATAGAATGGCTTCGGTACAATTCGATAAGACAACCGGTATTGAGTGGCGCGAAAGAGACAAGCTTAACGCCTCTTGAAAATCGCCACTCTCAATCTGGGGATGGGAAAAGTGCCCAAGGTTCGCGGCTGAGCCTTGATCGTGTTGTTGATAGAGCCAGTCACTGGCATTCTCTAAACTTTGATCGGCCAAATCAAACGTGCCACTGTTCATCGGGGCTAAATGCTCACAAACCGTCATAAAAGAAAAAGGGTAATGGTGGACGGACTTATGAGCTCGATGAAGTTTGTAGCGTTTGAAAAAGCCTAACATGATGAATTACCTTTCTGGCGGCAACGCTCTCGCTGCCTGCAACACATGCAAAATGATACGCTGCTTATCCTTTTCGACCCGGTGAGCCGGAGCCATTACCGAGACTGCGCCAATCAATTTACTTCCTTTCATGACTGGTGCGCTAATGCCAGAAACACCAGGATCGATTTCTGATGTACTGACAGCGTATCCGTTCTTACGGATGGTACTGAGCTCTTGTTCCCATTCGCTGAGGCGATGATCTTGCCCAAAATGACGCAAGATTTTTTCGCAACGGCTTTGAGGCATGAAAGCCAGCATCACCTTAGATGAGGCGCCACGAAGCAATGGTTGACTTTGACCCTGGACGTAGCTGCATCGAAGCGCCTGCATACTCTCTTTCTGTCTGACACAAAGCGCGCGGTAACCAGAAGGCACCATGTAAGCGGCCATTTCGCCTGTTTGTTGAACTAGGCGAGCTAAAATGGTTTCCACCATATCTAAGCCATGTTGCGCGGTCTCATAGCTATGCATTAACAACAAAGCGGCTGGGCCGACTACAAATGTCTTGTCGTGGACACTTTCCTCTATCAAGTTCCATTCTTTAAGCAGCTTTAAATGTCGATAAAGACTACTCAAAGGAACAGCCAGTTGTTCACTGAGCGTTTTCGCAGAGACTGGGAATGGACTAACTGCGACTTGCATGAGCAATTGCAGCGCCTTTTCGTTTACCTGATTAGCGTTGGCTTTGTTTGTCGTCATGAGCATGTTGTAACGTGATAATGGGTATGCAACAACTATAATTCTTAAACGTTGAGAAAAGGAAAATAATTGGGATTGGATATTCTCATATAGTGAGAAAAAGCCATATTAATGTTTTTCCTTTAAGAGGAGGGCTCGCCATTTAAGCATCGGGTCATGATTTTTCTTCCTGCAGACTTCACCTTTACCTACTGGTTAAATTAGCAATTTTTGTGTGAATTCCTCTTCACAGATCGCATTCCAATCAAGAAAGTTGGTAAACTCTGTCTCTCAAATGAGCCATGTATCAATAACTCATTGTTATATTTGCGGCTTTATTGCTTGTTAACCATACTCAATCAGTGGATAGGTTCTGGCGGTTGCTTTTGAAGTGGTTTCTTAAGTATCTGATAGGGAAGCGTTATTTTTATTTTGTTTTTAAGTTTGATTGAGAAGAGATTATTCCTCGATGATAAATAAAGAGCTTTTGAAAAAAGCCATCATTTACTTGCTCCCGCTGCCCCTTATTGTCGCGGAAGTTTTCTATTTAGCGCATCAAAGTGTTCAACGTAACCTTGATCATATTCTTGATAAAAATCTGCAAGTTGCGGATGAAATCCTGTTTCAAATAGAGACAGAAAACCGGACAGCATTGATCAATCCGGAGCGTTGTGAAGCAATACAACAAAATTTAATGTTTGAGAGACACATTGACGAGACCTTGATCGTAAAAGATGGTCAGATCATTTGTTCCTCGAAACTGGGATCAATGAATCGTTCGATGGAGAACTATGTTCAGCTATATCGCAAAGGTGAACTTACGCTAGGTCATATCACTGGCTATGCTGACCAAGTCTTATTTCTGATCACCCCCAAAGAGGATGCACCGGAATACCAAGCCGTTACTATCGTGGATAGAGACTACTTTGGCGCGACGATTGGTTATCGTAATGATGTACGTTTAAAGCGTTCGGCTATGTTTGTTGGTAAGGATTCTGCGCCCAAAGATGCTTCTATGCAGGGAGAAAACGCAGTATCACTCGGCTACTCTAAGTTGTTTGACTACGAGGCTCTAGTGGAAGCCAGCGATTTTTACGTTGAGCAGAAGCGCTTTTCATATGTGATTTCAGCGCTTCCAATATTATTACTCTTTTATCTCTTAATTTTCTTAGTAAATCGCTTCATCGATCCTCAGCGAAGTTTAGTTTCTGACTTACGCAAAGCGATTAAGAAGCGGGAGCTCTTATTGCATTACCAACCTCAAGTAGATTCGAGAACTGGTAAAACGTTTGGCTATGAAGCCTTAGTGCGCTGGCCTCACAAACAGAAGGGTTTTATTTCTCCTGATGAATTTGTACCTGCGGCAGAAGAGAGCGGGTTGGTGGAGATGCTAACTGATTTCGTATTAGAAAGAGCGTGTGAGGATTTTTCTCAATTTAAGTTCGAACAGCCAGTCCATCTAGGCATCAATGTCCCACCAGGTTATCTTGCTGGCGCTCACGTAATAAGAAAAATCGAGACCATTCATCGGAAACTGAAACAATACAATGTTGAGATGAGCATTGAGATTACCGAGAGGCAATTGATTGGTGGGGAGGCAAGGTGCCATATTGCGGCGCTCAGGTTACATGGGATTCAGGTGTTGATCGATGACTTTGGCACAGGGCAAACCGCATTGGCAGTTCTGCAACATATGAAGGTCGATTATCTGAAAATTGATAAGTGCTTTGTTGATACCATCGGGATTGACAGCGTTAATTCCACGGTATTGAATGCAATTGTTAGATTGGCTGAGGATCTACATGTCGATCTGATTGCAGAAGGTGTCGAAACTCGGGAGCAAGCAGCACACTTGACGATGTTAGGTGTGAACCTACACCAAGGCTATTTCTATGCTAAACCACTTCCTTATTCGGAAGTGGTTGGTTCTCAGTAAATGCTTACTCAGTACTCCCTTTATAGCATTGAGTCTGTTCGTCGAATCTGAATTCTAGATAATTCTGAATACTCTCTAAGCCATCTTCCTGATAGTGAGAAACATATAGGAGCTGGCTTAGGTTTTCTTTTGCAACTAACTCAAGGGTGTTTTTTACCAGCACTCGACCAAGGTAATCTAAACCTTGGTAGGGCTCATCCAGTATTAACAACGTTGGTTGTTTTACAATCGCTCTAGCTATTAAGAGCAAGCGCTGTTGACCATATTCCAGTTGTTTGAACGACGTTTTCTCATACTGCTCCATATGCAAGATTGTCAGCCACTCTTTAGCTATGTTGAGTTCTTTCTTACTTGGTTTGGAGTACAACCCAATTGAGTCATAAAACCCTGATAGAATGACTTCTAGTGCGCTGCAGTTGACTCGATATTGCAGATGTAGTGCGGAAGAAACCATGCCAATGTATTGCTTGATTTCCCATATGGTTTCGCCAGTACCGCGTTTTTTACCAAAGATCTGAATATCATTACTGTAACACTGAGGGTGGTCACCAAATATCAGCCCTAATAACGTGCTTTTTCCGCAGCCATTTGGTCCTTTCACTTGCCAATGCTGACCTTTGTCGATACGCCAATTCAAGTCGGTGAAAATGGTTTTCTCTGTATACTCGACCTTGCCGTTTTTTAGCTCAAAGATAGGGTTATCGAAGTGAGTTGAATGTTGGTGTTGGCGAATCAATGTCATCATCTCTTCGCTTTGTTTTTCTGACTGCGATTTTATCTGCGCTATGACAGGGTGTAGGTCCCAGCTTTGCTTATCCATGGTGCTATCAAGCTTGCCTGCGTTGAACAGCGCAATACGTTCTATCCAGTCAGGCATGTCAGATTCACGAGAGAAGGTAATCAGCATTTGTACTGATTGAGAAAGTGTTTGAAGGTAAGCCGCCAATGAGGCGCGGTGAGCGACATCCAAACCAGTAAACGGGTTGTCTAGCAACACTAAGTCAGGCTTGGTCGCTAGCGCTCGGGCAAGCATAACGCGTCGTGTTTCACCCGTTGAAAGCACTCGAAAACCGCTTTCTGCTAAATATAATAAGTCGAGATCTTCAATCAGAGCCTGTGTGAAGGCTTCATCTTGGCAGACTTCAAAAATTAACTGGTAAACGGAACTGCCCTGGTCAATACGGTCGAGAAAGTCGGTATCGTCCTTTTCTATCTCCAGTTCCAATAATCGTTGTTGCTCAGAAAGGGAGACCTGAGCAATATGACAATCTTCGATGTTCAGTTTACCTGATTCAGGTTTAATCTCACCACACAGTAAGTCACCAAGCATCGAACCAATATCGCCCTCAGAACTGAATATACCCCAAGATTGTCCGGCTTCAATCTGCCAATCGTCGATAGAGAGAGTAGAAGTGTTTTCCTTTGCAGTAAGCTGATGAAATTGAATCGGCATTGTGTCTGTCTTCCATGATTTATTGTTATCTTGCTCCTAGTTATAACAAGTCTTGAGTCTGCATAGAACGAATTGATGTGCGGATTTTTTCGTCGATTGCGATAAGTGCGGAGTTGGTCAGTAAATCTAGAAGAAGGTGAAAGGGAAGAATATGTAGTGGGGGAGCAAACCACTAGGGATTTAGAAATCTCGTAATTTTCCAAATGCTAAAACGACGAAAGCCCGTTGATTTCTCAACGGGCTTTCTAAATGTGGCGGAGAGATAGGGATTTGAACCCTAGATACGCTATTAACGTATGCCGGTTTTCAAGACCGGTGCTTTCAACCACT
>NZ_BAOG01000178.1 GCF_000400365.1 Vibrio jasicida CAIM 1864 = LMG 25398 | reverse complement strand
TTCGTACTTACGATACAGGTTTTCGCAAGATGCCTGATATTCATCTGCTTTGTAAAACTGCATATTTTCTCCCAAAAGGCATAACGCCCGCTTAAGTGGTGAGCAACGCAATGCGGAGTTTCCGCACTCCACCTTAATCACTAAAGTCAACGCATGGTAAAAATGCCACGCGTTGCGAATCCGTCTTGAAGCGTTTGTTAGGTTTGTTGTAAATATGGTGATAAAAACTCAATCAGAAAACTAACTAGGAGTACCAATCCAGCCAAAAAGCCAGATACTACTGTAGGTACGATGGTAAAAATCCAAACTCTAGCATTATGTAAATTTACCTGTTGTTCTATGCTCTGAATTTCCATCAAAGTATTAACCGTCGGTGATTGAAGCCTACTCGTTATTTTCCGCATTTGGAGAGCACTACTAATCATCTTATATAACTCAAATCCGATGAATACCATCAATGACAATAAGATTAACGCCCCTGATGACAAAACAGCCCAGTCAGGTAAATCTTTCTTAATGCTTGACCAAAGAGTAAAGAATCCTACATAACCAGCAGCAATAATCACATTGCTATATGAGTTTGCCTTGCCATAAGCGTGTGATACGACCTCTTTTATAATCGCAACATTCTGATCCGTTTGCATTCGTGCATGCTCCTGACTTATGCGATTAATATGCTCCGCAAGCTCATTGTGACGATCAACACAACGATGCTCCATTTCATAAATATCCTGATTCACCTAAAACAACCTCAAAAAAACCTAACGCCCTGTTAAGGTGTGAGCAACGCAATACCGATGCTGCCATATACCACCTTAAACACTAAACGCAACGCATAGCAAAAATGCCAAGCGTTGCGAATCACTCTTAAACAGATTGTTATGCTACTGGCGTCTAGTACATGAATATGTATCGTTCGTCGATTCTACCCTTAGTGTTATTTCATCGTAGGTGAAATCTAAGACTTCTGCTGATTCACTGATATTCTCAGGGAACATTGAATCTATATCAAAGATGTCATCAAGTCCCGGATGTGAAATATTCACTATCCTTATGTCGTTCGCCTGCGTGACTAAGTATTTGTCATTTTCTGCGAAATGCCATGTCCCTGTACTAGAAACGGAATATTCTAATGTTTCTTCAAAACCGTCAGCATTTACATCAATAGTTAGAGTACCAAAACTATTGCTCGTGCCATTTCTAACGAATGAGTCGTCAGATACAATTTGTATCCTAGTACCATCTTCATAAGTAGCCGAAAACGAACATTGCCACCCACCCAAAATAGCCTCACTGTATGTCATGGCTCTAGGTTCAGAACTAGCACTTTGATACCCATAATCAGAGGAACAGCCGATGAGAAGACTACCTAAGAACATACCTAAACCAACTTTTTTCATATCACTTCCTTTTGATTATTATATTAGTGGTATAACGCCCTGTTAAGGTGTGAGCAACGCAATACCGATGCTTCCGCATGCCACCTTAAACACTAAACGCAACGCATAGTAAAAATGCCACGCGTTGCGAATCACTCTTAAACAGTTTGTTAGGCGATTTTTTCAGCGAACTCTTTACTTTGTTTCTGCACATCAGCAAAAGATACTAGTTCACTGTAATGCACATGACCATTATTCATATCAACTTCTTGGCAATAAACGAGCTCTTCATAGGGCTCGTTATTATGGCTGAAGTGGCAGTAGATATGAGGAAAGTAATAATATTCATCACCATCTATGTTGACTGCTTCAATGTCCTCATAAGGTATTTTCCCGACTAAATAGGCTCGTATCTCTTCTGTAGAGTTACTTTTTTTATTAGTATATTTACCATCATGGATATACAACCTTTCAGCACTCAAAATAACCATTATTCCTTTATGGTAAGTGTCGACTAAAGCAACCTTAAACCAAGGCGATATACCCGACTTTGATTCATCAGTATTTGGGTACGAATCTACACGGTCAACGTGTCGAATTATTGCATCTTTTCGCAGCTTCTCGTGGCGACACCTAAATATTTCTTTTTCAAAGATTGGGCGCAGTTTTTCTCGATGCTGGACAAGCTCAGCAGGAGTAAATTTATGCTTACTCCCACTCGGCATGAAATAGCGTCGAAATATCTCTGTTGCAACAAAGACCAGACTAAAAACAACAAAGTATGGTTCAAAATCACCTGAAGGTTGCATAGCCCACGCGATACCAATTACTAGTAATAGCAAAAATGTCGTAGCCTCGATAAACAGCACAACCTTGTCTCTCATGTTCAATATTTCTCCTATCGCCTAACGCCCTGTTAAGGTGTGAGCAACGCAATGCCGATGCCTCCGCATACCACCTTAAACACCAACCGCAACGCATAGTAAAAATGCCACGCGTTGCGAATCACTCTTAAACAGTTTGTTATGTGATTTTCATATGTGGGTGAAAGGTGGACTTGAGGCTAGCTAAAGTATCCATATGCCACTGAAGTAACACTGACTCTTTTTCTGCTACATCACTCCTTTCATCACCAACCGGAAGACCTTGACTCCCATCACTTGGATATAATCTCTCATGGTAAGATGCCATCGATATTGACTGCTTGTATATACTAGCAATCAGTTCTGAGATCTCAGAACCAAATAAAAAGTCAGCCTCGGAGGCTTCCGCGTTGAACTTTAAAGTATCTTGATAAGTAGTTGTTCCCATTTGCGCAACCTTTGAGAGGTGCGAGCTATTGTCAAATGTGGTGTATGGAAGATCATGCAGTAGCTTGTTGATGAGTCTCCATTTCTTTCACTCCATTGATGAAGCGAA
>NZ_BAOG01000179.1 GCF_000400365.1 Vibrio jasicida CAIM 1864 = LMG 25398 | reverse complement strand
TCTGTTAATCGTTCTGGGGAGAACTGCATCAACAGATTACACCGCAACTTCCTTTCTCTTCCATACACCAGAAATCAGCATAGCTCGAAAGAACGTGAAAGGTACAAACTGTAAGGTGTAAATACGAGCACCAAAACAGATAAACACCTAAACTTATGACCTTTGATGCCAAACCCGTACTAACGCCCTGTTAAGGTGTGAGCAACGCAATCCCGATGCTTCCGCATACCACCTTAAACACTAAAAACAACGCATAGTAAAAATGCCACGCGTTGCGAATCACTCTTAAACAGTTTGTTATGCCTGTCCTAACACGCGCTCAATAAAAGCTGATTTTTTCCGACGAT
>NZ_BAOG01000180.1 GCF_000400365.1 Vibrio jasicida CAIM 1864 = LMG 25398 | reverse complement strand
AATGGTTCGGAATTTGAGTTTTTTGTGGGGTTTAGAGACAAACTCCGTAAAAGTCCTGAGTTAGTTCAACGATACAATGAGCTGAAAATGTCTTGTACAGGTTGGTCTCAAGAAGAGTATCGTCGGAAAAAATCAGCTTTTATTGAGCGCGTGTTAGGACAGGCATAACAAACTGTTTAAGAGTGATTCGCAACGCGTGGCATTTT
>NZ_BAOG01000181.1 GCF_000400365.1 Vibrio jasicida CAIM 1864 = LMG 25398 | reverse complement strand
ATGCTGTATCTAAAGGTGACCTAGACATACTTGTTGGTGTTAACGGCAAGGAACTAGAGAATGCAGTAAAGTTACTTTCTACTCTAGGTTTCAACGAAAAATCCGATACGTTAAGAACTCCGGAGCTTTGCATGCTGGAAAATAGCTCAGGTGAGGATGTCGCTTTTCAAGTTGTAGCCAATGGTTCGGAATTTGAGTTTTTTGTGGGGTTTAGAGACAAACTCCGTAAAAGTCCTGAGTTAGTTCAACGATACAATGAGCTGAAAA
>NZ_BAOG01000182.1 GCF_000400365.1 Vibrio jasicida CAIM 1864 = LMG 25398 | reverse complement strand
ACTCGTTGATGATAATCCAATTAGAAATTTCTCTTAATAAAGAGCGGTTTCAAATTAGGTTTCAATGAACTGAGTGACCAATCAAGTCGCAAGACTTGGCACAGTCAATTCATTATCGTTCTGTTGGAACGATAATAGCTTTAAAATTACTTCTTACTTTCGAGTAAGGATGAGTTTTGAAGTCAGTATTCGTTGAGCCGAACAAAATCTTAAATTGA
>NZ_BAOG01000183.1 GCF_000400365.1 Vibrio jasicida CAIM 1864 = LMG 25398 | reverse complement strand
TCAAAAAAAAGGTGAAAAAGGGCTTGCCAATGTGATCGCAATCTCTATAATGCCACCTCGCTGACACGGCAACGCTTCGAAAGAAACGAAAGCTAAGTGAGCAAGCCAATTAGCCAAGCGGAAACGCTTGAAAGAAAGTTTGAAAAAAGTGATTGACACTAAACTTTAACTCGCTAAAATGGCCGTCCGATTTGAGCAAAGCTCAAT
>NZ_BAOG01000184.1 GCF_000400365.1 Vibrio jasicida CAIM 1864 = LMG 25398 | reverse complement strand
TAACGCCCAATTAAGGTGTGAGGCACGCAATACGATGCTCCCGCATACCACCTTAATCACTAAAACCAACGCATAGTAAAAATGCCACGCGTGCCGAATCACTCTTAAATTGTTTGTTAGTTGCCCATCTCAAAGCCTAGTGCTAACATTTGTACACACACCAACAAAGGAATACATCATGGACACTAGAATTCAATTTCGTGTTGATGAAGAAACAAAACGCCTAGCTCAACAAATGGCTGAGAGCCAAGGTCGAACTCTAAGTGATGCTTGCCGTGAACTTACTGAGCAACTCGCTGAACAACAAAGAAAAACATTATCTCACGATGCATGGCTAACTGAACAAGTAAACCTAGCATTTGAGAAGTTTGACTCAGGAAAATCCGTTTTCGTTGAACACCAAACGGCTAAGTCTCGAATGGAAGAGCGCAAAGCCAGAATCCGTAATCGAGGTAAGCAATGATTTTATGGGAAGAAGAGTCACTTAATGATCGTGAAAAGATCTTCGAGTTTCTCTATGACTTCAACCCTGA
>NZ_BAOG01000185.1 GCF_000400365.1 Vibrio jasicida CAIM 1864 = LMG 25398 | reverse complement strand
TTGTTAGCATGTAATCAAAGGCCGATTCGGTTTCGCTGAACCTTAAGTTCATCAGGCGGCCAGTCGCATCATCAATGAAGACCAGTAAGCAACATTTGTCAGCGCGTCCTTCAAACCAATCATGGTGAGAGCCATCAATTTGAATGAGTTCGCCTAAACAGTCACGTCGGTAACGGGGTTGGTAAATTCGAGGTTTTCTCTTGGAATGTGGAACCCAAAGAGCATCAGAGATCATCCATTGGCGAAGCGTTTCTAAGGAGATATTAAATCCGTGAACCTCTGTAAGCTTTTCATGTACGAGCGTTGGGCCAAAATCTAGATAGTATTCTGAGATAAGTTTGAGTACGTGGAGCTTGGTGTCATCGCTGATGCGATTACTCGAAGGTTTACCGCGGTTGCCATGAGCTAGGGATTCAACGCCAAGTTCCTTAAAAGCTTTAAGTATGCGAGACAAGTGTCGATAGCTTATTCCAAGAATGGATGTGGCATCTCGGCGCTTTAACTTATTGTTTAATACATCTTGGATAATGGAGAAACGTTGCAACTCATGGTCGTTCATCGTAACTAACATCCTAAATACCTCCAAGCAAACATAGGACAGATTCACTTGGAAATATTAGGACATTATCGCTTTGGGTTTACATCCTTGGTGCGCATTATATGTGATGAGTTAAATCTTCAGGAATGTCTAATGCTCGTTTTAACTCCTTGTTAAATCGAGCATTTTTTATCTTGTGAGGTAGGAGAGCAGCAAGGACAAAATGTCCTTCGATGGACAATTTGTCCGCCATGTAAAACGCCATATCCCAATCCATTTGAGAACGACCTTTTCGCCAGTGGCGAAGCTGTGATTCGCTTACGCCTAGTTTTTTAGCTAATTGATATTCACTTGTCAAATTGTGCATAGATTTGAAGCGGTCTAGCACCATATTACTGTAATTCAATTCACTCATTTTTAAGCTCCCCAGCATTAACAATTCTATTCATTCAGGTGTGTATTGTGCAATCCGGTAAGCGGTTTACCGGATTGTTTTTTTTACTTAGCATTTTTTACGTTGCTGGGGAGCAAATTTCATTTACATCATTGCGTTACGACACAACGCTTACAACGGCTTTTATAGTTCCCAGCAAAGATGAGCCCGCCTTTGGGCGGGTGATTCTTCTTACCTTGGGAGGCTTAAAAATGCGACACACGTTGGCAATTCAAAACATCTATAACGGACTGATTCAAAAGTATCAGTTCGATTTATCCGCACTACACGAAAACCAAGCACCAGACACAACTCGCTTCTTCATGCTCGAAAAGCACCGTGAATCTATGACCTACAAACTCGATTGGCTGGCGCAAATGGCAGCAGAGCTGGGTGAGGGTGAAATGGCGGGAGAGATTTTGACTCATGCTGCAAATCTAGGTGCTGACGGCGTTATGCCAAAACCAATGCTTTTAACGATGGAGGCTTGAATATGAGTAATCCAGTAAAACAAGCATTTCGAGAAGTCTATCGAATAGAGCGCGCACAGACCGGAGCAAACCGTTACCTCGCATTTTATGAGGTGTTTCAAAAGTATCCTCTGCGCGACTCAACTATGGACAGGATGCCCATTTTAGCGCGTGTGGTTGTAACGTCACGCAAGAGTCGAGCGTCTTGCATGAGGCATGGGACGCTTGAGTCGAGACTTAGCTTCTTCAAGTGCTGCGGGAAAAGAAGTTGTTTTAAAAACTACTAAGGAATGCGTTATGGCAACAGAAAAAGGGCTGTCCATTCTTGAGTCTATCAAGGCAAAGCACTTTCCAAGCGGGTATAAGCGCCGCTCAAACGGGTGCTCTGATTACCGCTTTACCGCAAAGGGGCAAGCGGAATACCGCCGAGGCTTTCGGCTTTGTATGGCTAGATTTAATCGCTCACTAAGGGAGGTGTGAATATGTGCCAAAAAACCTTTGAAGACCTCAATAGAATGAAAGTGAGTGATTTTAATGAATCGAATATCTACGACTTTCAAGGTGTCGAGGTCGAGTGCAATAGTGAACATTGTCAGGGAGCGAGTGTGTGTCTCGTTCTTTACGAGGAGTTTGTAAGCGATGATTTAAAGCTTGCTTGCCCAGCTTGCGGAGAAGTCTTTGTTTTAGTTGAACAGGAATTGCCGTTTCTATGAGTGAGTACAAGCGATTTAAACAGCCTCGCTTTAGCCCATCAACTGCGCAGTATATTTCTAATATGACGGCACACTTACCCACCATTGTTCGCAAAGATATCGACTTCAAAGTGGGAGTTCGCAAGCGCCGTGCAGGGGCAAACGATAGAAATATCGTTTCCTTTGCTCATGATGTTGTATCCAAAGCAAACAAGCTTGTCGGTCACTTTGTTGAGCGATTCCCCTTTGCAGATAGCGCAAGTAAATCTCAGCTCACGCATGAGATTTTGATGAGTGACGAGCGCATAAAAGAACTTTGCATCAAGCTAACTGTGACCTTTCAAGAGGTCATCCAAGACACACCCATAGATGATGATAGCTATACGGGATATTTATCGTCACTAACTTACGTTTATGAGCGCATTAGTCAGCTTATGGTGAGTTACTTCATTGAGCCGCCTTTTGTAGATGTAAGTAAAGCGGGTGACGGTGAAAAACTGTCCTTTGAAGATGCTGAGCGCATTCTTGAGGTCGCAATCCGACGCTGTATTGATGCGAAATACTTGGCACGTAAATTCAAGCGTTTAAGGCAGCGTTATATCGAACACGCACAAGTTACGCTTGGTAATGTGGGAGATAGAAAGCACCAACACTGTTACGTTTCTCGCTATACGCTATCTATCTTCAAGCAAAAGATGCGCGAAGCGGATGACTTCATGAAAAACATGATGCTCATCAGTCATGAATCTATGCAGGAATACAACTTAAAAGAAGTGGCCAAGCGCACCACGGCGAATCCTGAAAACCGTCGAATTGAACTGGTAGTGCGTTCGCGCGGTGATGAAGAAAAAGCGATTGATATGGGCTTTGACGGTGTATTTCTAACTTGGACGCTTCCATCTAAATATCATCGAAATTCGCACAAATGGTGCGGGTGTACCTACAAAGAAGCACATCAGATTCTTATGAAAAAGTGGCAGCTTGCACGTGCAATGCTGGCAAAAAGCGAGATTAACTGGTTTGGCTTACGTGTTGCCGAACCTCATGAAGACGGCGCGCCGCACGCGCACATGTTCTTATATTGTCATCCTAGTCAAATGTCACAACTGGTTGCGATATGTGAATCTATTGCTCGCAACGAGGATGGTGACGAACTCAAAAGCGAAGACGCTAAAAAAGCGCGCTTTCTAGCTAAGCCATGCGACCCAGCAAAGGGAACAGCAACGGGCTACATCATCAAGTACATATCTAAGAACATTAACGGCGCTTTCATGCCCGACACAGAAAAAATCGGGATGCTAACAATTTCGGCAAACGATGCCGCACTGTCAGTTCGAGCATGGGCGAGCGCTTGGGGTATTAAGCAGTTTTCGCAATCTGGTTCACCACCTGTCGGTATCTGGCGACAACTGCGCCGAGCAACCGCGCGAGATGTGGCTTTTGATGAGCATCTTGCCGAGCTTCGCGAGCATGCAGACAAATCCCGATGGAAGGGATTTTGTCAGCACATCGGTGAGGCTCGACTTGCTTATGAGCGTAGCTTTAACAGCTACGGCGAAGAAATAAAGCGCGTTATTGGCATCGATTGGTTAGGAACAATCATTCATACGTGCAGCGAACAATTCTCTTTAGTTGCGAAGTCCGATGTTACAGCGTGGAAAAAGGCGCGGAGCGCCGCCACTTGGAGCACTGAAAATAAGTGTAACCAGCTAGAAATTAAGCCAGTTACACCACTTGAAAGTGCTCTTATGAACGTAACGGGGTGGAGTCTAAAGGGGGTTCAATGTCTGGTCGCTCCACTCATGCGAGGGGCAAAGGTTCAAATTGACCGATACCAATCGGTGAGATTGAGCGGCAATCAATTAATTACTTGCTAAGGAAAACATTATGAAACTTTTAATCACTGCTTTGTTGGCTGCATTGGTAGTGGGCTGCGCGGGTACAGCGGGCACTCAATACTATGACCGTGTAGACAATTACGGCAATCACGGCGACACAGGTCGCGAGTAAAGCAACTCGGTTGCGGCTTATGCCGCAACCATTTTGAACCAGAAAAGGAATAGATACCGATGAACAAGACCATTAAACAGTGCGATAACGACTTGCTTGCACTCGATGCGGCAGACAAGCTCAATGATGCGGTAAAGAGTGAGTTAGAGCAGTTTGAGAGCGTTGATTCGAGCGAGCTGCTTGGTAAGGCGGCAAAATTGATTATGACGGGTAACTTAACGCTGGAAGGGCTTGGTATTTCCCCCAAGCTGTTCGAGCACATCAAGCAGCTTGATATGTTAAATAGTGTTGCGCGTGACAAGCTGCGCTCGCGCATTAACCTCGAAAAGAGCCAGCTTGAGCAAGGGGGTGCTTCATGAAACATCCCAACCCAGTAAGGGGGTATATTCAGTGCCCGCAATGCCCCGAAGTTGCAACCGTTCATCAGGTTGGTGAAGGTGAATTGATAGCTACGGGAAACACACCTAAAAATTCGCGCAATATCGGGCTCAAGTATTACAAGTGCCCCAAGTGCGGAAATTCATCCATCAGCAAAAGTTGTGATGAGTTTATTAATCAAAACATGCACACCGAACAGCCTGAACCAACGCTTGAACCCTTTAAAAGCAACAACAAAGATGAACTGTTTAATGCATTGGAGAGCGTTAAACAAGATAACCCAACAACAGTTATCGACGTTAAAGCGCAAGCCAGTAATGACGAGGCTTTAAACGGTGATATTGTAACCGAGCAAAGCGTTAAACCAGCGCTTAAAACACAGAGCAATCAAACACTCAAGCGCATTTCAATAGCGCTTGCGCTGTTAGCTTTTGCCTTGTGGTCGGTGAGCAAATTATTACCTCCACAACAAGAGGAGAAAACCAGTGTCTGAGCAACTTGAAGTGCAAGAATGGGGTGACTTCTCAAGCGTTATTGATGAGTTAGAGCGAGAGGAATCAACAGCCGTTGTGGATTCGGATTTGAGTGCGGCAAACGATGAGCCCGCCGCGCCTGATAAAAGCGAAGCGGTCGCGGGAATGCTAAGTGTAGCCTTTGTCCTTACTGAACAAGCAACCAGTGCGATTAGTAACGTTGACTTTGCCTTTGACGAAAAAGGCAAACAAGCCGTAATTGAGGCGGCACAACCTGTATTTACAAAGCATGGCGATACCATTTTGGCGATTTTTGGAAACTACATTGAGGAAGTCACTTTGATTATTGCCGTGATTAGCCTTGCGTACACTTCAAAGCGTCATGTTGAGGCACTTAAACTTGAGAGTAAAGGGAAAGAAGATGAGAAAAAAGAAGACGTACAACCTTCCCAATCCGATTAACTCCAACCCGTCACACGATGCTGAGCACACGGTTTATATCGCGGGCACTGGCGGCGGTAAAACCTCTGCGGTCAAGCACATCGGATTAGTGCCGAAATCCGCGCAAACTGTGTTTTTTGACCCATATAGAAACTATGCGGGCGATAAGTTTCGCGGTCAAATGTGCCATTCAACTAGCTCGCGAGCGGTGTTTCTCAAGGCGTTGGTAATAGCTCGCCGTCGAGGTGAGTCTTTTAAACTGGCGTATGTTCCCAACAAGGGCGCAACGTCCGATGAGCTTGAGTTTTTCTGCTCTGCTGCGTGGTCGGTTGGCAACGGTAAGGCGCAAAAACTGCACTGCGTCATTGAAGAATTGGCGAGCTGTACTGAAACAACCGCCAAGCTGGACGGCAAAGCAGGTGAGCTGCTTCGCGGCGGGCGACAATTTGGCATTGTGGTTCATACAGTCTTTCAAAGTGCAGCTGAAGTACCTAAGACCGTAACGAAACAATCACCAATCTGGTTTATCGGTGCGGTCAACTCAACAACCGACGCTAAGTGGCTGGAAGATAGGCGCGGCGTTGCCTTTGATGAAGTCTGCGCACTGGTTAGCGCAAAGGTAAACAAGGAAAAAATAGGCAAACCTATTGCTGAGTATCTTCTCGCTCGCGAGGGTATTGGCAACATCCAAAAGGGCGCTTTCAACTGCGCAACGGGCGCAAAAGTCGCGCTCAACTACCGATGAACTTCACATTCTAACCTATGGGTTAACGCTTTAACCTATAGGTTACGACCACTTTTAAACCCGCTAAACCTTTGCTTTTCTGGTGTTGTTTATATCAACAAACTCCACTAACTAAGGCAGGGGAAACAATGAAAGAGAAACACAAGTCAATGCTTTGGACGGCAGTTATTGTGCTGTTCATGTTGGCAGTGATTAACAATGTTGGCGCATTGGAATCACTGAAAAAACAAATCAATGGCGATAGTGGGTGGTTCTAATGCTTAAAAAATATTTGGGCGTTCGTCCTAAAAAAATCCAAGCGTTTACTGGTGTCGGTTACAACGGGCGCGCAGTGGTAAAAGTACCAACGGGTGAAACATACGACTTCTTTATGCTTCGCACTAACTTGAAGCCTGAGAGCCTAAATATTAAGTGCCGCCTCAATGGTAAAGACTTCTATGACGCGCCAGCAACGCTATTCAATACTATCGACGCATACAAAAATGTGCTCGATTACTCTGGTCTAGTGCCTGATGGTGAAAACATCATAATCATTCCATTTGCTGATCTGTCTATGAAGCTCAAAGACGGACAGCAGCAAACGTCACTGGTGACAATGGCGGGTGAAGAATTGATTTTAGAAGTCGATATCGCCGCAAAAGGTACGGGCGACCCAGCAACACCGACCTTGTCAGTTCACCCAGTAGCCAACACACCTCAAGCTGTGCGTATTTTCTTACCTCGCATTGAAAAGCATACCATCCCAGCGCCAGCCGCAGGGGAAAACCAGTTCAGTTCCATTCCGTCTGTGATGGGGCGAAACATCCGCCGCATTCACTTTAAAACGGATGCAATCACCGAGCTGGAAATTAAGCGCGATGGTGATGAGTCGTATGCGACTGACACAGTGCTTGAGCGTTACCGCGCAGCTCGTAACGGTCGCGTTTGGCAAGATGGCTTTTTCCATCTTGATTTCTTAATGCGTGGCTACATCCGCAATGAGCTATTCCCAACCGAGCGCCAGCAAGAGCTTTTATTTAGCTTGCACACAAGCAAGGTGGTGAACTCAATCGAATCGTTTATCGAGTACCTAGACATTGAGCGTCAAGACTTACTTGTTCAAGCGGTAGCGCAAAACAGCAAGTAACAGGGGGCTTTTATGAGTTGGTGGGATTCAATAACCGATAGCGTCGAGGGCGCTTGGAATGGATTAACTGACACAACAAGCGATTTGTGGGATGCAATGACCGACAGCGCCGTCAGTGCAATCGAAGGTAATGACTTCTCAGGTCAAAGCAACATCTCAACGCAAGGCAGTGGTGCGAATGACTCTAACAACATCGCACCAACAGCTAACCCGCAAGCGCAAAGTATGAATCCGATGTATATCGGGCTCGCTGTGTTGGTGTTGCTTGTGCTGGTTATGTTGTTCATTCGTGGGGGTAAGTGATGCCAGTTGCGCTAATTCCTTGGTTGATAGGTGGCGCGGCGGTTGGCGGGGTAGGTTTTGCGACCTATTCCGCAACCAAAAAGGTCACTTACATTGCACTCATTTTATTAATACTTTTTGTTGTATTTAAGGTGGCTAAATGATTCCGAGTTTAGGCATGGGACAAGGTGCAAGCATTTCGGGTGGGACGGCTGGACCATCTAGTGCGGACGGCAGTTTTAGTACAGGGATGAACGTCGGCTCGCTCAATATGGGCTCGCCTAGCAATACGGTCAACCCAATGGTGGCGCTTGCTATTGCGCTAATTATTATCGCGGCGCTTTACCTGTATGCAAAGAAATAAGCTAGTGCCCGTTGAGTATGAGCAAGTGAAAGCGCAGTTACAGCTTGCACTTGTGGATTACGACCCAGTAGCAGAAATACAGTCCGGTGATGCGCGCTGTTATCTGTTCAACGATACCGCGCTTTTGCTTCGCCTAGAAGATGGCGAGCTTGTTGTGGTTGGCCTAACTGGTGATGCGGTGGAAACTTCGCTCTTTCTTAACAGTGCAGCTTTGCAAGTAAAGGGGATTCAATCAATACGCTTTCACACTAGGCGTATTGCATTAAAGCGCCTACTGGAACGTCACGGATTAACCGTCGAGCAACGAGGGCTAGACCGTGAAGATTATTATATTTTGGGAGTGAATTGTGGGCGGTAAAAGTTCAAGTTCCAACTCGACCACTGACAACAGTCAAAACAACAGCTCACAGGTTGGGGTGTCTGGCGATAATGATGGGATTATCTTATCAGGTATTCAGGATAGTAGTGTTGTTTTGACCGACCACGGCGCAATAGCTGGCGCGGCAAATGTCGCCAATAACGCCGTGTCAGAAAGTGGCGATATGCTCGAAAACGCTTTGAAGTTTAGTTCGGGCACAGTAAGCGAAGCATTCAACTTTGGCGAGTCGTCAATGAGTGAGGCTTTTGATTTTAGTGAAAACACAGTAAATGAAGCGCTTGGTTTTGGTGAGTCTGCGCTTGATTCACTAACCGAAGCAATGAACCAATCATCAAGCATTGCGGGGCAGTCCATGCAGTTCGCAAACGCTGTTAATGCCAGCAACGCAACGGGTGGTGCGTCTGATTTGGCACAGCAAAACAATAAGTTGCTCATTACTGTATTTGCGTTGTTCTTCCTTATGATTATTGTTATTGCACTAAAAGGAGGACGTTAGATGATTCCTGTTAGTCAACGCATTGTTGAGGCGACAATTGCGAGCGAGGAGCGCTATATAGTTGGCAATAATACTGCGCCTTACTTCTTGGTGCGAGATGCCAGCAACACGGTGCTACTAGAGCTTGAGAGAAGTAAAGGCGGAGTGGTTCGCGTTGAGGTTAAGCGCAACGATACACTAGAAATTAGTGACTTTTCGAGCGTAGCACTTATCAATCCGCATGATGTAGAAGTAGTTATCCATTACCAGCTAGCTGACATTCCTATTGGTCGTCAAAACGACGAGCTCGACGTAACAGGCGCGGTGGATGTTAACGAAATCAAAGAACCTGTCACGATTGATGTGATTAATACACCTATCGAGCTTGCCAATAACACCACGGTCAATATTGGCGAGATGCCACCTATTGAGATTGATTCGGACGCATCAATTAAGGTGAGCGAATTGCCGCCTGTTGAGTTTGCGAATGATGCAAAGCTGACCATTGACAGCTCAAGTCGTATGTTTGTCGTACCTTTGCGTTACTTAAGTCAAACAGTACAAGCAAGTGATGTTATCACCTTTGGTTCAAATTGGTGGGATACGGGCGTTCTTGATATGACAACACAGCCTAGCGGCAGTGGATGGATTGCTTGTGCTCCATTGGAAAACAAAGACCCGATTTTTTTATTTGGGGCTTTTCCTGTGTATCCAGGGGAGCGAATTGTTGGCTGGTTTGATGCGATGCGCGTTGGTGCGTCTGGCACTGAGGGCGATAAAGTTCAGTTCTTAGTGGTCAATGAGTCCTCGCCAACTACCAAGCTCAAAGGGGAATCATAACGATGGAATTAAACAAAGGACGCTTGCAAGTATTTCCGCCGCCAGCAAGTAAAGAAACGGGCGGTGATGTTGATTTAACTGACTACTTCACCAAAACCGAAATTTACGAAATCTTGAGAAGCTACCTAACAGAAGAGGAAATCAACGCGCTTCTCGATGATTACTACAACAAGACCGAGATTGACGACAAGCTCAAAGACAAAGCAGACAAAAGTGACCTTGAAGGGCTTATGAAGTTAGGTGAGGTTCAATCAACAGGCTTTTCGTCTTACTACGGCTTACCAGCCGAAGCACTTGAGGAGGCGATGAGTCGCGTTCCTGATAACTCCGTAATTTGTCGCTCATTAAAGCAATCAAAGCATGTTGGTAATGGTGATTATAAATACGCAATAAAAGTGTACTACCGACTAATAACCTCTATTGCTACTGCTTCCGCCACAATCGAAGAATCATAGGTGCTTGGCATGCTAATTCGATTTCTTATTGTTCTAACTCTTATATCTTTGGTGTATTTCATGATGAAAAACAAGGCAAAAACAACTGTCGGCCAAGGGGCTGGCACAGGCTCAGACCAGACGCGCGGCGTTCGTAACAACAACCCGCTAAACGTTGAGTACAACAGTGCCAACAACTGGCAAGGTCAAACGGGCACGGATGGTCGCTTTGCGATTTTTGAACACTCGAAATGGGGTTTTCGTGCTGCCGCTAAGCTACTCCAAAACTATCAAAAGTTTTATGGTTTGAGCTCTGTTAATGAGCTTATTCACCGATGGGCTCCACCTATTGAAAACCACACTAGCGGATACGCTGACTTTGTAGCAAAGCGCATGGGCGTAACCATTTCTGACCGCTTGGATTTGTCCAATAAGACTATTTTGACTGACCTTGTGCATGCAATGTCAATCATGGAGTCTGGGCACAACTACAGCCGCAATGAAGCTGCGGCAGGAGTGAACTTGCTATGATTAAACGACTAAAACAGGTGTCCACTTGGGAAGGTTTTATCACTGCGGCGGTATCCGTTGCATTACTGGTTGATGCGGTGACAACAGGCGGCAGCGTAACTGCAATTTTGGGTGCGCTTGGTTCGATTGCCTCGGCTACATCAATTCTTCGTGATGACGACAAAGACGTAGAAGATGTGCAGAGAATTGTTCGCGATTTACGTTACGCATCTGAAGTGGTGCGTAACGTAAGGGTGCGCGATGGAGTGGATTAACGCGGTACTTCCTGTTATTGGCAATATACCGCCATACATGATTTTGGTGATTGCTTTGCTATATCAGCAAGGCAAGCGCCAACAAACGCTTGATGAGCGTTTGAGTGATATTGGATTGCTGTTAGTGACAGCGATTAGACTGAGAAAACGAGGGCTACCTGATGACGAAATCTGGAATGAAATTGAGCAAACCATTGTCAACGCAAGGCGTGGTGACTATACAAGGGCAAGAGAACAGCAAAGAAAGTGAGCCGAAGTCAAAACGCTCAAAAACAACGAAAAAACGTTAGTTAAAATCTAAATAACGGCACAAACCCAAGGAAAATACTTTTAAAGAAATTAAAGAAATTAAAGAAAAATCAAAAATCCACCAAGAGAAACTATCACAATAAAGTAAATGATGATGGTGCAAAACTGATGGTAACGACACTCACTGAGTATGTAGCGGAGTTCCGATAAACAGAGTCGAACAGAGTCATTATCAAACTGTGAACTTTCATTCGTTTGTATGTACTGTTCCAACGCGTCTAGCTGCTTTACGATTTGACTGACGTCACTACGGACAATCGCGAATGTGTGCCTTGGAAGCAACCGAGCTTTCGATAAGAGCTCTCTAGATGTCTTTTGTATATCCATATTCTCACTCAAGCTAGCTTACTATATACATAATAGTGCATACTTTAAAAAAGTAATAGAGATAGAGTGTGAAAGCTAAATAGATACAGTGAGTTGCCTTGTTGCACCCTAAAAACAAAACCCGCAAACACTGCGGGTTTTGTTTGTTTTTTGATTGACTATTCGCACTTAAACTGTGGTCGATTCAAAGAAGTATCGCGACTAGGAATCCAGTGCACAGCCTTACTGCGGCGATTGCCACGAAATGGGTTGGGGCGCACTTTAGCTTCAACCAGTGGTGGATTGAGTATCCGTCCATGACGGTCAACTAAGGCGTGATATTCATCTTTCATCAACGCTAAATGGTCAAGCTCGATGATGCCAATTTCACGACCCATAGGGGTAATTATCGCGGTTTTCGTTACGTCTATGCGATAGTCATGAAAGCGAATGTCAGGTGGCAGATAACCGCGCGCAACGATGTACAACAGTTTTTCTGCGGCGGGGTTTATGGCGCTTTCACCAGATAGCCAACGGCGGATAGTTTTGACGTTAACGTGCAGAAAGTCTGCACAGGCTTGTAAGTCATATTGAAAATGAAGCGCAAGCACTTCATGAAAAGAAGTCAATTTCATTGTAATTATGTCCCAGCTATACGTTTGTTTTTGTTCAATCAAATATCAAACTGTGACTTACACCTCATGAAAAAGTGCGCACAGGTTGAGAGGCTGACGAGTACAACGAATTTTATTCAACGAATATTCCGAAGCGTTCGCGCCGTACTACCAATAAATCCCGAAGAATTAAGCCATTAATCAAAGTCGGGATTTAAACGGCTACGAACATTCGCTTATACGAATCAGCCACTTAACCAACATAACCACACATAACGCATTGTTTTATAGGAACATAGCTACATTGAAATTGAGAATGTTCCGAAACTTGATAAACCTTGAATCTTACCCTCGATTTGGTGCGCATTATAGCCGTGTTTATGTTGAGTGGTTTGCCGTAGGCCTAGAGCGCCACAAAGGGTGGGCGAATGACTTTCTCATTGTCGC
>NZ_BAOG01000186.1 GCF_000400365.1 Vibrio jasicida CAIM 1864 = LMG 25398 | reverse complement strand
ATTTTTACTATGCGTTGGTTTTAGTGGTTAAGGTGTTATGCGGGAGCTTCGGTATTGCGTGCCTCACACCTTAACAAGGCGTTATGTGCTTTGGTGGAAATGGATATGGAAATCACAATCAGGCTTATTGAAACAGAAAGCATTGAGGACAAGGGTATATTCGAGACTTTGTTTAGAGAATACCTATCTGGGTTCTCAGTTGAGCTAGATCTTTCAGTAATTGCTCAGCTATTTGCGTTGCCTTATTTCCACGGATTTATCAGTTTTGTCGACAATAAGCCTTCTGGATTTGCGGTTTGTTTTGAATCGTTCTCAACTTATCGTGCGCAAAGAGTGATGAATATCCATGATTTTATGGTGTCGGAAAGTTTTCGTGGAAAAGGTGTTGGCAAGGCGCAGCTGAGTGGTATCGAACAGTATTGTCGTGATAATGATTACCTCAAAATCACATTAGAGGTCGGTGATGATAATGTTGCAGCTAAAAAGCTTTACAGCTCATTGGACTACGAAGATTACAGGGTAGTTTTGAAAGGGCAGCAACATTGGCAAAAGTACCTCAATTAGCACGCACATAACAAACTGTTCAAGAGGGATTCGCAACGCGTGGCATTTTCACTATGCGTTGGTTTTTGTGTTTAAGGTGGTATGCGGGGGCTTCGGTATTGCGTTGCTCACCCCTTAACAGGGCGTTAGCCAGCAACAAAGAAAATGGGAATTACGTTGATAATAAAAGAAATAGAAAGAAGACAACGACTTTTCAATGCGATCAGCTATGTAGACATTGCGATTGATGTAAAGCCTTCTAAGTTGAGAGACTTGGGTATCTATGGTGGTGCGGCTGGAGTATGGGTTAACTCAGATGTAACAAGGGGCGTAGTTTCTCCATCGAGCGGAGTTGCAGTTAGTATCTTGCACACCGGTAAAAACTACAGTGATAACATGTCGTCAAAGGGCATCGATTATGATTTTCCGAATACAAACAGAAATGGAAGTCATGATCAAAATGAAATACAAGCGCTAAAAAACTGCTTTGAATCCAAGATTCCACTGTTTGTTATCAGTAAAGCTTCGAATCAAAAACTTAGAAACGTCCATATTGGACTTGTTCAAACGTTTGATGAAATCAATGCCAAGGCATTTATCAGATTTGTGGCTCAGGATAAGTTGTTCCCAACAGCAAATGAAACAATCAAAGAATCACAAGCCGAATATAAAGTGACCTTCGAAAATGAAGTAAATGAGTCACTTGATGATAGTTCAGAAAACCGTCAAAGAAGGTTGGCTTCTAGATCTACTAAACCGAAAGTCGTTTATAGACTGGTTCAGGATTATCGTAGAGACCCTGATGTTGTCGCGGAAGCATTATATAGAGCAGAAGGCTTTTGCGAAAAGTGCAAAGAAAAAGCGCCCTTTATTAAGCGTTCCAATGGAGAGCCGTACTTAGAGGTTCACCATATAATACCGTTGTCGCAGGGCGGCTTAGACAGCCTTGAAAATGTAATAAGTCTCTGCCCCAACTGCCATAGGGAAATACACTTTGGGCCAGCTGGCTAACAAACTGTTTAAGAGTGATTCGCAACGCGTGGCATTTTTACTATGCGTTGGTTTTAGTGTTTAAGGTGGTATGCGGGAGCTTCGGTATTGCGTTGCTCACACCTTAACAGGGCGTTAGGCTTACAATGGAGTGTAAAGTCATGAAAGAACACAAGCTAATAGATCTAGCCTTAATTATATCTATAATCGGCGCATATTTGTACTTTGCTGGTCATATCTATCAAGGTGCGTATTATGGATATTTTGAATTACCTGTTGGGCCGTTGCAGGCTAGTGTTGCTTCAGAGAAACAAATTACTGTTGGTACCGGAATCATAATTTTCTTACTTATTGAGTACTGGTACATATCATTACCTGTTGCAGCGTTAACAATTTTTTGTATTAAAACTTTACTAAATTCCGATACTCTCAAACCTAGCGTAAAAGGATTATGTCTTACTCTTCCTGTTTTGAGCTTGTGCGGTGTTATTGTTGGTGTCGGTGTGTACGGAGAAGATAAAGCGGACGAGTTGGCATCTCAGCATAGCGGATTTGTTGATGTTTTGTTCCAACCCAAAGATTTAGTTCAAGAACAAAACTTAAAGCTTATAGGGTGCTATCAGTCATTTTGCGGATTCTATAGTCTTGACTCTGGTGAGACTTTTTCTATCAACACCAATAATATTCTTAGTATGAAAGCTCGAGAATACTAAAGAGCCACCTGAACAGCCTAACAAACTGTTCAAGAGGGATTCGCAACGCATGGCATTTTCACTATGCGTAGGCTTTAGTGTTTAAGGTGGTATGCGGCGGCTTCGGTATTGCGTTGCTCACCCCTTAACAGGGCGTTATGTTTACTTGTATTTCAACGGCTTAAAGGTTTTAGGCTCTAGTTCTTTGTCCCTCTGGCAATTCGTCTCTAGTAGACTCAGCAAATCTGCATTGTCGGTCTAAGTTCTTGAATCTCTCAGCCCGTAAAACATGCCAATGTTCGCGGGTTGCTTCATTGTCAGGTCGTGGCGGTTGGTTTGTGGTTTAGCTGGCTTAAAGTCGCTTCTAGGTTCTCAGTCAATTGGCATTTTTGCTTGGCAGTTGCCTCGGCAATTCAGCATTGTTTTGCGCTTGGTAGGAAAGAAAGGGAACTTGTTGGGGCTTAGTCGGGTTGCCTCATTGGGCAGGGAAGTGGGCTTACTTGTTTTAGGCTGGTCGCCTTTGTCGGTCAAGTTGGTTTCAGCCTTGTGGTTTAGTTCAGAAAACTTGCTAGAAATAGCAGTTCTTTCTCAAGTAAATCATGTGTTTGTGGTAAAACATAACAAACAATTCAACAGTGATTCGCAACGCTTGGCGCTC
>NZ_BAOG01000187.1 GCF_000400365.1 Vibrio jasicida CAIM 1864 = LMG 25398 | reverse complement strand
AGGTACAAACTAAAAGGTGTAAAGACGAGCGCAAAAACAGATAAACACCAAAACTTATGACCTTTGATGTCAAACCCGTACTAACGCCCTGTTAAGGGGTGAGCAACGCAATACCGATACCGCCGCATACCGCCTTAAACACTAAAACCAACGCATAGTAAAAATGCCACGCGTTGCGAATCCCTCTTGAACAGTTTGTTATGTACGTGGTTGGTTCTATCCCCAGAAACACCCATAAGTATCGTCTTCCAATATTTCCAAGAAAGCTTCTAGAAGTTGAATCTCTGGAACTGGCTCATACGAATGCCATTTTTGGTCGGATTTCATCCAGTAAATTTTCCACGCATCACGCGACTTATAATATTTGACTTTGGCTACTGGGCACTCCATTTTTTCGGATGGATCATTCCACTTAGGACGTATCTCGAAGATTTCGATGACTTGCCCCTCTAAACGATACCCAATATCAAGTTGGTTGCGGATCTCTTCTGGCGGCCGACAAGAATCAAGGTACTTCTCCACTACCTTTCTATAACGCTGTTGCTCAATTTCTGAAAATGCCATATCTATCACCTAACCCTCTAATTAAGCTAAGTTTACGACCTAATTTCATACGTTGGCTAGGTTAATTTTCGAGAAAGTACATAACGCCCTGTTAAGGGGTGAGCAACGCAATACCGAAGCTACCGCATACCACCTTAATCACTTAAACCGACGCATAGTAAAAATGCCACGCGTTGCGAATCCCTCTTGAACAGTTTGTTAGCCGCTCATTCCCAAAGGTTACTGCTTACTCAACAGGAACTTACGCAAATCTCTCTCTGCACGCATAACAAACAGAATAAACACTTTGTCACCGTCTTGTTTATAGAAAACACGACATGGATTAACGACAACTTCACGATAACTTAAATGTTCTAGCTCGGGTGGAATACGACCTGACTCTGGGAAAGTTTGTAGGCGTTCCACTTTGGAGAAGATCGTTTGTACTAACTGCTTTGCAGCTACGATATTTTCAAGTGCGATGTATTCAGCAATATCATTGAGGTCAGATAACGCTGGTTCAGTCCAGATTACTTCAGCCATTTTGACATTTTGTCCTTGGCTTCATCATGACTTACCACTTTACCGTCAGCTAGTGCACGCTCACCTCGTGCAATACCCTCAAGAATAGCTAAACGATTTTGCATAAATTCGTAGTCATCAACATCAACTAGATACGCAGATGGCTTACCATGCTCAGTAATTAACACGGGTTCTTTAGTGTCGTGGAGATCGGCGAGGATCTTAGTTGCTTGGCGTTTAAGTGTTGTAACTACTTCTACTTTCATGAGAGCTGCTCCAAAGGAATACTAAAGTGATACTATTCTATCACTTTGAGTATAGCAAGCTCCATGACGGCTAACGCCCAATTAAGTTGTGAGCAACGCTGCCACTTTACTAAAACACTGCACCGTAATCACCAAACAAGTTGAAACCGAAAGTGCCGAGCGTTGCGAATCAGCTTGAATTGCTTGTTATGGTGCTGAACTCACGTTAGTTCTTGTATGTCTATTAGGTCGACTTCCCTACCCAATATTCGCTTGTACTCAACGAGACGATGGACTGGAATAACTGGTAATTCGATACCTTGATAGTGTTTTACCACTGACTCTGAAAAGTGGATTTCAAGCTCATGCCAAGAACCATCGAGAGCTGATTGTATCTTCGTGTTTAGATCTAAACCAATTTCAATTTTTTGATTTTGGTAAACCAGTTGAAAATACTCTATATCCCAACCGTACTCAGTGTAATGAGTTAACGGTTTAGATATGAACTGCGATACGCGAGCCAAGACCTTGTTTACGTCAGAATTGCGAATATAAAGATCGATATCAGCGATTTCACGACTTCCACCATGAATAGTTGCCGCTAACCCACCAACAATTTGGTACTCAACACCCTCAGCCTCCAAATGATCTTTGAGCCATTTCAGGGCCACTTTCACTTTATCACTCATCTAGTCCCCTTAGCTGGATTTTGCCCTGCGCCATAACGCCCTGTTAAGGGGTGAGCAATGCAATACCAAAACCGCCGCATACCACCTTAAACACTAAAACCAACGCATAGTAAAAATGCCACGCGTTGCGAATCCCTCTTGAACAGTTTGTTATGTGCCGAGTTGAATTAGTCCGTACCCATTGATTTTAGGTTCATAGCTTGTCAGAACGTAAACCAAATCGAAAGGAGATAAACTAGGAAGCTTAATTTCTGATAAATAGTCTCTGATGACATCAGAAGTTAGACGAGGCTCGTCCGTAAATATTAGTAGTACTAAGTTATCGTATGTTGGCTCAATACTCGCGCACTTTTCAGCTTTACCAGTGATAATCTTTTCTAGCTTCGTCTGTAGGGTATTAGCATTCCAAGATAGGATTTCTGTCAAATACTGCTCACGTTTGTTTTTTATATCAAGACCAATAGCTTTTTCACTGACTAATTCCGTAATTTCAATACCAAAAGTGGTTCCTTTATTCGTAACTACAGCTACATCAGGTGGGTCGCCTGCCAACTGAACCTGAACTAAATGTTCGCCTAACTGAGACTCTAGCAATTGAAAAAATGTCATCGCGATACTGAGCTCTTTAGTTCCTTTATCTACAGTTTCAAAGAAATCAGCGTGTTTGCGGGGCATACCTGCTCTTTTTTGTTGATACTCATGAAAAGCTAGCTGAAGTTGCTTTTCATATTCCTCGCGATGTGCTTTGCGATTAAAGTAAACTTCAAGCTTTTTACGCCGACGCTTTTTTAACTCTAGTATTTGCCTGTTGTTCATAATTTCCTCTGTAGGCACATAACGCCTTGCTAAGGTGTGAGTAACGCAATACAAAAGCTACCGCACAGAGCCTTAATCACATAAGCCACCGCAAAGTAAAAATG
>NZ_BAOG01000188.1 GCF_000400365.1 Vibrio jasicida CAIM 1864 = LMG 25398 | reverse complement strand
CGCAGGTATAAAGAACAATAACTTCCAGATTTCCACAATATTTCCTCCATAAAACTAACGCCCTGTTAAGGGGTGAGCAACGCAATACCGAAGCCGTTGCATACCACCTTAAACACTAAAACCAACGCATAGTAAAAATGCCACGCGTTGCGAATCCCTCTTGAACAGTTTGTTAACTGGCGATATTTTCGATTGCATGCACACTTTTTAACGCCAAATCAAGATAACGCTCAGCTTCATCTTGAGAAATAGCGAAGTCTGGTAAATGGGTAGCTCTGTTACGAAGCTGCCTCAAACTGTTTATTACCTCGATGCTATTCGGACTGAAATTTCCAGTATTTTCAAGATGCTCTAGAATTAACTTCGGATTAGTACGTTTTATCGCGGTACCTGTTGTTAAATCATTTTTTACTGCTGCAATTTCAATTAACGTCCAAGCTTCAACAATTGCTGCTCGTGGAGATATTTCAGCTAAACGGTATAGCTGCTCTTTTTGACTCAACTCTTCGGCTGTCGACTCATGAACAGGGTCTTGGGACTGGGAAATTTCCAAAGCTTTTTGTTCTGCTTTCTCTAAGCCACGCGTAAAGCTGATTTCTGTCTCACCATGTTTTAATGCGGTAAGTCTCCCCATTAAACTTTTAACTTCCTTTCGAAACAAATATCCAAGCCACACCATTGCAACAGGCCAAGCTAAAGCTTTTATTATTTCTACGATATGTTCCATATTACTCCTAGCCAGTTAACGCCTTGTTAAGGTGTGAGGCGCGCAATACCGAAGCTCCCGCATAACACCTTAACCACTAAAATCAACGCATAGTAAAAATGCCACGCGTGACGAATCACTCTTGAACAATTTGTTATGTGGCGAGCTCAAGATGTGAACAAATCGAATGATGAAACCCTAACGGTTTGATACGCCGTTATTTGGTTTTTATGCGTCTACTTGGTTGTTATGTGCGATGAAAATTAAAATTGAAAAGAAAATGGTAAGCCCGAAAAGTGATATTTTACCTTTATGTTCTTGTGATTTAGTTTTATCAGGGAACCTACCAAGCGTGAGTAATAACAAAGTTACTTTACCCAGAAAATAACATCCAAACTCAACGAATACGCCAACCACTAGAAAGCTAATAACCTTATTAATCGTCCTAGAAACTGGTGTCAAAATTTCTTCTAAGATATCGGATATCATTTTTTCCTCCATAGACACATAACGCCCTGTTAAGGTGTGAGCAACGCAATACCAAAGCCGCCGCATGCCACCTAAAACACTAAACGCTACGCATAATAAAAATGCCACGCGTTGCGAATCACTCTTAAACAGATTGTTAGTTGGCATATCTAGCACGAGAAATAGGTTAAGTTTTGTTAACTTAAACCTCGCTAATCAAAATACAAATTAAGAGGTCAATAATATTTGTTCAAAATAGAGCGAACACCATAGTCATCTAAGTCTTCTAAATCATCTATTTTCTTAAACCATTCTTCTTCAGCAGCTAAAAGAGAATCGATTTTGTTATTGTCTGTAAGCCACTCGACAAGCCCGTTTTCACACCACTCGCTAAAAACCTCTAATCCATGTTCATTTAAAGCGTAGGTCACTTGTGCCTCAATCAATGGATAAGTTATTTCACTAAAACCATGTTTATCAACCAAATCGCCCGTCAATTCATCAATTTCCGAGATATCTGTTTTCATCCAATTATCCGCCGGTAAAGCCTTTAAGTAATCAAGATACAATGGCACGTATTCAAGGCTCTGACCCATGAGTTCGATTGCAGCAAGGCTACCGTAATGTCCATCATCGTGACTGTATACCGCGGTGCAAAATTTATTATTTTCCATCCAATGTATTTGCGCCCTCAAGTAATCAGCTAACAAGTCGAACGCCTTAAGTTCGGCGGCTCGAAAAAACAAAGCATTTAGAAGTTTTCTTAGATCAATAAATCGACAGTTTAAGTCATGGCTTAAATCGCTTGCTAAGTCATCATAAAAGGTATCGACGCCAACTGATTGGCAGTGCATTTCAAATGCATGGTTCCATTCATCTAACTCAGGGAAAAAGCTCTTCACGAAACGGAATTCACCATAATCAACATTGGTCGCGTTGAACTCGGTGTAAAATACATCTGAATGATGGCTCTCATTAAGCCATTGTTCAAGGTAAGTTTTTACTTCCTCTTTTGTTTTGGCGCTTTCATATTTTTCAACTGTAGCTTTGAACTCTAATGCTACTCTTTTTGTATTTTCATTGATTCTAGATATCCATTCATTACCGATAAGCGCTATAACTTCTTCATCTGATTTCATCTGTTTAACTACCTAACTAAAGTACATCTTGCTCCAGCCAACTAACGCCCTGTTAAGGTGTGAGCAACGCAATACAAAAGCCGCAGCAAACCACCTTAAACACAAAAACCAACGCATAGTGAAAATGCCACGCGTTGCGAATCACTCTTAAACAGTTTGTTATGTTTGTACTAAATGAAACCAAAATCTCTACGTATGTTTTTTGCAATTCCATCCAAATCTGGGAACATTGAAGCGTCTGATACACCGAGCTTTTCTAGTTGTTTCCTCAATGCTGGCTTAGCTTGTTTTGGAATTAGTACTGAGTGCATGCTAACTTGAACATTCTGTGGTTGAAATGCTTCAGTTGACAAATAGCGACTGTCATCCTCTTGAGGTATTGCAAAAGGAAAAAGGGTAAAACACCCCTCTTGAGCTGCGACACGGTCGTTAACTAAATTAGGATGAAACGCTACAAGCCGATTCCAAGAAGTCATATCTGACGCATTTGAAGTGGTATGCCAGCTCGTTGGTGAATATGTATAGACGACGCCGTCAACGTCGTCATGAGCACTATTTTCAACAGCGAAATAAAGGGCTTTCAGTGGATTAGTTGACCAATCTAACAAGCGAGTTGGAACACCATGATGTTGGGCATGTATCATGATTTCTAGCGTATTTTTAGGATCTTTTTCCATGAAGCGAATTGCATGCTTCATAAACTTATCCAGTATAGACTGCTCGACTCCACGCCACCCTAAATCATACGATGTAGAAATATTTAGCGGATTAATTCGAGCCAATGTAGGGAGCAGTTCCCACTCCTGATTTGCATGACCTCGAAACATTTGAGTAGAGTGAATCTCATGTCCCTCTATCTCTTTAAGGAATTCTACTACCGAATTAATCAAAAATTACCTCCAAAAACATAACGCCGCGTTAAGTAGTGAGCAACGCAGACCACCAAACTTAAAGTATTGTGCCGTAAACACGGAACTTGAAGCAAACCAAAAATGCCGAGCGTTGGGAATCTGTCTTAAACGCTTTGTTATGCGTTTACTGCTTATTATACTTAGGCTTGATGAGTGCTGAGTTTTTGGACCTAAACAAAGAAAATGCCTCATATTCCATATAACTAACTGCGCCCATTAACTTTAAATCTTCGATAGAACGCCTTTTTACATCACAAATTATCGGGCAGATAGACACATACAAATCTAAATCATTTTTCCAATCCGAATACTCACCAAGGTGACCACGAATAGTATTGCCACCACTATGACCATGCCCACCATTTATCGAGCGGTTAAGTTGATTCAGTCTGCCTTTGATACCAGATAGAGAATTGGACATTCCAATATATACAACGTTTTCAAACGACATTTTTTGACCAGTAAGGTCGTCCGAGGTAATAGCTAAAGCATAAACGCCCGGATAGTTGATGTTTTCTAACGAGCCCCGATCAGCCCAATAGGACCAAGATGAAAACAACAATTTAGGCATAGCTACATTTCTCATATATGTACTCTTGGCAAACAATGTGACTGACGCATAACGCCGCATTAAGGTGTGAGCAACGCCACCGCGATACTCAACCATACCACCGTAAACACGAAACCCAACGATGTAATGAAAAATGCCAAGCGTTGGGAATCACTCTTAAATGCTTTGTTATATTTTTTTATCCAATGAATTGATTTTGTAAATATCTGGATGAGGTAGTTGCATAACGTGATTTTCAATGACCTTGTTTGCTAACTCTTTTTGGTCTCTGTACTTCTGAATTTCTAGGTATGATTCCGACAAGCGCTGAACTGCTTCAGAGATTCCCGGCATTTTTACTGAAAAATCACCAACATTAACCTCTCCGCCTAAGACAGCAACAGTCAAAAGTAAAACTTTTAGCGGACCACCGCTAATAACAACCTTTAGTGGACTATTGTAGCTTATAGAAACGACCTCTAATCCACTTGGAAGATATGAACTACCAACGCTGCGCTGATAAAAATAATCAATACTTTTATTAAATGTGGCTATATCTTTGCTATTTTCAGCTGAGCTGTTTAAGAGGAGCATCTCACCTAGGCATTCTCGTACATTTAATCGATGATCAGAGTCAGAGAAAACAATATTACTCTCAAGCTGCGCAGCTATACTATGTGAAACAGTTAAAATACGAAAAAACTCACTAAGCTCAGATGTCGATATTTTCCTGACACCACCCCAATAGCTTGTTTCTTCATCAATAACTAACGTTAGTAACTCTGGTTTTAACACTTAAAACTTCCTCAAAATTCGATTAAAAATATAACGCTTTGTTAAGGTGTGAGGCACGCAATACCGAAGCTTCCGCAGACCACTTTAACCACTCAACCTAACGCATAGTAAAAATGCCACGCGTGCCGAATCACTCTTAAACAATTTGTTATATTTTACAACAATCGACTGATTTTATTGATAAAGAGTTACGATGTTAACTTGGGTTCCTAACCCAACTAAGACGCTCCAATTAAAATATCGCCAGAAAAAACACACCTCTTAGATGAAAAAGTACAAGTTCGCAATTAAATAGCTAGTTAGCTAAAACGAACAATAATAAATTAGCTGCGCGTTTTAGCTGCTTATCAAATATTCTTTAATTTAGTTAATTCTACATTTTTCATGTCTATATCTGGTACTTCAACTAAATCTTGATACATAAATGCAGGCAAACCAATTTCACCTTGACCATGAACCCAAATAAAGAGCTCCAAACCTGTAATTGTTGGTTGTATAACAAAAGCAAACTGATCAACTTCGATGTTTTTCTTTTTTAAATCTTCTGGGTTTTGCAAAGCAAAACTTTCACCGATTAAATCTGCTTTAGCTAAACCAGATAATGAGTGAGCAATGAAAGGCATTTCATTTTGCTTAGAATTTGATTTAAATGTTTCTTCATAACATTTGATTGGTGCCACTATAGTTAATTTATCTCTATCAATATTGGAGTTTAAATTCAGGTCCATACCCTTTGAGTTGTACCACATCAGGTAGTAAAAAAAATAATGGCACCTTAATTGATAACTAGACATCGACTTTACAATTTGAGAATAATAAACGCCTCTATCATCAATACCATCTTCGGTTCTAGCTGATGCTAATACACCACCAAAATACTCAGCAAGAAGTTCATCATCACTAAACCTCGCTTCATCGTAAACATGCTTCATCACCCTAGCGTTTACAGTACCTTCTTGATCAATTTTTGTTCCACATTTTTTTTCAGCCTTTTTAAATACTGAGACTATATTTCTTTGGCTTTTCTCAACGAGAGTCTTCATTTCACCACCGAGGTACTCAGCAGTCGGACCTAACAGTTTTGAAACCCCATCCTTTGAAAGGTATGCTACTACAGCTGCACCACCTAATGTTGCGATTGGTTCTGGCAAAATTTTTCCTTAGTAAAGCTTCAATAAGAGGTAAATGGTGTTCATTTAATCATCAACGAAAACTAGCAGTAGTTTACCATTTCGTATACTGCTTATTACTATAATACAATGATATTTAGCATATTTCATGCTTAAAGAGGGCTAAACATGACAGCCTGAACAGTCGACAAACAACCAACTTCAAACTAGTTTTAAGACGCTGATTTCAAATAAAATATAACGCCTTGTTAAGGGGTGAGCAACGCAATACCAAAGCCGCCGCATACCACCTTAATCACCAAAACCAACGCATAGTAAAAATGCC
>NZ_BAOG01000189.1 GCF_000400365.1 Vibrio jasicida CAIM 1864 = LMG 25398 | reverse complement strand
TGGAGCGACACACGAGGTTCGAACTCGTGACCTCAACCTTGGCAAGGTTGCGCTCTACCAACTGAGCTAGTGTCGCATCTCTTAACGGCCTGAATATCATTAAAAATGACCTTCAAACTGCTTTAGATTTGGTTGCGGGAGCCGGATTTGAACCGACGACCTTCGGGTTATGAGCCCGACGAGCTACCAAGCTGCTCCATCCCGCGTCCGTATT
>NZ_BAOG01000190.1 GCF_000400365.1 Vibrio jasicida CAIM 1864 = LMG 25398 | reverse complement strand
ACATTAAACACTGACACGACCTAATACCTTGGTGAGATGTGTGTGACAAATCGACATTAAAATGTTTTTTATCAATAACTTGAAAATACAAACACTCCATAAATACGCCTCTAGAATCGCAAAACGACTAGGTGAGAACCACGTGACACATTAAACACTGACACGACCTAATACCTTGGTGAGATGTGTGTGACAAATCGACATTAA
>NZ_BAOG01000191.1 GCF_000400365.1 Vibrio jasicida CAIM 1864 = LMG 25398 | reverse complement strand
CGGAGAGACTTGAACTCTCACACCTTGCGGCGCCAGAACCTAAATCTGGTGCGTCTACCAATTCCGCCACGACCGCATCGTGTTTTTTAGTCACTAAGGTAATTGGCATAACCTTAACAACGTTTTGTAATGGCAGGGCTACCTGGATTCGAACCAGGGAATGGCGGCATCAAAAGCCGCTGCCTTACCGCTTGGCGATAGCCCTACAGGTCTTAGCCTTTCAGCTAAGTGCTTCCCAATTAAGGAAAGTATGGTGCGGTCGGAGAGACTTGAACTCTCACACCTTGCGGCGCCAGAACCTAAATCTGGTGCGTCTACCAATTCCGCCACGAC
>NZ_BAOG01000192.1 GCF_000400365.1 Vibrio jasicida CAIM 1864 = LMG 25398 | reverse complement strand
AATGGTAGACATATGGTTCACCTCGTTCTGAGAGCCTACTCTAAGCGTAGGGCTTGAGAGTGAGGCGGACCATATAATTAGCCCCGCTAGATTACGGTGTAAAATAGCGGGGCTTTTGGGTTTTCAGTTTCGAAGCATTTATTGTTCGCAGAAACGACCTTCTTTCGGTGATTGCGTAATCGCATATTCACCATCAAGATTGCGGTAAACAACCGCGTTCCAAACCGAACCGTCATTCAATTCAAACTCTATCGCGTAGTTCACACCACTCACAATTTGTGCATGAACGGACAAGATCTGTTTAAACGAAGAGAGAGTTTCCATTTTATTTAGGACAAAGGCCATTGCCTTTTGAGCGTCTGGGGTAGCATCGAATTCGTTCCACCCACCTGGCATATTTCCTTGTGTATTACATACATCTGCCGAGGTTGTTGGTTGTGCCGCTTCATCTTGAGTATTTTGCTGACATCCAGCAAGAAGAATCAAGATTGCGCAAGCTGACACGGTTTTTAATTTCATAAAATTAACCTCTGTTTGCAAGCTCGCATTATAAAGCTCGGTGTTAAAGCACAATGTCTACGTTGTGCAAACTTTTGATATGCAGAGGGTTAAATCCTAATGAAATCGTTGCGAGCGAGCTCCAAAAAAAGAAGATTGGTTAAGTTTTTGTGGGATTTTGATAGAACGTCACGCTTAATTGCGAGCGCAGCTTTACGGTTCATTTCGCGTCGTGAATTAAGATCACAATTATAAAATAGAGATTAAAAACATAACTTTGTAAGTGTATCTGTTTTCTTAGCTCAGCCATATAATCCAAACGAAATTCATTAAGTGCCAATACAAAGTACTGAATGATTGTTGTGATGAAACAAAATGGATGAGAGGTAACACGATGAAGCAAAAAGCGCTATATCTAGCAGTAGCAATGGGTTTGAGTGGTCTTGCGAACGTCGCATCCGCTAATGAGATGGTGAACCCAGATGGTGGTGTGGTAGTCGGTTATTGGCATAACTGGTGCGATGGGGCGGGCTACAAGGGCGGTAATGCACCGTGTGTGACACTGGATGAAGTTGACCCAATGTACAATGTGGTTAACGTCTCCTTTATGAAGGTGTTCAATACCAACGAAGGCCGTATTCCAACCTTCAAGCTCGATCCAAATATTGGTCTTTCAGAACAACAATTTATTGATCAAATTGGCGCACTAAATCAACAAGGACGCGCCGTTCTTATTGCGCTTGGTGGTGCAGATGCACACGTTGAGCTGAAAACTGGCGATGAGCAAGCATTCGCACAAGAGATCATCCGCCTGACTGATAAGTTCGGCTTTGATGGTCTGGATATCGACTTAGAGCAATCCGCAGTAACCGCGTCAGACAACCAAACTGTAATCCCGGCTGCACTTCGCCTTGTAAAAGAACACTACCAGCAGCAGGGGAAAAACTTCCTAATTACGATGGCGCCTGAGTTCCCATACTTAACAGAAGGTGGCAAATACGTTCCTTATATTACTGGATTAGAAGGGTACTATGACTGGATCAACCCTCAGTTTTACAACCAAGGTGGCGACGGTATTTGGGTTGAAGGCGTGGGTTGGATTGCACAAAACAATGATGCGCTAAAACAAGAATTCATTTACTACATTTCAGACTCTCTATCGAACGGTACACGCGGTTTCCACAAAATTCCGCATGACAAATTGGTGTTTGGTATTCCATCTAACATTGATGCAGCGGCAACGGGCTTTGTGCAAGACCCTCAAGATCTTTACGACGCGTTTGATCAACTTAAAGCGCAAGGGCAGGCACTTCGTGGCGTAATGACATGGTCGGTGAACTGGGATATGGGTACCGACAAGAATGGTCAGGCGTACGGTGAAAAGTTCGTGAAGGATTACGGTCCGTTTATCCATGGTCAGACTCCACCTCCGCCAAGTGAAGGCGAACCGGTGTTTAGCGGTATCAGTGATATTCGCGTACATCACGGTAGTTCATTTGATCCGTATGCAGGTGTTACCGCGTCTGACAAAGAAGATGGAGACCTAACTAACAGCATTACTGTTGAAGGTTCAGTTGATGTGAACACCGTTGGCACATATGTTTTGGTTTACAGTGTAAAAGACAGCGACAACAATGAAACCAAGCAAAGCAGAACCGTTGTTGTTTACAGCCTAGTGCCTGAGTTTGAAGGTGTAACGGATACGACCATACAGCTTGGTGACGCATTTGACCCAATGGCAGGCGTAAAAGCGACGGATGCAGAAGACGGCGATTTGACTGATCAAGTTCGTGTAGAGGGCAGCGTAGATGTTAACGTGCTAGGTGTCTACGACTTGGTTTACCGAGTTACGGATAGTGCAAATCAGACTACGACAGCTCAACGCACTGTGATTGTTTCTGATGGCAGCAGTTACCCTCCGTATGAATCTGGAAAAACGTATGAAGCAGGTGACATTGTCACAGGCTCAGATGGCAACTTGTATCAATGTAAACCGTGGCCATACACGGGCTGGTGTTCAAACCCTTCTTATGCACCTGGTGAAACCGTTTACTGGTCAGACGCATGGGATAAGTTGTAATTAGTTCATTTTCAAGCCTCCTTAATTGGAGGCTTTTTTATACGCGTGACTTCACATCTCATTGAATCAACGCTAGAACTTTAAAGCGTAATCATTAGTATCCCGCCTCCGCATTTTCCAGACTTTCCTATAGTTGGAATGCGTCGCTCTTTGTCAATTTGGTACGGTCACCTAGGAGGATTTAATGAAAAGGATCAATGTAGTAGGCAGCAGCGGAAGCGGTAAATCGACGTTTTCAAAGCAGCTCGCAATGAAATTAGGTGTCACGTACATAGAAATGGACAGGTTGTTCTGGCTTCCCGATTGGAAAGAACTCGATGATGAGACGTTCTTTGATAAAGTCGTGGACGTGACACAGCAAGACGCTTGGGTACTCGACGGGAACTACAGCCGAACACAACCATACAAATGGCAAAGAGTCGATACCATCATCTGGCTCGATTATTCACGTTCTATCACCACTTATCGCTCCTTCACTCGTGCTATCAAAAGGGCATGGACTCAAGAAGAGTTCTGGGAAGGTACTGGAAATAGAGAAAGTTTTAGAAAAGCGTTTTTGAGTAAGAATTCAATTATTTGGTGGTCGGTTAAGAATTACCGAAAGAATCGGAAGCGTTATTTAAAACTGAAAGATGACTTAAAAGGTTCGCCTATCAAGTTCATCCACATCACTTCACCAAAAATGGCACAAGATTTTCTTGGTTCTCAAGATTTTATAAATAGATAAGTAACTTATTTAAGGGACTTTTTGGCAACGGCTCGCAGCTGTGTAAATCCTGACATTCCGCCTCCGTTAGATGATGAATACTAACCACGTTCCCGTCGTTTTCATTGTGGAGGTATTATGATCGGCTACGAAGAAATGGCGATATCAGGCTACCTAGGTTGGTTACTCGCTGTTTTGTTGGTTTACCCCTTTGCCTATGTTGGTATTCATATCGGTGTATTCGATATAAAAGTGCGTACCAAAGTCAGCCGTTATTTCAATCGCTTTATATTAGCTTTGATTGCATTTCTACTGATTATGCATATGCAAACTGAAGTGGTTTACGGCAAGTATTTTCTTGGTATTTGGGAAGCACAACAGTAACTCTGATCGCATTAATTCCCATCGCCTTGTGCTAAGTTGTCGAAATTGAACTAAAAATCGACAACTTAGCATGAAGCCATACGACCTATATTTTCTTCATACTTCACCCGTACACATTCCACCTTTCTCCAAATTGATGACAGAGCTCGCACCTCATTTAAAAGTCGCACACTTTGCCGATGCTGACTTGTTGGAGTGTTTGGTTGATGGAGAGGACGTATCTAAGGTGAAGCAATCAGTACAAGACAAAGTACGAGAGCTTTTCGAACAAGCAAACTTGGTGGTTTGTACCTGCTCCTCAATTGGTCGCTTTGCTGAATCGCTTACAGAGCAGGGTGTTAACGTTCATCGTATAGACCGCGCGATGGGTGACCAAGCCGTAACTCATGAGCGAGTGTTGTTACTCGCGGCATTATCGACAACCATTGAACCAAGCTTGGCGTTACTTGAGACAAGTGAGGGCAATTGTATCCGTCAGTTAGATACGTTTGTGGTTGAAGGTGCTTGGGAGCGTTTTCTCGACCAAGATAACCAAGGCTATTACGACAAGATAAAAGCGGTAATAGAACAAAAGGCTCGTGATTATGACGTAATCGTATTGGCACAAGCTTCGATGTCAGGTGCTGCATCATTAGTTGATGTCGATATTCCAGTATTAAGCAGCCCACGTTTAGGTGTAAAAAGGGCAATTGAAACCTTAAGGACATTCCATGCAAATAACTAGTTGGATTCAGCTTTGCTTGCGCGAGCTTGAAGGGGCGCCCATAAAAGAACATTCCGATATCGAAGCGTCGTTTGCGGAGTCGGAACGTTTCTCAAAATGGAAGGCAAGCAAAAGAGAAATACGCCTCGAAGAAGTCAGCGATCGTTGCTGGATCAAGAGTTGCACGGGTGGCTACATCACAGAGGTACATTTGCATGCGGATGGTTCACTTGATGAATACACCTTGTTTGGACGCCTTCATACCAAGGGGCATTGGGAGCTAGAGTCTGGCGTACTTCATATCACGATCTACAAAGGTGAAAACACTTATGAACTTTCTGTTGTGGGAAACCGTGAACCTTCCATCCACTCTGCGATTGAATACAAAAATGGAGAAGTGCACTCCTATCTAAAACTGACTCCAATTTCTCAATAGCAATTTAACAAGGACGAGCACCACAATATGGACATTGTATTTGTAAGGCATGGCGTGCCAGATTTTACGCTAGCGGATGAGCGGCAGATGACTCAGCTTGAGAAGGACTATGCGCCGCTTTGTCGAGAGCATTTGCCCGTGCTGCAAGAAAAGCTCAATCATCCAGTCTTTAATGATGCTGAAATCATCATCAGCTCTCCTTATACAAGAGCCCTCCAAACTGCAGAAATTCTCAATCGTCATCGCGGTTTGCCTTTGTTTGTTGAGCATGACTTGAGAGAGTGGCGTGCTGACAAAGAAGGTGGCTACATTACGTTGAATGAAAGAGACCGACGCTGGCACGAATACCGAGAGTTGTTAAAAGCGGGTATTCCAATGACCGACAGTCGCTACGAACATGTTGAAGTGCTAAAAGCGCGGACTGAGTCGGTGCTGGAACGCTACTGCCAATATCGAAAGGTTGTTGTCGTGAGCCACTTTAATGTGTTTGAAGCACTGCAAGGTTTCCAAGACGTAGGACTGTCCTGTGGAGAATTTCGATACATTAATTTCTGATCGAATTTTTATCTTCTATAGTAAAATCAGTCACTAATTTAACTTCAGGTTGCTGTATGAAATCTCTTAAAACACTTTTACTTTTGTCTCTTGCAACGTTGTTTGGCTGTACGTCTAAACCGGACGGCGTGGAACCCGTCAACAACTTTGAACTTCAACCATATCTAGGTAAGTGGTATGAAATTGCGCGTCTTGATCACTCTTTTGAGCGGGGTTTATCGAATGTGACGGCTGAATACGAGCTTCGTGAGGATGGTGGTGTAACAGTTGTCAACCGAGGTTATTCAGAAGAAGATAAAGAATGGACGCAAGCTGACGGCAAAGCGTATTTCGTTGATGGTGAAAACACAGGGCATTTAAAAGTGTCTTTCTTCGGTCCGTTTTATTCGTCTTACATCGTATTTGAACTAGGTGAGAACTACGACTACGCATTTATCTCTGGTTTCAATCACGACTACCTATGGCTACTGTCACGCACGCCAACTGTCGATAAAGCAACGGTCGAGCGCTTCAAACAAGTAGCAAAAGAGAAAGGCTTTGTGTTGGACGAGCTAATTCTCGTAGAGCAAACAAAGTAATACTTACAGCGACAAATGAAACATGCCCCAAAAAAGTGGGGCATGTATTTAACTGAGTTCTGTATTACTTAATTAATCGAACAACTAATGAACCTGGTGCTCGGATCGATTCAATGTTGTGGCTCAGCACTGTACCTTCAGTCGGCGCTGTGTAACGCTGAATCTCATCACCAAAGCTGTCGTATTGAATTGCAACCAATTGACCTTGTTCTACCTTATCCATCATCTTCACTTGTGGTAGTACAAAACCACCTAATTCAGCGCGAATGCTGATGATGTCTTTGCCTTCTAGGCAGGGCGTGATCTCTGCAACTTCACCGGTCACTACGTCATGACGAGCAAGGATATTGAAGATGCCAGTCACGGTACGGTCGATCAGCTCTTGTTCTGTGTAACGACCCATGCCCACCTCGATGGTGATGCTTGGAATGCCGCTGTTGTTCCAGACGGTTTCAAGTACTCCAGCGTCACCCGGATCGTTAAGAATCGCATCTGGGTTAATGAGGCGAGCCATTTCCAGAGATTGCTCGATACGGAAATCGGCAAACACGTACAGTGGGTAAGCAGCACCAGTAGTTTGAGTGTGCAAATCAATCGCCAGTTCTGCGTTTGGCTTAAGAAGGTTATTCCATAAAGCAAATAGGAAGCGGTTTGCTTCGTTGCCGTTTGCATCACCAGGGAAGAAACGGTTTAAGTTTGCAGGAGATGCATCTGGATCCGCAGAGAAGAAGTCACGGCTGTGGTTCAGCATACCAGTCAGGTTGATGGTTGGAACGACAGTTACAGTACCCGCGATGTCTTTGCCAATCAGTTCACGAGCGGTCTTTTGCGCCGCTAAAACACCATTGTATTCGTCACCATGAACACCAGCTGTGATCATGATTTTCTTACCCGGTTTTTCGCCCTTGAAGACTAACACAGGCAAATGTTGCCATTGAGATAGGGCGTTGGTTGCAATACGGAACCAAAACTTATGCTCGCCTGCAGGCAAGTCTGTTACGTCAAGAGATTGAATGACTTGATGACCTTGAATTACGTCATCCAGAAATTGTGTTGCCATTAAAGTTGTCACTCCAAAACATCTTACTTTGATGCTTGTTTGCCATACGGCTTGAATTAAAAAAGGCGAGAACCTTGTCTCGCCTTATTCTTTATACCCAAACTCCGCTTTCGCGTTTAAGTTGCTTGGGGATATTGGTACTCAGTTTACGCAAAACCCATCACGTGAGCTGCGACGACGACAATGCTCGATAGGGTAAAGAGTAATAGCATAAAGCGCCAGCAGAATTTCGCCCAGTCACCCCAGTCGATACGACATACACCAAGTGTTGCCATTAGCGACGCTGAAGTTGGAACGATAACGTTAGTGAAACCGTCACCAAGTTGGAATGCGAGAACCGCAACCTGACGAGTAACGCCAGCGATGTCTGCAAGAGGAGACAATAGAGGCATTGTCAGTGCTGCTTGACCAGAACCTGAAGTCACGAAGAAGTTGAAGATAGATTGGAAAACATACATCAACCAAGCCGCAGCAACGTCAGGAAGACCGCTGATTACGCCACCAGCGCTGTTCAGGATCGAGTTCAGTACGCTTGCTTCATCAGTAGTACCGCCACCTAGGATAAGCAATACACCTTTCGCACAACCAACCAATAGAGCAGGGGCAAGCATGATTGCTGCACCTTCTTTAAATGCGTCAGCCGCACAGTTAAGCGTCATGCCGTTCAGACGGAAGATCGTACCGATAATCGCAACGACAAAGCCCATAGTGAAGAATTGAGATGCGATTTCTGGGATGTACCATGCGTTAGCTACTACGCCCCAAACAACCCATACTGTCGTTGCGATAACCGTAAGGATAACAAGGGTGTCACCTAGGTTCCAACGAGAGTCGTGGTCACCGAGCTCTTGCTGACGGAAGTATTTGTCAGTGCGACGGCTGTAAGAAAGCTCAGGGTTTGCTTTGATTCGCGATGCGTAAATCATAGTGAAAGCAATACCAATCGCGGTGAACGCAGCCCAAAGCCCCATACGCACAGTCATACCAGACAGAACCGGAATACCAGCAATACCTTGCGCGATCGCTACCGAGAATGGGTTCATCCAAGACGTTGCAAAACCAATCTGAGTCGCAACGTAGGTCACCATAACTGTAGTGATACCATCGTAGCCAAGGCGAACCATTAGTGGCGCAATGATAATCGCAAAGGCAACGGCTTCTTCACCCATACCAAATACTGCGCCGCCCAAAGAGAACAGCAAAAACAGAACTGGAATGAATAGCGCTTCGTTACCTTTGGTCTTGTCGATAAGGCGTAAGATACCGTTGTCGATTGTGCCTGTGCGCATTACCACACCAAATGCACCACCGATAACCAGCATGAACATGATAACGCCAATCGCGCTGCCCCATTTAGAGCCTGAAACCAGACCTTCGAATGGGAAGTTCATTAGACCAATGCCACCGCCTGAAGCGAACAGTCCAACCTTGTTGTAAACCAATTCACCGTTTTCGTCGGTTGCATAAGAGAAAGAAGATGGATCGATAACTGTGCGAGTTTTTTCTGCACCGTCGACCATGTAGGTCACCTGTTGGCTATCGAAATGACCAGCAGGGATTAAGTAGGTAAGAATCGCAGCAAGAATACCAACAATGAAGATCAAAATGAGGGTATCAGGCATCTGCCATGATTTAGGGGTTGCCGCCGATTCCGATGGCTGAGCGTGTGTGTGAGACATAACCTATTTCACGTCGAATTATAGAAAGCATGAAATATCGATAAAATAGAATAAAAAGTCAATATTAACTGAGTTGATGAACTATAAATTCATCAATAATTTGATCTGAAGAGGGTTGAGTTGCTTATCAATGATTTAATGGTTAATTGTTTTGGTTAGATGTTGTGCGAATGAAAACAGAGTTAGGACTTGTGGCGATTCACAAGTCCCATAATTATTCACTTTTCTGCATGAGGAGTTTGTTCTGAATAAAACGCGGCAACATCGCGCAAATCTTCATCATTTAGCATGTGTAATTGGGCTGCCATCATCTCAGCCAAAGGACCTAAGCGAAGCCCATCTTGATAGGCTTTCATAGAATCATACAGGTACTGAGCATTCTGACCGGCTAGGTTAGGGTAAGCGTCGTTTGTCGTCATGCCGTTCGAGCCATGACAGTAAACACAGCTTGGCGATTTAAGTTTGCCTTTATCAACGTTACCAAAAGGTTTCGCCACAACAGAGGAAGAGAGAAGAAGAGACGCTAGAAGCACGTATCTATACATGAAATGCACTCATTGTAGTTCTTGAAAGCGCATAGAATAAAGCTTCCCCTTAGGGGAAGCTCAATGATCAAAATCAAGTTAAAGCAGAGATTTAAGGCTAGATAGGAAGGTATCGATGTCTTGTGCCGAAATATCTTTGTGCGTCACGAAGCGGATTGGGTTTCCTGGCGTAATTGTTATGCCTTGCTCCTTCATCTTTTCTGCGATACCAGCGATATCCACTTGTGGATCAAGCTTGGCAAAGACGATGTTGGTTTGAACAAATTCTGGATTAACAGAGAAACCAGGCAATTCCGCTAAACCTTCCGCTAAGGTTTTTGCATTGATGTGGTCTTGTTTTAGCTGTTCTACTTGCTCGGTAAGGGCTAGTTTACCGGCTGCAGCAAGAATACCCGCTTGGCGCATACCACCGCCGACCATTTTTCTTAGACGGCGTGCTTTTGCGATGTACTCTTTGCTACCAAGCAGTAGTGAACCAACAGGGGCAGCCAATCCTTTCGACAGACAGATAGTCATTGAATCAAAGTACTGACCAATCTCTTTCACTGGAACATCAAGCGCTACAGCTGCGTTGAATACGCGAGCGCCATCTAGGTGCATCTGCAAGTTATGTTTGTTCACAAACTCACGAGCCTCAGCAAGGTAGGAAAGAGGAATCACTTTACCGTTGATGGTGTTTTCCAGACTAAGTAGGCGAGTACGTGCAAAGTGCGCGTCATCTGGCTTGATTGCTGCTTCTAGCTTATCAAATGGCAAAGTACCGTCTGGGTTGTTTTCAATCGGTTGAGGTTGAATAGAACCCAGTACCGCCGCGCCGCCAGCTTCGTACTTGTAGTTATGCGCTTGCTGACCACATAGGTATTCATCACCGCGCTCACAGTGTGCCATTAAGCCAAGTAAGTTTGCTTGTGTGCCAGAGGTGGTGAACATTGCGGCTTCAAAGCCCGCAAGCTCAGCAGCAAATTGCTCTAATTCGTTAACGGTTGGGTCATCACCGTACACATCATCGCCGACAGGAGCGGTAAACATTGCTTCACGCATTGCTTGGGTAGGTTGCGTAACGGTATCTGATCGAAAGTCCATAATTCTCTCCTCGGTCGAAAAGACCTAAATATAACCGCAAAGACGAGCTTTGCTTAGGCAAGCGATAGTTTTGGCATCCGTAATAATGCCTTGAATAATTTGTTGTTCGAGTTCTTCTCGTGACAATGTCACCACTTCAATCACTTCATCGTCGTCACACTCGTATCGATTGGTCCTGTTCAGTTGCTCAGCAACAAACAAGTACTGGATTTCATCACAGAAACCAGCAAGAGGGGTAACTTGACCAAGCGATGTAAACTTTTCGGCGCTGTATCCTGTTTCTTCTTCCAACTCTCTTTGAGCACAATGCAATGGATCTTCATCGCCTTCACGTGTGCCAGCAGGCAATTCAAGCAGCCATTTGTTAAGAGAGGGACGGAATTGATTAACAAGAACGATGTTGCCATCTGAAGTAATAGGTAAGATAACGGCAGCACCGGGGTGTTGGATAGTGGTATGTTTGATCATCCGACCAGTTGGTAGCTTGATTTCCTCTTCGACCAGAGAAATCTGCTTCCATGTATGAATTGTATTGCTCATGCAGTTGTGGATCCTAGCGGTAACCGCGTGTTGACGTGTCTTGCACATTAACCACAAACCGCGTGAAACAAAAGTAGAAAATGGTTTCATACTCTTATGAAATCAGCACATTCAGTGAGTTATGTCTCATAAATGAAAACTATGGTTACCCGCGCACGCGCGCGAAGAGCATCTGGTATAACCGAGGTTCACTAAAAAATACACTTGTAACAAAGTGATAACAAATGTATAAAATTAAATATACAGCCTCAGTTCAACAGCCGGAGCTTTTATGATTCAACCATCTTTCGCATCAAATGCAGAAAAGGCGCTTCTTTCAGAGCGTATCAACAAGCTGGCTAAAGCACTGACCGACGGCGTTTACGAACGCGAACACACCATCAAACTTTGTCTTCTTGCCGCTCTAGCGGGTGAGAGCGTCTTCCTTCTTGGTCCTCCGGGTATTGCAAAAAGCTTAATCGCCAAACGTCTTATCCAAGCATTTGATAACAGTAGTTACTTTGAGTACTTAATGACTCGCTTCTCAACACCAGAGGAAGTGTTTGGTCCATTGAGCATTCAAGAGCTAAAAGACAACGGTCGTTATGTCCGTCTTACTCAAGGCTACTTACCAACGGCACAGGTGGTTTTCCTTGATGAGATTTGGAAAGCAGGTCCTGCGATTCTGAATACGCTTTTGACTGTTGTGAACGAAAAGACGTTCAAAAACGGCAGTGAAATTGAACGTGTACCGATGCGCCTTTTGGTTTCTGCATCAAACGAACTACCAGACGAAGATAGTGGTTTAGACGCACTTTACGACCGCATGTTGGTGCGCGTGTTTGTAAACCGCATTCAGGATAAGCAAAACTTCAAATCCATGCTGACAGTGGGTACGTCTCAAGAAGCGCAGGTTCCAGAGGGTTTGGCGATCACAGACGAAGAATACCACCGCTGGCAGCAACAGCTCGATAAGCTGACTCTCACCGACAATACATTCGAAAAGCTATACCAACTTAAGTCTATGTTGGAAACCAAAGTCGAATCTGAGTTTGGCGACGCATCATTAACAGATATGTACGTTTCTGACCGCCGTTGGAAAAAAGCGGTCAAATTGCTTAAAGCGAGCGCGTTTTTCAATGGTCGTGATGAAATCAACCCACTTGATCTTCTGCTACTGCAAGATTGTTTATGGAATAGCCCTGAGTCACGCGATGTCGTTCGCAGTGTGATTCAAGAGTTCGCACTAAAACATGCCTTTGATCAGCAAGAAGCAGAGCAAGAGATCGAATACTGTCGTGAAACTTTGGTTGATGTGCAGCATGAACTTGAAGACAAATATCGCATGACGCTAAACGCTGAAGCGGCAACGGGACTGCTTCGCAAAGAAACCATGAGCTTCGATACATCCAAAGCGAAAACTTACAAAGTAGGCGCGGCGGTGAATCTGGTTAAGCTGGTTATTCTGCAAAGCAACATGTCGGTATCTGAATCAGAGAAGGGTGACAGCCGCTGGGTATACGTACCAAAAGACGAGCTTGACCGAGTGATCAAAGAAGGTCATGGCGATGTGTATGGCTATGTGAACCAAAACACCAATATGTGTCGTCTGCGGTTTGATGTCGATGCGGCAAACAACCTTGTGATCCGTGACATTGCAAACCGCGGTGTGTTGGTGAGCTTAGTGACTCAACAAGGTTTAGACGTTGAGCTTTACCAAAAATGGTTGGCTGAAAGCGAGAAAGCAGTAAGCCAATTGAGTGAAGCTGAACACCACATGCGTAAGGTTAAAGCCAACTTCCATGGCGCATTGCCACACAGTTTCGTGGATCCAGAGTTACCACGTCTAATGGAATCGAGTCTGCAACAGGTGAGTCAGAGACTTGAGTCTATCCAAGGTGAAAGCGAGAAGATCATTCAACGCTTTAAAAACTTACATCAGTTTTTCTCTTAAGGAGACGACATGTTAGGTGCAGACGGACTCAGCTTAGCACTTATGGTGGCAGATTCAGGCATCATTGATAGTGCGGTTAACGATTTAATGGCGCGCTCACAAGTCATGATGATGGCAGAAAATCGAGGTATGAAATCCTCGGTGAAAAACCATCTACTTAAATGGCGTGGCAATGTGAAAAAGCGCATGACGAAAGTCTGTGAAACAGAACGTTTTCAACAGGAACTCGCACTCTATCAAGAAGTGATTTATTGGGATGAAAACGAGTTTTTCGAACGAATTGATGACGTGATCAAAAAGCTTGAATGGCACTCGGCGTTTTACATGCAAGCGCGTCGCATGATGGAGAAGAACAAGGGGGTGAACAACCCAATGTTCCCTCATTACTTCTGTGACCAGTGGTATCAAAGCCTTGCAGAAGCAATTAAACAAGCGCAAGTCTCTGAGCTTGAAGAGAACAAAGAAAAAGTCCTCAACGATCTTTATCAACGTATGGAAACTATGCGTAACATGGATAAAGTGACGGAGTCCGGTGACGAAGAAAGCGTTGGGCGTTTGTGGGATATGGCGTCCGCTAAGTTGAGTAAAACTGACTTAACCGTGATGAAGCGCCACGCAGAGTTCCTTAAAAAGCACAAAGGTTTGCAAGAGATCGCAGAGCAACTTGGTCGCATGGCGGGGCAAGTGAATGATCCTGACCTCAACCGCGCACCAGCAGAAGAGCTGCAAATGGTTGAGGAAAAGAGTGACGAAGCGACAGACGATATCGTCGGTATTCATGAAAGTGACGATCTCAACAAACTGCTACCTAACGAAACCATGTTTTTAGCGTATCCAGAGCTAGAAGTCGTGTTCTACAAGCATTTGGTTGATAAACGCTTGATGAACTACCGCACGCAAGGTAAGTCTCGCACACTACGTAAAGTGAAAGCGCATAAACCCGATCATAAAGCGGTGGACGTTGAAAAAGGCCCATTTATCGTTTGTGTTGACGCGTCAGGCTCGATGAGTGGATTCCCGGAGCAATGTGCCAAAGCCATGGCTTACGCACTTATGCAAATCGCTCTGGCTGAACAACGAGATTGCTATGTGATCATCTTCTCCACTGAACACATTACTTACGAGCTAACGCGTCAGGATGGTTTACGTGAAGCCGCTGACTTTTTAACTTACAGCTTCCATGGTGGGACGGATTTGGAGCCAACGTTAATTAAATCTATTGATCTAATGAACAGCGACAAATACAAAAATGCCGACATGGTTGTTATCTCAGACTTCATTGCACCAAAACAGCAAGATGAGTTACTTGCAAAAGTCGATGCTTTAAAAGCGAAGAAGAACCGTTTTCATGCCATTAGCTTATCGAAGTATGGCAACCCAGCGTTAATGTCAATGTTTGACCACACTTGGTCTTACCATCCAAATGTAGTGGGGCGCTTATTGAAACGCGTCGCAAACGGCTAACACCATCGAACAGTATAAAAGTGACAAGCAAAAGCGGCTTAAGCGGTCGCTTTTGTCGTTTTTTGTTCGGTGATATGCAATAAAGCCATTAGTAATAAGGCACCGATTAGATCGAATTATCGACTGTTTGGTTTAAAACAAAGCAAACGAAGCGGAAATAAAAGATTTTTGTTTGACTATATTTCCTGAATCCGTAAAGTAGCACCCAACGCAACGGGGCAGAGCCTTTTAGCGTAAACAATTTGGCGCCTTGGCAGAGTGGCTATGCAGCGGATTGCAAATCCGTGGACCTCGGTTCGACTCCGGGAGGCGCCTCCAAATTCATAAAAAGAGACGTCCTAGGGCGTCTTTTTTTGTATCTAAAATTCCTGTTCCATCAATTCCTTTTGCCGCCGTCAATCACTACTTTGTTTTTTCTTTACTGTTTCACATGTGTCGTGCTTTGCGACTCAGTAGAGCTTCACTTCTGAGTTCTCTCGGTTTCGTGGTAGCGCTATTACTTTGCTACTTCGTGAACTTAAGATGCGAGAAGAATTAATAACGCCACATAGTGTGAATATGCTTCAAACTTATGCAATTTGGCACTAATTTAAATTGTTGAATATGGAACATCTATCACTAATACGTTTTTTCAAGATTTGAAATCAAATCACATTTCTATGAATCTGCGAAATACCATGCATATCATACAAAAGTGCAACAAGCCTTACTCCTTCTCGTTTAACGAACAATCAAACTGTTAACGATATCTTTATTTGTTTCATGAACTAATGCGTGTATCCAATCAGCATATTTCTGTGACTAACACAGAATTATTTATCATTTATTTCAGTAGTCTAAATAAAACCCCTGTAGTGAAAAATTAGTGGTGACTAGCACGTCTCTGGCGTGTGGTCCCGTTGGATAACAAAATATTTCAGGAGCAATAACGTGCTACGAACAAAGAAAACAATCGTCAGTATTCTCGTTTCAATGGCGATGATCTCAGGCTGCAATGATTCAGACAGTGACACCATTTCAACCAGTCCTATTCCTTACTTTGCGGAATGGAAGGATGTCGACAGTGCTATTAAAAAAGATGATGCGATGGAAGCAGAAATCCAACGTATCCTTGCATTAATGACGTTAGAAGAAAAAGTCGGTCAGATGGTACAACCGGACCTTCGTGAGGTCACTCCACAAGAGGCGAAAACCTATAAGCTTGGCTCAATCCTAAACGGTGGTGGCGGTTTTCCAAACAATGATAAATACGCGACCGCACAAGATTGGGCGGACGAAGCGGATAAATACTGGTTAGCGTTGGAAGACGCTTATGCTGATCGAGGATTCCGAATTCCCTTTATGTGGGCGACAGATGCAGTACATGGCCACAACAACGTTTTCATGGCGACGGTATTTCCTCATAACATTGGCTTAGGTGCAGCTCGCAACCCTGATCTGATTGAAGAAATAGGAAAAGCGACCGCAAGAGAGGTTGTTGCGACAGGTCTTGATTGGACATTCGCACCGACCGTTGCGACACCACGCGATTATCGTTGGGGACGTGTATATGAAGGCTACTCGGAAGATCCAGAAATCGTGTATGAATACGCGAAGCGCATGGTGGAAGGCATTCAAGGTGGTGAAGAAGGCTTAAAAGGGGACACTAACGTAATCTCTAACGTGAAGCACTGGGTCGGTGACGGTGGTACGTTGGGTGGTGTTGACCATGGTGAGAACCGTTACACAGAAGAGTACCTACGCAATATTCATGCAATGGGCTACATCGGTGGCTTGAATGCAGGCGCACAAGTGGTGATGTCGTCGTTCAACTCTTGGTGGAATGATGCCAACTACGATCCTATGGTTGGTATCGACGGTGCTGAGGATGGTGGCGATTACATGCAAAACCAGAAAATCCACGGCTCACAATACCTGATTACTGACGTCTTGAAGGGCAAATTAGGCTTTGACGGCTTAGTCGTCACAGACTGGAACGGACAAGGTGAGATCAACGGCTGTACAGCAGCAAACTGTCCGCAAGCTGTAATCGCAGGTAATGATGTGTTTATGGTGACGTCGCGTAATGACTGGCAAGCGTTCTATCAGAATGTGATTGACCAAGTAAACGAAGGCATCATTCCAATGTCGCGTATCGATGACGCCGTGACGCGTATTTTGCGTGTGAAAATGCGTGCAAACCTTTGGGAAAAACCACAGCCTTCAGAACGTTCACTGGCAGGCGAACAATCCGTATTGAGCGCGCCAGAACACGTTGCTATTGCACGCCAAGCGGTATCTGAATCCTTAGTGTTGCTTAAAAACCAAGACCAAATCCTACCTTTGAAATCCGATTCGAAATTCTTGGTAACAGGTTCGGCTGCCAACGACATCACCAAACAAACAGGTGGTTGGTCGCTGACTTGGCAAGGTGATGGCAATACCATTGAGAAAGACTTCCCGAATGCACAAACGGTGCTTATGGCAATGCAGAAAGAAGTTGGTGAAGAAAACGTCTTTACTGATGCTTCTGCAACAACACCAGAAGAAGCTACTGCGCTTGTGGTTATCGGTGAAGACCCTTATGCAGAAATGTTCGGTGACATCAGCAAAGCACAAACGCTTGAATTTTCGAAGCTAAAAGCCTCTTATCAGGCGGATCTTGATACGATCAAAGCGCTAAAAGAGCAGGGATACAAAGTGGTCACGGTATTCTTCTCTGGTCGTCCACTTTATGTCAATGAAGAGCTCAACAACTCAGATGCGTTCGTTGCAGCTTGGTTGCCGGGTACGGAAGGTCTAGGTATTACTGATGTGTTGTTCGCAAAAGATGGTGCGGATTTCAAAGGTAAGCTCTCTTATTCGTGGGGCGCTAAGAAGTGTTCGACCACAATCAACCGCAAGGCACTCAATATCCCTAACTACACGACACCAATTGATGGCATAAATGGTGAGTTGATTGAGCAAGATATCGAAGGCGAACACAAGCCGTTGTTCCCATATGGATATGGTTTGAACTATGCAAATCAGACCGAAGTTCCTGCTCTATATGAAGACTTGAACGATATCCCGCTTGATCCTCGTGATTATGGCTGTGGAATGGACGAGCCAGATAACGGCATCGCTGAGTTCCCATTAGAGATCTTCGGTAAAGATGCAAAAGGAGAGTTTGTTGCACGTATGTCAGGCAGTGCGAATGGTTGGTCTGGACTGGAAATCAGCAAAGACACCACCACAATCGGCTCAGTAACAACGAAAGGCATCAACTACGATGGCATGCAGCAGTCAGCAATCAATGTGAAGTTCTCGGGAGAGACTGGTGATTTTGTTGGCAATTCAGCCGCTCAAATTTACATGCAAACGCCAGATGAAAAGGGTGTTGATTACAACAGCTACATGAATGCTGATTCGACTTTGGAGTTTGATATTCGCATGGTAACTGCAGCGCCAGAGAGCTTAGTGCTATCGACTCACTGTGAGTATCCTTGTCGCGGTGAGGTTAACATTAACAAAGTCTTACCAGAACCGTCAGAAAGCACTTGGACGACGATCAAAGTGCCGCTTCAATGCTTGAAAGATACCGGCATGAGTTTCCAAATGTTGAACACGTCTTTCTTGATGTACGCAACGGAGGCGGTGGAGTTTGATTTGGGTAAGATCCGTTACGTTCCAAACCCTGAAGGATTACCTTCTGATGCGGTAAGTTGTGAAGACATGCTAGAAGATGCGTTGCCACCACTAACGGGTGACAATTATAACCTATTCGCTGACTTCAACGCGCAGATAAATGCTTCAGACCAATATACCACTGAAGGTTGGGGGCCAATTCCTGATGGGGAAACACACATGACAGTAACCCCGGTAACAGATGGGGCAACAGTCACGTATAACAGTGCTAGTCCAGAGGCTTACAAAGGATTATTGCACTTCAACTTTGATGCACAAAACTTGGAAAACTTTGCGGAAGCGGGTTCACTAGTCTTCACAGTGAATGTCACTACCTTTGGCTCACAAAAGCCTGATAATGATCAAACAGGCTTAGTGCTGAAACTTGCTAATGCGGATGGCGATACGGGAGATGTTTTTGTACCGGAACTTTCCGCTGCGAATCTTGCACTAAACTCTGATGTTACCGTTACGGTTCCAATGTCCACATTTGGAGATAAGTTCGATAACAAGTATTGGGCGCAAACTGTTAAGACGTTCACTATCTTCCCCGCATGGGCAAATACCCAAGCTGGCGTAGAGTTTGAAATCAGTGATATTCACTTCACGAAGTAAACAGACCATCTAGGAAAGTTACTCAATTTAGTAGAAACAAGGCGAGCCTCAATAGCTCGCCTTTCTCGTTGAGGAAGCCTTTAAAAGCCAAGTGTGAACTTTCTTGCGGCAATCTATGTGAAATCTCTTTAGAATGTCTTCCTCGACAAGGAAGCAGTGAAGACACATGAGAAATACCGACGACTACATTATTTTCTATCATTTGGTTGAGCAAGGTTCATTCAGTGCCGCTGCAAGACAAATGGAACTCACTAAGTCGGTCGTCAGTAAGCGCATTGCCAAATTAGAGCAGGAGATAGGTGTTCAACTGCTTTATCGAACCACACGCACGCTTAAACTGACAGAAGCAGGGCATTCCTTCTTCGAACATGCTCGCAGCGTTTATCAAGCCGTCGCAACCGCAGAAGAGTCGATTGTTGGTTTAGGCAAGAGCCTATCCGGCAACATCAAGATTACCGTTCCGACCATCTCTGGTGAACTTATCCTTCCTACCGTCATTTCTGAATTCAACCAAGCTTACCCAGATATCAACATTGATATGGAACTGGACAATCGATTCGCCGACATCGTCAACGAAGGTTTTGACCTTGCCATTCGTACTGGGGTTTTGCCTGACTCAAGCCTAATCGCACGTAAGCTTGTTGATGCAAACTGGATTGTGTGTGCATCGCCTAAGTACGTCGCCAAACATGGCAAACCAAAAATGCCGGACGATCTCACTAAGCACAACTGTTTGGTTTATGCCTATCAAGAGACAGGTGCACGTGAGTGGGCTTTCAAGCGTCATGATGAAGTGTATCAGGTTAAGGTAGATGGGAATCTATGTACCAATAACTCATCTGCGCTACGTAACGTCGCTTTGCTAGGGCAAGGTATCATTTATGTACCTCGGGTACTGGTTTATGAAGACTTGCAGCAAGGTAAGCTGATTCAGTTGTTTAAAGACGAAACCGCAAAGTGCTTGGGCATTTATGCCGTGTACCCATACACACGTCAGCAACCAGAAAAGATTAAGATCTTTATTGAGCATCTGTATCAGTGTTTTCAACGTCGTAGCCATCAATTCTAGTGGTTCAACTTTTCTCAAAGGAGTGATTCTCCTTTGTTCGAAGGGATTCGCTCTAAATTTAAAACTCCACAACCTATCTGTTTTCTTTGTCGATCAACAATGTCACAGTGATATAACGCTGCGATAACGTCATGGTGTTCACATGTTGTGGTTTTGTTTTAACTCAATATTCTATCAAGGTTAGGTATATAAAGCCTTGTGATTCTTTTGACTTTGCTTTTCTTGGATGTTGTGCACATTTGTTAACAATACACTTTGCTATTGTTTCCTTTTGGAAACGATAAGTTTCTTTGTTGATTTTATAGTTCTTCGAAACTTAAGTGATTGAATATATGGGTAATTAAAGTAGTTAATTTTGTCTGGGCGTCGTTATCGGACTTTGGTGGCATGGACGTACAGATTCGGACTATTTATATTGGCTGGACATAATAACTAGAGATACGGATATGAAACAGAAGCAGCTCATCGACGCGTTTGTCACCATTGTCGGGGAAGAAAATGTCCTTACCGATCAAATCAAAACCAAGTATTACCGCAGCGGTTTTCGCTCAGGAAGCGGCACGGCGTTGGCGGTGGTTTTTCCTAAGACTCTGCTAGAACAATGGAAGGTCATCCAACAATGTGTGGACAATAATTGCATCATCATCATGCAAGCAGCCAAGACGGGTCTGACCGAAGGCTCTGCGCCAAGTGGTAGTGATTACGACCGCGATGTGGTGGTGATCAATATTACCAAGATGAAGCAAATCTATCTGTTAGACGGCGGTAAGCAAGCGGTTTGCCTTCCGGGGGCAAGTTTACATTCACTAGAAAAAGAGTTGCGAGCAGTTAATCGCGCGCCGCATTCGGTGATTGGTTCTTCTTCTCTGGGCGCAACCGTTGTGGGCGGTATTGCAAACAACTCTGGTGGCGCTTTGGTTAAACGTGGTCCTGCTTATACAGAGCTTGCCATATTCGCTCAGGTCGACAAGGACGGTAAGCTCAATCTTGTAAACCACCTTGGTATTGAAGGATTAGGCTCGACGCCTGAAGAGATCTTACAGAACATCCAGGATGGTAACTTCGACCCAGATAAAGTGATTCATGATGAACGCATGGCGTCGGACAAAGAATACGACGAACGTGTTCGTGATGTGACTTCTGATATCCCATCGCGCTTTAATGCGGATGAGCGTCGTCTGTACGAGGCGAGTGGTTGTGCAGGTAAACTGGGCGTGTTCGCTGTTCGAGTCGATAGCTATCCTATTCCTGAGAAAGAGCAGGTGTTCTATTTAGGTACTAACGATCCAGATAAACTGACCAAGCTGAGAAAAGACTTCCTTACTCAGTTTGAAAACTTGCCAGAAATGGGTGAGTACCTTCATCGTGACATCTTCAACATGGCGGAGAAGTACGGTAAAGACGTCTTCCTTTCTATCGATCTATTGGGCACAGACAATCTACCTAAGATGTTCTCGCTTAAAGCTAAGGTCGAAAACTTCCTAGAGCGAGTTCCGTTGGTCAGCAAATACTTGCCAGATACTATTCTGTATTACGCAAGCAAGTTGTTCCCGCAGCATCTTCCTAAGCGGATGTTGGAATACCGTGATAAGTACGAGCACCATCTTGTACTTAAAATGAGTGACGGCGGTATTGCCGAAGCACAAAAATATTTTAAAGAAGTTTGGGGTGCTGAGCACGATAGTGACTTCTTCGAATGTACACCAGAAGAGGGCAAGAAAGCATATCTACACCGTTTTGCTGCGGCAGGTGCAGCCATTCGTTACGAAACCATTCACCGCAAGGAAGTGGAAGACATCGTTGCTCTTGATATTGCGTTACGACGTAACGATGAGGAGTGGTTAGAAACATTACCTGAGGAAGTGAGTAAGAACCTAGTTAAGTCCCTCTATTATGGGCACTTTATGTGCTATGTTTTCCACCAAGACTATGTATTCAAAAAGGGCACCGACACCAAGCTGATGAAGAAGCTAATGTTGGAACACCTGAACAGTCGCGGCGCTAAATACCCAGCTGAACACAACGTAGGGCATCTGTACGAAGCGGAAAACTCGCTGCAAACGTTCTACCATCAACTTGATCCGACCAACACCTTTAACCCAGGCATAGGTAAAATGGACCGCTACAAGCGCAACTGTAACTGTTGTGCATAACGTTTTCATTGAGAGAGCTGATAGGGAGTCGCTAATATAGCGGCTCTATTTTATGGGCGAGGTCGTTAAGATTGCGTGTGTGTTTTAATCGAATCGCTCAACTCCCATACATTCAGTAGTGTTTTTAACCATCTGAATCAAAAAGAATAAATTTATTGTTGACCTAGAAATATAATCCGTTAAAGTACACCTCGTTCTCACGGCTAAGGTCGTTAGAGCAGGTGGTGTTGCCATCGCATTGATTGCGTTGCCCTGGTGGTGGAATTGGTAGACACAAGGGATTTAAAATCCCTCGACGTTCGCGTTGTGCCGGTTCAAGTCCGGCCC
>NZ_BAOG01000193.1 GCF_000400365.1 Vibrio jasicida CAIM 1864 = LMG 25398 | reverse complement strand
AGAGTGTGGCGTTAACGTTGCAAGGCTTTAGTGATGCAACGGGCAATGCCGGTGAGGCATTCACTTCTAGCAAAGTGCTAGCGATGACCCCAACCTTAACCGTTGAAAATATCGGTGATGTTAACGAAGCGGGCGCTGCAAGCGTTGCCGTCAGTGGCGATAGCACACGCTTCGAAACCTCCGATACATTGACCATCAAAGCGGTCGATACGGACAATAAAGAAGTCACGAAAACCACGACAGTGGCTGCATTGGGTAAATGGAACACGACGCTTGATGTCTCGGGTCTTAAAGACGGCACCATTACGGTGACGGTGAACGGGACTAACGACTTGGGCGCACCAGCAAAAGAAGTGGGGACGACATTTACGTTGACGCAAACCAAGCCAACGGTGGACGACGGTCAAACGTCGATTAATCCAACGTACGCAGCGGCGGGTGAGAGCGTGACCGTTACCGCCACGTTCGACAAAGGCGTCACCACACCGACGGGGTCAACGCTGGGTACCGCGGCGATCAACTGGACAGCACAATCGGGTACTCAAACCCAATGGGTGGGTACAGCAGAAGTCGCGTCGGTTGCGGATTCGGTGAAGAGTGTGGCGTTAACGTTGCAAGGCTTTAGTGATGCAA
>NZ_BAOG01000194.1 GCF_000400365.1 Vibrio jasicida CAIM 1864 = LMG 25398 | reverse complement strand
TTTTCAGCTCATTGTATCGTTGAACTAACTCAGGACTTTTACGGAGTTTGTCTCTAAACCCCACAAAAAACTCAAATTCCGAACCATTAGCTACAACTTGAAAAGCGACATCCTCACCTGAGTTATTTTCCAGCATGCAAAGCTCCGGAGTTCTTAACGTATCGGATTTTTCGTTGAAGCCTAGAGTAGAAAGTAACTTTACTGCATTCTCTAGTTCCTTGCCGTTAACACCAACAAGTATGTCTAGGTCACCTTTAGATACAGCAT
>NZ_BAOG01000195.1 GCF_000400365.1 Vibrio jasicida CAIM 1864 = LMG 25398 | reverse complement strand
TTCAAATTAGGTTTCAATGAACTGAGTGACCAATCAAGTCTTCGGACTTGGCACAGTCAATTCATTATCATTCTGTTGGAATGGTAATGGCTTTAAAATTACTTCTTACTTTCGAGTAAGGATGAGTTTTGAAGTCAGTATTCGTTGAGCCGAACAAAATCTTAAATTGAAGAGTTT
>NZ_BAOG01000196.1 GCF_000400365.1 Vibrio jasicida CAIM 1864 = LMG 25398 | reverse complement strand
GGAAACGCTTGAAAGAAAGTTTGAAAAAAGTGATTGACACTAAACTTTAACTCGCTAAAATGGCCGTCCGATTTGAGCAAAGCTCAATAGGAAAGCTCTTTAACAATATAGACCTATCAATCTGTGTGGGCACTCGTTGATGATAATCCAATTAGAAATTTCTCTTAATAAAGAGCGGTT
>NZ_BAOG01000197.1 GCF_000400365.1 Vibrio jasicida CAIM 1864 = LMG 25398 | reverse complement strand
CAGCGACTTGATCCAAGCTCACAGTAAAGCCTGCGGTTTGACCTTCGTTGACGCTATCTTGGTCGGCGACAATGCTGACTTTCGGTGCCGTCTGTGCATCTGTTACAGAGACCGATGCCTCTTTAGAAACCGTATTCAACGAAGAGTCAGCACCACTCGTTTCAGTTAGTGTCACTGTCAGATCTTCAGCACCTTCATAGATACCGTCATCCAGCGTCTCAATATCAAGGTCGACTGAAGTTTGGCCCGCAGGAATAGTCACGGTGTAAGTGTTTGGCACGGTGTAATCATCACTATCAACATCACCACCAATCGTGAATGTCACCACGACATCCTCATCCGCTTTCTGGTCGATACTTACAGTAAAGTTCGCATCACCACCTTCAGCGGTAGAGCCTGTGTCAGCAACAATACTGACTTTCGGTGCATGCTGAGCGTCATTAATTGTCACGCTCGCACTGTTGTTCGTAGAAGCCGTTGCGTCCGCACCTTCCACGTCTTTAATGGTGACAGTAAATGACTCTGCACCTTCGTAAGTGCCATCAGTAAGCGTAACTATGTCGAGGTCAACTGAAGCCTGACCTGCTGGTACTTCAATACTTGTTACGCCAGTAAAGTCAGTACCAT
>NZ_BAOG01000198.1 GCF_000400365.1 Vibrio jasicida CAIM 1864 = LMG 25398 | reverse complement strand
GTAAAGGGGAGGGATTGGTTCTGTATTCGCGGATAATTTAATTCACAATGCAACATCCAACGGGCTTCAAGTAGATTCTGAATACTCGTCTAGGCTCCTTCAGAATGACGTCGGGAAAGCACAGAGCTCACCACAGCAAAGAACAGCTCTCCCCCTTGATAACCAAATTCAAATGCTTGGCAAATCATGCCGAGAAAAGGGGGAGTTGGAGGGGGTTGCAAGCACCTAACTCAACGTAAAACAACCCCCACCTAACCTCCCCTTGGCTTCAACTTCGGGAGA
>NZ_BAOG01000199.1 GCF_000400365.1 Vibrio jasicida CAIM 1864 = LMG 25398 | reverse complement strand
GCTAATTCGTTTCACTTCTGAGTTCGGAATGGAAGTCAGGTGGGTCCAAATCGCTATGGTCGCCAAGCAAATTCTTTATCAATTTGCTCGCAAATTCAAACGCACTTTAGTGCGGCCCTTTAGGGTGAGATTTGCTTGCAAATCGAATAATTCGGAAAGCTGTTTTTAAATTCTACTTATACACATTCAATCGTTCTTGCATTGAGTCCATCAAAACCCCTTGGGTGTTGTATGGTTAAGCCTCACGGGCAATTAGTACAGGTT
>NZ_BAOG01000200.1 GCF_000400365.1 Vibrio jasicida CAIM 1864 = LMG 25398 | reverse complement strand
CCGACGACCTTCGGGTTATGAGCCCGACGAGCTACCAAGCTGCTCCATCCCGCGTCCGTATTTCATCGTTAGGTACGATGAAGACCTTAAAATTGGAGCGACACACGAGGTTCGAACTCGTGACCTCAACCTTGGCAAGGTTGCGCTCTACCAACTGAGCTAGTGTCGCATCTCTTA
>NZ_BAOG01000201.1 GCF_000400365.1 Vibrio jasicida CAIM 1864 = LMG 25398 | reverse complement strand
ATGTAAACACAAACGTATCAGCGATGACCGCTCAGCGTTACCTAAACAACGCAAACTCAGCACAACAAACTTCTATGGAGCGTTTGTCCTCAGGTTTCAAAATCAACAGCGCAAAAGACGACGCTGCGGGTCTTCAAATCTCGAACCGCTTGAACGTACAAAGCCGTGGCCTGGATGTGGCTGTTCGTAACGCGAACGACGGTATCTCAATTGCACAAACTGCTGAAGGTGCAATGAACGAGACGACCAACATCCTGCAACGTATGCGTGACCTATCTCTTCAATCTGCGAACGGCTCTAACTCAAAATCTGAGCGTGTTGCGATCCAAGAAGAAGTAACGGCACTGAACGACGAACTAAACCGTATCGCTGAAACGACATCTTTCGGTGGTAACCGCCTACTTAACGGTACTTACGGCACTCAGTCTTTCCAAATCGGTGCGGA
>NZ_BAOG01000202.1 GCF_000400365.1 Vibrio jasicida CAIM 1864 = LMG 25398 | reverse complement strand
ACAGAACCCGTTCCTCCCCTTTGAGCTCGTTGCTTTGAGAGTTTCGGAGTTTGATACAAGGGGAGGTTAGGTGGGGTTGGTGGTTTGATGCTGAATGCTGGGTAAGGTGCTTGCAACCTTCTTTTACCTTTTGTTTGTTCGTGTTCTTGCTAATCATTTTCGATCGAGTTTGTTGTGAGTAGATTCCCAGTCTCACCTAGGTTCGCGGGAATGACGGAAAGAGAGAACTAAACGAACAGCGTCATTCTGAAGGAGCCTAAGCGATTATTCAGAATCTACTTCTAGCGCGTTGTTATGCCGGCGTTGTGAATTGAATTATCCGCGCATGCAGAATCAGTCCTTCACCTTTGAGCTCGGAGTGTTGAGAGCTTTAGAGTTTGATACAAGGGGAGGTTAGGTGGGGTTGCTGGTTTGAGGCTGAATGTTGGGTTAGGTGCTTGCAACCCCCTCCAACTCCCCCTTTTCTCGACATGGTTTGCCAAGCATTTGAATGTGGTTATCAAGGGGGAGGATATTCTTTTCTGCTTTGAGCTCAGTGCCTTCCTACCGTCGTTCTTAAGGAGCCAAAGCGAGTATTCAGAATCTATTTTCAGCGCGTTGTGATGCTGACAGTGTGAATTGAATTATCCGTCAGTGCAGAACCAGTCCCTCCCCTTTGAGCTCGATGTGTTGAGATCTTCGGAGTTTTATATAAGGGGAGGTTAGGTGGGGTTGATGTTTTGAAGCTGAATGTTGGGTTATGTGCTTGCAACCCCCTCCAACTCTCCCTTTTCTCGACGTGGTTTGCCAAGCATTTGAATGTGGTGGTCAAGGGGGAGGGTTATTCTTTGCTGCTGTGAGATCAGGCTTTCCCACTGTCATTCTGAAGGAGCCTAAGCGATTATTCAGAATCTACTTTCAGCGCGTTGTGATGTTGCATTGTGAACGGAATTATCCGCTAGCACAGAACCAGTCCCTCCCCTTTGAACTCGATGTGTTGAGAGCTTCGGAGTTTGATATAAGGGGAGGCTAGGTGGGGTTGGTGGTTTGAATCTGAATGCTGGGTTAGGTGTTTGCAACCCCCTCCAACTCCCCCTTTTCTCGACATGGTTTGCCAAGCATTTGAATGCGGTTCTCAAGGGGGAGGGGATTCTTTGCTGTGTTGAGCTCAGTGCTTCCCAGCGTCATTTTGAGGGAGCCTAAGCGAGTATTCAGAGTCTACTTTCAGCGTGTTGTGATGTTGGCATTGTGAATTGAATTACCCGCGCATGCAGAATCAGTCCCTCCCCTTTGATCTCGGAGTGCTGAGAGTTTTGGAGTTTGATACAAGGGGAGGTTAGGTGGGGTTGTTGGTTTGAAGCTGAATGTTGGGTTATGTGTTTGCAATCCCCTCCAACTCCCCCTTTTCTCGACATGGTTTGCCAAGCATTTGGATGTGGTTATCAAGGGGGAGGGTTATTCTTTGCTGCTGTGGGATCAGGATTTCCCACCGTCATTCTGAAGGAGCCTAAGCGAGTATTCAGAATCTGTTTTCAGCGCGTTGTGATGTTGTATTGTGAATTGAACTATCTGCGAACACGAAACCCGTTCCTCCCCTTTGAGCTCGGAGTGTTGAGAGCTTTGGAGTTTGATACAAGGGGAGGTTAGGTGGGGTTGGTGGTTGGTGGTTGGTGGTTTGAGGTTGAATGTTGGGTTAGGTGCTTGCAACCCCCTCCAACTCCCCCTTTTTTCGACATGAATTGCCATGCATTTGGATGCGGTTCTCAAGGGGGAGAGTGTTCTTTTCTGCTGTGAGCTCAGTGCTTCTCACCGTCATTCTGAAGGAGCCTAAGCGAGTATTCAGAATCTACTATCAGCGCGTTGTGATGCTGGCGTTGTGAATTGAGTTATCCGCGATTGCAGGACCAGTTCCTCCCCTTTGAGCTCTGCGTGTTGAGAGTTTCGGAGTTTGATACAAGGGGAGGTTAGGTGGGGGTGCTGGTTTAAGGTTGAATGTTGGGTTATGTGCTTACAACCCCCTCCAACTCCCCATTTTCTCGACATGATTTGCCGAGCATTTGAATGCGGCTATCAAGGGGGAGGGTTTTCTTTTCTGCTTTTAGTTCAGCGCTTTCCCGTCGTCATTCTGAAGGTGCCTAGGCGAGTATTCAGAATCAATTTTCAACGCGTTGTGATGCTGACAGTGTGAATTGAATAATCCGCGAGTGCAGAACCAGTCCCTCCCCTTTGAGCTCGAAGTGTTGAGAGCTTCGGAGTTTGATACAAGGGGAGGTTAGGTGGGGTTGGTGGTTTGAGGCTGAATATTGGGTTATGTGCTTGCAACCCTCTCCAACTCCCCCTTTTCTCGACTTGAGTTGCTACGCATTTGGATGTGGTTATCAAGGGGGAGGGCTGTTCTTTTCTGCTTTGAGTTCAGTGCTTTCCCATCGTCATTCTGAAGGAGCCTAAGCGAGTATTCAGAATCTACTTCTAGCGCGTTGTTATGTTGCGTTGTGAATTGAATTATCCGCGAATGCAGAACCATTCCCTCCCCTTTGATCTCGGAGTATTGAAAGTTTCGGAGTTTGATATAAGGGGAGGTTAGGTGGGGTTGCTGGTTTGAGGTTGAATGTTGGGTTATGTGCTTGCAACCCCCTCCAACTCCCCCTTTTCTCGACTTGAGTTGCTACGCATTTGGATGTGGTTATCAAGGGGGAGGGTTCTCTTTTCTGCGGTGAGCTCAGTGCTTTCCCATCGTCATTCTGAAAGAGCCTAAGCGAGTATTCAGAATCTACTTTCAGTGTGTTGTTATGTTGCATTGTGAACTGAACTATCTGCGAACACGAAATCAGTCCCTCCCCTTTGAGCTCGGAGTATTGAGATCTTCAGAGTTTGATACAAGGGGAGGTTAGGTGGGGTTGCTGGTTTGAAGCTGAATATTGGGTTACATGTTTGCAACCCCCTCCAACTCCCCCTTTTCTCGACATGGTTTGTCATGCATTTGGATGTGGTTATCAAGGGGGAGAGTGTTCTTTTCTGCTGTGAGCTCAGCGTTTTCCCATCGTCATTTTTGAAGTAGCCTAAGCGAGTGTTCAGGATCGCCTTCCTTAGCGATCTGAAGCTTTCTTTCTAGAAGTTTTATCATCCCATCTTTTTGTTTTATTTCAGATTTAGCTTTTGTTAGCTCATCTTGAGTTATTAGGAGATTCCCCCCAAGACCTGCAGCTGCACCGATAATAGAGGCAAAGATTGTTCCTACAATCGTTAAAGTCAACATTCTCTTATTATGAGCGTTATCTGCAATTCTGCGTCGTCTTTCTAACTCCAGCAAAGCTAACTTTTCTGTTCCATCTTTAAAGTCGGAAGCTGCCGCAAAATGATAAACCTGTTCATCAGACATATCTTGGTATCTCACATGAGCAGATATTGGACCTATGTTATCGATTGACATGTTTTTCCTAAAGAAAGTTAGATGATCAAAGCTGGATTTATGCGCTATTTACCAGAAGTAGTCAAACGAATATCAATTAGTTATAGGCTTAGTATGAAAGTTAGACTTCGAGAAAGGAGGCTATTTTCTACCCTTCTCAGTAGTACTCCCCCAAAAACCAAAAAAGCCAGCAGTTAATACCAGCTGGCAAAGTCTTTGGGCTTCTAGGTTTTTTGATTTTATTTCTTGTTACTCATCGCTGTCACGGTGCCCGGATTGGTTTTCCGGGGAAGAAAACACAGCACCGTGCGCTTTGTGCTCAAGAAATTGGAGATTAACCTTGCTTACGGATTAGGTAGTCAAATGCGCCTAAGCTTGCTTTTGCACCTTCACCCATCGCAATGATGATCTGTTTGTAAGGAACGGTTGTTGCGTCACCAGCTGCGAAGACACCTTCTAGGCTAGTATCGCCACGGCTACCGACTTCAATTTCGCCACGCTCAGATAGCGCTACTTCTGAATCTTTTAGCCATTCTGTGTTTGGTACTAGGCCGATTTGAACAAAGATACCTGACAGTTCAATCTCTTTGATTTCATCTGTGTTGCGGTCTTTGTACTTCAAGCTTGTTACGCGAGTACCGTCGCCTACTACTTCTGTTGTTTGCGCCATCGTGATGATGTCTACGTTTGGTAGTGAGTTCGCTTTGTCGATAAGCACTTGGTCTGCGCGAAGTACGTCTGCGAATTCAAGAACCGTTACGTGCTCTACGATACCAGCAAGGTCGATAGCTGCTTCGATGCCTGAGTTACCACCACCGATAACCGCAGTTTTCTTGCCTTTGAACAGTGGGCCGTCACAGTGTGGGCAGTACGCGACGCCTTTGTTGCGGTACTCTTGCTCACCCGGAACGTTCATTTCACGCCAGCGTGCACCAGGGCTAAGGATGACACTCTTACTCTTCAGCGTTGCGCCGCTTTCAAGTTGGATGTGAATCAAACCATCTTCTGTGTGTGCTGCGCCCATTAGCTTCTCAGCTTGTTGCTCAGTCACGACGTCTACGTCGTATTCTTTTAGGTGTTCTGCTAGGTCAGTTGCTAGTTTTGGACCTTCAGTGCGTTTCACCGAAATGAAGTTCTCGATTGCCATGGTGTCCATAACCTGACCACCAAAACGCTTAGCAACAACGCCAGTACGAATACCTTTACGAGCGGCGTATAGAGCAGCTGCGCTACCACCAGGGCCACCGCCGACAACAAGTACGTCGTATGGGTCTTTTTCGCTTAGTGCTTTCGCCGCTTTCTCGCTTGCGCCGTCATCCACTTTGTTTAGGATTTCAGTCAGAGACATACGACCTTGACCGAATAGCTCACCGTTCACGAATACACTTGGTACAGCCATGATGTCGCGTTGTTTCACTTCATCTTGGAACAAACCACCGTCGATCATGGTTGCTTTTACTTTCGGGTTGATCGCCGCCATCATGTTGAACGCTTGAACCACGTCCGGACAGTTTTGGCACGATAGTGAAATGAAGATTTCTACGTCTAGATCTTTGTCTAGTGCTGCGATTTGCTCAATCACTTCTGGTTCTAGTTTGATTGGGTGACCGCCCGAATGAAGCAGTGCCAATACTAGAGAGGTAAATTCGTGACCCATTGGCAAGCCTGCAAAGCGTAGTGCTGTGCCTTTTGCTGGGTTAGTTACCGCCATCACTGGTTTACGTGCGCTTGCGTTGTCGTCACGTTCAACGGTGATTAGGTCGCTCATCTCTGCGATTTGGTTCGCTAGAGACAAAATGTCATTCGATGCTTTGCTTTCATCTAGACTAACCACTAAACGAACTTCTTCTTTTACATTAGCCAGATATTGTTTGAGTTGTTGTTGGATCGCTTGGTCTAACATAGTTGTTACTACCTTAATTAAATAGTTACCAATCAAAACAAGTATTTGTTCATTCTTGCTAGCCAAAATCGTTGATAACTGCGTTATAGATTTTGTAGTTAGGGGAACTAGCTATCGAAAATCTATGCCTGGTTCTAAACGATTTTTTCTACGCAATTACTGCACACCTACTTATTCAGATAGGTAATAAAAAGTGGTTACTGTAGATAAAACCTGAGGGGGAGAGAGCAAATCAGGCAGAAGGTCGTCAAGGTATCTAACCTGAAGTGCTCTCTAATTCAGTTCTAATCAGAAAAAGGAAATCGGGAACTGATTAGAACTTAAATTTCAGTGGCTTAGATTTTGCCAACTAGGTCTAGTGATGGAGCTAGTGTCTCTTCACCTTCTTTCCATTTAGCTGGGCAAACTTCGCCTGGGTGCGCTGCTACGTATTGAGCTGCTTTCACTTTGCGTAGTAGGTCTTCTGCGTCACGACCGATACCTTCAGCAGTGATTTCCATTGCTTGGATAGTACCTTCTGGGTCGATTAGGAACGTTGCACGGTCTGCAAGACCTTGACCTTCACGCATCACACCGAAGTTGTTTGTGATGTTGCCTGTTTGGTCGCCAAGCATGTAGTACTGAATCTTACCGATTGTGTCTGAGCTGTCGTGCCATGCTTTGTGAGTGAAGTGTGTGTCAGTTGATACTGAGTAAACTTCTACGCCACGTTTTTGTAGCTCTTCGTAGTGGTCTGCTAGGTCGCCCAGTTCTGTTGGACATACAAACGTAAAGTCTGCTGGGTAGAAGAAGAATACTGCCCATTTACCTAGAACGTCTTGTTCTGTTACTTCAACGAATTCGCCGTTTTTGTACGCTGTAGCTGCAAATGGTTTGATTTGAGTATTAATCATAATTTACTTTCCTTTGAATGTTTTAAGCTGAGCTGTTGTTGCTTTCGGAAAGTATATTCTCATCGGAGTGTGTTTAAGGAAAATCGCTTGTAACTATCCTATTGATAGCCATTTCCTATTTCACTTGATAGGGAAATCCGATGTAAGTGAGTTTGCTTTGATAGGTTTTATTGAAGATGAAGGCGGATTAGCAATAGAGAATACCGATGATGACCTTAAGTGGATCGTCTGGCTAAGATCGAAAGAGCCTGCATCTCGGCAGGCTCTTTCTAATAGGAAGTGGGGAAGCGGATGCTTCTATTTTGTTAGCTCAGATTATCGAGCACTTTGCCACACAGCTTCTTCAGCATGATCATTTCATCTAGCTCTAAGGTGATTTTACACATCATGGCGTTTGGCACTGACTTGGCTTGTTCCTTAAGATCACGACCTTGTTCTGTTAGGTTGAGTACGCGAACGCGTTCATCGGTTTCACTTCGGCCGCGCTCTACATAGCCTTTTGCTTCTAAGCGTTTAAGTAGTGGCGTGAGTGTGCCTGAGTCCAAATGCAGTTGAGACCCCAATTCTTTTACGCTGGCACCGTCTTTCTCCCACAGTACCATCATCACTAAGTACTGCGAATAAGTCAGATCAAGCTCGTCCAGCAACGGGCGGTATGCTCGGATCACTGCATTTGCTGCGCTGTAGAGCGGGAAGCAAACTTGGTTTTCGAGTAAGAGTTTATCGTCGTCTGTCATGGTGTTGTCGGTGTAACACTGGCTCATTGGCGTTGCCTACCTGCTCACAGAGAAAGAGAATTACAAAATAAATTGTGCACAATATAGTTGCAAACGATCTTTACTTCGATATAAGATTGTAAGCAATTAAATTGTGCGCAACTTAAATTAAGAAGGACACTCGCATGACTACTCTATACAAAACTCAAGCTACCGCTTTGGCTGGTCGTAATGGTCAAGTAAAAACTGATGACGGTCTTCTCGAACTAGAGCTGTCATACCCGAAGGAAATGGGCGGCACAGGCGCAGCAACTAACCCAGAACAGCTTTTTGCAGCGGGCTATTCGGCGTGTTTTTCTAACGCGATTCTGCACGTAGCACGTGAAGGTAAAGTAAACCTGAAAAGTGCACCCGTAACAGCGCAAGTGGGCATCGGCCCGAACGATAACGGCGGCTTTGCACTAACAGTGAGCCTAGCGGTAGAGCTAGACA
>NZ_BAOG01000203.1 GCF_000400365.1 Vibrio jasicida CAIM 1864 = LMG 25398 | reverse complement strand
TTTTCCTCTTGCAAACTAACGCCTTGCTAAGGTGTGAGTAACGCAATACAAAAGCTACCGCACAGCGCCTTAATCACATAAGCCACCGTAAAGTAAAAATGCCACGCGTTACGAATCACTCTTAAGCAATTTGTTAGTACATGCGCCACTTCTATTTATGTACTCCAAGATATTGAAAAGTAGCATGATATGAAAGGCTTTGAACACTGAAGTGAGACGGGCAGCTACAAAACTTAAACTCGATTAAGAGACGAGAGTTGGCTAGAAGAAAAATGCACTGAACTGCCCTACTTTCACTTGCTTCAAATTAGGAAAGGATTCGATCCTCGGACTTCGACGGCAACACCAAAGAAAGACAATTCTGACTTAGTAAAAGCCACGAAAGAGAAGAAGCACCAAAGAAATAGGCTAAGAGTTGGAAACCGTAAACGGTGAAATTAAAACGAACACTACGCATATAGTGCCACCGGAAAGAACGGAGCTATTGTCAAATGTGGTGTATGGAAGATCATGCAGTAGCTTGTTGATGAGTCTCCATTTCTTTCACTCCATTGATGAAGCGAACA
>NZ_BAOG01000204.1 GCF_000400365.1 Vibrio jasicida CAIM 1864 = LMG 25398 | reverse complement strand
GCATCATATTTTCATAAACTCGACATCAATCTCAGTTTTGTTCACATAACGCCCTGTTAAGGGGTGAGCAACGCAATACCGAAGCCGCCGCAAGCCACCTTAAACACTAAAATCAACGCATAGTGAAAATGCCACGCGTTGCGAATCCCTCTTGAACAGTTTGTTATAAATTTACTCACCAAAAACTCTAGACAAAACATTTAGACCATCTGAATAGGACAACAATATGGAGCAAACAGCTATAAACAAAGGGATTGAAAAATCCATTACATAAGTAGTGACTTTCTTTAAACGTAATACTTTCTTAGTTGAATCTATTTCAGAAATCAATTTCATGAATTTATTCACAGATTCTTTGAGAGAAGACTTCGTTTCACGATCAAACTCTGCCCCATCAACAGTACATTTTAAACTATTTGCTAAGTAAGACATTTTAGACAGTAGTTCATTGTGACTCTCTTTCTGAGAATGACTCAAAGCACGCAATCTACTTATATCCTGATAGTGAATATTTATAGCATTAGCAATCTTCCAAATGTGATACGTTAAATTTTCATTCGCTTGAATTATTTCTTCAGATTTAAAAACACTTCGTTTGAAATCCCAGGATTTGATGTCAGCCCAAAAACTTAAACAAAATGTAATTAACTCATAGCAAACCACCCAAAATATAATCCCTGCAATCTCACTAACATCATTAATTTTTGTAAATTTTATGCCTAGTATTGAGTCGACTTCAATGCCTAGCGTTTTTATGACGATGGTACTGATGCCAGCTATTAACAACACTCGTTTGTGCTTTAGTGTCTTTTCGCTAAGCGGTTCATAGAATTCTACAACTTTTGGATCATTATCTTTCCAAACACGAAGTATGTTTCTAATTTTACTTACAACAAATGAGTGCATTAATTCTCCAAAATTTATAACGCCCAATTAAGGTGTGAAGCACGCAATGACCAAGTTGCCGCATTGCACTTCAACACCAAAAACCACTGCATGCAAAAAATGCCACGCGTGCTGAATCACTCTTAAATTGTTTGTTATGCGCTCACTTTTAAACCATGCTCCAGTTCTTTTTCATCCGGAACTTCAAACTTTGGCTCCATGAAGTTGAACATCATTCTCGACACTTCAAATGAGTAAACTTGAGGGTCTTTTTCAATGTTTCTTTGCTCAACACGTTGCCAACGCACATTCACTGGAGTATCTAGATAGTGAACTTCTGCGTTTATGTTAAGAGCCAGTGCTTTGTTAACGAAAACCTCTCGTTGTGCTTTAGTCGTAAAACCTAGATCAAGCAAAACGTTGCCATCCAATGAGAGCATTTGTTCACTGACTTCCCAGATTTGATCGTAACAACGATAAACTCGCTCGATCATCCACGAATAGTCAAGTGAAGTCATATCCTTTGAAAAAAGAGTTTGCATCCAAGGATCTATCGAAAACCTTATTGCTCCGATTTCCTTGCATACAGATATCGAATAAGTTGTTTTTCCCGCTCCTGTCGGACCGCAAACAAGAATTAACCTAGCCATATTACAAATTCCTTTTGTATCGTTGGACCGGTGGCGCATAACGCCGCGTTAAGGTGTGAGTAACGCAATGCCAAAGCCACTGCATTGCGCTTTAAATACAGAATACGACGCATAATGAAAATGCCCTGCGTTACGAATCACTCTTAAACGCTTTGTTATATTTTTTTGCACTAACACCAAGTTGCTTAGCGTAACGGTTAGGGCTGATTTTCTTCAAACTTTTATAGAAATTTACGAGATCAAACTGACCTCGACTTTCCAAATTTTCAATTGCATCTTTAGATGTCACTATATCGATCATATCGTTATACCTTTCCCGCATCCAAAGGTACTTAACCCTTATATCAGCTTTACTGTGATGAGATGCACTCATTAAGCCCTTACGAATTATTTGACCTAAATTAGAAATATAATTAGGAAAATCATACTCTGGATCATTCAATTCTGATTGTGCACCATAGAAATAATCGATGTAGTACATACCATCGGAATCTTGCTTTAACAATGAGTTAATCAAATCAGTATCAAAACTGGAGTTATTACTCATAGAGCTATGCTCAATGCCAGCCTCGATAACAGCTCTATCCAAAATCACCCTTGGATACAAAGCCGCTTTAGACTCCAATGTATAAGCCTCAACCAAAGCGGGACCAAAAAGGTATTTACTAGTGTGAATAAACTTGCCAATAGAAATAGCTCCGCGACAGAGTATATTTTTTGATAACAGGTTCATTATTAGCAGTTGAATATCGATAAGAGTGAAGAAAACCTCTTTGGGCTGATCAACTAAGAAAGAAACTACTAAACAATCAGAAAAGATAGAAACCTCTCGAGAATCGGATGCATGAGATACGCCAAAATCTTCGAGTTTTGATTGAGTATCTAGATCCCAGATATCACGAATTGCTTCATATGCAGATACAACTGCTTCTATAGCAGCTTCATCATCGTTACCTTTGTTGTCTACCGTATCATTTAGCAGAGCTTTGAAACCCAAAATATCAATAAAAGCTACTACTCTATGTTCATATTTCAACTGTACTTCCTCTCAAAAATATAACGCCGCGTTAAGTAGTGAGCAACGCTACCACCCTGCCTAAACCATTGTGCCGTAAACACTAAAGCTGAATCAAACCGAAAATGCCGAGCGTTGCGAATCTGTCTTAAACGCTTTGTTAGGCGCTTTCTTCAATTTTCCACGGTGGGTTTAGTCGATTTTCACCAGCCCAATATAACTTAATTTTGTTTCCTGATGGGTCGCTTAGTACCGCTTCTTTCCAAAGGAACGGTTGATCGATGGGTTCCTGTTCGAACTCGATACCTTTACCTTTCAGGTTTTCTACCAGCTGATCGAGTTCTGCATGTTCAAAGTAAACAACACCTCTACACTCTAACCCACGCTTCTCTGGGTCTAAGTAAATTGAAAATGTAGAGTCTCCATCGGGAAAAGAGAAACGAGCATAATGCTCATCGCTAACAATTTGAATAAGCCCCAATGCTTTGTAAAAAGCTACTGCCAGATTGATATCATCAACAGCCAAAGTTACTTGATTTAGATTCATATACTTTCCTTGTATCGCATCCATGGCGCCTAACGCCCTGTTAAGGGGTGAGTAACGCAATACCGAAGCCACCGCACACCATCTTAATCACTAAAATCAACGCATAGTGAAAATGCCACGCGTTGCGAATCCCTCTTGAACAGTTTGTTAAACGCACATATCACGCGCTTAATTAAATATTGCTCCACGACCTTCTTGAACTGATAGTTCACCGTACTCTATAGCCTGGTTTACTTTTTTGTAAGGCAAGTACACGACAATAGAATAGCCAGAATTATGATCAAGATTAACGGCTATTGCATCTGAAACCTTACCTGACGGAAGCGTAATACGAACATCGTAAACTACCGCGGTGGTACTATATTGTCGATTTGCAGCTGCTGTAAGAAAGGCAGAATTGAGCAAATCAATGATCTCAGATGAAGGTGGGTATTCGCTCCCTTCGAAAACCGATACATCAACAACGTCTCCAGTTAAAGTCATCGCTGCACCATATGGATAAAACTCTCCATACTCAGCTAACATTTTTTCCGCAAAAGGCAGCACCGAGTCAAATAAGTGTTGTGCGTCTTCTTTCCCTTTGCCCAAATTGCCTCCAAAACAAAATGAACTCATGCATAACAGCAAAGCTATCAAACTCAATTTCACCTGATTAGCCTCCATATGTCGTTTAACGCCTTGCTAAGGTGTGAGTAACGCAATACAAAAGCTACCGCACAGCGCCTTAATCACCATAAGCCACCGCATAGTGAAAATGCCACGCGTTACGAATCACTCTTAAGCAATTTGTTAGTACATGCGCTACTTCTATTTATGCGCTCCAAGATATTGAAAATTGAGGTGATATGAAAGGCTTTGAACACTGAAGTGAGACGGGCAGCTACAAAACTTTACCCCATTGAAAGACGAAAGTTGGCTAGAAGAAAAACGCACTGAACAACCCTACTTTCACTTGCTTCAAATTAGAAAAGGATTCGGTCCTCGTACTTCAACAACCACAACAAAAGTAATCAAGGTTCTCTCAAAAGCCACCACGAAAATGAAGACGCGCCAAAGAAATAGGCTAAGAGTTAGAAGCCGTAAACGGTGAAATCAAAGCGAAAACTCCGCATATAGTGCCACCGGATAGAACGTGAAAGGCACTTACTGAAAGGTGTAAATACGAGCGCCAAAACAGATAAACACCAAAACTTATGACCTTTGATGTCAAACCCGTACTAACGCCCTGTTAAGGTGTGAGCAACGCAATACTTATGTCGCTGCATACCACCTTAATCACTTAAACCAACGCATGATGAAAATGCCACGCGTTGCGAATCACTCTTAAACAGTTTGTTATACGCGTTTTCTCCGCATTACGAGCTATTGTCAAATGTGGTGTATGGAAGATCATGCAGTAGCTTGTTGATGAGTCTCCATTTCTTTCACTCCATTGATGAAGCGAA
>NZ_BAOG01000205.1 GCF_000400365.1 Vibrio jasicida CAIM 1864 = LMG 25398 | reverse complement strand
TTCTAAATAACTAGATGACGTACCATTTAAGCATTGTTTAGCAATGACACATTTTAGCTCGCGGCTATATTTGGACATAAAAAGACCCTCAATAATTGGTGTCCAACTATTGGGGGTCAGTTCACGTTGCAGGCTTTTTCATTTCTTACTCTGGTTGCTTAAATTCGCTGTTCCAAACGCTGTTTATCTTTTAATCCAATTACTTAGAACACGAACGAATACCTCAATATTTTCGTGATCCTACTTCGCGTTTTGACCACGCGCATTCATTCGGTCGGCTGAGTTGGGATTCATTTCACAGATTATTCATGAAGCGAACCTAGACTGAAAAAATTCTATCGACCCCGTTCGACCTACAACGCTAGTCACAATAAAAACTAGGTACTACAGCACCTCTAGGACATTCCATGAAGAAGAACTTACTTGCCATTGCTCTTGGTAGCGTAATTGCGCTGACTGCTGCCCCATACTCTATCGCGGCTAACGATGCTGCCGTCCAATCTTCCGCCGACTACTCACAGATCGTCACCAAACGTCAGGTTGTCGACCAACTGCTGAATGACGCGGTACAAGCATTCAAATCCCCTGCGCGTATCTCGCATGCAGGTTTTACCGCCAAAATGCCGAGCAACATGGAGATTGTTACCGACCGCTTACTAGAAGCATACAAACTTGAGCCGTACCGTACTGACCTACTGATTTCTGCAGCAAACGCGCAGATCTACAACAAGAATGCAGATCGCGCGATTGAACTGTTTGAACAAGCCCTTTCTGTTGCACCAGACGATGTGGATTTGCACGCTTACTTAGCGGTATGGCAACGCTTTGAGGGCAACCAAGCAGAATCAGCTAAACACATGGCGACACTCACTAAACTCAATGCAGGTAAAGCCGCAGACATCCAACGCATCTTCGACACCGTAGACCGCGTACTTGCAACGCCACTGAAAGAGAAAGCCGACAAAGGCAAATTGGATGACAGAGGCGCAATCGTCACATTGGGATACGCGCTGAACCCAGATGGTTCGATGCACCAGATCTTGGTTGAGCGTTTGGAAACCACGCTAGCCATGGCAAAAGCAAACCCAGACGCGTTGATCGTATTGACGGGCGGCGTACCGAAGAACCACAAAACCGAAGGCAAGTTAATGGCGGATTGGCTGATTGAAAAAGGCATCAGCAAAGATCGCATCATTGAAGAAAACTACGCCACCAGCACGGTAGGTAACGCCCTATTCAGTAGCTATGCATTGGCACGTCATAACATCAAGCACGCGACCATCATCAGCTCAGCGAGCCACGTACGTCGTGGTCAAACCTTGTTTGAAATCGCAAGCTGGCAAACTGGCCCACAAGGCATCACTTTCGACACTGTGAGCTACCCAGACAAGCCACTGAAAGACTTAGCCAAAGCCAGCGATAGCGAACTGCTTGGTATCTACCGCGATGCACTGCGTACTTACGGCATGTGGAGCTACCGTTCTTACCCGCTAGAGTCGCGTTAATACACTAGAGCCTGAAAGCAAAAGAGACCGCGTTAATGCGGTCTCTCACAGAATCATTTGAACATGATGCAGTGGTCAATCAATGCGTTTTGTAGGTTTTGTTTGTCACTCAGAATCACTAGAGCATAGATAGTATTTTTGTCACCAATTCGGTAAAGCAGCTTGAAACCATCAAAGCTAAATTGCCGGATGTCGTAAACACCGATTGTTGTCAGTTCATAACAAGGCGGATAGATAGACGGGTTATTCAAAACGTTGTGTTCAAACCTCTGCTGAACCGCAATTAATCTATCAATCACATCGTTGCGAGCGCTCCAGTTCGATAAATAGTTAATACTCTGAATAGCCGTATTTTCAAAGGTTTGTGTATAGAGAACTTTTGCTTCCATGCTCGTATCAAACTCAATCTTTGAGTGCTGCTAACGTGCTCTTCATATCTTCCGATGACTTTACACGTTCATTCGCAACATCATTTTGAGCAAAGCTAACAAACTTCATTAAAGCAATGGCTTCATCACGCTTCTGACGTTCTTCATAAGACTCAACGACATAAATAGGCTTACCATTTTGCGTAATCGTCATTGGCTCATCCAGTTCAAGCTTCGCAGCATTCTTTTTTAGATAACTTACCGTTTCAGTGCTCATCACATGACTCCTATCGGCAACCTCGCTGGTGTAACAACAAGCGAAACCAGCCGAGCTATACTGCAGGTTTGACCGAAATATTTGAATCAATAGAAAGTGCTAATCACATTCTATTTTTCGTTTAGATTTTGACCTAATTTTGCCAACTATACCTATGCATTTCGAACAAACCAAATTAAGTTTAAATTTAGACTCCTACTTCAAATATAGAAAAAGCCTGCGTACTTGCAGGCTTTCTTGTCTTTGTGCAGTGGTTGAAACCGCTTAAATTGCTTCGCCGTTTACCGTTACTGCCACATCAATGTTGCCACGAACTGCGTTTGAATATGGGCAAACTTGGTGTGCAATGCGCGTTAGCTCTAGCGCTTGTTCTTGTGGCATGTCTAGCTCTACCGCTAGGCTCACTGTTAGTGCA
>NZ_BAOG01000206.1 GCF_000400365.1 Vibrio jasicida CAIM 1864 = LMG 25398 | reverse complement strand
ATGGTACTGACTTTACTGGCGTAACAAGTATTGAAGTACCAGCAGGTCAGGCTTCAGTTGACCTCGACATAGTTACGCTTACTGATGGTACTTATGAAGGTGCAGAGTCATTTACTGCCACAATCAAAGATGTAGAAGGTGCAGACGCAACAGCTTCGACGAACAACAGTGCGAGCGTGACTATCAATGACGCTCAGCAAGCACCGAAAGTCAGCATCGTTGCTGATGCAGACTCTACCGCTGAAGGTGGTGATGCGAACTTTACTGTAAGTATCGACCAGAAAGCGGATGAGGATGTCGTAGTGACATTTACGATTGGTGGTGATGTTGATAGTGATGATTACACCGCGCCAAACACTTACACCGTGACTATCCCTGCAGGCCAAACTTCAGTCGACCTTGATATTGAGACGCTAGATGACGATATCTATGAAGGCGCTGAAGATCTGACAGTGACACTAACTGAAACGAGTGGTGCAGACTCTTCATTGAATACGGCTTCTAAAGAGGCATCGATCTCTGTAACAGATGAGCAGGCGGCACCGAAAGTCAGCATTGTTGCTGACCAAGATAGCGTAAATGAAGGTCAAACCGCAGGCTTTACTGTGAGCTTAGATCAAGTTGCTGATGAGAAAGTAACGGTTGAGTTCGAGTACTCAGGTGTTGCTCAAGGTGGCTCTGACTTTACTGGCGTAGCAAGTATTGAAGTACCGGCAGGTCAGTCTTCTGTCGATCTAGACATCACTACGCTTACTGACGGCACTTACGAAGGTGCAGAGTCATTTACTGTCACGATTAAAGATGTAGAAGGTGCAGACGCAACGGCTTCTACGAACAACAGTGCGAGCGTGACTATCAATGACGCTCAGCACGCACCGGAGTTTATTTCTGACGGTGATCTTCCTGGCGATGCAGCAAACAATGATGTTTATGACTTTGACACCGTAAATGAAAACAGTGTTAGTGGCACTGTTGTGGGTACGCTTGTTGCTGAAGATCTAGATAACGATGAACTTACTTACAGTTTTGCTGATGGAACAACAACGAACGGCCTATTTGATATCGACCCATCGACGGGTGAGGTTTCACTCAACAAGACTATTGATGATGTTGATTTAGGCGACTATACACTGCAGGTGAAGGTTGCCGATGGTACGGGTGGCGTAGACACAGCAGAGGTTAATGTTTCACTTGTAAACGTGAATGATGCACCAGAAGCTTCGCCTTCGTCAGTTACCACTCTAGAAGATTCCCAAGTCACTCTGGATTGGGCATCATTTGGCGTCACGGACGCCGACTCAGAAACATCGACTCTGTCTGTCCAAATTACGTCGCTTCCTAGCGACGGTGTACTTGAGTACAAAGATGAGCAAGGAAATTGGCAGACGGTTCAAACAGACCAAGTACTGAGTAAATCGCAGTTTGATGCCGATGGTGTACGTTTCACTCCAGAGGTAAACGAATCTGGTGATGACAGCTTCACTGGAAATGGGGTTGGTAACCAAGAAGGGAACTATGCGCAAATTGGCTTTAAACCAACGGATGGGGAAGATACGGGGCAAGAATCCGTATTGACGATTGATGTCACCCCAGATGCAGATGCGCCGAATTTGGTTACAGTGACTCCAGGGTTATCTCTTCCTCAACAAGATTTCAACGTGACTTCTTGGACAAATGTCATTATTGGTTCTGATAACGGTCAAGGTGTTGCGGGACAAGTTTTGGTTGATGCTATTGAAGCTTTAGATTTAGAAGATGGCAGCCAATCGACCACCACCAATGTTCAGGATACCGCGTCAGGGGCAACAGCAGCGGATGAAGCCGTATTAGTGACAGCATTAGTCTACCTAGAAGCTGGTACAAGCTACGACTTCGTAGGTACCGCTGTTGATAGTTTAGCAATTAAAATTGGTGGAACACTTGTTGATGAGGCTCGCTGGGGTAATGGGAGTGGCGACATTAAAGGTGGTGAATTTGTACCTGCTGTTTCCGGCTTCTACCCGATAGAGATTTATCATCACAACCAGAGTGGGCCTGGCAATTTTAATGTAGATGTCTCTATCAATGGCCAAACGCCAGTTAATTTAAGTAACAGCAACTTGTATGTGGTGAGTGACTCAGTTGCTTTGGATGCAATCGATGCAAGAACTTCTGAGTTAAAAGAAGTGGACGGCGTTCAGTTCTATGAGACGTATGAAGTCAATGAAGGGTTGCAAGATACCGCTATTCCAATTTCAGAAATTCGAGCAAGTCTGACTGATACTGATGGCTCTGAATCACTTGCAGTGACATTAAAAGGTTTGCCAATTGGGGCGGTGCTCTCTGACGGAGTGAATTCTATTACGGTAGCGACAGTGAACGAAGCACTGGATGTTACAGGATGGTCACTTGACTCTATGACGGTGACACCACCAGCGGGATCGCACGATGACTTTACCATTACGGTAACGGCGACAAGTACAGAAAGCTCGAATGGTGATACTGAAGACTCACATGCCACGATTAATGTCGTCGTGCATGAAAATCTAGCGACAAACACAACTAGTGATGTTGGCATCACGAATGAAGATGTGTCGCTACAGGGTAACGTTATATTGAATGATACTGATGGCGATAATGTCCTATTGGTCGACCATATTACCGTTAACAATACAGACTACGCTGTTGGTGAAACGGTCTCGTTAGATAGTGGTTCATTGGTGGTAAACCAAGACGGTAGCTACAAGTTCGAACCGGTTGAACATTGGTCTGGTGATGTTCCATCGATTACATACACCACGAACACCGGCGCAACAGAGACATTGGATATTGAGGTCGTTGCTGTCGCAGACGCGCCAAAAGTTACGATTTCAGTTGGCGATATTTCAAAGAACGATGCGGTTGATTCAAACCACAGCCTAGTTACATCAGCGATTGATAGTACCAAACCTCAGAATGCATCAGTTGCCGCTGGGCTGGGGCTAGACAGTGTTTATCAAGAAGACAACCCACCAGCAAACGTAATGCTTGGCAATAATAACGACATTTCAGATACAGATAGTCTGTTTGTTGGTACCGATTACAACGATACCTTCTATGGTGGTGGCGGTGACGATGTCTTTGTTGGAGGTGGGCAGAATGACTCATTCTATGGTGATGATGCTTCAACCATCACGGAACACGATGGGACAGATACGGTTTACTTAACAGGTAACTTTAGTGACTACGAGTTTACCTTCAAGAATAACCACGGTGGTGATGTTCCATACTGGATCTTCTTGGATAACCGGTCTATCGATTCGGTTAATGACAATACAGGACAAGAAGACCGTGGGGATCACTTATATGAGATCGAGCGTGTCGTCTTTGCCGACAAAGTAGTAGAACTTAACCCTGACGGGACTTATCAGATACTGCAAGATCGTTGGATTCCTATCGATATTAATGTCGATTTAGTCGACGCTGATGGCAGCGAGAGCTTGAACCAAACTGTTCTCATCGACGGCTTACCATCGGGCGTAGAGCTATACGTAAATGACCTGATAGTTACTCCAGAGATCAATGGCAGTTACCTTGTCAATATCGATAGTCAAGGCCACGCATCGTTGGAGATTAAAGTACCATTCGATTATGAAGGCAGCTTTGATTTTCCTATGAGTGTTACCGCAACGTCTGTAGAAGCATCAAATAATGACGCCGCAACGACAACGGAATCGGTTGACATTACTGCTCGTGAGTTTGAGCTTAAGTCAGGTTCGCACGGCGATGACACGATCAAAGGTAGTGCCGACAATGACCTCATTGTTGGTGATGTCCAAGGTTTAGAAATCATCGCAGGACAGGATTACAACATTGCGTTTGTGCTTGATACGTCTGGCAGCATGGGCAGCTGGGTTGGTAGTGCAAAAGATGAAGTTCTGGACGTTTTTGATGAGCTACTTGCATCCGTTAACCAAGGTGTTGAGCCTGGTACGGTAAACATATTGCTTTCTGAGTTTGCTACTGGGGCGACGAAGGTGATTGAAGTGGATCTGAGTTCTGCAACTGCAAGAACTGATTTTGTCGAGGAACTCAATAAGATCGGTGATTACGGTAGTGGTAATACGAACTATGAATCTGGTTTGCAATCGGCAGTCGATTGGTTTGGTACTCAGCCAAACGTCAATGGAGAAAATATCACATACTTTATTACCGACGGTCAGCCAAATACATACGATAACCTCGACAATATAAAGCGTCCTGAATTCTCTAAAGTCATACTTGATGTGGGTGACGATGGGCAGCTTGTTACGTTGCAAGATGTGGTTAATGATAACAGCTACAGCTTTGGTCAAACCGTTAGTTACAAAGGTAACGTCTTAATCAACAGTGATGGGCATCTTTTCTCTCCTCAAACGGGGCAGAAAATCGGTGATATAGACCGTAAGAATGGAATCCTTGAATACGATGACAGAGGTGGAAGTTCCGTTCAGGCTCAGCATATGTATCAAGTTCTAGCTCTCCTTTCGAGTGTGGAGGCAATCGGTCTGGGAAGCGGCGTATCGGAAAGCATACTGCAACAATACGACACCGATGGCGTTGTCGAATCAGAAATTGATGTTACGAAACTTGCAGAAACGATACTTGGTCAAGATGTTCCATTGAAACAAGGTTCGGATATCATCCGCGGTGGAGAGGGTGATGACATCCTTCTTGGTGACTTGATCGAGTTTGGTGGCAATGAACAGGGAATCAGTGCAATTCAATCCCATGTCGCACAAGAAACTGGTCAAGATATTTCTAAAGTTGATGCCGAAGCTATTCATACTTATGTGAAAGATCATATCGATGAATTTAATCAAAACCACCAAGGAGATAAAGCAGATTCACTCTATGGAGAACAAGGTGACGACATCTTATTTGGTCACGGCGGGAACGATATCTTGGTCGGTGGCGAAGGGGACGACATCCTTATAGGTGGTTCTGGTGATGATATCTTTAAACTTGTCGATGAAGGTTCCGGAATTCGAGATGGTGAGATTGATACGATCACAGACTTCACTAAAGGCGAAGATAAGATTGATATTTCTGATTTGCTTCATACTGATAATTCAGACTCTATTGATTCACTACTTGCGAACAATGAGATTGGGTTGGAAACCGATGGAGAGAACCTGATCCTAACGATTTCAGAATCGGATGGTTCATCTAGCCAGAAACTCGTGATTGAGGGAGGCTCAAGTCAGTACGGTGAATACCTTAACGATGGCGTATTATCCCCAATAGATGGCAGTGCAATCTTGAATGATCTGCTTAAGATCAACGATTTATCTAGTAACTAGGTAAACCGCAAGGCAGTACTATCAATCAAAAAGGTCTAGTAAACACTAGACCTTTTTAGTTTATGTGAGCGTATGGGCTTAGCTAGCTTTTAGGAAGAGTGGTGAAAATGGTCCATTCTTTCTTCACTTCTCCTTTGTATCCGACGACGGTAGCGGTGACTCGTCGGTTAAGCGCATGACTTGTTTCATCCGTGCCAGTAGACGCCAGAATCGTATCTCCGTAGCCGACAATGGTTACTCGGTTCGGTGATATGCCATTTTGAAGCAAGATTCTTCTTACATTTTCAGCTCGGCGTTTGGATAAGTCTAAGTTATGTTGCGAAGTCCCTGTTCGGCTCGCATATCCTTGAAGTTCAATAGAAGTGCTTGGGTATTCTTTTAAGAACTCAGATAACTCACGGAGCTGTTGTGAAAAGATAGGATTGATTTCGTCTGAATCGTTCGCAAACAAGACTCGAATTTGCATTTCTTGGGACGTTTTTAAGAATTCCCCACATCCATCATTATCGATTTCTGAACCAATCGGTGTACCAGGACACAAATCTCGAGCATTGATGACACCATCTCGATCATCATCGATCAGGTCGGCAATTTGATTGGCGGTGGGTGTTTCAATGTACTCGTATTCATCGCCCGTTTCGGTATTAGAATTAGAACTGCACGCTGAAATCAAACACGCCATGAAAAAAATAGGTATTACTCTCATATTAATACTCCACTTTCTCTAGCCACTCTTGCGGAATATCGACGCGCAAAGAGTTGAGCAGTTGTCCTGTAGCATTCATTACGCGGTATTTTGCGTATTGCTCGGCGTATTTTGAATCCAGATAATCCTTACGTGCTTCGAAAAGTTCATTCTCAGTGTTGAGCAAATCCAAGAGAGTTCGTTTGCCAATGCGGTATTGCTTTTCGTAGGCAATTACGGTCTCTGCTGCGGAGTCTACGTGATCAGATAAGAATTCTTTTTGCTGCAAGGTTAAATCTAAAGCACTCCAAGAAAGTCGTAACCCTTCTTCTATATTCTTGTATGCGGACGCGCGTAAATCTTTCGCCTTGTTTAATTGGTAGGCGAAATTTTCTGAGTTTGCCGCATCGCTGCCTCCGTTATAAAGGTTGTATCTCAAACGCAACATTGCGAGTGTTTCGTCACTTCGACCTTCAATACCATCTGCATCATCTCGCCAAGTCTGTGAAGCTTCGATAGAGACAGTAGGGAGGTTAACCCCTTTGGATTGCTTGTACTGGAACTTAGCTGAGTCGACATCAGCAACCGCTACTTTCACCACTGGGTGTTCCTCAAAAGCGATTCCTACAGCTTCATCGACAGTATATGGAATGAAGTTCTCATCAGCTCTAGGGAAAATTAAGCCTTGTGGGGATTGACCCACTAACCGAGTAAACATGGTATGTGTGTCATAGAGGTTGTTTTGTGCAGCAGCAAGATTGCCGTGTGCTTTTGCTAAACGTGCTTCTACCTGCGTCAAATCCGCGGTGGAACCGATACCGGAGTTCACACGCTTTTTAATATCTGAGTAAATGCGTTTGTGCACCGCTAGATTGTTTTCAGACAAGGTCAAAATTTCATAGGCTTTCACCGCATCTAAATAAACTTTTGTCACCTCTAGCGCTTTGTCCGATGCATCAGCAAGGAGTTGATAACGCAGTGACTCTGCGTCTGCCGCAGTTCGATCGATGTCGTTCAGAGTCGCAGACCCATCCCAGATAAGTTGGGTTAAGGTCACGGTCGCTTCTTTACGGGTTAAGTCGGTTTGTCCACGTCCGACACTCTCGGCTGGATCAATTCCCTCGTAACCAATACCAGCGTCTAAATCAATTTGTGGTAAATATGCGCCTGATGAAGCGTCGTTAACGTAACGACTACTTGTGAATTCGTTAAATGCAGCTTTCAAATCAGGGTTTGTTTTCAGCGTTAAGGCTACAGCCTGTTCTAACGTTTGACCGAAAATAGGAAATGACACTATTAGGCAACTGCAGCACGCTATGCTTAGTCGGCTCCACTTCACGGCGATTCTCCCAGAAAAATCCATACAATTTGCCGCTCTCACAAATGAGATTCAACGACATTAAACAGCGGTTGAATGCATTATTTATCAACTCACTGTTATCCCTAGGCTTTTGAGGTTAATTCTCAGCCTGACCCCTTATAACACCGTAGCACATATGACTAAGTTTGCTTATGTTTTAAGCGAAATTCCGCAAAAAAAATCCTGATTTTTTAAGGTCATAGCGCTTTTGAACCGTTTGGCTTTATCGATCTTCACTTGTCCCGCCCCTAGGAAAGTAAAGCTCTGAGAACCGTGTAGGTAAGCAAAATTTGCGATTATTTTGACTAAACTATAGTCGTAAATGATGAGGTGACAAACTTTTGACGCAGCACGATGCGAGTCGAGGTAACTATGAATAATGCAACCTTACGCTCATTATTGGGCCAGACAGTGGTTATCGGTTTAGACGGTAATTTAAGAGAGTTGGAACAGGGCGAAGCTCCGGCTCAAGGTGAAGTGCTAGTCTCTGATTTATCGAATGAATCTACGCCTAACGTGCGGATTGTGACTCAGGAAAGTCAGGAGCCTATAGAGATTACAGACGACGTTGCGAGAGTTGTAGAGGCGATAGCACAAGGTGATGACCCAACACTGTTAGGAACAGAATTTGAACCAGCAGCGGGTGAGAGTGACGGTTCGAGTCCCCAGGCGAGTGGCGTAATCGATCGGACTGGTGCTGAAAGTCTTGCTGCGACTGATTTCGAAACAGTAGGGTTGGCCTCTCTTGGCCTTTCAGAGACACAGATCTTAACCTTGTTAGAGTTGTATTTTAGTGGTTTTGTCTCACAACCGAGTCAAATTGCTGACGTCATCATACAGGACATATCAAGTCCAACGGTAAGCGAAGGTGAAGATGTAAACTTTGATGTCACTCTTGATGGGCCAACAAGCGACGAGACCGAGTTAGTGTTTTCTTTGGATGATGGCAGTGCGTCAGGTGGACAAGAAGACAGTGGCGTTGACTTCCTCAATAACATCGTGACGATTACTTTTGAAGATGGCACAGAGCAGCAAGTGAGCGTCGATGAAAATGGTGATTTCATTATTGTTGTACCAAGCGAGACGACCACTTTTACTGTCACTGTACGAACGTTTAATGATGAACTTTTAGAAGGTGATGAAACTTTCACTCTCAGTGGTTCAACGCCAAATCAACAAGCCCCCGTCACTGGCACAGCAACCATCAGCGATGATGGGGATGGTCCGGGAGAGAATCCTGATGATGATCGTCCTACTGTGCTTTCTATCTCAGATGTCACCGTTAATGAGGGAGAGCCTGCGGTTTTTGAGGTCGTCTTAAGCAATCAAAGTGAATCTGAAACGTCTGTCACTCTTACACTTGCCGACGGCAGTGCAACAGGAGGGAGTGACTTCGATAACACATCTGTTTTGGTTACCTTCTCAGACGGTACATCGCAATCTGTAAGCGTTGCAGAGGACGGTTCTTTCACAGTGATGGTTCCTGCAAATGATACTGACTTTTCTATCACGGTCGTAACGAACAATGATGAAATACTTGAAGGGGATGAAACGTTTACGCTCACTGCAAGTACACCTACTCAAGAAGAGCCCGCAGAAGGAACAGCAACCATAAGCGATGATGGTGATGGTCCTGGGCAAAATCCAGACGATGATCGACCTAATGTTGCATCTATTACGGATGCAACGGTAAATGAGGGCGAGGCGGCTACGCTTGTCGTAAATCTCAGTAACCCGAGTACAACAAACACCGTAGTCACCATGCAACTTGCAGGTGATACTGCGACAAGTGGTGTGGATTTTTCGGACACAACCGTCACGATCACGTTTTCAGATAATACCAGCGAAGTCGTGTTACTGAATCCAGACGGTACGTTTGAGGTAAATGTACCCGAAAACACAACGACTTTCAGTGTTACGGTCGATACCTTCGATGACGATATTTTGGAAGGTGCGGAGACTTTCACGCTGACTGGTACAACATCGACACAAAGCACACCAGCACAAGGCACGGGTACCATTGTTGATGATGGCAGTGGCCCGGGGCCTGATCCAGATGATGACCGTCCAGTTGTTGCTTCAATTAGCAACGCAACAGTCAATGAAGGTGATCCTGCCACATTAGATGTCACCTTGAGCAATCCAAGCACGACCGATACAGTTGTGAGCATGACACTTGCTGATGGTACTGCTGACGGTAGAGTGGACTACACCGATACGTCAGTCACCATCACTTATGCAGATAACTCAACGCAAGTGGTGGCCGTGAATCCAGATGGTACGTTCGATGTGACTGTGTCTGCGAATGATACAACCTACAGCGTTACGGTGAATACTATCGATGACGATGTCTTCGAAGGTCCTGAGACTTTCACGTTGTCAGGTTCCACTTCAACTCAAAATACCCCAGCGCAAGGCACGGGTACCATTGTTGATGATGGTAGTGGACCAGGCCCAGAACCGGATGATGACCGTCCAGTGGTTGCTGCAATTAGCAGCGCGACAGTCAATGAAGGTGACCCAGCGACATTAGACGTTACCCTGAGCAATCCGAGCACGACAGAAACTGTTGTGAGTATGACGCTTGCTGATGGCACAGCAGATGGTGGCGTAGATTACACCGATACCTCAGTCACCATTACTTATGCAGACAACTCAACGCAAGTTGTAGCAGTAAATCCGGATGGCACATTCGATGTAACTGTGCCAGCTAATGACACCTCTTACAGCGTTACCGTAAACACCACCAGTGACGATGTCTTCGAAGGTCCTGAAACTTTCACGTTATCAGGTTCCACTTCAACTCAAAATACTCCCGCGCAGGGCACAGGCACCATTGTTGATGATGGCACTGGTCCGGGTCCAGATCCGGATGACGACCGTCCAGTCGTAGCTTCAATTAGTAACACGACAGTCAATGAAGGTGATCCTGCCACATTAGATGTCACGTTAAGCAACCCAAGTACGACCGATACGGTTGTGATTATGACTCTTGCTGACGGTACAGCTGATGGAGGTGTGGATTACACTGATACGTCAGTGATCATCACCTACGCGGACAACTCAACCCAAGTCGTGGCTGTGAATCCAGATGGTACATTTGATGTGACTGTGCCAGCTAATGACACCTCTTACAGCGTTACCGTAAACACCACCAGTGACAATGTGTTCGAGGGGCCTGAAACCTTTACATTGTCAGGTTCTACGTCAACCCAAAGTACCCCAGCACAAGGTACGGGTACCATTGTCGATGACGGTAGCGGCCCGGGACCTGATCCAGATGATGACCGTCCAGTTGTTGCTTCAATTAGTAACGCGACAGTCAATGAAGGTGATCCTGCCACATTAGATGTCACCATGAGCAATCCGAGTACGACGGACACAGTTGTGAGCATGACACTCGCTGATGGTACAGCAGATGGTGGCGTTGATTACACTGATACATCAGTCACTATCACTTACGCGGATAACTCAACGCAAGTGGTGGCTGTGAATCCAGATGGTACTTTTGACGTTACCGTACCGGCGAACGATACAACTTACAGCGTTACTGTAAATACTACCAATGACGATGTCTTTGAAGGCCCTGAAACCTTCACAT
>NZ_BAOG01000207.1 GCF_000400365.1 Vibrio jasicida CAIM 1864 = LMG 25398 | reverse complement strand
TGAACTGCCCTACTTTCACTGGCTTCAAATTAGAAAAGGATTCGATCCTCGCACTTCGACGGCAATACCAAAGAAAGACAACTCTGACTTCGTAAAAACCACGAAAGAGAAGAAGCGCCAAAGAAATAGGGTAAGAGTTAGACACCGTAAACGGTGAAATCAAAGCAAACACTCCGCATATAGTGCCACCGGAAAGAACGTGAAAGGTACAAACTGAAAGGTGTAAAGACGAG
>NZ_BAOG01000208.1 GCF_000400365.1 Vibrio jasicida CAIM 1864 = LMG 25398 | reverse complement strand
CAACGATGGTGACAGGCAATGTTTCTGTTGAGGTATCGCCATCAAAATCTGTTGCGATAATCGGGAAGTCGATTTGTAGGCTGTCGCTATTCACCGCATGGTCTAGTGGGCCCTGCAGAGTAAAGGTGTAGCTGCCGTCTGGCTTCACCACCAATTCAAACACGGCATTGCCATCTGCTGTGGCAGTGTAAGTAAAGCTACCATCACCATTTGTTGTCTCAGCAAGCACGACAGGCTCACCTTGAGAGGTCAACCCTGCTACTGGATCTGCGGTTGCATCAAGCTGGTATTTAACAACGCTGTCTGAGCCTTCAGTTGTACTGAAAGAACCCGACATGAACGCATCATCGTTTTGGTCTGAGCCCATTGAGGCGAGATCATCTTCGTCCACCGTGAGTGGAACAACGTTGTCAATCGTTGGAACGTCATCAGTAATCGTGACTGGAATGGTCGCGGTTGTCGTATCGCCATCAAAATCTGTAGCAATGATTGGGAAGTTCAGTACTAGCTCATCGCTGTTTAACGCGTGATCAACTGGGCCTTCTAGACGGAAGTTGTATGTGCCGTCTGCATTCACATTCATGGTGAAGACAGGATTGCCATCCGCGGTAGCCACGTAAGTGAAGCTGCCATCGGCATTCGCAGTCTCTACCAGAGTAACTGGCTCGCCTTGGGAGGTTAGCCCCGAAACAGGATCAGCCGTTGAATCAAGTTGGTAGCTCACCACACGATCTGAACCTTGGGTGGTCGTAAACGCGCCTTCAACAAACACAGCGTCAGTTTGGTCTGAGCCAATGCCTGATAAATCATCTTCGTCTACAGCCAGAGGCA
>NZ_BAOG01000209.1 GCF_000400365.1 Vibrio jasicida CAIM 1864 = LMG 25398 | reverse complement strand
CGATTGAAATTGGATCTGAGCCGTCAGAGCCAATCGTCGCTAAGTCATCTTCATCCACACGGATCGCGTCTACGTCGGTGATGGTTGGTTTATCGTCAACGATGGTGACAGGCAATGTTTCTGTTGAGGTATCGCCATCAAAATCTGTTGCGATAATCGGGAAGTCGATTTGTAGGCTGTCGCT
>NZ_BAOG01000210.1 GCF_000400365.1 Vibrio jasicida CAIM 1864 = LMG 25398 | reverse complement strand
TCTTTCGCTTCTTGCCATTTCTTTGCAGATGCCGCAGTATTTTGCCCGTCCTCCATTGCATACACATAACGTTCAGAATCTCGTTCAACAATTGCTCGGTCAGATGAACCATTATAAAAGTCTTTCGCTACTGGTAATCCATTGATCCATCGCATCCATTCCATATCGACAAAGCGTGTTTCAAATTTTGCAATAGAGTACGAATCTAATGTGACCTTGTGCAGGTTATAAGCCCCTGTTTCACCGCTGGATGGGTCACTCGAACACTGCACGCCTGGAGACCAGTCAATACGGTTTGGTGTACGACTTGGTACTTCGCATGGAGCACCAAAATCGCCCATCTCAAAGCTACCGCCTTCAACAAATACAAGTTCTTCAATCGCTCGAACTACGGTTTTGGCTGCTCTCAGCTTTTGCTCTGGAGTTGCCTCTGGATAAAGCTTATTGATGTTTGACACAATCGTTTCGATTTGCCTTTGAGAGACGGTCTCGCTAGATACCGGGATTGCAGAACTCTCGCTATTGCACGCAACTAATAAGGGAAGCGCACAAGCCATACCTAACCATCTGTTTTTCATTTGGTATTCCTTTTACTTTATGTGCATATTTTACGCAAAAATAAAAGGAGAGAACAGTTTCAAAGCGACTATATGGTTAGTTATAACGACTGCGTTCCTGTTTTTGTTTAGGGGGAGGGGAGACTGTGCACAAGTGAGTTTAAGTATGTGACGCTTACTTAGAGATGAAATGACAATACTGGTTGAGTAGACAGGAGAGAAATGTGTTGGCTCATATCTTGTCTATTCTGTAAGTGGTTTTGGTTGTTGAACTGAACAACGGAAGCTGTGGGTTGGGGAGTAAGCGTCAAGAACAGGATCTTTACCAAAACGGTCAAAGGTGTTTATTCCTCCACCATCTCGAACAACCTTTTGAATACCATTTTCCGGTCCTTGCGGGTTGTGTTTAGGTGAGTTTAGGTAATACTCTTTTGCATACCAATCATTAACCCACTCCTGAATACCATTACTCATCCCATATACCCCCAGAGGATTTGCTGGCCATTGACCAATATATTCTTCACTACTAGTACTACTATTTACTTCTGAAGGGAGTATATCTATATATTTACCCACATCTGGATCAAAATATCGTCCTTCCCGAATGGAACGATAACCATCATTGGTCGCATAGTAATAATGCTGTCCGCGACTTCTTGCCGCAAACTCCCATTGCGCTTCTGTCGGAATATCAAATTCTAAAGTGGAAACTTTACCCAACCACTGACAGTAATCCTTTGCCTCTTGCCAAGATTTTGTATATGCAGCCTCATTGCTTTTCAAATTGTATTCAATAGCTTTCTTATATTTTTCATCTGTCCGCTCCATCGGCTTTGTCTTCAAAGGAATTACACTAATGAAGTTAGTGAGGGCTACCGGTAATCCATTTATTTGACGCATCCATTCCATATCCATAAAACTGGTCTCATATTTAGACATAGAGTAAGAATCGAGGGTGACTTTATGTAAATGTTGCGCACCAGAAAGGTTGGTAGCAAAGTTAAAACATTGCGCATCAGGAGACCAATCTAAACGGTTTTCAGTTTTCGTTGGGAAATCACAATCCATCTTGAAATCGCCCATATCAAAGCTGCCACCTTCGACGAACACCATGTTCTCGATCGCTCGTACCACCACCTCTGCCGCTTTCTGCTTCTGCTCTGGAGTTGCTTCTGGGTAAAGCTCATTGATATTCGACGTTATCGTATCGATCTGCTTTTGTGAAACGGTCTCGCTAGACAGCGCAATTGCAGAACTCTCGCTATTGCACGCAACTAATAAAGGAAGCGCACAAGCAATACCTAACCATCTGTTTTTCATTTGGTATTCCTTTTACTTTATGAGCATATTTTACGCAAAAATAAAAGGTGAGAACAGTTTCAAAGATACTGTATGACTAGTTATAACGACTGCGTTCCCGTTTTTTGGGGAGGAGATTCCAAGGAAGCTGGATAAAACAAAGCCGCTGAGATTATCAGCGGCTTTGTTGTTTTAATTCGGTATCTAATTACTTAGCAGTTTGCGGACGTGGCTTACGACGTTGTCCTGATGGCTTGTTGCCTGACGGTTTACCGTTTGAAGGCTTTGCGCCAGCTGGCTTGCCGCTGTTAGGCTTGCGGTTACCTGATGGTTTGCCACCGTTACCGTTTTTATTTGCGCCCGGTTTGTTCGCTCCAGACTGGTTGCTATTCGGCTTGTTACCGCTTGGCTTGCCGTTTGAACGAGCTTGACCGTCACGATTGCCTTTTGGTTTACCAGCGCCGCCTTTACCTGCTTCACCTTTGCCGTTTTTGTTGTCGCTGTTGAAGCGACGCTTTGGTTTGTTGTTACCGCCGCTGTTTTTCTTCTCAGCGGTTTGACTGTTTTCACCTTCTGCTTTTGGCTTCTTAGGCTTTTTCGGTTTCTTAGGCTTGATTGGGCGAGTATCCAATTTAGATTCTGGAACCACATTGGTTGGTGCAAAGCCCGCTAGCTCTTTACGTGGAAGCAGTTGTTGAATCAAACGTTCGATGGCAAAAAGCTCTGATGCTTCAAGTGCGCACACTAGAGAAATCGCTTTACCAACTTCTCCAGCACGGCCTGTACGACCGATTCGGTGAACGTAATCTTCTGCCACTTTTGGTAGCTCGAAGTTAACCACTTGAGGAAGCTGAGGAATATCGATACCGCGTGCAGCGATGTCTGTTGCTACCAGCACACGAATCTCGCCAGATTTAAAATCAGCCAACGCTTTAGTACGAGCACCTTGGCTCTTGTTACCGTGGATCGCTGCCGCTGGTAGCTTTTCGTCCACTAAGAATTTCGCCAGGCGGTTTGCACCGTGTTTAGTGCGAGTGAAGACCAGTACTTGTTTCCAATCACCATCTTTGATCAGTTTTACCAGCATCGGCGCTTTCTTCTTCACGTCTGATGGGTAAATGCTTTGCTCTACAGTACGTGCTGTCGAGTTTGCAGGGTTCACTGAAATCTCAATCGGGTTGTTCACAAGGCCTTTCGCAAGGTCACGAATCTCATTAGAGAATGTCGCAGAGAACAGTAGGTTTTGACGTTGCTTAGGCAGCAAATCAAGAATCTTACGAATGTCGCGGATAAAGCCCATATCCAGCATGCGGTCCGCTTCGTCCAATACGAGTACTTCTAGTTGGTCGAACTTCACCGCGTTTTGGCTGTAAAGATCCATCAAGCGGCCTGGGGTTGCAACCAATACGTCAGCACCTTTACGTAGACGCTGCATTTGTGGGTTGATCTTAACACCACCGAACACAACAGCACTGTTTAGCGATAGGTGACGGCTGTACATGAACACGTTTTCTTGTACTTGAGCTGCAAGTTCACGCGTGGGTGTAAGAATAAGTGCACGAACATGATTACTACGAACGCGAGGGCCGTTTGACAAGCGTTCTAGGATTGGCAGCGTAAAGCCCGCTGTTTTACCCGTACCAGTCTGCGCTGCTGCCATGACGTCTTTCCCTTCCAGAATTGCAGGAATTGCTTGAGCCTGAATTGGCGAAGGGGTGTCGTAGCCTTTTTCCTGAATAGCTTTAAGGATTGGAGCAGATAGACCTAACGAGGTAAAACCCATATGTATGATTCTCAATTGTTGAGTTAGATAACAAGGCGTCGAATTTATGTGCGACGCGAAAAGTGCGCCATTCTGAGGCTTTTAGCCGTCGGCTTCAACTATTTCTGTTACCGATGAATAGTTGATCCAGATCTCACTTCTCACGGAATCGTTAAAATTACGACTTTACCTAAAGTTAACTATAGGTTTTAGAGTGTTTTACAAGCAAAAAGAAAATCACAACGACAAACATATAAATAAGGAACAATGTTATGAAAAGCTATGTAGAACACGCCAATATTTCCGTGGTCGATGCACGTAAAACCATTGAGTTTTTAACAACCGCTATTCCTAATTGGACGATTCGTGGGAGTGGAAAAATTGATGATTGGTTTGGTCGTCCAATCGAATGGTTCCATGTTGGAGATGAGCACTCTTATATTGCTATTTCCGATGGTGGTAATGGGGATGCTAGTCACTGGGCAACACACTTTACTGGCATGAAACATCTTGGTATCGCAGTACCTGATGTAGAGGCGCTCATTACCCGATTAAAAGAAGTGGGCTATGAACTTGACCACAGAGGGGCAGAGCATCCATTTCGTAAGAATGTCTATTACTTAGAAGATCATGGAATGCAGTTTGAATTTATTCAGTACTTCTCCGACAAAGACAGCGAGCGCAACGACTACACTCAGTAGCAATCACAACGAAGAACAAGTGCAAAGCGATCGGTATGCGGTAGCTTTGCTCTTTTTTATGTTCTGGCTTATCTTTTCGCGCGATCTAAAAAAGTTTGAGTAATGAGCTGGAACAAGGCATCCACACTCGGTCTTTGTTCAATATGGTTAAATAGGGGGGTGTGAACATCACCGCGAATATGATCGGCATGGCCACACAATTGATTGCACAGTTTTACCGGTTCAACGATCTTTTCTACGTCCGCATCAATAAGAATGCAGGCCTGAGAGAGCACCACTTGCCCGCCTCCCTTCTTCAGTAAGACTCGTTGTGCGGTTCCGACCACTTTTTGTCCATTGATGTTTAGGTTGTAGTCCCCATCACAATATGAGTTTGGTGTTGCGTGCATATCAACCTTTACACCAAGTTGTTCAAAGAAAACCTCTAGGACAGAACATAAGTCGAGATACGCTTTTTTGATGTCGTATGGCTGACCTTCTGGCCAATGATAAATGTGGGATAGATTAATAATTCCAGGAACTTGTGGTACGGGTGCGCCGCCAGTTTTTCTCGAGAATAGCTTCCAGTTAGTCTCTTCAAGACCTTGTTCAAGCTCGTCTGAAATAGGCCACTTCTTTCCCGCAGGAAGGACGAGCGTTGGGCTTTTCACTTGCCACAACAATAAGACTTGAGAGAGTTGATCCGTCTGCACGAGTTTGATCAGCTCATCTTCTTTACTGAAAACATCTGCGACTTCAGTGGATTGATAGCGGATCAGTTTATTTTTGGAAGCCAAATTCAGTTCCTCTTTTCATCTACCCTTCAGTTTTACTCCAATTCCTTCACAAAATCCAATCACAACTCTGTTTTTGTTTGAAAGTAAATGTTCATTAAAAACATTAAGTTAAAACCTTCATGCGCAAATATCGAGTCAGGTTCATAATTTGTTTTTAATGCAAATATTGCGTATGCAATGATTGTTGTGTAATCTTTGTTTTGTACCGCTACTCACATCAAATCAAAAAAGAGAATACTGCTATGAAAAAGAAACTCGCTTTAGTTCATCGACTTGCTTCTATCAGTGCCTATCTATTGATCATGAGCTTTTTCACTAGCACCGTACTGGTGGAGTTGTTTGGTAACCACCAAACCATTTTGGCAGTAAAAACCTATATTTCTTATGCGATTTGGGCAGTCGTACCATTAATGGCAATCACTGGAATTACTGGTGCTAAGATGGCACCGAATGTGAAAAAAGGGCCTTTAGCTGCGAAGAAAAAACGCATGCCTTTTGTTGCCTTGAATGGTCTGCTGATTTTGGTTCCTGCTGCAATTTACTTAAAGTACTTAGCGGGAGTGGGTCAGTTTGATACCATGTTCTACATTATTCAGGGGATTGAGTTGCTTGCTGGCTTCATCAATCTTACCTTGATGACGCTGAATATTCGTGATGCTCGCGCATTAAAGGCATCAAGAAAATCAATGCTTGTGTAAAGCATAAAAAATTTTTGTTGTTCATTGCTTAAACGATAAATAGAATCCGCAGTCTATTTAATTCTAAGGCGATGAAATTATGAAAAAGTTAATGACTGGTGCAGCATTAGCAACGTTATTAACTGGTTGTGTGACGTTCCCAACACAAGAATCAGAGCAAGTAAAAGTGATTTGGGATGATGTAAATGCAATCGAAAACTGCCAACACCTTGGTACAGTAATGGGCTCAGAAGGTCACTTCTACGATTACTGGCTACATGCAGACAAAGACATGGTTTGGGGCACATTAAACCAAATGCGCATAAAAGCAGTAGAATTGGGTGCAGACACGCTTTACTTGTATCAACCTCTGGGTTTCTCAAGCTCGGTCACTATGTTCGCTAACGCGTATCAATGCCAAAACTAAGCTTGGAACAAACGAATAAAAAGCAGACTGTCGACAGTCTGCTTTTTTGCTTTATGCCCCCCAATTTTAAAGGGGGCTGCAAGGAACGACAGGACAGGCCGTTCTTGAATTTTAGTTCAAGCTTGCGGTCGCCATAGCAACGGAATCGGTAAACGATACACTGAATGCGTCATCGGTATTGAGCACTTTGGCAGGAAATTCCAAGCTTAGCTGAGTTTGAGGCGCCACTTCAGATTCCACACTGGTAATGAACTTCCGAGTTTCTCTAGGAGAAATCGTCAGGTCGCTGTTTCCCTCTGGACCAAGTTCAGCAATACCAATGGTTGCTAGGCCGTTACCTTCACCATCTACCAAACTCAACAGTGATTCGGATTTGTAAATCAACTCGCCTTTATCGGTTTGGTACGCTCTGAAGGTGTTAAAGCTTGGCTGTAAATCGCCTTCTGTTGCTAAGTTAGTCACAGAGAAAGTGACATTCGAGCCGTCAAATTTTTCGACTTTGACTAAGACATTCGCGTCTTGGTAACGAGCGGCTGCCGCAGCGGTTGCCAGCTCTTTCTGTCTTTGTTTCTCTCGTTCAACTTCAGCGATACGCGCTTCTTCCTCTGCAATACGTGTTTCTGCCATCGCGTAAGACTTATCTACCATCGCCAGTAGGGCAGGGATAGAGTAAGCAGACAAGCCCTCTAAGTGATCGAAGTCGATCTTCGCGTGAGTGGTCATGTTATTGGTCGAGAACTGACAGTGACCATCAATTAAGCTCACGAATGCTACTTCATATGTACCTTGTAACTTGCTTACTTCAACGCCGGCCTTCTCTATGTTGGCACGCACTTGTTTGATTTCTGCCAGCGACTGCTTAGGTAATGGGCCGTTTGGTGATACGTCGTTAGCCACAGAGACTAATGCTTCGGTCACGAATGGATTGTTTTTCTCTGGAACGACGGTAGTTACAAGGTTAGCTTGAGTAATATCTTCCCCAAGTAACACCGTCATTTTTTGCGATGCAGCGGTCTTATTACCGGCGAGAACGTCGTTACAGTTCGGTGAGTTGCTTGCATTTGCAGATGTTGCAGCAACGAGTGATAGCATGGCGGACAAGCCAGTGATGACGAGTCCTTTCGATGGTCGATTGTTCATCCTGATAACCCCTCTGGAATATGATGCGCTCAGCTAACGTTTGTTGCCCAACTTAGTTGGGATAGCGACATTCAGAATGGTTGTAGTTGCGTCCTCGCCACGTTCATCTTCACAAGACTGTTTAGTTGGCTTTTCTGCCCAACTCTAAATCGCGATAAGCCGTCACGATCAAAAGTGTTTGAATTCGTCGATGATGCTGCAAGGTCGATGTCTTTTTTCTGAAAGATAGACGTAACTTTTCAAGGCTTCAAATCCGTGACCGAGATCTATTTTTTGCGATGGTGCGAGGATCAAGCGAAAACAGACACTTAACGTAGAGAGTTGATTTTGAGAGAAAAAAATAAATTTTTTTGGGAACTTTTTGAAACGCTGCCTTTGAGACTTAATTCGCATCTCAAAGGCAGGTATTTGGAATTTAAGGTGTAATTTTTATTACAGCGCGTTGAGTACGTCTGCTAAGCGTGTTACCGCCACTTTTAATTCTTCTGGTGTTGCATTGGTGAAGTTAAGACGCAGTGCCGCTTTCACTTCAGACCCTTCTGGGTAGAAGACAGGGCTTGGTACCACAGCCACACCGTTCGCCAGTAGTGATTTTGCCAGCTCAAACGTATCGCACTCTGGGATCTCTACCCATACGAACATACCACCATCAACAGGCTTAAGGACGCAGCTTGCGGGAAGCTGTTTTTCTAGCTCTGCGTACATCACATCGTAGCGAGACTTGTACAGTTCACAAATGGTGCTGATGTGGGTTTCGAAGTTGTCGTGTTGAAGCAAGCCGTGCAGTAGGGCTTGCATCGGTACGCTTGAGTGCAGATCAGCACCTTGTTTGATTTTAATCAGCGGTTCTAGGTAGCTAGTTTTACCCGTAACCACGCCGATACGAAGACCTGGCGATGCAATCTTAGAGAATGAGCGCAGTACGATAGAATTTTGTGGACAGAAATCAGAAACCAAAGGCAAAGCTTCACCAGAGAAACGCAGCTCGCGGTATGGTGCATCTTCGATAAATGCCACATTGTATTGAATACAAAGCTCTGCAACTTTTTGACGTGTTTCTAGTGCCCAGCATACGCCTGTTGGGTTATGGAAATCTGGCACCGCATAGAACATCTTCGGCTTTTGCTCAGCGAAGCACTGTTCTAGCTCTTCAAGGTTTGGACCGAACTCTGTTTGAGAAACAGTCACGATGTTCGCTTGAACCAAACCAAACACCTGCATCGCACCAAGGTAGCTTGGGGCTTCCATTACGACTTTGTCACCCGGGTTCACATAAGCACGCGCAATCAAATCCAAACCTTGCTGAGAGCCAGTCGTTACCATTGCGCTGTGCGTGTCTGGCAACTGGAAGTAATCCGTCAAGAAATTAAGCAGAGGTGTGTAACCGGCCGTCGAACCGTATTGGAAAACCTCAGGCATGTTTGCGAGATTTTCCAGTGTTGGTTTCATTAAATCGATTGGGAAGGTCTTCTCGTCTGGCAAACCGCCAGCAAGCGAGATGACGTTTTTATCGCTGGCAGCAGCGAGGATCTCTCGAATGTACGATGACTTTACTTGTTGTAGTGACTGTGCGATTTCCATGTGTTGTGTTTCTCGTATTTCTCATTGTTGTGCGAGAAATAGTACATGGGAATTGCTTACTTTAGTGTGTCCATTTATGCTGTTAAACATGTCCATTTATGCTATTTAAGCCAAAAGACAGAATATGAGCCAACAACAAGTTTCCAGAATCAATGACGTACTGTTCTACATTCACCAAGACATTAGCAGAGAATTATCCGCTAAAGAGTTGGCTGACGTAGCGGCGTATTCTGAGCAGCACTTCCATCGGATTTTTAAAGAGGTGGTTGGCGAATCGATTCATCAATACATTCGTCGTACGCGAATGGAATACGCTGCAAACCAGTTGATGTTCGATACCAAATCGTCGGTATTAGAGATTGCCAATAAGTGCGGCTTTAGCTCTGTGTCGTCATTCAGCCGTGCCTTTAAATCCACGTTTGATATGTCGCCCGGTGCTTGGCGCAAGCATGATTTGCATGTCGCGGAAAAGCCGTATCTCAAAGATCCAGAAGTGGCGGCGGGTTATCATCGCGTCGCCAAGCGTGCTTTACCAGATCCTAAAGTTGTCGAAGTGCCACAGCGGTTTGCGGCTTATGTTCGTCACGAGGGTTATAACCGTTCGATTCGCAATGCTTGGCTGGTGCTTAAAGCTTGGGCTAATTCAGAGAACCGAGACTTCTCTACGCAATATGGTTTGCATCATTCCAACCCGGCTTGGGTTGAGTTGGACAAATGTCGTTACGTGGCGTGCATGGCCATTGATAAACCGCTTAAGTATCGCGGAGTGGTGAACCAGATGACCATTCCGGGTGGCTTACATGCAGTGTTCAGGTTGACTGGTGTGTATGGTGAGCTGCTGCCTCAAATCAGCATGGTGTTAGAGAAATGGTTGCCAAACTCGGGCTTTAAGCAACGCTCAACTCCTGCGTATGTACATTATCATCAAAACCACTTTTTAAATCATGAAGAAGCGTTTGAATTAGATTTCTACTTGCCTATCAGTTTCTTCTAACAATTTCTTTTAAAAAGCTTTGCTTCACGTTCAATGCTTTACTATTGTGTCAGATGAAAATGCCCGGCATTGATGTCGGACTTTATAGAATAAGTTGAAAATGAAATGAATATAGAACATCTCAAGCTTTTCGTTCGTTTGGCATCAACGCACAACATCAGCATGGCAGGACAAGAGCTTGGATTGTCGCCAGCCGTTGCCAGCGCCCACATCAATAAGTTGGAAGAAGGGCTAGGCGTTCGCCTTGTGCACCGAACCACACGTAAGGTCTCATTAACGGAAGAAGGTCAGGCATTTTTGCCACACGCAGAAGAAGTGCTTGCAACGGTAGAAGCGGCGCGAGGTGCGGTCGGAGTAGGTCATAGCGCACCAACCGGCACGCTTAGAGTTACAGCGCCAGCGTCGTTTGGGCGTTTGCATCTTGTGCCTGCACTCAAAGGCTTTATGGCGGCTTACCCCGAGCTAACGGTGGATTTTCGTTTTTCTGATTCCATCATTGATATGGTTGAAGGTGGGTTCGATGTCGCGATTCGTCTTGCAGAGTTGAAAGACTCAACGCTGGTGGCACGCAAATTAGCACCGGATCGCCGTATCGTTGTTGCTTCACCAGAGTATTTAGAAAAGCACGGTACGCCGAAAACACCGCAAGAACTTGCTGAGCACGAATGCGTGACGCTAATGGGGCTAGACAATTGGGTGTTTGAAACCCCAGATGGTCATTATGCGATGCGCGCTTCGGGCAGCTTTAGAACCGATAACGGCGATGCGATGCGTGATGCTTGTATCGATGGACTTGGTGTGTCAATCAACTCGATTTGGAGTGTCTACAAACAGCTTCAAGCCGGTGAGTTGGTTGAAATCTTGGAAGACTACCCATTGGTGATGAACGCCAGCATTTGGGCTGTTTACCCTAGCTCACGTTTGATCGCACCTAAGGTTCGTGCCTTTATTGATTACTTTGCCGAGCATTACGGGCAGCCACCTTACTGGGAAACCGAACTGGCTACCCATCAGAAATAAACAAAAACGCTTTCCAATCGGAAAGCGTTTTTTATTGTGTTTATCTAGCGGGAAAGAGAACGACTACCAAGAAAAAGTCTGGATGACGTTGTCTTTTGCCATTGGGTTAGATGCAATCGCGTGATTGATGTTTCTCAGAAAATCCTCGCGTGAATCCAACAACCAACCTTTCTGTGGAACGATGTTGTTACCATGGTCGCCCCAGTAGAAGGTATCAATGTTCAAGTTTTCGAGTAGGTATTTCTCTTCCTCAAGCACTTGAAGTTGAGTTGGCATAATGAACTCGCCATTCTTCACTTCTTGTTCCATTACCGTACCTGGCTGAATCGCAAGTGCCATCGGAGCAATTTGCTCAGGATTGATTTGGTTCAAGATGTCTGTTGTCGCAATAATGTGTTCTTTTGAACGTTCGCGTCCACCTAGGCCAAAGATGAAAGACAGCAACACTTCAATGCCAGCTTCTTTTGCCATTGCCATGCCTTCGATCGCTTGCTCTGGTGACATGCGTTTTTTAATGCGCTCAAGAACAACGCGATCGCCAGATTCAAGGCCAGAATAGGCCATATCTAAACCCGCATCTTTCAGTTCTTTCAATTCAGCAATGGTTTTACGGCGGAAATCGTTCAATCCACTATAAAGAGAAATCTTTTTGCATTCAGGAAAGGTTGAACGCAGTTTGTCGAAGATCTTAAGCAAGTAATCCGTACGTGCCGCCATAACGTTACCATCAATCAAAAAGATCGATTCTACATGTGGGTAGATCAGACGCGCTTCTTCAATGTCTTTAAACACGTCTTCAATAGGGCGTACCTTAAAGCGTTTGTCATCAAACATGCTGCAAAACGTGCAGGTGTTGATGCTACAACCCAATGTGGTTTGGATTAAGATGCTGCGGTATTCCGGCCATGGTCGGTAAACTTTGCCCTCATAGTTCATAGTTGGATCTCCAGTTAAAAGCGGGATGATTCGATGTCATCACTCGCGAAAGATAATGGGAACGAACGCGTTTGAGTCTGGCGTTTTTCCCGATGGCTGAAGATTAACAAGAGAAGGCTTTGTTGATAATTGGCCTTTATATCAAATGAGTTTTTAGATTTTATTGAAAATGAACAATAATGGCAGTTTTATAAGCACGAGACCAAAACGTGAGAAAAAGAAACGTTAGAAACCAGTCCACAGAAACCAGTACATATAAATAACAACACCCAGCCGAAGCTAGGTGTTTAATAGGAATCAACCGTGTGGAATTAAGCGAGTTTAGCAATCACTGCTTCAATCGCGTCTACCACTTGTTGTGATTTGGTGTCATTCAACGCATCACGATGAGGAGCGGCAAAAGCTTCAATGTCGTTGTCGAAGTACGAACCATACGCTTGAGCAAATTCATCCGATAGTGCAGCACGAATTAGAATGTCTGCGCCCAAACTGATGTCATTACCCGCGATACCGTAAGCGTCTTTCACCATTTTGCTGCCAAGGAATGACTTTGGATTGACGGAAACCACCATAGGGCCGACGTTTTTCAACTGCAATCCCATAACGCGTGACCACATAGTCAGAGCCAATTTACTTTGAGCATAAGCTTCCCCGTCTGACAGTGGTTTTTCGCCCATCAAGGCTTCGATGCTCACTGGTGCTTGTGCCGCAGAAGATAGGTTTACGACACGACCTGTGTTGCCAAGTAGTGGGAGCAACTCTTTTGTCAGCATGTATGGTGCAATGGTGTTAACGGCAAAGCGCACATCAAGACCTTCTTGAGTTCTTGAGTTAGGTGTCGCGAATACGCCTGCGTTATTGATGATCACATCCAGTTTGCCAAAGCGCTCTGCCACTTCTGCAACCATCTGTTTAACGGCTTTGACTGAAGACAGATCAGCAACGATGCTTTCCACTTTGCCAGCATTCATCTCAATTAAGCCTTGCTCTACGTTTTGTAGTTTAGCCTCGTTGCGGCCATGAACAATCACGTGGTGACCATCTGCCACTAGCATCTTTGCTGTTTCTAAACCAATGCCGTCTGTAGCTCCAGTAATCAGGATGATTTTTTGCATAATTGAGATTCCTCATGAAGTCGTTATGCAACAATCATAAAGTGAACAGAGTGATTAAACTATCGAGGTAAAGAGGGAAACACTTTATACGCAAAATTGAAAATCAATTTGTTATCTTTTTGTGGGCGATACGACGAATTAACCGCCCACGAAATGCTATGGTTATTTTAAGCGTTGCTTAAGATTTGAGCAGCTTGATTAACTAAAATACACTCAGCCCAAGAGGTCTTTATGTTAGGCGAAAATCACTCATTAACTCATGAATTCCCAGAACATTTGGATACCATCAATCAGCTGACAGCAAGTGACGCCTCGTTTGCTGAAAACGCTAAAAGCTACAACTCTCTCGATAAAGAAATCCGCGAACTAGAATTGCGAGGAAACCCACTCGACGACCATGAAATGAACACACTTAAACATAATCGTGCAGAGCTAAAAGACTGGCTTTACACAAAAATTATGAGCGCATAATTAAGACTGTGACTCCATGGATGGCGGCTCGAATTTCGAGCCGTTTTTTATGCCGTTTTTATACTGGTTCTAAACGCTACTCGACAGGTAAGTGCCCTGTCTTTACCCAGATGATCGTCTCTTGATCAACAAAAGGAAAATGCTCGCTCATGTGTGGGTTGCGTAACCACGTATGCTGGGGGTAGTGACCTAATTCATCATTAAACTCACCAGACAGAACAAAGATCTCTTCCCCTCCAAAATGGCGATGAGGTTGAAACTTTTCACCTTTAGGCCATTTGACCAATGCAACATGCTCGTGTTCGAAGTTGTGCAATGGCATTACCTCCAATCCACCAATACCCGGTAACCATTCGGTTTGGTTGGTATTGATGCGTACCGTTTCCAGATCGTTAGGATCAAATTGATTAAGTTTCACTAAGATCACGCAACCATCTTTGCTGAATGGGGCATGTTGGCTTCCCGGAGGGTTTCGTAGGTAAGTTCCCGCTGGGTAATCGCCATGTTCGTCAGAAAACACCCCTTCGAGCACCAGTATCTCTTCTCCATATGGGTGAGGGTGGGTCGAAAACTGTGAATTTGGCTCATAACGCACTACGCTGGTGGTGTGCCCAGATTCTTTGGCTTCTCGTTCTAGTGGCTTTCGCCAAACGCCTAATGCTGGGCTGGCAATCCAATCTTGTTGTGCGGTGTTAATCACCAACCGTTGTGAAAAATCCATGTTTAACATTGCTTGTTACCGGTGTCAGTCATGTTTGGAATAAATATATACCCAAGTGACTTCAAGGTGCAGGATTCAGAGCGTTGTCACTGATTCAAGTTCAAGGAAAACAACGCAGCGTAATAGCAAGCTCTTTCCAAGTTGTTTGACGATGAAATTGCGTCAGTGACACGCTCCCAAAGGGCGAGTTGCCTTGGCTTGTATGCTTCGTTAACAATTTTTTATTTAGAGCCACTAGATCTTCAAATTGTTGCCTCGCGTTCAAACCAAGTCATTCTCGCTGAACCTAGCACTTTGAGGTTACTTGGGTATACACAGTTTCAAACTACACGTGTCTTGTCTGTTTGGCGGCTCTGATTTTTATCGTTTTAGCTCGCTGAACAAACATGAGGTAAGGCGGAGAGATGTGATGAGCAAACTGGATGTGTGATGGTCAATAATCATTAACCTTATGATTATTATTGATAATGTTCACACAAAATGATTTTACAAATTGTTACATGCTTCGCTTTTTTTAATCCTTGTTATGTTATAACATCCGCGAAATATTTGATGGTGTTATAACATAACAAAATAAGGAAAAACGTTGTGAATAAAAAATTGGTCTCTTTAGCGGTTGGTAGTTTGTTTGTTTCCCCAGTTTTCGCCGATACGCTTTCGAACCCTCAGATTGGCGTGGTACTAGACGGTTACTATCAAGATGGCCAGCGTCATAACTCAGAGCGTGAAGAAGGTTTTGGCCTGGGTCATACTGAGCTGAACATGTCTGCAAACATTGATGATAAATTCCACGGTGCACTAACGGCGGTTCTAGAAAGCCACGGTGATGAAACCGAGCTGATGCTTGAAGAGGCGTTTATTGAGACACTAGCACTACCATACGGCTTAAATGTACGTGCAGGTCGCTTCCTATCTGACTTTGGTTACCTGAACAACCAACACATGCACACAGACAGCTTTGTTGAGCGTCCAATTGCTTACCGTACTTTCCTTGGCTCGCATTACTACGATGACGGTGTGCGTGCAAACATTGTTCTTCCAACTGACCTATATGTGAAGTTAGGTGTAGAAGCATTAAGCGGCAGCAAGATGTCTTCTGTTGAAGATGGCTCTGAAGTTGGCGTTTACACCACAACACTTAAGCTTGGCAGCGATTTCTCAGAGTCTTCAAGCTGGCAGTTTGGCCTGAGCTACCTACGTAACGAAAACGGTAAGGTAACAGAGTTCGAAGATCATGATCACGGCCATGCAGGCGAGCACGATCATGACCACAGCCACGCAGCTGCGGTAACGGGTGAAAACTTATACGGTGCAGACTTTGTATGGAAGTGGGCGCCAGATGGTAACTACAAGTACAGCAACTTCACGCTATCTGCGGAATACATGTTGCTAGACGGTGTGGTAGACAGCAAATACAAGAACGATGCTGAATCGCCAGACAATCTAAGCGCATACTACGTATCGGGTGTTTACCGCTTTAACCCAAGCTGGTCAGCGGGACTTCGTTACGGTGAAGCTGAAAGCTACGATGGCCATGCGCACGGCGACCACATGCACTTCACAGCACTGAATGATAAAGAAATGGATGCGATGATCGCATGGGATTCTTCTCACTTCGGAACTATCCGTGCGCAATACACTCGCATTGATAACCAAGACAGCGAGACAGACAACGTATTCACTCTGCAATACGTGATGACATTTGGAGCGCACGGTGCACATGCGTTCTAAGCTGACATTAAATAAATGCAGTTTAGCGATGATGGCGGTGGGGGCTGCCATCATCTCTTCACCTGCTTTGGCTCTTAACATCTTTGTTTGTGAGCCAGAATGGAAAGCTCTTCTCGAAAGTCACGCCCCAGACGCGACCATCTATTCTGCGACCACCGCCAAGCAAGATCCTCATTACGTACAAGCTCGCCCTTCTTTGATTGCAAAGATGCGCCAAGCCGACATGGCCATGTGTTCTGGCGCGGAGTTAGAAGTAGGGTGGTTACCTATGCTGCAAGTTCGCAGTAGCAATGGTGCGGTACAAAACGGTTCACAAAGCATGATCTACGCGACTGATTTCGTGCGCATGTTAGACACTCATGATCATGTCGACCGCAGCATGGGGGACATTCATGCGCACGGAAACCCCCATGTGCAGTTTGCGGCTAATGACATTATTCCCTTGTCACATGCGGTGACGAAACGGTTACAAGTGCTTGACCCAGACAACGCGCAAACCTATCAATTTAACGGCATGAAGTTCCGTGCCCTTTGGCGTAAAAAGCTCAATGAGTGGAATGAGAAAGCTGCACCATTGAAAGGCAAGCAAGTTGTGGGGTATCACGCAACCTATCGCTACTTGTACGATTGGTTAGGCATGGAGCAAATTGCTGACTTAGAGCCTAAACCGGGCATCTCACCAACCACATCACATCTGCAGTCTTTGACTAAGTTGGACTCGGATTCTTTTGAAGCGATTGTCTACTCGTCGCATCAAGACCAGCGTCCAGCAAACTGGCTACAGAAACAAACTAATAAGCCGCTGATTCAGCTGCCTTTAACGGTTTCTGATGGCGAAAGCTTGGATGAAATGTATGACCAAGTTATCGATGATTTGTTGGATGTGCTCGTGCAACCTGTTCCGGTGAAGATCTAAATCATGGCAGATTATGCATGGCTATTACCCGCGGTGCTGTGTGGCTTGATCGCTCTGGTTGGTAACGTGGTACTCGGACAGCAAGTGCTAAAGCGTCAGATTATCTTCATCGATTTGGCGGTGGCACAAGTTGCCGCCTTGGGGGCAGCGCTGAGTCACTATTGGTTGAACCAATACGATCTCTTCTCTGGTTCTTTCTTTGGTGAGATGGTTGGCCCTTGGGTGATGTCATTATTACTTTGCGGTTTGATCGCCTTAATGGAAAAACAATATCAGCAACATCTAGAACCGATGATTGGCAGCTTGTTTGTGGTATCCGCCTCTCTAGCGATATTACTGGTGAGTAAAGATCCGCACGGTGCCGATTTTATCCAAGGGATTCTCAACGGGCAGTTGTTGTGGTCGACATGGGATGATGTTTGGCCTTTGGCATTAATCACCGCAGCGATGTTGTTATTGGTGTGGCTCAAGCCAGAATTCATGCAGGGCAGTGGCTTCTATCTCATCTTCGCGATATTAATGCCGATTACGGTCAAGTTAACGGGCATCTATTTAGAATTTGCCTTGTTGGTGATTCCGGCTTTGTGTGCGGCAGCACTGAAAGGTACAAGATTCTTCGTTGCGAGCATCAGCATTGGCATCGTGGGGATATTGTCGGGCATCGCGGCGTCAGCGTATTATGACTTACCAAGTGGGGCGAGTATCGTGATCACCTTGTTCATTGCAGGCATGTTGTTCAATCTTTTGCTTCAGCCTTGGCTGCAAAAAGCGCAATCCGTTCATGAAGAAACAGCATGAAAACAGGCTGAGGAACCTGCTTGAACGTTGACCTAGTACTTTGGCTTAATGATAAAAAGGCTCCGCGTGAACGGAGCCTTTTGTTTAGCACTGCTTTTTCTTATTAGTAACCTTGCTAGTTATTAACTGATTACTTAGTTACTTATCTCCTAATATATTAGCAAGATTTGAACAGAGGGAGAGTCTGAGGTTGGATTGAATCTGTCAAAGTGTTATCCAGCGCAGGGAATAATTGATTAATTCCCGTTTCAGACAGTCCTAACCACGCCATTAAGCTCGCATGAAGCTGATCGGAAGAGATGGTTGGAATCACACGCCCACGCGAGAGTAAGTAAGGGCTTGTCTCAGATAAGTCTGGATATTCACCCACGATCGCTTTTCCTGCTACACCGCCGCCCATCACCAATGCGTGGCTTGCCCAGCCGTGGTCCGTACCATCCGTACCGTTTGGAATCAAAGTTCGGCCAAATTCCGAATGGGTGAAGGTTGTTACCTGACCAAACAAGCCATTGTTTTCCAAAGCTAATTGGAACGCGGCCATCGCTTCTGCCAAGTCTTGTAGCAAACCCGTTTGGCGGCTAATTTGAGCAGAGTGCGTATCGAACCCGCCTAATTTACAACTAAAGTACTGTGCAGGATGTTGGAACTGATCTTTATGCAGCAGCAGTTTAAATACCGCTTTTAGTTGATTACCGATGCGTGTTTCTGGGAACACCTCAGTAATCTCGGCATTCAAAATGGCGCTGAACTCCTGATACATTCTGGTTGAATCCACTGCAACACCAGCATAATGAGACTGAAAAACATTACCGTAACTGCCCGTGTTTTGCAGTTGATCAAACAGATCTCGCGAACGTTGGTCATTAAAAATATCGCTCGGTGGTTGAGAGCCGACCGAGTTAGATTGCGCCTCGATACAGTTGGTCCACACTTGCGTGCCGCCAATATCAAACATTGGCGACAGCTCATTTAGACTGCGCAGCATAGTGCCGAGCTCGGTGGAAGTCTTAGCACCAAAGCCCTCTTTCGACAGAGACTTGGTCGCATGAGACTGAACCATAGTGGATTGATGAGAGTGGCTGAACAAATGAGCAGGGCGAGTACTCTCACCATAAATCACATTGTTTACGCGCTGTGTCAGTGGGCCTAGATTCACAACAGGTACAAGGCTAGCATTATCCCAATAAGTCTTGAGCGCAGCCATGGCAGGGTTTAATGCTAGCTTGGCGTTATCATTGACCGCGTCTAAATGAATACAGCTCGTCTCATCCAAAGCCAAGTTGCCACGCAGTGCTCGATATTGGCTGTTCGCTGGTGCGGCAGTAGGGATCAGCATATTGTAGCCATCGTTACCGCCAGCAAGGTCGATACCCACTGCGGCGCGATAACCGTTTTTGCACTGATTGAAAGAGTCTGCAAAGGCAGGAAAAGCAGCAAGGTTAAGTGCAGAAACCCCAACACCAGCGGAACCTGCTTGTAAAAAACGACGTCGTGTTAAGTTCATGATGATTACCCCTGTGTGATGAATTCTGGTGAAAGCAATGCGTTCATAACGAGATTCTTAATCTCTTTGCGCCATTTAGATTGGCGACTTGGGCACTGGGCGAGGTAATCGAGATAGCATTGACGAGCTTGCTCACTCATTTGATAAGCAAACAAATGCTCGTTTAGGTAATCCACTACGCCTTCGTCATCAAAAGCAAGGTATCGGGTGAACAGCACTTCATCCATGTACCAATCTTTGGCCTCTTCCTCGAAACGAGCGACAAGCTCACGGAACTGAATCCCATATTGGTAGATATCATGCCATTGGTACACATTGAATTCTGGTGCCACCAGACCATTAAAATCAGGGTGGTTTGGCGCATCATCAGGTTGGTAATAATAAAACACAGAAGGTGCCGACAGTGGCAACGTTCGGTTATACCAATTGAACTGTTTTGGCCACATCAATACGCCGTCACGTCGCTTCACTTGTAGCGCGCGCATCGCATGGGTAAACACAGAAAGCGGGTCACGCAATTTACCCACCGTGCTGCCAGAGCGAAGCGCGTCTTTATCCGTCAGAATCGCGATTATTAAGGTTTGCATGTCGCCATCAGAACGTTTGAACGCACGGCGCACACGGCGAATATAACCCGCTCTTGGGTTGCTGGTCACAAGTTTGTTGATGAAGAAGTTAGTCACAAATGTATAGAGCGTGTTTTGGCTCATCAAGAGCTCAATCACCGCTTCTAGTTCTTCTTCTGCGGACAGGCCTGCGGCAAACTTCTTACCTAATATGCGCTTTTCACCCATATCATGCTCGCCGCGCGGCAACATTGGCTGGCTGTACTTATCGTCACCGCGAATATCGATGAACTTCCAACCGGTAAAGACACGCGCCAGTTCTTCGATGTCCTCTTGCGTATAAGATGGCACTTCGTTACCTTCGGCATCCAAACGCACTTCACCGTTGTTACGCAGTTTAACTGGGCCAAGCGTGAACAGTTGCAACAGTTCACGTGCGTAGTTTTCATCTGGGGCAGTGAGCTCGTTAGAAACGTTATTCACAAAAGTCAGGTACTCACCCATGATTGGCGATTTCGACACAAAGCGAATCACATCGCGGAAGTTTCCGAAGGCATTATCGAGCAATCCGTCGAAGTAATTACACATGTAGCGACGCTTAGAAGCCGCTTTAAATGCCGGATCTTTCACACTAACTACGAACAGTTGAGACAGGGTATAAGCAATACGCTGACGCAAGATATCATCGCCTTCGACTGTCATGCGTGTCCAGCTGCTGGCGTAATACAAGCCTTGCCCTAAGTCCGGTACGTTGAGCTCATCTTGCTCAAAATGCTTCAGCCAAGAAGACGGTGTAATAAGTGTTTGTTGAGCGACCCAGTTTTCAATGCTTCCCGATTGAGCAAGATCATTAATGTCACGTTGGGATGGCCCGAACGTGCACTGTTGCAGCGTTCTTGCTGCATCTATGTAAGCCTGATTCATTTTATCTCCCGTAGGTTTTATTATCTTTCTCAGGTAAGGCGTCCTTTGCTACGTCCATATTTAAAAGCACGCCGTATCTTTAAATCGTAATCGAGAATTTTGATAACAAGAATGTAATACCCACAGGTTTATTGTGACTTTGCTGCATAATCTAAGAATTAGTTTCATGAGCTCTAAATGAAAGGCGAGTTATTCAACAAACAGCGCACTTGTTACACCGCCATATCGACAGAACGGTGACGGAAACCCGTTATTTTGCAAACCATCATCAAGTTGTCTTGATTAGTTCACATCCGGCTCCCAGACTGTTCCTATAGTTTGAAGTAAATATGAAAGACCCTGCGTATGAGAAGCGCAGCTGTAACGCGGCTAGGCATAAAAACAAAAAACGCTAGGGAAAAAGCGAATTTGTAATCTCAACATTTAAGGAAGACCAAGATGAAAGCGGAAAAAGTAGCAGTTGTTACTGGTGCGGCTCGTGGTATTGGCCAAGCGATTTGTGAGCAATTACTGGAGGATGGATTCCACGTCGTCGGGCTAGACATATCGCCTGTGGAATGGAGCCGGTCAGCGCAGCTAAGCAATTATCAAGTCAACTTGTGCGATGCAGCAGCCGTCAGCGAAGTGGTAGACAGTATCGTAAAGCAGTATGGAAGAATCGATGCGCTGGTTAACAACGCCGGTATCACGCGTGATGCCTTGTTGCCAGACATGCTAGAGCAAGATTGGGACAGCGTTATCGACGTAAACCTAAAAGCGGTGTTCTTACTCACCCAGCGCGTTGCCCCTGTCATGCTAGAGCAGGGCACAGGCAGTATTGTCAGCATCTCTTCTATTGTGGGTACGGATGGCAACATCGGCCAGAGTAATTACGGCGCAAGTAAAGGCGGTGTCATCTCGATGAGTAAAGGCTGGGCGAAAGAGCTATCAAGAAAGGGCGCGCAAATCCGCGTCAATTGTGTTGCACCAGGCTTTATCGCCACCGATATGACCAAGAACCTGCCAGAAAAAGTGATTCAAATGATGGAGGGCAAAACCCCATTAGGTCGAATGGGCTCAGTTCAAGACATCGCCAATGGCGTCTCCTTCTTAACCTCCGACAAGAGCGCCTACATCACAGGCCAAGTACTCAAGATTGACGGCGGGTTAGTGCTTTAACCTTCACCACTCAGCCTCAAATAACAAACGCCCTTTACTTATGTGAAGGGCGTTTTTGTTGGGGGGAGTCAATTGAGTTACTGGCTAACAGTTGCCCCATTCCTTGTTAGTAACGTTCAACCTCACAAATCACAGTGAGATGGTTTGAACTACTCCTTCTAATCAGCATAGTGTCTATGAAAGTGGGGTCTTACCAACTTCGCCAACTAATTCGAATAGGCCGTCTTATCTCCATTTTTTAACCTACCGAAGAAACGTGTTCTCTGTTAGAGTCACCGTCAACTACGCTATTGAATAAAGACACCCACAGATCGCATGTAATTGATGGATTTTTATTCACCCTTAGAACTCATTTTAGGAATCCCTAGTGACTAACAACGAAATTTTACGTCGTATCCAACACGCGTTAAACCTTAAAAACGCACAGATAATGAAAGCTTTCGGGCAGGCCGAAGTTACTGTGGCTCACGATAAAGTGGCAAACTGGTTAAAAGATGAAAGCGACAAATCTAGCGTTAAGATGAAGGATCAAGAGTTAGCGGTATTCTTAAATGGCTTTATTAACCTCAAGCGAGGCAAAAAAGACGGCGAGCAACTTAAGCCAGAAGTAGCGTTGACCAACAACATGATTCTCATGAAGCTGCGCATTGCGCTAGACATGAAAGCAGAAGATGTGTTGGACGTATTAGAAGTGGTTGGTATTAGTTTAAGTAAATACGAAATTGGTGCGTATTTCCGCAAGCCAAACAACAAAAACTACAAACAGTGTGAAGACCAACTGCTGTGCGACTTCTTAAATGGTGTGCAGTTTACCAATCGTCCCGATTCTGAAGAGTTTACTGGGTAATTTTTATCTCGAATCGAACGTGGTAATTGATTAAAAAAGCGAGAACTATTTCATTTGGTTACTCGCTTTTATCATGTTAAAGACCGATATTAGAGCTTCACAATCACGTCTACTCCTTGTCTTTCTTCAGTAGATACCTATCAAACCACGTTGAAATCTGGTCGGCTTTTAGAATCAAGACACACACCGCCCCCTATGACCCCACCAAGCTAAAACCTTAAGCCAGTGAGGGGCCTCTATTCTGGTCAAGCTATTCTAGACATCTTGTGGTGATTCACTAAAACTGGCCACGTATATAGAGTTTTTCCATACTTTTGGTTATGCGAGCAGGGTCACGACTGACGCCATTAGTAACACGGAATTGTCCAAAACCTTCACAGACTGAATTTATACCTGTTGTGATCACCAAACACGTAAATCGATGATAAAAAGCCCTTCCTATTTCTAGAAAGGGCCTGTTTCTTTCGTTCTACCTATCTAGGTCGGCCGCAGTTCAATACAGAACAGCGAGTCCTACTGGCCAAAGTAATGAACCTAAAGTTACTCAGTAGGCAATATGGTGACTGGGGTGAAAGATGCCACCGCGTTGCCACCTGCACCAGGGCGGTCAACATAAGGGGTTTTCTGCAGTAGCGTGTAATACACGTCTACAAAGTCATCATCGTTTACCAAGATATTGTTTGGAATCAACTCAATGATTTTGCTGGTGATCTGCGGGATGATCACATAACCCTGTACCTCTGGATCAGGGATCATCTTCAGTACTTCTTCTGCGGCTTTGACCAGCAGTTTTGCAAGCTCTTTATAGTTGGTGCCGTCATCGTGCTCCATTAGAATAATGTCTGCTGCGCCCCAGCGGTAACGAGGCCAAAAAATGATGGTTTGATTTGGGTAATAGGTTTGCTTGTCGTAATCTAGATAAGGCATTTCAACCAGATCAATCTGCGGTTCTAAACGGCTGGCATCAACGCCCGTTACGATCGCGTAGATTTCGGCTTTACCTGAGATCCAAGGTTCTCTATCCACCGCTAAACGAATCTTCGTAAGCTGAGTCGTGTTCAGTTCTTCCGGTTCTGATTCGGATATAGAGTGACGAGCCTTGCCGATTAGAGGCTGTTTTTGAGTGTTGTCGGCACTGTTTTTACCGTCGGCATTAATTTGGGTAGTCATGCCAAGTTGGTTCAGCTCTGCTTGCATCGCCATCAGGCCCGCTTTGAGCTCTTTTGCACCATCACTGTCAATCACGAAGACAGGGACGTCCGGCATTTGGTAGACGTCTAACTCATGAACTTGCCCGTACACGTCATACGCTTCAATGTATTGCCAATCGGCATCGTCACCGGATGGTTCGAATGCGAACAGCGGGCTTTTGCCATCCTTCCAAGCGTCAATCATGGTTTCATCAGCCATGCGGATTTCAAGAACGGAATCACTGAAGTTATTGATACCTTTCATCTTGCGATAGCTAAGATCGGCTTTTTGCATCTCGCTTGAGAAGGTCGAGTAGGGCTGAGCTGAATTCAGCTTGTCTATCGGCATCGATAAACTTTTTTCGGTGATCTGAGCTTTCAAAGAAGACTCAAGATCGGCGTATCTGGCACTGATCTGCAAAGCTAACGATTGTTTTTGCTCAGCAACGTGGGTTGAAGTTAAAGACGAGGTAGTTGTGTTGATGCTGTCTGCATAGGAATGGAAGCCAACCACCGTGGTAGCAAGCGCCATACTGATCGAGAATGATGGTCTCATAAAAAGTCCTTATTTTAATTTTTATCACTAATAGAGTATTTACCCCACAAGGATCAACCTATCAATTTCATGAATGTGTGGAAAATTTCGCTTGGATTTTTTGTTTCAGTGTGCAGAACGAGATCTCAATTTGATTAAATTTTATAAAATTTATTGAGTGCTAGCTTGATATTTCATAGTTTATAAATTGGTAAATAAGGAATTTGTGGCGTTATTAACTGCTGAATCTGTCTGTGTATCAGCTATCGGAATCGTTTTATGAAGCCGCTAGACAATAAGAACCATTGTGGTTTTTGATCACCGTTCGGTGCTCAAAGCCTTGCACGATAAGGTCCGCATCTTTCAATTCATCTTCTCTATGGCTAGTGAGTAGCGCGACCGTAAAGCATCCAGCTCTTTTCGTTGATAATACGCCTGAGGGGGAATGTTTGAACGCTAATTCAAGATGGGAGAACGGGCAGGGGATGGTACACACAGCTTAAAAGCCAACAGTCATAGCTGTTGGCTTTTTTGAAGGGCTAGTGAATCAATTGATATAAGTTGGATACTCGCCGTTTTTCATTCTCGCCTCTATTTGATTTATCACTTGTGGCAATTCTGCAATGGTCTCAATAACGTAGTGCGCACCAGCGGCGTAAAGCACTTTTTCTGCGGCTTGTTTTCGTTGTTCGATTTCTGTTGCTGTCATTGCTTGGAACTCTTCTGGCGTCGCTCCGAACTCGTTACCTGATACAGATAGACCAACCGTCCACATGCCTGCGTTTAGTCCTTCGTGAATACCAGCGACGGCATCATCAATCTTCACGCAATTGCTGACGCGTGTTACGCCCAAATCAATAACGTTCTTTAGGGCCATCCATGGGCCTGGGCGAGAGCCTGCTGCAATTTCATCGCTCGCAACCACACAATCTGGCGCAGATATCATCGTGGAGCTGGGAAGCTAGTGCTCCCAACAAGGACTCCGAATACATTAGCGCAAACCAACTCCGTTATGACTTAATTGTAGTTGCAATAACGGGGCGGACCATACATTTTTGTGGGACAACAATATTGGGTTGTGGGTATGCGATTTCTTCATCAGAAGCGAGAAACATTCACTTTCCTGATATCGAATATTAGCGTTGTTACGATTGTGCGAATGATTCTCGCACATTTAGAGCAAGAGATTAAATTTTACCTTTCAAGTTGTTGAATTTATAGGGAATAAAATTTAATGAAGAAATGCATATCTATTATTTTTACTTGGTGTATAGTGTCGGCAGCTCAAACGGTGAGTTATTGATAATATATTTAGTTCAAGATCTTCTCAGTTTTTTCGATTAAGTTCGTCATATCTATCCTGCGATACCTTATTCTTTATTCCTTATTTAGTAGCTTTCTTTTTAACTTAATCAATGTATCGAGATATATTATGTCAAATAAAACAACTGGCTCAGTAAAATGGTTTAACGAATCTAAAGGTTTTGGATTTATCACTCCTGATAACGGCGGTTCTGACCTGTTTGTTCACTTCAAATCAATTGTTAGTGAAGGCTTCAAAACATTATCTGAAGGCCAAAAGGTTTCTTTTGTTGTTGAGCAAGGTAACAAAGGCCCTCAAGCGGGTAACGTTACGTTAGTGTAAGACATTTCTAAAAAGTCTCTTCTGTCGAGGAGACTTTTTTACTTTACGTTTAATAAAGATCCCGAAGGTTCGAAATACGAATAAAAATAAATATTGGGATCGATAAGGTAAGAAGTAACATGAGAAAACCAGTAAGAAAATCAAGCAAGAAAACACAGAAAAACAACTTCGAAGAACGGTTCGCTGCGATGGTAAAAGAATACCAAGAAGCGAAAGAAATTCTCGAGTCTATGACTGAAGGTTCATCAGAATATTTAGCACAGAAAAAAGCATGCGATAAACTTTTTGCAAACGCTGAACGATACATCAATAAAAAATAATGAATTGAAATGGCTTTATTCTAACCTGAATAAAATTAACTAAAATTATTTTGCTTAGAATCACTACATTTTTAAAAGCCTGAGCCTCAGTTTTCTGCAATCGTTGGTTCAATCTGTGTTGATCTCATTTAGAAAAATCATTGAATTACTGTTGCCCACTTATGTTCTGACTTGTGTAGTATCATTGTTGTTTTCATAGCCAATATGAACGCGGTGCGAAATTCAGTAACCCACCAAAAATAGGATGATATATGAGCAAGCTACCTAAACCGACACAAAAGCAGAAGCAATTTAGTATTAATCCGAAAGGGAAAGGGGTTAAGCGGATACCGGAAGAGTTGAAAACAATGGGTGTTCGCAAACGCATAGAAGAGATTGAGGAACAAAAAGAATGGGATAAGGAGTGGGGATTATGAGCTCAAGAAACCTCTCTGAACTTATCAATACGACACTCCTCTTACACTCCGAAAAGCTGAGTAACTTGGACCGAGACATGCTTACAGGTTTACGAGATCAACTTAATCGTGAGCAAGCGTTGTCAGACAAACAAGTTAAACTGTGTCAAAGGCTACTACGAAAAACGAATCAAACCTGTGTATTTATTCATGACGTTCCAAACGAATCATGATTGCTAGCCAACGTCAGTCCTCACTGCTATCTACCCAGCCATCATCAAGCGTCATTCGACTTAGCATCTGATCCATTAAATCTTTAATCTCAATTCGCATTGCGCCCTCTGGCGCATGATGCTCAGCTGAGCGCTTGGCGTTCGTTAGACTTTTCATGAAGATAGCTTCGCTATCCATCACGGCGTGTTTCGCGTTGAAGTAAGTGACCTGATAGGTCGGCATGGTACTATTCCTTTTGTGGGGACGTGGTGATGTGACGCTTTCAATATAGCATTGTTTCACGCTTAAACGTTCGAACTGACTTGGTTTCTTGCCAAAAGTTGACTAGGCAAACAACTGATTATCAAGGAGTATGGACGGAAAAGACCCATCACACAATGGTTATTACCTCGCCCCACAAGCCTGCGCACGACGAGTATGTTTCATCGCTTCCCACTGTTTAAGCAACTTAACGTTCCATTTGCCATAATATTACGTGTGTCCCAGACATGTCGTGGTTGTTATCCCCAAAGCTTGTCTGTTGAAAAGCATCGTCTTTCTATGAGCTATCTTGTGCTTGTGGCGTTTCTAAGCTCAGAGGTGATCCATTCGGTGTTTTACACATCTTATTCGTACACAACTATCTTATTCAGCTCTGACTCCAATTCAGTCATCGGTAATACTAACTTTTCTTGCTAAAAAGGTAGAAAAGTTTATAGTATTATTAAGTTGAAATTGAGTATCATCATGCAATTACAGAAAAAAAAATCCAAAGTATCGCTAAACATTAAAATTTCATCAGACTTAGATTATCGTCTTAAACGAGCTAGAAAAGCAGCACGTGAACAGGGGTTGATGTTCAACGTATCTCAAGAAGTTGAAAAGTTTCTTGAGAAGGAAATAAAGAAAGTTGAGCGCCATCTATCAATAGATGAAGAGATTAAGGATAACTTAGAGGAGCTTGGTGGCCTAAATATGGATAAGCTAATGAAATCAATGGATTAATGAAAAGCACTTAAACTAGTACTAATTAGAATAGATAAGCTTGGAGATGATTATGGGAACGATAATTGGGTTACTGATTTTGGCTGTGATCGATGTGCAGCTAAAGCGTAATAGCGGGTTGCATTTGCATCAATGGATCGCAAAAAAATACAGTGATTATCAAAAAAACAAAAAAACACCTTTATGACTTACCAATGCCACTGAATTGATTTGAGCCGTGTTTCTATTAGGAAAATGCTCAAAAATAAAATCCAGACTGGTAGGTTTACAGAGGACATTTTTGTGGTCGAGTACTTACTATACTTGCTCTAATTTGTAGCAGTTCTAACTCAAAAATGTCCTAAAATGAGTTCCGTCGAACATCGCTATTGAAGACAAAAATCGCCCTTAACGTTATCGTCAAGAGCTTGATTCACTCACCCCCAAACTACCTTTGACGCACGTAAGTCGTTTTCACTAACGTATCTAAAATAACCTCGCTTTTCGTCACTTTGAAGTTGAGTGGTCGTTCCAAATCACCAAACAAAGGTGCGCCGCCGCCAAGTAGGATAGGGAAGCGCGTGATCACCATTTCATCAATAAGATCTTCTTTTAGGAAGTTCTGAATCGTCACACCGCCGTCGATGTAAAGCTCGTTAAAACCTTTTGCATTTAGGTCAGCAAGCACATCTTTTAGCTCACCTTTTACTAAAAAGACTTTGTCTTCGTAGCCTTGTGGAACTTCCGCCATGGTGTTGCTGAGTACGAACACCGGTTTGCTGTATGGCCAATCGCAATCAAAGCTCAGCACTGCATCCAAGGTATTGCGTCCCATCACCAAGCCATCAATGCGTTCCATCAGTGAGAAGAAGCCAGTATCAATATTGTCTGGGTTTGGTACTGAATGTAGCCAGTCGAGTTTGCCCTGTTTATCTGCGATGTAACCGTCCAGACTGGTTGCAATAAATACGATATTTGCCATGAGTACCTCATTAAAATGTTGGTGCTTGAGCCAAGTTAAAGGTTAGGTTAAAATTAATTCTACAATGTAGAATAATGCTGAGTTTATCGGGAAGATCAAATGTCTGTCAACGAAAAGAAACGCGGAAGACCGGCCGCCAAGCAGTCGCAGCTAAGCGCAGAAGGCATCTTAGAATCGGCCAAGCTATTGATGAAAAAGGATGGAAAGGTACCAAGCATTCGCTCGTTAGCGACGCAATTAAATGTCGATCCTATGGCGATCTATCACTACTTCAAAAATAAGAATGCCTTGCTTGAAGCGTTAACCACATCGCTGGTGGAGGAAATTTATCAACCTCAAATGAATGAAGATTGGCAAGGTGAACTCAAAAGTTTGTCTGTTAGCTACATTGCACTGCTACGTGAGTACAACGGGTTGTTGCAAACCATGTTGAGCATGACATCCCATGGCCCAGCTCAAGTGTTTACCGAGCGTTATCGAATCATTGTTGAGCCTTTGGGTTTATCCCCGCAAGTGGAGAAAGACAGTTTGGACTTGCTGGCGGATTACCTACATGGGTTCGCGTTCTCAATCAGTTGTTGTCACGATGCAAGCTTGATTAAGACTGAGATGATGGATGGACCGCTGAAGCTGATTTGTTCCTCGTTGTTGGTATCTCGAACCTAGCTCACATTAACGTGTACTTTTTACTTATAGCGTGAAAGAAATTCCCATAACCAAAGGTTCTAACTAAAAGAGATTGAAGGACTTTTATTTGGCGAATTCGACCTAATATCTTGAATAGGCTTTATCGTATTTGGCGATGGGGACATTTGATTATGCTTGCTGGCGTAATTAGGACGTCAGTTTGAAGATGCATTCAAACACAATAAGGGATAACAATGACTAACGAATATACTCCACCAAAAGTTTGGACAAACGACAACGAAAACGGCGGCCAATGGGCAAGTATTAACCGTCCAGATTCTGGTGCAAGACATGAGCAGGCGCTTCCTGTTGGCGAGCACCCATTCCAGCTTTACTCAATGGGTACGCCAAATGGTCAGAAAGTCACGATCATGTTTGAAGAACTGTTAGCAGCTGGTGTAACGGAAGCAGAATACGACGCGTATTTGATCAAGATTGGTGATGGTGATCAGTTTGGCTCTGGCTTTGTGTCGGTGAACCCAAACTCGAAGATCCCTGCACTAGCGGATCATTCCGGTGATGAGCCAGTGAACGTATTCGAATCTGGTAACATCTTGTTCTATCTCGCGGAGAAGTTTGGTCACTTCCTACCACAAGAAGGTGCAAAGCGCGCTGAAGTCATGAACTGGTTGTTCTGGCTACAAGGTTCTGCGCCATACCTAGGCGGTGGTTTTGGTCACTTTTACGCATACGCACCAAAGAAGTTCGAGTACCCAATTAACCGTTTCACGATGGAAACAAAACGTCAGCTAGACGTACTGGATAAGCGTCTTGCGAACAATGAATTCCTTGGTGGCGATGAGTACAGCATCGCTGATATCGCAACTTGGCCTTGGTACGGCAACCTAGTCTTGGGTCGTGCTTACGATGCGGCTGAATTCCTAGACGTAGCAAGCTACAAAAACGTTGTGCGTTGGGCGAAAGCGATTGATGAGCGTGAAGCGGTAAAACGTGGTCGCATTGTTAACCGCGCATGGGGTGAAGAGTGGGAGCAAGTAGCAGAGCGTCACAGCGCATCAGACATTGATGCGGCTCTGGCGAAAAAGCCTGAATAATTGCCCTTTCTGAATGAGTAAAAAGGAATGCTTCGGCATTCCTTTTTTGTTTCGTCGAGAGGCGTACGCAAAGTAATAAGTGATCGCCTTGAAATAAAGCTGCGTAACAAAGGATGTCATAGGACTAAGTCCGTTCCAGTGGTGAGTTAGAATCCCTTGACCAATAACTCATTGCTTTATTCGCCCCAACACCTTTGCGTTTGGGGCTAATTATATGGTCCGCCTCACTCTCAAGCCCTACGCTTAGAGTAGGCTCTCAGAACGAGGTGAACCATATGTCTACCATTC
>NZ_BAOG01000211.1 GCF_000400365.1 Vibrio jasicida CAIM 1864 = LMG 25398 | reverse complement strand
CATTTCGATTTTGCCGGACTCAATTTCGAATAATCACTGTAAAAGTGATATTCCCAAGAACACTTGAATGTGTTTTTTGGTGTTTGTCTTAAAGACAAACATTGAGAACTTTACAAGTAATCTTAAAGATTACTTTGTCAGCTTTCCAAATTGTTAAAGAGCTAATCACTTCTTATGAAGTAACCATTTTTAAAAACTCTCAAGAGAGAACGTTTAAAGATGGTATCCCGTAGGGGAGTCGAACCCCTGTTACCGCCGTGAAAGGGCGGTGTCCTAGGCCTCTAGACGAACGGGACACT
>NZ_BAOG01000212.1 GCF_000400365.1 Vibrio jasicida CAIM 1864 = LMG 25398 | reverse complement strand
GTTCAGTTAAGTCGTTTCCGCTCGACTTGCATGTGTTAGGCCTGCCGCCAGCGTTCAATCTGAGCCATGATCAAACTCTTCAATTTAAAGTTTTTGATTCCCTAAATAAATAGGGAGAGGCTCAACGAATACTGACTTCAAAACTCATCCTTACTCGAAAGTAAGAAGTAATTTTAAAGCTATTACCATTCCAACAGAATGATAAT
>NZ_BAOG01000213.1 GCF_000400365.1 Vibrio jasicida CAIM 1864 = LMG 25398 | reverse complement strand
AGTTCTTTCTCAAGTAAATCATGTGTTTGTGGTAAAACATAACAAACAATTCAACAGTGATTCGCAACGCTTGGCGCTCTCACTTCGGATTGAGTTAAGTGTTTATGGCGCAGTGTTTAAGTTCAGTGTCTGCGCTGCTCACACGTTAATTGGGCGTTATGCTCTAGGAGGTAATTTTGCTCGATTTACTCAAAAAAGTGGTTCTAATTAACCTCTCAGCGGCTCTTGTTGTTATCGCTCTAGCCCAGTTTGTTCCATTCTTTGCTACTACTCAGTTGGTCGACTTTCTTTTCTTTGTTGTCATCGTTATATGGGTTTTGGCGAAGCTAATGTGGGAAGGTGGAGTCCATAGTAAGACGACTCGGTTAGATGACCCTAGAACAGACAAAGTTTACAAAATGGTAGAAGGGCATGATTTCGAAAAAGACGAACGCGAGCACTATCGAATGAACTACCAGACAGGTTTGGTTTTCTTCATCGCCGGTCTGCCAGCGTTTATTGCTTGTTTAGCCCTTCAATTTCTTTGAGTACGAGCATAACAAAGCATTTAAGAGTGATTCGCAACGCTTGGCAGTTTCGCTTCGCTCAAGTATAGCCAAGCGTCGCTCACACCTTAATGCGGC
>NZ_BAOG01000214.1 GCF_000400365.1 Vibrio jasicida CAIM 1864 = LMG 25398 | reverse complement strand
CAATTAATACTAGTTCTAGAAAAAGCTGGACAGGAAAGACCAACAATGAGTAAACCATCCCATACCCAGGAGCTTGGCCTGCTTCGCTTGGGTTACTCATTACACCGTCGATAAAGTGCTCAAAATATAAGTAAATGAAATGGTTCAGTGTTAGTGCAACTAAAACAAACCTCACAATGCTGACGCTCCAAGTTTATGATTTGAAATAGTATTTGTTCCAGTTCAGAAACTGTCGAGCATCATATTTTCAT
>NZ_BAOG01000215.1 GCF_000400365.1 Vibrio jasicida CAIM 1864 = LMG 25398 | reverse complement strand
ATAACGCCTTGTTAAGGGGTGAGCAACGCAATACCAAAGCCGCCGCATACCACCTTAATCACCAAAACCAACGCATAGTAAAAATGCCACGCGTTGCGAATCCCTCTTGAACAATTTGTTATGTGGACATGCAAACTCAGTATCCAATATCTAGGATCAGAAGCAACGTTAATAAAAAAGGAGACCAGTACCATATGTTCCCTTTCCATCGACGAACGACTAAAGTTTGGTACAACAAAGCGACAATTAATACTAGTTCTAGAAAAAGCTGGACAGGAAAGACCAACAATGAGTAAACCATCCCATACCCAGGAGCTTGGCCTGCTTCGCT
>NZ_BAOG01000216.1 GCF_000400365.1 Vibrio jasicida CAIM 1864 = LMG 25398 | reverse complement strand
CATTCAAATAATGAGAGACAACTTTGGTGATTTGAACATCAACTCGAAACTCCTTCGGGTTGTATGGTTAAGTGACTAAGCGTACACGATGGATGCCTTGGCAGTCAGAGGCGATGAAGGACGTATTAACTTGCGATAAGCCCAGATTAGGTAGTAAAAACCACTTGAGTCTGGGAT
>NZ_BAOG01000217.1 GCF_000400365.1 Vibrio jasicida CAIM 1864 = LMG 25398 | reverse complement strand
CCGAACTCAGAAGTGAAACGAATTAGCGCCGATGGTAGTGTGGGGTTTCCCCATGTGAGAGTAGGACATCGCCAGGCTTTAAATTTAGTTTTTGCCTTTTTAAGAAGGTGAAGACAAAAGTTAAGAGAGCCCGTTTGAAAAAGCGGGCTTTTTTAGTCCTCATGGACACAGATAATGTGCTGATATGGCTCAGTCGGTAGAGCGCATCCTTGGTAAGGATGAGGTCCCCAGTTCGATTCTGGGTATCAGCACCATTTACTGTTTGTTTTACGCTTTAAATCAAAGCTTAAAACAAAACGTAAAGAATTTTGCTTGGCGGCCATAGCGCTTTGGACCCACCTGATTCCATTCCGAACTCAGAAGTGAAACAAAGTAGCGCCGATGGTAGTGTGGGGTTTCCCCATGTGAGAGTAGGACATCGCCAGGTTCTTATTTAGACTCAAGAGTCTAACCAGTGCGGAGCGGTAGTTCAGTTGGTTAGAATACCGGCCTGTCACGCCGGGGGTCGCGGGTTCGAGTCCCGTCCGCTCCGC
>NZ_BAOG01000218.1 GCF_000400365.1 Vibrio jasicida CAIM 1864 = LMG 25398 | reverse complement strand
ATTTGGTTGCGGGAGCCGGATTTGAACCGACGACCTTCGGGTTATGAGCCCGACGAGCTACCAGGCTGCTCCATCCCGCGTCCGTATTCCATCGTTAGGTACGATGAAGACCTTCAAATTGGAGCGACACACGAGGTTCGAACTCGTGACCTCAACCTTGGCAAGGTTGCGCTCTACCAACTGAGCTAGTGTCGCATCTCTTA
>NZ_BAOG01000219.1 GCF_000400365.1 Vibrio jasicida CAIM 1864 = LMG 25398 | reverse complement strand
TTGCCTCGATAGCTCAGTCGGTAGAGCAGAGGATTGAAAATCCTCGTGTCGGTGGTTCGATTCCGCCTCGAGGCACCATATTTGGTGCGCTTGCTTAAAGTAAGACACAAACAGAATAGTTCCTCCTTAGCTCAGTTGGTAGAGCGACGGACTGTTAATCCGCAGGTCACTGGTTCAAGTCCAGTAGGAGGAGCCAACTTCTAGAATTTCATGTAAATGAGATTCTAAAAATGAAGAGTCTAACTCTTCTAAAAAGAATAAAGTGTGCCGACTTAGCTCAGTAGGTAGAGCAACTGACTTGTAATCAGTAGGTCACCAGTTCGACTCCGGTAGTCGGCACCATTCTTTTGCCTCGATAGCTCAGTCGGTAGAGCAGAGGATTGAAAATCCTCGTGTCGGTGGTTCGATTCCGC
>NZ_BAOG01000220.1 GCF_000400365.1 Vibrio jasicida CAIM 1864 = LMG 25398 | reverse complement strand
AAACCCGCCACAAGCAAAGCTGTGGCGGTTGGTGTTATTTTACTGGGTTAAGCTTTATCAGCTCTTCCGTTCTGGCAACTGCATCTTTTAGTTCCAGTTGCTTGTAAGCTTCTAACTGAATATCCAGTGACTTGCGTGCTGCTTCAGTATCTGGGAATGCTTTTTGAAGTTCTTGGGCACGGTTAATCGCAGCAATCCAAGCTTCACGGCGTAGATAGAAGTCCGCAGTAGCAAGGTCGTAGTTTGCTAAGCGGTTTTTCAGTGCCACCATGCGTTTTTGTGAATCTTCAGCATATGGGCTGTTTGGGTAACGCTCTAGCAGTTTTTTGAAATCATCAAATGCTTTCTTAACTGGCTCTGGATCTCGGTCACTACGGTCAACGTTGAACAAGTCATGCATAAAGTTACGGTCTTGCGCCATGTGGCTCAAACCACGCATGTACAATACCCAGTCCATTTTTTCATGAGTTGGGTTCAAACGCATAAAGCGAGAAATCGTTGCAAGACCTAATGCTAGGTCGTCGTTTTTGTAGTACGCGTAAATAAGGTCAAGTTGTACCTGCTCAGAGTAGGCACCAAACGGGTAACGCGAATCTAAAGCTTCCAATTTCTCAATAGCAGAAAGCCAGTTACCACTTTGAAGCGACGTTTGCGCGTCAGCATACAGTTCAGAAGGTGGCACATCAGGAACGATTTCTTCTTTGCTTGCACAGCCAAACAGAAGGGATACCGCTAAAAGGCCTGTTAAAGTCTGATGTTTCATATCAGGAGTCTGTTCCTTGAATCTAAATATTTCTTAAGCTGCCGTTACTTTCTTTCCAGTAACAGATACAATGACGTAATAGTCTATTTTTCCACAGTCGTGAGCATTAGTCTCACAGTTTTTAAAAAAGTTCGATATGGCTCAGCAGATTGTTTTAACCAACACCGTAAAAGATAGCCAATTAGGTCAACGTTTGGACCAAGCTATCGCCGAATTATTCGCAGACTTTTCTCGCTCTCGCCTGAAAGAATGGCTTCTTGACGGGAAAGTACAAGTGAATGGTGAAGTTGTCACTAAACCTCGCACCAAAGTTATGGGTGGCGAGGAAATTACCTTGCAAGCCGAGCTGGAAGATGAAGAACGCTGGGAAGCGCAAGATATCCCTCTAGATATCGTCTACGAAGATGATGACATCATCGTAATCAATAAGCCTCGTGATTTTGTTGTTCACCCTGGTGCGGGTACTCCAGATGGTACCGTGCTCAACGCACTATTGCATCATTATCCTGATATTGCAGAAGTACCTCGTGCAGGTATTGTGCACCGTTTGGATAAAGATACGACTGGCCTAATGGTGGTCGCAAAAACCGTTCCGGCGCAAACTCGTCTAGTTCGTGCTCTGCAAAAACGTAACATTACACGTGAATACGAAGCGATTGCTATCGGCCGTATGACAGCAGGCGGTAAAGTGGATAAGCCAATTGGTCGTCACTCTACTAAGCGTACGCTGATGGCTGTAGCACCTCTGGGTAAGCCAGCAGTAACACACTACCGTGTTGCTGAGCACTTCCGCGAGCATACACGCATTCGTCTTCGTCTAGAAACCGGTCGTACACACCAAATCCGTGTGCACATGTCTTACCTGCAGCATCCGCTATTAGGTGATACCGCTTACGGTGGTCGTGCTCGTATCCCAACAGGTGCTTCAGAAGAAGTGACTGCGATGATTCGTGGTTTTGACCGTCAAGCACTGCACGCGGTAATGCTTCGCTTTGAACATCCTATCACTGGTGAAGAGCTTGAGTTCCATGCTCCAGTGCCTGCGGATATGGTCGTCATGACAGAAGCGTTGCGCAAAGATACAGAAGAATACGGTCTACCAGACGAGTTCTAATATGAAGACAGTTATTCCCAACTGGCCTGCGCCTAAGAATGTAAAAGCTTTTTCCTCTACGAGAGTAGGGGGCTTTTCTTCTGCTCCGTATCAAGGGCTTAACTTAGGTGCACACGTTGGGGATGAACTGTCATTAGTTGAAAAAAACCGCGAATGGTTAGCGCAACAGGCAAATATGCCGACCGCACCTATCTGGTTAAACCAAACTCATTCGACGGTTGTCACTCAAGTGAGTGCTCCGACTTTGCAAGTGCTCGATGCGGATGGTATATATACGTGTTCAAGCAATGTTATCTGTTCTGCTATGACGGCAGATTGTTTACCCGTTTTACTGACCAATATGCAAGGTACCCAAGTTGCTGCGGTGCATGCCGGTTGGCGTGGTTTAGCGAATGGTATCATTGAAAACGCATTAGAGTTGTTTTCTGGTGAGGTAATGGCGTGGCTTGGTCCTGCTATTGGACCAAAAGCATTTGAAGTGGGGGAGGATGTCCTCCAAGCCTTTATGGATTTCGACTCACAAGCTCATCAAGCCTTTACCCCTCGTGATGTTGAAGGAAAGTGGTTAGCGGATATGTCCAAGCTTGCAACTCAGCGTCTTAATAAACTTGGTGTCACTCAAGTATTTGATTCAGGTCTATGTACTTTTCAAGACAAAGATGACTTTTATTCCTATCGCCGTGATGGTGTGACTGGTCGACAAGCCACTTTTATTTGGATTGAAGATTAACTCTGACCAAGCGCAAATTCGCTATGATGCATAGCTCTATTTTTGCAAAGCTATCTTTATTGATTCACTCCCTTGAAATTCCCCCTTTGCGTATCCATCTTTCTAACTGTCAAAAGAATTCTCTTAAGTTGAGGTTAGGAAGGAAGATATGCGTCTTGATAGATTCACAAGTAAGTTTCAAATCGCTATCTCTGATGCTCAGTCACTGGCGTTAGGGCGCGATCATCAATACATCGAACCAGTCCATCTTATGGTGGCTTTGCTGGATCAAAACGGTAGCCCAATTCGTCCATTGCTAACAATGTTAGATGTCGACGTTACTCAGTTACGTTCAAAGTTGAGCGAGATGTTAGACCGATTGCCAAAAGTAAGCGGTATTGGTGGTGATGTTCAATTGTCTAGTTCAATGGGGACTTTGTTTAACCTGTGTGACAAGGTGGCTCAAAAGCGTCAGGACTCTTACATCTCATCAGAAGTCTTCTTACTTGCTGCAATGGAAGACCGCGGTCCTCTTGGTCAATTGCTTAAAGAGCTCGGCTTAACTGAGCAAAAAGTTAGCCAAGCAATCGAAAAGATCAGAGGTGGTCAAAAGGTCAATGACCCCAATGCAGAAGAGCTTCGCCAAGCCTTGGAAAAGTTCACGATTGACCTTACCGAACGTGCAGAGCAGGGTAAGCTGGATCCTGTGATCGGTCGCGATGATGAAATCCGTCGAACCATTCAAGTACTGCAACGTCGAACTAAAAACAATCCTGTCATTATCGGTGAGCCGGGCGTGGGTAAAACCGCTATTGTGGAAGGTTTGGCGCAGCGCATCATTAATAATGAAGTTCCGGAAGGTCTACGCGGGCGTCGTGTGCTTTCACTAGATATGGGATCGCTCGTAGCAGGAGCGAAATATCGTGGTGAATTCGAAGAACGTTTGAAATCGGTATTGAATGAATTAGCCAAAGAAGAAGGCAACGTTATTCTCTTTATCGATGAATTACATACTATGGTCGGCGCTGGCAAAGGCGAAGGCTCTATGGATGCAGGCAATATGCTTAAACCAGCGTTGGCACGTGGCGAGCTTCACTGTGTCGGTGCAACAACATTGGATGAATATCGTCAGTATATAGAGAAAGATGCCGCACTTGAGCGTCGTTTCCAAAAAGTGCTGGTGGACGAACCTAGTGTTGAAGATACCGTTGCGATTTTGCGTGGTCTAAAAGAGCGCTATGAACTTCATCATCATGTAGAGATTACCGACCCTGCGATTGTCGCAGCGGCCAGTTTGTCACACCGTTATGTGTCAGACCGTCAATTACCGGACAAAGCGATCGACTTAATTGATGAAGCGGCTTCTAGCATTCGTTTGCAGATTGACTCCAAGCCTGAGTCACTAGACAAGCTAGAGCGTAAGATCATTCAGCTTAAAATCGAACAACAAGCATTAAGTAATGAACATGATGAAGCGAGTGAAAAACGTTTAAATGCACTTAATGAAGAGTTGGATGAAAAAGAACGCGAATACGCGGAGCTTGAAGAAGTGTGGAATGCTGAAAAAGCGGCCCTTTCTGGTACACAACATATTAAAGGTGAACTAGAGCAAGCGCGTATGGACATGGATTTTGCTCGCCGCGCAGGTGATTTAAACCGTATGTCTGAATTGCAATACGGTCGTATTCCTGAACTTGAAAAACAACTCGACCTTGCAACTCAAGCTGAGATGCAAGAGATGACGCTACTACGCAATAAGGTGACGGATAACGAGATTGCAGAAGTACTCTCTAAGCAAACGGGTATACCAGTCTCTAAAATGCTCGAAGCAGAAAAAGAGAAACTGCTCCGCATGGAAGAGGTATTGCACAAACGTGTGATTGGTCAGGCAGAAGCGGTAGAAGTGGTATCGAATGCAATCCGCCGTAGTCGAGCAGGATTATCAGATCCAAACAAACCAATTGGTTCCTTCTTATTCTTAGGCCCTACGGGGGTGGGTAAAACGGAATTGTGTAAGACACTCGCGAGCTTTATGTTCGATAGCGAAGACGCAATGGTACGTATCGACATGTCTGAATTCATGGAGAAACATTCTGTGGCAAGGTTAGTTGGTGCGCCTCCGGGTTACGTTGGTTATGAGGAGGGTGGTTATCTAACAGAAGCGGTTCGTCGCAAACCTTATTCTGTCATCCTATTAGATGAAGTAGAAAAGGCGCATCCCGATGTGTTCAATATTTTGCTGCAAGTATTGGATGATGGTCGATTAACTGATGGTCAGGGTAGAACGGTTGATTTCCGTAATACTGTAGTGATCATGACATCGAACTTAGGTTCAGCTCGCATCCAAGAGAACTTTGCTACTCTGGATTACCAAGGCATTAAGAATGAAGTTATGGATGTGGTTAGTAAGCACTTCCGTCCTGAGTTTTTAAACCGTGTTGATGAAAGTGTTGTATTCCATCCGCTTGGTCAAGAGCACATAAAGTCGATTGCTTCTATTCAACTGGAACGTCTAGCTAAACGCTTAGAAGAAAAAGGTTACCAATTAGAGGTATCCGCAAAAGCCCTCGATTTGATTGCTCAAGTTGGTTTTGATCCTGTGTATGGTGCGCGACCTCTAAAACGTGCCATTCAACAAAATGTCGAAAACCCACTAGCGAAATCAATCTTAGCCGGACAAATATTGCCAGATAAGAAAGTACAGCTGATTGTGAACAATGACCAAGTTATCGCTCACCAGTAATTTCACTAATGCAGTGAAAAGTGAGATGAAGTTCAAGGTTTAGGGGGCAGTAGCCCCCTTTTTGATGCACTTTTATCGGGTTTTGATTGTTTTCTATACGAACGAACCAAAAAGATAAGTTTTTTTGAAAAATAGGGTTGTGTTCCTAAACGAACTCCCTATAATGCGCCTCCGTTGTCACGGGAAAGCAAACAAAGCGAAGCCGAGATGACAAGGTCAGTGAGTTCGAAAGTAACTCACAGAGAAATAACTTAAAAAAGTGTTTGACACGATAAGTTATCTCGCTAAAATGGCCGTCCACTTTGAAGAGAACTTCAGAGTGTGCTCTTTAAAAATAAGAACCTATCAATCTGTGTGGGCACTCGTTGATGATAATCCAATTAGAAATTTCTCTTAATAAAGAGCGGTTTC
>NZ_BAOG01000221.1 GCF_000400365.1 Vibrio jasicida CAIM 1864 = LMG 25398 | reverse complement strand
TCTTCAACGATATCTGCACTATCTGAGACGATATCGGCAACGGCATTAACCGCAAAATCAACCGTCTGACTCACTTCCAAACCGCTTGGATCTGTCGCAGTAAACGTTAACTCTTCTGAGCCATTCCAGTCTGCTGTTGGGGTGATAGTTGCGATACCATCAACAATCGATACTTGGATATTGCTGTTACCAGAAACGCTGAACGTCAGATCGCTGTCTGCATCGTCAACATCGCTAAACGCGTCATTTAAGTTAATCGTGTACTCAGCAAAATCTTCCGGTAGAACTTGGTCAGCAATGGTATTCTCAACCACTGGCTTGTCGTT
>NZ_BAOG01000222.1 GCF_000400365.1 Vibrio jasicida CAIM 1864 = LMG 25398 | reverse complement strand
ACGCGTCATTTAAGTTAATCGTGTACTCAGCAAAATCTTCCGGTAGAACTTGGTCAGCAATGGTATTCTCAACCACTGGCTTGTCGTTTACAGGAGTAACGTTCAGCGTAACTGTTGTGGTTTCAGTGACACCACCAGACGTGACTGTATAAGTAAACTCATCCGCACCGTTGTAATCTTGGTTTGGTGTGTAAGTGATCGTGCCGTCGTTGTTCACAACCACACTGCCATTCGCAGGGCCATTGCCAGCCTCTACTGACACGACTGGCGACTGACCTTCGAAGCTATCGTTGTCTAACACATCCAAAATGGTTGGGGTGTCTTCAACGATATCTGCGCTGTCAGCGACAATGTCGGCAACGGCGTTGACTGTGAAACCAACCGTCTGACTCACAGCCAAACCACTTTGATCTGTCGCGGTAAACGTCAACTCTTCTGAACCGTTCCAGTCTGCAGTTGGTGTGATCGTCGCAATACCATCGACAATCGATACTTGAATATTGCTGTTACCAGAAACACTAAACGTCAGTTCGCTATCTGTATTATCAACGTCACTGAACGCGTCATTTAAATCGATGGTATAAGGCGTAAAGTCCTCAGGTAGAACTTGGTCTGCAATGGTATTCTCAACCACCGGCTTATCGTTTACAGGAGTAACGTTCAGCGTAACTGTTGTGGTTTCAATGACACCGCCAGAGGTGACTGTGTAAGTAAACTCGTCAGCGCCGTTGTAATCTTGGTCTGGTGTGTAGGTGATCGTGCCGTCGTTGTTCACAACCACACTGCCATTTGCAGGGCCATTGCCTGCCTCTACTGACACAATTGGCGACTGACCTTCGAAGCTATCGTTGTCTAACACATCCAAAATTGTTGGTGTGTCTTCAACGATATCTGCACTATCTGAGACGATATCGGCAACGGCATTAACCGCAAAATCAACCGTCTGACTCACTTCCAAACCGCTTG
>NZ_BAOG01000223.1 GCF_000400365.1 Vibrio jasicida CAIM 1864 = LMG 25398 | reverse complement strand
TTCAACATGAAGCCTCGCTTTTTTAGTTCCAAGTGAATACGGCGGTAGCCGTATCGCCCCTTATGCTCATGATAAATTGACTTTATCAACCGCAGTTCACTTTCGTAACTATCAGTACGCTTGGTCGCTTGAGCCTGATAATAAAAGACACTTTTCGCCAGTTGCAGAGTTTGCAGCAG
>NZ_BAOG01000224.1 GCF_000400365.1 Vibrio jasicida CAIM 1864 = LMG 25398 | reverse complement strand
TGCCTCTGGCTGTAGACGAAGATGATTTATCAGGCATTGGCTCAGACCAAACTGACGCTGTGTTTGTTGAAGGCGCGTTTACGACCACTCAAGGTTCAGACCGTGTGGTGAGCTACCAACTTGATTCAACGGTTGATCCTGTTTCAGGTTTAACTTCTCAAGGTGAGCCTGTTACTTTGGTGGAGACTGCGAATGCCGATGGCAGCTTTACTTACGTGGCTACCGCGGATGGCAATCCTATCTTCACCATGAATGTGAATGCAGACGGCACATACAACTTCCGTCTGGAAGGACCAATCGATCACGCGTTAAACAGCGATGAGCTAGTACTGAACTTCCCAATCATTGCAACAGACTTTGATGGCGATACGACGACCGCGACCATTCCAGTCACGATTACTGATGACGTTCCAACCATTGACAACGTTGTTCCACTGACAGTAGACGAAGATGATCTCGCTACAATTGGCTCAGACCAAAACGATGATGCGTTTATGTCGGGCTCTTTCAGCACAACTGAAGGCTCGGACAGTGTTGTTAAATACCAGCTTGATGCAACAGCAGATCCAGTAGCAGGGTTGACCTCTCATGGTGAGCCTGTCGTGCTTGCTGAAACTGCTAACGGCGACGGTAGTTTTACTTACACTGCCACAGCAGATGGCAATGCCGTATTTGAATTGGTTGTGAAGCCAGATGGCAGCTACATCTTTACTCTGCAGGGCCCACTAGACCATGCGGTAAACAGCGACAGCCTACAAATCGACTTCCCGATTATCGCAACAGATTTTGATGGCGATACCTCAACAGAAACATTGCCTGTCACCATCGTTG
>NZ_BAOG01000225.1 GCF_000400365.1 Vibrio jasicida CAIM 1864 = LMG 25398 | reverse complement strand
TCTGAGTTCGGAATGGAAGTCAGGTGGGTCCAAATCGCTATGGTCGCCAAGCAAATTCTTTAATTCGGAAAACTGATTTTAAGTTCTATTTATACACATTCAATGTTCTTGCATTGAGTCCATCAAAACCCCTTGGGTGTTGTATGGTTAAGCCTCACGGGCAATTAGTACAGGTTAGCTCAACGCCTCACA
>NZ_BAOG01000226.1 GCF_000400365.1 Vibrio jasicida CAIM 1864 = LMG 25398 | reverse complement strand
TTTGTCAGCTTTCCAAATTGTTAAAGAGCAAATCACTTCCTAAGAAGTTCATTTTCTAAAGACTTTCAGAGTCGAAGATTCTAACCACATACGTCTTACTGAAGTGGTTTGGAATTCCTATCCAAAAATACTTAGAGAATGGTGGGCGATACCGGGCTCGAACCAGTGACCCCCTGCTTGTAAGGCAGGTGCTCTCCCAACTGAGCTAATCGCCCACATTATTTTTTCATTCTCGTGGAGAGAATGGTGGGTCGTGCAGGATTCGAACCTGCGACCAATTGATTAAAAGTCAACTGCTCTACCAACTGAGCTAACGACCCAATGGTAT
>NZ_BAOG01000227.1 GCF_000400365.1 Vibrio jasicida CAIM 1864 = LMG 25398 | reverse complement strand
ATGAAAATATGATGCTCGACAGTTTCTGAACTGGAACAAATACTATTTCAAATCATAAACTTGGAGCGTCAGCATTGTGAGGTTTGTTCTAGTTGCACTAACACTGAACCATTTCATTTACTTATATTTTGAGCACTTTATCGACGGTGTAATGAGTAACCCTAGCGAAGCAGGCCAAGCTCCTGGGTATGGGATGGTTTACTCATTGTTGGTCTTTCCTGTCCAGCTTTTTCTAGAACTAGTATTAATTG
>NZ_BAOG01000228.1 GCF_000400365.1 Vibrio jasicida CAIM 1864 = LMG 25398 | reverse complement strand
AAAATGCCACGCGTTGCGAATCCCTCTTGAACAGTTTGTTAGTTTTATTGCTGGCGACTCAGTAACAAGCTTGCTCCAGACATAGCCAAAAAAGTAGCACAACCCCTATTGAAGCGCTTTGCCATTTTCGGCTTCGTAAACCACTGCCTTAAGTACATTCCAAATATTGCATAAATCGATATTGCACCCATTTCTAAAACTAGGAACGTAACCCCTAGAGCAAAGAACTGTTCATTTACATTCGCTGAAACATCGACGAACTGTGGTAGAAAGGCGGTAAAGATTAAGATCGCCTTTGGATTACCAGCGGCTAGCAAAAATTCTTGTTTAGCTAAACCTAATCGGTTGCGAGTGTTTTCTAGTTCAGAAA
>NZ_BAOG01000229.1 GCF_000400365.1 Vibrio jasicida CAIM 1864 = LMG 25398 | reverse complement strand
TTTGCACCTACTGGCATGCCCATTTCGTTGAGAATTTCGACCTGATATCCAGGTATCGGCTTGGTAGCAGAGCCTGCTTTTACCGGCATCATCTCGATACCGGTCGGATTGCCCGCGATAGCCCATCCAGTCTCGGTTTGCCACCAGTGGTCAATGACCGGCTTATCTGCTTTGCTTTCGACCCATTCTAG
>NZ_BAOG01000230.1 GCF_000400365.1 Vibrio jasicida CAIM 1864 = LMG 25398 | reverse complement strand
TGAATGGTAGACATATGGTTCACCTCGTTCTGAGAGCCTACTCTAAGCGTAGGGCTTGAGAGTGAGGCGGACCATATAATTAGCCCCGTCCATGCGGGGCTCTATCAGGAATCGCTAAGTTTACTTCTTCAGATTCATTTCTGATTCTACAGCGTTGGTTTCGATGTCTGGGTTAGAAGACAGTTTGCCTGTTGCCCAGTCATTCATGTGTTTTAGAATAGCTTTTAACGCATGTTTTTCAGTCGGCGCTTCTGATGTTTCAACTTCAATTTTTTGCTTAGGGTGAGAACCCGTTGCGTCTTCAGCCACGTGCAACCAATCTGGGTGCCAGTAATAAGGTTGACCTGATGGTGTGCTCCATGCATGAACACCGTTGGTTTCGCCTTTGTATTGGATGTCGTTTTCGTTGTACTTAGTCATTATTATCGTCTCTCATAGTCATGAGTTGAGGTGTGCATCACCATTACTCTATAAATGTAACAGATGTCATCGAAAATAATGTGACAACTATCTATTAATCTTGTTGATAAATAATCGATTCCGCTGCACAGCTCTCATTCAGGTCAGTTAACGTACTTTTTCTGATAGTAACCCTATTTAAATTAGGTGCTTAGCTCGGTTTACTGACCATTCAAATGCTTGATGATAGCCGCTTTAGCGTGTTCTTCAGTCGCCGTTTCACCAATCGGAACGTCTAAGTCTGCTTTTGGGTGGACTCCGAGTGCATCTTCTGCAATATGTAGCCAATCTGGATGCCAATAATATGGGTTACTTCCTTCTGGATGATCCCGGCTATGAACGCCTTGGTGTACACCTCGGTATGAGAGGTCATCCATCGTAAACATTTTCATCATTTCCTCCCGTGTTGATTTTCATGCCTTTGAAAGTATGGAACATAAATTCTCATTTCGTATAGCGAATTGGTATCACTAAGATTGATTAATTACGTTACGACTTTGATAGTGGTGATATCGGATTGCGGGCGTGAAGTATGCTAAGGTGCCTCGGTAGTGATGAATGAGGGAAACATGAACCGATACCGCCAACTCGCTGAATTGTTCAAAATTCAAATTCAGCAAAATACATGGAGAGCAGGGGAGAAGCTCCCTTCAGTGCGTGTCACCAGCCGTAATCACAATGTTAGTGCAGGGACGGTCTTACAGGCGTATCAACTGCTAGAGGCGCAAGGTTGGGTGAGCGCTAAACCTCAGTCTGGCTATTTTGTTACGGCGGAACTGGAACGTTTAGAACCGAATGACCTAGATAAGAGTCTCTATCGCACTTCGGTAAACGATGAGTTGTATGAGTTCCTTAAACACCAGTCTGCGCCAGAGAGTATTAAGCTTGGATCGGCATTTCCTGATCCGACGTTGTTTCCTCTGGATGCGCTTAACCGCAACCTAGCCAGTTCAGGCCGCAAAATGGGGCCAGAGACACTACTTGATAATCTTCCTCCAGGCAGTGAATCGTTACGCCGTTTAATTGCACAGCGTTATATTCAGCAGGGACTTGTGTTGAGTCATGACGATATTGTCATTACCTCTGGCGCGATGGAAGCGCTAAATTTGAGCCTTCAAGCAGTGACTCGACCTGGTGATACGGTTGTAATTGAAACTCCGACTTTCTATGGGGCTCTTCAAGCGATCGAGCGATTGGGCTTAAACGCGATAACAGTCCGTGTGGATGCTAAGGATGGTCATTCGCTTGAGCAAATAGAGGCTGTGTTTGCCAATCATGATGTGCGTGCTTGTTGGCTAATGACCAATTTCCATAATCCGACCGGAACTTCCCTTAATGACTTGCAAAAGCAAGGAATCGTTGAGTTGGCAAATCGTTACGATGTGTATGTAGTAGAGGATGATGTTTATTCAGAGTTGTATTTTTCAGAGACGAAACCTGCGCCTTTAAAATCGTTTGATACTCAGGAGCGAGTGCTGCATTGCGGTTCATTTTCGAAAAGCTTATGCCCTGGTTATCGGTTAGGTTGGGTAGTAAATAAACGCTTTAACGAGCCGATTCAAAAACTTCAACTCATGTCGACCTTGTCGGGCAGTGCTCCTATTCAACAAGGCGTGGCGCACTATCTGCAAAATGACAGCTATGACAATCATCTTAGAAAGCTGCGCAAAGAATTACAGTTACGCCAAACAAGGTTTGTGGCTTTAATAGATAAATACTTACCTAAATCCGTTGACTATTGTCTTCCTCAAGGCGGGTACTTCATGTGGCTTAAATTACCTCCAAGTTTGAATGGTAAGGCCATTTACCAAGCTCTCATCTCTGATAACGTGACGGTGGCGTATGGCAAGCTTTTCTCTGTTGATGACCAGTATCAAGACTATCTAAGGCTGAACACCTCGCTGCCTGTTGATGAAAACCTAAAACAGGCTATATGCAAATTGGGTGACTTACTTCACTAAAGGAACTGTTTAACGTTTTTTTGGCCTAACTGTACTAAAGCGGTTTACCGGTCATGTGCTTCAATCGATTGTAGAGTAATTGCAATATTGGAGTGACAATGAAAAAACAGTTGGTAAAACATGAAGTAAGATTGGTAGCTGTTGCTATTTTTAGCGCATTTCTGTTGGTATTTGCGCACCTTATTTTGGCGAAGTCTTTCTCGCATATGGCTTGGACAGAGTACACCGCGGCCGTGATCCCTTTCATTATGTTTGGCTTATGTGTGTTGGGCGTTAAGTACGCAGAACATGCAGATAGAGAAGGGGATGGAGAGCAGTAAAATCATGAAAAATTTAGGAAGAGAGAATGAAGAGTGCATGGTTGCTTGCGTTATCTATGATCGCCTTTGGGTGCTCAGCGAAACAAGATGTAGAACCTAAGTCGGTTACCCTAGTCTATGATCACTCAAAATTGACTGCGGAGATACAAGCCGATAATCATTTCGAGGCTCATGTCGATAATGATAAAGAGCGTATCGATTTATCTGGCTTGGTACGGAAACTTCACCCTGACTACCAGTTAGATGTCTTGGTGATTAAGTCTAGTAAGACTCAGCATGCAACAAATCAAATTAGTACGTCATTGTTGATCAAACAAAAAGAGATTGAAAAACCTATTTTGATTGGTGGTGTTTATCAGCATACGGTGGTCAATGACGAGAACAACAACCCGACAGTGACAGAATCAGCCAGTGTGATGAGCGTTAAGTTGAATTTATAGTAGTTGGCAACGGAACCTATCTGTGAGATCCGCGACAAAATAAAAGACCTCCACATGGGAGGTCTTTTTAATTCTGTATCACTCGGTGGTGATTAGAAGTTCGCAGAGCGAGGTGTACGTGGGAACGGGATAACGTCACGTACGTTGCCCATACCAGTCACGTAAGAGACTAAACGCTCAAAGCCTAGACCAAAGCCAGCGTGTGGCACTGTGCCGTATTTACGTAGGTCACGGTACCAGCTCATGTGTTCTGGGTCGATACCCACTTCACGCATGCGCTCGTCTAGGATGTCTAAACGTTCTTCACGCTGAGAACCACCGATGATTTCACCGATGCCCGGTGCTAGTACGTCCATTGCAGCTACCGTCTTACCGTCATCGTTAGCACGCATGTAGAATGCTTTGATGTCTTTCGGGTAGTTCTTCACGATTACTGGCGCTTTGAAGTGCTCTTCCGCAAGGAAACGCTCGTGCTCAGAAGACATGTCGATACCCCATTCAACTGGGAATTCGAATTCACGACCTGAATCAAGAAGGATCTGGATTGCGTCAGTGTAGTCTACTTGTGCAAAGTCAGAAGATACGAATTGCTCTAGACGAGTGATTGCTTCTTTGTCGATGCGTTGAGCAAAGAACTCAAGGTCATCACGACACTCAGCAAGAACCGCTTTGAACACGAATTTCAGCATGTCTTCAGCCAGTTTCGCTACGTCATCCAGTTCTGCGAACGCAACTTCAGGTTCAACCATCCAGAATTCCGCTAGGTGGCGGCTGGTGTTTGAGTTTTCAGCGCGGAAAGTTGGACCGAACGTGTAAACTTTACTTAGTGCACAAGCGTAAGCTTCTGCGTTTAGCTGGCCAGATACGGTTAGGAACGTCTCTTTACCGAAGAAGTCTTCGTTGTAGTCCACTTTACCAGCGTCAGTACGAGGTAGGTTTTCCATGTCTAGCGTAGATACGCGGAACATTTCACCAGCACCTTCTGCATCTGAAGCTGTGATCAACGGCGCAGATACCCAAAAGTAACCTTGCTCATGGTAGAAGCGGTGGATTGCTTGAGATAGGCAGTTACGTACACGTGCTACCGCACCGATTACGTTTGTGCGCGGACGTAGGTGCGCCACTTCACGTAGGTACTCGATAGAGTGACGAGTTTTTGCCATTGGGTAAGTGTCAGCATCTTCAACCCAACCAACTACTTTAACGTCAGTCGCGGCTAGTTCGAAGTCTTGGCCTTTCGCAGGAGAGGCAACAATCTTACCAGTTACTTCAACAGAGCAGCCAGTGGTTAGCTTAAGTACTTCGTCGTCGTAATTATTAAGATTATTAGGGACCACGGCCTGAATCGGGTCGAAACAAGAGCCGTCATAAATGGCAAGGAAAGAGATTCCAGCTTTGGAATCACGACGTGAACGGATCCAGCCACGAACAGTTACTTCACTGTCTACTGCTAGCTGACCTTTCAAAACGTCTGATACAGGCGCGTAAGTCATGTTTGAAATATTCTCCATTGAGGTAAAAATTCAACTCAACACTTACTACATTGCTTGCTTTAAACGGCTTTGTTTAAAAAACGAGCGAAGCGTTGAATTGGATAGAATTTTACAGATTCATCGGGACATATTACCTGTCAATTCGTCAGCTTCAACCTTTATATTCAATTTGGAGGGGAGAAATTTCTTATTTACTTGCCCTTTGTTCCTCAGACAGCGTAAATTGGTTAAGTAATAGCTCTAGACGTTCCGAAAGCTGCTCCAAATCAACGCTGATGTCACGTGTGTGAGATGCAGATTGCGAAGTTTCATTCGCGTGTCTTGTGATGGTGTCGACTTTCAACTGAATGTGTTTGCTCACCTCTGACGTCGTTTGTGTTTGATGTTGAATGTTTTCTGCATGTCTCAAAACTTGATGCATTTCGTCTACTACATCGCGCATGGTTTCGGAGAGCGCTTCGACATCGACGGAACGCTGATGAGCAAACTGGCACACATTATCGACCGAAGTGAGCGACTCTTCACTGCCTTGTTGAAATTGCACGATGATGCTTTCTATATTGCTGGTCGCTTGCGCTGTCCGAGATGCAAGGTTACGGACTTCATCTGCGACAACGGCAAATCCACGGCCTTGGTCACCTGCACGAGCTGCTTCAATTGCGGCATTGAGAGCCAGTAGGTTGGTTTGTTCCGCAATACCTTTGATGACACCCAGGATGGATGATACTTCTGCGGTTTGTTGATTCAATGTTGTGATCTTCTCGCGCACCTTGTCGATATCGGTCACTAGGTTCTTGATGTCTTCACTTACATGGTGCGCTTGACCAGCACTGGCGGTTGCGACATCAACTGTATGGTTGACCAACGTTGTTGCATCAACGGTCGCTTGTTCTACGACACTTTGTTGTTGCAGCATGTCAGTGATATTGGTTTGCACTTCATTGGTTTCTACTTGCTGGTTGTCCGCCGCTTCATCGGTAGATTGAGCAACGTCGGTTAAGCGTCCGGCTGACCCCGCCAGTGAATGCGATGTTTCCTGAACTTTGTCCAAGCTTTGTGAAACCGTATCCATAAAGGAATTGATAGAATCCGATAACTGTCCAACTTCGTCTTTTTGCTTATGCTCTAAACGTATGGATAGATCCTTGCTCGCACTGACATTCGACATAAAACGCGACGTCATTTGTATTGGTCTAACGATGATTCTACGAATCAATCCCATGGTAATTAAAAAGCCCACAAACGCGATAACTGACATGATGCCCATTGCAAACATGGCTTGTTTATTGATAAGAGAATTCACATGGCTCATGTTGTATTCCAAGCGGATTGCACCTAACACTTCGCCTTCTGGGGCAATATGGCAAGACACACAATTCGTACCACGATAGTTTTCGCTTGATTTCATCGGCAGTGCAACCACCAAGCCTTTCCCCCAATCCGCACTGAAAGGCTCAATCACCAACTCACCGTTTAATGCTCTCTGGTCAATGTCATCTATCGGTTTTTGATTCGCATCGCCAGCGCCGTAAAATTTAGAGACTGCATCAGCACGAAGTACGCGCACTTGCTCTATGCCTTCTTGAGCGAGCGCTTTTTGTCGTAGGGTTTCTTTTTGCGACATCGTACCGGTGAGCATCATCATATTTAGGCTATCGAAGTAGTTGCTTGCTTTATCGTGTAGTTGTTCACTCAGCACGTCATTAATAAGTGTCTTTTGTTGAAAGTATTGATAGCCAGTCGATGCAGCTAACACGCAAGTGAAGACAACTATCAATGCCAGTAACAGTTTGAAGGTAATCGTTGAGCGCATATTTTTATAAGTGTAATTGGAACGAATTCCACAATATTAAGGGCTTAGCGTGGTATGAGCGATGGATAGGGCGAATGAATGTGACCCTAGACAACGTAGGGTTATGTAAATGTGATGTAAGTAGGGTGTAATCAATGGATTGGCGCTGCGCCAATTTTTAGACGAAGGGGGGCCTAAATTTCAATTATTCTTTCTTGTTTAACCGGTTGTTAACCCGAGGTCGTGTAATCTCTTTTTGTACTCTTAGAGTCGTCAAAGTAGGGAAGTTTGGGGTATGTATGACCCTACTTCATTTTCCTAACCATTTTTCTGGAATCTCCAGATTTGGCAATCTTCAAGATGTTTGGAGGTTGCCGTTTTTTATCAGTTAATCATTCTGAATCAGTGAATCGTTTTCCTCTTTCTCATGTTATTGATAAAGGTTGTCATTAAAGGGTGAATTCCTTAGTATTGCGTGTCTTTTTAAAGCCTGAGAATCAAGATGAAAACAGAATTATACAAAGAGTTTATGTTCGAAGCAGCACATCACCTGCCGCACGTACCGGAAGGTCACAAGTGTGGTCGTTTGCACGGACACTCTTTCTTAGTTCGTCTTTATGTAGAGGGTGAAGTTGACCCGCATACAGGTTGGGTGATTGATTTTTCAGAAATCAAAGCGGCATTCAAACCAACTTACGATCGTTTGGATCATTACTACTTGAATGATATCGAAGGTCTAGAAAACCCAACAAGTGAAGTACTCGCGAAGTGGATTTGGCAAGAGCTTAAGCCAAGTTTGCCGCTACTGAGTAAAGTTGAGATCAAAGAAACTTGTACCGCAGGTTGTATCTACAAAGGCGAATAATTTCGTTCTGTACACAGACAATAAAGGCAAGCCAATCGGCTTGCCTTTTTCGTTTGTTAGCCTGAGATCAGAGACAAAAGAGGTCAGTACCCAATTCCGTTTCGTAGGGCGAATTGGACTAACTCAGAATGAGTTTCTAATTCCAGCATGTCCATCAACCGGTATTTGTGAGACTCAATCGTTCGTGGACTCAAATTAAGCGCTATCGCGATTTGTTTTGCAGACAAGCCGTTGGCTATGTGCCCGAGGACATCACATTGACGACGACTTAGTCTTAACATTTTGTTGTTCTCATTACTCGTCTTCATGTCTGGCTTGTGTAAGCTGCGATGCAACTTAGAGTGCTGCCAATAAGAAAGCCAAACTTGCGAAAGAAATGTGACTTGATTCAATTGGGCTTCATTCAAACCACAACGATTTTCGCCAAAAATAGTAAATGAAACGCCACCCCAGCGTTGACCAAACTGACTCAGTGGGATGGTGTAATGGCAACATGCGCCTTGTGCTGCCAGCATTCTTAGTAATGCCACATCACTACTTTCAAGCGAAGCTCGGTTGAAAATCTGAGTTTGTTCCGAGTTACCGATAAGACGAAGGTACCTCTCGGCGTCTTCTATGCCGACTTGCTCTGCTGTGACGACTTTATGTGGTGGACGTGCGACAGCAAGCGTTTTCCCTTGGTTGAAAAACAGCATTGAGTTGGGAAACATGGTCATTCGATCGATTTCGAACCAGTTCATGGCTTCCGTCATGAATTCGCGAAGTTTGACTTCGCACTTGTCTGCTTCAGAGGAGGTAAGTGATGTTGCTTGCCTCATCATAAGCGCTTCAAAAGTTTCAGCTTCTATTGTCTTACCTATCTCACTGTCCATTAAAACGACTCGTACGGAATGAATTTTATAAATGCAGTAATTTTACTCTACATTCTGACTATCAGATTTTGCAAAATGTCGGTGCTTTATTTCGAACTTCTTGGAATAACGCACATGCTTCCTATTTGGTGAATGGGTGGGGGAAGATCTATTCTAAACCTAAATATTACACCTTTATAGGCAGATACACAGACTTTAAGTATAGGTTTTTGGCGAGCAGCTGTTTCAAATTTGGCTAATTTTATCGCCATCCGGAGGGGTAACAATGAAAATGATGAAGCTTCGCTACCGTGCAGGGGCGTATGGTAAATGGGTTGAAGTAGTGGTGTCTGCGTTTGTTGCAGAAGAGTTAGCAAAGGAGTACACCGGTTACGGCTGGCAAGCGGAAGTCGTAACGGTATGATTTTGGGAGGAAGGCAGGTGTGCTAATTACCCTGCCTTTACAACATAAATAACATCGATGCCTAATCTATCAGTTCAGAGAATGACGCAAGATCAGCGCTTTTCCACTCTCTTCATAAATTGTCTTTTGGGTGTTATCGAACCCTGCCGATTCAAACAATCTAATTCCAATGTCATTACTACTAGATACTGTCGCACACACAGAGCTGCTTTCAGTGTCAATCGCGTAGCCATAGATCATCAGTTTTTGTAGCGTTGCTTTTCCAATTCCTTGCTGTTGAAAGCGCTTATCGACCATAAGATAGCTTAAACCCAATTCATGGCGTTTGGCAAAGGGA
>NZ_BAOG01000231.1 GCF_000400365.1 Vibrio jasicida CAIM 1864 = LMG 25398 | reverse complement strand
AATTGGCAGAGCAGCGGATTCCAAATCCGCGTGTTGGGAGTTCGAATCTCTCCACCCCTGCCATATTTAAGGCTCTAGCAGAAATGCTGGAGCCTTTTTCGTTTTTATCACTTCTAACAAGTGATATTAGGATAACTTGGCGTCCCTTGGTGCGCAGTCCGCTTGGCTGCATTTCCCATCGAATCTCCGGAGTGCCGGCCCAGTCCACCTCTTTTTATGTACAAAGCTTCAGTCAAAGATTATGAAACTTGTTTGCTTTTAGTTTTTAGAAAAAGGTCCAATTCCACCGTATTAGTATCAGTTTGTCGGACGCGGGTGCGTTCGCTTACTTGATGTTCTATCCGACATTCAGGCTCGGTTCTTTCTTCTTCGGGAGGGATAAGTACCTGTTATCTGAATATTTGTCTATTTAGTTCGTTGGGCAGGGGTAGGCGAACCGTGATTTACAACCTACAAAAAAGCCCAGTACTTTCATACTGGGCTTTGACTCTTTATTAGTTTCTAAAGGATACGCTTAAGTACGCCGTCAGCTTTGATGCGAGTGATCTTACGAACAAGCTTCTGAACGCTTTCTGGGTAATCTTCTACCTTTTCTAACTGTCGGTAAGTACAGATAAGTTGAGTATGCTCGAGAATGTTTGCTACTTCTTGCTCAAACTTATCCGTCATCTTAGCGTAGTTATCTTGCACCAATAGTCCATTTTCTAAGTCTAGTGACCATGCGCGTGGGTTCAGGTTATTACCTGTCATGAGCATGTAGCGTTTATCTACCCAAATACCTTTTAGGTGGAAGCTATTGTTGTCGTGCTTCCATAAGTGGATAGAAAGCTTACGAGCTGCAATGTTCGCTTCGTTGGCTTTTGCAAAACGGCGAAGGTTCAATTCGTAAAGATATGGCAAACCACCAATAGTTTTAAATTCTTCTTCCGGAGCAATATAGAAGTCATTTGCTGTTTTATCTCCAACAACAATCGTTACTTTCACCCCGCGTTTCATTGCACGTTTTACTTCACGATGAATCGCTTTAGGAAAGTTGAAGTAAGGTGTACAGATGAAGATTTCATTTTGAGCGGCAGCGAGTAACTTAACGATTTTCATGTTGAGTTGATTACGTCGCTTACCCAAGCCAACAAGAGGAGTCACTTTTACCTCTTCTTCTGTTGCACTCTCTGGCGAAAACTCATAATCAGCACGAGCGAGAGAAGAACGCAGTTGACGAATTGCAGCTTTGATTTCTTTAGTTTCTGGTTTGTCCTTACCAGCAAGGTCGTTTACTGCTGGGTGAGCTATCATCTCACTCTGGATGAAACCGACCATGGAGTCAGCAAGTGCTTTATGTTGAATCACATGGTAACGGTCGAAACGATAACGACCATTGTATTGAAGATAGACGTTGTTTAAGCTAGCGCCGCTATAAATAACGGTATCGTCAACAATAAAACCTTTTAAATGCAGTACGCCGAAGACCTCTCTTCCTCGTACAGGAATGCCGTATACCGGAATCGAATGTTGGTATTTTTTAGCGAATGCTTTGTATAGCGCGGAATTGCCCTCTGATGACTCTGCACCAATGAGACCACGTTGAGCTCGGTGCCAATCTACACAGATATTGATGTCCAATCCAGGGTTGCGCTGTTTCGCCTCATAAAGCGCTGTGAAAATTTCACGTCCAGCTTCATCATCTTCCAGATATAGAGCGACTAGGTAAATTCGCGACGTTGCTTTGCTGATCGCATCAAGAAGACGAGTTCTGAAAGTTTCTGCTGCGTGCAGAACTTCAAAGTCTTCAGGCTTGACTGCGAGACTTGGCAACTGTTCGAATGGGTTCCTACTTACTATCATACCGGTGTGAGTACCTTAATTAAGTGCAATATTGCGAACCTGATATTTTACCAAAGATATGAATTCTCTGGCTACAAAACCACGTCGTTTAGAACGTCAGAAGTGGTGAATTGCATTGGAATGAGATCTTTACCACTGTCTACGTACCGCAAATAAGCCATTTTTAACGAGTTTGGCAATTCAGAGCTATCAATGGTTTCAAACCCATGCTGAGCGTAATAATTCTCTAAATGTTTAAAAGCGAAGCAATAATCACCACTGGTGAAAACTGTGTTTTCGCAATAAGTAAGCAGAGCACTGCCGACGCCAGTCCCACGAAATTCTGGCACGACTAGCATCCCTGTAAGCAATCGTGATTTTTCGATGGTTTTCATTCGTAATAGCGCAACAATGCCATTTTTGACGCTGGCGGTAATGATTAACTCATCCCGTTTGGCTCGGCCTGCCGGATAATGCGCTTTATACAACCTCTTAATGAGAGGAAGTTTGATCGGATTTAACACTTCTATGATTAATGAGTCTGGTATTGTCACTGCGGCTAAAAGATAACTAATGTAGAATGTCCATAGTTTAAGAGAATCTCATCTGGCGTTGCAAATCCACTATGGAAATTAAGAAACACGCGAGCCTTAAGGCTTTTCATACATTTGGTATCGAGCAAACTTGCGACTATTTGGCGATTGTTGAATCTGTAGAAGATGTCATACAGTTGTTCAAGAACGACACCTTTAAAAAATTACCAAAACTGTTTTTAGGTAAAGGGAGTAACATGCTCTTTACTCAGCATTATGAAGGGCTTGTGATTATCAACCGATTACTTGGTAAACAAGTGAGTGAAACGGATGAGTATTACAAGCTGCATATTGATGGTGGTGAAGACTGGCCCGCATTAGTGGAATGGTGTGTAAAACAAGATATTGGTGGCCTTGAAAACTTAGCTCTTATCCCTGGCTGTGCGGGTTCTGCACCGATTCAGAACATCGGAGCGTATGGAGTAGAGCTCAACAACATCTGTGATTATGTTGATGTTCTTGACCTAGAGACTTTTGAAACTACACGTATGAGTGCAGAAGAATGTCTGTTTGGTTATCGTGATTCGATATTCAAGCATTCTCTGTATGAGAAGTGTTTTATCACCGCGCTTGGCCTTAAACTGCCCAAAACGTGGCAACCCGTCAATCAATATGGCCCTCTACAGTCTATTCCTGAAAAAGAACTTAGCCCTAACGCAATATTTGAGCGAGTTTGCCAAGTGCGCATGGAGAAGTTACCTGATCCAACTAAAGTGGGTAATGCAGGGAGTTTCTTTAAAAACCCAGTGATCAGTCAAGATCATTATGATCAACTTATCCAGCAGCATGACACCATGGTCGCCTATCCTGCAAAAGGTGGGATGAAAGTGGCAGCCGGTTGGCTGATTGATCAGTGTGGGCTAAAAGGTACCTCGGTTAACGGTGCCCAAGTGAACCCATTACAAGCTTTAGTGCTTACCAATGTGGATAACTGTACCGCGGAAGATGTGGTGACTTTGGCTTCTCTTGTAAAGAAAACGGTTTGGGATAAGTATCAAATAGAGCTTGAGCATGAAGTGCGTTTTATGAATAGTCATGCTGAGACAACCCTTTCTGAGATAGAGGCTGCTCGATGAGAAAAGAACATAACGCAAAGCTCCATATCCTCAAAGCTTTAAGCGACAGCGATTTCCATTCAGGTGAAGCACTTGGGGAGAGCCTTGGCATCTCTCGAGCAGCAATCGCAAAGCACATTAAAGGGTTAAATGAGTGGGGTGTGGATATCTATCGTATCCAAGGCCGAGGTTATCAACTGGCGCACCCCCTACAACTATTAGACGGAGATACACTCAAAGCGAAACTTGATAGTCAAATCGAGCTGATCTCTGTTATCGATTCAACCAACCAGTATTTGCTGGAAAGAGTGAATGAGTCAGACAAAGGAAGAGTTTGTTTAGCGGAATACCAAGCTAAAGGCAGAGGACGTCGTGGCCGTCAGTGGATTTCACCTTTTGGGACAAATCTCTACTTGTCTATGTACTGGCGACTGGACGCAGGTATGGCTGCAGCAATGGGATTAAGCCTTGTTGTTGGTATTGCGGCAGTAGAAGCGCTCGAAAGTATGGGCGTTCAAGGTGTGAAGTTGAAGTGGCCCAATGACCTCTATTTCCAAGATAAAAAACTTGCAGGTATTTTAGTCGAAATGTCAGGCCAAGCCGGTGGTGCCGCTCATCTTGTTATCGGGATGGGGTTGAACATTGGGATGCCGGACATACAGCCTGAGATTGATCAGCCTTGGACAACGTTGAGTCAAGTCAGTGATGGTTTAACAATCGACCGCACCGTTCTGGCACTCAACCTTATTGAACACTGGAAGATCGCACTAGAAGAATATGAAATGACTGGTCTGGCGGGGTTTGTTGATCGTTGGAATCGTTTAGATAATTTTATAGACCGTCCGGTTAAGTTACTTATGGGGCCAAGAGAGATTCATGGCATTGTAAAAGGTATCGATCAACAAGGTGGGGTAGTACTAGAAACCAACAATGGTTTGGAGACCTACATTGGCGGCGAGATCTCCTTAAGAAAAACCGATTAACATTAACGAGTCAGCACTACTTTCTCAACGATACCTTATCAACCAAATGGCTTGGCCCTTTATGCAGTATTAAGTGGGCCCTTTCTCGAGTAGGAAGAATGTTCTGTTCCAAATTGAGCCCATTAATATCATGCCAAATCTGCTTAGCCTTGTTCCTAGCTTCTTCTACTGAGAGTTGGGTATAGTGGCTAAAATAGGATCCAGGTTTGGTGAATGCTCCTCGACGGAATTTCAAAAATCGTTCTACGTACCATTGCTCGACGGTCTCTGTTTCAGCATCAACGTAAATAGAGAAGTCTAGAAAATCCGACACAAACACTCGATGTGGATCGTGTGGGTAATCCATACCGCTTTGCAAAACATTTAAACCTTCAATGATCAATATATCTGGCTGCTCAACGGTTTTAAGCTCTTCGGTAATGTCGTAGGTAATGTGGGAATAGACTGGCACTGTAAGGTCAGGTTTACCTGCTTTCACATCGGAAACAAACTCAACTAAACGCTTTATGTCGTACGACTCGGGAAAGCCTTTGCGATGCATGATGCCCTTATCTTCCAGTTCTTTCTTTGGATATAAGAAACCGTCGGTTGTCACTAACGCGACTTTTGGATGATTCTCCCAGCGAGATAGAAGGGCCTTCAGCAGCCTCGCAGTCGTACTTTTCCCTACCGCAACGCTACCAGCAATACCGATGACAAATGGAGGAGCATGCTCTTCTGTATTGAGAAATTGCTGTAATACTGAGTTGCGACTCTGACGAGCTTGAACATATAAGTTCAATAGACGAGACAAAGGAAGGTAAATCTCTACCGCTTCCTCTACAGTGAGGTTTTCATTAATGCCTTGAAGCGCGGTTAAGTCGTCTTCAGAGAGTGTCATCGGGACAGAATTTCGTAGTTCTGCCCATTCAGCACGGTCAAATGACAAAAATGGACTCATGAGTCTCTTTGATCCTTGGTTTAATAGAGAGCAAGAACATACAACAAGCATCGTTTAAAGCAAACGACAAAGCTCGAAAGTTTGCTTTAAAAAGTGAGGTTTGTATGAATTTGCAGCAATTGAATCTAAAAAGCTAAATTTTACGATTTTTTTTAAAATACCTATTGCAACCTAGAAAATCATTCAATAGAATGCGCACCACTTATGCCGACTTAGCTCAGTAGGTAGAGCAACTGACTTGTAATCAGTAGGTCACCAGTTCGATTCCGGTAGTCGGCACCATTCTTTCCTGCTTCTTTAAGAAGCAATTGTAGTAAGAATGGCATGAAATTTTGGAGGGGTTCCCGAGTGGCCAAAGGGAGCAGACTGTAAATCTGCCGGCACTGCCTTCGATGGTTCGAATCCGTCCCCCTCCACCAT
>NZ_BAOG01000232.1 GCF_000400365.1 Vibrio jasicida CAIM 1864 = LMG 25398 | reverse complement strand
CGTAAACGGTGAAATCAAAGCAAACACTCCGCATATAGTGCCACCGGAAAGAACGTGAAAGGTACAAACTGAAAGGTGTAAAGACGAGTGCCAAAACAGATAAACACCAAAACTTATGACCTTTGATGTCAACCCGTACTAACGCCCTGTTAAGGTGTGAGCAACGCAACACCGAAGCCTATGCATACCACCTTAAACACAAAACGCAACGCATAGTAAAAATACCAAGCGTTGCGAATCACTCTTAAACAGATTGTTATGTACGTTCTTCAGGGTCACCCAACATTGGATTTGGGCTGTTACTAGGTAACTCTTCGGTTCTTGACTGAGTATTCCAAGCAATCTCAGCAATCTCTTTTATGCGATCAACAATAGGTTTTGCATCAGTACCTAATTTTCCGAGAACAACTCCTGCATCCCCGATTAAGCCCCAAAACCTGTCCAGATCAGATACACGTTTATGTAGTTCCGACTGCAGCTTTTCAAGACGTTTTAGTAGCCTTTGTTGATGAGATGGTTCCAAATCTTCTAGTTTTGAGATTTGTGCTCTAAGTTCATTTATTAACTCTTGTACGCGTTCCAAGTCACCTTTTGAAAACTCATAAGCAAAGGCGCTCTTAAATACATTCTTATAACGATTCGAGTATGTTTCCACCTTTAACAATACAGCTTGATTGCCGACAGCACTTTGTACTTCTTGTATATATTCGCTTAGTGCCTGGCAGTTATCCTCTAGACTACCTGTCGGTTGAGGTAGATCGACTGCAATTGTTAAGTCAAAATTATTTATAAGAATATTAATGAATGCAGATGCTTCCCAAAGTAACTCATGCTCTTCTTCCGTCCACTCTTCTCCCTTCTCGAGTTCAGCCAAACGCGATAGAGTTAAGCTGCAAGCCTCATGAAGCCCAAGAATCGGATCATCTTCCACTTTTTCGATAAAACTCTCTTCAAAAAACATATGCAACTCCTATAATTTATCGAATAGTACATAACGCCTTGTTAAGGGGTGAGCAACGCAATGCTGATGCCGCCGCATACCGCCTTAAACACTAAAACCAACGCATAGTAAAAATGCCACGCGTTGCGAATCCCTCTTGAACAATTTGTTATACCGCTGTCTGCCGCTCCAGACGAACTTCTATTGCTTTAACGTTTGAGCTGTAAGCCAATTCAAAAATATCTGACTCAATACGCTCTGCAACCTTGAAACCTAGTGCCTCAAAGATCTCTACATTACCAGTTTGCTCAACGCACCAAACTGAGAGCAAGCCTGCATTTGAGAACATACGCTCTGCTTCTAAAATTAAGCTTCGAGCTACGCCTTTTTTACGACATTCAGGCATGACAGCAAGTGTACTTAAATTAAGCGTTTTGCCGGACAACTTAACCTTTATAAAACCCACTAGCTGGTGATCCAAATAATACCCCAAACAAGTCCACTCATTTGTTGAACTAGCTTGGTTTCTTTGAGCTTCGGAAGTTGGACGATAGATTTTTCGTAGCTCGGAGAAGCTTGTTTTTGATAGAGATAAGAGCGAGTGACCTGTGCCGCTTATTTGCTTTATCATTGATTTCTCCCTTGCGGTATAACGCCCTGCTAAGGGGTGAGCAACGCAATACCGAGGCCGCTGCAAACCACCTTAATCACTAAATTCAACGCATAGTGAAAATGCCACGCGTTGCGAATCCCTCTTGAGCAGTTTGTTATGTGTTTTCATCCGAAGCTTTTGGAGCAGTGTTCTTTGCTATCTGAATCAATGTATATGATATGCCACATATGAAAAATTTGGCTATCCATAGCATTATCCCAGAGACGAGAGCTCCAATACCTAGTTGAATTCCATGCAAGACAGTGGAAAAGATACCAACTGCCACTACTAGTACTGCTAGACATGTTACAACAACATCCATGATTCTGATTAGTGACTCAAATCGCTCGACTTTTTTCATTTACACTCCCTGTAATTCATTTAAAAGCGGATATTATCTCATTTTAAGTAGCTGGCTCGACGCAATCCTGACCAAGACACATAACGCCGCGTTAAGTGGTGAGCAACGCTACCACTGTACTCAAGACATAATGACATAAACACTGATGCATATCTTTGAGCTAAAG
>NZ_BAOG01000233.1 GCF_000400365.1 Vibrio jasicida CAIM 1864 = LMG 25398 | reverse complement strand
TTCGCTTCATCAATGGAGTGAAAGAAATGGAGACTCATCAACAAGCTACTGCATGATCTTCCATACACCACATTTGACAATAGCTCGCTCACACCTTAGCAAGGCGTTATGTGATTAGGAAAATTATGAGCTCTGAAGTATTAAAAAAAGCAATAGAGTTTGCTAATGAACATGTAGTTCAATTGGAGATGCAAAATAACTATAAGTATCATGCATATTCAGTTGGATTGTATTGTTCTTTGATTGAGTTATCTCAATCATTTGAGACACTTACAAGAGACTACGTTCATACAGGTGCTCTTGTGTTGTTTAGATCGTTTATGGAGCATTACGTAGACCTCAAAAATTTGAGGAATAGTGAAGGCTATGTTGATGTTCTTGATTTGGATAATGGATACTCTCATCTAAAGCAATTGAAGCAAGCGAAAGATGGTAATCCATATTTTTCGTCGTTGGTGTATCTAGCTGATACCGAGATACCTCGAATCCAAGAAGAAAATAAGAAACTGGCTGAAAAGCTCGGTAAAAAGCGTTATTCGGTTTTAGATAAGTTTCAACTGGCGGGAATGGAAAATGAGTATAAAGGTTTATATGCATACTTGTGTTCTGAAGCCCATAGTTCGTTGGGTAGCATTGTTAAACGACACTTTCGCAAAGACGACGCTAAGGATCATGTTGAGTTAGTAGTGCATGCTTCTGAACCTTGTGAAAGCGATATATTCTATGTGGCAAATATGGCTTTATACCTTAGTCATGCGGGCAGTTTAGTCTGTGAAATCTTAGATAGCGATATCAAGTCTAAGTTTGACGAGCATACTCAGAGTATCCAAAACTCCGCCAGCAAAATCACATAACAAACTGCTCAAGAGGGATTCGCAACGCGTGGCATTTTTACTATGCGTTGAATTTAGTAATTAAGGTGGTATGCGGCGGGTTCGGTATTGCGTTGCTCACCCCTTAGCAGGGCGTTATAAATCAGAGGGACTATGGAGCAATATTTTAAGAAAATCTGCCTTTGGATAAAAAAGTACACTCATCCATTGAAAGTGTTTGGGGGAGTGTTTTTTACATTGGCTTTAATATTTGGATTGATCTGGATCAGTGGTCAGGAAGTTGAGCCTATTGCATTTTTCTTGGGATTACTAAGTTCGTTATTTTTTGCGCTTCCCTCAATCGCCGAATATTTCTATCCTGACCGTAAGCCCGTTCGGGATATGTCATTTGAAGAAATACTCACTTTTATTCCCACAACGGATTATAAAAATGATTGGCATGGAATAAGTCTTGATTGGGCAAGTGAGAGATTCCTAAAAGAAGATCCAAGATTGAGGGTGCGTGCAAAATACACTGAAGATGGTATTCAAAATGACGATTTTAGAGAGACATGGGCAAATTGCCACCCTAATTCCAAAGCTGTAGGGTACTGGTATGAACTCTATTATGACGGAGCATTTATCGATAGGATATTGTTAGTTTCTGTCGATGGAGCAAGGGCAATCATACCTCCTCCATGTATTGATACAGGTAAGATTCAGCGCTATGAATATAGCATTGCAAAAATTCATGATGTAACTGGTACTGTTGATGAGTACATTGAGCGTTCAGGTCTTAAGCTAGCTGATTTATAACAAAGCATTTAAGAGTGATTCGCAACGCTTGGCAGTTTCGCTTCGCTCAAGTATAGCCAAGCGTCGTTCACACCTTAATGCGGCGTTATGCAACACGAACATTTCGAATTTCGTCCCTATTCACACATATGCTACAAGTTTTAACTTTCTACTGTTGTAAGATGTGCTTCATTATTCATATGGAGGAAGTTAAACATGGAAAAGTGTCCAGCAATCGTCGGTGTTGTTTTTGATGATAAAAGCTTAGCCGCGATAGACAGAATAAATGAGCTACATGAATTGGAGAAAAGTGCGCAATTCTTTATCTCACTTGGAAACTTAATTAATATCTTTGGTGGAAATGTAGTCAAAGGAGCAGGGAGTAGTGGTGTAACCAAAGCTATCTCTGCAATTCCAGCAAGCGATACTATGCATAAAGCACGAGATGTTAGTATCGCAGTCGGTAGAGGTGTTTCTTCTGATGCAGGACAAACTGCGTGGAATATAACTCAAGCAAACTGGGAGTATTACTTCAAATCCTACAGCGCTCTTACCGTTATTAAGCTTAGACAAATTGAAAACATTGCTACGGAACAAGCCTTAGAGCATGTAACAGACAGAAAGCAGTACAGGTTTTGGAAAGCTATATCTGATGGGTGTAAATTATGAGAATAGCTCTTACATTTTTTTTGATGGTATTTTCAATTATTTCCAATGCAGGTCAAAGTGTTGAAGATAAGCTATTCACTGACTTAAATAATTCAATAGATGCTTTGGGCTCTCGTATAGCCGTTTGTAGTAAGATCTCAACGAAAAATAAACCCGATGAAGAGACCTTAAAATTTGCAAAGCAAAGACTTGAGGAACTTACTCCGGTATTAGCTCATATTAATTATTTAGCGATTGAACGCTGTAGTTTTAGCGAGAAAAAAGAATTGGCGTACAGTATTCTTATTGCAAAAAACAATGCTAAGCGTCAGAGTACTTTGGAATTAGTTGAAGCGACGGAGAAGATTACATTTCCATTTAATACAGAGTCGCAAGCTAAATTTGATGCTTTAAGTGGGGAAATCAAAACGTTTTTAACAAACAGCAGTTTTTTCAGTAAGCCATTTGACGTATTAGCATTCTACGAATCGGTTGCTGACATGTAAGTGTTGAATAACAAAGCATTTAAGAGTGATTCCCAACGCTTGGCATTTTTCATTCCATCGTTGGGTTTTGTGTTTACGGTGGCAAGGTTTAGGTTAGGTGGCAGCGTTGCTCACACCTTAATGCGGCGTTATAAAGATTAGGAGACTTTCGCGATAAATGGACTTAGTTGTTGAGTTACTAAAAAGTGGTGATTACTGGATTGCGATTGTTGTAGTGATCGTAACTATTGCTATAAATGCTCCTAGAGTAACCGAGTACTACTTCT
>NZ_BAOG01000234.1 GCF_000400365.1 Vibrio jasicida CAIM 1864 = LMG 25398 | reverse complement strand
CAAAGCATTTAAGAGTGATTCGCAACGCTTGGCAGTTTCGCTTCGCTCAAGTATAGCCAAGCGTCGCTCACACCTTAATGCGGCGTTAGTTCCCCAGAGGAAGCAATCAATCCGTAGGAAATTTTTGTTTCTGGTGGAGTACACGCATAACTCTGATGATATCGCCCTCGACCCAGTAAGAGACAATCATCGAAATCTCAGGAATAATGAGCAATCGTCCGCGGATGCCATCTCGTTGTAGACCCATTAGAGGTTGTTCAAGCAAGTTTTCTACTTTTGCTTCAATGAGGTTGTCAGTTTTTTCTGCCGCATCAGGGTTGAAGTCATAGAGAAACTCGAAGATCTTTTCACGATCATTAAGTGACTCTTCTTCCCATAAAATCATTGCTTACCTCGATT
>NZ_BAOG01000235.1 GCF_000400365.1 Vibrio jasicida CAIM 1864 = LMG 25398 | reverse complement strand
GTCCGCAACCCCGATAAGGGGTCGACGTTAGAACATCAACACTACAAGGGTGGTATTTCAAGGACGGCTCCACACAATCTAGCGACTGTGCTTCAAAGCCTCCCACCTATCCTACACATGTAGGGTCAATGTTCAGTGCCAAGCTGTAGTAAAGGTTCACGGGGTCTTTCCGTCTAG
>NZ_BAOG01000236.1 GCF_000400365.1 Vibrio jasicida CAIM 1864 = LMG 25398 | reverse complement strand
AACGTCATTCTGAAAGAGCCTGGGCGAGTATTCAGAATCTACTTGAAGCCCGTTGGATGTTGCATTGTGAATTAAATTATCCGCGAATGCAGAACCAATCACTCCCCTTTACCAGCATGACTATTGTAGTCTCCCGAAGTTGAAGCCAAGGGGAGGTTAGGTGGGGGTTGTTTTACGTTGAGTTAGGTG
>NZ_BAOG01000237.1 GCF_000400365.1 Vibrio jasicida CAIM 1864 = LMG 25398 | reverse complement strand
CTTTTAAGTGATTATTCGAAATTGAGTCCGGCAAAATCGAAATGTCTCTCGCTCATTCAAATAATGAGAGACAACTTTGGTGATTTGACCGTTTGTTTTCACTTTTTAAAGTGAAAGTAAATTGGCAACTCGAAACTCCTTCGGGTTGTATGGTTAAGTGACTAAGCGTACACGGTGGATGCCTTGGCAGTCAGAGGCGATGAAGGACGTATT
>NZ_BAOG01000238.1 GCF_000400365.1 Vibrio jasicida CAIM 1864 = LMG 25398 | reverse complement strand
GCGCATGTTTAAAGCAAGCCACAGCGCCAATCTCGTTGCGTACTTTACCCACCAACTCACCTTCTAGCGTTAGATCATCAATCTTCACGCCATCTTTTAGAACCACGAACCCAAGTGGTAGCTGTCCTTTTAACTCATCATGGATACCGACTACCGCACATTCCGCAATCGCAGGGTGACCACCAACGATTTCTTCCATCTCGCCAGTAGACAGACGGTGACCTGCGACGTTAATTACGTCATCAATACGCCCCATGATAAACAGATAACCATCTTCATCTAGGTAACCGCCATCTCCCGATACGTAGTAACCCGGGAATTGACTTAGATAACCTGTTTCAAAACGATCATGGTTGCGCCAGACAGTCGGTAGGCAGCTTGGTGGTAATGGGCGCTTCAGAGCCACAAAACCTTGTTGGTTTGCACCTACTGGCATGCCCATTTCGTTGAGAATTTCGACCTGATATCCAGGTATCGGCTTGGTAGCAGAGCCTGCTTTTACCGGCA
>NZ_BAOG01000239.1 GCF_000400365.1 Vibrio jasicida CAIM 1864 = LMG 25398 | reverse complement strand
GGCATTTTTACTATGCGTTGGTTTTGGTGATTAAGGTGGTATGCGGCGGCTTTGGTATTGCGTTGCTCACCCCTTAACAAGGCGTTATGTTGCAATGAGCTTTCGATATGATCTAATGTTACATAAATCGTTATTATCCCGAGAGAAATCGAATCATGTATCAACTGCGCTGCACTAAGAAATCACAAGACTTGCTGGGTCTTAGACCCCAAGACCTGTCAGATATTGAAAGCGAACATCATATTCTCGGTAATTGGTATATGCATACATTTACTCAAGAGCGTCGAAAATGTCTCTTTTTCATGGAAGAGAAAACTCTGATGTCTTTTGTGCTTATCGGTTTCAAAAAGTCAGAATTCAAGCATTTTAATGAAGCTTTCAAAAGTGGGTTGTTGACCTTACTAGAGCTTGAAAATGCTCCAAATGAGATTCTTTCTTCGTTTGGAAATGCAGAGCCGAATATTAGCTTTACCAAAACTGACAGTCGAAAGTTACTTGGTCACGTTAACGATAAAATGTCGTTGTACCAAGATTTCATATATTCAGATGGCGGTTTTGAGCATTGTGATCTAGCGCAGATCACCGCAAAAATTAATAGAATGCCTCAAAAAGAGCTGGGTTGGGCATTATCAATAGATGTCTTCAATGAGCTCTTCAACTAGCAACATAACAAACTGTTCAAGAGGGATTCGCAACGCGTGGCATTTTCACTATGCGTTGGTTTTAGTGTTTAGGGCGGTATGCTGCGGCTCTTGTATTGCGTTGCTCACCCCTTAACAGGGCGTTAGTTTTATGGAGGAAATATTGTGGAAATCTGGAAGTTATTGTTCTTTATACCTGCG
>NZ_BAOG01000240.1 GCF_000400365.1 Vibrio jasicida CAIM 1864 = LMG 25398 | reverse complement strand
CAAGCGGTTTGGAAGTGAGTCAGACGGTTGATTTTGCGGTTAATGCCGTTGCCGATATCGTCTCAGATAGTGCAGATATCGTTGAAGATACGCCAACCGTTTTGAACGTGTTGGGTAACGATACTTTCGAAGGCCAATCACCAGTTGTTACAGTGGAATCTGGAGATGGTCCAACTAACGGCAGTGTGGTTGTGAACGACGACGGAACAATCACTTACACACCGAACCAAGATTACAACGGTGCTGACGAGTTCACTTACACAGTCACGTCTGGTGGTGTAACTGAGACTACGACGGTCTCTCTAAACGTTACTCCTGTCAATGACAAGCCAGTAGTGGAAAACACCATTGCAGACCAAGTTCTACCAGAGGACTTTACGCCTTATACCATCGATTTAAATGACGCGTTTAGTGATGTTGACGACGCAGACAGCGAATTGACGTTTAGTGTTTCTGGTAACAGCAATATCCAAGTTTCGATTGTTAATGGTATTGCGACGATTACACCAACTGCAGACTGGAATGGTTCTGAAGAGCTGACGTTTACCGCGACAGACCCAAGTGGTTTGGAAGTGAGCCAGACAGTTGATTTCACGGTTAATGCCGTCGCCGATATTGTCGCTGATAGTGCAGATATCGTTGAAGACACACCAACAATTTTGGATGTGTTAGACAATGATAGTTTCGAAGGGCAATCACCAGTTGTATCCGTAGAAGCGGGCAATGGCCCAGCAAATGGCAGTGCGGTTGTGAACAACGACGGCACCATTACTTACACGCCTAATCAAGATTACAACGGCGCAGATGAATTCACTTATACAGTCACCTCCGGCGGTGTAACCGAAACCACAACAGTTACGCTGAACGTCACACCAGTTAACGACAAGCCACTTAACGAAGACTTTGACCATAGCGCTGACGAACTTATTACTAACGTAATTTTTGATACTGATGATAAGCCTTTGGACCAAGGTTCAGAAAGCGATCATATTTCTGACGTTGAGGATGACTTAAATGGTGATGATCTTCAGATCCGAATAACAGAGCTACCTACATCTGGCACCTTGTATTTCAAAGATGAAAATGGCGATCTTCAAGAAATTACATCGGCCGATGGCTCGTTGTACAACAAAGACAGCATCTACTACGAAGCGGATAATGTTGGGTTCTTGCTTGGTATCAAAGACAGACCTAATTCTCCAAATGGAGAAGAGTCAACGACGGATTTCTACAACTGGGGTTTAAGTGCAGACGGTGGTGAGTCACACAGTCGAACCGAATATCTAGTAAATGGAGCGTCTATTGATATCTCCTCCGATAGTGGTGTGCTAGCTCAATACAACCGAGAAGTCTCACATATTGGTCATGGTATTGCTGATAACGATGGCCAAGGCATTCAGCGCGGCGAAACCATCAGCATTGATTTGTCTGAGAACCCTGTTGGCAGCGTGAATCTTGGTCTGGATGGCCTAGGAGGCTTGTTTGAGCACGGCGACAACAATGCTGCTCTTATCACGGTGACATACCTTGATGCTAACGGCACAGAGCAAACTCAAGTTATTGAGTTCTTGAAGCCAGAAGGCAACAACATGCTATTCCAGGAGACTAGTATTGGCTTCGGTAAGGATTACCCTCTACCTGAAGGGGCGGTAATTACTCAATTAGACCTCTCGACCAAAACATCTGGGAATTGGGAGTTGCGTTATGTAGAGGGCTTCCCACCTGAAGATAGTTTTGTCTACGTTGTAGTTGATTCTGGTAACGCTGAAAGTGACCCTGCAACGGTTACTATTGCTAATCAGGTTCTAGACGGCAACGTGTCGGAGAACGGTCCGGATCTATCTTTAACAGGGAACACTGTTACAGAAGGAGAAGACGTTACGTTTTCTGTGGTACTGGATGAGGCGACAGAAACGGCGGTTAAGTATCCAATAACTACATTGGCTCCAGGCTCATCGGCAAATGATTCAGACGTCAACCTATCTAATGCAACGTACACGAATGGTGTTGTTTTTGCCGGGGGCTACCTGATTGTTCCTGCCGGTGTTAGTAGCTTCGAAATCATTGTGCCAACGATTGATGATCTTGTTGTTGAAAATGACGAGACGATGGAAGTTGAAATCGGTAGCGAGTCGGGCTCATCAACAATCTTAGACAATGATAGTACATCACTTTCAGTGAGTAATGCTGGCGACGTGAGTGAAGGTTCTGACGCAGTATTCACAGTGTCGCTGTCTAACGAAGTTCAAAGTCCTGTTGTCGTCAATCTAAGTCCAAAGACAGATGGCAACTACACCGCTGAAGATGAAGATCTTGGTAACATGACTGTGACTTATATTGACGGAAAAGGCCAAGAGCAGACTCTGGATGTTAGTCCAAGTGGAGACGTTACTATTCCTGCCGGAGTTACTGATATCACGGTAACAATAACAACGACACAAGACGATGTTTACGAAGGCGCAGAGTCTTTTGGCTTGGTGGTGACCGAATCCGGCGGTATTACATCAAATGGCGTGGCGAGTGGTGAGGCGGTGATAAAGGATGATGGCTCAGCTGTAGGCCCAACAACGCCAGATAACGATAAGCCGCTGCTATCTATCAGCGGTGGTGGTGATATTAATGAAGGGGAAGAAGCAATATTTGTTGTTTCTTTGTCTAATCAAACAGAGTCACCGGTCGCTATCAATTTAGCCACGAGCACGAGTGGCGCATATACAGCAGAAAACTCTGACATTAAAGATTTTGTCGTAACCTACAAAGACAGTGAAGGCGAAACGAAATCACTAACCGTTTCAGACAATGGTGATGTCACTATTCCTGCTGGTATTACTGCAATCGAAGTATCTGTTCCTACGACTCAGGATGATGTTTACGAAGGCTCTGAGAGCTTTGGTCTAGTTGCGACGGAGTCTGCTGGCATCACTTCAAATGGTTCTGTCGTTGGTCAAGCGAACATAAAAGATGACGGCTCTATTGTGGTGCCGACAACACCAGACAACGACAAGCCTGCGCTAACCGTAGATGGTGGCGGGAATGTCGATGAAGGTGAAAATGCAGTCTTTACGGTTTCGTTATCAAATCAAACTGAAAGTGCTGTTGTTGTTAACCTATCGGTAGAGACGGACGGAAACTTTTCAGCAGAGGATAATGACCTTGGCGATTTAGTTGTGACTTATGTAGACACTAATGGCCAAACACAATCATTGAATGTTGATGGAAATGGGAATGTAACAATACCTGCGGGAATCCAGGATATCACGGTTACTGTGCCGACTAACGAAGATCATATCTACGAGGGAAATGAAACGTTTGGCCTCACTGTGACAGAAAGTAATGGGGTGACGACTAATGGTCAAGCGACTGGCCAGGCGACAATTTTAGACGCAGAAAGTGCACCGAAAGTCAGCATTGTCGCCGACCAAGATAGCGTCAACGAAGGTCAAACCGCAGGCTTTACTGTGAGCTTGGATCAAGTCGCTG
>NZ_BAOG01000241.1 GCF_000400365.1 Vibrio jasicida CAIM 1864 = LMG 25398 | reverse complement strand
GTAATTCCGATTAACGCTCGCACCCTCCGTATTACCGCGGCTGCTGGCACGGAGTTAGCCGGTGCTTCTTCTGTCGCTAACGTCAAATGATAGTGCTATTAACACTACCACCTTCCTCACGACTGAAAGTGCTTTACAACCCGAAGGCCTTCTTCACACACGCGGCATGGCTGCATCAGGCTTGCGCCCATTGT
>NZ_BAOG01000242.1 GCF_000400365.1 Vibrio jasicida CAIM 1864 = LMG 25398 | reverse complement strand
GTCAGAGTTGTCTTTCTTTGGTATTGCCGTCGAAGTGCGAGGATCGAATCCTTTTCTAATTTGAAGCCAGTGAAAGTAGGGCAGTTCAGTGCGTTTTTCTTCTAGCCAACTTTCGTCTTTCAATCGGGGTAAAGTTTTGTAGCTGCCCGTCTCACTTCAGTGTTCAAAGCCTTTCATATTATGCCAGTTTTCAATATCTTGGAGCGCATAAATAGAAGTAGCGCATGTACTAACAAATTGCTTAAGAGTGATTCGTAACGCGTGGAATTTTTACTTTACGGTGGCTTATGGTGATTAAGGCGCTGTGCGGTAGCTTTTGTATTGCGTTACTCACACCTTAGCAAGGCGTTAGTTGAATAGGGAAAATCCGTGAATATTTTTGAAGCATTTCTTAATGTGCTTGCGCAAGTCTGGTATCTAGTGCCTTTATTGCTCATTGTTAGCGTTTTCAAAAGTAGGTGGCTAAAAGGTGTATTCGGTGAGTTTCTCGTGAACCGTCTTTTGTCCAAATTACCAGAGTCTGATTACACACTAATAAAAGACGTAACGTTGCCGACTAACGATGGTACAACTCAAGTCGACCATATTGTGGTTTCTAGATATGGCATCTTCGTCGTTGAAACTAAGAATATGAAAGGTTGGATATTTGGTTCAGCTCGCCAGAAACAGTGGACACAAAAGATTTACCGCCATTCCTCTAAATTTCAGAACCCACTGCATCAGAATTACAAGCACATAAAAGCTCTGGAAACCTTGCTAGGTTGCAGTGAAGAACACTTGCATTCAGTTATTGTTTTCATCGGCGACAGTACCTTTAAAACCGAAATGCCTCCAAACGTTACCTACGCTCGAGGAAGTATTCGATACATTCAGCAATTTAACGATGTAGTGTTCTCTGACAATGATTATGCTCGGTTAACAGAGTCTATAAACCGGTTAAAGTTAAAGCGCGGAGTCATTACGGATTTAAAGCATCGTAAACATGTCAAAGAAGTTGTTGCATCCAAAGTTAGCTCAAATGAGTGCCCCCGTTGCGGCTCTGAAATGGTGTTGCGTGAAACCAAGCGTGGTGAAAATATAGGCAAACAGTTTTGGGGTTGTTCAACCTTTCCCAAGTGTAGGGCTGTGAAACAATTCAACTAACAAAGCATTTAAGAGTGATTCGCAACGCTTGGCAGTTTCGCTTCGCTCAAGTATAGCCAAGCGTTGCTCACACCTTAATGCGGCGTTAGGTTTCTCCGCGGGAAACATCGAATTCGAGGATTTTGGGTCATGGATTATGAAACGAAGCTACAACTTGCGCACAAAGAATTAAGTGACAAAGGTGTTTGGAAGTCGAACTACAATCCTCCATTTGTAAAGTTGTTACGTAAACTCGGACTGTGTATTCCGCCGCCTTACTACCAAAGCTTTTTTGCAAACGTTATGCTTTGTGTGGCTTTCTTTGCTCCTGTTTGGGGGATCTTCCAATGGTTTCTTGTGTGGGACGAGCTAGGCAAACCAGTTTTAGAAGCGGTTTATATCTCGTTACTTACTGGCGCATTGTTTG
>NZ_BAOG01000243.1 GCF_000400365.1 Vibrio jasicida CAIM 1864 = LMG 25398 | reverse complement strand
CCGTTGCATCACCGTCAACCACTAGGTTAGATGCGGTTAGCGCGTCGCCTTCTACATCCGATGCTTGAGCAAGAAGCTGCTCTTGGCTTAGCGTAATTGAATTGTCTTCATCGACACTGTAAGCCAAGTTGCCCGATACTGGCGCATCGTTGATTGGCAATACATCGATGTTTGCGTTAGTTGCCGCAGTTGCACCGTCTTCATCAGTCACGACCACATCAAGACTGACGTCACCGTTAAAGTTCTCGTTTGGTGCGAAGCTGAATGTACCATCACCATTGTCGGTAAAGATACCTTCACTGCCACTGTAGCTCACGCTATCTAGTGCTACCTCACCTTCAATATCGGAGGAGTTCGCCAACAACTGTTCTGCACTGATGGTGATGACTTCATCTTCATCAATGGTGTAACTGGTTGTTCCTGCGATTGGTGGATCGTTCACCTCAAGAACGGTAATACCCGCTGTTGTTGTATCAACCGCGCCGTCCTCGTCAACCACGACAACATCTAGGGTAACATCGCCATTGAAGTTTTCGTTTGGTGAGAAGGTGTAAGTACCATCGCCATTAATTTCTAGCACACCGTCGTTACCGCTGTAGCTCACGCTGCTGATCGCAACATCACCTTCGATATCAGACGAATTAGCCAGTAGTTGCTCATCACTGATGGTGATCGAGTTGTCTTCATGCACTGTGTAAGACGTGCTGCCTGCCACTGGTGGATCGTTCTCTGGCGTGACTGTCACATCGATATTCGCGGTCACGGTATCCGTGCCATCAGAAACATCGAAGGTAAAGTTCACGTCACCATTGAAGTTTTCGTTCGGTGCAAAACTGTAAGTACCATCGCCATTGTCAGTTAGGACACCGTCCGCGCCTGTGTAAGTGACACCCTCAACAGATAGGTCATCCCCTTCAATGTCGGTAGCGCCTGTTAACAGATCTTCATCAGTGAACAGCAAGACGCCATCTTCGCCGATGGTGAACGCTTGATCTTCTGGCTGTGGTAGGTCGTTAACTGGATTAACCGTTAGGTCAGCTGTTGCAACAATAGTGTCGGTGCCGTCGTTGATGTCGAACGTGATATCAATGTCACCATTGAAGTTCGCATCTGGCGTAATGGTAAAGCTGCCATCATCGTTTACCGTAACCGTTGCATCACCGTCAACCACTAGGTTAGATGCGGTTAGCGCGTCGCCTTCTACATCCGATGCTTGAGCAAGAAGCTGCTCTTGGC
>NZ_BAOG01000244.1:417-666 GCF_000400365.1 Vibrio jasicida CAIM 1864 = LMG 25398 | reverse complement strand
ATGCGGTCGTGGCGGAATTGGTAGACGCACCAGATTTAGGTTCTGGCGCCGCAAGGTGTGAGAGTTCAAGTCTCTCCGACCGCACCATTATTAAAGTCTCTTTTATTAGAGCATTGTAGGGCTATCGCCAAGCGGTAAGGCAGCGGCTTTTGATGCCGCCATTCCCTGGTTCGAATCCAGGTAGCCCTGCCATATTATCCCTTTAAAGGGACGTTATTGAGGTTTTACCAATTCTCTCGATAACAACAA
>NZ_BAOG01000244.1:0-407 GCF_000400365.1 Vibrio jasicida CAIM 1864 = LMG 25398 | reverse complement strand
TGCGGTCGTGGCGGAATTGGTAGACGCACCAGATTTAGGTTCTGGCGCCGCAAGGTGTGAGAGTTCAAGTCTCTCCGACCGCACCATATATTTATTGCCTGCAGGTCTATCGCCAAGCGGTAAGGCAGCGGCTTTTGATGCCGCCATTCCCTGGTTCGAATCCAGGTAGACCTGCCACTATTTTAATTATTGAGTTTACTCAGTAGTTATGCGGTCGTGGCGGAATTGGTAGACGCACCAGATTTAGGTTCTGGCGCCGCAAGGTGTGAGAGTTCAAGTCTCTCCGACCGCACCATCTTGAAACTACTTAAATAAATATATGCGGTCGTGGCGGAATTGGTAGACGCACCAGATTTAGGTTCTGGCGCCGCAAGGTGTGAGAGTTCAAGTCTCTCCGACCGCACCAT
>NZ_BAOG01000245.1 GCF_000400365.1 Vibrio jasicida CAIM 1864 = LMG 25398 | reverse complement strand
TTCTGTTAATCGTTCTGGGGAGAACTGCATCAACAGATTACACCGCAACTTCCTTTCTCTTCCATACACCAGAAATCAGCATAGCTCAGGGTGGATAGACTAGGGGCATATATCTGAATAAATAGTTGGGCTTGTAGGCTACAGACAAAACCTTGCGAGCCTTACTTTCCCATAAACGAAAATCATATTCCCTAAAACGCAAAAACCAGTCCGAAGACTGGGTTTCTAAATAAGTGGTGGAATGGCTGGGCTTGCTCGTAATTGGACTCACACACGAGCAGGACTCATTGGTCGTAGACCAAAATAACATCGCAAATACAAAAAGACCTCAGCATTTCTGCTGAGGTCTGGAATAAGTGGCGAGTCGGCGGGGACGCCTAGTTCGGGGTTGCGGGCAACCGGGACTCATTCCCTGAAAGGGAACATTTTTGAGCTTTAAAACGACAAAACCCAGTCCGAAGACTGGGTTTTTAAATAAGTGGCGGAGCGGACGGGACTCGAACCCGCGACCCCCGGCGTGACAGGCCGGTATTCTAACCAACTGAACTACCGCTCCGCA
>NZ_BAOG01000246.1 GCF_000400365.1 Vibrio jasicida CAIM 1864 = LMG 25398 | reverse complement strand
TTGGGCAGCGTTTGTTGGTCATTTCTACTGCGTTATCGACTTCTCATGTAGGCTAGCTACATAGCAAAGTCTCTGCCTTGTATAAATACCCAACAATTCGCTGCAAAAATCAGCTCGAAAGGTAAACAAACCCTAAGGTTATGATGTTCTAAAAGCTTTTAGATCATCACAACCTAATTACTCTTCGACATAAAATTTCTGGGTGAATTTAAGCTTACCTGAGCCTTTGTTTCCAGCTTTAACGTCAATATCGAAGGTAAAAGTTTCTTCGTTGGTAATGCCAAGTTCAGCTAAGTAGTAAATCGCATTACCTTCTTTTACTTCTCGGAAGGTGAGTTTCTGCGTTTGGCCAATCAAGTTCTTCGCTTGGCCAGTGATTTTTGCGTCAACTGCTGGTTTACCTAGTGAGGCGCTGTCTAATACGCTGATGTTCACTACTGCATTATAGCCATTACGCTTGATGTCGTAGCTACGAGCGATCTTTGACGTCAGAAAGGTCGAGTTAAACGCAACATAGTGAACTTCGATGTCTTTCATGGTTTTGAACTGACCTGCCATGCTTGGTAAAGATAAAAGGCTGATCAATAGGGCGGTAATCCATTTGCTCATTATTACTTCCTCGAATCGATATTCGTTATTTAATTTGATACGAAAATCGTAAATAAAAAGCCATCAAATGATGGCTTTAATTTCGCTTGGTATTTGTATTGGAGATTCTATCCGAATTTGCTTATGACGTCCCAGTTCACCTTTTTCTATGTGAACCAAGCCCTTAGCAACTTTGAATTGTTTCGCCAAAAACTTGGTGAGGTGTGCATTCGCTTTACCATCGACAGGCGGTGCGGTGATGGCAATTTTAAGCTCTTCACCATGCAAGCCGACGACCTTGTCGCGGCTCGCTTTTGGTTGAATATAGAGTTTGAGAATGACATCCTCGCCATCGAGCCAAACGGCGGCTGACATTATAGTTGGTACCAGATTGGACCAATCACGTCACCCATTAGGAAGTTCGCGAATTGCAGACCGATAAACAATACGAGTACGCTTAAATCAAAACCACCCATCGCAGGTAGGATACGGCGAATTGGTGCGAGCATTGGCTCTGTTAATTGATGGAATACGTACTCGATTGGGCTGCGACCTTGGCTTACCCAGCTTAGAATCGCACGGATCAATAGAACCCAGAATAGCAAGCCACCAGCGGCTTTAACTAATGATAGCAAACCTAGGAATAGGAAATCGGCACTGAAAGAAACCGAACCACTTGATGCAATCAGGATCAATGCAACGAACTTAAGTACGCACAGTACGTAAGCAAAAAGCACTGTCGCTAGATCGATACCACCGACAGAAGGGATGACTCGACGTAATGGCCCCACAACTGGCTGTGTTGCTTTAACGATAAACTGCGAGAATGGGTTGTAGAAATCTGCACGGGCAGCTTGCAACCAAATACGCAAAATGACGACCATGATGTACAGGTCAAATAGGGTTGAGATGAGAAAACTCATTGAATTCATAAGGTACCCTTAACAAGTAAAGAACGACACGCCCTAGTTGTGCCGTTCAGATAATTAAAACAGTTTTTCCATTTCTTCAGCGCGAGCAACCGCAGCTTGCATTGCTTTCGCCACAATATCAGACAGTTGATGTTCGTTGAACGTACGTAGCGCTTCTGCCGTTGTGCCACCTTTTGATGTCACGTTCTCGCGTAGCGTTGAAAGCTCAGTTTCTGGATTTTCCACTACCATGCTTGCAGCGCCAAGTGCTGCTTGCTGAACTAACATGCGTGCGGTGTCTTTATCGAAGCCTTGAGCAATCGCTTCAGCTTGCATCGCTTCCATAAATAGGAAGAAGTACGCCGGTGCACTGCCTGCTGCTGCAATAACGTTGTTGATGCCCGATTCTTGCCCAACCCAACACACCTTACCGCATGCTTGCATTAGTTCTGTTGCGAAGGCTTTGTCTTGTTCTGAAACAGATTCAGGCGCATATAGACCACTCATACCCAAACCAAGTTGGGATGGTGTGTTTGGCATCACGCGAACCAAATTGAGCTTATTCGCTAACATGCCATCCAAACGTGAACAGTTGATACCTGCTGCGATAGAGATAACCAGTTTGTTGCTGAAGTCGATAGATTGCAGTGGTTTACACACTTCCTCCATCATTTGTGGCTTCACAGACAATACCACCACGTCCGCTTCCGTTGCAGCTGCGATGTTATCGCTGGTGGTACGGATACCAAAGTCTTGCTCAAGAGGCTGGCGGCGCGTCTCAGATGGCGCGGTTGCGACAATGTTTTGAGCAGGGTAGCCATTAGCGACGAGACCCGAGACAATGGCTCTCACCATGTTCCCTGCGCCGATGAAGGCAATCTTTTTATGTTCCATATGTCTGATTTCCAAATATAAATTCTTACAATTTGTTGTGCGCACGGGTGTATAATCGCACCACTTTGCTCTGACTGCCCAAAGAAAGGCCGTCAGACTCAAGTTCACAGTGTCTGGCAACAATACGCTTTTATTGCTGTTTGCCGTAGTCTCGTGCGCCAAAAATAGCGGTGCCGATGCGAACCATAGTACTGCCCGCTTCTATAGCAGCATCCATGTCACCGCTCATGCCCATAGAGAGCGTGTCGACATCTGGGTACTGCTGAGCTAGCTTGTGCTTAAGTTCAGATAATTGTTTGAACGCTCGCAGTTGTGATTCGTAATCTGGCACGTTAGCAGGAATCGACATCAACCCTCTTAACGTGAGGTTTGGAAGGCGAGAAATCAACTCAGCCAGCTCGAATATTTCTGCATCGTTGACGCCAGATTTAGAATCTTCACCACTGGTGTTTACTTGAATCAGCACTTGTAACGGTTTTAGCTCACTTGGGCGCTGGTCATTTAAACGTTGAGCGATCTTAGCGCGATCAATGGTGTGAACCCAATCGAAATGTTCAGCGACAGGACGTGATTTATTGGACTGAATTGGCCCAATGAAGTGCCATTCGATTCGATAATCTGGATAATGCTCGGCAAAGTGCTGAACTTTACTGACGCCCTCTTGGACGTAGTTTTCACCAAACGCCACTTGGCCTGATTGGTAGGCTTCGAGAACCGCCTCGACAGGTTTAGTTTTGCTTACTGCTAAAAGTTGCACTGACTCTGGAGAACGGCCACATTTTTGTTCGTCGTGTCGAATTTGAGAGGTGATATGTTCAATGTTTTGTTGAATACTACTCATAGCTGTACTTTAGACTTAAGGATTTTAAATGGATATCACTGAGTTACTGGATTTTAGTGTAAAACATAATGCTTCGGATCTACATCTTTCTGCAGGTGTACCACCAATGGTTCGTATTGATGGTGATGTGAGAAAACTGGGCATTCCAGCGTTTACACACCAAGAAGTGCACCGTTTGGTTTTTGAAATCATGAACGATGCGCAGCGCAGTGAATTCGAAGAAAAACTCGAAGTCGATTTCTCATTTGAATTGCACAATGTTGGCCGTTTTCGTGTCAACGCCTTCAACCAATCTCGTGGCTGTGCGGCGGTGTTCCGTACCATCCCAAGTAGCATTCCAACACTGGAAGAGCTAGAAGCGCCAGAGATCTTCAAAAAGATTGCTAACGCAGAAAAAGGTTTAGTACTGGTTACCGGTCCAACAGGTTCGGGTAAATCGACAACCTTGGCTGCCATTGTTGACTACATTAACCGTAATCACAACAAGCATATTCTTACAATTGAAGATCCTATTGAATTTGTTCACAACAACAATAAGTGTTTGATCAACCAACGTGAAGTACACCGTGATACGCATAGCTTCCAAAATGCGCTTCGCAGCGCGCTACGTGAAGACCCGGATGTCATTCTAGTTGGTGAGATGCGTGACAAAGAAACTATCAGTTTGGCGCTGACGGCTGCTGAAACGGGTCACCTTGTTTTCGGTACGCTGCATACTAGCTCAGCAGCGAAAACCATCGACCGTATTATCGACGTATTCCCAGGTAGTGACAAAGACATGGTGCGTTCGATGCTGTCGGAGTCGTTGCGTTCGGTTATTGCGCAAAAGCTGCTTAAGCGAAATGGTGGAGGCCGTATTGCTTGTCATGAGATCATGATGGCAACGCCAGCAATCCGTAACTTGATCCGCGAAGATAAAGTGGCGCAGATGTACTCGATCATTCAAACCGGAGCGGCACATGGCATGCAAACCATGGAACAAAATGCCCGTCAGTTGATGGCTCAAGGTATGGTATCGCGTGAAGAAGTCGACAAGAAAGTCGAAATCGAAGCGCAGCAATTCTCGTAACGATCACATAGGTAATAGCGAACCCGGAAGATGGATCTGAATAAATTTCTCGAAGGCATGCTGGCGTTAAAAGCGTCGGATCTTTATATCACGGTTGGTGCGCCGATCTTATTTCGTGTGGATGGCGAACTGCGTCCGCAAGGGGATAAGTTGAGTGAAAATGACGTAGCCATGCTGCTCGATAGTGCAATGGATCCAGAGCGACGTCAGGAGTTTCGTAAAAGTCGAGAATCAAACTTTGCGATTGTCCGAGATTGTGGCCGCTTCCGTGTTAGTGCTTTCTTTCAGCGAGAATTACCTGGTGCGGTGATTCGTCGTATCGAAACCAACATTCCTACGTTTGAACAGCTTAAGCTGCCTTTAGTGTTGCAAGATCTTGCGATAGCGAAACGTGGCTTAGTGCTGGTGGTTGGTGCTACAGGTTCCGGTAAGTCGACCACTATGGCGGCGATGACGGGTTACCGTAACAGCAATAAAACAGGTCACATTCTGACAGTTGAAGATCCAATCGAATTTGTGCACGAGCACAAGCGTTGTATCGTGACTCAGCGTGAAGTTGGATTGGATACCGACAGCTATGAAGTAGCGTTAAAGAACTCATTACGCCAAGCGCCTGACATGATTTTGATTGGTGAGATCCGTAGCCGCGAAACGATGGAATACGCGATGACCTTTGCCGAGACTGGTCACTTGTGTATGGCTACATTGCACGCGAATAACGCAAACCAAGCACTTGAGCGTATTTTGCACCTAGTGCCAAAAGATCAGAAAGATCAGTTCCTGTTTGATCTGTCGATGAACTTAAAAGGCGTAGTAGGTCAACAGCTGATCCGTGATAAAAACGGTCAAGGACGTCATGGCGTGTTTGAGATTCTGCTAAATAGTCCACGAGTTTCTGATCTGATCCGTCGCGGTGATCTGCATGAGTTAAAAACCACCATGGCACGCTCTAATGAATTCGGGATGCTGACGTTTGATCAGTCGCTCTATAAATTGGTGATGCAAGGCAAGATCAGTGAAGAAGATGCATTGCACAGTGCGGATTCAGCTAACGATCTGCGTTTGATGTTGAAGACGCAACGCGGTGAAGCCTTTTCTACAGGCACGCTGGCGAACGTTAAGATCGATATGGATTAATACCAATCGTAGTAAATAACTGGTCATTCTAGCTTGTTAAAATACTCGATAACTGCGTTGCAATTTTTGATTGTAGAATAACTACTT
>NZ_BAOG01000247.1 GCF_000400365.1 Vibrio jasicida CAIM 1864 = LMG 25398 | reverse complement strand
TTGCCTCGATAGCTCAGTCGGTAGAGCAGAGGATTGAAAATCCTCGTGTCGGTGGTTCGATTCCGCCTCGAGGCACCATATTTGGTGCACTTGCTTACAGTAAGACACAAACAGAATAGTTCCTCCTTAGCTCAGTTGGTAGAGCGACGGACTGTTAATCCGCAGGTCGCTGGTTCGAGCCCAGCAGGAGGAGCCAATTTAGAAAGCCAAGTCTTCGGACTTGGCTTTTTTCTTATCTGCAATATCCAAAACTCTCCCCCTATTTTCTAGTTCCGTCGAAACTTCTCCCTCAACGCCTTCAAGAAACAACCCTATTAACGTCTAGTTCATTTGATATAAAACACTTATTTCACGCTAAAAATTTAATCCAAATCATAGTTTCATCACTCGCAGATAGGCGCGTGTATACAAGTTCAATAATATGAATTTATTATTACGCCCCTTTATAAGCTATGCATTGCATAGTACGAACACGCTTTGTGAGCTAACTATGAAATTAAAAACTCAAGCCTATTTATTATCGGCCATCATACTAATTGCCCTGCTTGCATTAACTGCAACGGGTCTTTGGACACTTCGCGTCGCAAGTAACCTTGATAACAAAGCTCGAGTGACTGAGCTATTCAAGAGTGCTTATAGCATTCTAACTGAAGTAGAGAAAATGGCGGTAGAAGGCAAAATGCCTGAAGATGAGGCTAAAGCACTCGCGACTCGCCTACTTCGCAACAATATCTACAAAGACAACGAATACGTTTATGTTGCTGATGAGAACATGTTATTTGTGGCAGCCCCTTTAGACCCTCAATTGCATGGCACTAGCTTCCATGACTTTCGAGACGGTGATGGCAATAGTGTCGGTCAGCTGATCTTGGACGTGCTAGGTCGTAAGACAGGCCAAATCGTTGAATACACCTGGACACAAAAATTACCTGACGGCACCATCGAAGAAAAACACTCGATTGCAGAAAAAACACCACATTGGAACTGGGTTGTAGGTACCGGCATTGGATTCAATGAAGTAAATGCACGTTTCTGGTCTACTGCACAATGGCAGCTAACCCTATGTCTTGTTATCGCTGGTGCAATCCTAGGTGGCTTGATCATCTCTATTCGCAAGATGCTTAACCTTCTTGGTGGTGAGCCGAATGACGTTCGTGAGGCGGTTCAGGCCGTCGCTCAGGGTAATATCCAAACCAGCTTTGAATACACAGCCCCTAAAGACAGTATCTATGGTGCGGTGCAAGAGATGAGTCAATCGTTAGCTAAGATGGTCACCAATCTAGACGCGTCAATGCACGCATTACGTTCAGAGCTATCAGCGGTAGAATCGCGCTCTAACTCTATTGCTGATTTGACCATGTCTCAGCAGCAATCGACGGCGATGATCGCAACAGCGATGACAGAAATGGCTTCTTCAGCCAACCATGTTGCAAGTTCGGCAAGTGACACGGCACATAACACCGATGAAGCAGACAAGCAGAGCCAACACACGCAATCATTGATCCACAGTACGGTAGATAATATTCAAGGCTTGGCGACCCAGCTCAATACAGCCAGTAAAGCCGTTGCGGATCTTGACCAAGATGTTAACAGTATTGTGAAAGTTCTCGACGTAATCGGCGACATTGCTGAGCAAACTAACCTACTGGCGTTGAATGCCGCCATTGAAGCAGCTCGTGCGGGTGAACAAGGTCGAGGCTTTGCGGTAGTAGCAGACGAGGTTCGCAACCTAGCAGGACGCACACAAGACAGCACAAAAGAGATTCAACAGATGATTTCTAACCTTCAGGAAGGTTCGCGTAACGCTATCCATACGATGGAGATTTGTGCCGAAACTAGCGAAAGCACAGTAACCGAGTCTATGAACGCCTCAGAAGCGCTACAACAGATAGTAACTGCATTAGAGTCCATCACGGCCATGAGCCAGCAAATCGCAACAGCAGCCGCTGAGCAGACTCAGGTAAGTGATGATATTGCGCATCGCATTAACCTTATCGAAGAAAGCGGTAGCCAGCTCAACACGGTAGTGACAGAAAGCCAATCAAGCACACAGACATTGGCGTCTTTAGCGAATGAGCTTGAAGGTTGGGTGAACAAGTTCTCAGTAAAGCACTAGTTTAAAGTCAATTGTTCAATAAAAAGCACGTTTTCGGACGTGCTTTTTTGTTTTTATGGTATTTATTTAGCAAGCGAACTCATGCTCCTATCATAATCAAGGCTTAAAATATGGTGCATTCCTGTTAAAAACGCATAAAAACAGCCCACTCCGAGCACAAATTCATCAAACGATATTTTATTTTAATTTTATTGTTGACGTGAAAGCGGAAAAGCCTTTTAATACACCTCGTCGCCCGGATAGCTCAGTCGGTAGAGCAGAGGATTGAAAATCCTCGTGTCGGTGGTTCGATTCCGCCTCCGGGCACCACAATTTAAAATTGTTGGTGTCTTACACGAACAATAAAAAGAATAACGGTACGCCGACTTAGCTCAGTAGGTAGAGCAACTGACTTGTAATCAGTAGGTCACCAGTTCGATTCCGGTAGTCGGCACCATTTATTCTTAAACAAGATAATTCCTCCTTAGCTCAGTTGGTAGAGCGACGGACTGTTAATCCGCAGGTCACTGGTTCAAGTCCAGTAGGAGGAGCCATCTTTCAGTTAATAAGTCGATTACTTATTAACGAAAATGTGCCGACTTAGCTCAGTAGGTAGAGCAACTGACTTGTAATCAGTAGGTCACCAGTTCGATTCCGGTAGTCGGCACCACTTAATAAAATCTGTTCCTCCTTAGCTCAGTTGGTAGAGCGACGGACTGTTAATCCGCAGGTCACTGGTTCAAGTCCAGTAGGAGGAGCCATATTATAAAAAGCCGCATCACTTGATGCGGCTTTTTTGCATCTGAAGAAAACTCACAGCTCCCCTCTTCATCTACCTTTATCTCAATAAACAAAAAGCCAGGTGATATACCCAGCTTCCGTCTTTGTCTCGTGAGAAGGTTAGCTCAAACCTCCAAGGCAGATATACTTCGTCTCTAGGTACTCATCGATACCTTGTTTAGCACCCTCACGACCAATGCCAGATTCTTTGATACCACCAAACGGCGCAACTTCCGTAGAGATAATCCCTTCGTTTATCCCTACCATGCCGTATTCCAAACCTTCACTAAATCGGATAATGCGTTTCAAGCTATCGGTATAGAAGTAGCAAGCTAAACCATACTCGGTGTCATTCGCCATCGAGAGCACTTGTTCATCGTCATCAAAACTAATGACTGGCAAAACCGGACCAAACAACTCTTGTTGCACGATCGCCATACCTTGTCCGACATCATCTAAGATAACAGGCTCCATAAAGCGCCCAGTGAGTTTTTGAGGCTGGTTAAGTATTGTTGCTCCTTCTTGTACTGCCTGATCGACTACCGCCTCTAGACGATGCTTAGAAGCCATAGTGATAACAGGGCCAAGAGTTGTATTTTCCTCAAGACCATTACCGACCGCCAGGCTTGCCACTTTATCAAGAAGCTTAGTTAAGAACGCCTCTTTCACACTCTGATGTACATACAAGCGGTTGGTACACACACAGGTTTGTCCAGCATTACGAAACTTGGAAGCAATTAAGCCATTCGCTGCAGCTTCTAAATCTGCATCCTCAAAAACAATAAAAGGTGCGTTACCACCCAATTCCATAGAAGCGGCTTTAACCGTATCACTTGCTTGTTTCATTAAGATCTTACCGACACGTGTCGAACCAGTGAAAGAGATCTTCTTAATACGAGGATCGGTACTTAATACCAAACCGAACTCAGCCGCCTGTTCAGAAACAACGGTAGACAATAGAGCTTTGGGGATACCAGCCCGATGAGCAAGCTCCACCACAGCCAGAGCAGTCAAAGGCGTTAATTCAGAAGGTTTAATGATCATCCCACATCCCGCAGCCAGAGCAGGAGCCGCTTTTCGAGTGATCATTGCAATAGGGAAGTTCCATGGTGTAATCGCTGTACACACGCCGACAGGTTGTTTGATGGTAGAGAGGCGTCTATCTACCGCTGGGGCTGGAATAACCTCACCATAAGTGCGTTTAGCCTCTTCTGCGAACCATTCAACAAAAGATGCGCCGTATGTGACTTCTCCACGACTTTCAGTAAGGGGTTTTCCTTGTTCTAAGGTAATGATGTTCGCGATGTCTTCCGTATGCTCTACAAGCAATTGGAACCACTTTTTTAGGGAAGCGGAACGTGCTTTAGCGCTGAGTTTTGCCCACTCAACTTGAGCCGATTTGCACACTTCTATTTGCACATCTAACTCATCCAAAGAGCTAGGCTTTAAGCGAATCATTTCTTGCTCAGTCGCAGGGTTAATAACGGCAATCCCATCTTGAGAAGACAGGCTTTCGAATAAGACTCTTAGCGTTTCACTTTCTATCTGCTGCATCATTAGGTTGTACTCCCATAAGAACCTTTACTAGGTTAATCCTTCTGACAAATAAGAGTAAAGCAAACAAAGTTTTCTTCAGCGTAAATATGAGAAGTGATGACCCAGTAGGGTTATAGCCGGTGATACCGATAAGAGAACACCAACAAAGATAGCTATTATTGAATAAGGTAACCATTTGATGGGTCATAAGATTGGTGTTATTGAATGCCCCATTCCTTGATAGATAAAGCATTAGAGGGCATCTCTGACGTAACCAAATGACAGAGTAGATTTTCAATAAGGGTGGATGAGCTATTGTCAAATGTGGTGTATGGAAGATCATGCAGTAGCTTGTTGATGAGTCTCCATTTCTTTCACTCCATTGATGAAGCGAAC
>NZ_BAOG01000248.1 GCF_000400365.1 Vibrio jasicida CAIM 1864 = LMG 25398 | reverse complement strand
ATAAGCCACCGCAAAGTAAAAATGCCACGCGTTACGAATCACTCTTAAGCAATTTGTTAGTACATGCGCTACTTCTATTTATGCGCTCCAAGATATTGAAAAGTGGCATGATATGAAAGGCTTTGAACACTGAAGTGAGACGGGCAGCTACAAAACTTTACTCCGATTGAAAGACAAAAGTTGGCTAGAAGAAAAACGTACTGAACTCCCCTACTTTTACTGACTTCAAATTAGAAAAGGATTCTATCCTCGTACTTCAACAGCCACACCACAAGCAATCAAGGCTCTCTCAAAAGCCAACACGAAAATGAAGAAGCGCCAAAGAAATAGGCTGAGAGTTAGAAGCCGTAAACGGTGAAATCAAAGCGAACACTCCGCATATAGTGCCACCGGAAAGAACGTGAAAGGCACTAACTGAAAGGTGTAAAAACGAGCGCCAAACAGATAAACACCAAAACTTATGACCTTTGATGTCAAACCCGCACTAACGCCCTGCTAAGGGGTGAGCAACGCAATACCGAAGCCGCCGCAAACCACCTTAATCACTAAATTCAACGCATAGTAAAAATGCCACGCGTTGCGAATCCCTCTTGAGCAGTTTGTTAGTCGCGAGGCACCGAGCGACAATTTTAAGCCGAACTAAATTTTGCAAACAACAAATTTTATGTGCTTTGATGCATTTAAGTCAGGCGTAGTCGCAAAGCAGCTATTCAATGAAACCACTTGGAACAAACAACACCGCAGAAAACGGACGGACAACACCAAATAGCGCCTTTGGAAAGCTAATCTCACAGTGCGGACTTTCAACAAAGTCACTGAAACCACGTGGAACTTACAACACCAGAGAAAACGTCATTTCAGCGAGTAAATTGGCTTTTGTACCAACAAACTCACCGAGCGGAGTTGCAACCAAAAACAGATTTTCGATTGCCCCGCCCTATCACCACCAAAGAACGAAACAACCGCTTGGAAAATAGCAATGCATTGACTTAGAACCGATGAAACTGAGCTTTGACCGTCGAAGATGGAACTATGAATCAAACAACCAGTAGCCAAGTTTTGAGCTTAGAAACATGATTTTGACTGCTAGCTTTTTCTGGCGACTAACGCCCTGTTAAGGTGTGAGCAACGCCACCACCCTACCTAAAACATTGCCACCTTAAACACTAAAGCTGACCCAAACTGAAAATGCCGAGCGTTGGGAATCTGTCTTAAACGCTTTGTTAGTTTGCCTACATGATTCAGCCAAAGTTTAGCGACAAGGTGCTGAATTGGTTACAAAACTACTGGCTTTGAGCGCCAATGTAAAACTGAAAACTACGGAACTCAAACCCAAACAACAAAACGCACTTGGCTAAGAAGCGACATGCGATAAACAACCACAGTTTGAAGCACCTTCGCTGACAAAGGATTCATTCGACAAACCTAACAACCAAGTGCGACAAAGCCATTCGTTAGTGAGTTAGCCACAAAAAAAAGAAGCCGCGCGAGATGCACTAAGCGACCAAAGTTACTGATGCGGAGAAATGAATAACTTTGAACCCAAAGAGCCGAAAAACACCCTACGCGTGATGAGATTTGGTTGCACAACTTTCGAAAAACGAGCAGGTGTAGAGCACAAAAACAGGACTAGGCTCTTTGACCAAAAACGCTTTTCTACTTTTGCAAACTAACGCCCTGTTAAGGGGTGAGCAACGCAATACCGAACCCGCCGCAAACCACCTTAATCACTAAAATCAACGCATAGTGAAAATGCCACGCGTTGCGAATCCCTCTTAAACAGTTTGTTAGGTGCGTAGCCAAAGTTGGTAAAAGTCTGTTTCATCGTGCTTGGGATTCTTGCGCACGAACTCCCAACCATGGCGCTTATAGAATGTGAGAGCTCGATGGTTAGTTCGGCTTACTGAGAGTACTGCACGCAAACAACCCGCTTTACTCAAAGTGCTTACAATATAATCCTGCAATTTTGCAGCGAGTCCTGAACCACGAAAATTCGGCTTTAAGTAAATGAGATGCACATAGCCAGTCTCCGGCTCGGGTGAAAAGCTACGAAACTCTAACTGCCCTGCAAACTGACCATCTACAAATATATGGATATAGAACCATCCTGATGTAGCTAACCGGTCTAATACTCGTTCACGATAACCATTGATGAAATCGTCGAAACCATCGTAATGCCCAAAACTACAAAAGTATGCATCTTTTCTCGCAGCAACGCACAATTCGAAATCATCAATGTTTATCTGCTGAAAAGAAATTTCCATACTTACCTTTTCCTTCAAGCACCTAACGCCCTGTTAAGGGGTGAGCAACGCAATACCGATGCCGCCGCATACCACCTTAATCACTAAAACCAACGCATAGTAAAAATGCCACGCGTTGCGAATCCCTCTTGAACAGTTTGTTAGGTTTTGGGCTTATTCTCCCAATGAACCCCAATCTGTTAGATTTAAT
>NZ_BAOG01000249.1 GCF_000400365.1 Vibrio jasicida CAIM 1864 = LMG 25398 | reverse complement strand
TGTTACTGAGTCGCCAGCAATAAAACTAACAAACTGTTCAAGAGGGATTCGCAACGCGTGGCATTTTCACTATGCGTTGAGTTTAGTGATTAAGGTGGTTTGCAGCGGCTTCGGTATTGCGTTGCTCACCCCTTAACAGGGCGTTATGTGAACAAAACTGAGATTGATGTCGAGTTTATGAAAATATGATGC
>NZ_BAOG01000250.1 GCF_000400365.1 Vibrio jasicida CAIM 1864 = LMG 25398 | reverse complement strand
GTGCGGAGCGGTAGTTCAGTTGGTTAGAATACCGGCCTGTCACGCCGGGGGTCGCGGGTTCGAGTCCCGTCCGCTCCGCCACTTATTTCAAAGACCTCGCTTTTGCGAGGTTTTTTTGAATCTACAATGTGATAAACTGTAGTTTCTACAGGGGTGTAGCTCCAATTGGCAGAGCAGCGGATTCCAAATCCGCGTGTTGGGAGTTCGAATCTCTCCACCCCTGCCATATTTAA
>NZ_BAOG01000251.1 GCF_000400365.1 Vibrio jasicida CAIM 1864 = LMG 25398 | reverse complement strand
TGGCATTTTTACTATGCGTTGGTTTTAGTGATTAAGGTGGTATGCGGGAGCATCGTATTGCGTGCCTCACACCTTAATTGGGCGTTATACCGCAATCAATCATCTAACCTTTTCATGGCTTTACGGTAAACATCGCTACGTTCGCGTTTTCCAACTGCTAAGACGGTTACAATGATGACATCGTCTTCAACTTTGTAGACGAGACGGTAGCCCGATTGACGCAACTTAATTTTATACATGTTGTCAGCTCCAGAAAGCTTTGAAGCCGGAACATGTGGGTTATCCAAGCGCTCGATTAGCTTTTTCTTAAATTGTTGTTGCAGAGTAGAGCCAAGCTTTTTCCACTCTTTGAGTGCACTCTTTTTAAAGTCGAGTTTATAGGTCATCAATATTTACCGAAATGCTCTCTTCAGATTCACGCTCTTTAGCGATAGCTAGTAGTTCCAGATCTTCGAGTCTGTCCATCATCATTTCGTAAGCTTCGGCAGGCACGCAATAAAATGCTGGTTCATTTCGGTTTAATACAGCAACAGGTTCGCCGTAAGCACTAGTTGCAACTTTCATAGGGTTAGCTTTCAACTCAGTAATGCTTGCAGCAACATCGGCTAAAATTCTAGTGGTCATATAATCAGTCTCTTAAGTGGTCTTTATATTGGTCATTTTAGCCTCAACCAAGCGGTATAACAAGTTGCTTAAGAGTGATTCGCAACGCGTGGCATTTTTACTATGCGTCGGTTTATGTGTTTAAGGTATTATGCGGAGGCTAAGGTATTGCGTTGCTCACACCGAGCTATGCTGATTTCTGGTGTATGGAAGAGAAAGGAAGTTGCGGTGTAATCTGTTGATGCAGTTCTCCCCAGAACGATTAACAGAA
>NZ_BAOG01000252.1 GCF_000400365.1 Vibrio jasicida CAIM 1864 = LMG 25398 | reverse complement strand
ATCTTCCAATGGTTTCTTGTGTGGGACGAGCTAGGCAAACCAGTTTTAGAAGCGGTTTATATCTCGTTACTTACTGGCGCATTGTTTGGTTTAGTTATGGCAACCTTCTACTACATTAGGCGCAAGCAATTAAATCTAACAGATTGGGGTTCATTGGGAGAATAAGCCCAAAACCTAACAAACTGTTCAAGAGGGATTCGCAACGCGTGGCATTTT
>NZ_BAOG01000253.1 GCF_000400365.1 Vibrio jasicida CAIM 1864 = LMG 25398 | reverse complement strand
TCGGTATTGCGTTGCTCACACCTTAACAGGGCGTTATGCGTCAGAGGGAAATTATGAATCCAGGTATTTATTTAGACGATTTTGAAATTACAGAAAATACGGAAGAACTACAGGCAATACTTGGACGTTGCTTGATAGTTGCAACTCGTTTTGATCACTTGTGCGATCATACATCCAAATATCTTGAACTGAAAAACTCGTTTGTAATGGTCGTTGATCGACAGAAATTCGAGGATTATGCGACAGAGTTGATAGGTAAATTCCGAGCCCTATATAAAAATATAGAATCACTTCCAATCGCTGATGACGTAAAAGACATCCTTCATGCTGCGAGAGAGGCGAGAAATGAAATAGCTCATAGTTTAGCTATTGGTTTAACTGGATGCTTGGATACAAAAATTGATGAAAACTACTTTAAATCTCATATAACTCGACTAATTCGAGAGGTTGCTGCTGGTGATTATGCTATTTCTGTAATTTTGTCACTGCTCAGTAAAGAGCCTTTGCTTCAACAGTCAAGCGAGGATTACCAAGACAACGTAGTAAATTGGGTGCTTGGGAAGTGAACGCATAACAATCTGTTTAAGAGTGATTCGCAACGCGTGGCATTTTTACTATGCGTTGCGTTTAGTGTTTAAGGTGGTATGCGGTAGCTTCGGTATTGCGTTGCTCACACCTTAACAGGGCGTTA
>NZ_BAOG01000254.1 GCF_000400365.1 Vibrio jasicida CAIM 1864 = LMG 25398 | reverse complement strand
CCTTTGGCCACTCGGGAACCCCTCCAGGGTGTTTTTATACTTAGATGTTAGTTTCCCAACCTAGCTTCTAAGTTGTTCTCATGTTCAAGGAAAACATAAGAAAGAATATGGTGGAGGGGGACGGATTCGAACCATCGAAGGCAGTGCCGGCAGATTTACAGTCTGCTCCCTTTGGCCA
>NZ_BAOG01000255.1 GCF_000400365.1 Vibrio jasicida CAIM 1864 = LMG 25398 | reverse complement strand
TTAGTTCCCCAGAGGAAGCAATCAATCCGTAGGGAATTTTTGTTTCTGGTGGAGTACACGCATAACTCGAATGATATCGCCCTCGACCCAGTAAGAGATAATCATCGAAATCTCAGGAATAATGAGTAATCGTCCGCGGATGCCATCTCGTTGTACACCCATTAAAGGTTGTTCAAGCAAGTTTTCTACTTTTGCTTCAATGAGGTTGTCAGTTT
>NZ_BAOG01000256.1 GCF_000400365.1 Vibrio jasicida CAIM 1864 = LMG 25398 | reverse complement strand
GAAAGGAAGACCTTCAATGAAACAGCAGCCTCAACGTACCACTAAACCAGATAATGAAATGACACTTGAGGAGCTAAGAGAGGAGTTGGTCTACTTACGAACTGAGAATGCTGTTCTAAAAAAGTTAGAAGAGTTGGAGCAAGAAAAGAACCGTCGAACAAAGAAAAAGCGGTCATAGCTCTAACTCTTAAAGGTAAGTACCCACTGAAGCACCT
>NZ_BAOG01000257.1 GCF_000400365.1 Vibrio jasicida CAIM 1864 = LMG 25398 | reverse complement strand
ATCGCCGACTAATGCAGTCCAAGCGATGTAATAAGCTCTAAAATGACGAAAGCCTGCTAAAAAGCAGGCTTTCTAATAGTGGTCGGTGGTGAAGAGAGATTCGATCGGACTGGCGCTCCAGCCCACGACCCTCTGGTCCCAACACTCTAAATTTCAAACGTAAAAAAGCCCCAGTCTTTCGACTGAGGCTTCAAATAGCGGTCGATGAAGAGCCATATTCTAACTTCAGGCGAACCCCCACTTGGGTTCAACTCCATTGAAATATCGCCGACTAATGCAGTCCAAGCGATGTAATAAGCTCTAAAATGACGAAAGCCTGCTAA
>NZ_BAOG01000258.1 GCF_000400365.1 Vibrio jasicida CAIM 1864 = LMG 25398 | reverse complement strand
GTATGGTGCGGTCGGAGAGACTTGAACTCTCACACCTTGCGGCGCCAGAACCTAAATCTGGTGCGTCTACCAATTCCGCCACGACCGCGACTTTTCTAAATCATCTAGGAAATTGGTAAAACCTAGACAATAAAATAAATGGTGGCTACGACGGGATTCGAACCTGTGACCCCATCATTATGAGTGATGTGCTCTAACCAGCTGAGCTACGTAGCCAACAA
>NZ_BAOG01000259.1 GCF_000400365.1 Vibrio jasicida CAIM 1864 = LMG 25398 | reverse complement strand
TCGATGTATTCTTTAATTTGCTCTATCAGAGTATCTGCATCTTCAAAGCTCTGGTTGTGATACATCTCTGTTTTAAGTAAAGCAAAAACATTTTCTGCAACAGCATTATCCAAGCAGTTACCTCTTCTCGACATACTTTGTATTAACCCACTCTCTTTGATTTTTTGCTGATATTGTCGATGCCGATATTGCCAAC
>NZ_BAOG01000260.1 GCF_000400365.1 Vibrio jasicida CAIM 1864 = LMG 25398 | reverse complement strand
AAGCAGCCAAGGCAATCATTACAGCGAATGCAGCAATACGACCAAGCCCAGCAATAAAAGCGGACTTGAAACCGTAACAACGAGCATTATTCATGGACAATAGATTGTTTGGACCAGGAGTCATATTGAGCGCAAAACACGCAGGTATAAAGAACAATAACTTCCAGATTTCCACAATATTTCCTCCATAAAACTAACGCCCTG
>NZ_BAOG01000261.1 GCF_000400365.1 Vibrio jasicida CAIM 1864 = LMG 25398 | reverse complement strand
ATGTAAACACAAACGTATCAGCGATGACCGCTCAGCGTTACCTAAACAACGCAAACTCAGCACAACAAACTTCTATGGAGCGTTTGTCTTCAGGTTTCAAAATCAACAGCGCGAAAGACGACGCTGCGGGTCTTCAAATCTCGAACCGCTTGAACGTACAAAGCCGTGGCCTGGATGTGGCTGTTCGCAACGCGAACGACGGTATCTCTATTGCACAAACTGCTGAAGGTGCAATGAACGAGACAACCAACATCCTGCAACGTATGCGTGATCTATCTCTTCAATCTGCGAACGGCTCTAACTCAAAATCTGAGCGTGTTGCGATTCAAGAAGAAGTAACGGCACTGAACGATGAATTAAACCGTATCGCTGAAACGACATCTTTCGGTGGTAACCGCCTACTTAACGGTACTTACGGCACTCAGTCTTTCCAAATCGGTGCGGA
>NZ_BAOG01000262.1 GCF_000400365.1 Vibrio jasicida CAIM 1864 = LMG 25398 | reverse complement strand
CACATGGGGAAACCCCACACTACCATCGACGCTAATTCGTTTCACTTCTGAGTTCGGAATGGAAGTCAGGTGGGTCCAAATCGCTATGATCGCCAAGCAAATTCTTTATCAATTTGCTTGCAAATTCAAACGCACTTTAGTGCGGCCCTTTAGGGTGAGATTTGCTTGCAAATCGAA
>NZ_BAOG01000263.1 GCF_000400365.1 Vibrio jasicida CAIM 1864 = LMG 25398 | reverse complement strand
GGCGTTATGCCTTTTGGGAGAAAATATGCAGTTTTACAAAGCAGATGAATATCAGGCATCTTGCGAAAACCTGTATCGTAAGTACGAACTTGAGATAGCTGCTTTACTTCCAGATGCATCTATTGAGCATATTGGAGCTTCCTCTATCCCCAATGCTGTATCTAAAGGTGACCTAGACATACTTGTTGGTGTTAACGGCAAGGAACTAGAGAATGCAGTAAAGTTACTTTCTACTCTAGG
>NZ_BAOG01000264.1 GCF_000400365.1 Vibrio jasicida CAIM 1864 = LMG 25398 | reverse complement strand
GGGTTCCCGAGTGGCCAAAGGGAGCAGACTGTAAATCTGCCGGCACTGCCTTCGATGGTTCGAATCCGTCCCCCTCCACCATATTCTTAAGGAAATAGCTCTCAGAGTTACGTGTTGCGGGCATCGTATAATGGCTATTACCTCAGCCTTCCAAGCTGATGATGCGGGTTCGATTCCCGCTGCCCGCTCCACTCTAATTTGAGTGCTGATATAGCTCAGGTGGTAGAGCGCATCCTTGGTAAGGATGAGGTCGGCAGTTCGAGTCTGCCTATCAGCACCAGCTCTCAAAGTTATTTCCTTTTGATATAAGATTTACCAATTATCTTTTTTGGTTGCGTGGTCAATTCGGGCCACCTAAATCCGTACCTAGAGGGACTACTCATGTCTAAAGAAAAATTTGAACGTACGAAACCGCACGTTAACGTTGGTACTATCGGCCACGTTGACCACGGTAAAACAACTCTAACTGC
>NZ_BAOG01000265.1 GCF_000400365.1 Vibrio jasicida CAIM 1864 = LMG 25398 | reverse complement strand
CGCTGGATCACCTCCTTATACGATGATTATTCACGATGAGTGTCCACACAGATTGATACGGTTTATAAGTAAAAGAGACGAAGATATCTCAATATCTTCGAAGTTTGGTTCTGCTTTTTAAAAGTGGAAACAAATAGCAGTGTCCCGTTCGTCTAGAGGCCTAGGACACCGCCCTTTCACGGCGGTAACAGGGGTTCGACTCCCCTACGGGATACCATCTTTAAA
>NZ_BAOG01000266.1 GCF_000400365.1 Vibrio jasicida CAIM 1864 = LMG 25398 | reverse complement strand
GTCAGAGTTGTCTTTCTTTGGTATTGCCGTCGAAGTGCGAGGATCGAATCCTTTTCTAATTTGAAGCCAGTGAAAGTAGGGCAGTTCATTGCGTTTTTCTTCTAGCCAACTTTCGTCTTTCAATCGGGGTAAAGTTTTGTAGCTGCCCATCTCACTTCAGTGTTCAAAGCCTTTCATATTATGCCAGTTTTCAATATCTTGGAGCGTATAAATAGAAGTAGCGCATGTACTAACAAATTGCTTAAGAGTGATTCGTAACGCGTGGCATTTTTACTATGCGGTGACTTATGGTGATTAAGGCGCTGTGCGGTAGCTTTTGTATTGCGTTACTCACACCTTAGCAAGGCGTTA
>NZ_BAOG01000267.1 GCF_000400365.1 Vibrio jasicida CAIM 1864 = LMG 25398 | reverse complement strand
TTGTTAGCATGTAATCAAAGGCCGATTCGGTTTCGCTGAACCTTAAGTTCATCAGGCGGCCAGTCGCATCATCAATGAAGACCAGTAAACAACATTTGTCAGCGCGTCCTTCAAACCAATCATGGTGAGAGCCATCAATTTGAACGAGCTCGCCTAAACAATCACGTCGGTAGCGAGGTTGGTAAACTTTAGGCTTGCGTTGCGAATGAGGCGTCCATAAACCATCTGCAATCATCCAACTTCGTAAGGTCTCGTTAGATACTGGAAGGCTATGTAACTCAAATAGTTTTTCTCTAGCAAGCGTTGGAGAAAAATCAGAATAGTGATCACGAATCAGTTTTAAAACTGTGTCTCGGTAGTCACTGGGATAGCGGTTATTACTTGGCTTACCTCGAGCTTGGTGAGTCAATCCTACAGCACCGAATTCTCTCAGGCGATTCATAAGCCTTTGAACTTGGCGAACACTCAAATCAAGAATGTCTGCCGCGTCGACTCGTCGGATCCTACGATCGCAAACATCTTGGATTACTTTAAAACGATAGATATCAGAATCATTCATAGTCACTAGCATCTTAAACGCATCCTTAGCTGGTTGTAAGCAAAGCTTAGTGACTACGAGCTAAAGAGACATTTTAACTTTGGTAAATAGTGACATTACAACTTTGCGCCTACACCCTAAGTGCGCATTATGTGTAATGAATTATGTTGAGGGTTTGCCTCTGGCCTAGCGTGCACAAAGGGTGGGCGGTGCGAATGGCTCATTGTC
>NZ_BAOG01000268.1 GCF_000400365.1 Vibrio jasicida CAIM 1864 = LMG 25398 | reverse complement strand
ATACCATTGGGTCGTTAGCTCAGTTGGTAGAGCAGTTGACTTTTAATCAATTGGTCGCAGGTTCGAATCCTGCACGACCCACCATTCTTTAAGAATGACTCTCAAGATGGGGCTATAGCTCAGCTGGGAGAGCGCCTGCCTTGCACGCAGGAGGTCTGCGGTTCGATCCCGCATAGCTCCACCATTCTTGACGTCTACCACAAGACGAAAAACTTATGTGGGCGATTAGCTCAGTTGGGAGAGCACCTGCCTTACAAGCAGGGGGTCACTGGTTCGAGCCCGGTATCGCCCACCATCTTTAAG
>NZ_BAOG01000269.1 GCF_000400365.1 Vibrio jasicida CAIM 1864 = LMG 25398 | reverse complement strand
CTAAAAAGTGGTGATTACTGGATTGCGATTGTTGTAGTGATCGTAACTATTGCTATAAATGCTCCTAGAGTAACCGAGTACTACTTCTTACTTAGAAAAAATAGAATCGCTCAAATTTTATCTGCTTTACAAGAACCGAGTGTCTCGGAAGAACTAAAGACTCATTTAAAAAATGAGCTAGATATTGAGTGTTTTAAAGGTATTCATGGTACCCGTGTTAGCTTCCCAATGTTAAAAGCAGTTTATGTACTTAATGAAAGGGTTGGGGCGACTGTTTCTTTCAGACATGTTTTGAAAACAGTCCAACTTTTACCTGATATTTCTGATGTAGAACTTTTGTCGTACCGGATCAGATTAAATATCCTAGATAAGGTTATTGCTTCTTATAACTTGGTGTTTGGATTGCTCATAGCTGGCTTTGGGTTCATAACATTTTTACTATCGATTTACTCCATTGTTACTGGATTTGAGCCAAGCCTTCTTATTTCTGGTGTTATCTTCTTACCATTAGGCTTTTATATGCTCAATGATGGTAGTGCCTTGTTTTCTGTGTATCACATCAATAGAGCACTCAATGACTATGAAAAGGCAACTGAGAAAAAATCTTTATAACAAATTGTTCAAGAGTGATTCGGCACGCGTGGCATTTTTACTATGCGTTGGTTTTAGTGGTTAAGGTGTTATGCGGGAGCTTCGGTATTGCGTGCCTCACACCTTAACAAGGCGTTATGTG
>NZ_BAOG01000270.1 GCF_000400365.1 Vibrio jasicida CAIM 1864 = LMG 25398 | reverse complement strand
GCGTTATGTTCTAAGGTGAAAAATGAGAAATCAAGGAATGATATTAGTTGCTTTCATCGCCTCAACTGTTCAAGCTTCTTTGGCGTATCTGCATCATAACGACCTGATTTCAGTAGAAATATTCCAATGGATGGTCTCGGTAATATATATCCCTTTGTATTTCGTTCTTCTGTTGATTGGTGGGTTGTTGGAAGTAGTCTTTGGGCTGAATCTGCTAAAAGGTGGAGTTGCTTTTCCTTATCTGCATGGTGTTTTATGGGCAGTTGGCAGCCTACTATTACTTCCTCTGAATCTATGGCTTTAGAAGTTAGGCTCACGCTGTAAATTACGAACATAACAAAGCGTTTAAGACGGATTCCCAACGCTTGGCGGCTTTAGCTCAAAGATATGCATCAGTGTTTATGTCATTATGTCTTGAGTACAGTGGTAGCGTTGCTCACCACTTAACGCGGCGTTATGT
>NZ_BAOG01000271.1 GCF_000400365.1 Vibrio jasicida CAIM 1864 = LMG 25398 | reverse complement strand
ATTTTAGCTCGCGGCTATATTTGGACATAAAAAGACCCCCAATAATTAGTGTCCAACTATTGGGGGTCAGTTCATTTCGCAGGCTTTTGTGTTTTAAAGTTTGGTTAAGGGTGCGCGATACGTCCCTTCGTATCATGGCTAAGCGCTTTATTCAGCTCAGCTTCAACATAACCAGGGGAACGCGTCTTCGCAGAGATCAATCGATACATCGCAGGGATAACAAACAGTGTAACTAATGTCGCAAACCCCATACCGAAGAAGATAACGGTACCGACGGCCACACGGCTTTCATAACCTGCTCCTGTTGACATGATCAAAGGAATAGCACCAGCTAGCGTAGTAAATGCCGTCATCATGATAGGACGCAGACGGCGAGCTGCCGCATCAGTGATCGCTTTTTCAAACTCGATACCACGGTCACGTAGCTGGTTAGCAAACTCAACGATCAAAATACCGTTTTTGGTTACCATACCGATCAACATAATCATGCCGATTTGGCTGTAGATGTTCATTCCTTGACTCATGACGACCAACCCAAGGAAGCCACCAAATACGCCCATAGGCACGGTGAACATTACCACCAGTGGGTTGACGAAGCTTTCAAACTGCGCTGCCAATACTAGGTATGCAACAAGTAATGCCAAGGCAAATACAACGGCAACACTGGCTTGGTTTTCTTTAAAGTCTTTCGACTCACCAGAGTAACTGACCGAAATATCACCCGGCAGGTTATCAATCGCTTCTTGATCTAAGAAATCTAGCGCCTCACCTAGGGTGTAACCTTCCGATAGGTTAGCAGTAATGGTGATCGACTTCTGTTTGTTGTAGTGGGACAGACGAATTGATGCCGCCACTTCTTCGACTTTAGTAACCGTATCTAGGGTCACTAGCTCACCGCTGTTGGTGCGTAAGTAAATCTGGCTCAAATCAGCCGCGTTATTGAAGCTGTTTTCGTCACCTCGAAGGTAAACATCATATTCTTCACCACGGTCAACGTAAGTGGTTTCACTCTTACCACCAAGCATGATTTCTAGAGTTTCAGAGATGTCTTGTACACTCACTCCAAGTTCAGCAGCACGGCGCTTGTCCACTGACACCAAAAGCTCTGGTGTTTTCTCTGAGTAGTCGATTTCCGCACCTTCCATCATTGGTGACTCTTCAGCTGTGTTCTTGAGCATTTCAGCCCAGACCAACAACTCATCGTAATCAGAGCCACCAAGAACAAACTGCACAGGTTCGCTAGAACCACCACGGAAACCCGGCATGAATGGGAAGACACGAACGTCTGGAATACCGGCCAATGACTTACGAACTTGGTTGAGTGCTTCTTGTGCCGTCACATCTCGCTCGTTCCAGTCTTCTAAAATCATGATAACGAAGCCAGTTTGGTCACCCGCTTGCCCACCAAATGCTGGTGTTTGAATACTGAATGATTTCAGGAAACCTTGTCCCAACAATGGCATCAACCGATCTTCTACGATGTCCATGTTCGCCGACATTCGGTTGTAGGAAGTCGCATCTGCACCACGAACAAAAGCAAAGATAACCCCTCGGTCTTCTTGTGGCGTTAGCTGTGCAGGCACTTGATTCATCAAACCATAACTGCCTCCCATACACGCAAGGATAACCAAAGGCGCAGCCCAACGAACCTTCAATGCACCACGCAGCGCTTTTCGGTAACCAGCCTCTAGCTTGGCAAACAATTTATCGACCGCTTGGTTGAATCGATTCGGCTTCACATTCGCTTTTAGGATCTGACTACCGAGCACTGGAGTCAGCGTTAATGCAATCAAAGATGAGAAAATCACTGACATTGCCAACAATACTGAGAACTCAGTAAATAGCAGACCTACCATGCCATCCATAAAAGAAATCGGCAGGAAGACCATCACCAGAACCAAGGTCGTAGCAACAACGGCAAATCCGACTTCTCTTGTGCCTTTATAAGCCGCCAGCAGTGGTGATTCGCCGCGCTCAATATGGTGGAAGATGTTCTCTACAACAACAATCGCATCATCCACAACTAGACCGATAGATAGGATAAGCGCCATCAGGGTGATTAGGTTGATAGAGAAGCCGAAGTAGTAAGCCGCAATGAATGAAGAAATTAGTGAGACTGGTACCGTCACCGCAGGAATCAATGTAGCGCGCGCCTGACCGATAAAAATATAGAGGACTAAAATAACCAGACCACCCGTAATAAAGAGCGTGCTGTATACCTCATCAATCGAGCGTTCAATAAATACTGTGGCATCATAGTCTATGGCCAGACGAGTACCGTCCGGTAAGAACTTCTGAATCTTATCTACTTCTGAACGCACCGCCTGTGCCACTTCTAGTGGGTTAGCGTCTGAT
>NZ_BAOG01000272.1 GCF_000400365.1 Vibrio jasicida CAIM 1864 = LMG 25398 | reverse complement strand
GAGGCTGCTGTTTCATTGAAGGTCTTCCTTTCTGGCGAATTTTGAGCCCTTTGATACCGAGCTCGTTAAATCTTTTGAGCCAGACAGAAAGTATCCCAGGGGACGAGAGGTTAAATACTGCGCTAGTGTGCGAGAGAGACCAGTCATTCGTCCACATTAAATTTAATGCTTTTAGCTTTGTTTGAGCAGAAACAGCATGTTTAGTTGGTAAAAATGAAGCTGCACCATGGATAGCAAAAACTTGGGCCCAATACCGAATCTGTC
>NZ_BAOG01000273.1 GCF_000400365.1 Vibrio jasicida CAIM 1864 = LMG 25398 | reverse complement strand
GCACCGAAAGTCAGCATTGTCGCCGACCAAGATAGCGTCAACGAAGGTCAAACCGCAGGCTTTACTGTGAGCTTGGATCAAGTCGCTGATGAGAAAGTAACGGTTGAGTTCGAATACTCTGGTACGGCTCAAGATGGTACTGACTTTACTGGCGTAACAAGTATTGAAGTACCAGCAGGTCAGGCTTCAGTTGACCTCGACATAGTTACGCTTACTGATGG
>NZ_BAOG01000274.1 GCF_000400365.1 Vibrio jasicida CAIM 1864 = LMG 25398 | reverse complement strand
CGCTAATTCGTTTCACTTCTGAGTTCGGAATGGAAGTCAGGTGGGTCCAAATCGCTATGGTCGCCAAGCAAATTCTTTAATCTGGAAAACTGATTTTAAGTTCTACTACACATTCAATCGTTCTTGCATTGAATCCATCAAAACCCCTTGGGTGTTGTATGGTTAAGCCTCACGGGCAATTAGTACAGGTTAGCTCAACGCCTCACAACGCTTACACACCC
>NZ_BAOG01000275.1 GCF_000400365.1 Vibrio jasicida CAIM 1864 = LMG 25398 | reverse complement strand
TGTTACTGAGTCGCCAGCAATAAAACTAACAAACTGTTCAAGAGGGATTCGCAACGCGTGGCATTTTCACTATGCGTTGAGTTTAGTGTTTAAGGTGGTTTGCAGCGGCTTCGGTATTGCGTTGCTCACCCCTTAACAGGGCGTTATATGCATTATTCAGTATCTGCGCTTTTGAAAAATGCACCAATTAGCTTAAGCATTAACCATAATTGTGCGGCAAAGCTAGTGAATAGCGCTAGTAATAGGTCACTTGATGTATCAACTGAAAGCGTGTTGGTTATCTTTAAGATTCCAAATATTGCAAAAATGCCGAAGCAAACCCCAATTGCTTTTAAAAAACAAGAGTCGTTAGGAAGTGATTTAAGCTGTAAACTCCTGCAAATAATTAGAAATATCCAAATTATAACAAGATACAAAAATTGCTGTTGAATCGATAGGGAAGCTATAGCATGCATCACTGAGTCTCCTTATTGCAATCAATAAGATTTCTCAGGCGCTGCATCATGTTTCTATTTTCTCCAATCAACTCTTTGCTTTGATTGAATAGTTCAATGATTTTAGTAACTCTAGCTTCATTTTTTTCAATTTCTTCAAGAGTGCGCGAAGAAATTATTAGTTTTTGCGTAAGTTCGTGTTCCTCTTTGCTTGTCTTTAATGCGCTACTGTTTAATCGAATTGTATAAAAGAGTACGATAAAAGTTACAAAAAGTGCAACGTAGTTAATGTAGTCAGTGATGCTTTCAGTTAAATTTTCCAGTGAAAATACATATGCAGAAGCCCCAATTGAAACAAGCATAAGTAATGAGTTTATTATTGTTTTTCTAATGCTGTTTTTCTGTATGAACTTTTTATCGATGTCAGCTTGTAGCGTAGCGACTTCATCGCTGATGGCTTTATATTTTGCTTTTATCTTGTTTAGATCATTTGTTTGATGTGCAATTTCGTCTGATTGGAGGCGTTGTAGCTCTAGGGCATCATGTTCATACTGGTAAATCTCTGATGGGTCTTTTCTTAGTTCAGCGTCAGTTTTTTCAAAAATTATTTCTGATAGCTTGGCAAGCTCTTCAGATCTGTTGATTATGTCATCAATGCTATTCATTTGCAGTTTTTAGTGTCGTTACGTACTGAATAGTATAACATTTTGCCTTTCGGCTAAGCTAGTAGATATCATGCATATAACAAAGCATTTAAGAGTGATTCGCAACGCTTGGCAGTTTCGCTTCGCTCAAGTATAGCCAAGCGTCGCTCACACCTTAATGCGGC
>NZ_BAOG01000276.1 GCF_000400365.1 Vibrio jasicida CAIM 1864 = LMG 25398 | reverse complement strand
GACTCAATAGAATGACATTTAGAATGTTAGCGAGCCAATGGTGGACATAACGGCGGGTGCGATTGGTGAATAGATGCTTGCAGCCATCCCCTGAAATTTGAAAGTGGATTGTGTCGTTATTACCGCCTACTCCCACCTTGCCACAAAACTGTTCGCCATCTTTAGAGAACAGGCAGA
>NZ_BAOG01000277.1 GCF_000400365.1 Vibrio jasicida CAIM 1864 = LMG 25398 | reverse complement strand
TGGCATTTTTACTATGCGTTGGTTTTAGTGATTAAGGTGGTATGCGGGAGCATCGTATTGCGTGCCTCACACCTTAATTGGGCGTTAGTTTTATGGAGGAAATATTGTGGAAATCTGGACGTTATTGTTCTTTATACCTGCGTGTTTTGCGCTCAATATGACTCCGGGTCCAAACAATCTATTGTCCATGAACAATGCTCGTTGTTAC
>NZ_BAOG01000278.1 GCF_000400365.1 Vibrio jasicida CAIM 1864 = LMG 25398 | reverse complement strand
AAATCTCTAAGAGATTTTGCCACTAACCGTCTACGTTTTGAGGCGCGCTTCATGTCTCGATGGTTCAAGAAAAACAATATCCCGCAAAGCCTTTGGGAATTCTGCAAATGGGTTGAATTGTTCGAATTGGGTTCTAACGGTCAATCATTTTGTGAATGGGCTTGGAAGGACGCAAAC